>NZ_JAVDDU010000001.1 GCF_030848505.1 Marinimicrobium hydrolyticum
TAGAGTTGCTTTGGGTCACGGCGGCTTATGGATTCCCGCTTTCGCGGGAATGACGGGTGAGACGGGTGAGACGGGTGAGACGGGTGAGACGGGTGAGACGGGTGAGACGGGTGAGACGGGTGAGACGGAAATGACGGGTGGGGCAGGGGAAGGAGTGGGGCGGGAATGAGGTAGGAGCGGGGGGCTGGGGGCATAACGGGGCTGAGGGAATGTCATCCTCGACTCCGATCAGGGACGGGGATCCATCGTTCTCGTCGGCGCTGGTGTATACTGCGGCGCTGTTCTCACGCCGCACTGACGACTAAGGCAATCCGCACTCTATGGCGCAGCAGCTCACGGCAACCCTGACCGAAGGCCCCGTCGCCGGCCAATTGCGCTCCATGGCGGTGCCCATGGTTTGGGGCTTGTTGGCGACTATGTCGTTCAACGTGGTGGATACGTTCTACGTTGCCCAGTTGGGCAGTCGGCCCCTGGCGGCGCTCAGTTTTACCTTTCCTGTGGTGATGGTGCTGACCGCCTTGGGTATCGGTCTTGGCGCCGGCACATCATCGGCCGTGGCTCGTGCCATTGGCGAGGGTGACGCACAAAAAGCCCGGCGCCTGGCCACCGATGCCACCAGTCTTACCTTACTGATTTCGGTTGGCGCCTGCCTTTTGGGCTGGCTCACTCTGGAACCCTTATTTCTGGCCCTTGGGGCGACCCCGGACCTTATTCCCCTGATTCGGGAGTATATGGCGCTCTGGTATTTCAGTGCGCCCTGCCTGATGGTGCCCATGGTGAGCTTGGCGGCATTGCGCGCTATGGGCATGAGCCACATCCAGGGTTACCTGATGAGTGCGGCGGCTATCTTCAATGCCATTCTGGATCCCATTCTAATTTTTGGTCTTTTGGGCGCACCGGCCATGGAGTTACGCGGTGCAGCTTTAGCCACCTTGATTACTCGGGGGCTGATGATGTTGGTGGCCCTGTACATTCTTCACTATCGGGTGCATTTGCTGGTGAACCCGCTAGTAGCCTGGAGTCAGATGCGACACTCCTGGCGGATCATTGTGCACGTAGGAGTGCCGGCCATGGCGGCCAACGTGATTGTTCCTTTGGCCAGTGCGGTGATTATTATGATGGTGGCCCGCTATGGGACCGACGCGGTGGCCGGGCTGGGGATCGCCATGCGCATTGAACCGCTGATGTTGATCGTGTTTTACGCCTTATCCGGCGTGATCGGGCCTTTCTTTGGACAGAACTACGGTGCGGGCCAGCACGGTCGTATGGCCGAAGCGCAGCGAGTATTAACGCGTTTTTCCATCGCCTTTGGCCTCTTGGTCGCGGTGTGTCTGTGGATGTTTGGCGGCGCTCTGGCGAGCCTGTTCAGTGACCAGGAAGAAGTCTTAACGGTGGCGGCTTTCTACCTGGCGGTGGTGCCGTTCAGTTACGGCGCCTACGGTGTGGTGATGTCGGTTAGCGCCGCCTTTAACGGGCTGGCGCGACCCTGGCCGGCTATGCTGCTTTCGGCGGCGCGCGTGGTTTTGGTGTTCCTGCCTTTGGCGCTATTAGGCCAGTGGCTCTGGCAACTGGAAGGCATTTTTGTGGCCACCGCCCTGGCCAATATCAGTGTCGGCCTGTGGGCCTGGTTTTGGCTGCGCCGTCATATCGCGCGGGTGTCCCGCGAGGCCTGATTGAGTCGGGACGGGATATGGGCGAGAATAGCGGCCAGATTGAGTCCACTACCCAGCGCGCCATTCTGCGGCGACGCTCTACATCCACACGATAGACCCAGAAGATTGTATTCATGAGCAATAGCATCATCCGTTCGGAAGTTAGCAAGCGGCGGACTTTCGCCATTATTTCTCACCCGGACGCCGGTAAAACCACCATCACTGAAAAGCTGTTGCTGTTCGGGCAAGCCATTCAACAGGCGGGTTCGGTCAAAGGCAAGCGCGGTCCTCACGCCAAGTCTGACTGGATGAGCATGGAGCAGGAGCGAGGCATTTCCGTGACCTCCTCGGTGATGCAGTTTCCTTACAAGGACCGGGTAGTAAACCTTCTGGATACTCCTGGGCATGAAGACTTTTCCGAAGATACCTATCGCACGTTAACCGCCGTCGACTCGGTGCTAATGGTGTTGGACGGCGCCAAGGGTGTGGAGGATCGCACCATCAAACTGATGGACGTGTGCCGTCTGCGAGACACGCCCATTCTGTCGTTCATTAACAAAATGGACCGGGAAGCGCGCGACCCAGTGGAACTGCTGGATGAAATCGAATCGGTACTGAAAATCCAAGCAGTGCCCATCAACTGGCCATTGGGGATGGGGCAAGATTTCAAAGGCGTTTACAACCTCTACACCGATACCGTGCACCTGTACAAAAAAGGGCAGGGCAGTGGTATTCCTGAAGATTTACGCATTCAAGGGCTCGATAGTGACGAAGCGCGGGAGTTGTTGGGTAGCGATGTTGAAAGTGTGCTGGGAGAAATAGACTTCGTACGCGGCGCGACTCCTGAGTTCGATGTGGAAGCCTATTTGGCGGGCCGTATGACGCCGGTGTTTTTTGGCACCGCCTTAGGTAATTTTGGTGTGCGGGAAATGCTTGATGACTTCGTTGAGTGGGCGCCCAAGCCCCTGGGCCGCGAAGCGAAAGAGCGCTTTGTGGCTCCCGATGAAGAAAAATTTTCGGGCTTTGTATTTAAGATTCAAGCCAATATGGATCCACGTCACAGGGACCGGATCGCGTTTATGCGCATCTGCTCCGGCACTTATCACCAAGGCATGAAGGTACACCATACGCGTATTGGGAAAGACGTTAAAATCGCCGATGCAGTAACGTTTATGGCCGGGGATCGCAGCGCTGTGGCGGAAGCGGTGGCGGGCGATATTATCGGCTTACACAACCACGGCACCATTCAGATTGGCGATACCTTTACCGAAGGCGAAGAGCTGAAGTTTACGGGCATTCCTCACTTTGCTCCGGAACTGTTCCGTCGTATACGCCTAAAAGATCCGCTCAAAACCAAGCAGTTGCAAAAAGGCCTTCAGCAGTTGTCCGAAGAAGGCTCCACCCAGGTATTTTTTCCGCTCAACAAGAACGACATTGTGGTGGGCGCTGTGGGTGTTCTGCAGTTTGAAGTGGTGGCCTATCGCCTTAAAGACGAATATAAGGTGGAAGCCATTTATGAGCCGGTTAACGTTGCCACTGCCCGTTGGGTGGAGACGGAAGATCCGAAAGTGCTTGAGCAGTTTAAAAACAAGTGCCAAGACAACCTCGCCCTGGATGGCGGTGGTCACTTGACCTATTTGGCACCGACACGCGTCAACTTGTCTTTGACCGAAGAGCGCTATCCAGACGTGGCGCTACGGGCAACGCGCGAACACTAAACCTTTTGGCCGCGGGGAAGGACTCTGATGCTAGCAACCATTCTTTTATCTGCGCTGGTTTTTGCGCTGCTGCTGGGGGTGTTCGTATGGGTGCGTACGCCCCGCTACCGAATTAATCGGGCTAATGTAATCGCCCTTCTGGAGCTGGTTCTGGACGCGCGCGCCGCCGAGAACGACTGGCGGGTGTTTGTCAGTATCCCCTTGCGCCATGACCCCTATTTGGAGCAAATCCGCCAACGATGCATGGACATTGAAGAGCGCACCTATGTGGGCAAGCGGCGTTCGGGGTTTTTGTTCAGTGACCAGGGCCTGGCTGAGTTGCGAGAGATTCTTGACGAAATACGATCCCACGACCCGTGACTCTTGACTATACTTGAGCAAAGCCCCTACTTGCCGATACCTTGAAGAGCGGCTTTGGTCAGGGGGCGCCCGCTATAAAGGGCATATACGAATTCATTCGGAGGGGGTTGCGGTGGGCTTTGCCGACGACAATAAGGATCTGGTGTGGGATCTAGACGCGTTCAGCCAACGCCGGAAAGCGACGGACTTTGTCATGGGCTTTGAAAACAAGCTCTGTGTGTATTCCGGCGCGGTGGAGCAAATCTACACCAACTACAATATCTTCTTTCCTAAGGAAGAAGAGCGCAAGCTCGTGATTCTCCCTAACCCCTATGCGCCTCATGATACCTTCAACGGCATCCCCCAGGAGGCGGTGAGCGCGACGGGTCTGTACATAGTGCCCGGAAGAGTGGGGGATAAAGATGGACTGCTGCTCAGAATTCCCTTTCGCAGCGGTAACTCCAAATTCCGCACGGTTCCCCTGCAAGTGGGTTTACGAGTGGTTGGTCAGAGCCGCACACCGGATCGGCCATTGTTGCCGGTGTTAATGAAAGGTGATTTGCGGGAATTGAACGCCGATACCCCGTGCTTACATTTGCACACAATTCAGCTGGATCAGTTGGAAAAGCATTCTATGTTGGAGCGAGACAGTCTGCGCAAGGTCATTCAGCACCATTTAGGCAGGCTTTAGCCGCTCAGGGTTGTACTCAGGGAAGGAACAAGCTTAAGGCCGGTCAGGGAGGCGGCCAAGCCGCCTCCCAAAAGGATCAATCCGGCAATATAAAGTTGAAGGGTACTGCGAACTCGTACTGACGCCCACCAATGGCACTGGGTACTTCTGGGAAGGGGGCCGCGGCAGAGACGGCGTCCAGAGCGGCCCGGTTGAGCATCGAGAAGCGGGACTCTTCAAGCACTTCCGTACTGATAATTTGCCCCGCCCGATTGATCACGACAGATACCCGTACTTCACCTTCCTGGTTGCGCTGCATAGCGCGACGTGGATATTCAGTCCGGCTTTGAATTTCGCGCAACAGCGAAGAAAAGTAGACTTGTTGGGCGCGCAGCGACTCCGCCGTTAACATGGGCTCGTCATCTTCCTCTTCTTCCACCACTGGCGCGGGTTCAGGCTGAGGTTGCGGTCTTGGTCTTGGCTGCGGCTCGGGTTCCGGTTCGGGCTCTGGTTCCGAGGCGCGCAAATCCGGGCGCGGGATGTCCAGGGCAACAGCCGGCAAGCCGATACCAATGTCCGGCCTGGGCGCTTCGCGGCTGGGCGTGGGTTCTGAGGCTCGGGCGGTTTGCGCGGGCTGTGCGGGCTCTGGTGGTTGGGTCCAGGCAATCAACTCTTCGCGTCGACTATCAGATGGCTCTATGCTCTCAAAACGCCGACGCAAATCTGAAGATACGTCCCCAGCCTGCAACAGGCTGGCCCGATAGGCGGACGAAAGCGGGACATTACCGATCCAGGTTCTGAGCAAAACATTAAAAAACTCGTCGCTGCCGATGGTGCCGAGGGCAACGTCGTTAATGGCGATGAACACCCCATCCCCCGGCTCCAGACTAAAGGTGATCACATCGTTCTTTTCCAGGCGACCTTTAAACAGATTGGAGAAGGCCACCATATTGTCGGCCTGCTCATTCAGAACGGTGCCACTGTTGTTAATGGCCACACCTTCAATCCACATGCGGCTGAAGCGGCGCGCGGTAATGCCATCATCCGCCGTAATACGCAGTTCCATGCGCTTGCGGCCGTCGGAAGACAATATCTGATTTCGGTCGCTGCTGTAGGATTGGAGGTAGAGGGCGCCAATGAATTGTTCATTGCCCAGCTCGTTATGGACGGCCAAGCCGTTCAATTGAGTTGCCGCCCAGAGGCCACTGGCCCAGAGCGAACACAGGAGGCCGATCAAGGCCACAAAAGCAGTGGATCTACGCATAGTTCTGTTCCCGAAATTATTTTATTGCGCTCGGGCTGAGGGCGCAGCCCAATATTCAGGTTTCAGCCCCAATCACCTGGGTTGCCCCAAAGGTGAACGCCCCGGCGTCTAAAACCTTACTCTCTGCCCTTAATAGTACATCAAAGTCCACATTTTTGGAGAAAAATCGATCTATTTTTGTGCAATTATCATATTTACTGCTGCCCCTTCGCGCCTTTTCGTTAAACCTTTTGCGTTAATTGGGGCCGCGCGGTTGTCAGTGCTGGCGCCGCGACGCTATGATGCTTCCTGCGCACACAGCGAGCTGATCCAGGGGGACGTCCCCGCCCCCTGGAATCAAGAGATCCAATAATAAGGGCTGTTTTTAGCAGTCAGCCGGCCAGGAAGAGCAATGGAAATCAGACCCCTGCAAAAGTTTCCTCGCGATAAGCTGGAGCAATTGTTGCTCACCGTTCCCTTCTACAAATCAATCAAACAACAGGATAATTGGCAGTTTGAAATCTTGCTGCAGCACTCCAGAATCGCCTGTTTTTCTCCTGGTGAAGTGGTTCTGCAGCGTGGTGAGCGTGATCAGTGGTTGTATTTTTTACTCAAAGGCCGGCTGCAGGTGTTCCCCGATGAACTATGTCAGGGTGAACCGGTAAATTTGATTACACCGGGTGAGGTATTCGGTGATCTTGCCATGTTAGTGGGGAGTGAGCGTACCGCAACGCTCATTGCTGACCCCAGTTGTCGAGAGGTCATGGTATTTGCATCGGACTTCCGGGTATTTGGCGATTTGGAAGCCATACAGCCCATCAGCTTGCAGACCAAACTTACCTATTATCGAAACACGGTGCATAACCTTCGCTGGAAATTGGAGGTGTACCGCTCCCAGAATCCGCAGCACAGCTTCGCCAACAAGCATCGGCAGGTGAAACTGTACACGGGCGTCAAAGGTACACTGGAAGAGCTGCGAGCCTTGCACGCGCAAGCCCAGGCTTTGGCGCGCCTGTTGTTGGAGTGGAACGGCGAGTTTGGCAACCGGGTTGCCACCGACGCCACTGCCCAAGCTCCTGACTAGTCCTGCCCGGACGCTTCGAGTCTGCTATGCTTGAAGCGGTTCCTATCACAACTGACCGCTATCGATGAAATTTGAAGAGCTCAAACTCAGTCCTGGTTATCCGCTGCAAATTCAGGTCTCCGACCCTTCGGGGCAGTCCGATCGCTGGCCCTGCCGGTTGATTGGTGCTGTTCCGGGGCGCAGTTTGCTGATATCCGTTCCCCGCTCCGGGGGCCGTCTGGTGCGTTTTCGCCCGGGGCAAAAAATTCTTGCGCGTATGATGGTGGCCAATGGCGTAGGCGCCTTTGCCAGCGTGGTAGAAGCGCAAACGGCTGATCCCTACCCCCTGATTTATTTGAGCCACCCAAAAGATATCAGTTTTAAGGGCGTTCGCGGTGCCACCCGTGTGGGCGTTGAACAGCCAGTAATCGCGACCAATTTAAGTGCGCTGAGTGAGCAGCAAGTCAGCGGTAAGTTGGCCGATATCAGTGTAACGGGTGCGCGCTTGGAACTGGACACGGTTTTGGGGGATATTGGCGATAAAATCCTTTTGCAAACTCGAGTTGAAGTGGCCGGAATCGAGCGCGATTTGACCATTGAAGCTATTCTCCGATCCCGCATAGAGCGCAGCACCCAAGAGAGTACGCAGAACCTGCCGGTGGTTTACGGCATTGAGTTTACTGAAACTGATGAAGAACGCCGCCTATTGCTTTACGCCTACGTCTTTAGTCAGATAGCTCATGACCAGTCCCCGACACCTTAGCGCCGCCCTAGCGCTGTCTCTGGCCGCTGCAAGCAATGCTCAGACGGTGGATCTAGACCAACTGTGGCTTCCACAGAGCTATCTGCGCCATTTACCCAGACTTTATGATGCCGCACAGCTTGTCGACGCTTCGTCCCGCTGCGTAGAGTTTATTACCGGTACGGTGGCGGTGGATCGGAGTAGCCTTGAACACCCGGTGTTTACCTTTACCTGTCGCAATCGCGAACGACAAACCTATAGTTTGTTGGTGGACGGCTTAACTTTAAAGAAAGTCGACAGTACTCGTCCCGAAGGCTTTATCTCCTTCGAGGAGCTGGAAAAAGAGTACCAGCGAGAGCGGGAGCTGGCCTTGGAACGAGAGCGGCAGCGTGAGGAATTAGAGGCGTTGCGGGCACAGAGGCAGCAGGAGAGAGAAGAGCAGCAGCGGCGCGAAGCTTGGCAAAAAGAGGAGCAGGCGCGTGCCGAGCTTCTGTGGGAAACCTGCCAAGCTCAATTGCAAGACCGTGTGGGTAATATGAGCCAACTGGTATGGCTTACCGATACTATGCCGGAGCCAAGCTATGAAACTGAGCCGGAAGTGGGGGAGCAACCACCGTTTGTTTTCGTGATTGATTTCAATGCCCGGGATATCGTTGGGCAAGCGCTGCGCTACCGTGCGCGCTGCATTGTGGCAAGTACCGTCGAGCACCGTCTGGAGATAGGCGCGCGCCGAGAAGCGGATGAAGAGCCACTGAAATGACGAAGTAAAAGCAAGAGGAACGAAAAAGGGCGCCCATGGGGCGCCCTTTTTTGTTACCAGCTCACCCGACTACATGTCGGGGTATGGATCAAGCGGTTTTAGCTTTCGCCCGAGCTTTGCGCGCGCGTTTAGCGGTCGCTTTCTTGGCGGGCCGCTTGGCGGTTGCTTTTTTAGCGGTGCGCTTGGCGCCTGCTTTCTTAGCTACCCGCTTGGCTGGAGCTTTTTTAGCGGTCGCTTTGCGAGTGGTTTTCTTGGCTGAAGGCTTTTTCTTGGTGGTCGCTTTCTTGGCGACGCGCTTGGCCCGAAGTGCAGCCTTCTTCTCAGCGGCTTTTTGCCGTGCGGCAGCCTTTTTGGCGGCTACTTTGGCACGGGCGGCAGCGGCTTTGGCCTTGGCTTTGGCTTTAGCAGCGGCTTTCTTGGCCCGGACCTTGGCTTTGGCGGCAGCTTTCTTAGCGGCGGCCTTGGCTTTGGCGGCTTCTTTGCGAGCAGCCGCTTTTTGCCGCTTGGCGATAGCAGCTTCAGCCTTGGCTACAGACTTCTCATGCTCGGCAGCCATCTTGTTGGCTGCTTTGATTGAGGCCAATTCCTGCTTAGCGCTGGCCAGGTTGGCCTTAACTGCGTCGGAAGCCTTCTTAGCAGCAGCTACGGCTGATTTGGCAGCAGCGGCTTGCTTGGCAGCGGCGGGGGTTTTCTTTTTCTTGGCAGCGGCCAGTTTGGTGCGGGCAGCCTTAAGTTGTGCTGTTGCTTTGGTTGAGTCTTTAGTGGCAGACGTAACCGCTTTTTGAGCGGCCGCTTCCTGCTTGGAGCGAGCCTTAACAAGTTGAGTCTTCAGTTGTGCCAGTTGTTGTTCCAACTGAGCGACATCATCAACCGCTTTTTGTTTGCGTGCAGCCATGGTGAGCATCCTTTATTTTGTTTTTGAAGTATCTTAAAAGAACTAGTAGGTCGAACGGCTACTAAGTTAAAACTTTGTGGCGAAATTTCAAGTTTTTTAACGCTATTTGGGTAAAAAAAATGGTTTTTTTTGCTCTTTTTTTTAAAAACCGAATGAATTCTTAGTTTTTGGGGCAAATCCGAGCCCGCACAGTAAATTTTTATGATTTCGTGAGTGTCTGCATAAAAGCCATTAATGGGTTTAAAAAGGCGCTGAAGTTTAGTGATCACAATGTGTCGCAACCAGGACGATAGCTGTATATAATCCCAGTAAAAGTGGTGCTTTGCACCATGCAGTATTGACTAAAATGAAGGTTTAAATGCGGAAAATTATCCATTGCGATGCGGATTGTTTCTTTGCCGCCATTGAGATGCGCGATGACCCAAGTCTGCGTCACCGGCCGATGGCCGTGGGCGGTTCGGCGGAACGACGCGGGGTAATTTCCACGTGTAATTATGAGGCCCGGCGTTACGGTATTCATTCTGCGATGGCTTCCGCCCACGCACAGCGCCTGTGTCCAGACTTATTGATCGTTCCGCATCGCATGGAAGCCTATCGAGAGGCTTCGCAGGCTTTGCGGCAGATATTCTTCCAATACACCGAGCGGGTAGAGCCCCTGTCCTTGGATGAAGCATTTCTCGATGTGAGCGAAAGTACGCACTGTCAGGGCAGTGCCACGCGCATCGCAGAACACATTCGTGCCCAGGTTAAGGCGAATATTGGCATCAGTGTTTCCGCCGGAGTAGCGGGCAATAAGTTTTTGGCTAAAATTGCCAGCGATTGGCGCAAACCGGATGGTTTGTTTGTGATTCGTCCGGACCAGACGGATGAGTTTGTTCGCCAACTGCCAGTACGATTGATTCCCGGTGTGGGCAAGGCCACGGCCGGGCGACTCGCTCTTTTGGGCGTGGAGTTTTGTAGTGATTTGCAGAAATTCAGTGTTTTTGAACTCAGCGAGCACTTTGGGGTCTTTGGAGAACGTCTGTATAAGCTTTGCCGCGGCCAGGATGAGCGACCGGTAACCATTGGCCGTCGGAGAAAGTCCCTCAGTGTCGAGCACACCTATCCCAGTGACTTGCCCGATTTGCCCAGTTGCCTGAACCAACTACCAGCGCTTTTGCAGGATATGCAGAGACGTCTGCGCCGCTTGCAGGATGATTACCTGGTAGTGAAAGCGTTCGTGAAGTTGAAGTTCGATGATTTCACGCTCACCACCCTGGAGCGGAGCGGCAGTGACTTACGCAGGGACACTTATCAAGAGCTGTGCGCGCAAGCCTATGCCCGTTACAACCGGCCGGTGCGTCTGTTGGGAGTGGGGGTGCGATTTGTGGATTTGCGAGAGGATCAGGCATTCCACCAGCTGGATTTGTTCTCGGAAACCACGGAGCAGCGAGTCGCTGAAACTCCTGGTTCCTATTCGGTAGGAAGACGTTAGGGCGCCAAACTATTGACGCCTGAAGGCCATGTAAGGGCTGATTTGTCCCGCAAGGCTCTTTGCTGGCGACCTGTAGCGTGGCGTAGAAATTGGTGGTCAGGGGGCGGCGAAAACTGATAGTATTCGCGATTAGCTTTATCGCTAGCAAAGCCGGTGGGCCTTCAAGCCCGCTAATAAAGCCCTTTTCAGTTGACAGATAACAAACGGGGAGTAAGCGCGGTGAGACGAAAGAAAGGCCGTAGCCAAGACGAAAGCAATGACATCGACCTGACACCCATGCTCGATGTGGTGTTCATTATGCTGATTTTCTTTATTGTGACGGCATCCTTTGTGCGGGAGATTGGTATTGATACCAATGTGCCCGAAGACACCGATCAGCCGCCACCGACCGATGCGGATCCCAATATCGTTGTGCGTATTACCCGCGATAACCAAATCTGGATGGAAAACCGCCGGGTAGAAGAGCACGCCGTGCGCTCTAATATTGAGCGTATGCGCGCGGAGCTGCCCGAAGCCACGGTAATCGTGCAAACTCATGGCGATGCCCATGCAGGCACCTACGTTGCCGTTGCTGATGCCGCCCGCGAGGCTAGGGCGCCGTCCGTAGTGCTCGTGCCTATGGATGAGCGCGGCGCTGCTCGCTAAGCGTTCATTCAAAAGCCGGATATTAAAAAACCACCGTGGTCACCCCCGGTGGTTTTTTTGTGCCTGCGTTCTGTGGGCCACTTTTCGTGAAAAGCCCGTCCCCCCGCCTATCGTACGTTAATTGAGTGCTCCGTAAGCAGGTCCTCGGGCAAGCGCAGGGTGAGTGTTCAGCAAACGTCGTGGACCCATCCATGGGGACTGCCTCAAAAGGTCCCTCTTTTGAGGCTTGCTGAACACTCACCCTGCGCTTGCCCTCCTAGCCCCGTGCTCTAGCCTTCTTTTTCACCAGTGCTGCAAATTCTCATGCCTGCTCAGGCGTTTACGGCGGGAGGTGGTACTTTTAGGATTGCGCCAATTTAGCCCGTACCGATGCCAACTTCACGCAGATAACAAAGACCTTCATAGCGGAAACTACTTCGGAAACGCTGGGGACCGAAGGTGCAATGCGAATATTGCAGTCCTGAGGATCTTTTCCGTAGGGGAAAGTGGCGCCAGCTGGTGTCAGTTTTACACCCGCTTCCGCCGCCAGCTTTACGGTTTCCCGCGCACAGTTGGGGCGGGTGTCGAAGGACACAAAGTAACCCCCTTCAGGAGCTTCCCAGGCACCCAGGTCTGTGTCCGCAAAAGCTTCCTTCAGTGCACTTAACACCGCTTCAAATCGCGGCTGCAAAAGTTCTGCGTGAGCCTTCATATGGGCGAGTAGGGCGTCGCGATTGGGGAGGAACCGGGCGTGACGAATTTGGTTGACCTTGTCGGGACCTATGGTGCAGGTGCTCAAAAAGGCCTTCAGGCCCTTCAGATTGGCCTGGCTGGCGTTAACAAAGGCCACACCGGCGCCCGCGTGGGTAATTTTTGAGGTGGAAGCAAACTGCAACACGGAATCTTCCGTCCCCAGGCGCTTGCAGGCGCTCATGATGCAGCTCAATGCGGGCGCGTCGTCGGTTAGATCGTGCACGGCGTAGGCATTGTCCCAAAATACGCGGAAATTGGGATTGGCGATTTTGCCCAGCGCCGCAATGCGCTCCACAGTTTCATCGCTGTAGACAACCCCAGTAGGGTTGGAGTACTTGGGCACACACCACATGCCTCTGATAGCCGGGTCTTTTTTGATGAGTGCTTCCACCGCGTCCATGTCTGGACCCTGAGCAGTCATGGGCACCGTAACCATATCGATACCCAGCTGTTCGCACACAGTGTAGTGACGATCGTAACCGGGAACCGGGCAGATAACTTTCACGGCGCCATCGTGCTTCCAGGCGCTGTCCGGGCCGGTCAGTCCAAACTGGTGCGCGGTGAGCATCATTTGAAACATTAAGGTCAGGCTGCTGTTGCCTCCCACCAAAACGTCGGCGGGGTCAACGCCCATGATATCGGCGCCGAGGCGTTTGGCCTCGGGCAGCCCATCCAGCCCACCGTAGTTGCGGCTATCGGTGCCATCCTCGGCGCGGTAGTTACCGTTTAAGATACCGTCCAGTGCATCGGACAGGCTCAATTGTTCCGGTGACGGTTTGCCGCGGGTCAAATCAAGGTTGAGGTTTTGCTCCACGATGGCTTTGTAGTCGGCGGCCAGTTCGCTTTCCCACTGGCGCAGTTGTTCAGGGGTCGCATGATCCAGTTGCAAGGTAGTACCTCAATGGTTGGTGGGCTTATAGGGAAGTGATTATAACTGTTTGCCTGACAATATTTAACCGGGGCGGCGCAGGTCGGCATTGAGGTTGAGAAGAGGAGGAATGCCCTGCGGGTTTCTAGACCCGCAGTAGTGCTCGTTAAGAGTGCTCGCCCGCCAATATCGGGGGGACAGGGCAATCAAGGCTGTCGGCCAATGCTCGGAACAATTCGGCCTCAATGGCAGTGACGCGATCATTGTAGAAAATCGCACGACTCATGGCCTTGAGCAAAGCCGGTTTTTCAAGTGGTTTAAGCCGTTTAAGCCGTTCAATAGCGCGGTCCAACTGCGTCAATTGGATTTGATTGCTCGGAATTAAAGTCAGATCAGCGAAGGGAAGCTCGGCGTTGGCCGCAGCAAACGCGCCCCGTGCTTCATCGGCGTCTCGGGCCCCAGCATGGGCGGTCAACGATAGCACCAATTCGCACTCACGCTGGCAATAGCGGAGCTTAAGTGTATTTCGAGTCGGCGTCTGCGCCTCAAGTTGCTGAAACACAATTCGGGACAGGGCCCATTCCATTAAGCTAATCCGTCCGTCGGCGGCAATCAGGTATTCAACGGTCTTTTTAAACTCCGCATACTGGCCTTTGGACAATTGCTTTAACGCGGGTAGAGCCAGTTCCAGCAAGGGTAAACGCCCCTCGGGGTTTGTGTCTCGAGCGGCCTCAGCGAGCGGCTTTAGATTCTCCCAGTCTCCGTCGGCCGTGACCTCAGCCAAGTGCTGCCATTGGCGTTCGCGCACCGCCTCATCCCGTGAGAGCAGTAAGCCGAATACCAAGGCGCGAGCGGCAAAGGTGTCGTGGGCCGCATCGCGCAGTTGCGTATCCAGGGAGGCGAGCAGTAGCTGGGCGCGCGCCAAGTGCTGCGGCATGGCTTGGCCGATGCTTTCAATACTAGCGTCCACCGCGTTGATGTCGGTGCTGCCGGCCTGAAAATTACTGGCTGGCGCGCTGCTGTCCGGTGAGGCTGTTTTTGCGCTGGGAGCTTGCCCATCCCACTGGGGCGCGATGCGCCGAATACGTTCATCCACGGGTGGGTGGGTGGCCATCATGCGATTAAAAGAACTTCCTACACCCTGACCAAAATACATGTGGCTGAATTCGGCGGCATCAGAGGCTTGCAGTTTTGAACCCACAGAGGAGCCGGCAATTTTTTTCAGGGCGCCGGCTATACCGTCCGGGTTGCGGGTGAACTGCACGGCCGAGGCATCGGCGAGGAACTCTCGTTGCCGGCTCACCGCCGCTTTGATCCAGTTGCCAAAAAATGTACCAATGGAGCCGATAAGTATCAGTAACGCGCCCAGACTGAGAATCGCCATTTGGCTGTTGTCGCGATTGGAACGGCGTGGACCACGGAAGTAGGCGCTGCGTAACATCATATGGCCCAGGAGGCTAATCACCAGTATGCCATTGAGCAAACCGACCAAGCGGATATTCAAACGCATGTCACCGTGCAGTATGTGGCTGAACTCATGGGCAATGACGCCCTGCAGCTCATCGCGGTTGAGTTGTTCGATGGCGCCCCGGGTGATGCCGATAACCGCATCCTGAGGTGTGTGGCCGGCAGCGAAGGCGTTTATGGACTTTTCCTCCAGCAAATACACCGGCGGTACCGGAGTGCCCGAGGCGATGGCCATTTCCTCCACCACATTAAGCAGTTGGCGTTCGTCGGCACCGGCGCTGTTGAGGTTAATCAGCTTGCCCCCCAGGGCTTCGGCGACGGCTCGCCCGCCGCTGCGCAATTGCAGCATTTTGAACAGACCACCCATGCTGACAAAAAGCAACACCAGTGTGGCAATGACCGTTAAGGCCTGCCAGCCCACGACCGAGGTTAGTGCGGCCCAGAGACCCTGATCTTCGTAAGTGACGTAGCCGTTGGTGTTGAGACCAAGCATGACCACGGCGAACACCAAAGTGGTAATGGCGATTAAGGTTAGCGTCGCCAAGCTGAGCAAAAGCACCAGGCGGCGAGTGTTGCGCCTGGCGATGTCCTGGTGCTCGAAAAAGTTCATGATAGCGGTCCGTTAGCTCTCACCAAATTATGAGAAATATTTTTATTAAAAGGAGACTTTGGGCGCTTCCTGGATGGCGGCGCTGTCCGCGAATTCCAACAAAGAAGCGTCTTCACCGTGCCCGACCATGGGGGCTAGCATGACTTGCGGAAAGCTTTGTTTGTAGGTGTTGTATTCCATTACCGAGTCGTTGAACGCTTGTCTGGAAAAGGCGACGCGGTTTTCGGTGCTGGTGAGTTCCTCGGACAGCTGCGCCATGTTTTGTGACGCTTTCAGGTCAGGGTAGGCCTCCATCACCATGTTCAGTCGTCCCAGGGCACCCGTCAAAGAGTTTTCAGCTCCGGAAAGTTGTGCCATGGCGCCTTTGTCTCCGGGTGCGGCTTTGGCCGCGTTCAAACCCGCCAGCGCTTGATTGCGTGCCTGGGTTACCGCTTCCAGGGTTTCGCGCTCGTGCGCCATGTACGATTTGGCCGTTTCGACCAGATTGGGAATCAGGTCATAGCGGCGTTTGAGTTGCACTTCGATTTGCGAAAATGCATTTTGGAAACGGTTTTTCAGTGCTACCAAGCGGTTGTACACGGCAATGGTGAAGAAAAACAGTGCCGCGACAACCGCCACTATGATGATAACTGTGATGTTCATGGTCCATCCTCTCAGTTTATTGTGTTTATACGTTCCGTTTTCCCTGACGTGTCAGGGTTTGTCAGTCTATGTATTCAAATACCCGCACTACTTTACTGGCGCCGCTGGTGTGACGAACAATTTCGGTCACTCGGTCGGCTTCCGCGCGGGAGACCAAGCCCATCAAGTAAACCGCGCTGTCTTCCGTAATCACTCGAATGCGTCGGCCTTCCACATCTCGGCTGGCCAGCAATTTGGTTTTAATTTTTGTGCCCAACCAGGTGTCCTTCGTGCGCGTGAGCATGGGGATGGGAGCTTCCACCTGTAATTCATTGTGCACTTGGCGCACGCTGTGAATATCACTGACGGTTCGCGCCGCCAGCTCACGCATTTCGGTGCTGGGAACCTGGCCAGTTAACAGAACCACGGCGTTGTAGCTGTTGACTTTGATGGGCGCTTCCTTAAGCCGCTCATGCGCCTTGCCAATGTTAACTTTGGCTACGGTTTCGATTTGGTTGTCGTCCAGACGCGCGCCCAAGCTGCGTTTGCCGGGATTGAGTTCAATGGGTTCGCTGGTGGTGGCGCTGACGACTCGGGCACAGCCGTTTAACCCGAAGGCAATGCTGAGCAGGAGCATGATGGGAAGTAAGGCACGGAACATCAGGAGTGGCTCCCAAAAAGTTGTCGATCAATTAAATCACACAGGCAGAACAGCGTCAGCAAATGCACTTCATGAATGCGAATTTTGGATGCCAGGGGAGCGCGCAGTTCGATGTCTTGGTTGTCCAGCAATGCGGCTGCATCGCCTCCGTCACCACCGGTCAGCGCGACTACGCGAATGTCTCGATCGTGTGCGGCGCTGATCGCTTGCAGCAAATTGGCTGAGTTGCCACTGGTGGTAATTAACACCAGAACATCACCGGCTTGTCCAAGTGCTCGAATTTGCTTCGCATAAATGTCGTTATTACTGTAGTCAGAGGCGATGGCGCTCTGGGTTATGTAATCCGCACCTAAGCTGAACGAGGGCAGGCTGGGGCGCTCATGTTCAAACCGATTGAGCAGGCAAGAGGTAAGAATTTGTGCCTGGGCTGCGCACACGCCATTGCCACAGGTCAGTATTTTGCTCTCATTGAGTAAGGCTTCGACCAGCACTTCGCTGGCGTGGGCGATTTGGGGCGCTAGACTCTCCCCGGCCTGCATCTTGGCTTCGATGCTTTCGTGAAAAAGGTTGATGACCCTTTGGTCCATAATGCGTTATCGCTCTTGGTTGGGGTAAATCCACACTAGCCGTCGTGTCGAAGGCACTCGGCAGACATCTTATTCGGTGAGCTTGCCTCAGGCGCCAAACGCGTTTGGTAGCCAGGTAATTCCGTCGGGCTTCAGGCCTCGGTCGAAGGCCACCACATCGAATCGGCACTGGACTTTGTCCGTTAATCGGCGTTGTAGCAAATAGTGTTGTGCCGCCCGGAGCAGTTTGTGCTGTTTGCGGGCATCCACACTTTCAGCCGCGCTGGCAAAACGGGCGTTGCTGCGCAGGCGTACCTCGACGAAGATCAAGGTTTCGCCCTGGCTCATGATTAAGTCAATTTCCCCAGCCTTGCAGCGATAGTTGCGTTCGCGGGGCTGCAAGCCCTGGCGCTGTAGGAAAGTTTCGGCCAGCGCTTCGGCCTGTTGGCCCTGGTTGTTGCTCGATGGCCAGAGGCTCACGGCTATTCCACTTCAATATCGGCAAGTGTGGGTGCCAGGGGCTGCACGGTACCTCGGCTGAACTCAACCCAGACCTGTTCGCGCTCGATACGTCCACCTGGCAACATCTGTAGGGCGCCTGTGGCTCCGTAGAGTCGCGCCTGAGTGACTTGTGCCAGTTGCGGTAGACGCGGGTGGAGGTGGTAGGCGTCCACCCCTAAGGCGTGCATACGGCTGTAAATGGCAGGTGCGCGCACATGCTCGACAATGGCTTGTTTCTCGGGACTGTCCTGGTCGAACAGCCAAGGCATGGTGTTGAAACGTACGCCGTTGAGATCGCCATCGCTGGCACGGTCTTCCTCGCCGGAGTAAATGTGGCTAGTGGAATACACGGGTACTTGCCCGGCGTAGTGGAACGCCAAAGTGGGTTTGATTTGCCGGCCCTGTTCGGGATTGGCAATCAAAAAAATCATGTCCAGGTCCTGACGCCGGCGGGGCTCAAACTCCACTTGGGCACCGAACAAGCGCACCAGCTCTTGCCTTCGGGCTTGGCTTTGGTCAATCAGTAGCGCTTCCTGGATGATGCGCGAATAGCCACTGTTGATAAATTGGCTGATATTTACCACGTGGCCACCCAGGGCCAACCACTCGTCGGTGAACGCTAGAGCGCTGCGTTCACTCCAGTTGCGATCAGGCGTAATCACCAGAGCGTAGCGGTGGCCATCCAGATATGCCCGGCGGGCCACTTGGCGAGCCTCGTCTTCGGCGGCCAGTCCAAACTGGTAAAAGCCTGCGGGACTTTCCAGGCCGGCTAAATACGGGTTGGAGCTCTCTGTGTAGTTGAGTGTGAGTATGGGTACCGGTAACTCTTCCTGCTCGCTCAGCGTTTGCACTTTGTCGCGATCCAGGGGGCCAATAATAAATTCGGCTCCCTCGGCGACGGCTTGTTCGTACAGGGTCAGTATGTCGATGTCGCCGGCGCTGTCGTACTGACGAATTTGCGGGACCCGGCTCTGTTCGCTGAGGGCGTGATAGTACGCGGCCATAAAGCCATCACGCACGGCATCCCCGGCCTGAGCGAGATTGCCCTGTTGTGGCAACAACAATGCGATCTGTGAAGGCGCTTGTTCCACCAGCTGCCGAAGCAGTTGCAGGTCCTGGGGCAAGTTACGGTTGGCCGGGTGTTGGGGCCAGTCACTCTGCCACTCCTCGACCCGTTGCTGCTGGCGTTCCAGGTTGGTCTGATTGTTCTTACTCAGTGCCGCCAAGCTGTACCAGCCACGCAATGTGTAATTGCTCTCTTGCCGCGCGAGACCTTCCAGCTCGTTGCGGGGCAGAGTCATCAGGCTGTGCCAGATGGCCTCCCGGTTGTGCAATTCGTCTTCTTCGGTTGTCAGCAGCGAGCCCAACTGAATCCGCTCATTGATGGCGCTGGGGATTTCTCCGCGCCGTTCGAAGAGCACAGCGCGCATGCCTCGCAATGCCACTTCCTGCTCGGGACTTAAGTCGTACCACTGTTGCTCGAGGCGGGGGTTGGTTAGAATGCTCTCGGCCAACAGGTACGAGCTGTCTTGTAGGGCGACCTGGGCGAGTAATTGCGAATGCTTGATAAACGCGGCATCTTCCAGTTGGCGTGCATCGATGGAAGTGAGCAGGTTTCTGGCCCAGTCGTTTTCCTGCTGCTGAACCAGAAGCTCGGCGGCTCGCAGAAGATAATCATCCCGCTCCGGGCCGCTGCTGGCGCGTGCTGAATCCACCAGTTCCCGAACGCGGGCCTCGATCTGCTCGGCGCTGAGAGTAACGGGATCGTCCGTGAAGGTTGATTGCGTGGGCGTGCTGCCGCAGCTGGCCAGCGCCAGCGCCATAAGTGCTGCAAGCGCACAATAAATTCCCCGGTTCAACATGAATTCTCCTAGGTGCAAACCTTATGTGCCGATTAATGACGAGAGACCACTTATGACTTATAGCAGCGCGACGGGCACGCTCTTCGTGGTGGCCACGCCAATCGGCAATTTGGACGATATGGTACCGCGAGCGATAGAAACTCTACAATCGGTAAACGTCATTGCCGCCGAGGACACTCGCCACAGTGGTCGGCTGCTGGCTCGCTTTGCTATCGAAACCCCTTCACTTGCCTATCATGATCACAGTGATGATCGACGGCTTGAGGATTTGCTCGGGCGCCTGCAAACCGGTGAAAACGTGGCTCTCATCTCCGATGCGGGTACACCCTTGGTGTCCGACCCCGGTTATCGATTGGTTCGTGCAGCGCGCGAACGAGGTTTCACGGTGGTTCCTATCCCCGGCCCCTGTGCTTTGGTGGCGGCGCTCAGCGCTTCGGGCTTGGCATCTGATCGCTTTTCTTTCGAAGGGTTCCTTCCCGCTAAGTCCGGCGCCCGCAGGCATGCGCTGGACGCTTTGGCGCGTGAGCCCCGCACCTTAATTTTTTACGAGGCGCCGCACCGAGTGCTGGAATGCCTGCGTGATATGCAGCAGGTGTTCGGTAGTCAGCGCGAAGCGGTGTTGGCGCGGGAGCTGACGAAAACCTTTGAGACTATTCACAGTGCCCCCTTGGCGGAACTGACCGAGTTTGTGGCGGGCGATTCCAATCAGCAGCGGGGCGAAATTGTTCTGCTGGTACAGGGGGCGCCCAAAAATGCCGGTTCAGAATTGGATTCTGAAGCGGAGCGAATCATGGGTGTACTATTGGAAGAATTACCGCTTAAGCAAGCGGCCAGCTTGGGGGCCAAGCTGACCGGCCTGAAGAAGAACTTCCTTTACCAGTGGGCTCTGGATAAAACTCAGGGCCACTAGGATTTTGCCCCCAGCGTTAAAAACGTAGGGTGCCTTGCAGGGCCACGCTGCGCGGCCGCTCGTAGAACGCGTAGTACGCGGTGCCGGTATTTTGCGTTAGCACCGTGGCGATCGGTAAGCCGTTTGCGTGAGTCACAATCGCTTGGTCGGTGAGGTTCTTGCCAATGAGCGCCAACTCCCAACGATCCCCTTCCCCTTGCAGTGCCACACGGGCGTTGACCTTAACGTAGCTGTCTTGACGCATGCGCGGATCCAGGGTCGGAGCCGTGTAGTAGTCATCGCTGTAGATCAAATCCAAGGTACTGTTTAAACCCATACGGCCCAGGCTGACGTGATGATTCAAGCCCAAGTTGCCTTGCCACTCGGGGGTGAATTCACGCCGTTTGCCGCTGGCGTCACAGCGGGTGACGCCAGGCTGGGCTTGGCCGAAATAACACTGCGCCGTGGGAAAGCGGTCGTATTCAAAATCGAGCCACGCCAAGCCGCCGCTGAGTATTAGGTTATGCGTGAGCAACCATCGGCCATCCACTTCCACGCCCCGTACCGTAGCTTCTGCCGCGTTGGTCACGTTGAAGCTGAAGGCGCCGTCGAATTGGCTGGTTTGTAGATCCGTGAATTCGGATTGGAACAGAGCTACATTCAGCTCCGCGGCGCCGCCGGCCAAACTGAATTTACCGCCCAGTTCGTAGTTAGTGACTTTTTCTTCTTCAAATTGGAATACGCCAGTGATGGGCATGGGCTCCCCGGTTCTGACGTTAAACGCATTGTTGACCGTGGGGTCCGGGTGGGCATTGGAGCGCACGTCAAAACCGCCGGATTTGTAGCCGGTGGTATAGCTGGCATAAACCATATCCGTGGGATTCAAATCGTACTGAACGATCACGGAAGGCGTGAAGCCGCTTTCGTTGCGAGTATCAGTAATGGTGTCGTAGGGCTCAATATTGAACAGGCCAAATAATGTGTTGTGGGGGTCAGAAGGGGAGCCTATGGGTAGCTCTTGCCCGTTGGCTACATGAAACTGACGCCGGCTGGCGGTTTTTTCTTCGTCGGTGTAACGACCGCCAAAGGTGACATTCAATTCATTGGTCACATTCCAGGTGACTTGAGCAAACAGTGCCCAAAGATCACTGTCCTGCTCAAACGCTCGCTGGCTGGAGGTGTTGTTGAGCAGACTCGCACCGGCAATGCCGCCTGCCTCCAAGGCTGGCGGCAGGAAGCTGCCGTCGGGGACGCGGGTGGCGTCGTCGAAGGTCAGGTTGCTGCTCTGGAGGAAGAGTCCACCCAGATAGCTGATGGGTTGGTCCAGAGGCGAGGCCAGGCGCAGTTCCTGGCTCCACTGACTGTAATCCTCGGCCGACGCAATGTTGATCAGGGGCACACCCACAAAATCGCAGTTGCACAGCTCTTCATAGTCGTACTGGGTGTAGCCGCTGATGGATGTCAGCGTGTGATCGCCCAGTAGGGTCTCGATAGTAAGAATGCCGTGGCGGCTGTTGTTCTCGCTGTAGTCCCCCAAAGGGTTGTTGTCCTCGCTGTAGCCCGCCAAAGATTGGCGCCGGAAGTCCTGTTGGGTATCCAAGTGGTAAACGTTTGTACCGCCAGTGAGCTGTGAGGTCAGATTCGCTAAGACGTCGGCATAGGCTACGCCCCCCTCCAGTGTGGTGGGTTCAATGACTTCCAAGTTGCGACCTTCACGATCGAAAGAAGCATCTTCTAGCTTTAGCGATACGTGCCAATCGGGGGATGGATCCCAATTGAAGGTGGCGCGGATCACTCGGTCCTGCTCCTGGGCTTCGTCGCGGCCGAGGGTGGTGTTACGCATGTAGCCGTCCATGGAGCGGTCCAGCATGGCCACACGAGCGCTGAACTGGTCACTCATAGGGCCGGAGACGACCGCTCGAATATCCCGCTCGCCATGGTTGGGCTCGTACAGCCCTGTAATGCTACCCGTGGTTTCGCGAGTGGGTTGAGCGCTGGTGATGCTGACGGCGCCAGCGGTGCTGTTTTTGCCGAACAGAATGCTCTGGGGGCCGCGCAACACCTCCACTCGCTCAACATCCAGAAACGGCGCCCGGGCTTGTTGTGCGCGCCCGAAGTGAACGCCATCCACAAACTGGGCGGTGGATTGTTCAAAACCCTGGTTGACGCCGGAGCTGATGCCGCGGATGGAAATGGTGGTGCCAATGCCGGTTTGGGTTATGTTGAAGCTGGGAATGTAGTCGGCCATGCCCTCCATGTTGGCGATGCCGGTCTCGGCAATTTTTTCGCCGCTCAGGGTATTTACCGAAACCGGCACATCCATCAGGCTTTGCTCCCGTTTTTGGGCGGTGACCAAAATCTCCTCCAGGGCGGGGCCGGTTTGGGCTAGAGCGGTGCTACCGGAAGCCGCCGCAATCATGACTGCCAGGGACTTAATGGTGTTATTTTTCACCGGAGACTCCTTATTATCTTTTCGGGTAAGTACTCAAGTGGTTCGCTCGGGGTGAAGGCGCGAGCGATCGACCGCCTGGGATTAGCCGTCTCATTAAGAAAATAGTAGTTGAGAAAACCCCGAAATGCTGGGATACACACAGCATTTCGGGGATTTTGCCGCCAAAATTTTGTCTTAACCCGGGCTTGCGCTTTCTTGGCCCTGCGGGTAATCTGCTCAGCGGAGTCGGCTCGGCAGTCGCTCTGGTGCGTAGAAAGGCTTCGGCACTTCGAGGCACTGGGGAGGAAAGTCCGGGCTCCATAGGGCAGGGCGCCAGGTAACGCCTGGGGGGCGCGAGCCTACGGAAAGTGCAGCAGAAAGTATACCGCCTAAGTGATTGGCTTCGGTCGATCAACGGTAAGGGTGAAAAGGTGCGGTAAGAGCGCACCGCGCAGCTGGTAACAGTCTGTGGCGATGGTAAACCCCGCTCGGAGCAAGACCAAATAGGAACCCATTGGTGCGGCCCGCATCGGGTTCGGGTAGGTCGCTTGAGGTGTGCGGTGACGCACATCCCAGATGAATGACTGTCCTCGACAGGACCCGGCTTACAGGCCGACTCCATTTTATTCTCCGCTTAGACGCTCTGGTTCTAGTCATCCTCCATTTTTAATGCAAAAAGATTGCTAACTTAATGTAATACATTAAGTTTGTTGCCCATCCCCTTCATTTGCTTCTATTTGCCCTAAAACTCTCTTGCCTGGTTTTCGCATTTCCCTGTTTATCCCTCCAGCTTTCCTGCACGTTCGATGGTATTTCGCCGCAGATACGTCATTGCTTGCTTGACTTTGCTTGCCCCAGATTTATAGTGTGCGCAGTGGTAAAAAGTGGGTAATAGTGGTTTTTTGTGGAAATCCGCCCAACATAAGTGGTGAAAAGTGTTTACAGGCAGTCATTCCATCAATATGGACCCAAAAGGTCGCATGGCGATACCAACCCGCATCCGGGATGCGCTGTTGGCGTCGTGCAATGGCCGTTTGGTGCTGACTGCCCACCCGGAGGAGCGCTGCCTTCTGGTGTATCCCGAACCCCAGTGGCAGGAAATTCTGCCACAACTTCAGGCTCTGCCGGGCATGAGAAAAGCCTCGCGCCGTATTCAGCGCCTGTTGATTGGTTACGCTTGCCCGCTGGAGCTGGACGGCAACGGTCGCATCCTGGTTCCACCGACGCTGCGCAGCTACGCCGGCATGGATAAAAAACTGATGCTGGTCGGGCTGGGCAACAAGCTGGAGTTGTGGAGCGAAGACAGCTGGAGCGCGCTCCTGGATGAGCCCGGCGAGGAAGATTTGCCGGAAGAGCTGCAGTCACTGGTTTTCTAACAGGGCCTGCCCATGAGTGAGTCGCAACATCAAACGGTTCTATTGCAAGAGGCCGTCAACGACCTGATCACGAATCCAGACGGTTTTTATGTCGATGGAACCTTCGGGCGTGGCGGCCACAGCCGCTTGATTCTTGAGCGCCTATCCGCACAAGGGCGACTGTTGGGAATCGACAAGGATGTAGTTGCGGTAGCGGCCGCGCGGGAGCACTTTGGCGGCGATCCGCGCTTTTCGATTTCTCAGGGCTCTTTTGCCGAATTAAAACACTTGGTGGAAGAGCGGGGCATGACCGGCCAGGTCTCCGGAGTGCTGTTGGATTTGGGGGTGTCATCGCCCCAGTTAGATGTCCCCGAGCGGGGCTTCAGCTTTTTACAAGACGGACCTTTGGATATGCGCATGGACCAAACTCGGGGCCAAAGTGCCGCTGAGTGGGTCAACACCGCCAGCGACACAGAGATCGCCAAAGTATTGAAAGAGTACGGTGAAGAGCGCTTTGCCAAGCGCATTGCACGAGCTTTGGTAGAGGAGCGGCAGAGAGAACCCTTTACTCGCACCGCGCGTCTGGCGCAGGTAATTAAGGATGCCAACCCTGCCTGGGAAAAGAATAAGCATCCCGCCACGCGTGCGTTTCAAGCCATTCGCATCCATATCAATAACGAGTTGACGGATTTGGAGTCAGTTCTTGAGCAGGCGTTGGCCGTGTTGGCCCCCGGCGGCCGGATGGTAGTGATCAGTTTTCACTCCCTGGAAGACCGAATAGTGAAGCGTTTTATTCGCCGACAGGAAAAAGGCGAAGCCCTGCCAGCCAACCTGCCGGTACGGGACGATCAGCTTAAGCGCCGTATGCGCAGCATTGGTAAGGCGCAGCGGGCAAGCGAGGCGGAAGTGGCCAGTAATGTCAGAGCCCGGAGCGCCATTATGCGAGTTGCAGAAAAACTATCCCCGACGGTTTCGGGACTCTAGAGGTCAAATGAAAATAGTCGCCAATCGCAAGCAGCGTAACGACATCAACTGGGTTGTGCCGGTGGTCGTGCTGTGGTTGTTGGTTTTGGCGTCTGCCCTGGGGGTTGTGGCTTCCACCCATGAGGTCCGTCAGCGAGTTGATGCACTGGAAACACTCCGCCGTGAAGCGGTCGAGCTGGAAGTGGTCTGGGGGCAGTACTTATTGGAGCAAAGCACTTGGGCCTCCTATGGCCGCATTGAACGACTAGCGGAAGATGAGCTGTCGATGAAAGTGCCCAAGGCTGAGCATATTGTGATGGTGTTGCCATGAGCCGAGCGCAAAAACTGACATTGCCGCGTTGGCGCGTCTACTTAGTGGCGCTGGTGGTGCTCGCCCTGTGTTTGGCTCTACTCTGGCGCGTAACCAGTCTGCAAGTGCTGCCTCATACGGATCGGGGGTTTCAGTTTTTACAAAACCAGGGGCAGGCGCGCACCTTACGCACCGAGCCCATCAGTGCCTACCGCGGTGTCATTACCGATCGCAATGGTGAGCCTCTGGCAGTAAGTACGCCGGTAGAAAGTTTGTGGGCTGATCCCCAGGTGTTGATTCAAGCTCCCCACCGGTGGGCGGAACTGGCCGAAGCATTAGGTTGGGATAAAGCACGTCTGGAATCGCGCCTGGCTCGTTTCGCCAGTCGAGAATTTATGTATCTGCGCCGCCACTTGCCTCCCCATCAGGCAGAACAAGTGTTGGCGCTTAATATTCCCGGGGTTTCCAGCCAAAGGGAATACCGGCGTTTTTACCCCGCCGGCGAAGTGACCGCACATTTGGTGGGGTTTACGGATATTGACGATCGCGGCCAGGAGGGAATGGAGCTGGCCTACGATGCTTGGCTCTCCGGCGAAAGCGGCGCCAAACAAGTACTCAAGGATTTGCGTGGCAACACCGTTAAAGAGTTGCAACTTATTAGAGCCGCGCGGCCGGGTCGTAGTCTGGCGCTGAGCATTGATCTGCGTCTTCAATACTTGGCGCATAGCGAACTGAAAGCCGCGGTACGCAGTCACGGGGCCATAGGTGGCTCTTTGGTGATTATGGATGTGCACACGGGTGAAGTTCTGGCCATGACCAATCAGCCCGCTTACAACCCCAATGACCGCAACCGCGTTAGCGCTACCGGATTGCGAAACCGAGCACTGACCGACTTATTCGAACCGGGTTCTACGGTTAAGCCGCTCGCCGTTATGGCCGCAATGGAAGCGGGAGAATTCCGTTCGGACTCCGTTATCGATACCAGCCCCGGCCATGTGTATGTGGGCGGGCATATGCTTTTGGATCCTGCCAATTACGGCGCCCTGGATCTGCCAATGATTATTGCCAAGTCCAGTCAGGT
Source organism: Marinimicrobium hydrolyticum (assembly GCF_030848505.1). Taxonomy (GTDB): domain Bacteria; phylum Pseudomonadota; class Gammaproteobacteria; order Pseudomonadales; family Cellvibrionaceae; genus JAVDDU01. Next base: position 26,119 of record NZ_JAVDDU010000001.1, read on the forward strand.
GGGTATGACCAAACTGGCATTGGCCATGGAGCCCAACATCATACGCAGCATGTACGGGCGTCTGGGTTTGGGCCAGTCCCCCGGCACTGGCTTCCCCGGTGAAGGTGTAGGGCTCTTACCTTCGTACAGCCGCTGGCATCCGATCCAGCAAGCCAACTTTGCCTTCGGTTACGGGTTGAATCTAAGTTCGCTGCAGCTTGCGCAAGCCTATGGTGTGCTGGCCACGCGCGGGCTCAAGCGTCCACCGTCTTTGCTGCGCCTGACGGACGTTCCGGAGCCGGAACGGGTAGTGGATGAAGCGCTGAGTGAGTCGATCGTGGACATGCTGCGTTTGGCTGTTAGCCCGAACGGAACTGGCCATCGGGCGAATCTGCCTTCATACCCCGTGGCCGGAAAAACCGGTACTGTGCGTAAAGTGGGTGCCAACGGCTACATGGACAATAAGCACTTGGCCTCTTTCGCTGGCTTCGCACCGGCGGACAACCCGCGCATCGTGGCGGTGGTCGTTATCGATGAGCCATCGGAAACCTTTTATTTTGGTGGTCAAGTGGCGGCACCGGTGTTCGCCCGGGTGGCGGAGCGGGCGCTTCGCTTGCTTCAGGTTCCGCCTGAAACCGAATCCCTGCAAAATCTGGTCGAGCAACCCCGGAGAGGGAGGCCTTTGTCCTGATGGCGCTGATCACTTCACAATTGACCCTGGGTCAACTCCTGCCTGATCACGATTTGGCCGCAGCCAGCGCCACTGTAGTGACGGGTTTGAGTCTGGACAGCCGAGCGCTCAAAGCTGGTGAAATTTTTGTCGCCCTGAGCGGCGCCCAACACGACGGTCGCGACTTTATAGAGGATGCGGTAGCCAAAGGTGCCTCGGGGGTATTGGTTGAAGCCGGAGAGCGTTGGCAGGATCCGGTGTTCACGCCGGTGCCTATTATCCCGATCGCGCATTTAGGTTCAGAGCTAAGCGCCATCGCCGGCCGTTGTTACGGCGATCCCAGCCATAAAGTGTGGCTTGTGGGTATCACCGGTACCAATGGCAAAACCACCTGCAGCGTACTGTTGGCTCAACTCACGTCTTTGTTGCGTGAGCGTGCTGCTGTAGTGGGTACATTGGGTTATGGCGTCCTGGAAAGTGATGCACCCTTGGGCGCTCGGTTGGATGCGCTGACCAGCACCGGATTGACCACTCCGGATGCCATCGGCGTGCAGCGTATTCTGGCTGACTTGGTGGCGCGCGGCGCTGCGTGCGTGAGTATGGAAGTGTCCTCCCACAGTTTGGTGCAGGGCCGAGTGGCGGCCTTGCAGTTCGACGCCGCGATCTTTACCAATCTCACGCACGATCACCTGGATTACCACGGCGACATGGAAAGCTATGGGCGCGCCAAACAGCGTCTACTGACCATGCCGGGGCTGCGTCACGCGATTGTAAATTTGGATGACCCCTGGGCGGCCGGTTTGTTAACACAGTTGCCTTCGGGAGTGTCCGGGTTGAGTTATTCGGTCGCTAATACCGACGCTGACATCCATCTGGCTGAGCGGGTTGACCAGCGCTCCGGTGTGAGTGCTTTGGTAGTCACACCCTGGGGGCAGGGCGAAGTGCATACCCGATTGCTGGGGCGGTTTAACATGGGCAATTTACTTGCCGCCATAGCCGCCGCTTGCTGCGAGGGGCACTCGTTAGAAGACGTGCTCAACGCCGTGCCACACTTGCAGGCTGCGCCCGGCCGTATGCAGCCGGTGATAGTGGATGACGACCAACAGGACATTCAAGTGATTGTGGACTACGCCCACACGCCTGACGCGTTGAAAAATTCTCTGCAGGCATTGAAGGACCATTTAACCGGCCGCTTGTGGTGTGTGTTTGGCTGTGGTGGCGACCGGGACAAAGCCAAGCGCCCCGCCATGGGTGCTTTGGCTGAGCGTTACAGTGATTTCACTATCGTCACCAATGATAACCCCCGCACAGAAGATCCCGCTCAGATCGCCTCCGATATCGTGCGTGGTATGGACAACCCCAGCAATTGTCTGGTGATCGCCGATCGGGCCCAGGCCATTGACTTGGCGGTTCAACAAGCCCGCGCTGGCGATACTGTCTTGATCGCGGGGAAAGGCCACGAGGACTACCAACTGTTTGCCGATAAAACCCTACCTTTTAGTGATGTCGAGCACGTGGCCCAATCGCTTCAGCGCCGGCTCGACAAACAGCGTGAGGAGGTATCGTCATGATGACTTCTGTTTCGCTTTCTCAGTTGGCTAAGCGTATCCCGGAATCACTCTCTCCGCGCCTGCGTCACGGCGATGCGGAGTTCGAGCACGTAAGCACCGACAGCCGACACATCAGTACCGGTGATTTGTTTATCGCCCTGCGTGGTGATCGCTTCGATGGCCATGACTTTCTGTCACAAGTGGCACAGGCAGGTGCTTGTGCCGTGGTGGTGGAAGAGGAGCGCCCAGATCTAGCGCTACCGCAGTTGATCGTTCACGACACTTTGGCCGCCCTCGGCCATCTGGGTGCTTTGAACCGGGATGCCTTTCCCGGTCCGGTTGTTGCGATTACCGGCAGCAGCGGAAAAACGACGGTGAAGACCATGTTGGCCGCGATTCTCAGCCAGATGGGGGACACCCTCGCCACTCGTGGCAACCTGAATAATCACATCGGAGTGCCTTTAACGCTATTGGAAATAGGGCCTCAACACCGCTACGCCGTGATCGAGATGGGCGCCAGCGCCATGGGCGAAATTGCCTACCTGTGCACTCTGGCCAAGCCTGATGTGACTCTGGTGAATAACGTCATGCAGGCGCATATCGCTGGGTTCGGTTCGCTGGAGAATGTGGCCAAGGCCAAAGGCGAAATCTACAGCGGTCTCGGCCCTAATGGCACAGCGGTGATCAATCTTGATGATGCCTTTGCGCCACGCTGGCGGACTCGGATGGTTGATCGAAAAGTAATAGGGATTTCTCTGTACGAACCTGCAGCGCAGTGTCGCGCCGAAGCCATTGAACAGGGCGCGGAGAACCTGCGCTTCACGCTTATTACACCGCTTGGCCCGGTCGCCATCGAATTGCGCGGCGCTGGAGAGCACACGGTGCGCAACGCCCTCGCGGCTGCCGCTTGTGCCATCGCGGTCGGCGCCTCTTTGCAGCACATTCAAGACGGCTTAAAGGAATTTTCGCCGGTAGCCGGTCGGCAGTCCCAGTCACGAGGGTACGCGGGCGCTTTGATTATTGATGACAGCTACAACGCCAACCCAGGGTCGGTACGCGCCGCCATTGATGTTTTGGCCCACTATGATGACGGGCAAATTTTAGTACTGGGAGATATGGGCGAGCTGGGCGATGAGGCTGAAGAGTTGCACCGGGAGATTGGACGCTACGCAGCCGAAAAAGGCCTGAACGCTTTGTTTGCGCTCGGGCCGCTCAGCGCTCATGCGGCAGAGGCGTTCGGCACAGGTGCTCACCATTACGACACGCACGAAGCATTGGTTACCGCACTGAAGGGCACCGTGGATGCTACCAGTAAAGTACTTATAAAAGGTTCTCGCAGCGCCAAGATGGACTTGGTGGTACGCGGCTTGAGCGAATCCGGAGAAGAAGAATAATGCTATTGTGGCTCGCTGAAATTTTACAGGAATACATTCGCGCCATGGCGGTGTTCCAATACCTTACCCTGCGCGCGCTGTTTGGGGTAATCACTGCCCTGATCATTTCTTTGCTGCTCGGCCCCTGGATGATTCGCAGGCTCAACTACTTGCAAATTGGCCAAGCGGTTCGCAGTGACGGTCCGCAAACACATCTGACCAAATCGGGAACTCCCACCATGGGCGGCACCTTGATTTTGGCGGCAATTTTTATCAGCACACTGTTGTGGACCGACCTTAGCAACCGCTATGTGTGGGTAGTGCTCGTGGTTACCGGTGCATTTGGAGCCGTGGGCTGGGTCGACGATTATCGCAAAGTGGTGCATCGAAACCCGCGTGGTCTGCCGGCACGCTGGAAATATTTGTGGCAGTCCGTGGCCGGATTGGGTGCGGCGGTATTTTTGTATTACACCGCTGCCATACCTGCGGAAACTCAGTTGTTTGTCCCATTCTTTAAAAACATCGCCCTGGATATGGGGCTGTTTTACATCGTATTCAGTTATTTCGTGATCGTGGGTTCGAGCAACGCGGTCAACTTGACCGACGGCTTGGACGGTCTGGCCATCATGCCAACTGTGATGATTGCCGCTGCGCTGGGCATTATTGCTTACCTGTCTGGCCACGTTGAGTTCGCCAACTATCTGCAGATTGCCCACATTCCCGGCGCTGGTGAGCTGGTGGTGTTCTGCGCGACGTTGATGGGCGCAGGGCTGGGCTTTTTGTGGTTCAACACATACCCGGCCCAGGTGTTTATGGGCGATGTTGGCGCGCTGGCGCTCGGCGCTGCCCTAGGCGTGATGGCCGTCATGATTCGCCATGAAATTGTGTTCTTTATTATGGCGGGCATATTCGTCATGGAAACCGTCTCGGTGATCCTGCAGGTAGCCTCTTACAAGTTGACCGGCCGGCGTATTTTCCGCATGGCGCCGCTGCATCATCACTTTGAGTTGAAAGGCTGGCCAGAGCCCCGAGTCATTGTGCGTTTTTGGATTATTACCGTCATGCTCGTGTCATTCGGGCTGGCGACATTGAAACTGCGTTAAGCAAAAGGTAGCTGTTGTGTCTGGACTGATAGCCACAAGCCAAATAACCGCCATCGTCGGCGCCGGTGTGACCGGCCTGTCCGTGGCGCGCTTTTTGGTGCGTCAGGCCCAGCCGTTTGTCATTTTTGACACGCGTGAAGATTTGGCTAATGCGGAACAGATTCGAACAGAGTTTGGTTCAGGTGCACTGGAGCTGGGAGAGCTGAAACTCGAATCTTTGTCGTTGGCTCATGAAGTTGTGGTCAGCCCAGGGGTGCCTTTGAGTTCGCCGGTATTGCTTCAAGCCGCTGAAGCTGGCGTGCCGCTGATAGGCGATATTGAATTGTTTGCTCGCCATGCGAAAGCGCCAGTAGTAGCCATCACGGGTTCCAACGCGAAAAGTACCGTCACTACCTTGGTTGCGGAAATGGCAAAGCGTGATGGTGTAAACGTGGCCGTCGGCGGCAATATCGGTGTCGGCGCCCTGGACTTACTCCATGATAGTGTCGAACTCTATGTGCTGGAGCTGTCCAGCTTTCAGCTCGAAAGCGTTAGTCGTCTTAACGCCAGTGTAGCCTGCATTCTCAACGTCAGTGCCGATCACATGGATCGTTACTCCAGCCTGCAGGCCTACCACGCCGCCAAGCTGCGGATTTACTACGGGGCACAACAAATCGTTGTCAACCGCCGCGATGTACTGACGCAACCACCACTGGGTGTGGGCGTGAAACCCGTCGGCTTTGGCGGTAAAGCTGAATTCAACAGTTTCGGTTTGCTGGAGCGAGACGGCGGTACCTGGTTGGCCTGGCAGTTTGAGCCCCTAATGCCCGCTTCCGCTCTAAAAATTAAAGGCACCCACAATGTGGACAACGCCTTGGCGGCCTTGGCGATTGGCCATGCCGCTGGTTTAAAGCACGAGGCTATGCTGGAGGCGTTGCGCGCGTTTACGGGCCTGCCGCACCGGTGTGAGTGGATTCGGAATCTCGCCGGCGTGGACTATTTCAACGATTCCAAGGGCACCAACGTTGGCGCAACGCTCGCCGCTATCGAGGGGCTGTCGACCGACTATGACAAGCTGGTGTTGATTGCGGGAGGCGAGGGCAAGGGGGCTGATTTCTCACCGTTAAAGCCCGCCTCGCAACGCCATGTACGTGCGGTTGTGCTTATAGGCAAAGACGCCGATCGCTTGGCGCAGGCGTTGGCAAGTGCGGTGCAGATCGTACTTGCCAAGGATATGGCCGATGCGGTGTCCCAGGCGCGGCTATTGGCGCAAAGCGGGGATGCCGTACTGTTGTCACCCGCCTGCGCAAGCTTCGACATGTTCAACGGCTATGAACATCGTGGGCAGGCCTACTGCGCAGCGGTTAAGGAGCTGGTGGCATGACTATGATCCGCTTCCGCGAGCAAACCTTGTTGTCCTTGCCGTCGCGCATAGACCCCACCCTGCTTCTTCTGTGGTTGGCGTTGCTCTCCATTGGCTTGGTGATGATTTCTTCTTCTTCCGTGGCATTCGCTGCGGAACAGTATGGAGATCCCTGGTTTCTGGCCAAGCGGCATGCTGTGTATTTGTTGATGGGATTGGTTTTGGCCTTGGCGGTAATTGTTGTGCCCGTTGAACAGTGGCAGCGTTACAGTGGATGGCTGTTGCTGGTAACGATCTTACTGTTGGTGCTGGTGCTGATTCCGGGGGTTGGCAGAGAAGTGAACGGAGCGCGGCGCTGGATCGATTTAGGCATCATTTCGATACAAGTGTCCGAGGTGGCTAAGTTCAGTGTCGTGGTGTTTTTTGCCAGTTACTTCGCTCGCCGCCACCAGGAGCTCTACACCGGCTGGCGCGGTTTTGCCAAGCCCTGTTTGGTGATCGGGCTGCTCGCCTTTTTGGTGCTATTGGAGCCAGATTTTGGCAGTGCCGTGGTATTAAGTGGCACCGCTTTTGCGATGATGTTTATTGCCGGCGTAAAGTTGCGGCACTTTATGCTGTTGGTGGCGCTGGCTGGCGGGCTCCTGGCTATTGTTGCCATTACCTCTCCCTACCGGTTGCAGCGACTCATTACCTTCCTGGACCCTTGGGCGGATCAATTTAATACCGGCTATCAGCTGACTCAGTCCTTGATTGCGTTCGGGCGCGGAGAATGGTTTGGGCTGGGGCTGGGTAACAGCCTGCAAAAGCTCTTCTATCTGCCCGAGGCGCATACCGATTTTATCTTTTCCATTCTGGCAGAAGAGTTTGGGCTGGTAGGTGTCGTTATCGTGATCGGCTTGTTCGCCGCGATGATTTTCCGCATGTTTGTGGTGGCTCGGGCGTCTTTAGAGGCGGGCTCTGTATTTCCGGCTTTGGCTGTGTTCGGTGTAGCCATCCTGATTACCTTCCAAGTCTTTATTAACGTAGGTGTGGCTGCCGGTCTGCTGCCCACCAAAGGGCTAACTTTGCCGTTTATCAGTTATGGCGGCAGCAGTTTGTTGATTGGTTGTGCCCTGCTGGCATTGGTGCTGCGAGTGGAATCAGAGTTACACGTGAAGGCTGAGCCTCAAGTGCAGAAACGTCCTCGCACAGCCAGAGTTAGGCGAACGGTTATGGCGGAGGCTGCATGATGTCACCTACGTCGTTACACATCATGATTATGGCCGGCGGTACGGGTGGGCACGTATTTCCCGCGCTGGCGGTTGCTCGAGTGTTGCAAGCGCAGGGCGCGCAGGTCTCCTGGTTGGGTAGTCCACGAGGTATAGAAGTGCGCGTAGTCCCCGAGGCCGGGTTCCCGTTGTTTGTTCTGCCTGTGCAAGGAGTGCGCGGGCGCGGAATTCTGGGTTTGCTGAAAGCGCCTGGGTTAATTGCGCTGGCACTGTGGCGCGCCGTGCGGGTAATGCGTGAAACCCGTCCCGATCTTGTTATCGGCTTTGGCGGTTTTGCCAGCGGGCCTGGTGGTGTGGCAGCCCGTTTGTTGCGCAAGCCGTTGGTAATTCACGAGCAGAATGCCGTGGCCGGCACCACCAACCGCTTGTTGGCACGCTTGGCGACACGGGTCCTCACGGCATTTCCAGATGTGCTTAAGAATGCAGAGGTGGTGGGTAACCCTGTGCGGCAGGAGATTGCCAGCCTGCCCGCGCCCACTCAGCGCTTTGAAAACAGATCGGGTCCTTTGCGCTTGCTGGTGTTAGGTGGCAGCTTGGGTGCGCGCTTTATCAACGAACTGCTGCCAGAGGCGCTCGCAAGCCTCGCTGAAGAACAGCGTCCGCAGGTGCGTCATCAAGTGGGCCGTGGTCACGGTGAAAGCACCATGGCGCTGTACAGCCAGAAGGGCGTGCAAGCGGATGTGCATGAGTTTATTGATGATATGGCGGATGCTTACGCGTGGGCCGATTTGGTGATTTGCCGGGCTGGAGCGCTCACCGTCTCTGAGCTAATGAACGTGGGCGTGGCCGCGATTCTTATTCCGTTTCCTCACGCCATTGATGACCACCAGACTCAGAATGCAAGGCATTTGGTGGACGTCGGGGCGGCCCATTCAATCGCTCAGGCGGAACTGACGGTTGAACGGTTGGTGGCGCTGCTGACGGAACAATTTAATACACGAGAAAAATTGCTAAGCATGGCTCAAAAAGGTCGGCAGTTGGCTCAGCCAAATGCTGCTGAACATGTGGTGCAACACTGTCTGGAGTTTGTGCGTGGATAAGACCATCGAATACTACCAAGTGCCTGAGATGCGCCGCATTCGCCGTATTCATTTTATCGGTATTGGCGGTGCGGGTATGAGTGGCATTGCGGAAGTATTACTGAACCAGGGCTATGAAATTTCTGGCTCCGACCTCAAGGAATCCAGCGCGACCCAACGCTTAAGGACCATGGGGGCAACAATATTTATTGGTCACAATGCTGAAAATGTGACAGGTGCGAATGTGGTGGTTAACTCCAGCGCGGTGAACAATCTAAACCCCGAGATGGTCAGCGCTCGTGAGCGACGGATCCCCATCGTAAGACGCGCGGAAATGTTGGGTGAACTGATGCGCTATCGCCACGGCATTGCCGTGGCCGGAACCCACGGCAAAACGACTACCACCAGTTTGATGGCCTCGGTGCTGGCAGCGGCCGGACGCGATCCCACCTTCATCATCGGTGGCCTGGTCAACAGCGCTGGGAGTAATGCTCAGTTGGGGGGTAGCCGTTACCTGTTGGCTGAAGCGGACGAAAGCGATGCATCGTTTCTGCATTTGCAGCCCATGGTGGCCGTGGTTACCAACATCGATGCGGATCACATGGAAACCTATGAAGGTGACTTTTCCCGTTTGAAGAGAACCTTTATCGAGTTTCTGCACAACCTGCCGTTCTACGGTCTTGCCGTTTTGTGCAAGGACGATCCGGTGGTGATGGAAATTATCGAAGATTTAGGTCGCCCGACGGTCACTTACGGACTCTCAGAGGGGTGTGACTACAGAGCAGTGAATGTGCGCAAGAACAAAACCCAAACTCAGTTCGAAGTCCTGCGCCCGGGTAATGCCAAGCCTTTGGCTATTGAATTGAATATTCCCGGAATGCACAACGTGCTCAACGCTACCGCTGTAATTGCGGTAGCGATGGAAGAAGGGATAGCTGATGAGGCTATCCAAAGTGGTTTGAAAAACTTTGCCGGCGTCGGCCGCCGTTTTCAGGTCTATGGCAACTACCCGGTGGGGGACGGAGAAGCCATGCTGGTGGATGATTACGGTCACCACCCTCGAGAAGTCGCGGCGACCATTCAGGCGATTCGCGATGGTTGGCCGGAGCGCCGCCTGGTAATGGTGTATCAGCCACACCGTTACACCCGCACCCGCGACTTGTACGAGGACTTTGTCGATGTGCTGTCGTCGGTGGATGCACTGGTTTTACTGGAAGTGTACAGCGCGGGTGAAGAACCCATTCCCGGCGCTGACGGTCGTCATCTCAGCCGCAGCATTCGAGTCCGCGGCCAAGTGGAGCCGATTTTTGTCGAGGGCATTGAGGCCGTACCTGGGGTAATCAAAGACATCGCCCAGGCCGGCGACATTATTATCACGCAGGGCGCCGGTAACATCGGTGCTTTGGCGATTGAACTTGCCAAGCGCAAGTTACAGTAACTGGAGCAAAACTTTGAGCGAACAGCATTCTACAGCTACCGATTCACTTTCTCAGTCGTTGGGACGGGTTGGCGTGCTCTTTGGTGGCGTCTCCGCCGAGCGGGAGATCTCGCTGCAATCCGGTGCCGCAGTGATGCAGGCATTGAGTGATCTCGGCATCGAGCATGTGGGCATTGATATTGGTGCAACCGCGATTGCGGACATTCAAGCCGCGCAACTGGATCGGGCCTTTGTCGCTTTGCATGGCCCCGGTGGTGAAGACGGTCGTATCCAAGCGGTACTGGAATATCTGCACATCCCCTATACCGGCAGCGATGTACAGTCCTCCGCGCTGGCGATGGACAAGCTGCGCAGCAAGCAATTGTGGAGTGGCGTCGGCTTGCCAACGCCTGAATTCTCGGTGCTGGACAGTCAAAGTGACTTCTCCGCCGTGCTGCAGAGCTTAGGTGGTGAAGCCTTCGTCAAGCCTGCCCACGAAGGCTCCAGTTTGGGAATGGCCCGGGTAGGGAGCGTTGAGGAATTGACTCAAGCTTACGAGGCCGCCGCGAAATTCGATGGCAGCGTACTGGTCGAGCGGCTCGTGACCGGCGCGGAGTACACCGTCGCCATCTTGGGTGACTCAGCACTGCCTCCGATCAAGCTCGAAACGGATCACCGCTTTTACGATTTCGATGCTAAGTACCTTGCGGATGACACACGCTACATCTGTCCGTGTGGGCTTGATGAGAAAAAAGAGCAACAACTAAAAGACTTGGCACTACAGGCATTTTCCAGTCTCGGGTGTCGGGGTTGGGGCCGTGTGGATGTCATGGCTGATCAAGCTGGAGACTTCTATTTGCTGGAAGTGAATACCATCCCCGGCATGACCAGTCACAGCTTAGTGCCCATGGCGGCGCGAGCCGAGGGACTGTCTTTTAGTGCACTGATTCTACGGATTTTGCAGGAGAGTTTACGCCGCTCATGAAGCAGGGTGTAAAGCGCATACCTGGACAACGCGGAGTCTCTCCGCGCGGCGCGACCCAAAAAGCCGGGCCGCGCAAGCTGCCCGAGGGGTTTAAGCGCTGGAGTTTGAGAGCGCTTTGGTGCTCGCTTCTGGTGGCAATGGTGGTACTGGGCTATCGGTTTGGCGCGGAACCCGTGGCACAGGTCTTTGACCGACCTATTGCCAAGGTGCAAGTAGAAGGTGCGTTCCGCTATGCGGATAAAGAAGAACTCGAACAATTGATAGCGGCGGCACTGAACGACAATTTTTTAAAGCTGGACTTGGCCAATGTGCGGGCTGAATTGGAACGGAATCCTTGGGTCGAGCGTGCGGCGGTACAACGGCAGTGGCCGGATACTTTGCGAGTACGCATCTATGAGCAGCATCCCATTGCGCGTTGGGGCAACAAAGGGTTTCTCAACCGAAGAGGGGACATAATTCAAGTCCCGGAACTGGACAAGGTCTCGCACCTGCCCTGGCTGGATGGAGACGATGACGACGCTGTGAAGGTGATGCGTTACTACTTGGAAGTAGGAGAATTGTTGCGGGCACGCGGACTGGCGCTTAGGTCGCTCAAGTGCGACAAGCGTAAATCTTGGGAGATGCGCGTAGGTGATGGAATTAAAGTGACGATCGGGCGCGATGCAATGATGGACAAAGTACAACGATTTCTGACTGTGTACGATCAGACGTTACACGAGCACTGGAAGGAAGTTGCGTCGGTTGATCTTCGCTACCACAGCGGCATCGCCGTGGGTTGGGTGGAAGAGCAGGATTCGAATGAAGGTTGAAAAGGAAGCTAAGCGGGTAAACATGGACACTATATTTAACTTGAGTAGTTCTACAACACGGGGTCTGCGAAATGGCCAATGCTGGTGATAATAAAATGATCGTGGGTCTGGATATAGGCACATCCAAAGTGGTGGCCATAGTCGGTGCTATAACGCCCGAGGGAATCCTCGAAGTGGTGGGTATTGGTTCGCACCGCTCTACTGGGCTGAAAAAAGGCGTAGTGGTCAACATCGAGTCCACCGTGCAGTCGATACAGCGTGCGATTGAAGAAGCTGAGTTGATGGCGGGCTGCCAGATTCATTCGGTATACGCAGGCATTGCCGGTAGCCACATTCGCAGCCTGAACTCCCACGGAATCGTGGCGATAAAAGACCGCGAGGTGTTTGTTCAGGATTTGGATCGGGTCATTGACGCCGCCCAAGCCGTGGCCATCCCCGCGGATCAAAAAATTCTGCATATCTTGCCGCAGGAGTTTTTGATCGACGAACAAGAAGGGGTTAAAGAGCCTTTGGGTATGTCCGGTGTTCGACTGGAAGCCAAAGTGCACTTAGTCACCTGTGCGGTCAACGCTGCGCAAAACATTGAGAAGTGCATCCGCCGCTGTGGCCTGGAAGTGGAAGACATTATTCTTGAGCAGTTGGCCTCCAGTTACGCGGTACTGACCGAAGATGAAAAAGAGCTGGGTGTGTGCGTCGTGGATATAGGTGGTGGCACAACGGATATTGCCATCTTTACCGATGGGGCCATTCGGCACACGGGGGTAATCCCCATCGCGGGCGATCAGGTTACCAACGATATTGCCATGGCTCTGCGAACGCCTACACCCCACGCTGAAGAGATAAAGATCAAATACGCCTGCGCTCTGGCCAAGCTAACCGGCCCGGACGAAACCATTAAGGTTCCCAGTGTGGGTGATCGTCGTCCGCGCGATCTGTCCCGCCAAGCGCTGGCTGAGGTGGTAGAGCCTCGCTATGACGAGCTGTTTACTTTGGTGCAGGCCGAATTGCGCCGCAGCGGGTTTGAAGATCTCGTGGCCGCAGGCATCGTTTTGACCGGCGGCACTTCAAAGATGGAGGGCGTGATCGAGCTGGCTGAAGAGATATTTCATATGCCCGTGCGCTTGGGCGCTCCCCAAAACGTGCGCGGTTTATCAGACATCGTCAACAATCCGATTTATTCCACCGGCGTAGGGCTATTGCTGTACGCCATGAAACAGCAGCAGGAAGGGAGGGTATCCACGCATGTCAAGGAAAACGAAGGCTCCTGGTTCACGCGTCTGAAAAAACTTTTTCAAAACAACTTTTAAATAAATTTTATTTCATTGTAAGAGGGGAAACATCATGTTTGAACTCGTAGACAACATCCCGCAAAACGCCGTTATTAAAGTTATCGGTATCGGTGGTGGTGGCGGCAACGCCGTTAAGCACATGATCGACAGCAAGGTTGAAGGTGTAGAGTTTATCTGCGCCAACACCGATGCGCAGGCGTTGAAAGACGTGGATTCACGCACTGTCCTGCAACTGGGGCACAGCATGACGAAAGGCCTGGGCGCTGGTGCTAATCCGGAAGTTGGCCGCCAGGCGGCAATGGAAGATCGGGAGCGCATTGCGGAAGTGCTGCGTGGTGCCGACATGGTATTCATTGCCGCAGGAATGGGTGGCGGTACCGGTACAGGTGGTGCACCGATTGTCGCCGAAGTCGCACGGGACTTGGGTATCCTTACCGTTGCGGTAGTGACCAAGCCATTCCCCTTTGAAGGCCGTAAGCGCATGGTGGTGGCCGACGCCGGGATTAAGGAATTACAGGAGCGGGTGGATTCTCTGATCACCATTCCCAACGAGAAGCTGCTTTCGGTGCTGGGTAAATCCACCAGCTTATTAGATGCATTCAAAGCGGCCAACAATGTGCTGCTTGGTGCGGTGCAGGGCATTGCGGATCTGATCATCCGTCCGGGTATGATCAACGTCGACTTTGCAGACGTGCGCACCGTTATGTCCGAAATGGGTATGGCGATGATGGGCACCGGTCACGCCACTGGCGAGAACCGCGCCCGTGAAGCTGCCGAGGCGGCCATCCGCAGTCCCTTGTTGGAAGATGTGAACCTGCAAGGCGCGCGCGGCATCCTGGTGAACATTACCGCTGGCATCGATCTGTCCCTGGGGGAATACTCCGAAGTGGGCAACACTATCGAGGAGTTCGCCTCCGGTGATGCGACCGTTGTGGTGGGAACTGTTATCGACCCGGAGATGTCTGACGAGCTGCGAGTAACAGTAGTTGCGACCGGTTTGGGAGTGAGCGCGCGGGAAGAGAAGGCCGCACCCACCAAGGTAGTCGTGGACAACACCCGCCGGAGCAACGGTCAAGTGGATTACAGCGCCTACGATCGTCCTACGGCAATCCGCCAAAAAGCGGCATCTCCCTCCTCCGCTGCAGCAGCAATGCCAGCCACGGATCGGGAGATGGAGTTCCTGGATATTCCGGCATTCTTGCGGCGCCAGGCGGATTAATCTTCCTGGAGTGGAAAGGCAGGTCGCCCGTGAGTTTTGCGGGCGCCGCACTTTCCTAAGGGGAGGAGCGTCACAAAAGAACCAATTTGGTGCAAATAAATGGCACAAAAGTGGTTGTTTTGATCAATTTTTGATAGGATTGGCCGTTTTCTTAACAACAACACCGCCGCGATTGGTCCTCACTTTGCCGTGAGCCCCTCCGCCGCTGAAAAACCAAAGGTAGGCTAAATACAGTAATGATCAGACAGCGCACCCTCAAAAACGCCATCCGGGCCACTGGCGTCGGGCTACACACGGGCCAGAAAGTGTATCTGACCCTTTTGCCTGCGCCGATTGACGCCGGTATCATCTTTCGCCGGGTGGATCTTGATCCTGCCGTGGAAATCGAGGCCAAAGCCGAGAACGTCGGCGATACGACTCTGTCCACCAGCTTGGTTAAAGGGGATGTCAAAGTCTCTACCGTAGAGCATCTTCTATCGGCCATGGCGGGCCTGGGTATCGATAATGCCATTGTCGAGGTCAGCGCTCCAGAAGTGCCCATTATGGACGGCAGTGCCGGTCCCTTTGTGTTTCTGATTCAGTCCGCTGGTATTCAGGAGCAGGCGGCCGCGAAGAAATTTATCCGTATCAAAAAGCCGGTAACCGTGGAAGATGGAGACAAAACCGCCAGCTTTCTGCCATTTGATGGCTTTAAAGTGTCATTCTCCATTGAGTTCGATCACCCGGTGTTCAACGGCCGCACTCTGAGTACCTCAGTGGATTTCTCCAGCACCTCTTTTGTAAAAGAGGTCAGTCGCGCTCGGACCTTCGGTTTCATGCATGAAATCGAATACCTGCGCTCGAAAGGTTTGGCCAAAGGCGGTAGCGTAGATAACGCTATCGTTGTGGATGACTACCGTATTCTCAACGAAGACGGCCTGCGCTACGAAGACGAATTCGTCAAGCATAAGGTACTCGACGCCATTGGTGACCTGTATTTGTTGGGCAATAGCCTGATTGGCGAGTTTAAAGCGCATAAGTCGGGCCACGCCCTGAACAATAAGTCCCTGCGTCAGCTGATCGCTCAGCGCGATGCTTGGGAAGTGGTGACCTTCGACGACGAGAATGCCGCCCCCATTTCTTATATGAAACCGCTCCTGGCGATTTAATTTTCCTGGTTTCTATGCCCCTTTTTAGGGCCGCACTGAGCAGTGCGGCCCTTTTTTCGTTGGCGCATGAGCCCCTATATTGGTAATATTGGCCTTTCTGTGCCATATTTCGGTTGGACGGGACGCCTCGAAAAGCTAAGCATAGGTAAAGTCGAGATGTCATTGAAAACAATAACGTATTGATTTCACTGAAAAAATGACTTTAGCGCCGCATGCTTTAGTGCCAGTTTGAATAACGGCGCCGAAATTAGCTGTATTTAATATAAGAAAAAGCAATAAAATGTAGGTTTGCCCTATGCCTTTCGGCAGCAAAAACAACTAAGATTAATTCATGAAGATCATAATTGTCAGCAAACAGCATGGTCAGACACGGAGCATCACCCTCGGTGGGTGGACTAGAGCTCTATTGTCCGTCTGTTTGCTGGGGATTCCGGTCGCCACAGGCGGGTTATTGGGCTACAACTGGTTGGTAGACCAAAACAGTCAAAACAGTGACGTGTTTACCGCCGAAACCCGCCAAGCTTGGGAAGCCGCCCTGGCCGAGCAACAAGCTCAGGTCAAACAGGTTCGAGAGCAGGCCCAGAGCCAAGTCGCAGCCTTGACCTTGCGTATGGCCGAGCTGCAGGCTCGATTGGTGCGCCTCGACGCTTTGGGCGAACACTTGACCGCCGTAGCCAACCTGGAAGAAGGGGAGTTTGACTTCAGTCAGGCGCCAGCGCTCGGCGGACCAGAAACGGTTCTGTCGGGCGACCCCTACACCCCCCCTGATTTCATCAGCATCATTGATCAACTTTCTCACCAGATTGAAAATCGCGAGCAGCAACTGGCCATGCTTGACGAACTTCTGGTCAAGCGAAAGCTCCAGGAAGACATCTATATCGCTGGTCGGCCCATTAAAAAGGGTTGGATGTCATCGCGCTTTGGTCGGCGCACCGATCCGTTTAGCGGTCGTGTGGCCTACCACAATGGCGTCGACTTTGCGGCCAAAGAGGGCTCCGAAGTTATTGCTGTGGGCGCGGGAGTGGTTACCGCTTCCGCCGACCGTCAAAGCTACGGCTTTTTGGTCGAGATTAACCATGGCGGCGGAATTGTTACCCGCTATGCCCACAACAAGAAAAATCTCGTCAATGTCGGTGACGTGGTCAAAAAAGGCCAAGTTATCGCTTTGGTGGGCTCAACCGGTCGCTCAACCGGCCCCCACGTTCACTTCGAAGTCCACAAAAACGGTCGGGCGGTGGATCCCGCGACATACATTCACCGCGCCAGTCGTTAATTAAATTCCCCTGGCCCGTTTATGCGGGCATCTTCCTGTTCACCCTTTGGCTAGGCCGAAGGGTGTAGTACTCTGTAATCCGCAACTTCTACTAACGGAATAAACCATGATCGGCAAGTTAACCAAAGCAGTGTTCGGTTCTAAAAACGAACGCGAGCTGAAGCGTATGCGCAAGGTCGTCGCCCAGATAAACGCTCTGGAAAGCGAGATGGAAAAGCTCAGCGACGAGCAACTTCGCGCTAAAACTCCTGAATTTCGTCAGCGCCTAAAAGATGGTGTGACGCTGGAACAACTGTTGCCGGAAGCTTTCGCGGCAGTCCGCGAAGCCAGCCGACGCAAGCTGGGACTCCGGCACTTTGATGTGCAGATGATCGGTGGTATGGCCTTGCACGAAGGGCGCATTGCGGAAATGCGCACCGGTGAAGGTAAAACGCTTGTATCCACGCTGCCTTGTTATCTGCATGCCCTGACTGGGGAAGGCGTCCACATCGTCACGGTCAACGATTACTTGGCGAGTCGTGACGCCGCCTGGATGGCGCCCGTGTACGAATGTTTGGGAATGCGGGTCGGGGTAATTCAGTCCATGCAGCCCACAGACGCAAAGCGCGATGCTTATGCGGCCGACATCACCTACGGCACCAACAACGAGTTTGGTTTTGATTACCTGCGGGACAACATGGCGCTCAGTCTTGCCGACAAAGTACAGCGGCCGCTGTACTTTGCGGTAGTGGATGAGGTGGATTCCATTTTGATCGATGAGGCCCGAACTCCACTGGTGATTTCCGGCGCTGTGGAATCCAGTACGGAACTGTACGAGCGTATGCACAAGCTCGTCGCCAAACTGAACCCAGTGACGGAAGAGGACGGCCCAGGTGATTATTCCGTAGACGAAAAATCGCGCCAAGTGGAGATGACCGAAGAGGGGCATCAACACATCGAACAGCTGTTAATGAAGGCCGGGTTGTTACCTGAAAACGAAAGTCTGTACGCAGCGGCAAACCTGAGCTTGCTGCATCACATTAACTCGGCGTTGCGGGCCAAAGCCTTGTTTCATCGCGATGTTGAATACATCGTGCAAGATAACCAAGTGGTGCTGATTGACGAACATACCGGCCGCACCATGGCGGGTCGGCGCTTGTCTGAAGGACTTCACCAGGCGATTGAAGCAAAGGAAGGCTTGCCCATTCAGCGCGAGAGCCAGACCTTGGCTTCAACTACCTTCCAGAACTATTTCCGGCTTTATCCGGTACTGTCGGGTATGACCGGTACCGCGGATACCGAAGCTTTTGAATTTCGTGAAATCTACAAGCTGGATGTGGTGGCGGTTCCCACTAACAAGTCCACTCAGCGTATTGACTTGAATGATCTGGTGTTCATGACCGTGGAAGAGAAGTACGACACGATCATTGAAGACATCAAAAAGTATCAGGAAAAAAATGCTCCTATCCTGGTCGGTACCGCCTCTATTGAAACCTCTGAGGAAATGTCCAAACGTATGAAGGCGGCGGGCCTGAAACACCAAGTGCTCAACGCCAAGTTTCATGAAAAAGAAGCGGAAATTATTGCTCAGGCAGGGCGCCCAGGCGCGGTGACCATCGCAACGAATATGGCCGGTCGGGGTACCGATATTGTACTGGGCGGTAACTGGGAAGCCGAAGTTGCTCAACTGCAAGATCCGACTCCGGAAAAATTCGAAGCCGTTAAGGCGGACTGGCGCAAGCGTCACGAGTTGGTTATCGAAGCGGGTGGTCTACACATTATCGGTACGGAACGACACGAGTCGCGGCGTATCGATAACCAGCTGCGTGGCCGGGCGGGTCGTCAGGGGGACCCGGGTTTAACCCGCTTCTATTTGTCGATGGAAGACAGCTTGATGCGCATTTTCGCCTCAGACCGTATCCGCGGCTTTATGCAGGCCCTGGGGATGGAAAAAGGAGAAGCGATTGAGCATCGCATGGTGAACAATGCCATTGAAAAGGCTCAGCGCAAGGTAGAAGGGCGTAACTTCGATATCCGTAAACAGCTTCTGGAATTCGATGATGTCGCCAACGACCAGCGACAAATCATTTACAATCAACGCAATGATTTGCTGGAGTCTGACTCGATCAGAGACACCGTGACGTCCATTCGTGCCGACGTGGTGGATGGTCTGGTGAGTGAGTTTATTCCACCGCAAAGTCTGGAAGAACAGTGGGATGTAGCTGGCCTGGAAAAACAGCTAGAAACCGATATGGGCCTAAAGTTGCCCCTCTCCAGCTGGTTGGATGAAGACACACACTTGAACGAGGAGCAGCTGCGCGAGCGCATTCTCACGGAAGCTCAAGCCGCCTACGATGCCAAATGTGAGCGCATCGGTGAGATGATGTTTGAAATTGAAAAGCAAGTCATGCTGCAAGTGTTGGATAACGCTTGGAAGGAACAACTGGCCAGTATGGATCATCTCCGCCAGGGTATTAACTTGCGCTCCTATGCCCAGAAAAATCCGAAGCAGGAGTACAAAAAAGAAGCGTTCTTCTTATTCCAGAATATGCTGGAAAAAGTTAAGCGAGAAGTGGTTCAGCTCCTGACTCGAGTAGAGCCAATCACGCGCGAGCAGATGGATGCCATGGAGAAGCGCCGTCGCGAGGAGCGTGAGCGCGAACGGCAAAAAATGCAGTTGAAGCACGAGCAAGTGTCCGCGTTACAAAACCCGGACAGCGCCATGGCTCCAACACCTGAAGCCGGGCCCGGCGCGGCGCCTTTTGTGCGCGAAGGCCGTAAAGTGGGCCGCAATGATCCGTGCCCTTGTGGTTCAGGTAAAAAATACAAGCAGTGTCACGGAAAACTGGACTAAGCGGGTGTCAGCCCGCTTCGTTCCGACTTGAATAACAAGAGGCAGGATCTGAAAAATGGCAGTAGGTGAGTTTCCCTTTCCCGCTATGCCGGCTCTGGCCGGCGTGAAGTTGGCAACCGTGAGTGCGGGTATCAAGCGGGTGGGCCGCAAAGATGTGGTACTGATGGAACTGGCCGAGGGCAGTAGCGCCGCGGGGGTTTTTACTCGCAATGCGTTCTGCGCGGCACCCGTTACCGTATGCAAAGAACACTTGGCGCAAAACGGTATACGTTACCTGCTCACTAACGCAGGCAACGCCAACGCATGCACGGGAGATCAGGGCATGCGTGATGCTATTGCCTGTTGCGTTGCCGTCGGGGAAGAGACCGGTGTCGGTACGGAGACGGTGCTACCGTTTTCTACTGGCGTCATCGGTGAGCCGCTACCCGTGGAAAAAATAAAGGCCGTCATTCCTGAGGCCATCGCGGCGCTCGACGAAAATGGTTGGGAGAGCGCTGCGAAGGGTATTATGACCACTGACACCCGCCCCAAAGGTTTTACCGGCCAGCTGGAGTACGAAGGCAAAACCATTACCGTCAACGGTATTGCCAAAGGCGCCGGTATGATTCGCCCGAATATGGCAACCATGCTCGCTTACATAGCCACTGATGCCAAAGTTGCTCAGCCGGTATTGAAGCAGTTGTGCCGCGAAGCGGCGGACCTGTCGTTTAACCGAATTACCATTGATGGCGATACCTCCACCAACGACTCATGCATCCTAATCGCCAGCGGCCAAGTTGACTTGCCGCCGGTGACCGAGCCTGAAGGCGAACTTTATCAGCAGCTACGGGAGCTCATTATTCAGGCTTTCAAGACGTTGGCCATGAGTGTGGTGAGCGATGGCGAGGGCGCCACCAAGCTCGTTACCCTGAAGGTAAGCGGCGGTAATTCCTCTGATGAATGCCTCAAAGTGGGCTATGCGGTTGCCCACTCCCCCCTAATTAAAACCGCCCTGTTTGCGTCCGATCCCAACTGGGGCCGAATTGTTGCCGCGATTGGCTATGCGGGCATTGAAGACCTGGACGTAGGCCGCGTAATCGTGCATCTCGGAGATACTTTGATAGTGGAGAACGGGGGCCGAGCGGCCAGTTATACCGAAGCTCAAGGCCAGGCGGTGATGCAGCGGGAAGAAATCACCATCGCCATTGATCTCGGTCGCGGTGATTGCTCGGAAACCCTTTGGACCACCGACCTTTCCTATGAGTACGTGCGTATCAATGCCGACTACCGAAGCTAAGGCGGTGGTGCATGTGGCGGTGGGTGTTCTGGAGGACGAGCTTGGGCGGGTGTTAATAGCCCGTCGCCCGGATCACGTGCACCAGGGCGGCCTGTGGGAATTTCCCGGTGGCAAAGTTGATCCGGGTGAAACTCTGGATTTGGCACTACGCCGCGAGCTGTGGGAAGAGCTGGGCATTCAGGTGCAGGCGACTGAGCCCTTGATTCAAATCCGTCATCATTACCCCGATAAGTCGGTGCTGCTAGACGTTCACAAAATCACAAGGTTTGAGGGAGAGCCCCACGGAAACGAGGGGCAACCGGTGCAGTGGGTTAAACCGCACAGGCTTAGGGAGTATCGCTTTCCTGCCGCTAATGTTCCGATTATTTCCGCACTTAACTTGCCCGACCGAATGTTGATAACCGGCGCGGCGGCCACAGCGGATGAGTTTATGCTCAAAGCCGAGCGCGCGCTGGCCAGTGGAATTCGTTTGATTCAATTGCGCTGCCCCGGTGTTTCTGAGACGGAATACGAAGCTTTAGCACGCCCTCTGGCAGCCATGTGTCAGGAGCGTGAGGCCACGCTTATGTGCAATACTCAGGTTGAACATTGGCAACGACTTCGCTTGGGCGGACTGCATCTGAATAGCAGGCAATTGCGTACCTGCACCGCGCGACCCGTTCCAGACTCCGTCCTACTCGGGGCGTCCTGCCACAATCCGCAAGAAATTGAACAAGCCTGTGCTTTGGGCGCAGATTATCTGACGGTTTCTCCCGTCGCGCCGACGGCCACTCACCCGGATGCACCGCCTTTGGGGTGGGATAGGTTTGCCGAATGGGTGGAGCAGGCGCGGGTGCCGGTATACGCGCTGGGAGGAATGACGCCCGCCGAGATTACCCAAGCGCGCCGCTTGGGCGCCCAGGGTATTGCCGGAATTGGTTTTGGGTGGAAAGCGCAGTAAAGGAGTGAGAGAGCGCCCGCTATTGTTCCGGGTCTTCGGTGAAATCGGCGGGAGGGCCTGGAATTTTGTGGTTTTCGCTGGCCCACTCTCCCAGGTCGATCAATTTGCAGCGCTCGCTGCAAAACGGCCGATACGGAAAATCATCGGTCCAGTAAACCACTTTCTGACACGTCGGGCAGCGCAATTCAATGATGGGCTCGTCACTTGGTTTTTTCTCGGTCATTAGCGTGTAGTGTCCGTTGGGCTTGGCGTGGTGTTATAGCATTGGTGCCAGGAGGGTTCAACCGGTACTCACAGGAAGCCTTTTTTATACATTCTGTAGCCACTGCTCGAAATCGCTTTCCTGCCATTGGCTGAGTAGCTGAATTCCGGCTTCCACCACCTGCAGGTAAACATCAATGATATCCGTAGCGACGCTGAACAGTCGGTTGCTGTCGGCGTGAATTTTTTCTCCGGTGAGTACATCAGTCTCCACCATGTTGAGAAGAAACATCAGCTTCAGCTCATAACTTTTCAATTGTCCTAAGGGGCCGAAATGGTTGCCCAGTAGACCGTCCAGGCGTCGCGTTTGGTGGCGCAACTTCTCGTTATTAACGCGTGTGTTCTGGATGACGTAGCGGAGCTTGCCATCGTGATGGCTGTCGCAAAAACCGATGGCCGCCGCATAGCTGGCCAAGGCGCGAATGCGGCCAATTTGCTCAACCACGGACGGGAGCAGGCGCGTGGTGAAATGCAGAAGCTCCAAACGTTGCACGCGGTTGGGTTGTTGGTCAGAGTCCCCTGCTGCGATTGGGGCGTCAACTGACGTGGAAACCGGTTGCTCCAGCCCTCGGGACAGGCCGGTCACCATGGACAGCAGTTGCTCAATCAAATGGCAGTGAAGTTCATAATTATCGATAACACTGTCTTGCTGCCAGTCGTGGCTGATGGTTGCCCAGGCCCCTTGCAGGTTTTCACGCTCCCGGTCGGTTAGCAACTGAGTATCCCTGGCGAACGCCTGCAGAGCCAATAAGCGCCGCTGCAACTGTAACTGCAGGCGATCAAAATCGGCCTTAAAGAGCGTGTTGCCGCCCAGCAAAGCCATGCTCATGCCCCGGTGCCGCTGAGCGGCCTTGATGAGCTGAACCAGTTGTCGGATGAGCTCCAGAGCGTCCCTGCGCTCCCGATACAGCGCACAAAAACGTTCAAATACTCTGGCATCGGTGCTGGAATCTGGTGCAGACGTTGTGTGGTTATGCGCGATCATAGTGCTTCCGAAGTAGAATTTGCTCCAAAGCCTGGACCCTAAGTGACGGGGGCAAAGCTTTCCGGAGGTTGGAGAGGACTCAGCAACACTTGTGCCAGTTGCTCGCTAAGCAGGCAAACTTGGCGCCTCAAAGCCCTGTTTGCGCAGCGGGCGCGAATGGGGCACACTCAAGGATCGCCGCCTTTTTTTGGCGCAGTAATTAACTTCAAGCCACTACTCATCAGGGAAGCCACTATGAAAACGATCAAGTACCTTAGTCTGGGGGTTGGACTTGCGTTTGCATCCGGTCCTTTATTTGCCAACGAATTCCCCAACATTAAACCGGGGCTCTGGGAGCACAAAGTTGAGATGGAAAGTGAAGGTGGAGAGTTGGAGGAGGCCATGGCAGAAGCCAGGCAACAAATGGAACAACAAATGGCCGATATGCCGCCGGCCCAGCGAGAAATGATGGAACAAATGATGGAAGAGCAGGGCATGAGCTTCGATTTAAGTGATCAACGCTTTGAAAGCTGTGTGACAGAAGAGCAAGCTCAAGCCGGTGAATTCGACATTGCCGACGAAGACTGTGATCAGAACATCATCACCCAGAGTGACGAACGCATTGAAATGGAGTTTGCCTGCCCAGACGGTGAACGCGGGCGCGGTGAAATGGTGATGCACAGTGATGAGCACTACACCGGAGACTTCCAGCTGGAAACGGATATGGAGGGTAAGCCAGTGACGCTAAATCTCCGTCAGGAAGGACGCTGGCTACAGGAGGACTGCTGAGGCGTGCGGTGACGTTCGCGGTGCAGACTGCCCCCATGGTTGGCGCGTCCCGCTCTTTTAACCCGGCAACGACGCTTGCCGGGTTAAAAGCTAAGCCAACGCCGTATCCAGAATCATCATCAAGCCAAAGCCTGCCATCAATGAAAATGTGGCGGCGTGCTCGTGGCCGTCCTTGTGAGTTTCGGGAATAATCTCGTTGCTGATAATGAAGATCATGGCGCCCGCCGCGCCGCCAAGAATCCAAGGTAGTATGGGTGTGGCGATGGACACCAGGGTAGCACCAAACAAGCCGCCCACAGGTTCGATAAAACCCGTCCCAGCCGCCACCGCAAATCCGAACAGGCGAGAATAGCCGATGGAATAAAGCGCCACTGCAACGGCCAGCCCCTCGGGAATATTTTGCAGGAAAATACCTACCGCTAATGGAATACCACTAGAAACTTCCCCTCCGGCGAAGCCCACCCCGACGGCCATACCTTCGGGAAAATTATGCAGAGCTATGGCGATCACAAATAACCAAATTCCCCCAATTCGCTTGGAGTCTTTTCCCTCGCGCCCTTTAAAAAAATGCTGGTGGGGCGTGAATGCGTGAATAAGAGCCAACACCGCCGCTCCCAGGAGCATGCCTAGGGAAACCACTGTCGCAGCACCGCCAGCGCCCAAGCCCTGAGCTTCGCCGTGCGCTATGCCGGGCAGCAGCAGTGAGAACACGGACGCCGCCAGCATAACGCCGGCCGCCGAGCTCAAAAGCATGTCCTGTGCGCGCACCGAGAGTGCCTTCACCGTCCAGATGAGTACCGCCCCTACAATGGTGCCCAGACTCGCCAGGAGACTCGCCAAACTTCCGATAAAAATGACGTTGTCCGAATGCTCGATCATAAACCTCCAAAGAATAACCACTCAGCTCAGTCGCGGCTCTATTACTCTAGGCGTTGGGTGTTGCCAAAAATGCATCAGTCGCGCAATATGCAGTCCTGATTGAATCACACTGATGGCCCGTTCGCACATCTTGCCGCGCGCCGTTTTGAAAATGCAAGCGCACACCAGTAAGGATCATACCCATGAGTAAAGACCATCGCCGCCGCTATTCCAGCCAAGTTGTTGACGGCTTAAGCAAAGCACCCGGCCGCGCCATGTTGCGCGCCGTCGGCTTCGACGATGAGGACTTTAAAAAACCGCAGGTGGGTATTGCCTCGACCTGGAGCACCCTCACCCCGTGCAACATGCACATCGATGGCCTGGCGGTGGACGCCGGTCGCGGCGCCGACGAAGCGGGCGGCAAGAGCATGATCTTCAATACCATTACCATCTCTGATGGCATCGCCAATGGTACAGAGGGCATGAAATATTCTCTGGTGTCCCGGGAAGTGATCGCCGACTCCATTGAGACCGTGGCGGGCTGCGAAGGGTTTGACGGCCTGGTGGCCATCGGCGGTTGCGATAAAAATATGCCCGGTTGCATTATGGGGCTGGCGCGCTTGAATCGGCCGTCGGTGTTTGTGTATGGCGGCACCATTCGCCCCGGCGCCAACCACACCGACATTATCTCTGTCTTTGAGGCCGTAGGCGCGCACGCCAAAGGCGATATGTCGCTGATTGAAGTGAAACAGGTTGAAGAGACCGCCATTCCCGGACCAGGCTCGTGCGGCGGCATGTATACCGCCAACACCATGGCCTCGGCCATTGAGGCTATGGGCATGAGTTTGCCCGGCAGCTCCGCGCAGGATGCGATTTCCGACAGCAAATTAGTCGATTGTCGCGCGGCTGGCGCGGCGGTTTTGGAGCTGTTGGAAAAAGACATCAAGCCCAGCGATATCATGACTCGGGAAGCATTCGAAAACGCCATCACCGTGGTGATCGCTTTGGGTGGTTCCACCAACGCTGTTTTGCACTTGCTGGCCATGGCCTACACGATTGACGTGGAGCTGACGTTGGACGACTTCGTGCGCATCGGTAAGCGTGTGCCCGTGGTGGCGGATTTGCGCCCCAGCGGTCAGTACATGATGTCCGAGCTGGTAGCCATCGGCGGCATTCAACCGCTGATGAAGATGCTTTTGGAGGCCGGCTTGCTGCACGGCGACTGTATGACCGTCACCGGCAAGACCCTGGCGGAAAACCTGGCCAGTGTGCAGCCTTACCCCGACGGTCAGGACATCATCCGCGCGCTCAACCAGCCGATCAAAAAAGACAGCCACCTGCGGATTCTGTACGGCAATCTGGCGCCCACGGGCGCAGTAGCAAAAATTACTGGCAAAGAGGGTACCCACTTCACCGGGCGTGCCCGAGTGTTCCACTCGGAAGAAGAGACACTGGACAACATCCTCGACGGCACTGTGCAAGCCGGCGACGTGCTCGTGATCCGCTACGAGGGGCCAAAGGGCGGGCCGGGTATGCGCGAGATGCTCAGCCCCACATCGGCCATTATCGGCAAGGGCTTGGGCAGTTCCGTGGCGTTGATAACCGATGGCCGCTTCTCCGGCGGCAGCCATGGCTTCGTGGTGGGCCACGTTACGCCTGAAGCGGCTGAGGGTGGCCCCATTGCGCTGGTTGAAGATGGCGATACCATCATTATTGACGCCGAAGCCAATCAAATCACACTGGACATCAGTGATGAGGAAATGCAGCAGCGTAAATCCCGCTGGCAGCCGCCTGAGCCTCGGTACACGCGTGGCGTCCTGGCCAAGTTTGCGCGCACCGTGTGTTCAGCATCAGAGGGCGCTGTTACCGATAAGGGCTAGTAAAAGGGCTAGCAGCAGGCGTCGGAGCCGGTCAGCTTTGCTGCACCGGCTCCCGACGACGGGTTTTTTGCTGACTGGCCACGATGGCGTCAACCACTTGGCTTAGCACTTGGTTTGGTCCGGCAAAATACGCGGGCAGGGCGCTGATGTCTTCCGGGCTCTGGACGTAGTGAGAGCCGTCCAGTTCATCCCCGCAATTTTCCAGAATGGCTTGTGCCAGTTGAGGCGTCGTTTCCAGGTGGCACTGAAAGCCAAACACCCGATCATCGAGGCAGAACGCTTGATTTTGACAGGCTTCGCTGCTGAGCAATAGTTGAGCACCCGGCGGCAGTTCAAAGCTGTCCCCGTGCCAATGAAAGGCGTCAAACTGATCAGGCAGGATCGACGTAAGTATTGAGTTGTCCGCCGCGGGCTGTCGCCGTACGGGAAACCAGCCAATTTCCTTATAGCCCATGGGCTCCACTTTGGCACCCAGGGCTCTGGCGATAAGCTGCGCCCCAAGACAGATACCGATAACGACTTTACCCGCATCGATAGCGCCGTGAATGAGAGCTTTTTCGGCTTTCAGCCAGGGATAGGAGGTCTCGTCGTCCACATTCATGGGGCCGCCCATAATCACCAACCAGTCGAAACTGTCCAGCTCGGGGGCGCTTTCGCCTTTATACCAACGGGTAGCTTCTGTGCTCCACCCTCTGCGATGAAAGTCATCCAACATACTTCCCAAGCCCTCGAAGGGCACATGTTGCAGATAGCGAACTCGAGTCGTCACAGTGTTCTCCTATAGGTGGACGGGGGCTCCGTGCTTGATTGGTGATGGGCCATAATAGTACCCCAGGCGGCCGCCCTGACCCAGCCCCGGATTGGGAGATGTTCGCCCGTTTCGTGTATAATCCGCCCACATTTTGTTCAACAGGTAATCATTTTGATTGGCAAACTCCTTAATAGACTAACGGGAAACAACGCTGCCGGGAGCGATTCCGACGCCCCGTCCCAAGGGCGGAGCCAGAAAGAAAAGACTGCAACGCGGCCTCGCAACGCCTCAAACGGCGCCAAGAGCGAGCCGGAAATCGGCGCTCAACCAGACAAGTCTCCGCGCTCGCGCACCCGTTCACGCGGTGGTCGCAACCGCAGGCGCAACAGCGGCGCCAAACAAGCCCCCTGGGATATTTCCCAATTCCCCGTGCCGGAAGTCCCCGGCAAAACGCGCTTTCATGACATGGGGCTGGAAACCAGCTTAATGCACGCCATTGCCGACCTGAAGTTCGAGTACTGCTCGCCCATTCAGGCGCAATCTCTACCCTTGGCCCTGCAGGGGCGCGACGTTGTGGGCAAGGCACAGACGGGTACCGGTAAAACTGCCGCGTTTCTCACCGCCATCATTGATGACTTGCTAAAAAACCCCATTCCGGAACAGCGCTATGCGGGCGAAGCTCGGGCGCTGATCATTGCTCCCACGCGCGAGTTGGTTATGCAAATCGCCGAGGATGCCAAGCTGCTGTGCAAATACACGGATCTGAAAATCCACACACTTGTGGGCGGTATGGATTACAGCAAGCAACAACATCGCTTGCACGACACCTTGGTCGACATTCTGGTAGCCACCCCCGGCCGCTTGCTGGATTTCTGCCGCAAGCAGGATGTGTATCTGGATCAGTTGGAAATACTCGTCATTGACGAAGCCGATCGAATGTTGGATATGGGGTTTATTCCGCAGGTGCGGCAAATCGTTCGGCAAACGCCGAAGCGGGAAGATCGACAAACACTGTTTTTCTCCGCCACGTTTACCGACGAAGTGCAACGGTTGGTGGAGCAGTGGACTCACGAACCCACGACCATTGAAATCGAACCGGAGAGCGTGGCGACGGATACCGTAACCCAGCGGGTGTACTTGGTTTCCACTGAAGAAAAGTACACGCTTTTATACAATCTGATTCGCCATGAGGATGTCGAGAGCTTGATTGTCTTCGCCAATCGACGCGACCAGTGTCGGGATTTGCAAGATAAGCTGGAGCGGCACGACGTGAAGGCCGGATTGTTGTCCGGCGAAATCCCTCAGAACAAACGCGTAGCCACGCTTGAAGCTTTCAAGAACGGTACGTTAAAAGTACTGGTAGCCACCGACGTGGCCGGCAGGGGTATACATATCAGCGGTATCAGCCACGTAGTGAATTTCACCCTGCCTGAAGAGCCCGAAGACTATGTGCACCGTATCGGAAGAACTGGCCGGGCCGGTAAATTGGGAACCTCGGTCAGTTTCGCCTGCGAAGACGACGCCTTCCTGCTGGAGCCCATTGGTAAGTTGCTGGGAGAGCCCATCAAGTGCACACAACCCCCTGAGGAACTGCTCGCGGAAACGCCGCCCCTTAAGCCGTCATCCCGACAGCGTTCCAGTGGTCCCCGCTCTGGAGGCTCGCGTTCAAGTGGGTCGCGCTCGGGTGGCGGTGCCAGGAGAAGTCCTCGCCGACCATCCTGAGGGAAGCTGTTAAATTCCCGCGCTTGTGAGTCCAGCAACTTGTCGTTGTGTGGTTCACGGCTTGTATTTTTGACACCGTGGTTGCTACTATCAGTTAGCTTCGCGGGTCAGTCTCGGATGACTTTGTCTTTAGCTAAACTATTAGGCTACCCCCGTAGCCTTTTCACCCAACGCGACAGAGGATGTGTTTGTGTTTGGACGAACTCACACCGTGCCTTCCACCGGCAAATTTAGCCGCCTATTACGCCGCGCCTTCAGAGGCTCGAATCATTCCCCTCACTTTACCAGCTCACAGGATTATTGGGAGCAGCGCTACGCTTTAGGTGGCCACTCAGGCGCTGGTTCCTATCGAAAGTTTGCGGAGTTCAAAGCCGAGGTGCTTAATCGCTTTGTTTCGAAACAAGCCATTGAAAGTGTTATCGAGTTTGGGTGTGGTGATGGCAATCAGCTCTTGCTGGCCGAGTATCCACGCTATTTGGGCATAGACGTCAGCCCAACCGCGGTTGATTTGTGCCGCGAGCTGTTTCGTTCCGATGACACAAAAGAGTTTTTACCCTTGAGCGACTATGCTCAGGAAAGTGCGGATCTAACGTTGTCATTAGACGTGATCTACCACTTGGTCGAGGATGAGGTGTTTACCGAGTATATGCGGACTCTGTTCGCCGCCGCGCAGCGCTATGTCATTATTTACGCCAGCAACTTTGACGACCCGGAGCGGCAGGTTGGCCCGCATGTGCGTCACCGAAAATTCACCCGTTGGGTGGAGTCAGAGCTGCCGCAGTGGCAACTCCAAGAACACATCCCGAACAAATACCCCTACCGTGGAAACTACAAAAAAGGCTCCTTTGCAGACTTTTACGTCTACGAAAAAGCCTGATGTGTGAGCGGCTAAGGCGCCGGGCGTGGTTCGCTCGGCGAGTTGATATCTTCGATGTCGGGTGCGCGCGGATCCAATTCAGCCAAACCTAAGGTGGCCTCTGGAGTAATGGTAATAAATTGTTCCTGATCGGCGACCGCCACCGTGGGCTTCGCACGGCCAACCGTTAAAAAAGCGATTAACCCGCCCAGGACCACCGCGTTGCTGACAAACAACCCGCGCGGTCCCAGTACATCCATAAACGCAGCACTAAGCAGTGGCCCAACACAGCTACCCACGCCGTAGCTTAAGAGTAAGGCGGTGCTGGCAGCGGTGATTTGGTGGCTTTCCATCAAATCATTGGTGATGGCAACAGCGATGGGGTAAAGGGTCGCGCTAATGCCAATAAAAACACCGACCGAAAAAACCAACAGCGGCATACTGAAGCCTCCAACCAGTGCGGCGGACAAACTAGCGACACCAGCCACACAAGACATGGCGAGCATGATGCGATTGCGATCAAAGTGATCGCACAGCCGGCCCACGGGCCAGGCCAGTAACATGGCGGCAATAATGGCGGCGACCATAAAGTTGGAAATTTCCCCCACGTCCAACCCTATCTGGTTCCCGAATACCGGACCCATGGTGTAGAAGGAAGTAATCAGTATCCCCCCCACCAGAGCACCCAGGGCCCCGGCAGGGGAGACTCTGTACAGTCGCCGCAAGGACATTCGCTCACTGGGCTCAATGGTGGGGGACTCCCGCTTGGTCATAGAGAGCGGCACCACCGCCAGTACCACCAGTATGGCGGCCAGAGAGAACGGTATAAACCCGGCGGGGTCGGCAACTCGAATTAACACTTGTCCACCTGCCGTGGACAGGAAAAAAATCACTTGGTACACCGCGAATAAGCTGGCTCGGTTCTGGTTGTTGGCTTTGCTGCTGAACCAGCTTTCCACCACGATCATCAGGCCGGCCATCACGAAACCCGCCAGTGCTCTAAGCAGAGCCCACAAGGAGATTTCCACTGCCAGCGGATGTACCAAAATCACTGCCGCCAGGACGGCGGCAAACACCGCGAAGGCCCGAATATGACCGACCTTGTTGATAATCCGGTTGGCGTACAAGGAGCCAGCAACAAAGCCGAATGAATAGAACACCAAAATCCAGCCGATCACCCCGGAGCTGAACTCATCAATGCTCAGGCGGAGGCCGAGCACACTGGTCAAAAAGGCATTGCCGCTGACCAGCAAAATTATGCTGACAATAAGTGAAGACATGCCCAGGGCGGTTCTACCCATGAATACTCCTTTCGGCGAGCTTACAGGCTGTTGATAATGATAGATCGCACAAAGATTTGCGATCAAAACTTGGGCGCTGAGCTGACGCGGCCCGCCACGCATAATCGGCAACATACCAAGGTCAAACGGTTTTTCAAAGGCTAGTTGCTTTGGCTTTCAGCAGCCCATTGGTTATGACGATCTGCTATTGAAGGATACGCGAAAACCCCACCGAAATTAAGGTACTCTTACAGACAGAGCTGATTGGGCCGGGCGAGCAGGCCCGAGCTGCTGACCTCACGGGATCGGGCAGGATGATCCGCCATGGCGACTGGAGGAAAGCAAAATGCGTTTATTCGAAAACATCGTGTGTGTTGTAACCCCAGGGCATGAAGAGAGTGCGCCAACGTTGGCGCGTGCCATTACTCTGGCGCAAGAACACCGGGCCAAACTGTCCGTCGTGGATGTGATCCCCAGGGTGATGATCGGAGGCTGGACGCCTGATAGCGGCCCCTCTATGGGTGAAGCACTGCTGGAAGTGACCGACGAGCGACGACGGGCATTGCGAGAATTTGTGGAGCCCTACCAAGAGCAGCTAACCTTTCAATCAGAGGTTCTGGCCGGTACCAGCTTTTTGGAAATTATCCGCGCGGTGATGCGCAATGGTTATGACCTGGTCATTAAGCCGGCGGAAAATCCCGGCATCCTGGAACGCGTATTTGGTAGCGACGATATGCACTTATTGCGTAAATGTCCCTGCCCTGTGTGGCTGACTCATCCTGGAGAAAAGGCCAATTACAGCCGTGTGCTGGCTGCCGTCGACTTTGATCCTGAGAATCCCGACCCTGTCGAGGATCAGCTCAACGGAGCGATATTACGGCTCGCGGCACTGCAAGCCTCGGCGGATGAAGCGGAGTTGCACATTGTGCATGCCTGGAGCGCTCCGGGTGAAATTAACCTGCGTCTGTGGAGTGAAGAGCCGGAACAACCCTCGGTGGTGGAGAACATCGCCGCCACCCATGAGTCGGGGTTGCAAGAGCTCGGAGAACAGGTAAAAACATTTTTAGGTCGGGACGACAGTCAAGCGCTTTCCCCCAAACTTCATCTGGTGCGTGGACGGGCCGATAAGGAAATTCCGGCTATGGCTCGCCAGCAGGCGGCGGATTTGGTGGTAATGGGCACTGTTGCCCGCACAGGTATCGCGGGTTTGTTGATTGGCAATACCGCCGAAGCCATCATTAACCAGTTGCAGTGTTCGCTGCTGGCGGTAAAGCCCGAGGGGTTTGAAACCCCTGTGGGGTTCGGCTGAGAGATGCACTGCGTCAGTACTGGGGGGGAAGTATGAAAGACCCTATGGGAATGATCGCGGAATTATTTAATCACAAGGTGGCGGGCATTTGCCGCACGGATGTGGATGCTGATCATGCTCTGGAGTCATTACGAAAAGGTACCAGCTTGAGTTACGATCAGGTGTTCGTCGTACGGCCTGGCGAGCGCCATCCCGATGCGGACTTGGCGCCCGACTGGTCTCTGATGATACGTTATCAACTCTGGCTGGGCGGAATCGGAGCTCTGCTCGGGCTCGCGGTGTATTTGCTATTTCTGCTGATGGGCGCTGAGTTTGCGT
Source organism: Marinimicrobium hydrolyticum (assembly GCF_030848505.1). Taxonomy (GTDB): domain Bacteria; phylum Pseudomonadota; class Gammaproteobacteria; order Pseudomonadales; family Cellvibrionaceae; genus JAVDDU01. Next base: position 58,600 of record NZ_JAVDDU010000001.1, read on the forward strand.
TTCAGCGCTGGTTAGTGAGCATAAGTTTGTTCGTGATTGGAGGGGCGCTCTCGGGGGTTTTGTTGAGCGCGCTGGCGATGCTACGCCCGGACCATGCTCAATATCTGGTGGCCTCCCAAGCGGCGCTGCAAGAAGGCAAGACAGTGGTAGCCGCTCACACGTTAAGTGCCAGCCAGCTCCAGCAAGCGCGACACGTACTGGAGCGGCTAAAAGTTCGGACCATCAGCACTCTGTAATTACAGAACGTTAGTCCTGTTGCTCTTCGGCGGAAATTACCCCGCAGGCAGCGCGTGGGCCGGCATCACCAGCCGGGTTGCTACGCATATCGTCGGTTCCGGAATGGATGACAATAGACGTGCCGCCGCCTTGAAATACCGAAGTCTCTCCGGAAAAGCTGGCTTGAGAAAAGCGTACAGTTCCGCTGAAGCTACCATCGGAGTCAAACTCATAGTTGTACGCATCGCTGTCGCCAACATGAGGGCCATCATCTTCCCCGTGTCCAACATGCAAAGGATTAAAGTGACCGCCTGCAGCGCCTGCTGGAACGGGATCACCACCTTCTTGCGTGGGTGCTATCGCACAGCTTGGGTTTTCATGGATATGAATAGCCCTGGGGCCTGGCGGGATGACATCATTAGAGTCAATATCAAATACAGCCACCAAACCCATCGGAACGTCTTCCATAAGTGTGACTGTGCCGAGGGTTTGTGTCAGATCCTTGGCGTTGCGGATATCCACCACTATCGTCCTAGGTTCCATGTCCTCAGCGTCATTTTCAGCGCAACCCAGGATACTCAGTGCCAGAGTGGCTACACCAACTTGGCAGGCCAAGCGTCGTATCATTGTCATAATTCTCTCCCTTGTCTTAGTATTTACCCGTAGTAAACGCAGCCTAAGAGCTGTCGTCAAGGCCTTTGACGGGTTTTCTATCGTTATAGCGTTGAATGCGTTCGGCATTGAGTTCTGCACCAACCAGAAATATAAATGCGCCGATGAACAACCATATCATGGTTGCCACCACTGCGCCCAATGCACCGTATTCCTGCTCAAATTCACCAAAATTTGAGGCATAAAAGGAAAACGCTGTGGAGGCAATGACAAACAGAAAGGCCGACACAATTGCACCTGGTAGTAGTTCCTTCCAACTCTCACGATTTCGATCCGGTGCCACACTGTAGACGATTAAATACATGCCAACCAGTAAACCTAAATACAGCGTCCAACTTAACAAGGTTGCCAGAAGCTCCACTTGCCGCGTTAAAAACACGCTCACGAACAGCGGCATGGCCACCACTACGGTGATGGCGACAATGAATGCGACGGTAGAGAAGAGCGTAAGCCCTAGGGTCACCAAGTGGAACTTGATAAAACCGCGCCTCTCCTTGGTGTCATAGGCGATGTTCAAGGCTTTGGCTACAGCTTTCATGGCTTTGTTGGCGCTCCATAGCGAGACGAGTATCCCTATGGCGACGCCAAAGGTCAGGGAGCCGCCTCCTGTTTCCGCCAGCGTGGTTAGCCGTTCCGATACAATGCCCATGACTTCCTCTGGCATAAAATTTTCCATGGCGGTGACATGGTTTTCCACCGTTTGTGGGTCGGATATCAAGCCGTAGATTGAAATAACGCTGGCCAGCGCGGGGAAAATTGACAGAAAGATGTAAAAAGCGACGCCTGCCGCCACCAGTGACAGGCTGTCGTCTTTAATGCGATGTTTCACTCCGATCAGTTGACGCTTCAACTCCGTTAGGAACATGTCAGACTCCTTTTAACCGACGGGATGCGGGTAGCCGTGCACGCAGCTATTTTCTAGTAGCCTTCCATAATTGCCCCACGCTGGCCAGCCTGCTGCAGATAAAAACGCTTAAACGTGCAACGGCTTTCGTCTATTCGTCTTCGTTGGTTTTGCCCTGTTTCTGGAGTGCATCGGGAAACTATTTATTAACGGTAGGCTCAGGTGCCAGGGGTTCGGCGTTGTCACCATCCCAAGGCTGGCCATCCAGGGGGCGAGCGCGGGCCAATTCGGCTTCATCTAAGCCGGAGCCGGCTCCGATTTCATCGGCGCTAGCCTCGGCTAACCTTTGATCGGCGGCGCTATCCTCGCCGTCTGGTTCCCTGGGTGAACGGCTGCCATCCTCGCTGATCAGTGTTTCGGGGGAGAGATCGTCTTGGGTGGTTTGATCCGCGGGTATGGCTCCTCCGGTCAGGCCTGCTTCGCGAGCCTGCGTTGGTGGCTGGTCGCGTTCAAGTTTGTTTTTGGGCAACGTTTCGCCAATGCCCTCTGTCGGCTCGTCATCGTCGTCGAAAAAAAGCTCATCGAACTCGGCGGGGTACTCATCATCCGTTTCGTCAATCGGATCGTCGGGGTACTCTTCATATTCACGGTGCGTCATTGGTGGACCTCCTAATACACACTACCCATTTATTTATGCAGTACCCATTTGGTTCCGCATAATCCTGGTGTTGAAGCTGTCTCTATCAATTGTTGACACCGGAGCGATGGAAAATTCCAAAGGGGTATGTAGCTAGAAGCCAAATGAATGCGCGCAGGAGTGGGTGTTCAGTGGGCGCGCAGCTTCAGCTGTCGAAAGATGTGCACTGAGACGCCCCATACAAAGCCAATCACGGCGCCGTACAAATGCGCGTCTACGGCCACAGGCACTGGCAGTAGTGGATGCTCAGGGTCGAAGCTCGCGCCTTGCTCTTGAATCAGTTTAGCGGAGAGGACTACCAAAACAGCGGCAGCGATCCAGGGTGCATCTTTAAAAGACAACAAAACGCCTGCGACTAACAGGCCGTGTAGGGCGCCGGAGAGCCCGGCGTAGTAGTGCAGCTCTGGGCTGAGCCAATAGAGTCCGGCACCTACGCCCAAGAGGCAGGTCAAGGTCAGTAGCGAGTAGTGGCTGAGGGGCAGGTGCCGCAGCAGAATGTAGCCGCAGAGCACAAACGCAAAAGCGTTCATGGCTAAATGGTAAACACCATAGTGCACCCAGTGGCCGGTGAGCAGACGCCACCATTGGCCCTCGGTAATGAGGGTGCGGTTAAATTCCAGCGCGGGTACGCTCCAGAATGGCATCAGGCCCAAAACGAGCATAAGCGCCGCCAGAACGAATGTCGTTGTCAGGCTGGCGCTTAGGCGGCGTTGGCTCATGGGCTTTACTTGGCGCCCGCGTTTTCCAGGGTTTGAATGTAATCGCCCGCGATGCGGTGATCTTTTATGGTTTGCAGGAAGGTCTTTCCGTCGGGTCCGGGGGCGTTGAGGTCATAGCCCGCGTCCAGAAAAAATTGTACGAAGGTGTTGAAGTTTTCCTCGCGCATGCCACGGTAAGCTTTTTCCAGTACGTGGAAGTCCTGGCTAACTCCTTCGGGCGCGGGATAGGTCAGAAAGCTTTTGATGCGTTCGTCGTCAAAGGTTTCGCCGATGACTTTTTCTTTATCTTTACGTTGGCTCATGTTGCATTCTCAATAAATTGGTTTTAGACGCAGCGATGTAGCTAGTTCAGGAAAGGGTACCCTGCGTTGTGAGACACGCTGTATATAACGGCCCCTACGCGCTCCCGGCGCTTCGGGGCACTCCTCGCTTCCCTGCGAGTCGTCCATGTACGCTCCGCGTCGGCTTCCTGCCTCCGAGGGTCTCAAAACGCTGGAGACTCTTTCCTCTACTGTGTTGCCTGAAAGGACGTCACCATTTGGTATCGCAAAGTTGAAGGCAGTCCGCAGGGCTGTGCACATGGATGTTACCTGTACGCTTCCCATCGCGCTTTGCCTCCGGTGGTCTCAAAACCCTGCCTATCCTTTCCTTCGGTTTTTTTAACCTTCCAGTTTCTTTTTCAAAATATCATTCACTGCCTGAGGGTTTGCCTGCCCCTTGCTGGCCTTCATGATCTGGCCGACGAAGAAGCCCAACATTTTAGGCCGCTTCGCCTCGTCGGCACTTCGGTAGTTGTCCACCTGTTTGGTGTTGTTGGCGATAACCTCGTCCACCAGTTTTTCCAGGGCGCCGGTGTCCGATACCTGTTTGAGGCCGCGGGCTTCAATGATGGTGTCGGCGTCACCCTCGCCAAGGGTCATAGCTTCGAAGACTTGTTTGGCAATTTTGCTGGACAGGGTGCCGTCGGTCAGTCGCGTGATCAGCCCGGCCAACTGAATCGGCGTGACCTTGGATTGCGTGATGCTTAGCTCTTCTTTGTTCAGGTAAGCGGACAAGTCAGCCATAATCCAGTTGGCTGCCAATTTCGCTTCACCGCAAGCTTTCACGGTGGCTTCAAAGTAGTCAGCCACGGCACGTTCCGCGGTCAGTTGCGTGGCGTCGTATTCGGTCAAGCCATAGTCAGCCACGAAACGTTCACGGCGCGCTTCCGGAAGCTCGGGCATTTGTTGACGCACTTCGTTGATGTACTGATCGTCGAGGATGACCGGCAGCAGGTCCGGGCAGGGGAAGTACCGATAGTCATCCGAGTCTTCCTTGGTGCGCATGGAACGGGCCACTTTGGTTTCGCCGTTGTAGAGACGAGTCTCCTGGACAATTTTGCCACCGTCTTCCAATACGTCGATCTGCCGTTCCACTTCCAGCGCAATGGCTTCTTCCATAAAACGGAAGGAGTTGAGGTTTTTGGTTTCGGTACGCGTACCCAACGTTTCCTGGCCTTTGGGGCGAACGGAGATGTTGACGTCAAAGCGCATGGAGCCCTGAGACATATCGCCGTCACAGATTTCCAAAGAGGTGGCGATGTTGTGCAGTTTCTTGGCGAAGGCTACCGCTTCTTCGGCGCTGCGCATGTCCGGTTCGGTGACCACTTCTATCAGCGGGGTGCCGGCGCGGTTCAGGTCGATGCCGCTCATGCCGTGGTAGTCTTCGTGCAGGGATTTACCTGCATCTTCTTCCAAGTGCGCGTGGTGAATGCGGACTCGCTTGGTTCGGCCTTCAGAGAGTTCCAAGTCCACATAACCCGGGCCAACAATCGGCTCGGCCAACTGGGTGGTTTGATAGCCTTTGGGAAGATCCGGGTAGAAATAGTTCTTGCGCTCGAACACGGAGCGTTTGCCGATTTCCGCATGCACGGCCAAACCGAACATCACCGCGTAGCGAAACGCGGCTTCGTTGGCCACAGGCAGCGTGCCCGGCATGGCCAGGTCAATGGCGCACGCTTGGGTGTTGGGCGCTGCGCCGTAGGCGGTGCTGGCGCCGGAGAATATTTTGGTTTTGGTGGCCAGTTGTACGTGTACTTCCAGCCCGATTACTGTTTCCCATTCCATCTTTGTCATAAACCTTGAGTAGTGGTTTCAGTGGCCCGGTTCGGGGCTTACTGGCAACGCGTCATTCAATACCTGGCGCGGAGCGCGTGTGGAAATCCGTTGTCTGCTGGAACTGGTGGGCAATGTTCAACAGCCGCCCTTCAGCAAAGTAATTGCCAATCAACTGCAAACCAACGGGTTTGTTTTCCACCAGGCCGCAGGGAATCGACAGCCCGGGCAAGCCCGCCAAGTTGGTGGCGATGGTGTAAATATCTTCCAGGTACATGGCCACCGGGTCTTTGGTTTTGGCACCGAAGGCAAACGCCGGTGAAGGCGAGGTGGGACCCATAATCACATCCACTTGAGTAAAGGCGTCCACAAAGTCTTGTTTAATGAGTCGGCGCACTTTCTGGGCTTTGCTGTAATAGGCATCGTAGTAACCGGCGGAGAGTGCATAGGCGCCCACCAAAATGCGGCGTTTCACTTCATCCCCGAACGCTTCGCTGCGCGAGCGCTGGTACAGGTCCATAAGGTCTTTGGGGGTTTCGCACCGGTAGCCGTAGCGCACACCGTCGAAGCGAGACAGGTTGGCGGAACACTCGGCCGGGGCGATGACGTAATAGGCCGGTACCGCTAAATGGGAGTGGGGCAGGCTGATCTCTTGCACGCTGGCACCCAGGCCCTCGTACACTTTGATCGCCGCTTCCACGGCTGCGCCTGTCTCCGGGTGCAAGCCCTCGCTGAAGTATTCTTTCGGTACACCGATCTTCAAACCCTTCAGAGGCTGATTCAAATTCGCGGTGTAATCTTCCAGCGGCTGGTCAACACAAGTGGAATCCAGTGTATCGAAGCTGGCCATGGCATTGAGCATCAGTGCCGAGTCTTCGGCGGTGCGGGTCAGTGTACCGGCCTGATCCAGACTGGATGCAAAGGCGATCATGCCCCAGCGGGACACGCGTCCGTAGGTGGGCTTCAGACCGGTCAATCCACACAGTGCCGCGGGCTGGCGAATGGAGCCGCCCGTGTCACTGGCAGTAGCACCAGCGGCCAGTTGCGCGGCCACAGCGGCGGCGGAACCACCGGAGGATCCGCCGGGGACACAGTCGATGGCCCAGGGGTTTTTTACCGGCCCGTAGTAGCTGGTTTCATTGGAGGAGCCCATGGCGAACTCGTCCATATTGGTTTTGCCCAGCATGACTGCCCCAGCCGCTTGCAGGTTTTCCACAATGGTAGCGCTGTAAGGGGGCACGAAGTTGTCGAGCATTTTCGAGCCGCAGCTGGTGCGAACGCCATCGGTGCAAAACAAGTCTTTGTGGGCGATGGGTATGCCGCACAAGGTAGGCGCGTCGCCCTGGGCCAGTCGGCGGTCGGCTTCCTCGGCCTGCTGCAATGCCTGTTGTTCAGTTATCGTGATGAAACTGTTGTAGGTGGCATCCAGGCGCTGGATTCGCTCCAGGTAATGTTGAGTCAGTTCGACGCTGGAAAAATCTCGGCGTTTCAACCCTAGTGCGAGTTGGGCCATGGTCTGGTCATGCATGGGAAAAAGTGTCCTTAGATAGGGGCGGGCATGCGGGCCCAGAAATCACAATTGAGGTTATTCTTCGATGACCCTGGGAACCAGGTAAAGGCCATCTTCAACGGCGGGCGCAATGGCCTGAAACGCCTCGCGCCGATTCTGTTCGGTGACTTGATCGGCACGCAGCCGTTGCACCGCATCCAGAGGGTGCGCCATGGGCTCGACGTCGCGGGTGTCGGCGGCTTGCAATTGATCCACCAAATTGAGTACTTCGGTGATGCGACTGGCCACTTCGCCAGATTGTTGCTCGGAAACGGCAATGCGCGCCAATTGGGCCAGTTTGGCGATATCGGAAGGTTCTACAGTGGCCATCAGCGAGGGCTCCAAATTCAAATCGGGGATACTGCTCGGCTTGGGGCCGATGTATGTGGGTTAAACCGCTAAAGTTACCACATTTGTGCCTTGCCCTAAATCCCCGCCGTTGATAGAGTGCCCTCATCTATATGGCGCCTCCCTCCTGGTGGCTGGATAATCCCCGATTTTTCCCAATTTTCAGCTCAGGAAGAGAAATACGTTGCAATATTGAGCGAATTTACTGGGCGATCTCCGGTCCAAGCGTGCACCTCGGGGTCCGCCGAGCGGACTCTGAGAAGGATCAGTCAGCGCTAAAGGAATTTTGCCGCTATACTTTTTATTTATTTAGTGGCTTATTGGGTTGTTTCCAGGCGGCTTGGCGCTGCCAAGCTACATCGATTATCTCTTTTGCAGCACCTATGGCAATTCGGTACGCCTCGCTGTGATCACATTAGAACAATACAGGGCTTCGTCACCACATGTTAAAACACCTCCGTGGAGCTTTTTCCAACGACCTTTCCATCGATTTAGGTACCGCAAACACACTGATTTACGTTCGGGGCCGGGGCATTGTCCTAAATGAACCCTCGGTGGTGGCCATTCGCCATCATCAAGGCCACAAGATTGTGGAGGCGGTAGGCACTGAGGCCAAGCGCATGCTGGGTCGTACTCCGGGCAACATCACGGCGATTCGTCCTTTGAAGGACGGTGTTATTGCCGATTTCCAGGTCACCGAAAAAATGCTTCAGCATTTCATTAAGAAAGTGCATGAAGCCAGTTGGTTTCAGCCCAGTCCACGTGTGCTGATCAGCGTACCCTGTCTTTCTACCGAAGTTGAAAAGCGCGCCATTCGCGAGTCGGCCATGGGCGCCGGCGCACGTGAGGTGCGTTTGATTGAAGAGCCTATGGCCGCGGCCATTGGTGCGGGCTTGAAGGTTTCTGAAGCCAGTGGTTCCATGGTGGTGGATATCGGTGGTGGTACCACTGAGATCGCCGTCATCTCTCTTAATGGGGTAGTCTATTCGGATTCCGTACGCATTGGTGGTGACCGCTTTGACGAGGCAATCGTAAATTATGTGCGCCGTCATTACGGCAGCATTATCGGTGATGCCACCGCCGAACGGATTAAGCAGGAAGTGGGTTGCGCTTACGCGGGCAGCGAAGTGAGAGAGATCGATGTACGTGGTCGCAATTTGGCTGAAGGTGTGCCGCGCAGTTTTACCCTCAACAGCGATGAAATTTTAGAAGCCCTACAAGAGCCACTGGCGGGTATCGTCCAGGCGGTTAAGAGTGCTCTGGAGCAGTCTCCGCCGGAATTGGCGTCGGACATTGCCGAGAGCGGTGTAGTGCTGACGGGCGGTGGCGCCTTGCTGCGCGACATTGATCGACTGCTGTCCAACGAAACCGGCCTGCCGTTTATTGTTGCGGAGGATCCGCTCACGTGCGTCGCCCGAGGCGGTGGCCTGGCCATGGAGATGATGGATAAGCGCAACATCGACTTGTTGTCCTCCTAAAAGCCGTGCAATAACGCTGAGCGTGGGAGCTTGCCATTAAAACGCTGTTCACCAAGGGTCCCGCCGTCGCCTCCCGTGCTCTGATATTTAGCTTGGCGGCGGTTGCCCTCATTCTCGTTAGCATTTACACAGATTGGCTGGCGCCAGTGCGCGCCCAGCTGGGCACTGTGGCGACCCCCTTTTACTGGGTGACCAACATACCGCAACGCTTGGAGGATTGGGGGCAGGACACTTTCAGATCCCGAGCCAATTTGCAGGCGGAAAACGAAGCACTGAGAACCGAGCTGCTGATTCATCAACGCCGGCTGCAACAAATGGCCGCCCTGGCGGCGGAGAATGTGCGTCTGCGGCGATTGCTCAACTCCAGCGATATGCTCCAGGACAAAGTCCTGATTTCCGAGCTTATCGGTATTTCCCCCGACCCGTTAACCCACACCGTTATGATCGACCGTGGCCGCCGTGATGGCGTCTACCGCGGGCAGGCGGTGTTGGATGCGTTTGGCTTGATGGGGCAAGTGGTGGAGGTTCACAGCAACAGCAGCCGGGTATTGCTGATTACCGATAGCAGCCACGCCCTGCCGGTGCAGGTAAACCGCAACGGTGTGCGCGCCATTGCCGAAGGTACCGGTAACCTCAATCAATTGCGCTTGCGCCATGTCTCCAACACCACAGATATTCGGGCCGGTGACGTGTTAGTCAGCTCTGGCCTGGGAGGCCGCTATCCGGTGGGCTACCCAGTAGCGCAGGTGGAAGAGGTGGTGCGCGACCCAGGGCAGTCCTTTGCCACCGTTATTGCCTCGCCCAAAGCTCGTCTGGATCGCAGTCGGCACGTTCTGCTCGTATTCGGAAACGAAGACGGAGACAACTGAGGTGTTCGGCAGCGCGGATCGATGGGTCGTCATTGGCGCTGTCTTGGTGGCGCTGCTGCTGGCGGTATACCCCCTGCCACTGGATTGGCGCTGGGGCCGCCCCGCCTTCCTTCTTTTATTGGTAATCTACTGGAGCTTGATCGTGCCCGGCCGCACCAGCCTTACGCTGGTTTGGTGCCTGGGGCTGGTCCAGGATTTGATTACCGGCACACCTCTGGGACAGCATGCGCTGGGTATGGTAATTGTGACCTATATCTGCCTGCAATCCTATCAACGAGTCTGCAATTACGGCTTATGGCAACAAGCCTGTTGGGTGTTTGTTCTGGTGGGTATTAGTCAACTGACCGCCAACTGGGTGTACACTATGTCCGGTGGGAACGCGCCGGGGTTGTACTTTCTCCTCCCCGCGTTCACCAGTGCGTTATTGTGGCCGTTTTGTTACCGGCTGCTGGAGCACCTACGTCACCGTTTCGCCGTAAGCTAGACGGCGCGAACGGCCAGCGCCGTACTTGAACCAACAGACAGTTTTTAGCCATGTCCGATATGTACCTCGCCTCCCAGTCTCCCCGACGCCGCGAACTGCTCAGGCAAATCGGGGTGCGCTTCACTCCCCTTTCAGTCTCGGTGGAAGAACGCCCCGAGCCTGGTGAAAGCCCTTCTGACTATGTACAGCGCTTGGCTCTTGAAAAGGCGCGCGCCGGCTACGAACGGCTGCAGCGCGACGGATTAGCCAAACTTCCGGTATTGGGCGCCGACACCATAGGGGTCTTTGAGGGCCAGATTCTGGAAAAGCCGCTGGATCCAGAGCATGCGGCGACCATCCTGCGCCGACTGTCCGGGCGCCAGCATCAGGTTCTGTCCGCTGTTGCCATGCGCGACGGAGTGTCCGAACAGGTTCGTCTGTCCGTCAGTGAGGTGAGCTTTCGGCCCCTGACCGATACCGAGATTCGCAGTTACTGGCACAGTGGTGAACCCGCCGACAAAGCGGGTGGTTATGCCATTCAGGGCTTGGGCGCGGTGTTCGTGCGCGAGTTGCGAGGTAGCTACACAGGCGTTGTGGGCTTGCCGTTGGAAGTGACGCTGGATCTGCTGCGGGACTTTCAAGTGCCCTGGTGGCAGACGGGAGCCGGGAGTGAGTGAAGAAATCCTGGTAAACGTCTCCCCGGTCGAAACCCGTGTGGCGGTTGTGGAAAACGGCATAGTGCAGGAGCTGCACATTGAGCGTACCCACAACAAGGGCTACGTGGGCAATATCTACAAGGGTAAAGTGGTCCGTGTCCTGCCGGGCATGCAAGCGGCTTTTGTGGAGATCGGCCTGGCGCGCACCGCCTTTATTCACGCGGCGGATATCGCCGACATGCCCCTGGAGGTCGAAGGGCGCCGCGCTGAGTTGCCGGACATTCGTACCCTTCTCCGAGAGGGGCAAAGCCTTCTCGTACAAGTCAGCAAAGACCCGATCGGCAGTAAAGGGGCTCGTCTGACCGCAAACCTGAGTTTGTCTTCACGTTATTTGGTCTTTCTGCCTCACAGCGCTCACATCGGTGTGTCCATACGGATCGAAGACGAAGAAGAACGAGAGCGGTTGCGCACTTTGGTGGCGACGCTGGTGGCGGAACAGGGCGTCTCGGGCGGCTTTATTTTGCGTACTGTGGCGGAAGGTGTGGACGCCGAAGCGCTGGCCTCGGATATCGCCTTTCTGCAAAAGCTCTGGTCCGACTTCAAGGGCGCCAGCGCCGGGGCCGCAGTGCCGTCAGTCATCCATACGGACATGCCACTGTCTTTGCGCGCCCTGCGTGATTTGGCGCGCGCCTCTTTGGAAAAAATACGCGTGGATTCCCGTCAGAGCTGGCAGCAGATGCGCAGCTTTGCGGAAAGTTACTACCCGCAACTGACCGACTTGATCGAATGCTATCAAGGCGAGCGCCCGCTACTGGACCTGTACGGGGTTGAGGATGAAATCAGCCGGGCACTGGATACCCGCGTGCCCCTGAAATCGAACGGTTATCTCATTATTGAGCAGACCGAGGCGATGACCACCGTAGATGTGAATACCGGAGCTTTTGTTGGGCGGCGCAACCTGGAAGAGACTATCTTTAAAACTAACATGGAGGCGGCGACGGCGATTGTTCGCCAACTGCGTTTGCGCAACCTGGGCGGGATCATCATTCTGGACTTCATCGATATGGAAGATCCAGAGCATGAGCGCCAGGTGCTTCGGACATTAGAAAAGGCACTGGAAAAAGATCACGCCAAAACCAGTATTACCGGCGTCTCTGAGTTGGGCCTGGTAGAGATGACGCGCAAGCGTACGCGCGAATCACTTGGGCAAATGTTGTGTGAACCTTGCCCGTTGTGCAGCGGCAGCGGGCAGATCAAATCCCCGCAAACTGTGTGTTATGAAATTTTTCGGGAAATCCTCCGAGAGGCGCGAGCCTACGAGAATACCAAGTTCCTGGTGTTGGCTTCGCAAGTGGTGGTGGATCGTCTACTGGACGAAGATGCCGCCTATGTGGCGGATCTGGAAGCTTTTATTGGCCGCACGGTCGAGTTCCAGGTCGAGAGTTTGTTTACCCAGGAGCAATACGACGTTGTCTTGGTGTAGTGTGTTTAACCCTGTCCTTAAAGGTCTCTTCACCGCATGGTAAAAGCTCTTCGCTACCTGGTGAAAAAATTCTACATCCTGTGTGCTGTTGTGCTGATAGGGGCGGCGGTAGTGGTTCAGGCTGGGCGCAGTTTGGCGCCCCTGGCGGAGCGCTACCCCGATCAAGTCGCGGAATATCTGTCGGAACAGCTTAATCTGGAAGTCAGTCTGGGGGCTATTCACGCCCATTGGGAGGGCCTGAAACCGCGCCTTTCCCTACGGGATATCCGCATTCGGGATCTGGATGGTTACCGCCTTCTGGTGGCCGAAGGTGCTGAGCTTGAGCTCGACCTGTTGAGCAGTGCCCTACGGCTCAAGCCCGTTTGGGGGGAAATAGAACTGCACTCAGCCCACCTATTGCTCACCCAAAGCGAATCTGGCACTTGGGGTGTACCCGGGCCAGCGACTCAGCAGCAAGGGGCCCAGCTGGACGACGTTTGGAGCTTGGTACAACTGGGAACCCGCGTTGAATTTCATGATACCCGGCTGCGTCTGGCGTTTGCCAACGGCGAGCGGTTGGACTTTATCGCACCCCACATACTGCTGGAAAATCACGAAGACTTTCACCGCTTGTCGGCGCAGGTTGACATCGCTGAGCGCGCCGGCGCTTTGAAACTGGTTATCGAAGGCCAGGGTAACCCTTCAGATTCGCGCCGCTTCCACACCCAGGGTCATCTGGAGTTAAGCCAGATTCCTCTGCGGGAGTCCGTGGTAGCTCTGGAAGAAGCCTTCTTGGGTGAAAGTGAACGGGGCGAATGGGTACGGGACGGGCGAGCCAACGCGCGGCTGTGGTTTGACAGTTTACCCAGGGGCGAAGGTTACAGTCTTCGTGGGCACGCCACCCTGGAAGACTTGACGCTACCCATACAGGGGCGTGATCTGCGTACCGTATCCACGAAAGTGTCCGGGCAGTGGATGCGCGACGGCCGCTGGCAAATGGCGCTGCAGGAGCTGAGTGCGCTGTGGGGCGAGCAAAAGCTTCCAGCGGTGAATATGGGGGCCAGCCTGGACGGACCAAAAGCGCCAGTGCAGATCATGATGGACCGCCTGGAGCTGGGCTATTGGGCCGACTTGGTGGATCAATTTGGCCTGCTGGGGGATGGCTTGTTGCAAGAAGTACTGCAAACTCTCAAGCCGCGCGGGCACTTGCACCACGTGCAACTGACGCTACCCCGGGAGGAACCGCAACGCTGGGAACTGGCCGCTGAACTGAATCAGGTGAGTGTAGATCCCTGGCAAAACGTCCCGGGCTTTACCAATGTTTCGGGCTACCTGGCGGCCAATCAGTCCGGTGGCACCCTGGATCTAGACAGTCGCAACGGCTTCGGCATGTTTTATGAGGGCACGTACGACGCGCCCATGGGCTACCAGCGAGCCCGGGGGCAGGTGGCTTGGCATCTACGGCCGGAAGACAACAGGATTTACGTCAATAGCGGCCCCCTGACGCTGGCGGGTGAGCGGGAATCCGCTCGCGGCAGCTTCTGGCTGGCCATGCCCTGGCAAGCCGGTACCGATGACATCGACCTTTATATTCAGGTGGCTACAGAACAAATGGCGGCGCCCCTGTACGCCAAATATCTGCCCGCCGTATTGCCCCCGGTTTTGACCGATTGGTTACACAGCAGCCTGGCACGCGCCAATCCGGGGCGTGTCACCGCTGGCGATTTTGTGTTTCGCGGCACCCTCAGCGAGCCCAGCGAGATGGCGCGGAGCCACCAACTGTATTTGGCGTTCGAGCGAGCCCGGCTTAAGTACGATTCAGAGTGGCCAGCGCTAACAGGAGGGGAAGGGCAGCTTTGGTTGGATGACAGCCACTTGAACGTGCAACTGACACAAGCCCAGGTGTATAACAGCCGAGTTCATGATGTTGAGATCGGCCTTGCACCCAATGCGGAGGGCGAAGGCCTTTTATTAATTATTGATGGCCAAGTCGACGGTATCGCCAGCGACGGTTTGAGGCTGCTGCGCGAATCCGCCTTGCAGCGCCAAGTGGGCCGAGCAATGGACGGCTGGTACATGCATGGCGATTTGCAGGCGGAATTGTCGCTGGCAATTCCACTGCAGGCAGATCAGCCCGGAGCTCGACAGGTAGTCACTGTAGATCTAGATGTCCCCCGCTGGGCTATGGATCATTATGACCTGGAAATGCGTAACCTGAAGGGTCGTATTCGCTACACCGACCGGGACGGGCTGAGCGCCGACGCCTTGCAAACCACTTTGTTTGGCGAACCTTTGAGTATATCCATTGCCAGCCAACGCTCACGGGATGAAGACCTGCCTCAAACCTTGCTCTCCTTCGCTGGTGCGGTGCACAGTGACCGATTGCTGGAATGGTCTCAACAACCCGCGGCGGCCTTCCTGCGCGGCAACATCAACTATCGAGCGCAAGTGGAACTCACTCACCGCCCAGAAACCGATGAGGGCGATCGCCGCAAGGTAGCCCTGGCCATTACCAGCGATCTCGAAGGTGTTGCGGTCGATTTGCCAGCCCCGTATGGCAAAGGCCCCGCTACAGCGCGGCCAACGCATTTGAACATGGTGTTCGGTACCGAGACGTCGCTGATCGATCTTCACTATGGCGATTTGTTGCAAGCTCTGGTGCAGCTCGACACCGAAGGTTTTCAGTTACGGGCCGCCAATTTGGCGCTGGGTGAGCCAGCTCAGTTGCCCACCGACTCAAGGTTGCACCTGAGCGGAAGTCTGGATCGCTTTGACTGGCCTCGTTGGCAGAGCGTTTGGGATCGCTACAACGCCCATGCGGAAAAACTTGGACATGACCCTGAACAGCAAACCCAGCGTGCCCAAGAGCTACTCGCCGACGACTTGCAGCTCAGTGCCCAAATGCGTTTGGGCCAACATCAACTGGGCGGCGTCTTGCTGGAAGATATAGACCTGGGCGTGTCCTCTGAAGCTGACGGGTGGTCATTGAACTTCGCGAATGACACCTTGCAGGGGAATTTGCAGTGGTTCAACGATCAACGCCCCTTGCAGATCGAACTGGATTATTTGCGCCTGGCTCCGTCCTTGCTCACCGACTTACCCACCGACAGTGACGACGTGTTTGATCCTCGCCAGCTGCCGGCTGCGGAAGTGATGATTGATCAATTCACCGTTGAGGGAGAGGATTACGGTCACTGGTCTTTCCATCTGGTGCCCGGAGAAGAGGGGATACGGTTTGATCAAATTATTGGGGAAGTGCGCGGCTTGCATCTCAGTGGTCTCAACGGAGAGCAGGGGGCAGTGTTGGATTGGTACTTCCGGGATGACGGTTCGCAAGATTCACACTTCGCCGGATTTTTTCACACCCAAAACATGGGTGAAGTGATGCGGCGATGGGGGCAGCCGGACCTGATTGAAAGCCAGCGCGCCAGCTACCGGGCAAATTTGAGTTGGGCCGCGCCGCCCTGGGGAGTGAGCGCGGAAAAACTGGTGGGCGATGTGGTTCTGGAGCTGGACGAAGGCCGCTTTGTTCGCAACCCGGCCGGTGGCAGCGACGGTATCCTGCGCCTGTTCGCCGTCTTGAATTTTGATGCTTTGGCGCGCCGTCTGCGCTTGGACTTTTCCGATCTTTATCAGAGCGGACTGGCTTACGACAGCATTCGCGGGCGAGCGTTTTTTAATGAAGGGCAAGTGGAGTTTCGGGAACCGCTGTTAGTGCGCAGTCCGTCCAGCCGTATGCAGCTGGTGGGCCGAGTCGATTTACTGGAGGAAACTCTGGACGCACGCCTCGTTGCGACCTTGCCCGTAGCCGGTAACCTGACCTTTTTAACGGCACTGGTGGGCGGGCTGCCAGCGGCCGCCGGCGTGTTTATTGTCAGCAAGCTGTTTGAGCGTCAAATGGATCAAGCCACCAGCATTCGTTATCGCATCTCCGGCGACTGGGACGAGCCGAGGGTAAAGTTCGATCGGCTGTTTGAAGGGGATATGACCCTGAGCTCGGCTAAAGAAAAATAATAAATTTTGGACAAAAAAAACCCCCTTGCGGGGGCGAAAAAAGACTGACTTTCGTAAACTCAACCGTTCACTGAACGGAATTCTCTAATTGCCTGGTTGAACTCATCGGCAAAGGCTTTGAGTGCACTTTCCTGGCGGCGCAGCTCGGCGTTGCTCAGCCGTGCACAGTTCAGGTATGCCTCTTTGGCTTGCACATACTCGCGCACCAAGTTATTCGATTTGACCATCTGCGCCGTCACGGCCGTCGAAGGATCGGGTATTTCTGGTTTGTTTTGCGGGGCTTCACAAGCCCAGGCAGAAGCAGAAAATGCAGCGCTAAATGCAGCGACCATCAACAGTTTCTTCATAATTACTCTTTCTCGTCATCGGGCGCCTATGCAAGGCAACCCCGGGGTCGTTAACAATCTCTTCCGCTCTCTGTCCGACTCCTTCTGATGACAGTGAACTCCCTCCAGCTCCAGGGAAGAACGGAAGTGATTCTGCCATTTCTGGCTGTGGCGCGAAATACATTATACGGACCGATTTGTCATTAAATGGCGCTAAAATCGTCCATATGGTTATCAATATCACGAAACGCCCCCAAAAATGTTAGGTTTGTTGACGCTTTGAAAATGGGGCGAAAGGGAAGGGTTGTAACGTCAAATTTTTGAACGCCAGTAAACGCACAAGGCCCGCGTAATAATGACGCGGGCCTTGTGGAGGGGTGCTTCCTCCAACTGATGAAATAGAGCCTTAATCGGACAGATTAATACCCAACTTTTTGAGCACCTCAAGGCCGGGGAAGCCATCGGCTACCATGTCCTGACTGTGCTGAAAGCTTCGCAGAGCGCGTCGAGTGGCGGGCCCTAAAATCCCGTCGACGGTGCCGCTGTCAAAGCCTTTGCCATTAAGCGTTTCCTGCAAAGCGACGACTTGATCCCGGCTTAACCGTGGGGCATCCGCCGGTGGACTTTGAACCAAAGGGCCGGCGCCAGCGATACGATCGGCCAAAAGGCCCACGGAAAGCGCGTAGAACTCAGATTGGTTCCAACCCATAATCACTCTGAAATTGGAGTACACCAAAAATGCCGGCCCCTCATGCCCGGCAGGTATCAAGAGCGAAGCCTGCAAGTCTGCAGCGGGCAGTGGCGCCCCGTCGGCCCGGCGCACGCCCAGCTTGGCCCACTCAGACAGCGGCTTGCGAGTGTCCAGACCGGCTTCCATAAAGGGGAAATTGTTCGGCAGTTTTACTTCCCGACCCCAGCGGGTGTTTTCATCCCAACCCAAGTGTTGGAGAAAATTGGCGGCCGATGCCATGGCATCGGGCAGGCTGTTCCACAAATCCCGGCGGCCGCTCTCATCGTAGTCCACCGCATAGCGCAGAAACACCGACGGCATAAACTGTACGTGCCCCATGGCACCCGCCCAGGAACCTTCCATTCGCTCAGCCGTGATCGCGCCTTCGTCGATAATACGCAAGGCGGAGATCAATTCGCGCGTGAAATAGGTGCTGCGGCGTGGATCACAAGCCAGCGTGGCGAGCGAATCCAATACGGACATGCGGCCAAAGAAACTACCGAAATTGGTTTCCAAGCCCCAAAAGGCCACCAGATAAGGCGCGGGCACACCGTACTGTTTAGAAACGCGCTCCAGTAGGGCACCGTGTTCTTTGAGTAGAGCGCGGCCCTGATTGACTCGCTGCTCATTGACCCGACGACCAAAATAATCCGCAAAGGTTGTGGTGAATTCCGGTTGCCGACGGTCAAGTTCGATCACTCGCTCGGAAAATTTCACGTTAGCCAGGCTTTGCTCGAGGGTGTTGCTTGAAATACCTTCGGTACGCGCCAGGGCGTCGATATTGGCAATACACTGTGCAAATTCTTCGGCGGGCATAGCCTGGGCACTGGGAAATACTGCACTCAGGGACAAACCGAGACCCGCGAGCAGGCTTTTTCTGATGGTCATAATAACTCCGAATGGGGTAGCGCTGGCGCAAAAAGTTGTAGCTTGGAGCGCGAGAGGCTCTAGCAGTTCCCTCCCATCTAAGGGCCTTTGAGCAGGATACCAGTTCCGGCGCCCCGGAAACTACTGGGACGCGTGGACGCAATTCTGTTTTCGGTGTCGTGGTACAGAACTGGCGTATGACACAGTTCTCATTTTAAACCCATACCCCGAGTTGGCGGCGAAAAGTACCCCCAGTGCTCGTGCCGTTGCAGTGGATGCCACCGGGGGGCTCTGGCAAAATGGGCGTTCGAGGCGTCGCGCGCCAGAAGGATGTTTACAATAAAACGAAAGAAGGAGTACCCATGAAGTCTCAGTGGACCATCGGCCTCGTGGCCGCAGTAGCCGTATTGGTGACCGCGACCGTAATCGCCCGTTATTGGCCCGAGGTTCCTGAGCGGACCGAACGGGAAGCCGGCCCGGTAAGCTTTCTCGGGCAAATTCCCGCCGACAGCCCTTTTGTGATTGTGGGTAGAAACACTTCCGAAGGTGTGCCAGAAGATTGGAATCCAGGGCAGTACAATATCGGTTCGCATGAGCTAGAGCCGTTATTGGATCAGATGCGTAATACCGAACATCCGTCCTTACCTTTATTGCTGTGGTTATTGGAAGACTTCTTGGCGGCGGGTGAGGAACGTGGTTATCACGGCATGTTAGAGCATTATGGATTCAACCCCGAGGCTGCCTTTGCACTCTACTGGCACGGCGCCATGCCGGTGTTCCGGCTGGAGCTGAATGACGGCGCCGCCCTGAACGCGGTTTTGGATCGCGCCGAGGCGGAGGCGGATTTCCAGTATCCACAAACCACGGTAGGCGATGTGTCTGTGCGGACTTGGCCGTTGTTGAGTGAAAATACTCACCCGAATGTTCCGGCTCTGCAACTGGGCATAGTGGTCGAGCCGCAGCAACTGACGCTTTCCTTGCTTACCGATCGAGACGCCGACGCCAATCGTTTGCAGCGCTTCGCTCGCCAGTCCATCTCCGAGTCTCTCGCCGATACCGACTTCCAAGAAAACTGGGGGGCAGAGTTTGGGCGCAGCGATCTGTTACTGGGATTTGTGGATTACTATCGTCTGGCGCAAGCGCTGCTGTTGCCCGAGCAAAATCGTACCGGGCGGGAATTGCTGACGCTGTTTCCGGACTACGAAGGAAAACTGAAGGAAAAATTTTCACCCGCTTGCCGGCAAGAATACGTGCAGTTAACCCAAGGAGCGCCGCGTCAGGTATTTGGAAACACCGATTATGCGTTCAGCGAACAACAGATTCGCATGGGCTTGCGTTCGGTTTTACGCATTGAAAATACCGAAGTGCGCGATCAACTCCAGCGCCTGCCCGGCTTTTTGCCGGAGTACAGTCGGCATGTGGACGATAAGCTGTTCACCGCAGCGATGGGTATTACCATGGACGAGCTGGTGCCAACCTTGAGCGCCCTCTGGCGCCAGCTTGTCAACGCGCCGTATGAGTGTGATTCCTTGCAAGCCATGCAGCGGCAACTGAATCGGGCCAACCCCATGATGATGGGCATGTTTACCGCCATGGCCAGTGGGCTCCAGGGTGTTGGCCTGGCGGTTTACGATGTACACGCCGATCCGGACAGCGAAGCCGGGCTTGATGGTGATGCGCTGCTCTCCTTCAGCGCCAAAGATCCCGAAAGCTTAGTTTCTTTATTGACCTCCTACGCCCCCGGTTTGACTGGCCAACGGGTGCCGACGGACGGTACGCCCGTTGCGTTCACGCCGCCGTTTACGAGCGAACAGCTCTACATCGCCATCAAGAGCCAGCACATCGTAATCTACCGCGGTGAACGGGCCACTGAAGCCGCCAACGCCATGGACGGAGAGGCACTGGCAAAACACGGTCTCACAGCTTTCGGTCTTAACCTTGAGCGTGCCGGCGATGTTTTACTCAGTTCACCGGAAACCATGGCCGCTGTTTTCCCGGAAAATTGCGAGCAGAGCTATCTGGGCTTATTGCAAATGAGCGGCTCACTCTCGGACTGGCACTACAGCGAAACAATGAACGAGCTGGGGTGGGACGCGCACTTTAAAATGGGTGTATCTCTCGCCGCCATTGAAGCCGACCAACTGCCCGGCGACTACCAAGTGTCGGCACTCCATGATAATGACTGTAGCTGGGAGGTGCTCGGCTCCGATAGCAAACAAGAAGACGGTAGCGGAAAGTTTACCTTTTCCGACGAGCAAGAGGGCTGTAACCTGTTTGAAACAGAGTATGATTGGCAGTTGCAAGGTAGCCAAGTGGTGCAGGTAACGCGGGCGCTACGCGAGAGAGAAACCTGTAGCGACGACTGGAAAGAACCTGATGCCGATGGATTTGCCTGCAGTATTCTACGCATGGACGATACGGGTTTTTACTGCCTATGGCAGGAAGAAACCGATATGGCGATTTATCGTTACCAGCGGCAGTAGGGGTAACGTGAAACGAAAAAAGAGGTGCACTGCACCTCTTTTCTTAGGTTTAAACTTTATTTAAAAGCGATATCGGTTAGATAATCGCCTTTGCTGGTACCCGCTGCATAGCGGCGAGTCGCTTATTCCGAAAGAAGCTGGCCATCGGAGTGCTTCTTCTCATTAATCGGAGCGGCGGTATCTCCAGCTTCCAGTGGCCTGCCACGATTTCTAGCGTTGGCCTCGCTAACGACAACGCCTTTACTACTGTTTTCGGCGACCCCGTTCTTGCTGGCGATGTTAATTTTGCTTATGGTAGGGGTCTTTTCGTCATCCGCGTTATTTTCCTCATCGGCGTTCGCCGATATCGTTACTGAAGCGAGAAAAACTAAAACGAAAAGTTTCATTGCTATGGCTTTCATAAAACCTCCTCGACATTATTGAAATAAACGTTTATTCGACCTGTCCAATCAAGGAGCGCAGGTCATTAATACTCATGGCGCCCATCCTAAAAATGGCCTTTCCGTTTGATGCATTGTATATAACGGTTGTTGGAGTTCCTTGAATCCCCAGTGAACGGCCCTCTCGTATATCTCTCTCGATTCTCGACGATATCTTCTGTGAATATAGGCATGAGTCGTATGTCGGCTTGTCTACGTTCAGGGACGAAAGAAGATCAGAAACAACGGACTCGTTTAGTGGTGCTTCATCCAAGTAGATCTTGTCGAAAAAGGCGAAAAAGCCCTTACTGTCTTTCTGTTCTGCAATGCACTCAGGTACTTTGGCCCATTGTGCAGAAGGGGACTGATCATTCAGCGGAAAGTGACGTAAACTCCAGCTCACAGAGCCTTCGCTTTCATCAATAGCTCTCTTTGCAACACTGTAGAACTGTCTGCAAAATGAGCACTGTACATCGAAATACGAAATTAGCTTTATGGGGGATTCGCTATTTCCATAAACGCGATCTGTTTGATCGGGTTCTCTCACCTTTTCAATCAGCTCTGCCCCTTCAAGAAAGGTCGGCGGCTGATTAATGGGCGCAGCCGCCGTTTTTACACTAACCGGCTCTGCGCTCCCGTTAGCGCCACTAGAGGTGTTTAGTCGCTCACCCGTATACACTATCGCGAGCCCAATAATCACGGCATGGATTATCGCTCCCCAAAAAAAGCGCCAACTTTCCATATAATCTCCGATAATTGTTAGTAAATTGTATTGCTACAGGGTAAAGGATTTCACTTTTCGAAAATTCCGCATTAGCGCGATAAGTAGCATAAACAAATAGACACTTCCCCCTGCAATGCCGCCACCGGATGAACTGCTTTCGCTACCTCCACCACTAGATGAGCCGCCGCTGCTTCCACCACTAGACGAGCCGCCGCTGCCTCCTGTGCAGGCCGAGCTCGACGAACAATAGCCATCGCAGGCATACGAGTTCGAGCTTTCGCAACAAAGGTTGCTGTTGTTCATGGACTCATAAGGTGCTGCTGACGGACAACTCGAGCAGAACTTACCGGCGGTACAACCATCGCCACTACCACTGCCGCCGCCAGTACTGCCACCACCAGTACTGCCACCGCCACCACCAGTGTTACAGCTGCTGCTGGAAGAGCAGAATCTATTGCCCGAGCTGTCTTCACAGGCGTACGAATTTGAAGACTCGCAACAAAGGGTGCTGTTGTTCATAGATTGATAGGGGGTAGACGACGGGCAACTTGAGCAAAAGCTACCAGCGGAACAGCCATCACTGGCACCGCCTCCGCCACCGCCAGTGCTGCAGGTGCTGCTGGATGAGCAGAATCTGTTGCCATTGCTGTCTTGGCAGGCATAGGAGTTCGATGACTCGCAGCACAAGCTGCTGTTGTTCACGGACTGATAGGGCGTGGATGAGGGGCAGCTCGAGCAGTAGCTTCCAGCCGAGCAGCTGCCGCCGCCACCGCCGCCACCGCCAGTGCTGCAAGTACTGCTGGATGAGCAGAATCTGTTGCCACTGCTGTCTTGGCAGGCATAGGAGTTCGATGACTCGCAGCACAAGCTGCTGTTGTTCACGGACTGATAGGGTGTCGACGAGGGGCAGCTCGAGCAGTAGCTTCCAGCCGAGCAGCTGCCGCCACCACCACCGCCGCCGCCAGTGCTGCAAGTGCTGCTGGATGAGCAGAATCTGTTGCCACTACTGTCCTGACACGCATAGGAGTTCGATGACTCGCAGCACAAGCTGCTGTTGTTCACGGACTGATAGGGTGTGGACGAGGGGCAGCTCGAGCAGTAGCTTCCAGCCGAGCAGCTCCCGCCGCCGCCACCACCGCCGCCGCCGCCAGTGCTGCAAGTGCTGCTGGATGAGCAGAATCTGTTGCCACTGCTGTCCTGACACGCATAGGAGTTCGATGACTCGCAGCACAAGCTGCTATTGTTCATGGACTGATAGGGTGTCGACGAGGGGCAGCTCGAGCAGTAGCTTCCAGCCGAGCAACTGCCGCCACCACCGCCCCCGCCAGTACTGCAGGTACTGCTGCTTGAGCAGAATCGATTGCCGCTACTGTCCTGACAGGCATAGGAGTTCGCTGACTGGCAACATAATCCACTGTTGTTCATTGATTGATAGGGTGTGGAAGACGGACAGCTCGAGCAGTAGCTCCCGCTAGTACAAGAAGCATTGGCCATGTTGGAAAGCAACGCGGCAAGGGCGATGGCAATGTAGACAAGCCACAGCCTTGGATCAGACAAAGTACGTTTATTATTGGGCATGGCACAAGGCTCCTTCAATCTAGACAAACCCGTCGCTGTTATATGAAAAGGGGCTCCACTAGTGCTCTCAGATGGTCGGAACTAGGTGGGAAGCCGGACTTGCCCTCATGCAGGGGGGGAGCCTTGCAGAAGGGCGGGTACAGGGAACCATTCGGACTTTAGCTCACAATCCTTGCGGATAAATCACCCAAATGGGGTATTTTTATGCCAAGCGGTGAAAATAGTTGGTGGGAAATGGGCCAAAATTCTCCTTTTGCGCTCCGGTGGAACGCCTTTGGCCCGTAAACGCTGTGTTACTTTGGGGAGGATGGCCCTAGAAGCTCGGGTGTATCACCGTGTATTCAGTGGAAAACGGGGGGAGTGGGGGCGCTGAGGCGATGGAGGGGGAGGCACTGACCCGCAGCGGAGTCACTACCCTATGACGGGTGCGATGCGCCTCTTTCTTGGCGAGCGATTTCAATCTCGTCAGACCCTACCCAATTACTAAGGCAATTTGTGAGGCTAACACGCGCCGAAAAACTGGAAGCTATTCCGGCCGTTCTCCTTAATAGAGTACATGGCCATATCGGAATTTCGCAGTAAGGTGTCGGCGTCCATGCCGTTCTCCGGATAAATACTGATGCCGACGCTCAAGGTCAGGTGAAATTCGTGTCCGTCAATTATGTGCGGTCCAGCGAACTTGGCTAGCAGCTTTTCAGCAATTTGAGCGGTATCCTCCCGTTCTTCGATTTCGGTCAATAGAATCACAAACTCGTCACCACCATGTCGGCATACGGTGTCTGTGAGTCGAACGCAGGAGACAATCTTTTCCGCCACATCCTGCAGTAGATGGTCGCCGACGGTATGACCGAAGGCGTCATTAATTCCTTTAAAGTAATCGAGGTCGACGAACAGCAATGCGACTTGTTTGCGGTGTCGTTTGGCCATGCCAATAGCGTGGGTTAGCCGCTCCATCAATAGCTGTCGGTTGGGTAAACCCGTGAGCGCATCATGCTGTGCAAGATGACGCATTTTCTTAACTTCAGAACCTGACTGATGGGCATCGTGAAACACAATGACCGCCCCCTCTATTTGCCCGAGGCGGTTGAGGATGGGCGCGGCTGAATCTTCAATCGCCAGGTCAGTTCCGTCGCGGCGAATTAGTACGCTGCCCAGGGCTAGCTCCACCGTTCGTCCTTCCCGGATGGCCTCTTGTGCAGGGTTAATTGCTCGCTGGCGAGTCGCGCCATCGACAATCAAAAAAATGTCCTCAATCGCACGCCCGAGCGCTTCATCCTTGTGCCAGCCTGTCATTTGTTGAGCCACCTTGTTCAGATAGATGACATCGCCTTTTGGATTGACGACCAATACCGCGTCGCCAATGGCATCCAAGGTGATTTGCGCCATGTCTTCAAAGGTACAATTGCTGGAAAGGTGGCGCGCGCCCTTATGTGCGCAGGGCGTACCGCCGGACTGTTTGCTTGGCCGCACCTTCCTGACCGCGCGCGTGGCGGGCGAACCCAGAAAGGGTAGGTTTTTTTGGGGTGTGTTCCGCAACGTAGGCATATCGGCCAGAGTAATCGGAAATTATTTTGGGGTCTGTACGCGAACGAACTTAGGCCTTAGTAGGCGAAACACTAGTCGTTCAAAACGTCACGCTCTGGTCTAGTGGGAATCCGTTGGCGTAGGCGTTCGTTCAGGGTGAACCTGACACTTTGGCTTAAGCAGACGATCGGTTTCTCTTTTTACCACGGAATAGCATTCACAACTCAGTTGTTCCAGCTTAGGACGATTGGTCACTTCGATATGGCCACGCCGGTACTCGATTACGCCGAGCTTCTGTAAGCGTCCCGCTGCCTCGGTCACGCCTTCGCGACGCACGCCAAGCATATTGGCGATTAACTCTTGGGTCATAATCAGATGATTCGTAGGCAGGCGATCCAGGGAAAGCAAAAGCCAGCGGCACAACTGTTGGTCAATGGAGTGGTGGCGATTACACACGGCGGTTTGTGCCATTTGGGTAATCAGTGCCTGAGTGTAACGCAGCACTAACGACATCAGATCGCCGTGGCGGTCGAATTCATCGACGAGCCGTTGTCCGGCCAGTCGGTAACCACTGCCAGCACTTTGCACCACGGCTCGGCTAGACGTGCTTTCACCGCCCATAAACAACGAAATACCCACCAACCCCTCGTGACCCACCACAGAAATTTCTGCCGAGGCGCCGCTCTCCATCACGTAGAGCAACGATACGATGGAATCAGTGGGGAAATACACATGGCGCATTTTGTCGCCGGGCTCGTAGAGCACCTTGCCAAGGGGCAAATGAATTTCTTCAAGATAGGGAAAAATGCGTTGCTTCACTTCAGGCGACAAGGCGGAGAGGATTTGATTTTGATTCATCGTTGTAACGACAGGGGCTCCCTTGCGTCTCCATATTGGCTTTGTGCGAATCTGAGTAAATCATCCGCGTGGGCACGTACGATGTCATACAATGCGTGTTTTAGCCAACGTTTTATTAGTCACGTAGGGGGCAATGGGCTATCAGTTTCCCGGGCGCGTCACAAATACATCCGTATACTCTGTTAATGCGTCCCAGCCATCCTTGTAGACTCGTTCTCGGTCATCCTTGAGAAAACGGCCCGGGAAACTGATAGCCCATCGCTTTCAGGCCCTAACGTTTTTAATCCTATCGTTTCAGTTCGCTATGTTCTGTACGTTATCGAACATTGAAGAAAAATAAATGATCAGAGTGTGCGTTTAGCGGCGAAATGCGCCGGGAAGATGGAGCGCTACTGTTTAGTCAGCCTGCCCATTACTACATACGAATTACATTACTCATCACTGAAAAAACTGTTTTCCAGAGCGCAATAGGGCGCCGTCGTTTATGTCAGCCTTAAAGCGCTAGTGGAACTGGAATCGATACGTTCTCGTTAGGGTTTCGCATCTTTACGCAGGGCTTGTTCCAGCTCTTTGGTCGCGGTGATATCCAAAAGAGTGATTACCACTCCGTCGATAACATCGTCCAATCGGCGATAGGGCATGATCCGTACTGTAAACCACCGGTTGTCGGTGGTGGTGATTTGCTTCTCGGAAAACGCCAGTGTGCTTAGGGTGTTGAGGGCGTCGTCATTCAGTTCCGGATATTGCAAGCTGGTGGTGAGGTCGGACAGAGGGCGGCCAACATCGCTTTCACGGATGCTGATGATCTTTGACGCACGATCGGTAAAGCGACGCAGGTTCAAATCCTGATCGAGAAACAAAATGGCGATATCGATGCTGTTGAGTAAATTCTTCATATCGCTCTGAGCCAGAGCAAGATCATCCAGTTTCGTCTGCATCTCCGAGTTGATGGTTTGCAGCTCCTCGTTCATGGACTGCATCTCTTCCTTTGAGGTGGTCAGCTCTTCGTTGGTTGACTGCAGTTCCTCATTGGTCGATTGCAGTTCTTCGTTGGCGGACTGCAACTCCTCCCGGGACGCGCGGTTTTCTTCTCGCAGCGTCTGGATTTCATCCTGGCATTGTTGGAGCTCGGCGGCATGGGCTTGTTGTGTGAGTGTCTTCGGTTCGTCGTTGTGCTCCCTGGCGTGAGCCGGGGCGATGTCGCGGAACACGATCATTTTCATGCCGCGTAGGGTGGTGGGTTCGCGCAGCGCCTGTACGGTGATATCGACGTTCTGAATCCCCCCGCCAGGCAGTTGCACTTGGAGACCTTGTAAGTGCAGAGGTTCTCCCTGATTCCCAGCTTGGCGCAGGGCGCTGGCAATGGGGGTACGCAGCCCCTCCCGCACCATGGCATGAAAATTCCAGTTGGCTTTGCCGGCGGCGGGTTCCAGATACTTACCCGTGCGGCCGCTGATATAAACCACATCCCCCTCATCATTGACTACCACCGCCGCGGGGGCGTAGACCTGCAATAGCACCTGGTTGGCTGCCGATTGTAGATTATCATTTGATTGGGAACTTGAGTTGCTGGGGGACACGGGATGCTCCTTGGCTATCCTGGAAAGAGGTGGAATCGATTTAACCGGCAGCCGGGTTTCGCCGCTCTTGGCATTATCCTGGCGCGCGTACAGTCGCAGTTTGGATTGCAGGGTTGTAAACAGCGGCGTGTGCCGCCCGACCGTTTCAGAACTCCCCAGTAACAGCACACCTTTGTCGCGCAGGCTGTAGTGAAACAGGGGAATCAGTTTGCGTTGCAGACTTTGATCGAAATAGATCAGTAGGTTGCGGCAGGATATCAGGTCAAGGCGGGTAAAGGGCGGATCAAGCACCACATTGTGCTGGGCGAACAACACCAAATCACGGATTTCAGTATTGATCTGGTATCCGTCATTGTGAGCGCTAAAAAAGCGCTCCAGACGTTCAGCCGACACAGCGGCGCTGATGTCGGCGGGGTAATAGCCGCGACGCGCGGTGGCAATCGCGTCCGGGCTCAGATCGGACGCGAAGATCTGCAGGCTAACCTCATGTTTGTGGGGCAGGTTGTCCAGCGCCTCTTTAAAGATCATGGCCAGGGAGTAGGCTTCTTCGCCAGTAGAGCAACCGACCACCCAGGCGCGTAGGTGGGGTTCCTCACGTCGTCTCGCCAGCAGGTCCGGCAGGGTCTTTTCCGCTAGGTGCTGCCACACCGGAGCGTCACGGAAAAAGCTGGTCACCCCGATAAGCACTTCCTTGAACAGCAGGTCAATCTCCTGGGGGTTGTGCTCCAAATAATCCGCGTACAGGTCCAAGGTGGCGATTTCGTGGATCGCCATGCGCCGCTCCATGCGCCGGTGCAGGGTGCTGGGCTTGTAGTGGGAAAAGTCTTGGCGGGTTCGCTGTTGCAATAGGCGGAGAATGCGCTGTAAGGGCTCTGACTCCTGCCCGGGCTCCACATGAGGTGGTTCCGCCGATTTCCCGCTAGGGGCCTCCCGCTCCGGTGCCTGCTTGAGGCTGGCCAGAATGCGGGCGGGCAAATCTTCGACCGGAGCGATGATGTCGGCACAGTCTGCGGAGATGGCGCTTTGGGGCATGGCATCGAACTGCGCCGTGTCTGGCTGTTGCACCGCCGTGAGGCCGCCTACCGCCTTGATCGCCTGTAAGCCCAGAGTACCGTCAGCGCCCATGCCGGACAGTACAACCCCGATTGCTCGCTCTCCTAGGGCGGTGGCCAAGGAAGAAAACAGCACATTGATTGGTAGTCGCATGCCCCTGGGCTCCATGGGCTTTGCGAGCTTCAGCAAGCCGTCGACTACGCTGAGTTCCGTATTCGGCGGTATTACATACACGGCATCAGGCTCGATGGGCATGCCTTGGGTCGCTTCCCGCACCCGCATTGGGGTTATGCGTTGAAGCAATTCCGTGAGTAACGTCTTGTGGGTGGGATCGAGATGCTGCACAACCACATAGGCCATGTGGCTGTTCGGCGGTATCTGGGCGAGGAATTGCTCCAGCGGTGCTAGGCCACCGGCGGATGCACCAATGCCCAAGATGCGTAAGGTCGCCACAGTTTTTCTTGGCGCATTGGCAGGGGTCAAAGCAGCCATAGCAGGGGACGGCTAACAGGGGTTCTCGGCATTGGCGTACTCGCAGCAAGCCAACAGAATATGCTCGTGCCCTGCAGGAAGTGACGCCATAAACTGTATGTGTCGCGAGCCCCCACTTATCTCGGCTAGGCAGCTTTTCTTAGCGCCGGACTGTGCGACATCCTGAAGTAGAGCAAGCACCCGCGCTCGGCTTTCGGTGGCTAGGAATGTACCGAGCGAGTGACCCTCAATATCCTTAGGTCCAACGCCAAAGAGCTCAGTAGCGGCCAGATTGCTCTGAATGACGTTGCCCTCTAAGTCAACGAGACAATAGCCAAAGGGTGCTGCATCGTACAGCGTCCGGTAAAGGTCCAGATCCTCCACAAGCGCCTGTTCATTGGCGGCGATCTCTTCGTTCTGCAGATCAAGTTCTACTTGGTGAACCTGCAGTTCATGGAGCAACTTGAGGGCATCGTCCGCTCTGTTGGGATCACTGGAGAGGCCGTGGAGTAAGCGCAGGGTGTCAACGTTTATTGACCAGTAACCTGTTGCCGGCGCTGTGCCAGCGAGCAACAGCGCTTCAGCCTTGTCTCGCAGCTTGATGTAGACACTGGATTCATCGATGGTAGCGGGCATACAGCCTCCTCGGGATATGGCCCTCATAGTAGCTTATCGTCGCCGGCATTAGTATCAGGAAGATTGCAAGTGGACACCCGGAGGCGAACACTCCCTTACTGGTCGGACCCTTGGGTAGTGTTGGCAAAATGGCAGCGCTCACCGTCTTTGATAAAAATACGATTTCGCGCCGATAGGGAAGAGGACTTCTCGCGAATGATTACCTTATTTAAAGCAGGGGGGCAAGTTAAGCGGTAAACAAGACGACTACTGCAAGTAGCTCTTGTGCTCGTCATCCAGACTCGTGGTGCTGCGTATCTGTTGGAGTGCCGCGACAGGAATGACAGGGAGCTTTTCCCTGTCATTCCAAGGTAAGAGAGAAATTTGGGCCTTTATTGACGAATCATCATCCATTGTTGGTTTTCACCACCGGTCGGGTGCCACTGAGTGATGTTCGCTTGGTTTTCCGAACTCCAGCCCGACACATCCAACACATGGCCACTTAGATCCGACTGAACTTCAACGTAATTGCCCACCGGATTCAGGCTCCACCTTTGCCCTGCGCCGCCCCAGTAATCCCACTGAGCAATATTGGCGCCGGCTGAAGTGCTGGCCTCCCATACGTCCATGCTTTTTAGACTTCCGGCATTAATCAAACTGTAGTTACCCGTACCCTGATCGATCACGTACCAGTTTTGGTGCAAACCACCAAAGTAATCGTACTGCACAATATTGGCCCCATTATCGGTAGACGCGTAAGCCACTTCTAAGGCTTTGCCGCTGTGGCGCGAGGTAAAGCTATACATGCCCTCGGTCACGCCGCCACACTGCACAATGGTGTCGAAATTGTGAGTCATGGACGGCCAGCCGTTTAGGTAGGTCATCATCTGAATGTCCAGCTTGGCTGTGCCGTTATCACTCAAGTCGTAGTAATGAGTGGAGACGTAATTGCAGCCATCTTGTTTGAGTACACCAATATGGCCCGGTCCTTTGCGGTGTCCGTCCTCGTTCGGCAGTAAATTACGCTCGCCGGTATAAGGGCCGAAGACACTTTGTGAGCGCGCCACCTGCACCCGGTACGTACTGTCTGCCCCTTGGCAGCAGGTCCCGCGGGTAAAAAACAGGTAGTAGTAATCGCCGTTGCGTGTAATGTAAGGCGCTTCGATGGAATCGTGGCCACCACCGTAAATGTGAGTCACAGGGCCGGCCAATTTGCCTGTTGCCTGGTCCACCTCTGCGACACCCAAGCCGCCAAACCAGGACCCGTAGGACATATACACACGCCCATCATGATCGCGGAACACCGCCGGATCGATCGCATTGATCTCGTTCACCCCACCGTAGGACTGAACCACCATCCCCAAATCCTCCCAGGTGGGGTTTTTCAGCGATGGTGTGCGCACCACACCAATGGCCGACTCGGACGTTCCAAAGGTGGAAACGGAGTAATACAGGTAATAATAGTTTCCGATCTGAATCACATCGGGCGCCCAGAACTCACCCTCAAAACCTGGAACCGCATCGTTAATCCAGTTGGGCCATGAGTCTCCGAACACGGTATTGGGGTTCTCCCAGTGGGTCAGGTTGGTCGAGGTGGAATACCAAAGACCCTCACCGGTCGTGAAATGAAAATAGGTATCGTCTTCGCGTATCAGAGTCGAGGGATCGTGGGAATTGGTGATCCCGGTCAACTCGATGGCCGATGCAGTGAGGCCGGACATCGCAAGAGAAAAGAAACACAGCAGTTTGAGAAACCAAGATCGGTTCAGTAGGAGGGGTTGCATAAGTCACCTTTCGTCGTTCATTTCAGTTATTTAAATACTATTATCATATAAAATGACAATGCCGATGCTATCACCCAAAGTCCACCAAAACCATGGACTGGTAAGAAGGATCCCTCATAAGAGGCTGTTCTAGTTATGCAGGTCGGGTAGGGCGGGGGATGGGCGAACAAGCTCTTGCCTCTTTAGGCTAGGCCTTACGATTGGGCACCTCTCTTTCGCCCAAAATATGTTCTACAATGTAGAAACGGCGCGTCGCCACTAGGGACCGCTGGCGAATCTAGCTAGAGGCTTGTAAAGCCCCAATAACAATAGAGCGATACTCTGAGTGAAGTCACTCCTACCCATTCTGATGTGCACCCTACTGCCCCTGAGTGTTCTGGGAACGTCAGGCGCTAGTGCGCAGGCCCAAAGCGCCAGCCAGCCGACGGTAGAGGTCTACAGATACCGGAATGATCGCGGTGTGGTGTCGTTTTCCGACCGAGCCCCGCGGGGCACCCGCTATGAAGTGCTGCGTTACAACTGCTTTGCCTGCGACCTGCAATCCCAGGTGGATTGGCACGAAACCCCGCTGTTTGTGCGTCGGTTTCGGGACATTATTGACCAGGCCGCGTACCAGCATGGGGTCGACCCCGCCTTGGTGCGCGCCGTGATTCACGCGGAATCCGCGTTTCGGCCCAAAGCACTGTCGCCCAAGGGCGCGCAGGGCCTAATGCAGCTAATGCCCGCCACGGCTCAAGACTTGGGTGTTACCGACGCCTTTCTACCCGAGCAGAACATCGACGGTGGCGTGCGCTATCTCGCCGGACTGCTGGCGCAACACCATGGCGATGTTCGCCTGGCAACTGCCGCTTACAATGCCGGCCCCGGCGCCGTCCGCCGCCACCGCGGCGTGCCACCGTTTGAAGAAACCCGCACGTACATCAAGCGTGTCGAAATACTCCACCAGCGGTATCAGGAGGCTTTGAGAGTCGCCAATACCGATGAGATGGCGGCTTCGGCGGTTGCCGGCACTCAATAAAATTCAGCACTGGTTTGATGGGAAGTTTTACTCTTTTACTACCGTAAGCTTCATAATTCCGCCACCGTAGAGGCCGAGATAGATGACGGTAGCATCGTTCTCAGTCGTGGCGAGAATGCTTCGGACTCCACCACGCAGTGTGGTACTCGAGTGTTGGTGCTTTGTCCAAGTCGCACCGCCATCGGTGGATACCTCAAAGATCAGGGGTTGGGGCGCGTCCTCTTGTTTGGTCCAGCCGCCGGTATAGATCGTTTGAGGATCATGCGGATCTAAGGCCAAGCCAAAGTAAAAACGATAGTCCACATCACCGATCAAGGTGCTCCAGTCCTCACCGTTGTTCTCGGTTTTGACGATGCCGCCTTCGCCGCTGACATAAACGCCCGCCTCGTTTTCGGGGTCGAAGACAATTCCGTACACGACGCTCGGGCTGGGCATCAGATCTCTGAAGCTTTGCGCTTCCTGGGTGTCCAGGGAGTAGCGCTCCAGTACCAATTGTTCCATGCCATTTTGTCCGCCGTACCAGATGTCATTGGTGGCGGGGTTGTGTTTGACGACACTTTTGGGTTGCCCAAATCCATCCCAAAAGCCGTTCAATAGTTCCCAGTTACGGCCTTCATCCAATGACACCGCCAGTGCTTCCACGCCTGTGGCATAAAGCGCGTTGTTGGTTTCGTCGTAGTAGAGGCCGTATAGGGTTTCGGGATCTTCGGCGCCAAAGTTGTGCTCGATACTGTGCCAGGTTTCCCCGCCGTCGGTACTCTCAATCAGTTGATCACTGAATATTCCCTCGTCGTCAGTCTCGCGTACCGAGGCAATAAGGTGGTCGACGCTAAGAATGGCGATAGCGAGCACCTTCTTGTCCATCAGACCAGTCGCCGACCAATGGCTGGTTGGAGTTTTTATGTAGAGCCCCTGATCTGTGGCGGCAAACAGTTGGTCGTTGTGTTGATAAAGATGGGTGACCACATGGCCGCTTAGGCCATTGAAAGTGTATTCAATTCGATCACCTTCGAGCTTCGGCATTTTGTCGCCCGAGCACCCAAGCAGCAAACCGACAAAAAGTACGCAGGAAAGGTTTTTGGCAGCGGAAATAAAAAGACGTGTTTGCATGAGTTATTCCCCGTGGAGGTTTGGCTGAGTTTACACAGCCTAAAAGGGGAAAGTCGTAATAAATTGTAACGGGCTGGCTGCTGGGCTCGGTTAGTCTTGATTCAATCCCAGTTCCTTTTGTTTCTTCTTGGTAAGCCCCAGGGAAACGAGGCGATGCGACTCCTGAAGATAGTATTTGAGCTCGTCATCCCGACTGGGTGGCGCGTCGTATTGTTGTATCCACTTCATGCCGCGGGAGGCCAAATAGGGGGCTGGTCTGTATCCGGGTTCTTCCTGCAAGATCTCGTAGTGTAGCTCGGACACTTTGAAAGTGAACGCCGGTTTGCCGGCCTTGGACCAGCCACCAACGGCGAACACCTTTTCGCCCACTTTCCATACGTGGGCACCGCCCCACTGGATGACATGGGACGTGGCGGGTAGGGCGCCACAAAACGCGTTGTACTCATCGTAGGTCATAGTGTGCCTATGTTACCCCTGATTTTCGCTTAAGGGCTAGAAACTAAAGACTGTTTTCTGGCTTTTGAGGGTGGCGGATAGATGCTAAGATCCCAGGCCTTGGCAGCGCCGGCATAGCGCCTGGACGCAAGTATACTAACGATAATGATAAGGAACAGTTATGCTCGATAAGGCGATAACAGACAGCTGGATTTTCTTCAAACGCCACTTTGTTATGTTGGCCGTCCTGATGGTGCCCGTACTGGTGCCCATGCAAATGGTGCTGGCTTTGTATGTGTCGCCCGATGTAGAGCAGGGGGTCAGCCTCGGTAATACCTTCTTAATGACTCTGATCGGGTTTGTATTTTACTCGCTCTATATGCCGGCAGTGATTTTTTATATGGCCTCCGTAGTGACCGGCGAAAGACGCAGCATCGCCGAGTTGTATCAGCTGGCGCTCAGGTGGTGGATCCCGTTCTTTGTACTGCTGATGTTGGTCATGCTGTCAGCCGCTGCGGGCTTTTTAGCGCTTATTGTTCCCGGCATTATTATTGCGCTCAAACTGGTGTTTGCTGAGTTTGACATGCTGCTAAACGGCTCCAAACCCGTAGCGGCGATGAAAGCCAGCTGGCGTTTGACCAAAACGTGCAAGGGTACCTTGTTCGGTGGTTACGTGATTATTACCCTCTGTATTTATGTGCCCTTTGCGATAGTGAGTTTTATCTTGGGTTTGTACCAGGTAACCCACTGGGGCGTAGAGGCCTTCCTTTCAATGCTGGCCAGTGTGTGTAACGTTTTCTACACCATATTTGCCTTTCGGGTGTATGACATGGTGATCACTGACGAGCGTGACACGCAAGCGCAAGAACCTGAGCCGAGCCCGGTGGGCTAACATTTGAAATCGTTTTTCCACTCCCGCCCGTTGTGGGCGCTGTTTTTGTGTGTCGGCTTGCTCAGCAGCATTGTCGGCTTACGCCTGTATTTTGCCCACTCCGGCAGCCTGTCCCTGAATGTCGATCTGTCCCGTGAGCAAGCTGTACAAATTGCCCGAGAATTTCAGGAGCGGCGCTTTCCGGATCTGGTGGTCGAACGTGAAGCGGTGCGCTTTGTTACCGACCAAGGCCTGCAGATCTATGTTGAGTTGGAAGGTGGCGGCGTGGCCGCCTATCAGGATTTAATTGGTAACCCCGATGCCACTAGCCACTTCTGGCAAGTGCGCCTGTTTGCTGAATCCCGCCAGAAGGAGCTGATCGTCGCGCTCAGCCCGGACGGCAAGCCAATTTCGTTTTACCGGGCTACACCGGAGCAGGACCCAGGTGCAGCCCTGGAGCCACCGGCGGCTCGGGACATCGCAGAGCAGGGCGCTCGAGCCTTGTTGAAGGAGCAATTCGAGCATTACGAGCTTTTGGAGAGCACACAGGTTCGTCGGGACAGTGGCCGGGTGGATCACTATTTCACGTATCAGCATCGGGACCTCACCGCCGAGGAGGCGCGCTTTCGCCTGAGCCTTAGCGTGGCTGGTGATGAGCTGATTAACGTCAGCAGTTTCAAGTTTATACCCGAAGGTTTCTGGCAACGCTATCGGGAAAGCCGCGGCGTCAACGATCAAATAAAGCAAGTGTCCGACCTGGCGACGCTTGGACTGCTGGGCCTGCTTTTACTGGGCGGCGCTATCTGGCTGTTTATGCGCAGGGAGCTTCGCTGGCGCCCGGCACTGCTCTGTGCCGGGGTCATCGCTACGGGCCTGGCGGCGGCACAACTGAGTAACTTGCCCTCGGCCTGGATGCATTACAGCACCACCTCGTCGGCTCGGGACTTTCTGTTGCAGCAATTTGGGCACACGAGTTTAGGGCTGGTGCGCAATCTGCTGTTCTTTGCGGTGATTTTTACCATTGCCGAAGGTTTAACCCGACTGGCCAAACCTCGGGACCCCCATCTGTGGCAAAAACCCGGACTGGAACTCATGGGCAGCGGCACAGGAGCGGGGCTCGTTCTTGGCGCCTACGTGTTGACGGGATTGTTTCTCGCCTATGCGTCGCTGTTTTTTATCCTCTCCCGCGATGTTCTGGGCTGGTGGGTCCCGGCCAATGTTCAGTTCGACCCCAACATTCTAGCCAATTGGCGCCCAGCACTATCGCCGATTTTTTCCGCGCTTCAGGCAGCGGCCTGGGAGGAAGCACTGTTCCGCGCGGTCCCGCTGTCCGTGGCGATCATCGTTGGGAGGCGCTGGGGCTACTTACGCACCTTGGTCATCGTCACGCTGATCGCTCAGGCAGTCATTTTCGCCGGCGCCCACGCCAACTATTTGAATCTGCCCGGCTACAGTCGGTTGGTCGAGTTGATATTGCCCGCGCTGGTTTTCGGTCTGTTGTTTCTGCGCTTTGGTCTGCTGATCTGCATACTAATCCACTTTCTGTACAACCTGGCATTGATGAGTAATCCCATCTTCGTCACGCCGGGTTTGGATCTTTGGTTGGACAAGGGACTGGTTATTGCCGCCGCCCTGGCGCCACTGCTGTTGGTCATTGTTGCTCGGGTGCGCAACGGCCGTTTTATTGAGCTGCCTGAACGGCTGCGTAACGGCGAACCCACACACGGCGAGCCGAAGGCTCCGAGCCGCCCCTTGCCGGTATTGCCTGCCAAGCCCGCGCTGAACCCGGGTCGCTGGCACTGGCTATTGGCCGTTGCCGCTCTGGGAATTCTCCTGGCCATTAAGCTGAGTCCGCCGCCGATTGACTGGCCAGCTTTTACTATTGACCGAACAGAAGCGCTGGAAAAGGCGGAAGACTATCTGGCTGAGCGGGGAGTCAGTCTCGACGATCAGTGGCGACGGACGCTGGTGGCTCGAACGTCCGGCCTGAATCAGTCGCGCTTTGTCTGGGAGCGGGAGGGTCCCGAGGGAGTGCACCGGCTGCTTGAACAAAACCATCTGGATACGCCTTACTGGGTGATCAAATGGCGACGTTTTGAGGGGCCGGTCGAGGAACGCTCTGAACGCTGGGAGGCTTACCTGTATCCGGACGGACAATTGCACGAGCTGGTACACCACTTACCCGAAAGTCGGGCCGGCCCGACATTGGACCGGGAGCAGGCTCTGGAGCTGGCCGGACAACGGCTCGCGGAGTTGGGGTGGCCTTCACCCGACGAGATGGAGCTGCGCTCCGTACGCGAAAGTCAGAAACCGGAGCGCACCGACTGGCATATTATTTTTAACCGTCCCTCGGTGTACCAACGGGATCAAAGCCAAGCCATCGTGCGCCTGGCCATCCGGGGTGATGAGGTAACCAGCTACGTACGGTCCCTGGATATACCCGAGAATTGGCAGCGCGAACGCAGCGAACGTCAATCCCAGCGGTCCACCTGGGCGCTGGGGAGCCAGGTTATTCTGGTGGGCGTGTTGTTGCTCGCGATCGCCACTCTGCTGACGCGAGGTCCGAGAAACGGCTTTCGTGGCCGAGCTGCGGTGCCCTGGATGATATTAATAGCCGGCAGCTTACTGTTCGTTAACGGGACGTCCATCTCCCAGGTGCTGAATGGTTTGGACCCCACCAAAGGTTGGCACAGCCAGTTGGTCATTATCAGCGCCAGCTGGCTCGCTGAGGCTCTGCTGATGGCCGTGGTGGCGCTGATCGCCGTCCAGGTGCTATATGCAGAAAGCCCGGCCCAAGATAGCCATTGGCGCAAGGATATGGGATTGGGTACAACCCTGGGGCTACTGATCGTCACTTTGGGCGCGCTGCTGCCTTTCTTGCTGGTGAATGCTTTCGCGCCCAGCTACTTTCCGCACATAGGCACCCACTGGCCCGTCCTAAGAGCCGTAAGCGGAGCTCTGTTAGAGTTCCGCCAAGCTTTGTTCTTTTTGGTTATTGCCGTGGGCCTGACTCGTTTTGTTTATGACGGACGCCCTTGGCGCGGGTGGCTAATCATCGCCCTAAGCGTTGCGTGGCTCGGCTTTAACATGGCATCGGCAAGCACTTGGCAGGCCGGGTTGAGTAGCAATCTAGGCCCCGTGGTGGTGCTCTTTGTGAGTATACAATTGATGGCACGCGGCCAGTTGGGTGTGGCGCTTGCCCTTCAAGGCGTAGCCATCGCCGGCAACCAGCTGTCAATGATTGGCGCCAATCACTCTCTGGGTTGGTTTCAGGGACTATCGGCTGCCGCCGTCTGTCTGGTGGTTACGGCCTTACTGGTACGTCACTGGCACCGTCATTGTTCTCTCGCCCATTCACCGGCCTCAAGTTCAAGTTTCCGATCCAACCTAGTTAATAGGGGGACAAACTTACTAGCGAAAAATCCTATCCGGGGAAGCGCCTAGATAGGTTAAAAACAACGAGTGGTGTTCAGTAGGAATGCCTTGGCCTCGTGCGTGGCCGAGGTTGCTCGGCTGGAGGCCATTAGTAGTGCGACGCTTATAAAGCGTTGACATCCCCAGTATATGCTGTATGGTGGGTCGCGTTAGGAAATTCTGATTTATATTGTAAAAACCGTTTCGATCCCCTGCCAGTAGTTAGCAACTCCGTAGCACGTAATCGTCCTGTCTTTTTTAAGTAATAGAATCTTTCCGGCAACATCGGTCCAATTGGGCCATCAACATTATATTTTTATAGGTATGATTATGTCAGCAGTTACTGGTACAGTTAAGTGGTTCAACGAAGCTAAAGGTTTTGGTTTTATTGAGCAAGAGTCTGGTGCAGATGTTTTTGCTCACTTCAGCGCTATTACCGGTTCAGGCTTCAAAACCCTGACCGAAGGCCAAAGTGTTAGCTTCAGTGTCACTCAAGGCCAGAAAGGCCTTCAGGCAGAGAACATTCAAGCTATCTAATATAGCTTGAGCTCGGTGCTTTAGCGCTGAAGTTCTTAAAAAGGCGGCTCCTTTGCGGGAGCCGCCTTTTTTTATTTCAAACATGAGATTTCTCAACCAATTTGGTAGTTGTTTTTCCCCCTGGCTTTAACCTCATACATTAATCTATCCGCGGTTTTCTTAAGCATGTCTTCAGTGTCGCCATGTTTTGGGTAGTACGCACAACCAATACTTGCCTCAAGTTTTAGATTCATTCCATCTAGCGTAAACGGAGCGCTAATTTGTGAAAGTATTCTTGCACATATCTCTTCAATAAAAGAGACGCTTTCAACTTCAGACAAAATGACCAGAAACTCGTCACCGCCTATCCGGCAGGCCGTGTCGTAATCCCGAATTACCTTTTGGATTCTTAAGGCCGCTTCAACAAGCATAACGTCTCCAGCCTCGTGTCCATAGGTGTCGTTGATGGCCTTAAAGCCATCCAGGTCCAGGAACAGAACGGCAGCAATATGCTCCTTTCTTTTGGCCATATTAAGCGCGATTTTGAGCCGTTGGTTGGCAAGCCGCAAACTCGGCAGGCCCGTTAATGGATCATGATTGGCCAGATGCTCAATTTCTTTGTTCTTTTCTTCCAGCTCTTTGGTTCTTTCTCTTACTTGAGCGGCCAGTTTCTGTTCTGATCTTCGAATTCGTCTGACCCGATAGAGAAAGATCAATTGAAGGGCGCCCAAGATAAGTACGATAAGGGAAAACCTAAACAAATTCGTCTCATACCAAGGAGGAAGCACAACGATTTGTAACTCGGCTTCGTCTTGGCTCCAAATGCCGTTGCCATTCGATGCTTTAACACGGAATACATAGCTTCCCGCGTCCAAGTTTGTGTAGGTAGCGCTACGCTGGGACCCTACCTCGTTCCAATCTCCATCAAAACCTTCTAGCTTGTAAGCGTATTGGCTCAGCTGTGGGGTACGGTAGTTCAGCAATGCAAAGGACAAAGAAAATACGGCCTGATCAGGCGTTAATTTGATTTTATCCGTATGTGTGATGGTTTTTTGGAGTGGCGAGTTCTCACCGCCTATTGGCACGGCCCGATTAAACAACTGAAAATCGGTAAACACCACCGGATGGGCGGATTCGTCTATAAACAGGTGTTCTGGGTTGAACACTGTCAAGCCAGTGGTGCTGCCAAATATCAATTCGCCAGTGCTCGTTTTCAAGTAAGCTGGACGGTTAAATAGGTTGCCGGGCAAGCCATGTTCGGCGGTGTAATGGCGAAAAGTTTCAGTGTCTGGGTTAAAGCGGGATAGGCCGTTCTCAGTGCTCAGCCACAAATACCCCTGCTCATCTTCCAAAATGCCTTTCACAGTGTCATTGGGCAGCCCCTCTTGAGCTTGGTAAACCGTAAATTTCTCGGTCCTTCTGTCGAACTTATTTATGCCGCCACGCGTGCCTATCCAAAGGTTGCCCTTGCTGTCTTCGACGATGCTCCATACCTCGTTACCGCTTAGGCTAGTCGGGTCTCCTTTAATGTGCTTAAAACGGGTGAAGCTGCCATCGGCTCTGTTCATTAAATTTAAGCCGTCTGACGTTCCCACCCAAAAATTACCTAAGCTGTCCTCATGAAGCGCCAAAACAATATTGGAAGTAATGCTCGTTGCGTCGTCCTGATCCGGAAGATATTGTGTGGTCAGCTCGGTCTCTGGATCATAACGAACTAAGCCGCCCCCCTCAGACCCCATCCAAATGTTTTGTTGGTTATCCTCATAGATCACCCATACGATACTCAGGTGATTGCCTCCGGTACCCAGCTCAAGGGCGGTAAACCCCCCGGTTTTTTCGTCAAACCGGCTTGCGCCTCCGCCCCAGGTTCCTACCCAAAGTTGGTTGTCTGTAAGAATAGATACATCTAAAACGGCGGGCGCCGG
This sequence comes from Marinimicrobium hydrolyticum, assembly GCF_030848505.1. GTDB lineage: Bacteria > Pseudomonadota > Gammaproteobacteria > Pseudomonadales > Cellvibrionaceae > JAVDDU01. The sequence continues at coordinate 98,981 of NZ_JAVDDU010000001.1, forward strand.
TACACTGTTAGGCTGTTTCGGGTCGTGCTTATATCGAGTGATTGCGCCCGTTTTTGGATTCAGGTGGTTAAGTCCATCTTCTGTGCCTATCCAAAAGTTGCCTTGAGCGTCTTCGGCAATACTTAATATACCGCTGTTGCTGAGGCTGTTCTCATTCCGTAGCTCGTGTCGGTAATTACGAAACGCCGATGCGTAGGGGTCGGTCTTGGAAATTCCTGTGGGGAAATGGGTAAACCACCAATCGCCGCTTTGGTCTTTAAAGATAGCTTGGACTTTGTCGGCAAGTAGGCTGGTGGGGTCATGAGGACGATGGTCAAAGCGTTCAAAACGCCCTGTAGCCGGATCAAATAAATTCAGGCCACCACCGTCGCTAGCCACCCACAAGCGGCCGTCATCGGATTCAGAGAGAGCTTGAATATAGGCGAGCCCAGGGCCATGGCTGTTTTGTGGCTCGTAGCCATAGCGAATAAACGTACCCGTCTTCTTATCGAGCTGATTTAACCCGCCACCGAGAGTGCCTACCCAAATCCGATGTTGACGGTCTTCAATTAGACTCCTAACGGTGTTGCTGCCTAGGCTCCCGGCATCATCGGGGTTGTGGGGGTAGTGAGTAAAGTTAGTCGTGTTTGGGTCGAGCTTGGTGAGGCCGGCATCAGAAGTCCCTATCCATAGGCTGCCTTCGTGATCCGTGTAGACCACGCGTAGGTTGTTGCTTGCCAAACTGGCGGGATTATTGGCGTCGTGCTGATACCGGATAAAGGTCTCGGTTTTTGGGTCAAACAAATTTAATCCCCCACCAAGCGTGGCGATCCACAGCCCGCCCTCTTTATCTTCCGCTAATGAGGTGACGGCATTATGGCTCAGGCTGTGAGGGTTGTTCGGGTCGTGCTGATATCGCGTAAAGGTATCACTTACCGGATCATACAGATTCAACCCCCCTCGCGTTGCCACCCACAACCGGCCTTGCGAGTCGACCAGTAAATCCCTCACATAGTTGTTGCTCACGCTCTTCGGGTTATTCGCGTCGTTGCGGTAGATCTTGGTGGTTTTGCCATCGAAGCGTGCCAAACCGGATAAGCCGCCAATCCACATAAAGCCCCGCGAATCCTGAGTGATCGCATTGGGGTTGCCAATCGAATTCAGCTCAGAGCTATCAAAGGTCTTGAAGCGAAGTGATTGCAGGTTCGGCTCCATGCCAGAACTGGCGAAACCGACCGCGGGAAGGGTGACTATAAGGAAGAGGGCAAATAGAACGCTGCCCAAATGTATTGGCCCGAAATTCATGGCTTTTTCCGTATTTTCGGCTGATGGCGCTTATGAGCCAATAATAGGCTGTGGAATTATGTGCCTATCATAGATTGTGTGCTCTTAGAACTCTAGTGCAGCGTGAAGCTAAGCCGGTGTATGGGGCTTGGAAGTGGAAATTTGGGGTGTCGATAAAATTTACAGAGTGCGAGGCGCCAACTCTTTCTCGAGTAGTCATGTGGTCAATCGACTACGCCACTACGTCCTCTATGCCGTTAGAGTGACCGAAAATGCAACGATCGCCGAGGCCAGCCACATCAGCCCGGAGGCCGCCACGCACCACCAAAGTAAGCATGACGCATATCCGCTTGCGCTTGGGCCATATTATTTCGCGTAGCTCCTCTAAATTACGTGCGTTGTAATACGTTTAAACCGAAGATACGATACTATGCTAGCTCGTTAAAGCAGCATCCATAAAGCAAACGCAGGAGACAACATTGAGCAAGCCAAAGCTCGAGTACGTAGGAATTAGTCGCAGCCCCGTTATCGTTATTGATGACTATGTTTCTGACACTCAGCCATTAATACAGCACGCGATGGACCAAGCCGCTTTTAGCCGTGACGAGAAAAGTTTCTACCCGGGTATGCGCTCGGAGCTACCTAGGGATTACGTCGTGGATTGTTTAAAGCCGATGATTCCGCACCTTTATTCCATTTACAATATTCCTAAGGATCTTAAGGCAAGGCCCGTGGACTTGCGTTACTCGCTAATAACCCAGGCCCCTCACGAACTACAAGCTATTCAGACGTTGCCGCACTTCGATACGCCTAGCCGCTATACCATTGCAATATTGCATTATTTGAATGATCAGCCGCACGGCGGTACCGGTTTCTTTCGCCACAAAGCGACCGGCTATGAATATATTAACGAGCAAAGGCAAGCGGCTTATTTTAGCCATGTGCAAAAAATAGTAGATGATTTTACGCCTGAAGCCGCGGCCTATTGCCCAGCGCAAAGCGAGCATTTTGAGTGTTATCACGAAATAGAGTTTCGCCATAACCGAATCGCGGCCTACCCTGGGAGCCTGTTGCATACCGCTATGGTTAATCCAAAAACGGATGTAGACGCTAACCCCCAAACAGGCCGATTGACGGCTAATATGCTGATTGAATTTGTATAAGCAAAGTCTCGGTATTCTTCGGGACACCACAGCGGCAAGAGCGTGCGCCGGCTACTTCGGCCATCTCCCATTTCACCAATCTTCGTTATACAGAATCATAAAGCTTCCCCCGCTAAGGGCGCTGCCGTAATTCACCATAATACCGGCGCCGAGGTTGTCCAGCCAGGACGGACCATCGATATCAAACAACCAGCTGACCCCCATTTGGTAATAATGGTCGGTTTCGAGCGTTAGGGTCACGTCACCGCCAACATCGACGCGGCGGGCAAGCAGCCTCAGCTTGTTTGAGGTGCCCAGTACCTCGGGCAACTCCCAGTAGGCGGTGACGCCTTTTGCCCAGCTCCAGGTTTCGGGCGAAACATCGTCCAGCCCCTGGTCGCTACTGACGGTGTCGCCAGCGTAGTAGCTCAGCGTGCTTTGATACTCCCAGGGCACTCCCCGGACTTCGCTGCTGTAGGTGGCCCGGGTTTGGACATCAGCCATCAGTGCGGTGGCGGCGGTGTCGAACAGCAGGTCTTCGACGCCTTCGCCGGCGTCCGGCGATAAGGTTAGGTCGGCCGTGTAATCGTTCTGATAACGCAGAAGATGCAAGCCGGCGCCGGCATCCAGCTCCCATTGCTGGGTGAGTTCATACAAAACCCCCACACCCACACGGCCGCCGTAGACTCGGCCTTTGCTTTCCTCCCTGGCCCCGTTTTCCGGCTCATCCGGACTGCCGCGAAAGATGTCCTGTGTGGTCTCAAGGTAACTAAGCCGACCGTTGATGTAGGGGGTCAGCCGGTTTTCGTCAGGACCGAGGGTCCACTTCCAGGGAAAGGTAAAGGTAGTGACGCTGTCACGCCGGCCGACGGATTCTTCCGTGCCGAACTGGTCATTGCCCATGGGAATGAAAGAGTCGGGATCAAACGACAGAATGCCCACCGTCAACACTTCGGCATCGGTCAATACCACCGAGGTAGCAAAGGCCGATTCAGCCTGGCGTTCAGCGAAGGCCGCGTTCGCCTCATCCGCCGTTTGAGCGCTGCCAGCCGCATACCAGAGGCTGAACACCAGCGCGATTAGCCCCCGAGCCCAGTGGCCCCTGGTGCCAGCCGAGCGGTCGATAGGTTTCATGAGCGCGTAAAACATGCAAATTAGCGTGACCAAGCCGACCACTTCCAGACTCATGATCCAATCTCCTTTGGAGTGAGTGCCATTGGGCGAAGGTGTGCTAAAGCGTGATGACTTGGTTCAGTCTAAGAGGTGGCCGGGTAAAAGCACAAGCCTGAATCCTTGGCCTGGGCCAGCCTTTTCCAAGGTGTCACGCTACCGCTGCTAAGACTGTGTACAAATGTGACTTCCTATAACTCCTCTTGTACAATTTTGATCAATTCGGAAGCGTTGGTGCGTCCGCGCACAAGCTCTTCAGTAATAGACCAACCAATGACAAGGAAAACTAATGAAGATCAAGTCACTGGCAGTACTTACCGCGCTTTCGCTATGCTCAGCGCTTGCCACGGCGGCACCGTATCAAACCGAAATCAATGGCGCATACATCAATTTTGATGACAGTGACGATTTCAATCTTCGTGCGGCATACTACTTTTCGCCTGTTGAGAGCAGTGGTTCCCCCTTGGCGGAGGAGGCCTTTTTAGGTCGGGCGAGTGGTGTTTACTTGGATTACGACAGGTTAGAGAGCGATTTCGAGCCAAGAGATAGAGTGAATGTCGGCTTAGAGTATTACATCCCTAATTCAATATTCTATGTTGGGGCTAACGTGGTCCACATCACTGAATTGGATGATGGCTTTGACAGCGACGGAAGTGATACCGATTGGGGGTTAACGTTTGGCATTGCTCCTATCGAAGGTCTACTGGTCACCACAAGCTATCGCGTCGCTCCGAAGTTGCATACACCTCGTCTTACTCAGTTTATCCAATACTTTACTACCATTGCTGAAGAGGACCGCAGTGGTTACGACTTCAATTTGAGCGCTAAATATGTGGCCCAACTGGAAGGTGAAACCGCCATCAAACTTACCGTTACCTATGCTGACGAGAGATGGGGCGACATGGTATCGATAGGAGCGGATTACTTTTTTGATTCAACCTTCAGTGTCGGCATCTGGAGAGAGGACATTGGGGAGTCTACTCTTGCAGGTTATGGTATTCGCACCGAGAAGTTCTTTACACCTCGATTCAGTGTTCAGGCCAGCTACGCCGACTTTGACGATCTAGATTTATCCATTTTGAGTGTCGGCGCTGGTGTGCGCTTTTAGTGGCAAACCGCCGAAATCCCAAACCTCTTGTACGAGGTGCTGGGAGTTATCATGAATGAAGTGAATGCGGCTTCGCCGCATCGAATTGCGATTAGGCGGGACAACTAAAATACGTCATTCTTTAGAAGGTCGACTTCCGTGCCATAGTACCCGTAATGCTCACAGAAGGCGCATCAATACTCATGTCTCCTGGTCTCGGCATCTCACCATCTGTGCAAACGCAAATTCTTCCTCAATACCCATTTGAAACTTTAGCTCATTCAGAGCGACCTCGCTGTACTTGATTCCCACCGGCCCTGAATAAGCCCCACGCTGGACGGAATCCCCTCAGGCGAGTATTATGTGCGGCTTCCAATCCCCAGTTTGGAAGCCAGTCCGCACCCGTAGCTCAGCTGGATAGAGTAGGTGGCTTCGAACCACTTGGTCGGGAGTTCGAATCTCTCCGGGTGCGCCACATACAAAAAAGCCTCGCTCGTAGAGCGGGGTTTTTTTGTATGTGGGGCGCCCGTATAACTTGGTTCGAACTCCTCAGTTCGACACTGACTACAAGGATGCAGGAGGTACGCTTACAGGACGTAAGCGGTAGAGCCGAGTCGGGAACGGAGGCCGAGAGCAACGCAGGAGCGTCGGGCTGGCGTACCAGTTGCCGAGGACAGCCGTTTTGGACAGCCGAAGGCTGGGGCGCAGCCCCTAGGGACAGGATGTCCCGAGTCAATCTCTCCGGGTGCGCCACATACGCCCAGCTTGCTATGACTTTGCTGTCATAGCTGCGAGAGCAGAATGCCTTAGCTGAGGCCCGAAAAATTCCATCCATAGCGTAGTAATCGGAAACGTTAGCTTCTCGGGTCATTTGTCGGTCTCGGTCTTTTATTCCCTCAAACTATTTGACTGACTTCGCTCTCGCGCAACGATCACCCCGGAGAACAATAATTCCAGGGCCGCCCCCACAAAAGCGCTGATATAAAAGGAGGCATTCAGCATTATGCACAGCATACCGGCGAGCGCGAGAAGCGCACCCAACAGCCAGTAAACACGAAGTCCGTAGAGAGTGGCGAACATTAGATATCGGCCTCCGATAATCAGCAACATTATGGGGTAGAACCAGTCCCCGCGTACCTGAGCTACAACAAAGGCGATGAAAAGCCCAATAAACAGTAGAAATGTGCTTTCCATTGCCAGTGCCGCCAGGGGATTATCGGAGCTGTGCTTTCCGGGACGGCCCAGCGCTTTAGATAGCAACATGGCCAGGGGATGTATTGCCATGCCCGCAAGAAAAAGGGTGATTATTCCGGCCGTTAGAGAGAACGAGAATGCGGCGATGGCTGAGGCCAGCCACATCAGTCCGGAGGCAAAAACTCCTGGGCCCCCGCTAAAGTAGCCATAACGCATATCCACTTGTGCTTGGTTTAACATCATCTTCCTTTCCCTTTTTAGCCACGGATGCTGTAACACATCCAAACAGAGCTTCGTTACTGAATTTAATATTATTAGAACCCTTTAATGCGGTTTGGTTGCTGCCGGCATTGGCTAGGGCGATCCGTTCAGTCGCGCTGAAGCACCGCGGAAGCTGAAGCCCTCCAGTTCTTTCGGGGGCGGCCAATAATGGCGAGTGCAAGTAAAAGCAGTAAACTTGATCCAAAAAATCCACCGCCTGAGCTACCAGAGCTCTCGTCAGAGGGAATCAACGGGGGGCCGCCCTCTACAGGAGCAGCGACAGATTCATCGTACTCCTCCATTGTGTGCCGTTCGTCATCCTCAATATTGACCGTGGCTGTATTGCTGCTGGCTATGCCAGCGCCTGTGCTTGCATAAAGCCTTACTTGAAATTCGATTCTTCCGTAGTACCAAGGGTCATCAATTAATTCAATCTCAACTTCGATGCCCGCCTCGCCATCTGGGATCACGTAACTCTGGTTTACGGGAACGTAGTCCAGATATGGTTCTGCGGGCGGGTTGCCTCCCACCCACTCCCCATCCTCTAAATGACTGACAAAACCGTATTGGGTCGCGAGTTTAAATTCAACGTCGCCGCTCAAGTCTTCCCCGGAGCGCTGGATGTAAATGCTTGCTGCGCCGCTGTCTTCCTCAGCGTAGTATTCGTCTTGTGAGAAACTCAACGTGTTGTTGAATGCGGGCGAGAAAGGGTTCACGCCGGCTTCGATATCCGCCATGTTTGCGGTGCCGTTGCCGTTGTAATCTTGAGCATCGTCGGAGCTATCGCAGGGCTCGGGACGCTGAAATTCCGTTACATCAAAATCGTCGTCGAAGACTTCGCCTGGAACAAATAAATGGGCTTCCAGTAAGTATCGCTTCTGCCAGCACAGAATTGAATCGTTGCCTTCCAGTCTGTATTGCAGTGCGATGCCTCGCCGTTCTAGGCTTTCCAGCAAAGATTCTATATTGTGGAGCTGGTTGTCGCGCAGATCGAACTTAATGTTGGTGCGCTGATCAAGCTGTTCTTCCAAGGGTGAAAAGTCGGGAAGCTGAGCAATCTGATTGCCGACCAGTTGCATTTTGCTGATCGAAGGAAGGTGCACCAGCGATGAAATATCGGTGATGTAGTTGTGATTCAAATTTAAGACTTCAAGGTCTTGCAATGGAGGGAAGTCGGACAGGTCACTCAACAAATTGTTGCTGAGATCCACCCGCTGCAGGTTGGGCAAAAGCTCAAGCCCCGCCAGTGAGGTAAGACCTTTATTGCGACAATCCAGATCGTAAATAATAGCCGCATACTTAGACTTACCGTCGCGTACACACTGCGCCAGAGCCATGTGGCCGTGCGCCTCCAATGTATCGGCCGCGAGCGTGAGGTCAGGACTGGATACGTAGGTCTCAGCGACTTCAAAGCGCACCGCATTGAGCGCATAAACGGCGTCCGCGCCATTCTTGTACTCCTTGGGCACACCCAGAGGAGTGCCATCATCGCTCTCCCCGAGAGACTGCGAGTAACGACCGAGCGAGCGCGTGTAGTAGGACATGATGGTGCCCGCACCATCAGCGTGTAAATGCCCGAGTGCAAACGGAAAGCTCGCGCCAACTTCGCCTTGTCGGCGCGAGTGCGTCAACCCCAAAGCGTGGCCAAGTTCGTGGGCGAATAGGGTGTCTGGCTCTCCCGCCTGTCTTAGCGCAACGGCGATGTAACGAGTGTGTTCACAGCCTGTAACAGAACCGTTCCAACCGCATAAGTATGAGCCGCCGCCGCCGGTCTCGCTCAGATAAGCGACCACGGCGGCGCGGTGCTCATGGCGTAGATTGTGAATATCGCCAAACCACGGAGGTTGAGCCTTGCTGATTCTGGACAAAAGCGTAGAGTTACTCTCGCCCTCAGGGTGGTCAATTTCCACAGTGTGAACAAAGTTCACCCTTATAAACACGCCGCTGGCTTCCAAATAGTGATTGGTTACCGCTTTGATTTGCGCTATGCGCGTGTTTATATTGCCCCCGTAGTTGTCCGCCGCCGTTTTCGAGTAGGCGATCAGAACATTCAATTCCACAACCTCTTCATCGTAAATGGCAGGGCTCAGGTCAGCCTTGGCAACACCTCTGCCCGGTTCAGCCTTGGCAGCAACTCTGCGTGCTTGATTCCGGGGTTGGGCGACAATCAACGTTTCCGCTTCAGCGCCGTGTTCCAATTTGGGGCTGCGCATTGCGCCGAGCTTACCGTCCGCCTCCAGCTTATAAGTCGTATTCGCGTATTCAATATGAGCGAAGATTTGAGACTCATCAAAACTCAGAATCAGCGCACCCGCTTTGGCCGAACCTGTCAGGTCGGCCCTAAGGGTAACGCTTCCATTCGGATTCACACTCCGTTCGCGCAAAAGCGCCTCGACCCTATCGTGACCGGGTAATGACAAGGGGACAGCCTTTCCGACTTGCCAGTTGTGCAGCTGCTCACGGTCGAAGGTCAGTAACTGTGCGGAATCGATCGGCTGATTAGAAACGCTGGGCTCAAGAGTCCACAAACCGCCAGCATGGGCGGGCGCAACGATGGCAAAGAGGATAAGAAAGGCAAAAATGAAATGGCGCAGCACTTGAATCTCCTTATTGATTATTGTGCATATAGGAGTGCGCTCAGTGGGTGCATCCTTCAGCTATCCAATGGTAGCGGAATTCGGAAACCGACTCCAGGACACCCGAACGTTACTCTTTGTTGCCATGAGCTGTTGTCGGAGGCCTGTCTGGGTTCGTGGGTGGGTTGCTGCTGGGTTATTGGTTACTCAAAGAGAGGCACGTGTGGATGAATATATGGGATCGAAAAACTTTGCTTGATATAGTGCGTAAAAAAATCTGTCCCCTTTTTCCTCAACGCTCTACAGTTCATCAAGAAACTAGAAGTTTTGCAATCTGCGTGACTTTTTCTCGGATCGGTTTTGGGCATTGTTCGATGAACGTAGCCCTCCGGGCCCTGAAGTCCAGCGAACGCATTTGATGAACCAAAATGCTGCCGTGTGTCTTGCCTTCCTGGGGTAACTCCACCTCCAGGGCAACACCACGAACGGTGCTGGTAATCGGCGCCACAATGGCAAACTCGGTATGATCATTGAACTGCTGGCGGGACAAGACGAACGCCGGCCGACGTTTCATGATTTCCTTGCCGGCGCTCGGATCAAAGTCAATCTCAATGATGTCTCCTTGCTCCGGAGTGTACATTAAACCTCCTTACCAGCAGCCGGCATGTCCATCCACTGCCGGTCTTCATCATTGAGCTGTAACTTATCTTTGGGACTTCCCGCCAACAGGGATTCGAGCGTTAACTCCTGCTTGGGCCTAAGGCAAATGGTGTGATCTTCCACGGACAGGTCCAGCACCGAACCGACCTTGATCCCTGCCAGCTCTGTGACCACTTTGGGGAGGCTTACTATCGTGGCCCCCCCTGACTTACGTACGATGACCTCTGTCATAACGCTACCTCCAGCAATGGTTAGGCATTGACCGTATAAGTTATACCTCAGTATAACATTGCCGACAAGTTATACAAGAATATAACTGAGCTGTAACCAGGGGCATCATAGCGGTGCCAGCCATTTGCCTAGCTCGCCGGCGCTGAGCGGCTTCGACAGCCAGAACCCCTGCGCTATATCGCAGCCTTTGTCCTTCAGCATTTCCAACTGCAGCTTGTTCTCCACACCTTCCGCCACTACGTCCATGCCAAGGCCGTGAGAGAGGGTAATGACTGCATCGACGATATGCTCGGTCTGCGGACTGTCTCCCAGTACCGTAACAAAACTACGGTCCAGCTTGAGAGACTGTGCGGGGAGTTGCTGCAGGTAGCTCAGCGAGGAATAGCCCGTACCAAAATCATCGATTGTCAGGCTTACGCCCATATCCCGCAGCTGTTGGAGGACGTCCAAAGTCTTCTTCATGTCACCGATAAGCGCCGTTTCAGTCACTTCCAGCTCCAGCCAGGCCGGATCTACTTCATACCTTTCAAGAGCATCGGCAAAATGAGCCAGCAGATCGGTCTGGCGGATTTGCACCGGCGACAGGTTGACTGCCACTACAGGTGGTTGCAACCCGGCCTGACGCCAGGCTTGTAGCTGGCGACAGGTCTCAGCGAAGACCCAATGACCAATATCGGCGATCAGGCCACTGCGCTCGGCCTCTGGAATAAATTGGTCCGGTCCCAGCAGGCCCTTCTGTGGGTGCTGCCAGCGGATGAGTGCCTCGGCGCCACAGAGTCGATTGCTGCTCAGTTCCACTTTGGGTTGATATTCAAGCAAGAACTCATTCGACATGACGGCACGCCGCAAGTCACGCACCAACTCCCTGGCCGCCAAGTACTTCTCGTACATTTCCGAGATGTAGAAGGCATAGTTACCCCCTGCAGCTACATGTTGTCGTGCCAAATCGGCATTACGCATCAGCATATTGTATGTGGTGGCATTGGGGGGATAGAGGGTGATCCCAATCCGTGTTTGAATGGATAGCTGACGATCCCCCACACTGATCGGTTCAGCAAGCGCGTTGATAAAACTGCGGGCCAACGACTCGGCGGCCTTCTTGCTGGTGATCGCTGGTTGCAGTACAGCGAACTGATCGGAATGCAACCGGGCCAGTTGACAGCCAGTCGGCAGCCGTTGCCGCAAGCGCTGAGCAACGCATTGAATGACCGCATCGCCAATCTCAATGCCCCACACCCGATTCACTCCTTTAAAGTCAACAATGTCGAGCAAGTGCAGTGCCAGCATTCCTTTATGCTCCATCGTCGCACGCTGCTCAGCTTCCAGCAATTCCTGGAAGTAGTAGCGATTGGGCAGCTTGGTCAGAGGATCATGACGACCCAGGAAGCGGATTCTCTCGGCATTGGAACGCTCGGCGGCAATCTTTCCCACCAGCCGGCGTGCCAGAGTCATGCTAATCCCGGTGACACTCCCAAGCAACAACAGTAAAACAGTACCCAGGCCGATATAGTTAACGGTCGCGCGCTGCATTTTCTCCCCAGCAGTATCATGCAGTGAGTCCACCCACAGGTTCAGAGATTCATCAATTTCGGCGATATAGGCGCTGGCCAACCTGAACCAGGCCAGGGCCGCCTGGGAATCAGGCTCGGCGACTTGCTGTCGCTGCACAATGCGTGCGCGGAACACTTCCATTTCGGGAGCATAGGGGCTGGTGGAGATGATGTTATAAATTTGGCGATCCATACTTTGGGGAGCGGCTTCTGCCATTTGATCGAGTTGTTCCCGCTGCGCTTCCAGGTTTTTAATGAACAGCTGATAGTGAGTTTGGCTCAGGCCCTTGGTCCCTAATAAAATCGCACCCAAGCCACGCTCCAGGGACGCGTCCTCAACAAAAGCCTGCAGTCGCTGGAAGTTGACCATTTGCACCGCAAGATCCGCCACTTCAACGTCCAGGGCAACAACGTACAACGTATCCAGGAGCTGGTCGATGATGCGTGTGTAGGATGCGACTTTAGCCAGAGGTTCAATGTGCTCGCGGTCAACACGCTCTCTGATGTCGGGCAGCTCCGCCAAGGCTGCTTGTGCACGTGATTGCACCGCCATCACACCGCGCCTGTCGGCGTGTTGATTGAGCAGACGGGCCAGCTCACGCACTTGCTCATCGGTGGCGTCGCGCTGCGCCGACAGTTGACGGGAAAAGGCTGTCACACCACTCACGACAGCTGCACTCATACCGCGCTCATCCTGAAGGTCGCTGATCACAGCACTGACGCTGACAGCAACTTCGATCAGTTGCTCCACCCGCTGCGCCTGCTGCACATCGCGCCACAACTGCAGAGCCAACAATGATGCCAGCAGTAGGCAAGCTACCAAAGGTAGAGCGATGGCAATCGTCGTGCGCCGGGCAATCTCCCGCATAGTCACTCCTTGATCAGGCAAGTTGGACGAGGCGCTAAGGGCTATATCTGCCGCCAAGCCAACAGGGTATAACGCAACTCAAGCACCCCTTAGCCGGAGAGTCAATAACGGTATCGCGTTACTGAATTACCACTGTCTACGGTTGTCGCTGCAATTGCGGTCAGAATTGCCAAACTGGAATAACGAGGCTGAAGCACCCGTCGCACCAAACCAAAAAATCTTAACTGCGCCCTCGCTCTGGCCACTGCGGCGCGCACTTGTGCCGGGGCGGTGCGAACGCATAATTATTGTCCTAGTTCATCAGCAGTATAGGGCTGATTTCGTGTGGCCGTTTGCTCTCGAACCTTACTGACCTCTTTAGCGCTAATAGCACCTGAAGCGTTTCCCCAGTTATTGCGAATATAAGTCGCAATAGCGGCACTATCGTAATCACTAAAACTACTATTATCCGCCAAACCGGGCATGACCAAGGGAAACTCATGCTCAACGCCATTTATTTTGATGGGACCACGTAAACCATGCAGGATCACCTTAATCAGTACGTCTGGCTCGCCGGTAACCCTATCACTGTTGGCTAGTGGTGGCGCCATACCATCCATGCCTCGCCCTTGCTGACCATGACAACCCGCACACACTGCGCGACCTTCATACAGTGACTTTCCATGAAGATACTGGTGTTGCTCCTGTGTCACGAGGTAGTTAAAGTTACTTTCGACAATCTCCTGATTTCCGACCAAGGCCAATAAATCATTGAGTTTCTCGCTGGCACTACTACCTAAATGGTCCTGCAACTCCTGCTCCCTACCACTAATGCCGCTAACAACAGCCTCATTAATCAGTGGTTTATCACCATATTCACGCAAAACCGCTTCCAACAGTTCCATTTTGTCGTCAATCATCAAATCACCAGCATTTAATGCCACTTGCAAAGCAACTTCATAGTCGCTTGTCGCGAGTCGCATTAAGATCGATGCAAACGTCTTCTGTTCGTTTTCAGGCAAACGTGTAAGCAGCTCAATTGCCGATATTTGCACCTTAGTATGGGGTGAACTTAAACCGGCTTTAATGCTTTTCGAATTAACAGCATTGAGGCCCTCTAACGTCCACAACGCGTTTATCTGAACGCGAGAGTCTTTGCTTGAGTTCACAAGGTCAGTAATTTCATCCGCAACACTTTTATCATTACGCTGTACGATCAAGCGTCTAGCGGTATCCCTATGCCAACCATTAGCATGACCCAAATACGGCACTAGCTGTGAACTGGTTTTCGTTAATAATTGGGGTTTTTCAGCGAGCTCATTGTCAGCCCAACGTAAACGGTAAATTCTTCCCATATTGTTGTTATGCTTGTGTAGATCTCGGGCTTCAGATTGTTCCCGTAAATAGGTGGTTAGGAACTCTTTGTGCTGGATGACTCCATGATACATATCCAATATGTAAAGTGAGCCATCGGGTGCGGTATACAAATTAACCGGGCGAAAACGCTCATCGGTGGACGCCAATATCTCGCGTTGTGCATATAGCTCCTCGCCACTAAACTCTCCCTGACCTTCTATAATGCGTCTGGCTGAAATCAAGTTAGCAGCCGGTTCAGGGGTAAAGGCCACACCATAAAATTCGTCCGGAAACTGATCTCCACGATAAATGGCACTGCCACTGGAGGCGGTAAAGCTCACTAACTTACCTCTATCGGGCCCCTCTGACACCAAGATTTCTGGCAAATAACCGCGATTAACCCCAGGATTCATCCGAACAGGATAAACTCTGTTAGAGCCAATACTATGAGCTTTGATTTCCTGTACTAAGTCAGGGTTTCTGTTCAGTGAGTTGGGGCGCAAGAATTCGCCCTGGATAGGTACGCTATTCCAGTTGTGAAAAAGTCTCCCGTAATCATCCATGGTAAGGCCCCACTGCCCGCGAGACTCGGTCTTGGAAAGGGCCATCTTCCAATACTGATTGCGATATATTTCTTCAGATCCTTGGGGTAACTCACCGTCTAAAGGCAGTATCTTATAACGACGGTCGCTTTTGGCGTTGTAATACCAATTGTCCAGGGCGTAGAGCATTCCGTTGGGCTTATGCTCCACACTCCCGCCCCTGGCATAGTCTGGATCGATCACCTCCCGAATACCCAGTCTATCCCCAGCCTTAACTTCGGCGAAATACAGTTGGGTTTGGTCGGAGTACAAAATCCCACCCTTTACGAGCGCTATGGTACGCGGAAGAATAATGTCATCCAGAAATACCGTGCGTTGGTCCATCACGCCGTCACCGTTGGTATCTTCCAAAATGGCAATGCTCCCTATGGGGACTTCCTCATTATTGCCATCCAAATCGGGCATAAAAGTGGTCATCTCTGCCACCCACATACGACCATTGCCATCAAAGCTCATGGCCACTGGATTAAAAACATTGGGCTCGGCGGCCACGTTTTCCAATACAAATCCCGGCTGTATTTTCATGGATTGCATGGCCTGAGGCACCATCAGAACCGGCGCCGGTGGAATATCTTCGGCGGCGATGGGCGGCGTCATATCATGACCCTCACGATCACCCAGGTTCCTCGTTTCGGATGGCGTAGTTTCGGAGGCATCGGAGCTCAGTTGGCCATCATCATTTATCGACGAATATGAACAGCCTAAAATAGATACACCGAATAAGGTATTAATCAGTAGTAGTCGCGCCTTAACCACGGGCTTCTCCTCAAGAACAATGTCTTTATAATTATTGGTCTGATGCGCATTCGGAACCTCAGCGCAGCGATTCGCTAGGAAGCAGCGTATTTAGCCCTCGAATGTCTTCGTCTGCGATAACTCTTATTTTGTTGGGAACATATAGCGAAGAGAATACAAGGGTACTAATGTGCCTATCTTAGTGCGTGTATTCTCGGGGCGCCAGTGCTGGGTGAGTCCGAAACGAGGGAGTTCGGGAATGGAGCTCGGGATACCCAAAAACTTGGCCGGATGAGGGAAGAGGGCGCGAGGATTACTTCGGCTAGCCCTAATCATCGGCCCCGGGATTCAATCAGTTGATCAGGTCGGACCCTGCAATAGAGTCTCTAGAAAATAGATCTGTCCCCTTTACCTCTTGTCCCCTTTACTTCCGTCCCCTTTACCTCCGCGCCCAGGTCCCAGTGCGAGAGTGTAACGTGTGCTGCGTCCGCCGCCCGGCAGCTGGCGCAAGCAGCCTTTCTCCATCAGGTCGGTCAGGTCGCGAGTGGCTGTGGCTTTGCTCACTCGCGCCATGGATTTGTATTTGGCGGCATTAATGCCCTGTTCGAAAGCTTCTCCTGCCGTGTCCAAGAGCCGGTTCAGTACTTTGATCTGTCGCTCGTTGAGCAAGGTGGTGGCGTGTTGCTGCCAAAAGCGGGTCTTGGTCATAACCCCTGCCACTCGGGTTGGTGCCTGTTGTATTGCATCCTCGAGTACCGTCAGAAACCACGCCAACCACTCAGTAATCTCCAAGGTGCCTTTCTGTGTTTCCTCCAAGTGTTCGTAATAGGCTTGGCGCTGGGCCATGATGGCTGCGCTCAGGGAATAGAACCGGACCGATTGTCGTTCCGCCTGAGCGAGCGCACGGTCGGTCACGGCGCGTGCGACTCGGCCGTTGCCGTCATCAAATGGGTGAAGGGTAATGAGCCACAAGTGGGCCAGGCCCGCGCGCAGCAATGGATCCAACTCGGCTGGTGGGTGGGTGAACCAGTCTAGAAAGGTGCTCAGTTCCACCTCTAATTGCGATCGGGGCGGTGCCTCAAAGTGCACCCGTGGACGATCAATTCGCCCTGAGACAACTTGCATGGGTTGTTCACCCCGCAAATCGCCAATGCGGATATTGGACAGCAGACCTGGCCCATCGGGGAACAGCAATGCTTGCCACTGGCACAGGCGTTCAAGGGATAGCGGCTGGTCGGGCCGGTGAGTGGCTTCCAGCAACAGCGATACCAGGGATTCGGTTTTAGCGGTAGGTTTTGACGCCAACCCTCCCTGGGGAAGCCCGAGGTGCTTTGCCACCGAAGAGCGTACAGACCCCGCATCCAGGTGTTCGCCTTCAATCTCGCTGGTGCGGATGGCATTCTGAATCAGCGCATCCATTTCCAGCTCGGTTTGCTCAGGCACGGACTCTGCCCCTCCGAGGAGGCGCCCTTGCAGCAGACGTATGGCATTTAGTTGGGCGTTCAGGGCGGCGTGATTCCACCGGAATCGTGGCCAATCAGGTTGTTCCCAGATGTACATGAGCCGAATACTCCGCCTTATCGGATCAAATAATGAGCCGATTATGGCAGCTATTCGGCTCAAGGGCCAGTTGCAAACCTCAACCGGATGTCTCGAAGATCGAAGATGATAATCGATAGCCCGGTAGCTCCTTTTGGTACACTGGGCGGCCAACTGGCACGGAGTACCCCATGAAGCATCTACATATCGACATCGTTTCCGACGTCGCCTGCCCTTGGTGCGCCATTGGCTACGCCCGGCTGGATCAGGCGAAACGGTCTCTGGCAGGGGAGATTGAATTTACTGAACACTGGCGCGCCTTCGAGCTGAACCCGGACGACCAGGCCGAGCCCGAGCCCATTCTGCCGGCGCTGGCGCGCAAGTACGGCCGCTCGGGGTCGGAAATTCAGGCCTCCCAGGCGGACATGATGGCCATCGCCAAGTCCCTGGGAATCAACTTTGACAAAATGCAGGAGCGCTATACCTGCAATACCTTCGATGCCCACCGGTTGCTCAAGTGGGCCGCCACTCAAGATAAAGCCACTTTTTTGCAAAAAGCGCTCTTTGAAGCCTATTTCGGGCGAGCGGAAGATGTGTCCAAGACGGGTGTGTTGCTCGGTTGCGCCGAAGCCGCGGGGCTGGATTCAGCCGAGGCGCAGCGTATTCTGGAAAGCGACGACTTTGGCCAGGCCGTTATCGACGAAGAGCACGCTTACCAGCGCGCGGGTGTAACGGCTGTACCGGGTTTTATCGTCAACGAGAAGTATTTGATTTCCGGCGCTCAGGACACTGACACTTTGGTGGAGGCTTTTCGGAATATTGCTCGGGAGCAGGATGAGTAGCCAGGGCCAAAAAAAGCCCCACCAGCTTTCGCTGGCGGGGCTCCGAGTGACACCAATCCGCGGTTACTTTTCGGCGGCTTTCTTCTCTTTTTCTTTGGCGATCACGGTCTCGGCCACGTTGGCCGGGCAGCCAGCGTAGTGCGAGAACTCCATGGAGAACTGACCGCGGCCAGAGGTCATGGTGCGCAGGGTGCTGATGTAACCGAACATTTCTGAAAGCGGGACATCGGCTTTAATGCGAACGCCGGTAGCGCCTGGCTCCTGACCGGAGATCATGCCGCGACGACGGTTCAGGTCACCAATAACATCACCCACGTGATCTTCCGGGCTGAAGACGTCAACCTTCATGATTGGCTCGAGCAACTGCGGGCCGGCCTTGGGCATGGACTGCCGGAAGGCGCCTTTGGCGGCGATTTCGAATGCGATCGCCGAAGAGTCAACGGCGTGGAAAGCACCGTCTGTCAGCTCGACAACCACGTCCAACACCGGGAAGCCGGCCAGAGGGCCAGTGCCCATCATGGACTTGAAGCCTTTCTCGATGGCGGGGAAGAATTCCTTCGGAACGTTACCGCCCACAACAGATGAGCTGAAGGTGAAACCAGTGTTCGGCTCGCCCGGCTTGATGGTGTAGTCGATCTTACCGTACTGACCGGAACCACCCGATTGCTTCTTATGGGTGTAGCTGTCCTGGATCTCTTTGGTGATAGTCTCGCGGTAGGCCACCTGCGGCTGGCCGACGGTGAGCTCAACGCCATAGGTACGCTTGAGAATGTCCACCTTGATGTCCAGGTGCAGCTCGCCCATGCCCTTGAGGATGGTCTCACCCGAGTCGATATCGGTCTCAACGCGGAAGGTGGGGTCTTCGGCGACCATCTTGCCGATGGCGATACCCATCTTCTCGGTGGCGCCCTTGTCTTTCGGGAACACCGAGATGGAGATTACCGGCTCCGGGAACACCATGGCTTCCAGGGTGCAGGGGTGCTTGGGATCGCACAGGGTATGACCGGTCTGCACGTTTTTCATACCCACGATGGCGATAATGTCGCCCGCGGTGGCGAAAGACAGCTCATTACGCTCGTTGGCCTGCATCTCAACCATCCGGCCCACACGCTCGGTTTTGCCGGTGAAGGAGTTGAGGATGGTGTCGCCTTTGTTCAGTTTACCCGAGTAGATGCGCACGAAGGTCAGGGCGCCGAAACGGTCGTCCATAATTTTAAACGCCAGGGCGCGGAAAGGCTCATCCTCAGACACGATAGCGTGCTTGCCGGTCGGGTTACCTTCTTCGTCGGTCAGCGGCTGCGGGTTCACTTCGTGCGGCGCGGGCAGGTACTCGACAACGGCGTCCAGCAGCAGCTGCATACCTTTGTTTTTGAAGGCCGAACCACAGTAGGTGGGGAAGAAAGCCAGCTCCAGGGTACCCTTGCGGATGCAGCGCTTAATGTCGTCGTCGCTGACTTCTTCGCCTTCCATGTAGGCCATCATCAGGTCGTCGTCCATCTCGACGGCGTTTTCCACCAACTGGTCGCGGTACATCTCGACGTCGTCAACCATATCGGCCGGTACATCGGTGACGGTGTAGTTTTCCGGCTGGCCGCTTTCATCCCATACGTAGGCTTTGCGGGTCAGCAAGTCCACCACGCCCGAGAAGCTGTCTTCGCGGCCGATAGGCAGGGTCATGATCAGCGGCTTGGCGCCCAAAACCTTTTTCACCTGATCGGTGACGCGCAGGAAGTCCGCCCCGACGCGGTCCAGCTTGTTGACGAAGATCAGTCGCGACACCTTGGAGTCGTTCGCATAACGCCAGTTGGTCTCGGACTGGGGCTCCACGCCGCCAGAGCCGCAGAATACACCGATACCGCCGTCGAGTACCTTCAACGAACGGTACACCTCCACGGTGAAGTCAACGTGCCCAGGGGTGTCGATGACGTTAAAACGGGTGCCCTTCCAGAAGCAGCTGACGGCTGCCGACTGGATGGTGATGCCGCGCTCGGCTTCCTGGTCCATGAAGTCGGTGGTGGATTCACCCTCGTGCACTTCGCCGAGCTTGTGAATTCTACCGGTCAGCTTAAGGATACGCTCCGTGGTAGTGGTTTTGCCGGCGTCTACGTGGGCGAAGATGCCGATGTTGCGGTAAAGGGATAGATCAGTCATAGCGCTCTCTAAAGCTGGGTTGAACACGGGGGGGTGAAAAGGCAGCGAATATACTAGAAATTGGGGCATTTTGCTCGTAAAAAATGACGAATTTTCGATCAGCGGCTTAGTTTTGCCTCCTCAGATAGGCCAATCCTGGCTAAGTTCAGCAGGGATGGGGTCAAACACCCTCGTCTCAGACGAAACAGTCTATTCCATCCAGCGCCATGTGAATCAGCAGCCCCAGGCCAATCAGCCTGGTTTTAGGCCAGACAGCCAAACCGGCATAGGCCGCTATGGCGGGCCAGCTATGGAGCGGATGATAGCCGATACTGCAACGGTCAGGATCGTAGATGGGGTCGGCCAGCAAGTGATCGAGATCGACCACCATAGTCGCCACCATGATCAGCCAGGCTTTTAGCCATCTATCTTTAAAGAACACTCGGGCGACGATCGCCGGAACCGCGAAATGAAGGAAAATGTGAAAAACCGACATGAATGACATGGTTGGGATGGGTCTGTCTCGGGTTAGTAAATTAAAATATGGGTGTCCAGTATTACCTTGGAGCCTACCGGAGAGCGATTGGTGTACGCCAAGGACCGACGCCAGGTAAGATTCTTTGTAGCGCGCTAAAGACCGTCATCTTGGCCTCATCCTATAAAAAAAGTAAATCTGTCCCTTTTCCCTTTCTTAACGATGGTCCAGTGCTGGTGGTAGGGGGTAAATGATCAGCCGAGTGTTGTCTGCTATAGCGTCGCTGGGTAGGTGTGGAAAACAAATTTTTCCCCTTTAATCCAAAGGCTGGAACTAACAACTAGTCACTAGCAACGTCACCGCAGCTGACTATCTTTGCTACCTCTTCGGTTGATCCCGCCACCAGTTATATTCTGCTCATCATCTCGCTCTGACTGACAGGTAACACATAAACGGACTCCTGGCACCGCCTTCTGCCGTGCGACAGGTATCGCTGCCCCACATTCTTCACAATGTGTGAGGCTGTTACCGCTGTGTAAGCGACTGCGAGCTTCTTGTACTGCGTCATCGATGCTTGCGTCGATCTGATCTTGAACGGCGCCATCACGGGTCCAGCCACCGGCCATTTTGTCCTCCTGAGTCTCGAACGACTGAACTCATTAGAGGTTTGCCAAAGTACAAAGTTTCTCTATTGCTTTCGCGCGCAACTAGGAACCACACCACCGCCAACAACTTCGGCTTTGTTGACTTTTTTGGGACACCCCGCGCAACTAGGGTGACTTTTTTGGGATACCCAAACTTTACTTGTTTAGTTTATTCCTCCAAACTTTGGGCGTCCTCGATATTTCGATAATACCTCCGTCCGGCCACGCCCTCTGGCGCTCCCCACGTATTCGTCGATCCACTCGGCGAATGACGAGATCCTGACGAAGTATTCCTGCACGCCGTACAGGCCCTCTGGGCCGTCCATGGTGTCCTGGCCCGAGCCGACGCCCGCAATGCGCCATCCACTGTCTGTGTGGATCAACGCCGGACCGCCGCTGTCACCAGGACCGCTGATACCTTCCAGCGTGAGCACATTCGGATTCCCGGGGGCATCGAAACGCCACGACAGATTCCCGTCCTCCGCCCGGTCGACGCGGTTCTCCGCGACGCGGAACAGGCCGTCCTCGGTGCCAAGTCCGGTATCGCCATTACCGGTGCCGCCCCAGCCGGGCATCACGACCACTTGACCGACTTCATCCGTGCCGCGATACAGCGGCATTGGCGCGACGTGAGTCACTGGCTCGGCAAGACGAAGCAGCGCGATGTCGGGCGCGCGGTCAGTGCCGTTACCCGGATGGCGGAGCACCGCGTCGATACGAGCAGGCCGACCGGCAATGGTCACAGCGAAGCCCGGACCTTCCGGCGCGCTCGCACTGAGCCGCAACTTTTCGTTGACGCAGTGCGCCGCCGTGATCGCAAATCTTGGTCCGATCAGAGTCGCCATGCAGTCCTTATGCCCGGCCTTGGTGAGGTAGAGGTTGAACACGCTGGGGTAGTCACTCTCGCGCGCCAGATACGCCGCGTCGGGGATGTCATGGCGTATGACGATGGCCGAGGCTACGGGAGCGATGCTCGCAAGCAGGAAGGCGGCAGCGGCAATAGGGGAAAGAAAAAAACAACGGCGGAGGTTCATAAGGGTACCTTTCAGAATTTCAGGTCCGCCAGAAGTTCACCGTGCACTTGGTGTCTGCGGAGCATGGACGGTTAATTATCTAAACATACTCAAAATCGGACCCGACTATAGAAGCAGTTCATCTGGATAGAGAAGCCTGCCCCAATACGATCAGAAACACCAGGCTCAAAACTATCGCCGGACTCATGATCAAAGCCAAAGCTCCCCGAGATAGATTCCGCCGAGCCGGAAGAGCGAGGACCGCTACTAACACCCAGACAGGTAACGCGCCCATCAGCGTTAGCCAAGCACCCAATAGAGGTTCACCCTCTCCGTTCTGCTCGCCAGAAGACCAATATTTCCAAAAGTAGCTGCCTGCGAAAACGAGGAGAAAAAAACCAAGTAGAGAAACAGCTGCAGCTATGTGGAGCATGATTAGCCGAATGGTGGGCATTCTATTGATCTCCAATGAAACCGCCATAGCCCCGCTGGGCTAGGTGGGGAAAATAAATCCGTCCCCATTTAGTCATAGTCCCCATTTAGTCTCGACTCTGGATATACGACAACGAACATCGCACAACAAGGGGCCATAATCCAATCACTAGCCAGCCAACTAAAGGGTGCGCGAGCGACTCTTCGCTCGCTATCTTGGTTGTTGAGAATAGAGTCAACCAGATTAGAAAAGGGTACGCGCCGGCGAGTACAGACACCAAGAGTAGCGAAGTTCGCCCTAGTTGAATTCTAAGCCTAAAGAAGTAGGCGAAAATTGCAAACAAGACGCTACCAATTAGCGCTAGCAGCATCGCGCCGATAATTTCAATTTCGAAAGCTGCGATCGGTACATCTCGAAACTTCGAATCGAAATCTTTGAATACGAAGACGGTTAGTGCTCCTAAGCCGACTCCTGCAGTCAATGCGGACGCGAAAAACAAGACTGAAAACAGTATTATCATCGATAGACCCATAAGCCTGGTCGCGAGGCTCTTATGCTTTGCTAATTTTCGCCGCTTTGCGGCATCAAATTGAGTCACTTGTTGAGAGCAGGGGCCTGCCGTGACAGATACAGAACGCCCGCTGAGATTGAAAGTATGGATAGGGGGTATACCCAAAGCATAGCGCTCTGCCAAACAGTAAAAGCGCCCTGGGCGCCAAGCACGTCCCCATCCGGGCCGTACACATATTCCATGGACTGTGGAGCAACGAACTCGGCCATAATTTTTATAACAAGCATGGCTACGGATGGCACTCCTATAAGCGCTGCACTAAGGGGGTTTCCAGAGCGATACAGCCTTGCGGAAGCATAGGCGAATATGGCAAACGCCAAGATTGGAAGGTACTGATTCAAATAAAATGTCGTCATGTTCATTTCCTTGGCCTCATCTAATGCAAAAAATAATCTATTTTTTAGGGGAAAAGTCTTCACGCAATAAACTATAGGTCAATCCAGCGTATACCCATTGATCGTTCTCGTCGGTTTCTACGGAAAAAGCCCTCGAGACCTAAGTACACCCTCTGCCTTTAACCGAAACAGCTCATCTGGATAGACGCCTGCCTTGCAAGCAACAAACTCTGAGCTACGTTCCCAGATTTCCTTGGGGTACACTCGGTCTACGTATTCTTCTGTGTACTGGTGGACCGATCTTGTTACCGGTGGAGAGAACTCAATAGTGAACAGTTTGGCAGGCTGGCCTTCCCATTCTGCCGGTGTCGGATCTCCACAGTACGCCCAGTCGCCTTCAGCCGTTTTATTCAACGGGTACCACTGATACTTCTCGTGGGCCCATTTTCCTTCAAGCTTGGTTAAAAATATTAGGCTGTATCTTCTAAAAAGAACGGCCGGCTCACCATAATGATCATAAAGTGTGAATGATATTTGATCATCGTTGTAGTTTCCCCAAATAGGCTTAAGGACTCTGTATGTCAGCTCGAATCGGTGGTTGTAAACAATGGCACCTTCATTTTTCGGGTTCTCAGTTTGCTCTACAGAGATCGGATTCTCGACAAAAACAAAAAAGCTGTCCTCAGAAGCTAAGCGAGAAGTTCTGTTTCTCATCTCTACTTGCTGGCGCTCGAAGGATCTTTCTCGCGAGCGGTCTTCAAAGGCAACTAGGGCTAGAGTCATGCCAAGCAAACTAAAAACACCTATCAAGTAAAAGAGAGCACTTCGTCGATTAAATATCAACCAAATGCCGGCGGCTATCAAAAGCATGACAAAGCCAAGGATAACTAATTCAATACGCATGTGCCGATTCCGTTGAGTTTAGGATAACCTATGAGGAATAATAAATCTGTCCACTTTAATAAAAGCTCTCCGAGATAGATTCCGCGAGCCGGAAGAGGGCCGCCACTAACTTCCAGACGAACACTCGCCTTCTTCACGCACTTCCATCTGTATTTCAAGCTTCATTAACCACTCCTTTGATAACTCAGTTGACCAATCCGCCCATTCTTGATTTTGATAAAGATAAACCAGGCGTGACATAGCATGTAAATTCCCACTTTCTGCAGCCTTTAAGTAAGCGGAGTGAGCTAAGTCATACAGGCTCTGTTCTGAGAGAACATCGCCATATCGAAGGCAGGCATGGTCGTTGTTGTTGCCGCACTCTTGTTTCATGAAGTGCGTGTAGCGATTTCTGAATGATTCTATCTCGTCGGAAGAGATACCTTTCAAAGAATGTTTTTCAATGTGTTTGATATCAAACATCGCTGAATGATACAGCGAGTATCTTACGGCTTCAGCTTCGTTGTTCTCAAGGCGTTGGATGTTCAGCATCTTGGACTTAAAGTCGTTGAGGCGACTTCTGTCTATGTCAGTAAGATAGAAGTCAGTAAAATAGGTAATGCTCTCGTCAACCACTTTGTAAGCGTATCCTAGATACAGAGATGACATGGCCAGAATGATGATCAAAGCGGTTTTTATACGTTCAATTGTAGATTTCATTGCTTTTCCAATGACAAGATTATTTAAAATATCGCTAATTCAATTCGCTTCTGCATTGGTGTTCTAGCGAAACACGCATATCTTCTCATTCGCAATCAGATTTCAAAGTTAATAGGGTAGGGTGAAATGTCCTGGCGGGGATGGCGTAGACTCTTGACCCCAATGGCATTAGAATCCGAGTCCCATAGCAGCGGCTTCCCGGTATAGGGATTTTTCAAATCGTGCTCTGCGAGATGCTGAGCAACGTCTTCCGGAGAAACGCCGGCTTGGCGCAGGTGTAATGTTGCCAACAGTACGCGCCGAAAACCTTCAAGATCTGCTACGCGGGTTCCGTATTGAGTGAAATCTACGGCATAAACATTACTTAGCCAATGCCCTGTTGCGTTGTACCAGCTCCACTTTCGGGCCGGGTTCATGGATTTCTGGTGCGTCGCGAGTCGGTCAGGCAGATCGGTGAAAGGAGCTTTCATAACATTGGCTGCAGCTAAAAGTCGCTCTGCTTGCATGTTTTCAGTGGCCTGCACTTTATGGAAGGGCATTAGGATATGGGGAAAGAAACCGTCTCCCGGGTCCTGCATCAACTCGTGTATTGCAGCGCGTGAAAATTGGTATTCTCCTGTGAACACCTCCAGTAACGACCGCTCTTTTTCGCTTATTGGGCTTTCCCAAACCAATGGTAGGGGTACACCGAACTCGCGAGAGAGGCTATTGGTCCACTGAATATTCTGCTGGAGCGCGGTAGCTGCAATTAATTTGGTGACAATGTATTCAGCTTCCGTGAGTACGAAGCGCCAAAACCGGGCGTCGTCATTCAAAGCGCTCTGTGCTTCTGCTGTCCGGCCTTCGCGTGCAGCCAGCCATGCGTCGAACAGTCCCAACCTGCTTAGATGGATCCAACTAGTGTAATTTGGGAAAGGCGCTGCCAAATCACTCAATTGATGCTCCCGCCAATGTTTGAGTTCGTCGAGCGAACGATAGAGATGCAATCGGTTGCGCTCTGCAACAAGTAAATCTGACAAAAGCTGTACGTTTTGCTCCAACTCTTTTATGCAGCACGCGTTGGGTCGATTACAGCTGCTAAGCAGTTTTTGCAGTGGTTCAGGGAGTGAGCGAGAGTATAGGTCGGGCTCTGGAAGAGAGGATCGGGCAGTTCGGGGGAGCTCGGCCCATTGAGCCCAGGCTGCCCCGAGCTCGTAGGGCGACTTCTCCTGTCCGGCTACGAGACCGATAAGGTGCAGGTAGGCGTTGTCCTCATCGGCGACCGGGGTGCGCTTGTTGAGGTGTTGCTCAAAAAACTGAACCGCAGGCGACGGCGGCTCATCGTGCCGGTTGATTATCAACAGCGTAAGATATAAAAGTACCGCTGCGAGAGCGAGCGCTAGCGAGAGAAACCCAGTTATTTGAAGTGCGCGCAGCATTCGAGATCCTTCATTGATTGATTTCCCTTATTTGGGTTAACTGGCGCCGGCTTTGTCAGCAATCGAATTTACCTGTTGTTTGGGCTATGGCTGTTGGGAATAAACAGGAGATTAATAACGAAGCCAGCCAGGCCACCAAACAAAAAAACTAACCATCCTATTGTCAAAAGCGCAAATAAAATCTGACCTGAAAGGCTGGCTATGAAGCCACCAGCACCACTATAAAGGAAAGCATGGATAGCCGTCGCTAGGACAAGCACCAAAATCGCTAGCAAGCCTCCGCGGAAAAATCCAAGTGGTGGCAGTGTGCGCGAAATCCGCTTCTCTACCCAAAGCGCTGTGAGGACGAACGCTAACAATCCTGAACAGGCAACAATTATGGACATGGCGGTTCTATTGGGGTCGCTCCATGCAGGTACCGCAAAGAACCAGGAGGCGCCCGTTGCTCCAAGCACGGCTGCGCCAGTGGCTATCAGTCCAGAGTTAATAGTAGTAGTTCGCATATCGATTCTGTAGCCCAAACTCTCCCTCATGTAGTGGCCAAGCAATATTGGCCAAATTTATAGCTATCTACGTAGCGCGGCTCTGCCACACTCGTCACCAAGCCCTTACGTGCGAGCGCGGATTTTTTTGACCGTAGTAACCGATAAGATAGTCCGACATCGAGTCCTTTACATCCGTAAAACTTCTGCAGCCGAAGCCGGACAATCTAAACCTATAAAATGCGGACAAAGTAGGTTGGTGTTGGCAAAATTAAGGGCACAGTTTCTGTTCCATCTGTACTGACTCCATCTCTACCCCGTTCTTAGTCCGGTACATGCTTCGGCCGATTTCTGTGAATCCATGCCTTTCATAAAAGCTTACGGCGTTGAGAGATGAGTCAAGCTTCAGAGCTGGTATGCCCGATGACTCCGCTCTCGCAACTAGAAATTCAAGCATACTTTGGCCTATACTCTTGCCGGAGTGCTCGGGAGATACAAACAGCGATACAAGCTTGTGGCTCCCTAGGTTAACGCTGCCAAAACAGACGACCTTACCTTCAAGGGTGAATACGTACTGCTCATCTCCGCTTTCCTTACTTTTGAGGAAGCGGTCCGGCCATGGCTCACCGGCCCAGCTTGCTATGACTTGGCAAGCGTAGCTGCGAGAACAGAACGCCTTCGCTGAGACCCGAAAAACGTTATCCATAGCGTCGTAATCGGACGCGTTAGCCTCTCGGATCATTTATGCTCTCCGTCTCTCATTCGCTCTTTCTTTTCACACAAGAGGAACAGCAAATCTTTCCTCCTCTTGTTTGGCGACAAGTGCGTTACTCCAGCTTGAAGATATAATGCTTTTTCGGTGCTCCATCGATCGGAATCCATACTTCACGCACGCTATGAAGTCTAAATATGAACTCAGCTTCATCAAGTATTCTTTGACCGGGATCACGAAAAAAATCCATTCCGCACACCGCGCGTGCATGGTCATAAGCGACCTCAGGGATTGGAACGATGAGATTCGGCAAACGATAGTGCTCATAACGTACATCTTCCACATGAAACTCTTGCTCGAGGGGATTGAAAAGCATTGGGTCGACACGAACAAGTGGAGGATCTAGTGGTGGCTGAAGTGTACAACCAGCTAGCATGAGAACGGCGCACAATGCGTATATGGGACGTCTGTAAGCCGGCGAGGAATGAGAGAAGGGTAGACCGCCCCAGCCACGAAGTAATCGCCCACATGTCACCTCACTTGGTGCGGAAAAAACAAGCTGATTGTCACCAGAAGAGTCAGCCAGCATCACGTCCTCCAACAAGGCAATAATATTGGTTGCTACGAAGGATTACCTTCCTCATAAACTCAACGTCCCTTGCGTTTAAGGTACGACTCTTTTGCCTCTTTCCTTCGTCGCTCTTCATCAGCTTCGCTGGGTGATCGGCCTCTAGGCAGCTGGTTTTCACCGTCGAATGGTTTCCCTGGATCCCGTTTTAGGGCCTGTATCCAGCCTCGCTCGTAGAGGTTTCGCCCTTCAGAGCCGGGTGGGTATGGGTTCGCGTAGTGGCCTTTGTTCTTCCTATAGCTACGAAAGCCCTCTTTATATGCTGGGTGTTCGTGCGCCCTCGTCATTCCCCATCCCTTTCTCTAGCAATAACAGAAGGATAGTTTCGCTTTTATAACACGTGGCAGAATTCACGTCACTTCTAGCTTATAGACAAAAGCTATAAGGCTGCGACAAAAGTGGAAAATTCCCCTCGACGAAGGTATAGATAAGGTTGCTCGGTTATTCGGAACAATCGGGCCCAATCCGTACTCCACCCAATGTGTAACAAAGTAAAGGAACGCGAGGGCCCCCTGGCCCAGCGGCAATGGCTGAGCCGGGGGTTGTACGGCCTATGGAAGGCCGGCGAGGGGCTAAGACTCTGGTGTTTTGAGCACCTTATCCGCCAGAGCCTGGAACAGGTCGAAGCCGTCGGAGAGCAGCAGGTAGGCCGCTTCGGACACTACGGGCAGGGCATTGTCATCGAGATCCTGCAAGCTGCAGGAGGCGGTGAGGTTCAGCAGCTTCTGGGCGGCGCTCAGCCGGTAGATGGCGGTATCCACCATATCGAGCTTATTGGCGGCCCGGTCAAAGAACCGGGCTGTCAGCGCTTGTGGGCTGTGACAGTCAGCAACAAAAAAACTGCCTCCAATTTTTATGGCGACCTACTACCATAGTCGCGGTAATACGATTATTATCGCGCATAGCGCTTTCCGATAATAATAGAACGAGCAAATAACATGTTCTTTGTTCCATATGGACTGGACATTCCCCCGCCAGAAACCCCGCATGTAAACATTGCGTTAGTCGTGATGTGTTGCCTTTTCTTTGTCCTGATGTCTGGGTTCGTGGGTGGGTTGTTGCTTGGTTATTGGTTGCTCAAGGAGGGGCACGTGTGGATGAATATATGGGATCGAAAAACTTTTCTTGATATAGTGCGTAAAAAATAAATTTGTCCCCTTTTCCGCCCATGGTGCTCGCCCACCTGTAGGTCGCATGCGTCTCAGACGAAACAGTCTATTCCATCCAGCGCATGTGAATCAGCAGCCCCAGGCCAATCAGCCTGGTTTTAGGCCAGACAGCCAAGCCGGCATAGGCCGCTATGGCGGGCCAGCGATGGAGCGGATGATAGCCAATACTGCAACGGTCAGGGTCGTAGATGGGGTCGGCCAGTAAGTGATCGAGATCGACCACCATAGTCGCCACCATGATCAGCCAGGCTTTTAGCCATTTATCTTTAAAGAACGCTCGGGCGACAATTGCCGGAACCGCGAAATGAAGGAAGATGTGAAAAACCGACATGAATGACATGGTTGGGATGGGTCTTTCTCGGGTTAGTGGGCGGGTGAAAGCGGACGGAGGGACTAAATTATATTCCCTCCGTCCTCTTTTATTGCAGCCACTATCTGCTCGGGTTAAGCATCATGCTTACCTGATATTGACAACGTGCATAGCGCTTGCCTGAACCTCTCCAGCTTTCACTATCTTACAGATCAGTTCGTGACGCCCACGGTATGCCGTGTGCTCCCAATGCATTAGATCGTTGGATGTCGCTTGGTGACCCATGTCGTTAGCCGCTTCAGCCTCGTCCCCGGAATTGATGGCTTCCCACATCACGGTATAGGGCGGAGAAATATTCGTTTGGGCTCTAAATCTAAGATGAACGCGCTTGGGAAGAAACCGACCGCTACGGACATTTTCACTCTTAATAAAACCACCTTTTGATCCGGCAATGCCCATGGTGATCTGGAGGTCATAAGGAGAGTGGTTTGCTTGGCTCTTGGATGCATTGGCGCTCGCTTGCGGCGTCCAGAATGTGTGCTGAAACATGTAATGCCAAGCCTTGTTCGCCTTCTCATCGTTGCAGTTGTCATCAAATAGTACAGCCAGCTTGGATAGTACTGATCCAAGGCGTCGCCTCAGGTTTTTCACCTGCTTTGAAAACTTAGGCTTATCGGTAAGCTCTTGCGAGCCGTCCACGGGGTTGTAGACTGTGCAGTCCAGTTTTAGTCGGGACTCGATAGCCTGTAGCGTGCCATAGAGCGCAATGTCATCTCGATCATTGTTGGGCCGATAGCATTCAGCCACGAGTGTAGAGATGATGAATCCGCCGGGTAAGTTCCAGCCTTCCCGACCCTTGGTGAAGGCTTTTATCCATCGGACAATGCGTCGCATCTGCTTAGTAGCAACCTCTGGGGTCACAAAGAGCCCTTTTGACGGGCTTTGCGTAGAGACTTCCCCAAGAAACCATTCGGTCACTGTCTTGGGGTCCCTCGGCGTCCAGTCGGCGCCGGCATGTTCAATGGTCTCTTGGCCGAGCCAGTTCTCACGCCGACGATAGACAGCGATATCAACATGATAGCCTACTGAATACCAGATGGTGACCGCGTTGGTTCTGGCCTCGGGGTCCTGAGAAAAGCCGTTCGCCTTCCGCTTGATGGCTTCCGCCACCCGCTTTCGGGCCTCCAGCGGGGAGGCCGGAAGGTCGTCCTCCTCAAATATGACGGCGATATCAATATCGTAGTCGTTATTGGTGGACTTGTTCGCGGTATGCATCGCAATACTCCCTTGCAGCAAATTCTTGGCGAACGTCGGTCGGCCCATGTCCTGTAGCCCATCAGTCAGCCGCTTTAGGTTTGTATCGCGGAGGGATCGTAAACGGTCGAACTCGTCCTTTAGCCGAACATGATTCTCGTAGAAGGTGTTCAGCTCACTATGCATATTGTACTGAGGCATTGTCGGCTCCTTGTGGCACATGAGAGGAGAAGGTAGCTGACAGGGCCTCGGGGCTATTTAACGTCAACGACCAGGCGTAGCGGGGGCGGCTCTTTGCTGAGAAGTTATAAACCGTGATCTCCGGGTCGATTCTCTCGCTGATGCACTGTCCCAGCGCGAAGCAGAGCGATACTGGTCCGGCATAAAACAGGTGGATGCGCTGGCGGTTTGGAAACCGGTTTTTCGTCTCTTCCAGGGCGCGTCGGAACTCGGTGCAGATCTTCTCTACTTGGCTCATGTTAGCGATCACTTCCCTTTGAGGGTGGTGAGCGTTGATTTCGACTGTGGCCAGAATGTCCGGTAGGTCTAGTTCATCAATCTCGGTTTGATGGACGGGGTAGCTAATACCAATGGCGATAACAATGTCCCCGGTGGCATCTGATGGCGTAATCTGGTCTAGCGTAGAATCGACATCCAGAGACTCTTTTCCCGCTGTCAGGCGGTTCCAGCGACGGCTCTGATTGCCGAGTTCATAGAGGTCTACACTGAACTTGTTGTCTGAAAGCAAATAGCCGAGGTAAAAGGCAAGGGGAACATGGGGTAGCCCGTAGTAAGCGATTGATGAGCCGGACGCGGAGCCCAGTAGCCCCCCGAGTTCTTGGGGGACCTTGTCCAGCCGTCGGATGACTGAGCGATGGTCGTCTAGGAGGCCATTGGCGTACGAGTCGCTGTGGTCGACGTCGATTTCCCGGTAGGTTTCGAGCTGTTGTAGCAGGGGCATGTCCTTTCTGAGGTCCTCTTTCGGGAAGGCTCCCAGAGAGTTGTGGCGAATGCCAATAACTTCTTTATGCTTTTGTTTAGGGATCCAGAAATGATTAATGACAATTAAAATAAACCCTAGGGAAATCATCACCCAGCCTGCAGCAGGTGTTGATTCAGGAGCCGCCAGCTTTTCTAAATTGTTTACCTCCAAATAGAGGTTGATCAAATATATGATAAGTGGCGGGGATATTATGGCGATTCCCGCAAGAACAAGGAGGTAGCCCGCACGGCCGGTGATTCGGCGTGAGAAGAACTTTATCAATAGAACGAGTGCGTTATTTAGCTTTTTCAATGCATTTCCTCATGTCCAAGTACTTTTTGTGGTGTATAGTCATCAAAATGATTATGTCAATAGATCATATTGACGAATGTTGGTTCAATCGGGTATTCTCTTTCTACCTTATTCTCATAACGAAGAAGATATATCCGTGGAAGACATAGCCCAGACACAGAAAGAGCGTTTGGCCCACATCGATTTCAGGCTCTATTTTCTGGGGTCGGTGGGGCGAAATGATTTGGTCAAGCGGTTTGGTATCAAGGAAGCCGCTGCTACCAGAGACTTGGCTCAATACCGGGAATTGAAGCCTGGCAATATCGAGTACGACACGAAGGCCAAGCTGTATAAGGTGACGGCGGACTTCCAACCGCTATTTGGCTATCAGCCGGAGCGGGTGCTGGCGGCGCTGTCGAAAGGTGTGGGTGACGATACCGTGTCTGCCCAGAAGCCGTTTATACCCTGTGAGACACCTTCTCAGCTTAGTAACCCAGACTTGGATGTCCTCTCCGTACTGACCCGAGCGATCTATAACAAACAAGTCGCTCAAATCGAGTATCGTTCAGTATCGAGCGGCTTCACTACTCGAGAGGTTGTCCCTTTCTACTTGGTTGATAACGGGCTGCGCTGGCATATCCGAGCCTATGATCGCAGGCGTAATCGCTTTACCGACTTTGTGCTGACCCGGGTTACTCGGCCTAAGCTACTCCCGGATAGCCCAGTCGAAGACCACGAGCTGTCATCGGAGGACATTCAATGGAATCGGATTGTGGAGCTGGAAATCGTCGCGCACCCGCAACTGGACCATAAAGAGACGATAGAAGCGGACTATGGGATGGAAAATGGGGTGCTGCCGCTAAAGATCCGAGCAGCGGTAGCCGGCTACTTGCTTCGGCGATGGAATGTGGACTGCACCTCCAAAGGAGCGCTTAGAGGAGCAGAATACCATTTGTGGCTAAAAAATAGGCAGGCATTGTACGGTGTTGATAACTTGAAAATCGCTCCTGGCATAGAGCAAGACCCCGTGCAGTAGATCAAAAATTTCTCCTATTTAAGTGTATTTACTCCCGGAAATCCCTTTTGTCTACCTCTTCAATATGAAATTTCATTGAGAAAATTCGCTTGTGAAGGGTGTGGTTCCTAGATTTTTTTTATTCCTACTGAATATAACAGTGGTTGTCGGCAGCCAGTTGAAGCAGGGTGGGTACAGAAACTATTTAAATATTGGCACTAAGAAAAGGTATAGGGTGGAAAGAATCTCGCTCGAATGTTCTAATTGACGACGCCCATGGCCGTGCCCTTGACATTTTCTTTATGCTGTATATAAGTACAGTATTTGGGGTTGAGGGTTTGTATTAATCGTTTGGGAGTATGTGCTGACGATACTAATGCGGTGGCTCTCAAAAATATGCGATTTTTTAATCTAAAAGGAAAATAATGATGAAAGCAGTTGAGTTATATGCCGGTGCGGGAGGCCTTGCCATGGGCGTTTCCCTTGCTGGCTTTGAGTCCCAGGCGGTAGTCGAGTGGGATCGATGGGCTTGTGACACTATCCGCGAAAATCAGCGCCGAGGCTATCCAGCGGTCCAAGATTGGCCTTTGTGGGGCGGTGATGTTCGCGAATTCGACTGGGGCTCTATTTCGGAAGGTATCGATTTGGTGGCCGGCGGACCGCCTTGCCAGCCGTTCTCGATGGGTGGGCGGCACAAGTCCTTCGGCGACAAGCGCGACATGTTTCCCGCCACTGTGGAGGTTATTCGGCGCCTTCGGCCCAAGTCTTTTATTATCGAAAACGTCAAAGGCCTGACCCGAGCCAGTTTCGCCAGCTATTACCAGTACATCCTGCTGCAACTAGAGTTTCCCGAAGTCATACGTCGGGACGGGGAAACATGGCTTCGACACCTCAAGCGGTTGCAAGAAGAAAAGACATCCGGCGCGGCCCATTTCAGCGGCCTGACTTACAACGTGTTGCCCAGCTTGGTGAATGCCGCGGATTACGGCGTGCCGCAAAAGCGGGAGCGTGTGTTCATCGTAGGGTTTCGCTCGGATCTGGGTGTGGAATGGTCCTTCCCTCGACAAACCCACAGTTTTGATGCTCTGTTGCGTTCGCAGTGGATCACGGGAAACTACTGGGATTTGCATAAAATAGCCAAGAAAAACAGACCCGCCATGCCCGCACGCATGGAAGGTCGTATCCGGCGGCTGGATGCGGAGCTGATTCCCCTGGAGGAGAAGCCATGGCGAACCGTCCGCGACGCGCTTAAGGATGTGCCGGATCCTCGTCGCAAGCAAAAACATACCTTTCTGAACCACAGATTCCAGGACGGAGCCCGAATCTATCCAGGGCATACGGGTAGTCCTTTGGATTTACCCGCTAAGACGCTAAAAGCGGGGGGGCACGGAGTTCCGGGAGGAGAAAACATGATGGTCCGGGAGGACGGTAGCGTTCGATATTTTACTGTAAGGGAATCGGCTCGCTTGCAAACATTCCCCGATGGATATGTCTTCCACGGATCATGGAGCGAAACTATGAGGCAACTGGGTAACGCTGTGCCGGTTGCGCTTGGCCGACAAGTCGCCGCCTCGGTGGCCGAACAACTGGCGGAAACAGAGATAAAAGCGCTTGTGAACCAGCGTTTGCGAATCAGGAACCGAGCATGACGGATAGTAAAGTTGTCCCGTTCAATCCGCTCGACAAGCGGCACCTGGGGGAAAGCGTAGGGCAGGCCATGCTCCGCCAACGGATAACGCCGTTGGCGGATCTTAAAAGCTTCAAAGGTGCTGGTTTATACGCGATATACTACAAGGGCGAGTTTCCAGCTTATCAGTTGATAGCGGAGCGAAATCGGAATGGGGCGTTTTCCGCGCCGATCTATGTCGGTAAAGCGGTGCCCAAAGGCGCCAGAAAAGGCGGGAGTCTGGAAACGTCGCCCGGCACAGTGCTGTACGGCCGGCTCATGCAGCATAAAAAGAGCATTGAGGAAGCGGAGAACCTGAATATAGAGGATTTCCACTGCCGCTTTCTTATTGTCGATGATATTTGGATACCGCTAGGAGAGTCACTCTTAATCGCAAAATTCCATCCGCTATGGAACAAACTTATAGATGGTTTCGGAAACCATAATCCGGGCAAAGGAAGGCACGAAGGTCAGCGGCCTCGCTGGGATACCCTGCATCCGGGCCGGACATGGGCGGAGCGGTGTCAGCCCCGGATGGAAACCGCGTCACAGATCACTCGCGAGGTGGTTGATTATTTGCGGAACAATCCTCCCCCCGAAGATGATTCCATGATTACTTCTTAGAAGTAATGAAAATGGCTCTGGGGCTACGATGGGTGGCTGCAGTGAGGCTCCTTCCGTTCCCTGCAGCTAAATAAATCTGTCCCTTTTTTCCGAACCTAATGGGTGTCCCCTTTTGCCTGAGTACGTTGCAATGGGTTGTTAGAATGGAATTTCATCGTATTTCATAAGTAACTCCTTCCTTAACTTATCGGAGAGTTTTAGGAATTGCTTGTAACTAAAAGCAAGCTTATCCCGCTCTTTCTTCTCCGCTTCGCTCAGATCACCTTCTATATCGGCTACTACAGTATTTGACGGGTTGTGAACAACTATATCTGTAACCCTGTTGTCACTTGATGTCGCACCTTCGATATAAACAAATTCTTCAAATTGTGTTAAAAAATCCCACCATGTTTCTGGGGGGGTTTTAGCTAGCTCGTCAACAAGGTTACTATTAACGAAATAGGAGGAGCCTGTGGCTTGACATATAGAGGAGAAAAATTTGCTAGCCTCACCTTCAGTGTCAATGGTAAGTATCGAGGCATTTGCGCCCACCTCGTCAACTTGACGATAGATGTTCTTAACTAGCTCTTCGATTTTCTTTGAGGCTATAGATAAGTTAGTTATAGATTCGTTGGTTGTTCTTAATTGATTCGAAACGCTTCTTTGCGTTAAAAAGTCAAAAAACATTCCCGCCCATTGCTTTCTTAGCTTTTCATGTATGTCTCGGGCCAACTGAAAATCAAAAAGTCCATTATTAACTTTGGACGCACGAACCGAATCAATAAAGCTAAATATATTCTTTGCATATTTTTGATTTTCGATAGACGGGTACTCAATTTCAACAGCGAAATCTTTTTCTTTATTTTTTTGAAAAACAAAATGATCGGATAAAACCCCTTTTTTTACGAACGTAAATACGGGTATGCCAAGCTCCTTGGCAGCCAAGTATTCTGCATTGGTTATAGACTTTCTAGGGTCTACCTTGTAGCCCCCACCAAATCGTCCGCCAATGATCAATATAAGTATTTGGCAGTTTGAAACTTCATTTATACAACTTTCATGTGTGTGCAGGTCGGGGTGGTAAAAAACGTCTCCGTTTTCGCTCGTCACAACGTCAAAGCCAAAACCATTACAGAATGATACCAGGCTATCTCTTACTTCCGTCAGGTCAAAACAAGTCGAGCTTAGAAATACTTTGGGTGAGGCCAATGAAGACTCCTTCTAAAATTATTGATGGGTGGTGAGAATTCAACATTAAAATTTACATTTATTTAGTCTGGTTGCAAAGCTCCTGTCCGGTGGGGCACGTGTTATGCTACATTCCCATCCCGTTGAACTGTTTGGCCAAAAAAGTTGCGTAGTTGTCAGTCATCCCGATGATAAAATCAACAACTCGTCTTTTAGCTTCCTTAATGTATTCATTCAGCTGATCTTCTTTCATTCAAAATCTCACCAAATGCTATTGAGTAGCGTAACGCTGCATTTAGCGTCTCGTCCGCTGCAATGCTTTGTTAAATTCACCCTGCCAGAATGCTACGTATGGTTCTGTTCCATTTTTTATCGTGAACAATCCGCTGGTGCTCTATTTCACCATTGATAATTTGATTTTTTGTTGGTTTTGATAGCTGTTCCCAGTTGTCACCAAAAATGTAAGTTGCGTTATCCAAATGTATGCTTTCTAGAACATATAGACCCATCGAAGCAAAGCCATAAATAAAGTAGCCGCTAAAGCCTGCTCGGCCTGTCGCAAGGAAATCTGGATTATACCTAGTAATAGCTTGCATCCGAGCCTCAACGACACCTTTCTCTGAGTCCTTTATCTTCTTAGTGACTTCTCCAACTAGAGATTTCGCTTTTTCCCAAGGATATTCTCCCGGAGGCAGGATATCCCAGTGCAACTGTTTGACCTTTGTGCTGATAATATTGCCATTTTTAGAGTCTAAAACTTCAAAACTGCCAAAGCACTCAAGCATCAAATTAGAAAGATGAATATTCCTAGATTCATTTGATTCATTCAATTCCATGCTGTCAGTAGCGATATATTTATCACCGCCCACATCTATTACATGAAGAGTTTCTTCAAGTGCGGGCTGGTATTCACGAGGATACATATCTATATCCCTTGTCTGAATACCTGAATGTTCTTGTCCATGCCAGTCTTTCCATGTTCGATGATAAGATCTGGGTTGCGGCTCTAATGGTAAATCCTTCCGTATGATTTCTTTTCCACGAGCATTTAGGGCAGTGACCTTTCCGACCACCTCTGGGATAAGGTAATCACCTGTTAATGGCTCTTTATCAAACCCAATGACCGAAAGTAGATCTTCCATATCATTCGAAAGTTTATGGGCTAGCTTTACTTCTTCACAGCCCTGAGATGCTGCCAGTAACCTAGTTACTGATCTAATTGATTTTCCCTTGACTTGCATAGGCCCTTCTAGAATTTAACAATATTGTTAGAAGGAAAGATTCCGTATTTAAACCCGGAAAACTTCCGCCTTTCATGATTGACGGCTGTTATGCCATGCACCAGATCCCGCGTCACCCCTGGGTAAAATGCGGAAGATTTCCTCGTGTTGGTTATTATATGGAAATAGGCCGTGCGGGCAGGTGAGCTGGCCAGCGCAGCTCAAAAAAGCTGTCACTACTCACCAGCTTTAGCATCTGTATACCGCGCACCCAACCCCCTAAATTTCAGAATCAGTTTGTTCAAGCCTTTGGCCTGTAAGCACAGATACAAACCGATCAAGATCTCCAGAATCGTGATGCCGCCCTGTATCAGGTAAGTAATTGTCGAATCCCTGGAGTACAGGTTGGCTAACCCTTCACTTTGTACCTTTACAAGCATACTGGCGTTGTAGAAGAGGTCGGGTATCGCCCAGGATAGGATATAAACACCAATGATCGTGAACGCCGCTATTCTCAAGTCGTCGATACTGCCGTTAAAAACCGGCTCATCGTCCTTGCTCTTAGGTAGCAACCAACGTGAAACGGTGACGGGGAATTTGATCAAAATAAAGCAGATAACAGAGAAGGCTAGGCCAACAGTTCCGTAGATAACCAAGATGTATGTGAGGTTTTCTTCTGGGGAGGAGAGCGTCCATCGATAAATCGATGAATAGGAGTCTGAAAGGTACTGAATCAGCCGGAGAATAAAGACTATTCCAACAATCCTTATTCCGATGGCCAAAATATCTATGCTTTTCATGGAGGTCTGAGTCCTTAGAAAAGTTCGCCTTAGCAAGTCACAAAACAGTTGCTCTGGCGAAGCGCGTCCTAGCTTGGGGAGTACTGCGAGCGGTTGCTCACTCGGGAAGGGGCGCTACTTCCGTGGGTTTGTGGGCGTCTGGCCATCCCTGGCCAGGAGCTTTAGAGGTTTAAACGGTGGGAGAGCGGGGAATCAATCCCAGCTCAAAGCCCCACCCGTTTGATACTCAATCACACGCGTCTCAAAAAAGTTCTTCTCCTTACGCAAATCCATGATCTCGCTCATCCAGGGGAAGGGGTTCTGGGCGCCGGGGTATTGCTCTTTCAGGCCAAGCTGCGCGAGGCGGCGGTTGGCGATGAAGTGCAGGTACTCTTCCATCATGGCGGCGTTCATGCCCAGTACGCCGCGGGGCATGGAGTCGCGGGCGTATTGGATTTCCAGTTCAGTGCCCTCCAGGATCATCTGGGTCACTTCCTTCTGGAAGCTTTCGGTCCACAGGTGTGGGTTTTCCAGTTTGATCTGGTTGATCACGTCGATGCCGAAGTTCAGGTGCATGGATTCGTCACGCAGGATGTACTGGAACTGCTCGGCGACGCCGGTCATTTTGTTGCGACGGCCCATGGACAGGATCTGGCTGAAACCGCAGTAGAAGAAGATGCCTTCAGTCACCGCGTAGAAGGCCACCAGGTTGCGCAGCAACTCTTGGTCGGTTTCCGGGGTGCCGGTGGTGAAGGTGGGGTCGCCCAGGGTTTGGGTGTGCTTCAGGCTCCAGGCGGCCTTGTTGGCTACGGAGGGCAACTCGCGGTACATGTTGAAGACTTCGCCTTCGTCCATGCCCAGGGATTCGATGCAGTACTGGTAGGCGTGGGTGTGAATGGCTTCTTCAAACGCCTGCCGCAGGATGTACTGGCGGCACTCCGGGTTGGTGATCAGCCGGTAAATGGCCAGGGCCAGGTTGTTGGCTACCAGGGAGTCGGCGGTGGAGAAGTAGCCCAGGCTGCGCATGACCAGGCGGCGCTCGTCATCGGTGAGGCCTTCTTTGCTTTTCCACAAAGCGATGTCGGCGGTCATGTTTACTTCTTGGGGCATCCAGTGGTTGGCACAGCCGTCCAGGTATTTCTGCCAGGCCCAATCGTATTTAAACGGCACCAACTGGTTGAGGTCGGCGCGGCAGTTGATCATGCGCTTGTCGTCCACCTCAATACGGGCCGCTCCCATTTCCAGCTCTTCCAGGCCGGGGGCGGGGTCCAGGTTTTCCAGCGCCGCGCGCGCCGCTGCCAGAGCGGCGTTATCGGTCGCGGTTGCTTTGGGCTGCTCAGGTGCGGAGGCAACAGCCAGCTCTGGCTGAGGCTCCGGCTGGGGTGCGGGTTGCGCTTCCTGGGCTGGCTTGGCGGCTTTGGTGTTATTGTCTTCAGCTGCGTGGAAATCATCCCAACTCAACATAAAACTTCATCCTGTTTGTTTATCTGTGTTCAAAAAAAAGTGTTAATCGCGTGTGTTACTGGCAAGCTTCGCAATCCGGCTCGTCGATGGAGCAGGCCTTGGGCACCGGTGCTGGTGCCGAAGCGCTCGCGCCCACGGGGCCAGTGCTGCCGCCGGAGGACACAGCGTTGTGCGTGCCTTGGGTCACGGTGGATTTCTCCGTGGAGCTGGCGGCCAGTGCGCGCAGGTAGTAAGTGGTTTTCAAACCACGGTACCAAGCCATGCGGTAGGTGATGTCCAGCTTTTTGCCGTTGGCGCCGTTGATGTAGAGGTTCAGGCTCTGAGCCTGATCGATCCACTTCTGGCGGCGGCTGGCGGCGTCCACAATCCACTTGGGTTCCACTTCAAACGCGGTGGCGTACTGGGCTTTCAGGTCGTCCGGGATGCGGTCGATCTTCTGCACGGAACCTTCGTAGTATTTCAGGTCGTTAACCATGACGTTGTCCCACAAGTCGCGCGCTTTCAGGTCGCGCACCAGGTAGGGGTTCACCACGGTGAATTCGCCGGACAGGTTCGATTTCACGTACAGGTTTTGATACGTGGGCTCGATGGATTGGGCCACGCCGGTAATGTTGGCGATGGTGGCGGTGGGTGCAATGGCCATCACGTTGGAGTTGCGCATGCCCTGGGTTTTCACCAGATCGCGCAAGCTGTCCCAATCCAGAGTGGTGCTGCGGTCCACTTCGATGTACTTCTCGCCGCGCTCGCGCACCAGGTTTTCGATGGAGTCGATGGGCAGTACGCCTTTGCTCCACAGGGAGCCTTCAAAGCTGGCGTAACGGCCACGCTCGGCGGCCAGTTCGCTGGAGGCTTTGATGGCGTAGTAGCTGATGGCTTCCATGGAAGTATCGGCAAACTGCACGGCGTTGTCGGAACCGTAAGGGATGCGCTGCTTGTACAGTGCGTCCTGGAAGCCCATCAAGCCGAGGCCGATGGGGCGGTGGCGCATGTTGGAGGTGCGCGCCGCGGCTACCGAGTAGTAGTTAATGTCAATCACGTTATCCAGCATGCGGATGGCGGTCTTGACGGTCTTGGCCAGTTTGTCCTGGTTGAGTACACCGTCTTCCACGTGCTGTGCCAGGTTTACGGAACCCAGGTTACACACGGCGATTTCTTCGCCGGGTTTGGTGTTCAGGGTAATCTCGGTACACAGGTTGGAGGAGTGCACCACACCGGCGTGCTGCTGCGGGCTACGCAGGTTGCAGGCATCTTTAAAGGTAATCCAGGGGTGGCCGGTTTCAAACAGCATGCCCAGCATTTTCCGCCACAGGTCCAGGGCGCGGACGGTTTTGAACAGGCGCATTTTGCCTTCGGCGACCAGGCGCTCGTATTCCTCATAGCGTCTTTCGAACGCGAGGCCGTAGAGGTCGTGCAAGTCCGGCACGTCGTTGGGAGAGAACAGGGTCCACTCTTTGTCTTCGAAGACCCGCTTCATAAACAGGTCCGGTACCCAGTTGGCGGTGTTCATGTCGTGGGTGCGGCGGCGATCGTCACCGGTGTTTTTACGCAGCTCGACAAACTCTTCGATGTCCAGGTGCCAGGTTTCCAGGTAGGCACACACGGCGCCTTTGCGCTTGCCGCCCTGGTTGACGGCCACGGCGGTGTCGTTGGCTACCTTCAAAAAGGGCACAACGCCTTGCGAGCGACCGTTGGTGCCTTTGATGTAAGCACCCAGTGAGCGCACGGGCGTCCAGTCGTTACCCAGGCCACCGGCAAATTTGCTCAGCATGGCGTTGTCCTGCATGGCACCGTAGATGCCGTGCAGGTCGTCGGGCACGCTGGTCAGGTAGCAGGAGGACAACTGCGGGCGCAGGGTGCCGGCGTTGAACAGGGTGGGCGTGGAGCTCATGTAGTCGAACGAGCTCAGCAGCTTGTAGAACTCAATGGCGCGCGCTTCGCGGTTGTCTTCTTCCACGGCCAGGCCCATGGCCACGCGCATAAAGAAAATTTGCGGCAGTTCAATGCGCACGTCGTCGCTGTGAATAAAGTAGCGGTCGTATAGGGTTTGCAGACCCAGGTAGCCGAATTGCAGGTCGCGCTCGGCGATCAGGGCTTTACCCATTTTTTCCAGGTCGAAGCTCAGCAGCTCCGGAGACAGCAGTTCCAGCTCAACGCCTTTTTGGATATAGGCGGGCAGGGCCTGGGCGTAGTAGGTTTCCATCTCGGCCTGGGTGGCGGTTTCAGCCACACCCAAAAAGCTCAGCGCCTCGGCGCGGATTTTGTCCAGCAGCAGGCGCGCGGTGGCGTAGGAGTAGTTGGGCTCTTTTTCCACCAGGGTGCGGGCGGTAATGACCAGGGAGGTGTTGACGTCCTTCAGGTTTACGCCGCTATAGAGGTTGCGCATAGCTTCATCAAGGATGGCTTTTTCGCTCACGCCGACCAGCCCGGCACAGGCTTCGCTGACGATGGTGCGCAGGCGGCCGATATCCAGAGGCGCTTTGCTGCCGTCGTCCAGGGTGACTTCCAGGGCGGGGTAATCCGGGTCCTGGCTCGGCTCATGGGAGCGTTTCTCGGCGCGCTGGCGGGCGTGCTCTTCGCGGTAGAGTACGTAATCCCGGGCGATTTTGTGTTCGCCGGAACGCATCAGTACCAGTTCAACCTGATCCTGGATCTCTTCAATATGAATGGTGCCACCGGAGGGCATGCGGCGCTTGAAGGTGGAGGTAATCTGAGCGGTTAGATTTTCCACCGTCTCGTGTACCCGACCGGACGCGGCCGCGTTGCCGCCTTCGACGGCCAAAAAGGCCTTGGTCATGGCGATGGACACTTTGCTGGGGTCGTAGGTGACCACTGTGCCGTTGCGCTTGATGACTCGCAATTGGCCCGGTGCCGTAGCGGACAGTTTGGCTGAACTGGAACCGGAAGCGTTATCCGGTTGAGCGGTGGGAGCAGGGTTGGTCTGGGTTTCTGTGTGCATGGACGTCTCCGCGTGGCTTTCCGTTGCAATTGGGCCTCGGTTAGGCCGTTGTTATCAGGCATATACCCGGCCACCGTCCGTAAGGATGGTTTGTTTGGGTATGAACTTGGGTAAAAAACACATCTGTACAGCTATTTGGCCGACGTTCGGCGCGTGTGGGGCTGTGAACCCCGAATTTTTATGCTGGTTCGCAGTGCCGAATGGCATCGGCGGGCACGCCCAGAGCATTAGTGCCTTTTGGGTTGAAAACCCTATATATAGGGGTGCTGTGCGAGTGGGCTACAAGATAATGCGGTTTGACGTTGAATGCAAGGGCGTAAGAGTGGGGTTTGGCTGTGGATAAAGTGTGGGTAAAGAGGCAGGTCAGTGGTTGTATACGTTATAGCGCCCGCGTGGCGCGGGGTGACTCTGAATCGACCCTCCGTCGCCGAAAACCAGCGGGATTAGACTTTTTAATTCTACCCCAAGGCCGTTAATAGTCCTTAAATTTGTAAACTGCACGCGTGCCGTTTCTTGCTCGCCGAGTTGCGTGTCGAAACCCCTGCCAGCCTTGAGGGCGGGGCTGGTGTATGGCCCCTCTGACTGGGTAGAATGCCCACCTATCTATGGCCCCGCGCATAGGCGCTCAGCCCACCCAACGGAAAATACCCAAAGGAAGGTTTCATGGTCGGTGTTAATGAAATTGTTCTGACTTTTAGCTGCCGGGACGCTCACGGCATTGTCGCTGCCGTGGCCGGCTTGTTTGCGGAGAAGGGATTTAATATCAAGGAGTCCTCACAATTTGAGGACGTGAACGA
Source organism: Marinimicrobium hydrolyticum (assembly GCF_030848505.1). Classification (GTDB taxonomy): domain Bacteria; phylum Pseudomonadota; class Gammaproteobacteria; order Pseudomonadales; family Cellvibrionaceae; genus JAVDDU01. The sequence goes on from NZ_JAVDDU010000001.1 coordinate 142,173, forward strand.
GCGCCGCTTTTTTATGCGCACGGAGTTTCAGTGCCCCCCCGGCTACCAGTTGGAAGAGATCAAGGCTCTGTTCGAGCCCGTGGGCGCCCGCTATGAGATGGATTGGCAAATCTTTGATGTGGACACCCGGCCCCGGGTTCTTATTGCCGTCTCCCAGTGGGGGCATTGCCTGAGCAGCCTGTTGAACAACTGGAAGAATGGCACTCTGCCTATCGATATTGTCGGCGTGGTGTCCAACCACGAGGTGATGCGCGACTTGACCGAGTGGTACCAGGTGCCTTTTCACTACTTGCCCGTGACCCGCGAGACCAAGCCGGAGCAGGAGGCGCAGATTTGGGGCCTGGTGCAGGAACAGCGCGCTGACTGCTTGGTACTGGCCCGCTATATGCAAATTCTCTCGGACGACTTGTGCCGTAAGCTAAGCGGCCGGGCTATTAATATTCACCATTCCTTCCTGCCCGGTTTCAAAGGCGCCAGACCTTATCATCAAGCCTTCGAGCGCGGGGTAAAACTGATCGGCGCCACGGCTCACTATGTGACCGCCGATTTGGATGAGGGCCCGATCATCGAACAATCGGTGGAGCGGGTGTCCCACGTTCATGTGCCTGAGGAGATGGCCGAAATCGGGCGAGACATCGAAGCGGTGGTACTGAACCGGGCGGTGCGCTGGCATGCGGAGCACCGGGTGGTGATGAATGGCACCAAGACGGTGGTGTTCTCGCGTTAATCGCTGCCGCCTGGGCTTTCCGAATCCTCGGTCTCCAGAGACCGGCTCAGGCTGGTTTTTATCTCGCCCCATACCGCAATAATAAAGGCCGTTAATGGCACAGCGAGCAGCATACCAATGATGCCCCCGAAGGTGATGCCCCAGAAAAACAGCGAGATCACCACCAGCGCCGGGTGCAGCCCCGAGTGATGGGCCATAATCTTGGGGGTGAGAAAGCCGCTTTCGATCGTTTGGACGGTGACAAACACCACTAAGGCCAGCGCCACCAGTTGCCAACTGCCCTCCGGTTGCAAATAAGCCGTGGGCAGGACAATCAATAAACCGATAACCGTGCCCAGGTAGGGAATGATATTCAGCAGCCCCAAAATGGGGCCGATCAGCAAAGCCGCTTTAATACCGATGATACTGAAACCAATGGCGTACAGGGCGCCCATGATGAGCGCTATCACCAGTTGCCCGCGAAAAAAGGCGGTAACGTAACCCAGAAACACTTGAATAAAATACAGGAGTTTCTTTTCAGTGGTTTCGGAAAATATCGACAAAACCTCTTCCGCCTGGGCTTTGAGGCCATCCCCCGAGAGCAGCGCAAAGAACAGCCATAAAGGAATAAAGGCCGCACCCACCAGCAACCCGATATAACTCATAAAGGTTTCGCCGGGCGCTTCAAACTCCGGCATTAAATCTTCCAGCACGCCATCGTCCATTTGTTCCGACAGCATGGTTACCAATCCGGGGAAGTAGAGTTCGAGCCGGGTGTACCAACTGGCGATAATATCGGGCGCCCGCTCCACCAAATCTCGCCCCTGCTGAATCACGATCGGCAAAGTGCCAAACAGTAGCGCGGAAAAAAGAATAAAAAATCCGGCCAGCAAAGTGATAGCCGCTGCGAGACGGGAGAAGTGCAAACGCCTTTGCAGGAAGACCATCACCGGGTTGAGAATCAGCGCTAATATGCCCGCAATCGCTAATGGAAAAATCAAGTTGTAAAAAAACGCGAAGGTCCGGCCGATTACCCAAATAATAGTGGCGACCAATGCAGCTAGAAGAACGCTAAAGAACACTACTGTCGTGAAACGTATCAGCCGTCGCTGCACTGGCGTAAAAAAAGAGTTTTGCTCTTGAAGGTCCACAATTCCAACCTTGGATTGAGTCTGTCATTGATGCCCAGGCTAGGGCCGTTGCCTTTAAAACTACTGTTTTTTTCAGCGTTGTTCTACCCCTTTTAACTGCAAAGCCTTCCCGGCAAAGCCTTAGGCGCCGCTTGGGGGGAGTGGTGCGCCACTTTCGATCTTGAGCATCAGTTGAAGCATCTCAGGCTCGGGTTTGACAGTCTCTGCTGAGCCGTTGCACCATGAATTGAACACGACAAACGCTCGGAGGCAAGTGTGTGGAATTTAGTATTCTGCGGTGACCTGGTAACTGGCTTTCAGCGTCAGGAAGTGGTCGAGAACTTGGCGAGTTTGCTGAGAGAAAGCCGCGAGACGGTGGCGGAGGAACTGTTTACTGGCACTGCCGTGACTTTCCGGCAAGTGGACTCAGAACAGGAGGCCCAGCAGTGGCGTACTGATTTTGCCCGTGCCGGAGCGTTACTCATGGTGTTGCCCGATGAGTCAGAGCCGGGGGGAGGGGCTTATGCCGGCGCAGACCCAGCCAATACCGATATCGAGGAACCGACCCCAAGGTCCGTCACCGCACGGCTCAGCGGCATCCGACGCCGCAATTACGCCTTTATGGTTATGGGGGCGGTTGCTTTGGTGCTGGTGGTCATCATTGTGGTAGTGCTTTCTTTGGGGCGCTTGTTTTAGTAACTGTTCATTGGGGAAGGGGGCGCGTTATTCCCGCGCAAGTGCGCTGCTGTTCCGAAAGATTTGTTTCTTCGTAAGCGAGTTCACGGGCCGCGCAGTCCGGCGTTAAGGTATTTTTCCCCCAATTCCCATTCTCGCGCCTTTCGTCATTCCCGCGGAAGCGGGAATCCATGCTGGCGTGGCGAAAAACTTCTCAAAAGCTGGATCCCCGCATTCGCGCACTGCTGTTCGGGATAATCTTGGGTAGATGGTGGAGAGCCACGTTTTGTGCGGCTTCGCACTACACTCGAAAATTAGCTGCTAGCGAGCACCTCGTAAGAGGAGTAACAGGCACTTGGGTTTGAGAAAAGAGTGCCATAGTCCGAGGCTAGTAGGGGCGTGCAGGGTGAGTGTTCAGCAAGCCTCAAAAGAGGGACCTTTTGAGGCAGTCCCCATGGATGGGTTCACGACGTTTGCTGAACACTCACCCTGCGCGGCCCGAGGGCTAGCTTACGAAGTTCTAATTCGATTATCTATTCCGGGCAGCAGTACGCGAAAGCGGGAATCCATAAGGGTGTAGGCTCAAATCACTTGTATTTCAGCTCCAAATCGGTAAAGGTAAGCCGCCTTGCTAGCGCGGAAAAAATCTATGGCCACACTGCTATTCAAACTCAACAATGTCCCCGAAGACGAAGCGCAGGAGGTGCGGGAGTTATTGGCGGAACACGAGTTCGCCACCTACGAAACTCACGCCGGGTTTTGGGGGCTGGGCGTGTCAGCGATTTGGTTGAGCGACAAATCCCAATTGCCGGAGGCGAAGGCGGTCCTAGGCGCTTATCAAAAAGAGCGCACCGCCCGTCAGCGTCAGCTCTTTCATGAGCAGGAAGCGCAGGGAGAAGTACCGACGGTCAAAGACAAGCTGTTCTCCCACCCCATTCGGTTCATCTTTATGGTATTGGCCATCATAGTGGTGGCGTCGTTTACGCTCTTGCCGTTTTTGGCGCTGATGGCGTGATGCCGCTAGGAAGTGAATGACATGAGCATGATGACGCAAATGACTGGGCTGCACGAGCAACGGCTCGATCACGTGGCTTCGGTACTGAAAGCGACCGGTGCGCGGCGTGTTCTGGATCTTGGTTGCGGCAGCGGGTCTTTGCTATACCGCTTGCTGGCAGACTCTCAGTTTGAAGAGGTGGTGGGCTTGGAGCAGTCTGGGGCTTCTTTGGCTCAAGCGCGGAGCATGCTGGCGGAGTATTTGAATGAATCAGCGCCACGTTTGAAGCTACTGTGCGGTTCCTATACCGATAAGAACGCGCACTTGATAGGTTTTGAGACGGCGGCCATGGTGGAAACCATCGAGCATGTGGAGCCGGCGAAATTATCCAAGGTGGAGTTGGCGGTGTTTGGCTACTTTCAGCCCAAGACGCTCTACATGACTACGCCGAACAGCGAGTACAACCCCCTGTTCGACCTTCCGTCCGGAGTGTTTCGCGAGCCGGATCATAAGTTTGAGTGGACTCGCGTCAAGTTTCAACAGTGGGCCAGAGGTGTGGCTCAGCGGCAGGGCTACACGGTGACGTTTTCCGGCATCGGTGACTACCACCCGGATTTTGGTCAGCCCACTCAGACGGCGTTGTTTAAGCGCAAAGAATAGCAGGCTATTGAAAAACTATCTCGGTTCTGGCTTCCTGCTTCGCCCTACCTCCTGCATCCATGCAGTCGTGCGTGGCAGCTGACTGGCATCGCCCGCCTCGAAAACGTTTATCAACAGCCTGTTAGCGCCCTTTATTTCCTAACGATAAAATCCCCCATCACTAACACATCCAGCCCGTTGGAAAAGAAACAGCGAATCGCCTGCAGCGGCGATTCCACCACGGGCTCCCCCATGATGTTAAAGCTGGTATTCAAAACCACGGGAATGCCCGATAGCTTGCCAAACTCTTCAATCAGGCGATGGTAGCGAGGGTTGGTGTCAGCGCGCACGGTTTGCAGCCGCGCTGAGCCATCCACATGGGTGATGGCCGGCAGCTTGGACTTGTATTCATCGCGCACGGCACAGACTTTGAGCATAAACGGCGCCTCTACATCGATGTCAAAGTAGCGTCTGCGCTCCTCGGCGATGGCCGAGGGTGCGAAGGGTCGATAGGCCTCACGGTGTTTCACTTCCGCATTAATTTTGTCTTTCATATCTTGCCGGGTGGGGTCCGCCAAAATACTGCGGTTGCCCAAGGCCCGCGGCCCGATCTCCATGCGCCCTTGAAACCAGCCAACGATTTTACCTTCGTGCAGAATGTCGGCGGTATCCCGGCATACATCGGTTGAGCGGGTGTAGTTCAGTTTGCATTTTTTGAGCACGGCTTCCAGGGCGTCGTTATCGTACTCATTGCCCACAAAAGGATTGCTGTGGTGAAAACGGTGTTTTTCACCCAGGATATGGTTGTAGGCAAAATAAGCCGCGCCGATGGAGGTGCCGTTGTCTCCGGCGGCGGGCATGACGTAGATGTCTTTGAAGCGGGTTTCGCGCAGTATGCGCCCGTTCATTACGCTGTTCAGGCCCACGCCGCCGGCGATCACCAAATAGTCCGCGCTCGATTTCTGTTCCAGGATGCGACACATTTTTAGTGCGCAGTTTTCCAGTACCCGTTGTGTCGCGGCGGCAACATCTTCGTGATGTTTTTCAATGGGTCCGCCTGTGCGCGGCTTGCCAAATGTATCGATGTACCGCTGGCCCAACCGGTTGTGACCGGCGTTTTGAAACTCGAAGTAGCTCAGGTCGATGTTCACTTTGCCCTGGTCGTCAACACTGACCAGCTTTGACATCTGTTCCTCAAACACACTCGGATCACCAAAAGGCGCCAAGCCCATGGTCTTGCCTTCGTCATAGTTGGGCCTGAAGCCACAAAACTGTGTCGCCGCCTCGTAGAAGGAGCCGAGTGAATTGGGAAACAGGGATTCGCTGAAACACGTTAGCTCGTCTCCTTTCATCTCGCCCAGATAGCTGGTGGACCATTCCCCGGAGCCATCCAGGGAGAGTAGGGCGGCGTGTTCGTAAGGGGACACGTAAAAGCTTCCCACCACGTGCGCCAGGTGGTGGTCAATCATATGTAATTTGGGTTTACGCGCCGGCCAGGTTTTGTTGAACCATTGGTGCAGTTGCTTTTGTTTGGCGCGGGCCCGAAACAGTTCGTGTTTTACGAAAGGCAGGCATTTGGTGCCCAGCTTGGCGCCATAGAGGATTTTTTTACCCGCGTCTTTGGTGGGGTTGATGGAAACCGCTACGTGGTCCACTTGCTCAGGGCTGATACCGGTTACTTCAAAACACTTGGCAATGGCCCGGGAGGGAAAGCTCCAAGTGTGTTTGTCGCGGGAAAAGCGCTCCTCCTCCAGTGCCACCAATAGCTCGCCATCTTTTACCAGGCAAGCGGAGGTATCGTGAAAGAAGTGGTTAATTCCCAATATGATCATGCAGCCAATCCTCTGTGCGCTGAGTGGTCCGTCGGTGGCGTCCAAGTGTGGCGCCGCTGTACCCATGGTAAGGCAGCGAAACACACGATTAAAGCCTTTTACGATATTGGGTGACAGGGAACGGTGGAACGATGCCTAGGCGGGGAAGTGCGCGCCTACATGTTGATCCAGCTGTTATGGGCCCGGAGTTTGAATTTTTGCCCTTTAAAAATCATCACTACGCCGTCGTCAAGAATGTCGTCCACCTGCAAATCTTGGCTGAGCTGGGCGCCTGCACGTAACTCGCGGCCGTTTAAAACGACGGTACTGGCTGCGCTGTCCCGGTACTGATGGTCGTTGTAGTGAATGCTCGGTATTGACTGCTGCAGGGTTCGGGGCAGCTCGTGAACCTGCGGAACTCGGGCGGCCAGGATTTCCTCGGCACGCGCTGACAGCGCTGGGCGTTCCGCCGGTTGTGCCGGTTCTGCTGGAGTGGGAGATTGAGTGGTCCGAGCCTGAGCGGGCTGCCTAGCCGCAGGTGGATCTGGTTGTACATAAAGATTACGTACGGAGGCACTGACACCACCAGCAGGTTCGTTGGTTCTCTGGTACAGGGCAACCACTTCTGCCTGTAGCGCGTTTTCGGCCGGCATGGTTACGGATTTGCTCGGTGGCTCGACCGGCAAAGCCTGGGGCTGCATCGGCTCAATGGCTTGCTCTGTGATTACCGGCTTACTGATTGGTGCGGACTCCGAAGGAGTTGGCGGAGCGCTAACGGATTGCGTATTTAAGGATAATCGAGTGGACAGGGTGACACTCAAAAAAACCGTTAGAACAATAGCCGCGATGCCCAAGGCGATCCACAGGCCGGTGCGGTTACCCGCGGGCTCCACGTAGGGTGCGGCTTGCGGTGGACTGTGGATATCCAGCCCGTTGCTGTCTTGTTGGCGCTCCTGATCGGCGCGCCTGAGGGCATCGAGAATAAATGACATAGTCTAGCCTTCCACCCTCGCCACGTGGTCGGCTTGTTCGGAGCCTGGTTCGCTCAACGGCTTTTCCAGGCCCAGTGCTTGATTGAGTCGTTGCAAGGTCATGGCGCCCACAATGCCGTCGTCGTCCAAACGTTGTTGACGTTGAAAAATTTCCACTCGTTGTTTTAGTCGAGCGTTGTACGTGCTGCGGGTCAAAGGTTCGCTTTGGTTGTCCAGCTGCGCAAACTGCTCCGCCAGCCAGCGCACGCTGTCACCGCTTTGCCCCGGGGCAATGCTCTGCCCGTAACCGGGCGGACGATACCAAAGGTATTGCACGTCTCCGGTCCATAAAGTCGCCAGCTCGGACCAGGGGATTTTACGGCTCTCTCCCTCGGTAAACAGCAGCGCGTGCTCTTCGTCCAGTCCGGTTAGGGTGGTGTAGGCACGCCGGCGCTCGGGGGTGATCAGGGTCATGACCACTGGCCGGTCTAACGTTCGAAGATCGTCCCAGGTTTGCAGCTTGCGCTGTTCGCATTGAAGCCCGGCCGATTGTGCCGCGTCGCAAGCGCCTTGTCCTATGCTGTGAGGGCGCCCCAGATGTTGGGCCAGAGCCGCTTGAGCGCTGGGCAGATCGTGAGTCCACAGCGGAGCTTGGGGCTCGTCCGGTTCGGTTGGGATCGCGTCGAGTAATGAGTTGGTGAGGTTGAGTTCTGGTTTTGGGGTGGGCTCAGTTTGTAGATTAAATGCACCCACAGCGGCCAGCGCTTCCGCGGTCATCTGCGGCTCCTGAGGTGCCTCCAGCAAAGCCGTGACTCTCTGTAGCGCGTCTCTGGGATCCTCTACCAGCACAAAGGCTGCGGTTGCGGATAAAGCAATGGCCACGCCGGCAACGGTTGCTGCCAGGGGGAAACGCCTGGGGGGCTGAGGCAGCAGATCCTGGTTGGCCGGCCGGCTGCCGCGTACCTCGCGTTCCGCCTGGGCAAATATCGCTTTGTTCAGCCGGCGGGTGTTGCGCGCATAAGCCCCCAATAACATGCGCTCGCAGATCACGTTGATCAGGCGGGGCACGCCGCCACTGAATTGATACACCTTGTGCGCAATGGCTGCTGGCACCAGCACGCGATCAGACTCCAGCCCGGCAACGGTGAGGCGATGATGGATGTAAGCGCGGGTTTCTTGCAGAGACAGCGGACGCAGATGAAAGCGCGCGGTAATGCGTTGGGATAGCTGACGCAGGGAAGGCTGAGCCAGTATGTCCACCAGTTCAGGCTGACCCACCAGGATAATATTGAGCAGCTTCGTGGTGTCGGTTTCCAGGTTGGTCAGTAGACGAATCTGTTCCAGCGCCTCGGTGGACAGCAACTGCGCCTCGTCAATGAGCAAAACCGTGTTGCGCCCCTGGGCGTGATTGTGCAGCAGGAAGCTGTGGAGGCTGTCAGTGAGGGTTTTGACCGTTTGCTGATCTGCGGGGTAGGGCGCGCGCAGTTCGTCGCAGATGCTGGATAAGAGTTCCGGTAGCGACGCCATGGGGTTGAGAATCATGGCCACGTCGGTTTGTTCGGGCAGCTGTTCAAGCAGGCAGCGCACCAGTGTGGTTTTGCCTGTGCCCACCTCGCCGGTCAGCTGGACGAAGCCACCGCTGCGAATTCCGTAGAGCAGGTGCGCGAGCGCCTCCCGGTGCTGCTCGCTCATAAATAGGTAGCGGGGATTTACAGCAATAGAAAAGGCTTGCTCTTCCAAACCGAAAAAATGGTGGTACATAGATTCGCCACGATTTTGGGAATTGAGGATGCGGGCCGGACCCGGCGGGCCCGAAGAATAGCCAGGCAGTAGCTTATAGCAAGACAGATTGAACCGGCAATGCCCGATTGGTTCCCCTCGTACGCTTGTCATTCCCGCGAACTTCGCTCGTCATTCCCGCGAACTACGCTCGTCATTCCCGCGCACGCGGGAATCCAGACTCGTGCGGGTTCAGGAAACATCAAAAGCTGGATCCCCGCGTGCGTGGGGATGACGCAGAAAATGAGCTTCGCAACGCGAAGGAAAATCGCTGGATCCCCCGCGTGCGCGGGGATGACGAGACTGGTGGAGTCCCGCAGGCAGGCGGTATGTCGGGAAATTCGTTATCCCCACAAAAGCGCAACATGCTACCGAGCTTTTTTCTCGTCATTCCCGCGAACGCGAGAATCCAGGCCTTAACGACAAGGCTTAAAGCCAGCCCTTTTGCCGGGCAATACGGGCGGCGTCCACCCGGTTGGCGGCATTGAGCTTGGCAATGGCCTCGGAGAGATAGTTGCGCACCGTGCCTTCGGTCAGGCAGAGGTTCTGGGCGATAGCGGCGGTGGACTTGCCTTCGCTGGCCATGCGCAGAGCCCGGCGTTCCTTGTCATTGAGCGGATCACTTTCGCCCAGCGCCGTCAGGGCCAGTTCACCATCTATGACCCGCTTGCCGGACATGATTTTATAGATAGCCCCGATCAGCTCCTCGGAAGGCGCTTCTTTGAGTAGAAACCCCGCCACGCCCAGGTCAATGGCACGACGAATGTAGCCGGCGCGTCCGAAGGTGGTGATCACGATGGTTTTGATCTCGGAGTTCCGGGCCTGTAACCACTGGGCCAGATCGAGGCCGGTGCGGCCGGGCATTTCGATATCGGTCAGAAACACGTCGAACTGCTGCGTGCGCAGCAGCTCCATCGCTTCGTCTCCATCGGCCGCCTGAATGATCTCGAAGCCGGGTTCCATGCCCAGCAGAGCGGCCAGGGCACCACGCACCATGGACTGATCTTCGGCCAACAAAATCCTCATTGCGGTTGCACTCGGGTCAGCGGTATGGCGATGGTAAATGAGCTTTGGGCGCCAGTGTCTATGTGCAAATCGCCGTTAAACACCGCCAACCGTTCACATATGCCGCGCAGACCGTTGCCCATTTTGATGCGCGCGTTGGTGCCGTTATCCCGAATACTGATACGCAGTTGCTCCTCTTCGCGCGCAAATGCCAGTTGGCAGTGGCTGCCACGGCTGTGTCGAAGGATGTTGGTGGTTAGTTCGGTCAGAGCCAAAATAAGCGTGGTTTCCGCCTTGGAGTTCAGCGCTGGCATCTCGCCTTCCAGGGTGACGGCGAAATTATTTTCGCGCAGTCGCTCGCACAGGGCCATGACCTCACCACTCAGGCCGCGGTGCTTGTAGCCGGAGACGGTTTCGCGCACCAGGTGCAGGCTTTCCCGGGCGATTTGATTGAGTTCGGAGAGGTGCCCCTTACCTTCGTCGATTTTATTCTGAGTGAGCAGCTTTTCAGCCAGCTCCGCCTTTAGGGCAATACTGGACAGGCTGTGGCCGAGGATGTCGTGCAGATCCCGGGCGATGCGTTCACGCTCGGCAATTTTGGCCATCTGCTGCAATTCCTCCTGGCTGCGCTCCTCTTGCAAGTGCATCTGCAGGCGTGTTCTTTCAGCGATGCCAATCAGGCTCATGGCCACCACGGCGAAGCTTCCGGTTAGGGTCAGGAAGGGAAAGGTATAATTGTGGTACAGACCCAGGGTCACACATAAAACCACCAACCCGGCTAATAGCGGTACCAAAACTCTGGGCGGATAGCACAACGCTAGGAGCAGGGCGCTGTACGAGAACATGGTATCCACACTCGGAGTGAACGTACTGGCGGCGATAGCGATGATCACGATGCCGGCGATGGGCCAGGGCGTAGGCTGCATGTCCCGCCACGAGCACCAGCGGCGGCACACCAGCAGGTAGCAAATCACAAAGCCCGCGTACGAAATTACGAACAGCCCAATTTGGATCGGGCTGTAGTCGATAAAAAACAGGGGCATGAAGTAGTAGAGACTGAATATCAGCCAGAACCAGGGCTTAATGGTGGTGCGAGATGCTTCTGACATGAGATCAGGTGCCGGTGGTTAAGGTCTGGCAACTTGCCTGGGCCAGCAGCCATTGGCCAGCGGCGCCGGTTTCACGGTGCATGGTTTGCGCCAAACCCTGCCAGATGTAGGCTCGATTCGATGTGCCGCACACGTTGCTGCACAGGCGCTCAAACTGAATACCCGCTTCGTTGAGCATTAAGTCCGCCATGGCCTGGCCGCCGCCGGCCTCCTCTGAGCTGTAACGGGCCGCCATGGCGGACACCATCAACAGGCTGGGGTTGCTGGCCTCCTGGTGATAACCCAACGTCAGAGCCATTTCCAGGGCGCGCCAATGGGGTTCAGGTTCGTCACTGTGTACCATGCGGCGCAAATGAATGGCGGCCATCAATGCTTGGGCGTCTGCGATTTGCTCCGGCTGAGGTTGCATGGCCTTGAGCACTGCCTCGGAGCGGCTCAGAGCGGTGTGCATAAGATCGTGTTGGTTGTGCGCCTCGGCGGCGAGGGCCAGCCGATAATCGATATAGGCCACTTCCAGTTCACCGCTTGCGGTGGCGCGTAAGGATGCCAGAGAGTCCAGGTCCAGTTGTTCAGCGGCACTGTTAATTTGCTGGTGGTGAGCATTCAGTAAATTCGCTTCACGGTGGTTGGGGTAGTGGTAGGCCGTCAGGGCGCCACATAACACCAGAATCAGGGCAGGCACAAATAGTTTCATGGCAGAATCCTTGTCCAAACAAGGCCTTGGAGAAAACACACAGTTTGCCGCATTTCTGATCCGGGGCGTTAGGGGCAGAGATCATTAATCAATCATGACATTTGTCATTCGAAACACTACTCGTGCTGCCAGCGTTTCAGTAGAAATGATCGGTCGGTTAATCGCCAGATGCGCGTGGCGGGTGATTGTCTGCTTCAGGATTCTCGTCTTTTCCCGGGGCTATTTCAAGCTCGTCTGGCCGGGCATCCCGGCGGCGGGTGCAGCACAGCAGGAACAGGATCAGCCCGGCCCCCATGGCCAGAGGAATGCTGCCCCAGCGCATAAACGGGGTCATTCCGTGAGCGGCGTAGACTTCACCGCTCAGCGTCTCGGCCACAAATTGCCGACTGCGTGCCGTGACCTGTCCGTGAGGGTCGACGATGGCGCTGATGCCGTTGTTGGTGCTGCGCACTAGATAGCGGCCAGTTTCCAGCGCTCGCATGCGCGCCATCTGCATGTGTTGCAGTGGACCTAAGGTATCGGCGAACCAGGCGTCATTACTGACGGTGAGTAGTACCTGAGCGTCGCGAGCGCCCTCGGCCACTAAGTCCGGGTAGACCACTTCGTAACACACCGAGGGCGAAATCATCAGTTCCCCCACTTGAATGCCCCTTTGATGGGCCGGCCCCTGGTCAATGATGGAGGTGGGCATGTCGAAAAAGTGGATCAGCCCGCGCAGCCAGTCTTCCAGAGGCACATATTCACCGAAGGGCACTAGGCGGCGTTTGTGGTAAAGGCCCAGTGCGCCGCCGAAGCCTACCAAGCTGTTGTAGTAGCGCTGCTGGTGGGGATCGTCGTAAATAATGCCGCTGATCAGGGCGGTATTGGTGTTTCCCGCCCGGTGATGGATTTCGTCCAAAAACGGCAGCGTGCGGTGGTAGGTCTGGGGGATGGACGCCTCTGGCCAGATCAACCAATCGTATTGCCACAAGTCCTCACTCATGGCCAGCAGGCGCTCTAACGTCGGCTGGATAAACTCCGGCCGCCACTTGAGCTCCTGGGGAATGTTGGGTTGCACCATGCCGACGCTGATGGGGGTGTCGCTGATCTCGGTCCAGGCGGTCTGCTTGAGTGCCAAGCCGGCGGGCCAGAGCGCCAGAATCAGTACGGTCATTCCCCAATGATGCGCGCGTGGGCGAATGTTCGCCTGCCACAGGGCCAGCCAGTGGGCGATCAATCCAGCGCTGAGAATCATAATCAAGCTTACGCCCATAACGCCGAGCACGGGTGCCCAGCCGGCCAGCCAAGTTTCCATGTGGCCATAACCCAAATACAACCAGGGAAAGCCGGTGAGAAACCAGGAGCGCAGCCATTCGCCCAGCAACCAGAGCAGCGGAAAGGACACCACCAAGGCCAAAGGCCGGTGGCTGAACCAGCGCCCGTAAGCGAAAAACGGCAAACTGAAAATAAACGCCACAAAGATGACAAACAAACCGGTGAGCAGTGCGGCTAGGGGAACGGGCGCATTGCCATGGATATGGATACTGACGTATATCCAAGAGGCGCCCACGCCGTAGAGCCCCAACCCGAAACAGAAGGCACGCAGCATGGCGCCCCTGCCACTTTGCCGATCCAGGAGCAGCGCCAGCACCACTAGCCCTATCATGGCCACAGGCCAGAGGTCGAAGGGCGCAAATGCCAGCGGTATCAACGCACCGGCAATGATCGCCAACAAACAGGCGACTGCGGTAGAGGGGCGCGGAACAGCGGTCAGGCTGAAGCTCATTGGAGTGGATTACTCAAGCAGGGTTAGACGCACTAAGTGAATCTGTCGGTTATCGGCGTAGAGCACTCGAAACTGGAACTGGTCAATGACGGCCACTTCGTTGCGCTTGGGCAAGTGACCAAATTCCTGCATGAGGATTCCGCCAATGGTGTCGAAATCTTCATCGCTCAAGCCGGCTTTAAAGTAGTCATTAAAATCGTCGATGGGCGTGAGCGCTTTGATAATGTAATCCGTGTCGCTGACACGTTTGATGAATTCGTCGCTGACTTCTTCGTCGGTTTCGTCTTCGATTTCGCCGACGATTTCTTCCAGAATATCTTCAATGGTGAGCAGGCCGGAAATGCCGCCGTACTCATCAATCACCAGCGCCATGTGATAGCGCTTCTCGCGGAATTCGCGCAACAGCACATTAACCCGCTTGCTCTCGGGCACAATATTGGCCGGTCGCAGAATGGATTCCAGGGAGAAATCGGTGTTGCCTTCGAGCATCATGCGCAGCAGATCTTTGGCCAGCAGTATGCCTTTGATGTCGTCAAAGCTATCGCCAATAACAGGGAAGCGGGAGTGGCCGGATTCGATGATCTTGGGCAAAAACTCCTGAGGCGTTTCATCGATACGGATAGCGACGATTTGCGAGCGTGGGATCATCAGCTCCCGCGCCTGTTGGGAGGAAACGTCCAACGCGCCTTCAATAATGGTTAAGGCTTCCTGATCCAGCAGCCGGTTGTTGGCCGCCTCCTTGATCATTTCCAACAGCTCTTCCCGGGAGCGGGGTTCGCCGTTGAAGGCCTGTAGCAAACGTTGCAGCCACGATTTATCGCTGCGGTCGGGTTTTTCGCTGCGATCGTTTCTATCGATGCTGCGTACCGACGGGCTGCTACTCGAAGGGTCGTCCGACATGGGGTTGGTGATTCCTATTCTAAGGTTCAATGGCGTTACGATTCATTGGTACCCAGCTCGGTGTAGGGAGCTGGGTAGTGTAACTGAGTGATTATTTGAGTTTCCAGTGCTTCCATGACATCAGCGTCAGCGTCGGAGATATGGTCATAACCTAGCAAATGCAAGCAACCGTGCACAACCATGTGGGCCCAGTGGGCCTCCAGGCTTTTGTGCTGTTCGTCAGCCTCGCGGGCGACGACAGGCGCGCAAATCACCAGATCGCCCAATAAGGGCAGCTCCAATTCCGGAGGCAAATCAGCGGGAAATGAGAGAACGTTGGTTGGCTTGTCCCGCTGCCGGTATCGGGCATTCAGGGTCTGACTTTCGGCTTCGTCGACCACCCGAATGCTGACCTGGGCGTGCGTCATTTCGGCTGGCCCGCCAGCGGCCAGCGCCGCTTGGCACCAGCGCTCCAGATCAGCGGCTGTGGGTAGTGGCTGACATTCACTGGCCACGTCTATATCGATGTCCGTTTTCATGCTTCAGTCAGCTGAACCGGCCTCATCGAAGTCATCATAGGCCTCTACGATGCGTTGTACCAATGGGTGGCGTACCACGTCTTTGGAATCGAAATGGGTGAAGCTAATGCCGCTCACTTTGGACAGCACGTCGATGGCATGACGCAAACCAGACTGCTGGCCTCTGGGCAAATCGATTTGGCTGGGGTCACCGGTAATGACAGCGGTGGAGCCAAAACCGATACGTGTCAGAAACATTTTCATCTGCTCACGGGTGGTGTTTTGGCTCTCATCCAGAATCACGAAGGCGTTGCTCAAGGTGCGTCCACGCATGTAGGCGAGCGGGGCGACCTCAATGACGTTGCGCTCCATGAGTTTGCCCACGGTTTCGAAACCGAGCATTTCAAACAGGGCGTCGTACAGAGGGCGCAGATAGGGATCGACTTTCTGTGCCAGATCACCGGGCAAAAAGCCCAGTTTTTCCCCGGCTTCTACGGCCGGGCGCACCAACAATATCCGCTCGACTTCGTCCTTTAGTAACGCTTCCACGGCACAGGCTACGGCTAAATAGGTTTTGCCGGTGCCCGCGGGACCAGTGCCGAAATTGATGTCGTGAGTCTGCACGGCGCGCACGTAGCGCTGTTGGTTCAATCCGCGGGGTTTGATGGTGCACTTTTTGGTGCGAATCAGGGTAATGCCCTTATCGCCCCCGGTGCTTGCACCTTCGGTTTCCGTTGGCTCGGTCAGAGCCGCCAGGCCGGAGGATTGCAGGGCCAGGTGAATTTCGTCTGGGGTCAGTTCGCTGTTGTCGGTTTCCCGGTACAGGCTGCGCAGCAACTCCGCCGCCGTTTCAGTGGTTTGGGCATTGCCGGTCAGGGCGAAGTGGTTACCGCGATTGCGAATCTCAATGTTGAGGCGCTCTTCAATCTGTCGCAGGTGGCTGCCGAATTGGCCGCACAGACTGGCAAGACGGCGGTTGTCATCGGGTTCCAGCGTCAGTTGCTGGGTGATGGTATCGGGGCTGGTCACTACGTGGCTAGTCAAAGAAATTATGGACCCTTAATAGCGAAAGTTACTGAAAGCCTACCCCATTCGTATGACGGGGAAAAGGCTATTGTTCGGCTGTTTGTTTCTTAACCACTAAATTTTCCAAATTAGTGGTTATAACGCTTTTTGAAAAAACGGGAGCGCTGCGGCGGCAACGCCGGGTGTTTTCAACCGCCGGACCAGTCCTGATCTAGCTCAGAGCCTAGCAAGGTGCCGCGCAGGGAGTTGGGTAGAGCCTCTTCAATGAGGATGTCCGCAAACTTCCCGATCAGATCCGGGTTGTCGGCGCGAAAATTCACCACCCGGTTGTTTTCCGTACGGCCAGCCAATTGCCCTGGATCCTTCTTGGAGTATCCGTTCACCAGCACGCGCTCGGTGTTACCCACCATGCGCCGGCTAATGGCCATGGCCTGCTGGGTAATGCGATCCTGCAGAATTTTAAGGCGCTGTTTTTTCACTTCCATGGGGGTGTCGTCGGGCAACTCTGCGGCCGGGGTGCCGGGGCGCGCACTATATATAAAGCTGAAGGACGTATCGAAGCCCACATCATGAATCAGCTTCATCGTGGCTTCAAAGTCCGCCTCGGTCTCCCCGGGGAAGCCAATAATAAAGTCGGACGAAAAGCTGATGTCCGGACGAATCTGTTTTAAACGGCGCAGCTTAGACTTGTATTCCAAAGCGGTGTGGCCGCGTTTCATGGCCATTAGAATACGATCCGAGCCACTTTGCACCGGTAAATGTATGTGGCTCACCAGCTCGGGAATGTCCGCGTATACATCAATTAGCGCATCGCTGAACTCTACGGGATGCGAGGTGGTGTAGCGGATTCGGTCAATACCCTCAATGGCAGCCACGTAAGTAATAAGTTCCGCTAAATCCGCCGTGGTGCCGTCTTCGGTAGCGCCTTGGTAGGCGTTAACGTTCTGGCCCAACAAGTTGACCTCGCGCACGCCTTGAGCGGCCAGGTGAGCCACCTCCGCCAGCACATCCGCCACCGGGCGGCTAACCTCTTCGCCGCGGGTGTAAGGTACGACGCAGAAGGTGCAGTACTTGGAGCAACCTTCCATCACCGAGACAAAGGCCGACACACCATCGGCGTCTGGCTGGGGCAGGCGGTCAAACTTTTCAATTTCAGGGAAGCTGATGTCTACCACCACGGCACCATTGTCCCGGGGCGTTTCCATCATTTCCGGCAGCCGGTGCAGGGTTTGAGGCCCGAAGATCAAGTCCACAAACGGCGCGCGCTCGGCGATGGCGGCGCCTTCCTGACTGGCCACGCAACCGCCCACGCCAATCACCAAACCGGGTTTGGTCTGTTTAAATTGCTTCCAGCGCCCCAGCTCGTGAAACAGCTTCTCTTGGGCTTTTTCCCGAATCGAACAGGTGTTAATGAGGATGACGTCCGCCTCCTCGGGGTTTTCCGTGGCCACCATCTGGTGGGACTCGCCCAGCAGATCACGCATACGCGCCGAGTCGTACTCATTCATCTGACAGCCGTGGGTCTTGATATAGAGCTTCTTCGCCGGGGCGTCGGGGGCTGTGGATTCGGTGGACATGGATAACACCTGGTTAAAAAATGTGCAATAATGGGGGTGCGCATTATAGCGAGCTTCGCCGCAAAATCCCATGGGCAGGCTGAAATCCGTACTCTGGGTTGTTCGACCGGTTTTGTGCTATTCTCGCGCGCCTTACGGCCCCGCCAACGGCACCACAATCCCGTTTCGGGCGGTCATACAGGTCGGCTAGCGGCCAAGTAGTGAGCAGCCAAGTCAGTTAACAGAGAGTTCTATGGCTTACAAACCCGTTTACAAAGTGATTTTCGTCAATCAAGGACAGGTCTACGAGGTCTTCGCCTGCGCTATTTATCAAAGTGAGATGTATGGCTTTATCGAGGTGGAGGAATTCGTCTTCGGTGAGCGCAGTCAGTTGCTGGTGGACCCGGCGGAAGAGAAGCTAAAATCCGAATTCGCTGGCGTCAAACGCTCGTATATCCCGATGCACTCCATTGTGCGTATCGACGAGGTGGAAAAAGAAGGTGCCGCCACCATCAGTGATTTCCAGGGTAGCGATAAAGTGGCGCAGTTTCCGTACGGAAACTTCATGCCCAAACCAGGCCCCAGCGACTCCTGATTAAGCCGAGCCCTGTCAGCGCTCGGTTATAAAGTGGATGATCCGACCAATAAGCATGCGCAGGTGGGCCATCATGGCCCAGATAAACCCCGCCCCACCCACCAACAGGGCGGCCAGTACCGCCAGTTCCTGAGCCAGGGAAGGGCTGAGCATCTGGCTCGCCATGTACAGCATGACCATGCCCAGAAAGAACAGTGACAGCCCCAATCGGAACTGCTGAAAGCCTTTGTCCAGGGAGCCGGTGTAGTGATGTTTGAGGGCTTGTTTCCAATTCATGGTGATGGCTTCGGGGCGGATTTTTAAAGTCGCCTCTGTAGGCAAAAACTCCTGGGTAAGTTTCTTGTCTTGTAGTATAAGCCTAATTTTCCCGCCCGGAGCTTACCCATTGCAAATAGCCACGCCTTACAGCCGCGGTCCCACCGATGGCGATACCTTTGACCAAATTGCCCAGTCTTTGGAACAAGTGGGTTACGCGGTCCTGTCTGGGGTATTGCCGGCGTCTTTGACGGACAGTTTGTTTGCGGACCTCAAGGCTCTGGAACAGGCGGAATTCAAGCCGGCAGGGGTTGGACGGCAGGATGACTTTCAGGTTAACCGCTTTGTGCGACTCGACAAGATTTGCTGGTTGCGGGGCGAGTCACAGGCCAGTGCTGAGTTTCTGGCCTGGACGGAAAAGCTCCGTGAGGGTTTGAACCGCCGTCTTTTTCTGGGTCTGTTTGATTACGAGTGCCATTACGCCAGCTATCCGGTCGGCGCTTTTTACAAAAAGCACTTGGATGCCTTCAAAGGCCAGTCCAATCGGGTGCTGTCCACGGTGTTTTACCTAAATCCCAGCTGGCAACCCGCCGATGGTGGCGAGCTGGTCCTGTACCCGGAATCGGGCAGTGAACCGCTGGAGGTGATTTTGCCGGAATATGGCAAGCTGGTAATTTTCCTCAGCGAAGAATTCCCCCACGAAGTCCTACCCGCGCACCGGCCCCGCCACAGCATTGCTGGGTGGTTCCGCATTAACACCAGTTCCGCAGTACGGGTTGATCCTCCCAGTTACTAACGAAGCTAAGGCGCCCCCTCAGCGCACAGTTGTCCGAAACAAACAGTTTGAACAAGTGCTTACGTAAGTAAGCCTTCGGGCCGTGCAGGGTGAGTGTTCAGCAAACGTCGTAAACCCTTCCCTGGGGACTGCCTCAAAAGGTCCCTCTTTTGAGGCTTGCTGAACACTCACCCTGCACGTCCCACGGTACTCCTCGCTGCGGTGTTCTTTTTCCCCTGAGCTTACCGAGAGTGATGGCGACGGAGGCAATTACCATTCATTGCGTTTGTAGGTGACGCGCATGACCACTGAAGTGTCGAATAGCTTTACGTTCTTTGCCCAAACACTCCCTCTTCTACCCACAAAGTGTGAACCACGTCACACAAGCTGTTGAGTCATAAGCCTTTTTATTAGTTGGCTCCGAAATTGCTCTAAGTAAGATTAACGGGTCACCCCCTTCTTTAAATTCGGGAAACGATATGGAAACATCTGCACTAAACCGGATTGCCTTGAGAGTCGTCTTTGCTCTCTCCCTGCTGGCGGCGCCAGTGGTACACGCGAGCCTACTCACATTCGACGACCTGGAATTTTCTGGCACCAGCAGTGCTGGCCTGCCCGCTAGCCAAAATTATGGTGGCTTTGCGTGGGACTCCAAATGGAGCGTGGGCAATACCAACAAGAGTGGGTTTACCGCCGCGGCGCAGTCTGGCACCCAATTTCTGTTCAATGAAGGCGCGACCCGGCATCTGACGGTCGGGCGGGATACGCCGTTTGATTTTCTGGGAGCTTGGTTCGTCCCCCCAAGCGCCTCTCAGATGCCCACCAGTTTTGTTCGGGTCACGGCCTACGATGCACACAATACACTTTTGGGGACTTCCCGCTACATCAACATAACCGGTGGTGCTTGGATTGATGGCTCGTCCTTTGGCAATACGTTTGTGGGCATCAGCCGACTGGTAATTGACCCCTTTGGTGGCGTGTTCGCCATGGATAACTTCAGCTATAGACTGCCGGAGACAGTGGTGACCGTTAACGAAGCAGGCTCCTTCGTACTACTGCTGATCGGGTTTTTCTGCTTGTGGTTAGTTCGTCGGCGTGGCCGCACTGACTGATTCGGACGCGTGAACGCATAGGAGGCGAGCGCGCGCGGGTGATACACTGCCCTTATGACCGATACCAAAAACCCCCAAGGCGAACCACTGGGCCAACTGACATTTGATAACCGTCTGTTAGCCCACTTGCCCGCCGACCCGAATCCTGAAAATTATCCTCACCAAGTGGAAAGGGCGGCGTACTCCCGCGTTCACCCCAAACACGCCCCAGCGCCAAAACTGGTTGCCTACGCCAAGGAAGTGGCCGAGCTTCTGGACCTAACCCCCGATGAGTGTCGCTCCGAAACGTTCACCCAGGTGTTCACCGGCAACCAACTCTTGCCTGGCATGGATCCCCACGCCACTTGCTATGGCGGACATCAGTTTGGCCATTGGGCTGGGCAGTTGGGGGATGGCCGGGCCATTAACTTGGGCGACGTTAAAAATAAGTGCGGCGAACATTGGACGCTGCAGCTAAAAGGTGCCGGCCCTACGCCGTACTCCCGAACGGCGGACGGCCTGGCGGTGCTGCGCTCCTCGGTGCGGGAATTTCTGTGCAGTGAGGCGATGCATCACCTGGGTGTACCCACCACGCGCGCGCTCAGTCTTACCCTTACCGGTGAGCAAGTGCAGCGGGACATGTTCTACGACGGCAACCCCCAGTGGGAGCCCGGCGCTGTAGTCTGCCGGGTAGCGCCATCCTTTACCCGTTTTGGTCATTTTGAAATCTTCACCGCTCGGGGTGATACCGAGTTATTGCGCCAAATGGTCGACTTTACGGTGCGCAATGACTTTCCCGAACTGGGCGAGCCGGGGCGCGACACCTACATTGCCATGCTGGAAGAGGTGTGTCGGCGTACGGCGCGCATGATCGCCCACTGGATGCGCGTGGGCTTTGTGCATGGGGTTATGAATACCGACAACATGTCCATACTCGGTTTAACGATTGATTACGGCCCCTACGGTTGGTTGGAAGGTTACGATCCTGATTGGACCCCCAACACCACCGATGCTCAGGGCCGGCGGTACCGGTTTGGCAATCAGCCCCAGGTGGCACTGTGGAATCTGGCTCAGCTGGCCAACGCGCTTTATCCTCTGGTGGATGAAGTTGAGCCCTTGAAGGCGGCCTTGGACGTGTACCGGACCGAATATCAGAGTTGCTCCCAACGCGATGCGGCCGCCAAGTTGGGGCTGCCCGAGTTCAGGCCGGATACCGATGCGGATTTAATTTCCGATTTGCAGCAAGTGCTGCAATTGACCGAAACCGACATGACCATTTTTTATCGCAGCTTGGCCGATTTTGATGCGCGTTTGGAGGATACTGAGGACGACCGTTCCGACCTGGAGCTCATCGATCCAGTCCGGCCCGCTTACTACCAAGAGCCTACGCAAGGCCAACAACAACGCATCGCTCAGTGGTTGCGTCGTTATCGTGAGCGTCTGATACAAGAAAAAGTACTTACCGGCTTGGACCAAGAGAGTCGGCAGGAGCGCATGAACCGGGTTAACCCCAAGTACGTTCTACGCAACTACATGGCACAACAGGCCATAGATGCCGCCGAGCAGGGGGACTTCACGGAAGTGCACCGTTTGCTGGAATTGTTGCGCCACCCCTACGATGAACAGCCAGAGCACCACGCCTACTTTGCCCGTCGCCCCGAGTGGGCACGGCAGCGGGCGGGTTGCTCTATGCTCTCGTGCAGTTCCTGATTCAGCGTTTAAGAGCTCAGCGCTTTAGCGCGCGGTAGCGGAGTAAGCGCGCCATACCCCAAGCGGATAAACCCCATAGCAGCGCGAACACTGCCACCAGCAGAAGGGTGATAAACCCGAACAGATCCGGTGCTTTCATCATGGTGGTCATGAGCGAGTCCTGATAGTAAAAAAACCAGGGGTTGTCGTCCGGGAAGGCGTAATCGTGCAAGCCATAAAACACCCGCAAGGGGCCGATGGCCAGCACCAGTATGGCGATAGCGGCAATGGCCATGGCGAAGCCCGAGAGCAATTTTCGTGTCGGCGGAAGTCGCAGCCGACGATGATAGGCGTAGATCAGAGTTCCCAGCAGTATTAACCCGCCCGCAATGCCCACTCGATAAAAGTCCCGCACCAAATTGGCAACATCCTGCAGGTGCACCACTTCTGGTTCACGCATCATGGGGGTTTGCTCGCCGCTGGGCAGGGTGTAGCTAATCTCGGCCAGCCCCTCGCCGCCGCGTTGAATGGCGCGGGTGATCTCGGCAAACAGGCGCTTGTGCTCGTCGCTGCTGGTGAGTTCAAAGTGATCTTTGTAGTGGTTCTGGGGCGCGTAGGTTTGGATATGACCGTGAATGTCCAACACTTGGTAGCCCACGGGGTAGCCAAAGTTAACCTGCGCCAATAGATGCCAGGCCAGTAAACTCATGGCGAGCAGGTGCCCGATCAGCAGAAGGGGCCAGAGCAGATAGCGATCAAACAGGCGCGACATAATCGTTCTCAGGTACTGGGGTGGACACCCGTATGGTACCAGCTGTCAGGCTTCACCGCTTTTCGTATGGGGGTAAGAAAATAGCACCAGCGCCAGAGCCACAAGTAGCCCGAGCCCAGCGCCGCCGAACAAGCCGGTGACGCTCAAGCCACGGTCAATAAGCACGCCGAACAATATCGGCGACACCGCCGTGGAAATGATCATCAGTGAGCTCATGAGTGAGCGTATGGAACCGAGCTTGGCGGTGCCATAGACTTCCGCCCACAGCGCGCCCAACACCGGACTGCTTAAACCAATGTTCATGCCCAAGAGCATCATAAAGGGCAGCGCCGACCAGGCGCCCTCTAACAACACCAGGCAGGCGAGGGCGGTAATCAAAGGGGCCAGAGTGAACGGCAGCAAACGCCGGGCGCTGAAGTAATCCACCAGCACACCGGACGTTAGTGAGCTGACCCAATGGGTGATACCCAGCGCGATAAAGCATGTGGCCAGCCAGGAAGCGCTCCAAGTTTTTTCTTCCAGAATAAAACCCTGGTGAATAAAGATTCCGGTGACCATAAACGGGCCGGACAACACCGTGGGCAGCGCCAACCAAAACCGGTAATCCGTCAGCATCTGTTTACGCCCGGCGCTTTGCCGCATCACCTCCGCGGAAGCCAAAACGGGTGGAATGTTGGTATCCACCGTGGAGCGGCGCAGCAGCCAGTAAATGAGAGGGAGATAAAGCACTACCACGCTCAACCCCACCACCAGCCAGCTGCCGCGCCAGCCCAACCAGGCGATCAACGCCACTGCCAGGGTTGGCAACAGCACTTCACCCAGGGGGACGCCACTGGCAGAGATGCTCAATGCCTTGCCCCGATTGCTGTCGAAGTAGCGCGCCATGGTGGTCTGTGCCGAGTGGGGTAACAGCCCCTGCCCGCACAAACGCACCAGGAAGAAACCCACAAACAGCAATAGTGGATTGACGGCGGCAGCCATAGCGACACAGGCCGCCGTTAAGCCCAGCGCCGCACAGGTGACAAACCGGCGCAGTGGCCAGCGGTCAATCATGCCGCCGAAGGTCATAATCAACAGGCCGCTGGCCAGCGTCGCCAGAGCATAGATTGCCCCGTAGCGCCCGGCGGACAAATCCAGCGAGGCTTGTATGGACGCGCCATACCAGCTGATAAAAAACGACTGGCCAAAGTTGCCCCAAAAAATGCTGGCGAAACCAAAGGCCAGCAAGGCCCAGGAGCTTTTTAGAAAACGCAGATAGTTGTGCAAGTGCAGACCTTTATACAGCGGTGCATCTGGAGGAACATTGTTCCGTGATGGTGTATCAACTCAGTGAGCTAACCCGGTAATCTAATGGACCGTCCGTGATCCATTTAATCAGTGCGCAGGGTTGGTTTTTTCTGTCCGGTTAACGGCCAGATACCAGTAACCGTTCCAGGGTGCCCCGGTAGATTCGGGTCAGCCGATTCAGATCTTCGGCATTTACGCACTCATCCACTTTGTGGATGGTGGCGTTGATGGGGCCCAGTTCAACCACTTGAGCTCCGGTGGGCGCGATAAACCGACCATCGGAGGTGCCGCCGGCCGTGGACAGGATGGGGGCTTTGCCGGTTTCCGCTGTCACCGCCTGGACGATGGCTTCCACCAGCTCACCCTCGGCGGTCAAAAACGGCTGCCCGCTCAAATGCCAATCCACGTGATAGTCGAGGCCATGTCGGTTTAGGATTTTCTCAGTCCGCTCGCGCAATTCCTGCTCGGTCACCTCCGTGGAAAAACGGAAATTGCACAGCACCTGCACCTCCCCGGGGATCACATTGGTGGCTCCAGTGCCGCCGTTGATATTGGACACCTGGAACGTGGTGGCGGGGAAAAATCGGTTGCCATCGTCCCACTTCTCCGTGGTCAGTTCCGCCAGGGCCGGCGCCAGTTGGTGAATGGGGTTAACGGCCAGGTGTGGGTAAGCCACATGCCCCTGAACGCCTTTCACGGTTAATACGGCGCCCAGCGAGCCGCGTCGGCCGTTTTTAATTACATCGCCCAGCCATTCAGTGCTCGACGGTTCGCCCACCAGGCACCAGTCGATTTTTTTGTTTTGCGCTTCCAGCCACTCCACGACTTTGACCGTACCGTTGGCGGCCGGGCCCTCTTCGTCACTGGTAATCAAAAAGCCAATGCGGCCGTTGTGATCGGGATGCTGCGCGACAAACTCTTCGCAGGCCACCACCATAGATGCCAGCGAGCCTTTCATATCGGCAGCGCCGCGCCCCAGCAGCATGCCGTGTGCATCAATGACAGGTTCAAAGGGTGGTTGCTGCCAATTGCTTTCAGGGCCAGTGGGCACTACGTCCGTATGGCCGGCAAAAGCCAACAAAGGTCCTGAAGTGCCGCGTTCGGCCCAGAAATTATCCACCTCGCCAAACCGCAGCGGTTCGACGCGAAAGCCGATCGCCTCCAAGCGCTCAATCATAAGTGCTTGGCAGCCGGCGTCCTCCGGGGTAACGGAGCGACGGGAGATAAGGTCTACGGCGAGTTCCAGGGTTGGGCTAAGGGGCATGAGGAGCCTTTCTGTTGCGGATTCGGGTTAGGGACAATGGGCGGCAATTCTAACAGCTTTGGGGGAAGCGCCCAAAGTGGCGTCTTGACCGAGCGTGGGTGCCGGGGTAGTTTGGAGCGGCACTGACGTGCGAGGCCACCAACCATATCTGTGTCATCGCTGGCTTCCCAGCGCCGCTTTCGGAAACAAAGAGGAATGACTTCATGCACCGCTTGCTCTGCATTTTTACCCTGGTTTTTGTGACGGCCTGCGCCGGTCCCCAAACGCGGATGGACGAGGAGGGTACTTACAGCTTCCTGGGTGAGCCTTTTTCGGTGGCGGCTCCGCAAGCATGCATTGGCGATATGTCCATTCGAGATTCCCGGGCTTCAGTTCGGTTTACCTCTCGCCGTGGCGGCTGGAAAGCCGCAGGGGATTACTCAGTATCCATCTACGGTTTACCCGAAAATGTGAGAGACGAGGCGTCTTTCCACAGTGCCGTGCGCAATGTCTATTTCCAAAGTGTCGAGTCCGCGGGCAATCGGGTTATATCCGGTGACGATACGCAGGTTAACGACAGACCCGCTTTTCAAGGCATTTCCACGGATGACAGCGAAGCGGTTGTGGTGTCGACGAACATTTTGTTTCCCAATCACATAGTGATGGTTCAATTGCTATATCCCTGGGATCCCGAAAACCAAGCCGAGCCTGAGGTGCCGTGGGCGTGTTATCAGGAGTTTATTCAGTCCATTCGCTATCAGTAGACGTGAGCTGAACATTAATGGGTTCACTCGGCATCGAGCACTGGACGCAGGGCCCACAGGGCTGGACAATAATCGATCAATTAGCCTCGGCACGATCAGGCCTGGGGCGACAGCTTATTCTGGAGGTGAACCATGACCATTAAGACCGTTGTTTTGAGTGCAGGGATGGTGTTGGTGTTGTCGGCGTGCGGCCTGTTTGGCCGTGAGGAGGTTCCAACCATGTCCAACGCACTGCTGGAAACCACCGGCCAAAACGGCCGCGCTTGTGTGCGTTCAACAGACATACGTGGCTACGGGGTGCTCAAGCATGACGTGATGTCCATAGACGGACGGAGAAATTACTATCTGGCAACCATGTTGCCCGGATGCCAGGCAATGGGAACCACGCCCAGAGCAGGCTTTGAATCCGACTTCGGTGAGGTCTGCGGCGGCGGTCGTGGCACCGTGCATATTGGCGGTGAGGAATGCACCATTCGCCATTTATTCCGCTTCGACAACCGCCAAGAGGCCTTTGCCGCTCACGAGCAGGCTGTGGAGCTACGCCGAGAGGCGCGAGAGCGGGGTGAGTAATTGTGCTAGAAACTCGCGAGGGCGGGGCGCGTTAATTTGTGCGTCCCGTTCCAGTGTGACATAGAGACCGCAGTACGCCCGCTTGTAAACAAAGTGTCCGTCTCAGTGTCTTTAAGCCATTCCGCTAGTTTTTTTTATTGCGTAAAGAAGAGCCGCTCATTTTTGATGGTCGCCGATGGGCTCAAGATTGTAACCCAGACCTTCACATTTAAACTTTTTCCGAAAGTAAAATTTTTTTCCAATAAAATAGATAAAGTAACCCGCTACTCTGGCTCCCGCAGAAGCGGTTGCTCGCCTGGAGCTAAAATTATTGGAATAAATGGCTGTAATGATTCCTTCTCTTCCTTGCTTTTTATAGAAATCTAGAGCGTAATTTTTGATCCAAGGCTGAAGCCCTTTGCCGCGATGTTTGGGGAAAGTGAAATTATCGTAAGTGTAAGCGTAGTTTTTGCTGAAAGTGGTGACGAGCCCAAATGAACAAACCGATGGTTGCTCCGCGAACCACGCGTAAGAGCATAGTTCGTCATTTATGAAGGCACCGATACAAACATCGTTGTTTTGCAACGATTTGTTGATGCTTTTAAGAGTCATATGAGTATTGTATTGAGCAACATAGTTTTCCAGCTCTTGACGCTCAATAGGCCTGAGGGTCAGCCCTTCCGGTTGTTTTCCCGTGGCGGTGTTTTCTCTGTGGACATAGATGTACAGCAATCCGAATCTGCTGAATTTTCCAATAGAACTAATGATGAGGTCATGCAGGGCAGCAATTAAACCAAAGCGTTTATATATTTTCTTATAATTGCCGATCTTCACTAATTCATCTCTTCCATAATTAATTTTCACATCTCTTCATTAGTGCGTGGAAACTACCGCCAAAGCATGGTGTGGTCAAGGTCTGAAGGATGGGGAGGTCGCTCAATAGGGAAAGTAATTGTGGTGAAACATATCCCAGTTTGGTGTGTGTTCCGGGTAACTTATTGATTTTATAGTGTTTTATCCCCCAAATAAGGCGGTTGCGGTAGTTATTCCCTCTGGATAAAACACCGTCCAAAGATGCATTAAGACGAGGTGCAAGCTGCCAGCGCCCACTATCGCCGAGAGGGAACTCAACGGTGGGCTCTTAAGCGCACTATGTTGCCTCTCGGTACTGAGGAGGTCTACGTAAGTTAAAATGCGAGTCCTTTCGCCTCGTTCTTGAGAACCATGGTATCGGCCAACCGTTCGACTAGCCACTGTGCCCGAAAGTCGCGCCGTTGATTTGATTGTTGGGGCTGGACACATAACGGTTTAGAGCTTGCGTCCCAGTTTGCGCTCTGCCAGTCGTCGCTCCCATCCAGGGCGCATAAAGCTCACAACTTCGAAAGCGATAAGCCCTTGAATAATCAGACCGATTCCCAGACCGCCAAAGATAATATAGACAACTGGCTCGTCATAGAGAACAACGAAAAACACCCCCGCCAATACTACGTAGGTAATCAGGCATTCAATAAACTCCTTCATACGCTTGGCGTACATAAGCGCCCGTTGTTCGTCCATCTTCAATTCGGTGTCATCTTGCATTGGCTCATCCTCCGGTTGTAGTAGAGATAGATCTACCTCAAACACAGACGCAAGCGCTTTGCATGTCTCCATACTCGGCCGATGGCCTTGTTCAATACGTTGAATGGTCCGAGTGGTCACGCCGGCCATTTCTCCCAGCTGACTTTGAGACCAGCCCTTCTTCAAACGTAATTTCCTTACAATCATGGTTCCACCCTTGCTGTTCGAGGTGAGCTCAGTGTTGCCGAATCGAAGCCAGTGTAAAACGAAACAAACACGAAATATAGACGAAATCGTTACGACAGTTCAGTGAAATCAAGGGGTTAGAGGTAGTCGGGGGGGTGGAAAAAGTACTTTGTTGGGGGGCAAAAAAGCACCAACGGTCTTAGGGTGTGGGAGAGAGGCGCGTGGTTGTGCTGGCGCCTCGGTTTGCTTGGAAATCCAAATTCAGGAGTAAGTGGGCGAAGGATTACGCTTTTTGAAAACCCGAAGCCAGAATACGCCTTCTAAAAGTATCCCAATGACTACCAATACGGCAAATCCGAAGGAGTGGCCTGCCGATGCGACGGCAATAGCCGCCACCAAAATTGCAATAGTTATTAAGTGTTTCATTGTCTGCTTCCTGAAAGCTTGTTTGGTCAAAGTGGCCGGATCGCCCCAGACCGACAATTAATCGCAGCCGTCGAAACTACCGCTAAAGTCTGGCTTGGTCAAGGCTCGGGGGAGCGCAGGGCCATTCCGTACCATTTCACGCCGTTGTGGCTACTCGACTCACTTAGGAATGCCATAAATCCAATGCAACCCTTGAATCGCGGTCGTGGGAAATGCCGTCTCGTGCCCTTGAGGTTCGCGCTTCACGATGGGTGCGGCTTACTCCTCTGTCCCCAAAATCCAATGATCATTTAGCTCAGGCCCGCCACCACGATTTTCGCTGCCCGCGACAATATGCAGTTCGTCCTCAAACAGCGTGGCCTGGGTGCCGTGGCGCCCAACCGGTAAGGGCGGCAGGCTGACCCATTGGTTAGTTTCAGGGTTGTAAGCCTCCACTTCGTGGTGGGACTCCACTTGGCTGCCACTCTCGCCGCCCAGGACCACCAACAACCCGTTAAAGGTTAGCGTTGCCGTCCCGGCGCGCTGAGTGGGCAAGGGCGCTTCCAGTGTGTGCCAGCGCTGATCGGCAATGTCGTACACATCAACGGGGCCAACGGTGAGCGACATGACTTCGCCCGTGTCGTGAGATGACGTGCGCCCCGCAGCCGCGTAAATCTGCCCATCAATCACCGCCGCGTGAAAATGGTCTCGCGCATGGGGGGCATCGGGCAGTTGCGTCCAGCTTTCGGTTTCTGGGTCAAATACATCCAACCAAGGGACATAACCGCTCATATGGCCTCGCGTGTTTCCACCCACCAGATAGATCAGCCCTTCATGCACCACAACGCCACTGGCGCCGCGTCGACGATCGGCGGGAATCTCAGGCCCCGTTGACCAGGAGTCAGTAGCAGGATCGTAGATCAAAATATTGGCCAGCGAAGGCTCTTCCGGAAAACCGCCGGTCATGGCGCCGAGCACGTAGAGTTTCTCGTCGTAGGCAATGGCTTGCATATGATGAATTTCAAACGGCGGCTTGGCACCCTGGCTCCAGCTGCCGGTGGCCGGATCAAAAATGTCCAGGGGCCGTTCACCCCGGCCGCCGAGCAAATACAAACGTTCACCCACTGCTACAAACCCGTTCTCGTGGCGCGCGCTGGGCGACGTGCTCGCCTTGTGCTCCTGCCATTGCAATTGATCGGAGCTGGTGGCCTCTGGGTGAGTGGTGTTTTGCGGACTGCAGGCCGCGACCACACCGAGCGCAACACCCATTGCGGCAGATGACAAAAGTTTTGCGGCTTTGCGTTGGGTTTCGGCTGATGGCTTTTTCAATGGCATTATTTGTTACTCCTGATGCTTGTTTTACCCCAGACGGATTTTGGAGTTCTTTCTCTGATCATGCAATCATCTAGAGTCAGGTTTCACTATACAGGGTGTCTATGCACTCTGGGTAACCCGGAAGTTTAGCGTCGTATAAGGCGCTCGTCGCGTGATTGCTTTCTCTCCTGAGGATGCTCGATTTACGAGTTGTCACGGCTTGGCGTCAGAGGAAGTAATGAGGCTACGTTTTTGACACCTTTCCGCACTGCTTGCATCTGATTCCATTCTTCACAGGAAACAGAGGGAAGTTTATGCCGAGAAAGACCAGAAATGCCCACCGGCGTCCGATTTGATGAAACTCGGTATCCGTGCTTCCGCAGTGAGGGCAGGTCTCTGAATCAAGGCCGATTTCGTCGATGAGATCGGCTTCTCGGTCCTCAGATAATACTTGAAGTGCTTTCTCAGCATAAGATTGGGGCACCTGCAGCCGTACTCCCCCCATAGCATTAGAATAGAGCCATTGCATATTAATCGTATGTTCGTCTGCAATGAACGCAGGTATCCCTTCTGAGTCCAATCGCGATTTAGCAATATGGGCCTCATACGGAAAGCTGTAGGTTGAAATCGTGACTAGCATATGACCTTAGTAAACGTAATTGAATCGTGAGTGGCTTTATGTAAATTCCAATTACTCACGAGAAAAATCGTCTGTATCGAACAAGCCAAGAGCACAAACAATAGAGTAAAGGTGGACGAATTCTTTATAGGCATTAGCGCAAAGCGCCTCGGCACGAGCTTGCGAGCGTCTGGCACACGAAGGGTGCGAATTGTCGCGTATTATTACGCATTTTCGCACCTCATTAGAGCTATGCCACCTACCTCAGTGGTAAACCCGTGTTTTTTATAGAATGGTATCAACTCTGGTAACCCGTAAAGCTCAAAATGCGTTACGCTGCGAAGCTTCTTGTGAGACTTTACCAAGCTGATCAGCCTTTCACCTATGCCGTGACCTCTATGACTTTCTTCTACAATAACGTCGAAGATTATTGCCTTGAAGGTGAAGTCTGTTAGTACTCGCGTAAATCCAATGACATTTCCGTCCGAAGCAAGGACGCCGATGCATATCTGAGATCCAGAAATGCAATTTCTCGTTTGTTCAACGGTGCGCCCTTTCGTCCACCACTCGCGTTGATAAAGTGCGTGGACCTGTAAAACATGCTTCTCGGCGAAATCCTCGATTACTTCCATGCTTGTTTCTCAATGGCGTAACATTCGAATCAAAGCCACTCAGGGCCGTTTCGCCCGTGACCGTTATCTCTTTATTGCATTGCATCGAAGCTACCGGGAAACCCTGGCGTGGTCAAGATTTCCGAAGACATAGGGTTTTTGCCTGGATGGGTAAAACAGTGGTCCTGCCTGATGATCAAGGTAAGCGGCATGTTCTTGAGCGTCTCGCAGAGACCATGGTCGTAGTAACCGTTGTCGCAGAGATGTTCGTTGCTTTGGGGTGGTCGGGTGGGAAGAGGGCAGTCGGTATTGATTCACCCGGCAAGTCAATTGCCGGGTGAATTCTCGCTTGAGGTTTACCGCTGATAGGGTGATCAGTTGTTGATATGCAAAGCTTCGTTCAGCTGCACAGCGGTTTTGTTGGTGACACACTCCACGCGGCCGGTGGTGGAGTGGCGGCGGAACAAGAGCCCGGATTGGCCGGCCAGTTCGCGGGCTTTTACGGTTTTCACCTCTTTGCCAGCCTCATCCAATACCGCTACTTTGGTTCCGGCAGTAATGTATAGGCCAGATTCAATGGTGCAGCGGTCACCCAGGGGAATGCCGGTGCCGGCGTTGGCCCCCAGCAGGCACTCTTTGCCCAGGGAAATCACAATGCTGCCACCACCGGACAAGGTGCCCATGGTGGAGCTGCCGCCGCCCAAGTCAGAGCCGGAACCCACAAACACTCCGGCGGATATGCGCCCTTCGATCATGCCTGGGCCTTCGGTGCCCGCATTAAAGTTCACAAAGCCTTCGTGCATGATGGTGGTGCCTTCGCCCAGGTAAGCACCCAGTCGGACCCGTGCGGTGTGGGCAATGCGCACACCCGTGGGCACTACGTAGTTGGTCATTTTGGGGAATTTGTCCACGCAGGAAACTTCCAGCGGTGCGCCGCTCAAGCGTGCTTGAAGTTGACGTTCCGGCAACTCCGCCAGATCCACGGCGCCTTGATTGGTCCAGGCCACGTTGGGCAGGACGCCGAAGGTGCCGGTCAAATCAGTGCCGTGGGGTTTGACCAAGCGATGGGAAATCAGGTGTAGCTTCAGGTAGGCTTCCGGCACCGAGCTCGGAGCACTGTCCTGATCCAACAGTGTGGCTACCAGGGGCTGTTCGCTGCGCGCGAAGGCTCGGGCGATAGCGGCTTGCTCGGTATCGCCTGCGGTTTCCAGAGCTTCAGCCAGCGGTTGCATATGTTCACTGGTCAGAGCGATGGCTTGGTTGCCGCCTTGGTAATTAAGCACATTGGCGATGGCGCCAGCGGTCGCTTCGCTGGGGTTGAGTAGCGGCTGTGGGTAAAACACTTCCAGCCATTCGCCGTTTCGATTTTGACTGCCGACGCCGAGGCCGACACTGTACAGTTTGGTCATGCTGCGTTTCCTGTCAGTAATTATCGATTGAAGAGGGTTGCGTAAGTCGCGGGGCTAAAGCCCAGATGTCGTTCGCTACCGGTATCCAGGAGCGGACGTTTGATCAGCGTGGGTTGAGCCAAAATCGCTGCGCGCGCCGTTTCTGTATCGGCACCTGAGCTGAGTTGCTCGCGGGTGGCCGGGTCAAGTGATTTCCAGCTGGTGCTGCGCTTGTTGACCAACGCCGGACCCAGTTCGGCTAGCCAGGCGCGCACCTGGGTCGCGTCTAGGCCGTCGGCTCGGAAATCATGAAAGCGGTGTTCGATGCCGTGCTCGGATAGCCAGCGGCGGGCTTTTTTGACGGTATCGCAGTTGGCAATGCCGTAGAGAGTCACTGTCCCCATGCAAAAGGTGTCCGCGTCAGTTTATAAAAGCAGGGGATTGTACCAAAGAAGCGGATGTGGCGCAGGGCGACACGCGCCCCTATTTTTGCAAAGCTTTGCCCACTAAGGCTTTCATAGCCTCGGACAGCGGCAGGGCGAGGGCGGCGGTGTGCCCCTCTGGGGACATTTTGCGCCAGGTTTTGCGAATGATGTCGATCAACTTGTCTTCGTCGTGTTTTTTTGCGAAGTCTTCCAGGTAATAGCGTAAAAATACCAGGCAGATCACATCCTCGAGCGTCTGGACCTCTGGATCTCGCTTGAGGTTGCGCTTGCTCAGCAGCGTCTGAACGCGCTCAATCTCTTCCGGGGTGTACCCGAATCGATCCATGATTGTTCCAGCCACTTCACCATGGTAAACCCCAAGCCGAGTGCGCCATTTTTTGTAGCCGGCTCGGTCCATAGGAAAGTCAGCGCGGGGGATGTCCCAGCGGCGAATGTGTTGGGCGCGGGCGGCTAACTGCAGAGTCTCCGAGGCGTCCGGGCAAAAATCCTGCAAACACTCACTCATGCGCACGCCGTACAAGTATTCTTTGGCCACGGCAATGCCATTCACGAAATCGGTATTGGGGTCTTCCTGGTTGGTGGTGTCAAAGGCGGCCAGGGTATTCAGCAGCTGTGGTGATGTGGGCATCAGTTGTTGGCCTCGGAGAGTTCCTGTAAACGGGGAAAGTCCGCAATGCGTACTTCTTTCTTATCGAGCTGAATAATGCCTTGTGCGTGGAAGCGACTCAAGACTCGGCTAACCGTTTCAATGGTCAGGCCCAAAAAATTACCCATGTCGGTGCGTGACATAGGGAGCCGAAACGCGTTAGCGGCCAAGTGTCTAGCCTCGTGTCGGCGCGAGAGGCTTAGTAAAAACGCGGCGATGCGCTGCTCCGCGCTGCTTTTGCTAAGCAAAGAGATCAGTTGTTGGTCATGGGTGATTTCCCGGCTGAGCAATTGAAAGATGTTGCGTTGTAGGGAAGGGATTTGAGCACTTAACTCTTCAATGCGCGCAAAGGGAATCTCGCAAATGGATGAGGTTTCAAGTGTCATCACCGAGCAGGTGTATCGGTTTTCGGCAATGCCGTCCAAACCCACCAATTCACCGGGCAAATAAAAGCCGGTGATTTGTTCCTGGCCGCGCTCGGTTAGCGTGGTTGCTTTGACGGTGCCAGAGCGCACAGCATAAATGGAGCGGAAAGGATCATTGGCCCGATAGAGGTACTGATTTTTTTGCAGTGGCCGGCTGCGCTGGATGACTCGGTCCAAACGATCAATATCATCCAAATGCATGCGCAGCGGTAAGCAAAGGCCACTCAGCCGACAGGTGCCACAAGACGTGTTGTTGTCGATCTGGCAATCCGCTGAGGAGGCGCTAGTCCGTATCATGAGTTGTTTCCGCTTTAAAAAACCTAAAGGTGATTGTTGCAGCTTTGCTGGTTTAGGTAAAGATGTGCCAGTTGAGATAAGTGCCCCATACTTATAGCAATGACGTTCGATTATAAGCGTGGTAGCCAAGTGTGAACAGTGGTTCTAACGGCGTCGTCTGGTCCCCTTTACTTGGCAACAAAGCCGGGTATATAGTGGTTTTGCTGAGCGAGACACAGCATTATTTATGGTTACATCGAGTCCTAGTGAGTACACGGATCTGTACGCCCAAGTACGTCTGTCGTTAGAACTTCGTATTGTTCTTCATAAGTAAGTAAGGTCGATTCGCCAGCAAGAAGCCACATCGGCGTTTTCCATGTTTACCGGCGAAGAGCTAGGGAGTTAATATGTCCAGAAGTACGGGTGTTGTTAAATGGTTCAACGAGTCTAAAGGTTTTGGCTTTATCGAAGCGGAAGGTGGTCAAGACGTATTTGTCCACTACAGCGCGATCTCTGGATCAGGCTTTAAAACTTTGGCCGAAGGCCAGCAAGTTGAATTTGATGTGAAAGCGGGTCAGAAAGGTCCGCAAGCAGAAAACGTTGTGACATCCTGAGCAATAGCTCAGAATAGCCATAGCATTTCTAAAAAGCCGCGTTCTTGGAGCGCGGCTTTTTTGTGCGTTGCTTATCCTTCTCTGTTCGCCTCCTGAAGTTGATTCAGCCGAATCAAAAATAACGTCGGCCAGTTTTTTCCTGTCACCCACATAGCCTGGTGCTCTTCATCCCACGCGATACCATTGAGCACGCTTTCTCGGTGTGCCGGCGCCGTTTGCTCGGCAAGGTCGGTTAAGTCCACATAACCAACCACGTGCCCCGTTTCTAAATCGATTTGTACCAATCGGTTGTCGTGCCAAATGTTGGACCAGACGAAACCATCAATGTATTCCAGTTCATTCAGTTTTCTGACGGGGGTTCCCTTTTTGTGCACCTCCAATGTTCGCAGTAAGGAAAAATCCTCGCGGTCATGAAAAAACAGCCGGTGGGAGCCGTCACTGCGAATCAACACGTCGCCATTATCTGTGAGCCCCCAACCCTCTCCCGTGTACTTGTGGCTTGTTAACTCCTCAAAGCTATCCCGGTCGAGTACGAATAGGGTGTTTTCCCGCCAAGTGAGCAGATAGAGCTTTCCTTCCATTTCCGTTAGCCCCTCGGCAAAGTACCTTCGGGGCAGGGACTTATGGTTTACAAAACCCTCCGCTGGTCCGGAGCGCGGGTAACTCACCAAGCGTGAGCGGCCATAGCCGCCACTGCTTTCATAAAACAGGCCATCATGTAGCAATAACCCCTGAGTAAAGAGTCGGGTGGAGTGGTCGCGCTCTTCAAGCACTGTATAGGTGTATTCGGTAGGCGCGTCGATCGAGGCCTGGCACGCAGAGATTATTCCAGCGAGGCATAAGAGGAATGTGCCAGCAAGTGGTAAACTTGGGCGAGATGACGCAGTGGCCACGGAAGTCACTCCTGGGGTATGGAATAGTGGGCGTTATCTTAGTTTACTGAGGCGACAGAATGAAGCGTTGGCGTTCCTTTATTACCTTGACTCTATTTGGCGGCGTGATGGTTGCGCTGCCTATTACCATTTTTATCCTCTTGGTGCAGTGGCTCCTGGGGACCGCCGCTGGGTTGGTGGAGCCTCTGAGTGGGTGGCTGGTGAGCTGGATCCGCTTCGGCTGGGTGGCTGATCTGTTGGGGATGCTGTTCGTATTACTGTTGTTCTTTCTGATCGGACTCGGGGTAAAAACCAGTGTTGGCCGCTGGTTGCATGGTTACATTGACGAGTGGTTGGCGCGCTTTGCGCCTGGTTACCGAACCATTCGTGAGGTGGTGGCGCATTTTCTGGGCAGCGAAAAAAATTCCTCGTTACTCAAGGGCCAGGTGTGTCGTGCTTATATTATGGGGCGCGCGCACCCGGTCTCGGTTACCGCTATTGTTACATCACGCCATCATAATGGCGACTGCACGGTATATGTGCCCACCGCGCCCGTGCCAAGCTCGGGGTTCGTGTACCACTTAAGTGCCGATTGCGTGGAGCTACTGCCGCATATCAGTGTTGAAACGGCGTTGCGTACGGTCATTTCTTGCGGCAGTGGTTCGCACGTTATTAGCGAGCCTACTCCCTTGGAATCAGCCGAGACCCTGGACGCTGGGCCCAAGCGCGATTGACCCACCGACGTCAGGCTTGGCTTTTTTGTTCTTCCCGTTGTTGAACATAGGACAAAGCCGCTTGTACGGCATCGGTTACTTTTTGTTCCGTTTCGGCCACTTCTTGTGGCGACATAAAGAATGTCATGTCCACATTGTGGCGAATGTACTTGGGTGGCAATCGATTCAGGGCGACGCAGGCGGTATCCGCTAAAAAATCCCGATCGCCCTGCCTGGCACGGTCGCTTTGGTTCACAATTTCTTCCAGCACCAAGCGCTCATAATAATTATGGATGGGATCGACGTCGGCGTCGGCTCTTTTGGGGTGGCCTGGGTTGGGCAGCATGGTGACACCTCACAGTTTATTAGGATCCAGACACAGTATAGGCTACACCCGGGAGCGAATTAGATCCCGAATCAAAAACCGCGCCGGGTGGAGTGCTCGGGCCAAGTCCCGGCTCATTGGCCTGGATTCCCCGCAAATAAGTGCCGCCAGCAGCTGCGCGCACAGGGGCGTATAGGCCAGCCCGCGCGAGCCGTGGCCCAGGTTCACATATAGGCCCGGCCAGTAAGCCCCCGGAATTGGTATATCCGCGTGGGCGTCTTTGCGCAAGGGCGCATAGTCTTCGAGAAACTGTTCACGGCGGGGCACAGGCCCAACCACCGGCAGGTAATCCCGGGTGGCGCAGCGAAAGGCGACCCGGCCATCGAGGGAGTGACTATCGGCGTGGGGCCACAAACCGCTTAGCTCAGAGCCAAAATAACTCAACTTATTCAAGTTGGTGTGGTGATCTTGCTCCGTCAGTGCAGGATTGCTATCACCCAGATTAAAACTGGCTCCGGCGCAGTGGACCCCGTTTTGCGCGGGCGCCAGATAACCCTCTGCGCACAAGGCGGCACGGAGTTGGTGGCTGCGTTCCGTCGCAGGCAGATAAGTCACTTGTCCGCGAATGGACTTGAGCGGTAGGTCGCGGGTTTGTGCAAAGCGCCGGGCATCGAAGGCATTGGCGATGACCACTAAGTCTGAGTGAAGTGTTGAGCCGTCCGCGAGTGAAACTTGCCAGTCCTCATCGTACGCAAGTTCGGTCACCTCCGTGACCGAGCGCACCTGAATTTTTGGATGGTCAATCAAGCGCGCGCACACCTGAGGAGGAGCCAGCCACCCGGCCTGGGGAAAATAGAGGCCGCCATAAGGCAGGGCGATACCCGCAATTTCACTGGCTTGGTCTTGGTTCACAAAAGACAGGAAACCCTCGTGCTGGCTTAAGCGTTCGCGGAGTTGTTCTTGCAGCGCCTGTTCCGATGCGTTGTACGCGAGCTGCAACACGCCACACGCTTCTCCGTACGCGGGGCCAGCTTGCCAGAACGGCTGATAGTGACGTTGCGCATACATCAAACTGGCGAGGTTGAACTCGCCCAGTGGTGATGCTTGGTGGGACAGCTTGGCGTAAAGCACGCCTTGGGGGTTGCCCGAGCCTTCGGCAGCCAGGTGTGATTGCCGCTCCAGTAGTGTCACTTCGTAGTTTCTGTCCGCCAGCGCTCGGGCCGTGTGGCAGCCGGCTAACCCGCCACCAATGACTATGGCCTTTTTCGAAGCATCGACGGACTTTGGGGGCAAATCCCAGGGTGGGGTGTTTTTGTTCCATCTCGTGGTCGGCGAGTGGGTTGAGGAAACGGTGTTGGCTCGAGCCGCGCGGATCATTTCGCGCTTGCGCCCAAAGCCCGGCACTTTGGTGATGGAAAACCCCGCCTGAGCCAGGCCCTGCTTAACGACACTGGCGGCACTGAAGGTGGCTGCGGTAGTGCCGGAGCCGCTGAGCTCACCAATGACCGTGAACAACTCGGGGCGCCACATATCCGGGTTCTTAGAGGGTGCGAAACCATCCAGAAACCACGCGTCCATGGTGATGCCCGCCGCGCGGAAAAGTGGGTGGTCACTAGCCAGCAGCTGCGCCAACCC
This sequence comes from Marinimicrobium hydrolyticum, assembly GCF_030848505.1. Lineage (GTDB taxonomy): Bacteria > Pseudomonadota > Gammaproteobacteria > Pseudomonadales > Cellvibrionaceae > JAVDDU01. The sequence goes on from NZ_JAVDDU010000001.1 coordinate 180,485, forward strand.
TTGGGCGGCTTCGTCAACGATCAGCGTGAGCCGAATCTTTCCGCCGGCAAATTCCAGGCGATGGAAACCGCCCTGGGGTGGCGGAAAAGCCTCCAGCAAGGGATTGGCAAAAGGGGCCAGCTCCGGCCAAAGTGACAGGGCACGGGCCAAGTCGTGCTTTTGTAACGGGAATTTCTCGACACTGACAAAGTCCAGTTGCGCTCCGGCTGGTGCGCACTGCTGCCAGAGCTGCCAAGTGGCGAGAAAATTCAGCCCCGAGCCGAAACCCGTTTCGCCAATGCAGAAGTGGTCTTCATCCTTCAGCTGCGCGAAGCGCTCGGGTAGTTGGTTGTGGTGTAAAAACACATGGCGCGTTTCGGCCAAGCCATCCTGACGGGAAAAGTAGACGTCTCCGAAGACGGTAGAAAGCGGTTGACCGTCCTCGTCCCAGGAGATTTCGGCCGGCTTCGGGGCGCCGTCGTCGCTCACAAGCCAAATTCTCGTTCAATCTGAGCGCACCACTGGCGGATCCGCTCGTCGGTCAGTTGGAACTCGTTTTCCTCGTCCAGAGGTAGGCCCACAAAGTGGGTTTCGTCCGGGGTGAGTGCCTTGGAGGCTTCGAACTCATAGCCATCCCGAGGCCAGTAGCCACAAGGACGAGCACCGCGAGCAAGGATTTTGCTGTGCAGGTAACCGAGCGCGTCCTGAAACCATTCCGGGTAACCCACCTGATCACCCAAGCCGTACAGGGCCACGGTCTTTCCGCTCAGTTCCAGCTCGTCCAGATCTCCCCAGATTTCTTCCCAGTCCTCTTGTAATTCGCCGTAGTCCCAGGTGGGGATGCCGAAAATCAGATGCGGATAGAATTGCGCGGTGATGATGGGAGTGTCGGCCACGTTGAATATGTCCACGCGGTCCTCCCCCAGGACGCCGCGAATTTTTTCGCCAGCCATTTCTGTGTAGCAGGTGGAGCTGCCGTAAAAAAGTCCTATGGGCGCCCGACTCATAGAGACTCCAGCCAGGCTTGGGCCCACTCGCGGGCTTCTTCTTCCGGGTCCAGGCCGCTGCTGGCATCCAGAATTAATGGTGGATCTTGCCGGATGGCGCCCAAATCGGCGAAAGCCTCGTCCAGCCGTTGGCCGGCCTCTCCAAAGGTGCTGTAGCTGCTGTCGCCCAGGTTAATTAGGCCATAGCGCCGGCCGGCAATGGGGGGGTATTCCGTATTGAGCTGAATATATAGAGGCAAGACATTGGCGGGCAGGTCGCCGGCACCGGTGTTGGAGGTGCAGATCAGCAGCACTTCGTCCGGGTCCCGGAGCAGGTCTTCAGTCTTAGGGGCCGCATTGATACTCACCTGGTGGCGATTGTCGCGGGCTACTTGAGCCACGAACTCAGCCACTTTACTGGCGGTACCGCCGACGCTGCCCACCAGAATCTGAATCTTACTCATGCCTACCTCATGGTTAAAAAGCCCGCATGATACCAGCGCTGTCGCGTTCGATCATCAGCGCCCACTGCCGGCGAAATCCAACTGCCGCCAGGCTTCGTACACCACCACTGACACAGCGTTGGACAGATTCATGCTACGACTGCCCGGGCGCATAGGAATGCGCAAGAGCTGCTCGGGCGGCAGAGCGTCACGGATAGAAGCCGGTAGGCCACGGCTTTCGGGGCCAAACACCAGGTAATCGCCTTCGATAAACTGCGCCTGAGAGGGACTTTTTGTGCCTTTGGTGGTCAGAGCGAACAGGCGCTCTGGGCGGCAGTCGTTGACGAAGGCCTCCCAACTTGCGTGAAGCTTCATATCTTGCCACTCGCCATAGTCGAGGCCGGCGCGCCTGAGGCGCTTATCGTCCAGGACAAAACCGAGCGGCTCAATCAGGTGGATTTGACAGCCGGTATTGGCCGCCAGGCGGATGATATTTCCGGTATTGGGTGGGATTTCGGGTTCGAATAAGACGATATGAAACATTGCCGGGTGCCGTTAGTGTGTACTATCTTTAATAAGAAGGTGGTCTGGAGCTTCCGAGGTTATAATGTCAGCTTATTAACAGGCTGGCCATAGCCGAAACAAAGTGGCATAGTGGCGCTTATAGCAACTCATTGTCTGGATGTTTTTGTTTTTGGAAAACCCACATAATTAATGACAATAAGCGTTAGGGTCCTCGGTTGAGTTTATTTCGCGCAAGCTCTAAGCAAAGAGAAGTGGTTGGCGTTCAATTCAGCGCTGACGGGATTGCCTTTGCCCACGTATTTCCTAATGGCCCGGTTCCCCAGGTCCGCCATTGCGAATTCATCCCCCTTTCCGATCAGGCCAGCCCTGAAGAAGCCCTGCAGGCGCGTGTGGATCGCCTTGGTTTACGCGGGCGCACCTGCAACTTGGTGTTGGGCCGTGAGGATTACACGTTACTGCTGGTGGAGGCACCGGCGGTGCCGGCCAATGAGCTGCGCCAGGCCCTAAGCTGGAAAGTGCGGGATCTGATTGACTTCCCCGTGGCGGAAGCCGTAGTGGACGCCTTCCTGTTACCCGAAGATAAATCCCGGGGCAGTAAGCGCATGGCCTATGTGGCTGTAGCCCGGCGCGCCACCATCACCCGTTTGGTGAATCAAGCCAATGAAAGCGATTTGAAACTCGCCAGTATTGATATTCCCGAATTGGCCCTGCGAAATTTAGTGGTGAATTGCTGCGAGACAGACCGCGGTGCGGCACTGGTGAAGTTGGTGCCCGGTGGTGGCAGCCTTCAAATTGTGCGCGGTGACGACTTGTTTCTAGCCCGTCAGTTTGCGCTGCCCTATGAGGGTGGCCTGCTGGAAGATCTGCCCGCCGATGCACTGGTGCTGGAATTGCAGCGCTCCCTGGATTATTTCGAGCGGCAAATGCGTCAGCCCCCACCGGCTCAAGTGTATCTGGCCGGAGAAAACGTCAGCGCAGACAAGCTCACCGACGAAATTCAATCGGCCCTACCGGCCGATCTAACGCTCTTGTCTCTGGCGCCGGGCTTGGACATCGACGCCCAGATCCCCGCACACAGCTTATCCCTTTGCCTGGATGCCCTGGGTGCAGGGTTGCGCACTGAAAAGCGCGAGGAAGGCTGAGTATGCAGCAGATAAACCTGTACCTTCCCGAATTTCGCCCCAATCGGAAACCGGTGCGCGCCGTACATATGGGCTGGGCACTCTTGGCCGCGGCCGTACTATTAGTCCTGATTTCTCTTTGGAGCAGCTACCGCACTGGCGGACTCGCCAATCAAGTCGCTCAGGAAGAGCAAAAACTGAATGAATTACAAGGCCAGGTCGCCACGCTTCAACAACAGCAGCCGCGCCTGAGAGGCCCAGGCCTGGAAACCGAGGTGGAGCGCTTACAGCAAGAAATTCGCCGCCGGGAGCGGATTAAGGCCTTGATTGCCCAGCAAAACATGGGCAATGCCGAAGGCTTTTCCGGGCAGTTGCAAGGGCTGGCTCGCCAGTCCATGGAAGATCTTGCTTTGGAATGGTTTTCACTGCAGCAGGGCGGTGGCTATGTGGAGCTGGGCGGCCGGGTGCGCACTGCCGATCTCGTGCCCCTCTACTTGCAGCGGCTACGCCAGGAAGACAGTTTCGCCGGGGCCCGCTTTGGGGTGCTGGATATGGGCCGCGATGAATCTACGGCGCCCGGTTTGGAGTTCAACCTCACCCGTGCCAAAGGGGAGGGCAGCCGACGATGAGCCCGAAGCTGAACGAACTAATTGAAAAAATTGACGCTTACTCCCTGCGTGAGCGGGTGCTGTTGCTGTTGTGCGCGTTGGCGGTTCTGGTGGGTATCTGGCAACTGGCCATTGAAATGCCCCAGGAGCGGAAACGGGCCCAATTGACGGCCGAACTGGAGCGAATCAGTACCGCACAGTCTGCCCAAGCGACACAAATCGCGGCTTTGAGCAGTGCTCTGGGTCAAACGGTAAATGGCGAAGTGTTTGCTGAGCGCGAAGCCCTACGGGCCCGGCTGCTGACACTGGATGACGAGCTGGCGGCTCTGTCCCAAGGGTTGGTCAGTGCCGACCAACTGCCACGCATTTTGCAGGACGTGTTGGTGTCCACCACGCGCTTGACGCTGCAGCGGGTACAAACACATCCGGTGCAAGAGTTACCTCTGTTGGGCGGCGGCGAAGAAGGCCGCTCCACCGGCGTGTACAAACACAGCGTCACGCTGCGTGTGACCGGGAGTTACTTCGAAGTATTGGGTTTTCTCCAATCACTCGAAGAGTTGCCTTGGCGTTTTTATTGGGACCGTCTCGACTACAAAGTCCAGGGTTATCCGCGCGGGGAAATTGATATCCGCGTTTATACCCTGAGTGCTGAGGAGGGGTTGCTGGGTGTGTAAAGTCATAGCCCTTTTATTGTTGGCGCTCGCAGTGCCGCTTTCGGCCAGCGCCGAGAGCCTTCAGGATCCAACTCGCCCGTTGGGCTACCGGACGGCGTCCAGTGCAAGTGTGGAGCTGGAACTGAACTCTATTTTGATTGGCGGAACACGCAAGCTGGCGGTGATTAACGGTCAGCAGCTGCGGGAAAACGAAGTAATTCAAGGCTCGGGCGGTGTTCGCCTACGAGCTATTGAGCCCCAAGCGGTAGTTCTGCAGCAGGGAACAAGAACCTGGCGTGTGCGTATGGCCGGTAACGGCGTCAGACGCACAGCGCCCACAGAGAATTGAGGTTGACCGATATGACGGAAAACTGGACCCTGTCCCCGGCCAAAGCCGCGCGCATGGCAATTATCGCACTGGCTACGCTCAGTGCCGGTTGCGCCCTGCAGCAGGATAGAACCCTCGCGGCGGAAACCGCCATGGACGAGATCGCACAAGAGCAGGCACAGCGCGATAGAGCTCGGGTCCCAGACGCAGTCAGCCGTGCGCTCACTGAGGACAGACCGACGCGCACGAGCGAAGCCGAGGCTGAGCGTTTCGACGTATCGGTACGCAACGTTCCGGCGCGAACCTTTTTCCTTGGGCTGGTGGAAGGTACGGCGACTAACGTCGTTGTCCACCCGGATGTGAGCGGCAACATCTCCCTGGATCTGAAAGACGTCACCGTTGAAGACGTACTCCGAGTAACGCGCGATATCTACGGTTACGAGTATCAGCGCACGGGCAACATCTACACCGTCTATGCCAACGAATTGCGTACCCAAGTGTTCCATGTTGATTACTTGGACGTGCAACGGGTGGGTGTGTCGGATACTCACGTCTCCATAGGTCGCAGCGAAACGTCCGGTGGCGCCCGTGGGCGCACTGGCACGGGTGGTACGGGTGGCGGCGGTGGCAGCTTAAGCGACACCGCCAACCTATTGGGTATGCTTGAGGACGGTGCGGGCGGCCGTTCCAGCTCTCAATTGACTCCGGGCTCGCGCGTCCAAACCCTGAACCGCACCGATTTCTGGCGCTCTTTGCAGGAGACTGTCGGAGCCATAATCGGCGGCGAAACCGGCGACCGTATGGTCATGGTTACACCTCAAGCCGGCATGTTGGTGGTCAAGGCACTGCCCCATGAGTTAAGTGCCGTGCGTGAATTTCTTGAACGCTCCGAGTTAAGCGTAAAACGCCAAGTGATACTGGAAGCGAAAATTCTTGAAGTGCGTTTGAGCGAAGGCTTTGAAGCAGGGGTTAATTGGGATGCTATTAGCGGCCAGTTGGCGCACGAGTACAACCGCGGTCGTTTTGACACTAACGAAAGGCAGCGGAACATCCAAAACGGCAGCGTTTCGGCCTTGACTTCAAACAACGTTCTGCAGGCCAGCGAAAACCTATTCAGTTCTGTTCTCCAAGTAGGCGATATCAGCCAGCTGTTGTCTCTGTTGGAAACTCAAGGCAATGTGCAGGTGCTGTCCAGCCCACGGGTATCCACGGTCAACAACCAAAAAGCGCTGATCCGTGTGGGTACCGATGAATACTTTATTACCGGTATTTCCAGCCAAACCACGGCCAGTGTTGCCTCGGTTACGAGCACACCGAATATTGAACTCTCATCTTTCTTCAGCGGTATTGCTCTGGATGTTACGCCGCAAATTTCCGAAAACGGCGATGTGATTTTGCACATTCACCCAGTGGTGAGTGAGGTGACCGACCAACTCAAAGTGTTCACCATTGGCAACGAACAGTTTTCGTTACCTCTTGCTCAAAGAGGCGTGCGTGAATCGGACAGCATCGTGCGTGCCGCCAGCGGCCAAGTGGTGGTGCTGGGCGGTTTGATGACCGAAAGCAACCGCGATGTGGCGGGCAAGCGCCCCTTCCTGGGGGATATCCCTCTGCTCAACACTCTGTTTAGAACCCGGCATCAAGCCCGGGAGAAAACCGAGTTAGTGATTCTTCTCCGTCCCACGGTAATCGACGAAGGTACCTGGGACCAAGCCCTAGAAGGCAGCCGTGAACGCATGCGGCGCATGGGCGACAGTTATCGTCAGCAATGGGACGACTAAGGCGGGTTTAGGCCTTATGTACCAGCAACATTTCGGGTTGCGTGAACTGCCGTTTTCCCTGACGCCGGACACGCAATTCTTTTTCGACAATCAGAGCCATCGCGAGGTGCTGAACACGCTCCTGTTGGCTCTGCGCCATAGCGAAGGGTTTATTAAAATCGTCGGGGAAGTGGGCACGGGTAAAACCCTGCTGTCCCGCAAACTGCTGGCGAGCCTTGGGCCTGAATTTGTTACGGCCTACATTCCCAATCCCTATTTAACACCGGACGAACTGAAGTGGTTTTTGGCGGAGGAAATCGGGGTCACTTACTCCCGGGACACACCCTCCTACGAACTTCTGACCGATATCTACCGGCAACTGGTGGCCATGGCCAAGCGCAAGCGGCGCGTGGTGCTGATTGTGGATGAAGCCCAGGCCATGCCCCGGGAAACCATTGAAGCGCTAAGGCTGCTGACTAATCTGGAAACCGAAAAGAGTAAGTTGCTGCAAGTGATATTGCTGGGCCAGCCAGAGCTGGATGATTTGCTTAATCGCCCGGATTTGCGCCAGCTCAAGCAGCGCATCGTGTTCGCCGAGTACCTGGACACGGTTCGTCGGAGTAGTTTGCCGGCCTATATTCAGTTTCGTTTGAGTTCGGCGGGCTATCAGGGTCCACCGCTGTTTACCCGCAGTGCGCTCAATCTTTTGTACCGAGCTTCGGGCGGGGTGCCTAGGCTGATTAACATCATTGCCCATAAGGCCATGTTGGCCACTTATGGACTGGGGCGTGAACGAGTAGGGCGTCGGCAAGTGGCCCGTGCCGCCTTGGATACGGCAGAGAGCCGCTCTTTGGGTCGCTGGCTGGCCCGCTACGATTATTGGCTTTGGGGTTTTACCGGCGCGGTGACAGCGCTTGCACTGATGGGTTTAATCGCTTGGTCAGGCGTGGGTCAGGGAATGGGCTTGAAAATAGCGTCGGGAGTTGGGCTATGAGCCTGGTGAACGACATGCTCCGGGACTTGGATCGGCGGGGCGTTAAAGTGGCACGCTCTGACAGCCAAGGCCCGGAGCCCGAACGCGCAGTAGTGGACGGCCGACACTCCTCCCCCAAACCCTGGCTCGCCGCCGTGGCAGCTTTTGTATTTGTCGGTGTGGGATTGTTGGGGTGGAATGTGCTTAGCGGCTCAAGTTCTCCACAGGCCCCGAACGTGCCAGAGGTCTCAGATGTGCAAGAGAGAGTCATCGAGACTCCGCGTGAGCCCAATGGTCCGGCAGAAGTGCTGGCTGCCCTGGACATCCCAGGTCCAGAGCCTGAGCCCGAGTTGGAGGCCGTAGAGGAACCGATCGAAGAAGTGCTCGAGCTGACGGCTTTGCAAAACGCCAAAATTGGCCGGTTGTTGGCGGAAGCCGAGTTAGCTTTAGGGCGAGATCGGCTGACTTCGCCCATAGAAGACAATGCATTTAGCCGCTATCGGGAAATATTGAGCTTGTCTCCCGAGCACCCAGAGGCCCTGGCCGGCATTGAGCGTATAACGCGCCGCTATTTGGATTTAACCGAAGGCCACCTGGAGCGAAATGATTTAGAGCGCGCTGAGGTGATGTTGCGCCGAGCCCGAACGGTTCAGCAAAACCATCCGGGCATCGTTCAGTTGGCGGAGCAGTTGGCAGCGGCGAGTGAGGCTAGGCCAGAAGAGTCTCAGCCCGCTCCCACAAGCCGTCAGGCGGCGGTCAACACGACGGCGAACACGACCGGGGAGAACGCGCCCGAGCAACATTTGGAAGTGACTCGCACGGCCGCTCGCCAGGACGAGCGCATCGCGCGGGAAGCCCGAGAGCTGTTGCAGCAGGGTCGCCATCACAGCGCCCGACTGCGACTGGAAAAATGGCTGGAGCAACACCCGGACTCCGTCCACAGTGCAACCGAGTTGGCGGGCATCTATATTGATCAAGGGAACATCGAAGCCGCTCAGGCTCTGCTGGATGAAGCAGAGTTTCTGAGTACCGGCGAACGCACTCGGCTGCGGGCGCGGTTGGCACTGGTGCAAGGGCAGCCAGAAGAGGCCATAGCCTTGCTGGAAGCGGATCTGCCCGAAGCAGACGATAACGAGCCGTACCGCTCACTGTTGGCGGGTTTGTACTACCGGGCTGATCGCCACGCGGAGGCGGCCAGTGCCTACCGTCGATTGCTCGACAACTTCGGCGCCAAGCCTGGCTACTGGCTCGGCTTGGCCCTGGCGCTGGATGCTCAGCAGCAACACGCCAGTGCCGTGGAAAGTTACCGGCGCGCTTTGACCAGCGGCCACTATGACACCCGGGAAAATCGGGAAGTGCGAGATTACATTGAGCAGCGCATCACGACGCTGACCAGGTAGGGGATCGAGATTTATGACGGCGGCTAAGCGTATACGTATCGGTGATTTGCTGGTCAGCAACCAAATGATCACCGACGATCAATTACAGCACGCTCTGCGGGAGCAAAAGCTGACTGGGCGTAAGCTGGGTAACACCCTGGTGGACTTGGGCTACGTGGAAGAAAATGCCCTGCTCAATCTCTTGTCCGATCAGCTCAAAATTCCGTTTGTGGAGTTGCAGCAATACCGTTTTGATCGGGATTTGATACAGCGCATGCCGGAAACCACTGCACGCCGCTACCGGGTTATATTATTGCGCGATGACCCGGACGGCCTTTTGTTGGGTATGGCCGACCCCACCGACATTTTTTGTCTGGACGAACTTCAGCGGCAACTGAAAAAGAACATCAAACCCGCCGTAGTGCGCGAGTCAGAATTGCTAGACATTCTCGACATCGCCTACAGCCGCGCCAGCGAAATCGCCTCCCTGGCGGAAGAGCTGGACGAAGAGCTGGAAAGCAACGCGGTGGATCTCACCGAGTTTGTCACCGACGCCACCGACAGCGATGCGCCGGTGGTCAAACTGCTGCAGAAAATTTTTGAAGAAGCCATCAACGCCAAAGCGTCGGATATTCACATCGAGCCGGATGAAACCGTTCTTCGCATCCGCAACCGCATTGACGGCGTGTTGCTGGAACAGGTGATGAATGAAAAACGTATCGCTCCGGCTCTGGTGGTGCGCTTGAAGCTGATGGCTGGTTTGGACATTTCCGAAAAACGCATGCCTCAGGATGGCCGCTTTAACCTGCGCGTTAAGGGCCGCAATATTGATGTGCGTATGTCCACCATGCCGGTGCAATTCGGTGAGTCGGTGGTGATGCGTTTGCTGGATCACACTGACGGTGTTTTGGCGTTGGGCAAAGTGGGCATGCCCAAAGAACAGGTCGAACGTTTTCGTCGCGCCATTACCCGACCCCACGGACTGGTGTTGGTTACCGGCCCCACCGGTAGTGGTAAAACCACCACCTTGTACGGCGCCTTGTCGGAGCTGAACAAGCCCGAGAAAAAAATCATTACCGTGGAAGATCCGGTGGAATACCGGCTGCCGCGCATCAGTCAGGTGCAGTTGCACGAACGCATCGGCCTTACCTTCGGCAGCGTACTGCGCGCTACTTTGCGGCAAGACCCGGATATTCTTCTGGTGGGTGAGATTCGGGATGCCGAATCTGCAGAGATCGCCTTGCGCGCCGCCATGACCGGTCACTTGGTCCTGTCCACCTTGCACACTAACGATGCCATGACTTCTGCCCTGCGTCTGATTGATATGGGGGTGGATCCATACCTGGTAGCCAGTTCATTAAAAGCCATAGTGGCGCAGCGGTTGTTGCGCCGTATTTGCTCCAGTTGTGTACAGCCTCACGAGCCGGACGCCAACGAGCGCCAGCTATTGGCAGCGCTGGCACGAGATCGCGACTTGACCGGCGTGCAATTCAAACGCGGCGCTGGCTGCCCCCACTGCCACAATACTGGTTACCGGGGCCGCATCGGCGTGTTTGAAATGCTGGACGTGAATCAAGCCATGGCCGAAGCCTTGCGGGACAACGACATCAACGGTTTTACCCGCGCCGCGCAAAAAAGCCCACATTTCCGCCCATTGAGCCACGCCGCTCTAGACTATGCGATTGAGGGTACGTCGACTCTGGAAGAAGTTATGAAAGTGTCGGCGCAGGTGGAAGACGAAGTGCTTGCAATCGATGCTTAATGCCCGACGTATTATGAGAAATTAGAGAAACCCAATGGCTGTTTATCAATTTCGCGGACGCAACGCTCAAGGACAACTGGTCAACGGCCAGTTGGAGGCGGCCAATACTGACGCTGCTGCCGGACTCTTATTCGGCCGCGGCGTCATTCCGTTAAGCATCGATGAGTACCGCGACAAGCCAAGCCTTAACCAACGCTGGGAGCGTTGGAGCAACAGCGGCAAAGTCGAGCCCGTCGATCTGATTATGTTTTGCCGGCAGATGTACACCATCACCCGGGCTGGCATTCCGCTGGTTAAGGGCATTCGCGGATTGGCGGCGACTTTGCGTCACCTCACCTTTAAAGAAACGCTTGAGGATGTGGCGGATCGATTGGAAGCGGGGCAGGAGTTGTCCGCCGCCATGCGCCATCATCCCAAGGTATTTAACAACCTGTTTGTAAGCATCGTGAACGTGGGCGAAAACAGCGGCCAGCTGGAAGCCGCGTTTTTACAGCTAAGCGAATATATGGAGCGGGACCAGAATACCATCAAGAGCATTAAGTCCGCGCTGCGCTACCCCAGCTTTGTGATGGCTGCTCTGGCCATCGCCATTGCGGTGATCAACATCTGGGTGATCCCGGCTTTCGGCAATATGTTTGCCCAGTTTGGGGCTGACCTGCCGTTGCCCACCCGTATTTTGGTGGGCGTTTCGGATTTCTTTGTAACCTTCTGGCCCTACATACTGGTACTGGTGGTGGGTCTTGCGTTTGCCACGCGGCAGTATGTTCGCTCTGAAAAGGGCAGCCGCGTCTGGGGCCGGAAGAAACTTCGCTTGCCCGTGGTTGGCGATATTATTGAGCGCGCCTCCATGGCCCGCTACGCCCGTTCCTTCGGCTTAATGCTGCGCTCGGGCCTGCCCCTGAACACAGCCCTAAATCTTTGCGCAAAAGCTATCGACAACCCCTACTTGGGGGACAAGATCCACGCCATTAAGGCCGGCATCGAACGCGGTGAAGGGCTGTTTCAAACACATCTGGCCAGCGGCATGTTTACGCCTCTGGTTCTGCAGATGATTGCCGTGGGCGAGGAGAGCGGTCAGGTGGACCGCCTGATGACCGAAATGGCCGAGTTCTACGAGCGCGAAGTGGACTACGACGTCAAGAAGCTCAGCGACCGTATCGAGCCTATTATGGTGGTGATTATGGCGGGTTTTGTCTTGGTCCTGGCGCTGGGTATCTTCTTGCCCATGTGGGACATGTACAACATTCAGCGGAGTTGACGGTGACGTCTCGTCAGGCGCGTGTGTTCGAATGGCTACTGGTGGCGTCCATTATCGGCGTTGTAATGACCGTGGGGGCGGGCTTTTACGGCCGCATGGCCGAGGATGTACGACGCCTCAGTTTTGAGCTGGCTGCGGAGCATTTTAAGACCGGCGTCTCAGCGGTGCGAGCTTATACCTATATTCACCGGGGTTCTGAGGAACTTGAGCGTGGAATAGAGCTCTACAGCGACCTGCCCGGCCTGCCGGGGCACATAACGCCAGATTCAGAGCCGGTGCGGGTGTTTTTGAATCGCTATGGCTGGCCCGCTGCCACTGAGCGCCAGATGGTCAACCGGCCCAGCGCTGAGGCCTGTTTACAGCTCTGGTACGCCTTTTTGCATCAGCCCCCGAGCGCGGCGGTGCAAGAGGCTAGTAACGAGGCGGAATACCGCGTCTCTTTGACCCGCGATGGCCAGTGCCGCTATCAGCGCCGGGGCGAGCGCTGGCAAGGGGCGTACTTCGATTATTCGCCGGTGACGGGCGCTGTAAGCGTCGTGTTGCCGGAGGAGTAAAAACTGCCAGGTTGGCATTGGAATTCAAACGGAATTGAACTATATTAGGTGTGATCATGCGTCAAGTCGTCGAAATTTTGACTTGTGGGCGAGCTAAGCTTCAGAGTGAGGCGCTAACTGACAGAGTCTGGTCACGGGTTTGATCCAAAATAACTAAGCAACGACCAATGGAGTTTCCATTATGAAAAAACAACAATCCGGTTTTACCCTGATCGAGCTGATCGCCGTAATCGTGATTTTGGGCATTATTGCCGCCACCGCCGTGCCGCGTTTTGTGGATTTGTCTGCAGCTGCCACTGAAGCGTCAACTCGCGGTGTAGCTGGCGCTCTGGGTAGTGCTTCGGCTTTGAACCACGCGAACAATATTGCTAATAGTGCAGGACTGACTATCACTCAAGATGTTGTAGCGGTTGGTAGCTGTGCGGATGTAGAGAACTTGCTGGAGTCTCCCTTGGCGGCTGACTACGCCATCACTGGTGCTGGTACCATCGCCGACCGCGCTTCTGCTGAATGTGAAGTTACTCGGGGTACCTACTCGGCAACCTTTACAGCTTTTGGTGCCACCGCGGCAACCGCGCCTACAACGCCCTAACCATTTACATCGGCTAGGCGAACGGAGCTGAGATGAAAGGATTTACTCTTATCGAGTTGATCGCCGTGATCGTGCTTTTGGGCATCCTCGCCGCGGCCGCCGTGCCGCGGTTTGTGGACTTGTCTCAAGCCGCCCGAGAGTCTTCGGCTAGAAGTGTCGCGGGGACACTGGGCAGTGCCAGCGCCCTGAACTACGCCAACGCGCTGTTGGTGGTTCAGGATTACGCTGGTATCGACGGTCCCCGTCCGGTCACCAATTGCCAGGATGCCGGCATTCTTCTGGATGGTGGCATACCCAGCGGTTACAGCATTGAAGCGCAAGCCGTTGGGCACTTGGCCAGCGTCACCTGCGTTCTGACTGATCAGTCCGATAACAATATAACGGCCGAGTTTGTGGTCCACGGTGTTGATCCTACCGAGATGTGATGGCCCACAGCTGACTCCAGTAAGGCAGCAAGCCCATGGCCACAATAAACAACCGCGGTTTTAGTCTTATCGAATTAATGGCCGTGATCCTGGTGATCGCGGTTATTAGCGTTGTGGCCTATCCCCGATTTACCGACACCAATGTGGCCAGCGTCCAGACTGGGCGCGATCAAGCCCTATCGGTAATCACCTACGCCCAGCAGATTGCTATGGCTCGAGCTTCCGCAACCAATCCCATCGAAGTTATTGTGAGCGCGAACAGCATTGATGTGCGCGAAAGTGGCGCTTCCTTGCGGCCCTATGCAGACGCCTATCCGGAATCTTTGCCCACGGGTGTCAGCGCCACGCCAGCTACTTTTCAGTTCGATAAATTAGGTCGCACCACACCCAGTTCCATAACGTTCAGTCGCGGTGGCGTTACAGCCACCATTCAGGTGGAGGCCAGCGGTTATGCGCATTACTAGCCAGTCTCGCCGAGATAGGGGCTTTTCCCTGATTGAACTGGTGGTGTTTATGGTGGTGATCAGCATTGCCTTGGGTGCACTGCTGAGCGTGTACCAGAGCTCTATCACTCGCAGTGTGGACCCCATTGTTCGGGTGCGCTTGTTGGAGTTGGCGCAATCGCAACTGGATGTGATTCTGGGTTACCCCTACGACGCCGCCACGCCGCCCGGCGGTGTGCCCGCTTGTGGCAGTTTGACTCCAACGGGTGCGCCCACCTCTGACCCATGTGTGGGCGGTGGCGTGAGCGACTTTGACGGTGTGTGCGATAGTCCACCGGGTTACGGTTGTCAGGTCAGCGTGGAAGAGGATGTGGGAGCCAGCCTGGGGTTACAGGACGATGCCGCCAAACGGATCAGCGTTACCACGAGTGCACCTAATGGTGAAAGCCTGACCCTATCCGCCTACAGGACCAATTTCTGATGCGCGGCCGCCAATCAGCCAAAGGTTTTACCTTGGTGGAAGTGATTACCGTGGTGGTGATCCTGGCAATAGTCTCGGTGATTGGCACCACGTTTATTGTGAGCTCTACCGAGAGCTACATGCAAACCCGCTCGCGGGCCAAATTAGTGAATACGGCTCGCCCAGCCATCGAGAGGATGACCCGACAATTGCGCGGGGCCCTGCCGCACAGCGTGCGCGTTACGAATGGCGGGCAGTGTGTGCAATTTCTGCCCGTCGCGGGCGCTGGTACCTACCTGAATGCCGTGCCCGACCAAAGCAATAACGCCCCGAACCATAGCTCCATTGCGACCTCCGCTCATGACCAAGAGTTTGGGGATGCGGCTTTCCTGAGCATTGGCGCTATGGGCAGCGATGAATTGTACGGCGGTGGCGGAGTATCCCTGGCGGAAGTTACTGGGCGGACTGCGACTTCTGTCAGTTTCGCCAGCCGCCGCTGGGAGCGCAATTCTCTCAGCCGACGTTTTTACTTGTTGGACCAACCTCAAGCGTTCTGCCTGTTCAACAATCAATTGCGCTTTTATCCGGACCAGGACATTACCGCGTCCGCCGTCGATACGGGCAGCACGTATCAGTTGCTGGCCCGCAATGCCGATGCCAGCGGTACCCCCTTCGCACTTTCTGCGGGTAGTGAAAACCGCAGCATCAATGTCTTGATCAGCTTGGGATTTATCGAAGGCGGTGAACGCGTGGAATTCAATCAAGAGGTACTGATTCGCAATGTGCCTTAATCGAAAACCCTTAGCGGCAATAGCGCAAGGCAAACCGCCTCGTCGGCAGGGCGGCTTCTTGATGCCCGTGGCTATTTTTATCGTTGTGGCCATGGGCTTGTTTGCGCTGATGCTGTGGCGCACCACCATCCAAACCAATGTGTCCGCGGTGCAGGAATTGATCAGCGCCCAAGCGTTTTACGCGGCAGAAAGCGGCGCCCAGGCGGGTATGAGCCGCTTGTTCTATCCGGATGCCAGCACCAAGTCAGCGATCGACAACCAGTGTTCGGGTATGGGCAGTATGACTTTGGATTTTTCGGGCATTGATGGCTTGAATCTCTGTCAGGCCAGCATTACTTGCGCCTGTGTGGATGAAAACAATAATGCCTGTTCGGCCAGCTCGGACTACAGTTTTTACACTTTGACCAGCGTTGGATCTTGCGGCAGTGGCGATATCCGAGCGGAGCGCAGTGTGCGGGTGTCGGCCTTTATGGAGCGGGAGTAACGGCTATGACGCATTTCCGCCTCTTTAGCGCGAATCGATTCCTCCTTACGGCGTTTGTATTTCTTTGCACCCTATTTGCTGCAAATGCGGCTATTGCCTGTACGGCGGTTGACGATGGCGGAAGCTGGAATGCTCCCAGCACGTGGACCGGCTGTCCGGGAGGAATTCCGACCGCCACCAGCAATGTGGTGATTAATCGCACAGGGGGTAACCCAGGCCAGCAAACTGTGGTCACAATACCTGCGGGGTTCAATGCGCAAGCCGGTAGCCTTAGGTTGGGGAATGCGGGTACGCAGGGTAATCAACGCAGCAATTTTTTGATACTTTCAGCAGCTAGCTCAACATTGACTGTCGGTGGCAACGTAGCAGTGTATAAGCCGACTGGCGGCGATGGACCGAACCAACTGGTCATCAACGACGGCACCGCTACTGTGGGCAGCCTTTCTCTGCTAAAACCGACCACTGACCCGACGCTTCCCGCAGAAGTCATCATTACCAGCGGTTCTTTGACGATCAACGGATCTCTAACCGCTGATGGCGACGCAGCTACAGCCGTGATCAACATGTCGGGTGGGGCGGGAAGCTTAAGGCTGAATGGTGCTTTTACCACCAGCGCCATGACCTTGAACCCGGGTACATCCAGCACCTTTATTTACGGCGGCACCGGGACTCAAACGGCGCTGCTGGGTGTTAGTCAAATTAATTATCACCATTTGGTATTCGCCGGAAGCGGTACGAAAACTCAAACCACATCGGCCACGCCGACGATTACGGGAACCACTACGGTCAATAGCGGAGTCACGTTTAACAATTCACAAGCGGTCAACTATCAGGGCAACTTCATCAATAATGGCACCACCAATGCCAATGCTATCCACAATTATCAGGGCAACTTCATCAATAACGGCACCGCCAACGCCAATGCCACGCAAAATTACCAAGGCAACTTTGTTAACAACGGTACTTACAATGCTTCGGCGGGCGGTGGCCAAAACTACCGTGCCAACTTCACTAATAATGGAGCATTTAGCGCGGGCGCTGCGGAACATCGTTTTAATGGCAGTGGCCCTCAACAGCTTTCGGGTGCGACGACGTTTGGTCGACTGACGTTGAATAACAGCACTGGTTTGACTCTGAACAGCAACGTTTTGGTAGGCGACCAGCTTGGTCTGACGCAGGGCCCCATAATTACTGGCTCAAATGTGTTGCGAGTGCAGCAGACTGGAGGTTGGTCGGGAGTATCTCGTGGCAGCGGTTGGGTGGCAGGCAATCTGGGGTTGTGGTTTCCCACAGGCTGGCAAGAGCGCACCTTTGACATTGGTGCTCCGGATGCGTACCGCCCATTAACCGTAACTATCCCCAACGTCACCTCGGCAGGTTTCCTGATAGCTCGCACTTCTCAAACTCCCGGCGATCATCCGCAGATTGCTTCCTCCGGCCTGGACTCTAATCGATCTGTGAACCGGTGGTGGAGCCTTACGGATGAGGGCGTAGCGGCTGATGGAATGAGCATTACGTTTAACTACTTGGCGAGTGATATTGATTCCGGTGCCAACCCCCAAAATTTTTCCGTTGAGCGTTTTAGTGGCGGCAACTGGATTCCGGCTACTGTTGGCTCACGCGCTGGAACCAGCACCGAAGCAACCAACGTCAGCGGTTTTGGCCAATTTGCAATAGCCGAACCCGCCGTACCGTCTGGAACTCAATGCGCTGTGGGTGAAACCCTCGCTAGTGGTTTGGTGGGGGAGTACTACAACTGGACCGGGTCATCTCCACCACCACCACCTTCGGGTACTCCCGATGGAACGCGTATCGATGGGCCGATTGATTTTAATTGGGGCGCGGGCAGTCCTGGCGTGGTTGGTATTGGGGCCGATCAGTTCTCGGTCCGCTGGCAGGGTTTTGTTCGGGTGGAGCAAAGCGGCAATTACCAATTTCAAACGGTTTCGGACGACGGTGTTCGCCTGTGGGTAAATAACCAACTTCTGATCGAGCGCTGGAATGATCATTCGGCGGCGACCGACACCAGCGGTAATGTTTTTTTAACAGCCGGTGAGCTTTATCCGATTCGCCTTGAGTATTACGAAAATACTGGCCAAGCGGTGATTCGATTACGCAGCGCCCCTGCGGGCAGCAGCTTTGCTCCGATTCCCGCTGGACCAACTCCCACGCCGGGTACCGGCCTATACCATTGCGTGCCCGACGTCACTCCAGAAATGGTCGCCTACTATCGGTTTGACGAGCCAAGTTGGGATGGCAGCGCGAATCAAGTTGAAGACAGCAGTGGCAATGGTCGCGACGGCACAGCAGTTGGAGGTGCCACCACAGCAGGAGCTTCCCCAGCGATACCCGGCAATCCGGGAACCTGCCGATACGGTAGCTTCGATGGGGATAGCGACTACGTAGAGGTGCCGGGGTTATCGGATTATTTAAATGGAACTGCGAGTCTGGCGTTCTGGATGCGGACGAATCAGGTGGGCAGTGATGTTGGCTGGCAGGCGCCCGGAGTGACAGGCGTTGAACAGAGTGCTGGCACTGACGATATTTTCTGGGGCTGGCTGGATGCTTCAGGCCGTATCGGTTTGTCGGTGGGCAATGATTTCGACAACTGGAAATCTACCTCCAGTGTAAATACAGGTAGCTGGCAGCATGTTGTTCTCACCCGGGATCACATGGCGGGAACCTTTAAAATTTACGTCAATGGTGTACTGGAAAATAGCGGCAGTATCGGCACCGGTATCATTGGAACCGCATTCTCAAGTATTGGCCGGATAGAGGATACGGGCGCTTCCGCCGGTAACTTTTTTGAAGGCGATTTGGATGAAGTGCGTGTCTACGACTTTGTGCTGCAGGACGAGCAAGTTAGCGCCATTATGGATGAGACGCACCCCTGCGAGATGTTTGTGGAGAGTTACTCCGTAGTACATTCTGGTGGCGGTATTACCTGTGAAGCTGAACCCATAACAATCACCGCGCGAGATATCGACGGCAATGCCATTGAGCCGCCGGCAGGAACGACAATCAGTTTGAGTACCGATCCGGCCACGGGCGTATGGCCTGAAGGCAACAGCTATACCTTCTCCGGTATTGAAACCTTCGTCACTTTGCCGCTGCAACAGACTACCGCTCAGACATTAATAATTGAGGCAACCGACGGCGTCGCGTCGGGTACATCCTTGCCCTTGCCGTTTGCGGAAGCCGGTTTGCGTTTTTACGGCAACAGCTCGTTGGACCCCATAGCCCATCAGGTGGCGGCAGTTACGGATAACGCCCCCATTCTGCGTGCTGTACAAACGAATACCGATACAGGTGCTTGTGAAGGTCGAGTGCAGGGCAGCCAAACGGTCAACTTAGGGTACGAATGTCGCAATCCAGATAACTGCGTAACAGGGCAGACTCTCAGTATTGGTGGCACTGCAGTTCAAGCGAATGATAATGATGGCTCGGCAATCACCTACGCGCCTGTCACGCTGAATTTCGATGCCAGTGGATCTGCGTCTATTCCCGTTCATTACACGGACGTGGGACAGGTACGGTTGCACGGTCAGTTGTCACTACCGGTGGATGGCAATAATCCGGCCGTCGAATTAACCGGCGCTAGCAACGAATTCGTGGTGAGACCACACACGCTGTTTCTCGACGCCATTAATAATGATGCAGGTGCCGTCAACCCCGGTACTACCAGCGGTGGTGACGGTTTTACGGCAGCCGGCACTCCCTTCACGGCGCGAGTAGAAGTGCACAACGCGGATGGTCAGGTAACGCCCAACTTTGGTCGCGAGGCAACGCCCGAGGCCGTGGCGCTTAACCACACGCTGAGTTATCCAGCGGGTGGCAGTGCCGCTACCCTTGGAGGAAATAATAGCTCGAACGTTACCGATGGCGTGGTGGACTTCAGCAGTTTGGTGTGGGGTGAAGTCGGCAGCATTGAGCTGCAACCGTCTTTGGTAAGTGGCAGTTACTTAGGTGCGGGAGACCTCCCTGTAGCACCGAACACGTCGCTGGTTGGTCGATTCTACCCAGCCCGATATGAGCTGATCAGTCACTCAGTGGTCGATGCCTGCAGCGGATTCAGCTATATGAATCAGGGCGGAGTTGAGGTGACTTATTTGCTGCAAGCTCAAAGTGCTGGGGGAGGGATTACCGAAAATTACGATAATACGGCTTTGAGCTATCAGGGCACTGCGACGCCAGTTTATGTGGCGGAGAGTAATAACAGCGGAGATGGCAGTTCGTGGACTGCACGACTTAATGTGGGTAAAGACGCCGATGGTACTGATCTACCCGTTGAGTGGAATGCAGGCGTTTTGGCATTTACCGATCTGAATGGTGAAATTGCGCGAACATCGGTGCCTGACGGCCCCTACGAGGCCTTGCAGCTGGCGTTGACTCTGAGCGACCTTCTGGACGAGCGGCCGTTGAGCGCATTGAATATGAACCCTGGAAGTCCGGGCAGTGAATGTGCGGATGATGATTCCTGCACAGCAGCCAGGCTTGGCGCGCCGCTTACGGTGCGGTTTGGGCGGTTGGTCATGGAAAGTGCTTACGGCCCTGAAACAGCAAGTTTACCTGCCGCCGTAATGACTCAGTACTGGGATGGTGCTCGTTTCGTTCGTGCCCAAGATGATAATTGCACACAGATAATGCGCGAACATATTCAATATCCCGGGGGTGATTTGACAGATGATGCCAACCGAACTGTCACTGTTGGTGGAGGTACTAGCACGGGCGAGTATGCAAACTTGGATACAGCCGGGATCCGTTTCTTTGCCGGTACAGCAGGACAGACTTTTAGCGCTCCAGGGGTGGGTAATGCAGGCAGCTTCGAAGTCAGCATAAACCTTGGCGCTTATCCTTGGTTGCGCTTTGACTGGAACCAGGACGGCAACCACAATCAATTGGCGTTACCGCCCGCCAACATCGGCTTTGGCTCTTATCGCGGGCATGACAGGGTTATATACTGGCGAGAAGTGCTGGAATAGGATGATTCATTTATGTGGACGCTGGGACGCCAACGCAAACGCTTGCAGCCCGAGCACAGCCACAAACCTGAGGCCATTGCGGCCCGCTTGAAAGCGGGGCCGGGGCACAATTACCTACGCGATTTTATCTACGGCGCCATCGATGGCGCCATTACCACTTTTGCTATCGTTTCCGGCGTGGCTGGCGCGGGTTTGTCCAGCGGCGTGGTGATCATTATGGGCCTAGCGAATTTGTTGGCGGATGGTTTCAGCATGGGTGTCAGTAATTATCTGGGCACTCGCGCCGAGGATCAGCTGCGTGACAAGGTGCGCGCTCAGGAGGATCAGCACATTAGGCTCTACCCAGAGGGTGAGCGGGAAGAGGTGAGGCAAATTTTTGCGCTTAAAGGTTTCGAGGGCGATCAGCTGGAGCAAGTCGTGGACGTGATTACCGCCGACCGACAGCGCTGGATCGATACCATGGTGCAGGACGAATACGGTTTGAGCTTGAAAGGCGGGCGGCCGCTGGTGGCCGGAAGTGTGACCTTTGGGGCGTTTCTTTTAGCGGGCGCTTTGCCGCTGGTGGCGTTTTTGGTTAATTGGGGTTGGCCCGGCGTTATCGCTCAGCCTTTCTTGATGAGTGCCTGCTTAACCCTCGTTGCGTTCTTTGCCATTGGTGCGGCGAAAAGTCGCTATGTTAGGCAATCCTGGTATCGCGGAGGATTGGAAACGGTGGCAATTGGTGGCGTGGCGGCCCTGTTGGCTTACGGCGTGGGCGCAAGTTTGTCGGGGTTGGTATAGTTAGCTCGACCCAACTTGCTACGATCGAAAATTTATTGCAGACCGTCACCCACACCGCAAGTCGAAGAATAGTTTTTGTTGTGATTGGTTCTCCATCTAGGTGGGCACGGGTTTCGAGGCTAGGGCAGCTGGGGAGTCTATTCCGGAAACGCGGTGAACACTTCCGTGTGGCTCCTGCGCGTCATCCATGACGCGAAGGTTCCGGAATAGACTCCCCACCAGCCCTCGGTGCCATTCGAGACGATTGTGCCGCGCCGATCTGGGGCTGGATCTTCGGTTAAGTGCTAGCTTCGTTAGTGGGCGTAGTCGACGAAACTGGCGGTCGGGCTAGTCCTTAAACTTGTTGCGCCGGCGCCTCAAGGCGAATATCCAGCGCCAGTTCATCGGCAATGGTATCCAACTGGTTGTGCAACTCGTCCATATTCACCGCTTCTGGTACTTCAATAATGCCTGTGGCTTCAAATAAAGGCTCCCCGGACCAGGGCATGCTGGAGTAGTCGGTTTCCAGTTCGTCCATGTTAATATGGCGGGCGGCGAACGCCCGGGCAATCTCATGGACAATGCCTGTTCGGTCCGGGCCGATAACACTGAAGTTGAATATCTGACTGGCCGGTTTATCGATGCTTCGGGTGGCTTCCACGACGATTTTCAGCCCGCGCCCAGACAGCGCGTTCAACGCTTGAGTCAGCGGCTCCTGTTGCTCGGGTGCTACCGCTACCTGCAAAATACCGGCGAACTTTCCGGCTAGATGCGCCATGCGGCTTTCCAGCCAGTTTCCACCATGCTCACTGATGGTCTGCGCCAGAGTTTCCACCAGGCCGGGCTTGTCGTCGGAGATAATGGTCAGTACCAGATAGTTATTCACGGAGAGATCCTTTAAGTAAATAGTGTCGCCGAAGCGCGTTCGCTACCCACAAGAGTAGCCTTGATGAACTCTGTGAACAAGCCACGCCGGTTGAACACGACGGTTATCTGAGCCATTCAATGAATTCGCCGCTGTGCCAGCGGCCACGCTAGGATTACATGTGATCATTCCACACCAACAATTGTCCCCCGACGCCCTGCGCGGTTTGATGGAAGAATTTATTACCCGCGAGGGGACTGACTATGGCCATTCAGAAGTATCCTTGGATGCAAAGGTCGAACAGGTTCAGCGCCAGTTGGAGCGGGGTGATGTGGTCATTGTCTTTGATCTGGCCACAGAGAGTGTCAGTCTGTTGACGCGTCGGGATGCTGAGCAATTGGCGAATCAGTGATTACTTGGAGCGGAGAACACCCGGAGTTTGGCACCCACAACCGCGGAGAGTCCGACCGTCGTCATCTCCGCGAACGCGGGGATCCAGCCTTAGATCGTGCCAAGCCGCTTATGGATTCCCGCTTTCGCGGGAATGACGGGAGCGGATTGGGAATGATGAACGTGATGCGGGATTGACCGAGGAAATTGAAATGATGGGTGGTATTGAGTGGCGGGCAATCTTTTTTGATTATTCAAGTATATGAAGCATTTCCTATGTAATACACCAGTGGCGCCCCGCGCCCGGTTATTGCTGGCTCACGGCGCCGGCGCGGCCATGGACACCCCATTTATGAATCGCATGGCGGAAGGATTGTGCGAGGCGGGCATAGAGGTGTGGCGGTTCGAGTTTCCTTATATGGCCTCACGTCGCACGGGTGGTAGCAAACGCCCGCCGGATCGCCAACCCGTGCTGCTGGCTGCTTGGCACGACCGGATTCAAGAGGCGCGCGCTAATTGGAACGGCCCACTTTTTATCGGTGGCAAATCCATGGGCGGGCGCATGGCCAGCTTGGTGGCCGATGACGAAAATGTCGATGGGCTGGTGTGTCTTGGTTACCCCTTTCATCCGCCAAAAAAACCTGAAAAACTGCGCACCGATCATCTTCATAGCCTGCGCACTCCATGCCTTATCGTACAAGGCAGTCGTGATCCTCTGGGCAACCGGGAGGAGGTGGCTCACTACGAGTTGGCGCCGACAATTCAGCTGCATTGGTTAGAAGATGGCGACCACGATTTTAAGCCTAGGGTTAAGTCGGGCTACACCCATGAACAACACTTGAGCGCGGCCAATCTGGCCGTCTCCGAGTTCATTAATAATACAGCGAGTGTTCTGTGAATCATTTATTTCTTCATTGTCGGCCCGGTTTTGAAAAGGAATGCGCGGCTGAAATCACTCAGCGCGCAGGCGAGCGGGGCCAATACGGTTACATCAAAACCAAAGACGGCAGTGCCTTTGTATTGTTTGTAACTCAGGATCAAGACGGTGCCCTGGCGCTGATCAAACATCTACCGTTTCAAGAATTGGTGTTCACTCGCCAGTGGTTCGCCGCCGCGCCGATAGTGACGCACCTGCCGCCAGAGGATCGAGTATCGCCTTTGTTGGCCGTAGCGGAAACCTTTCCCGCCACTCGAGAGTTGGTGGTCGAAACGCCCGACAGCAATGAGGGCAAGGAGCTTTCCGCTCTAGGGCGTAAGTTTACCGGCCCGTTCAGTCGTGCCCTGCGACAAGCCGGGCAACTGCAGGCGGAGGCCCCCTGGTTTCTGCATTTGTTGTTCTTGTCTGGTCAGCGTGCCTATATCGGGATCAGCCCTTCCGGCAACCGTGCCCCCTGGCCTATGGGCATTCCTCGCCTGCGTCAGCCCAAAGGTGCTCCCAGCCGGGCGACACTCAAATTGGAGGAAGCCTGGCACCACTTTATTCCCGCGCAGGAGTGGGATTTTCGCCTCGCCAACGGTATGCACGCGGTGGACTTGGGTGCGGCACCGGGCGGCTGGACCTGGCAACTGGTGCGCCGTGGAATGTTTGTAGATGCCGTGGACAATGGGCCAATGGCCAAAGAGTTGATGGACTCTGGGTTGGTGACGCATCAGCGGGTGGATGGCTTTCTCTACCGGCCCGAGAAACCGGTGCACTGGCTGGTCTGTGACATTGCCGATAAACCGGCGCGAGTCGCCAGCCTGATCAGTCATTGGGCGCTGGAAGGCTATTGCCGAGAAGCGGTGTTCAATCTGAAGTTGCCCATGAAACAGCGCTATGGCGAAGTCATCAAGTTGGCCGAGCGTATGACCGACCAGTTTGCTCAGGCCGGCCTGGACGTGGAGCTGGCGTTTAAACAGCTGTACCACGACCGGGAGGAGGTGACCGGCCACTTGCGGGTTTATTGATCAGCTGGACAGCAAGGTAATTTTTTCGAAATCCGCTAGCGTCGGGTTGAGTTGATTCATAACCTCGTGCCGTTCATCGCTGTAGTACCAACGCTTCCAATCGTGCAACGACCGCCATTTAGACATCAAGTAGTGATGGTTGGGGCGCTGCAAGTCGCGCAGGGTCTCTCCGGTGATGAAACCTTCAGCTCGGTAGGCCGACTGAAGTGCTCGACGTGAGGCGAGTTCGTAAGTAGTTTCCATACCGTCCGCGATATGGCGTTCAACTAACACATAAATCATTGATGATCCCAAGGGATTGCTTCGTTTTTATAATTTTAACGCTGCCCAGGGGGAAAGCAAGCGCGGGCATCCGATATAACGCTTGCGGAAGCCAATTCGGCGGTGGACGGGTCGTCAAGTTGTGAAAATTGACTTGATGCCCGCCACCCAATGAAGACCCGCCTAGTGAAAAGCGCTCGGGCGGTTATCGGTGCAACGCAGCAACCAGTCGGCGAGGGAGACCCAATCTTCCAGCAGGCGGTGCACCAGTTTCAGCTGCTCAGGATCTTCGTGATCCTCCAGGGCTCTATTGCCCAGATCCGTCAAAGCGGCGAGCACCTGGCCCACGGTTTCGGCTTCCAGGCTGGATATGAGCGCCGCATTGAGCGGAGGCTGGGTTACCCGGATTCCAGTGCGGCGCCCCGGAGGCGCTTCTTTAATATTCGCCAGTGCGTTGTGCACGACCTCCGCCAGAGATGGGTTATGATGGCGCAGCAAATCTGAAGTGAGGGCCAGTGCGGCGGCACTGAGTGCGGTATTGGAGTAATCGTATTTCGCTTGCGGCATTAATTGGTTACTTCTTCTAAGAGTGACAAGATTTTTTTATGGAGACCGCGTCGAGCCACCAATGGGCCCGTGCGTCCTTATCATTTGCAAGTCTAGCAGGCGATTTCCGGATGCACCGACAATTCATAGAATAAGTGAGACTATGAGCATTACTGCTAATAAACTTTTGGATGCCTCCGGCCTTCTGTGCCCAGAGCCGGTGATGCTATTGCATCGTGCGGTGCGCGAAGCAGAGGTGGGGGAGGTCATTAAAATGTTGGCTACAGACCCTTCAACGACGCGGGATGTGCCCAAATTCTGCCACTTTCTCGGGCACGAACTGCTGGAACAGTCCGAGGAAGAAAGCACCTACTGCTATTACATCCGCAAGACGGTTTGAGCGTTTTTAAACTGAGTGTGTGCAGAAGCTTGAAAGGAGAGCGCCACCCATTGGGTGGCGCTTAAATCATTTTGAGATCAGTTTCCATCCACTAACAAAGAAATTGCAGCCAGCGCTTCCGGGTCTTCGGCTTTGATTTTGTTGGCAATCTGATGTTGAAAAAAGTAGCGAAAGGTTTCGCTGCCTTGCGCTGGATAGAGGCACTCGTCGCCAGGCAAAACCGGCGTACTGTTGACCTTGCTGATGTCCGTCAGCATGCCGTAAATACTGCCGTCGTGAAGCAGGCGCCAGCTGACCACTTCCACCAGTGACAGTTTGTTGGTCTCTTCGGTCGCCAATACGGCATGGGTGCCGATGGTGTCCGGTAGCTCCTGTACCACGTCGTCGTCGTTTTCGCACTGCAGCTCGTAATACTCGGCGGCCGTTTCCAGTTCGATGACTTTGTGCACGGGGGCTTCAAAGAATACTTCGTCGATGCCCGCGTCGTAGTAACCTTCCCACTGGCCGTTAAGTGGGTCGCAGATGTCCGGGCAGGCAACAATATCGTTGAGCCAGGGCACAAGCCCAACCACTTCGCCATCGGCTCTAAGGCCCCAGCAGAGTACTTTTAGGCTAAACAGTTTGTCGGAGTTGGTGTCGTTGGAGTACAGCATCTCCAGGCCATCCAGCTCGGGGGCGAGACGTATGAAGCGCTGGTCATGCAGTTCGGACAGAGTCTTTCCCGAGAAGAGATCGACCACATTGTCCGTGTTGTGGCTTGGGCGTGAGGTATTCATAATACACCTCCTAACTGAGGCTGAGGCTAGCGTTGGCAGCCCGAAGACATGATGGCCAAAGAAGACCATCACTAGTTAAAGTATAGGTTATAGTGACAAAGCACAATAGCTTGGGACATAAAAACTTGCCGGGATTCCCGGGGGCGAAAAGCGCTGACGGGAGAGGAAAGAGGTTTTGCAAGAAGTTGTCTACAGCAGGCCACACGATAGCGGCCAGTTGATCGAATTGTTCAATCAGACCTTCAGCGCTAGCCACGCTACCTGCCTGGTAGGCGGTGGCCTGGAACCCGTTTACGAGCCCGCGTTTCGCGCCGGCGATTTAAGCCGCATCGTCTTTACTCAGGATTACTTCGCCAGCGCCCTGCATGAGGTCGCCCATTGGTGTGTGGCAGGAGCGCAGCGGCGCCAATTGCCCGATTATGGTTATTGGTACGCGCCCGATGGCCGGAGCGCCGACCAACAGGCGGAATTTGAGCGCGTCGAGGTCAAGCCCCAGGCTTTGGAGTGGCTGTTTTCCGCCGCCGCGGGCTGGCAGTTTCGGGTGAGCAGTGACAACCTCAGTTTGGGCTTGGGGCCCAGTGAAGCTTTTCAGCGCGCCATTCATCGCCAAGTTCTGGCCTTCTGCCAGCAGGGTGTGAGCCCGCGGCCCCGCGCCTTTCTTGAGGCGTTGCTGAGCTATTATCAAGGCGGTGTGACGGTGGAGTCCTGGCTAAAGCCGGCGCGTTTTTCTGGCGGGCCGCAGCGATGACCTCAGCGACGCCGGCTTGTCTGATTGACGCCTCGATCTATATCTTCCGCTATTACTTTTCCATGCCCGATAACTGGTTCAGTGAGGAAGAGGGTTACGGGACCGGCGCCGTTTACGGCTACAGCCTGTTCCTGTTACGTCTGCTGGAAGAGCATCGGCCCAGCCACGTGGCGGCTTGTTATGACGAAAGCCTGGGCCAGTGCTTCCGGAACCAGCTCTATCCCGGTTATAAGGCCAGCCGAGCTCTGCCGGATGAGGCTCTGGCCTTCCAGTTGCACGCCTGCCGCCGTTTTGGGGAGTTGCTGGGCATTGCCAGCTTTGCCAGCGAAACCCACGAGGCGGACGATCTGATCGGTACCTTGGCCCGGGTACTCAGGCGCAGCCCGCGCCCCGTGGCCATTCTGACCCGAGATAAAGACCTGGGCCAACTTCTGCGCCGACCCCAGGATTACCTCTGGGACCATGCAGCCGACCTGCAACTGTACGCCCCTGATCTGTACGCCAAAATGGGGGTTCAACCCGCCCAGCTGGTGGATTATCTGGCCCTGGTGGGTGACAGCATCGACGATATCCCCGGCGTGCCGGGCATCGGCGCCAAATCCGCTCAGGCTCTGCTAGCCGAGTACGGGGATCTGGATGAACTGTTCCGCAACCTGGACACCCTGGCCAAGCTGCCGCTACGGGGTGCCCGCGGATTGGCGGCAAAGCTGGAAGCGCACCGGGAGCAAATTGAGATATCCCGACAGTTGGCGCTTATCGTGGAAGATCTGCCCTTGGCCATTAAAATCGCCGATCTGCGCCGTGGCGCCGTGAATTGGGCCGGGATGACGGAATTTGCCCGTGAGATGGGCTTTGGGGACCGTTTTCTAACCCGTGCACGCAAGGCCCTCGAGCCCGTCCAAACCGTTTCTTAAACTCACCTCACGCACTAATTTACAGGATCACTATGCGCATCATTGCCGACGAAAATATTCCCTTGGTGGAGGAGTTTTTTGCCCATTTGGGAGAGATCATCCGTTTACCGGGGCGGGGCATGCGCCCCGAGGACTTAAAAGGCGCCGACGCTCTGTTGGTACGCTCGGTCACTCAAGTGGACGAGTCGTTACTCAGGGACAGCCAGGTCAAGTTTGTGGGCACCTGCACCATCGGCGTGGATCACCTGGATCAAAAGTACCTGGATCAGGCGGGCATTGGCTGGGCCAGCGCCCCCGGTTGTAACGCCAATTCAGTGGTGGAATATGTGTACGCCGCACTGGCGCATCTGGACGTGGATTGGTCCGGTCGCCGGGTAGGTATCATTGGTTGCGGCAACGTGGGCGGTTTTTTACACCGACGCTTGCGAGCCCAGGGGGTGGAATGCCGCTGCTACGACCCCTTTTTGACGTTGGAAGATAATCCAGACCTGACCGATCTGGATGCCGTGCTGGACTGCGACATTGTGTGCCTGCACACGCCACTGACCACCGATGGACCGCACCCGAGCCGGCACTTGCTGAGCGATGCGGAGCTGGCGCGTTTGCGCCCCGGGACGGTACTGCTCAACGCGGGTCGTGGACCGGTGATCGACAATGCCGCTTTGTTGCGGCGCTTGGAGGCGGCTGTCGATCTGCAAGTGGTGTTGGATGTGTGGGAGCCGGAGCCGGATATTTCCCGTGAGTTGCTGGCCAAGGTGTCCTTGGGTACGCCGCATATCGCGGGCTACAGTTACGACGGCAAAATTACCGGCACGGCGATGATTTATAACGCTTTGTGCCAACAGTTGGGTATTGAGCCCGAGCGCAACCTTGAACAGCTTTTGCCCCCGGTGGCGCAGAATCGCTTGAGGGTTTCCGCCAAAGACGGCTGGCTCGCCCAGCGGGCGTTGATTCCACAGATTTACGCGATTGCGGAGGATGATCGGCGTTTACGCGAGTTGGCGCAGCGAGCTGAGCAGGGGCAAGAAGATTTTGCGAAGGGTTTTGACCGGCTCCGTAAGCAGTATCCAATTCGACGGGAGTTCGGAAATTATCAGCTTGAGTTTGAGTCTGGCGCTGAGGCAAGTGCTGAGCGATTGGCCGCGCTGGGGTTTAAGGTTTAGTTAGATATTGATGAGCTTCGATTGCGCTCAGGCTCTCCATTGACAATGGTCACGGGGTTAGAGTGAGGGCGACTGGGGAGTCTATTCCAGAAACGCAGTGAACACATCCGTGTGGCTCCTGCGCGTCATCCCTGACGCGAAGGTTCTGGAATAGACTCCCCAGTCGCCCTCGGTGCCAGTCGATACAGAGAAGTCGCATTGATTTGGGTTACTTGGAGAGGCCGCTTTTCTCGGGAACATTGGCGGGTTGAGCTACTGACCTAGATGCAGCCACGGAGCCCGGGAGTAGGGTGAGAGGTTATGGAGCCTTCGCGTCATGGATGACGCGCAGGAGCTACAGGGAAGTATTTACCGCGTCTCCAGAACCTCTCACCCTACTTCCGGGCGTACTATCTGGAGTCTCCGTAAATAAAGGCTTACAGAGCGGGCCTACAGGTTACACGTGATGACGAGCTTGACGCAGAAGCTCCAACATAACCTGCTCTATGGCGGAGGAAGAGCCGTGCTGGAGTACCTGGCGCAGCAGATGGGCGCCATTGGTTTGAGTGGCGACTTCCGGGCCGGGTAGGTCGCCGTTGTCCTGGTCCTGACCCGGAGGCGTCATGCCTGGGATCTCGGCAATGGGTAGGCGGCTGGCGAGCAGGGTAAATCCGCGTTGAGTCAGCGTGGCCTGATCCAAAGCCTCCTGGCGAACCAGCGATTCGTAGCGGATGTAACCGGACTTCTCCAGCCAGAGCATAGTGGCAAAACAGGCTTGATGGCGGGGACTGTGCAGGCCGAACTCATCCGGCGTATCCGGGCCAGCGATATCTTCCACAAACAGCATGATTGGGCGCGGAAACTGATTAAACAGCTGAATCAGAGTACGCGCCGCGTCTTTGTAAAAATCCGCAATGTGGATATCGGCCATGATGCTTAGTCAGATCCTTATTGCGTATACCGTTCCAGGAATTCGCCCAAGCGGCCGATGGCCTTGGTGAGCTCATCTTCCCGGGGCAAAAACACAATGCGCAGGTGATCCCGCTCCGGCCAGTTGAACGCCGTGCCCTGCACCAGAAGAACCTTCTCCCGGATTAGAAAATCCAACACCAACTGTTGATCATCTTTGATTTTGTAGTGATTCAGATCCAGTTTGGGAAACAAATAGATGGCGCCCTTGGGTTTGACGCAGCTCATGCCTGGAATCGCATCGATGGCCTTCATGGCTGCATCGCGCTGATCCCGGAGGCGGCCGCCGGGAATAATCAATTCGTTGATGCTCTGATAACCGCCAAGCGCCGTCTGCACCGCGTACATACCCGGGACATTGGCGCAAAGCCGCATGGAGGCGAGCATTTCCAGCCCTTCCAGGTAATTCTTTGCCCGGTGTTTGGCGCCACTGATGATCATCCAGCCAGAGCGAAAACCGGCCAGTCGATAGGATTTGGATAGCCCGTTAAAACTGACGCACAGCAGGTCTTCCGCCAAGCGCGCTAGGGGGATGAACTCGGCGTCGTCGTACAGAATTTTGCTGTAGATTTCGTCCGCGAACAAAATCAGGTTCTTGTCCCGCGCCAGGGAGACGATCTGCTCCAGCACCTCTTTGCTGTACACCGACCCGGTGGGATTATTGGGATTGATGATCACAATACCGCGGGTTTTGTCGGTAACCTTGCTGGCCATGTCAGCGATATCGGGAAACCAGTCCGACTGCTCATCACACCGGTAATGCACAGCCTTGCCGCCAGCGAGGTTCACCGCTGCGGTCCACAGAGGGTAGTCGGGTGAGGGCACCAGCACTTCGTCGCCGTTGTTCAGCAACGCCTGCATAGCCATTACGATCAGTTCGCTGACACCGTTGCCCAGGAAAATATCGTCGATCTCGACGCCGGGAATATCTAGCCGCTGACACTCGTGCATGATGGCTTTGCGCGCGGGGAAAAGCCCCCGGGAGGCAGTGTAGCCTTCGGCGTTGGGCAGGTTGTAAATGACGTCCTGGATAATTTCATCGGGTGCCGAGAATCCAAACGGCGCGGGGTTACCAATATTCAATTTCAGAATTCGGTAGCCCTCTTCCTCCATCCGGTACGCGTGTTCCAAAACTGGCCCGCGGATGTCGTAGCAAACCCCTTCCAGCTTAGCGGATTTATTAATGTTGCTCATTTGCAGTAAGATGTCCTGATCGAAAGCGTGATAATTCACAGATCATCGGGTTTATCTTGGCCGTGTGTCAAGGGAAACCCTAACGGTGGCAGCCATGAAAGAACCAAAGAAATTAACCGAGGCGGATTGGCGCGAAAGGCTGAGTCCAGAAGAGTACCGCATTTGCCGGGAAAAAGGCACCGAGCCTCCGTTTTCCGGGGCCTACTGGGATGTTTTCAAGGAGGGTATTTACCGCTGCCGCTGTTGTGGCGAGCCCCTGTTTGATTCAGGGAGCAAGTTTGACGCCGGTTGTGGTTGGCCGAGCTTCTACGCGCCAGTGGAGGGTGGGAAAATCCAGGAGGAGTTTGATTCCAGTCACGGCATGCGTCGCACCGAGGTGTTGTGTCGCCAGTGTGGTGCCCATCTGGGGCATGTGTTTCCCGACGGGCCGGCGCCTACTGGCCTGCGTTATTGCATCAATTCCGCCTCCGTCACTCTGGACGAAACCTAGCGACAATGAGGCGGCGCTTCAGTCGTAGATCTGCTTCTTCTTCCAACTTTCATCCGTCTCCCCAAACTGTTCCCACTCTTTGTTCTCCGTGGGTTTTACCTCGTCTTCCGCTGTAGCGGGTTCTCGGGCCAGCTGGGCTTCCAGTTGGGCGATGACCTCACCGAGCTGAAGAATCTGCTGTTGGTGAGTGTGGCCGGCGTTTTCACGGACCAGTAGTTTGCGCGCCAGATTGTAGTAATGCATGGCCAACCTAGGCTTACCGATTTCCCGAGCCTGGCGGGCGTTAAGCGTATAGGCGTCCACGGACATTTGCAGGACCAAGCGTTTGATCTGGCTGCTGTACACCTGCGCCTGGGCCTTGCTAACGTTTCCGCGCTCAGCCTGCTGGACAATGTAGTGGTGTAAATCCTGCAGCTGCCGGCGGATATCCGCCACTTGTTCAGCGCTGTCCAGCCGCGCCGTGCCTGAAGTTTCCTGCTGGCGCACAGTTTCCAGTTCTCTGGAATAGAGGGAGACTTCCTCTTTGTGCGATCGATCACGAGGCTCAAGGTGGCTGAGTTGATCCGCAGCGTCAATAAGCGCCTGATACAGGACTTGGCTGAGCTCTTTGGTCAAAAAGCCTGATGGGAAGCTAACCAGCATGCGTTTGAAGCTACGCTGCCGGTGCTTGAGGGCTGCAATGAGACGCTGACGCCGCTTGCGACGCTTTTCCAGAGCCTGGTAGATAAAGGCATAGCCGATCAGGACTATCAGCAAGCCCACAATGACGAAAGCAATAGAAAGTGAAGACATAGGCCGCCAGTCGGGTGGATTAGGGTTGGCGTCGTCGCCTGAGGATCAGTATAGCACCAAAAAAGCGCTTGTCTTTTTAGTAGGCGACATAGGTCTTTGGGGTAAGTCCCTGTTTAATCAGTGATAAAAAGTCAGTAAAAGTGTTGACAGACTCCAGCCCGCTACTTAGAATGCGCCCCACTTCTGACGTCGATGACGCAGGAGGTTTCTGGGTCCCCTTCGTCTAGTGGCCTAGGACACTGCCCTTTCACGGCAGTAACAGGGGTTCGACTCCCCTAGGGGACGCCAACGCGGGAATAGCTCAGTTGGTAGAGCACAACCTTGCCAAGGTTGGGGTCGCGAGTTCGAGTCTCGTTTCCCGCTCCAATTCGACAAGAAAAGCTGGCCATTGGCCGGCTTTTTTTGTGCCCGAAATTTGGGTGGCAGTCGTCCGCGACGGAAAACGAGACTAAGTCTCGTTGCACTCGGGCCATCCATGGCCCTCGCCCCTACGGGGCAGCCTGCGGCTGTGCCAATCGGCTTTCCATGCCGATTGGTCCCGCTCCAATACTTAAAAAGCCGGCTTCGTGTCGGCTTTTTTTTGCCTGGAATTTGAGTAGTTTCGATCCACCACGGAAAACGAGACGTCTCGTTGCACTCGGGCCATGACCGCCAGGGATGGCGGGAATGCCGATAATGCAGGAGCAGTTATCGGTCCGTGGCCCTCGCCCCTTCGGGGCAGCCTGCGGCTGTGCCAATCGGCTTTCCATCGGCTCTGGCATCCTGCTTCGCCCTACCTCCTGCATCCCTGCAGTCGTGCCGATTGGTCCCGCTCCAATACTTAAAAAGCCGGCTTCGTGTCGGCTTTTTTTTGCCTGGGGTTTTGGTGGCCGTCGTCAAGCTCGCTCTCGCGACTTTGCTATACTGGCTGGGAATACGAGGAGTCAGTCTATGTTGCTTGATGAAATTCAGCGTCAAAAGCCGGCTATTGCTGCCTTGGCTCACCAGTACGGTGCCAAGCATGTGCGTGTATTTGGATCCGTAGCCCGGCGAGAAGAGCGGGCTGATAGCGATGTAGATTTTCTTGTTGAGTTACCCCGGGGCTACGATATGTTTGCCCAACGAGTACCGCTGACAGAGCGGCTTTCTGAGCTGCTTGGCCGTAAAGTAGATCTCGTGCCCGAGCACGAGCTCAACCAATACATACGAGACGCTGTTACAAGAGAAGCGGTCGAATTATGAGCAAGGATTGGCGACCTTACGCCCACCATATCCTGGATACAATCGCCAAGGTGCGGCGTATCCAGGCTCGGGGTAGCATTGTTGAGGACGATATCTTGTATGACGCCGTCCTGCGCAATCTCCAAACACTGTCCGAAGCTACCCAATCCATTCCAGAAGACCTGAAGCTCCAATACAGCCATATCCCCTGGCGGGAAATCAGTGGCTTTCGCAACATCCTTGTCCACAACTACCTGGGTGACATAGACCCACACACCGTGAGTTCCGTCATTGAAAAGCACTTAGAGCCACTGCGTGTGAGCGTGGAAGCTATGCTTGAATAAGTGCATCGGCTGCGGGTAAGAGGTTCTGGAGCTGGACGACGCGCAGGAGCTACAGGGAGGTATTCACCGCGCCTCCAGAAGCTCCACCCACTTCCGGGCGGGCCGTCTGGAGCTTCCTCTTCATAACGACTTCTGTAGCATTCATGCCTTCCAGCATCCATCCGCTACGCTCTCTGCGCGCATCTGCTAGAATGGCCGGCTTGCGTGGGGCACCTCAGTGCAAACCGAACAGTTTGGCGCGCTCGCTCTCGTAGGAGAAAGCTTCGCCTTTGGCGGCGGCCTCATGGCGGCGTTCGTCCAATGTTTGAAAACGGGCAATTTCTTCGTCGGGCATGTAGTGCAGGCAATCGCCGCCAAAAAACCACAGCAGGTCCCGGTGTAAGAGCGGCATCAAGTGGGGATACGCGGCCACGACTCGGCTTAACACTTCCTGGCCTTCGAACAAAAAATTGTCGCTCTCAGAGCTCCGGGACAGAGTTTCTAAGCGTTCGAGAAATTCCCGGTGCTCCGCCTCGCACTCATCCAGGACAAAGGGTGGTTGCTGTTGGACTTGGCGAACGAAATCCCTTAGCAGGCGCTGATGATACTCCTGATAATGAGTATCATCGGACGTTTTAGCACTGGCAGACATGGTCACCTCAGATTTTGGCTCGCCCCCACTGGGACGAAGATAAAGAATAGGAATATTATGACAGCTGCACTTTCAATTAGAAATCTTACCAAGACCTACGGGGACAAATTCGAGGCGCTGAAGGGCATTTCCCTGGAAGTACAGCCTGGGGATTTTTTCGCGCTGTTAGGCCCCAACGGTGCTGGGAAGTCCACCACCATCGGCATTATCTGCTCCTTGGTGCGCAAAACTGGCGGTGTGGTGGAGGTGTTCGGCATCAATACGGACACGCATTTCTCCGAAGCCAAAATGAACATCGGCGTGGTGCCACAGGAGTTTAACTTCAGCATGTTTGAGAAAGTGCTGGATATTGTGACTCAGCAGGGCGGTTACTACGGACTGCCAGTGCGGGTCGCGCGGGAGCGTGCCGAAAAGTATTTGCGCAAACTCGGTTTATGGGAAAAGCGCAGTACGCCTGCGCGTATGCTGTCCGGTGGTATGAAGCGGCGTTTGATGATCGCGCGAGCCCTGGTGCACGAGCCAAAATTGCTGATCCTGGACGAGCCAACCGCTGGCGTGGACATTGAACTGCGCCGCTCCATGTGGGACTTTCTCCAAGAAATTAACGCCGCCGGTACCACCATCATACTGACCACCCACTATTTGGAAGAGGCAGAAAGCCTGTGTCGCAACGTGGCCATTATCGATCAGGGCGATATCATCAAAAACACCAGCATTCGTGAGCTTTTGAAAGAGCTGAACAAAGAGGTGTTTATTTTTGACTGCAGTGGCGACTTAACCGCAACCCCTTCGGTGGCCGGCTACCATACCCGACTATTGGATGAGCGCAGCTTCGAGGTAGAAATTGAAAAAGGGCAGTCACTGAACCGCTTGTTCGAGGCTTTGACCGCCCAGGGTTTGGATATTGTTAGTATGCGCAATAAAGCCAACCGTCTGGAGGAGTTGTTCATGGCCATGGTGGCGGACAACCAGAAGCGCGGGGATAAAGGAGTCGCACAATGAATTACCAACAGCAGTGGGTAGCGCTTAGCACGTTGGTGCGCAAAGAAATTCGGCGCTTCACCCGTATCTGGGTGCAGACCCTTCTGCCGCCAGCCATCACCATGGCATTGTACTTTGTGATTTTTGGAAAACTGATCGGCGAGCGCATCGGCGAGATGGGTGGCTTTGACTACATCCAGTTTGTCGTACCGGGGCTTATCATGATGGCGGTGCTGACCAACTCTTACTCCAATGTCACCTCATCATTCTTTAGTGCGAAATTCCAGCGCAGCGTGGAAGAGTTGTTGGTATCCCCAACGCCAAACTACATTATTCTGTTGGGCTATTGTCTGGGCGGCATGGCCCGAGGGCTGGCTGTGGGTGTCATAGTAACGGTCCTGTCCTTGTTCTTTACTCAGCTGCCCATACACAGCTGGCTGATTGTGGTGAGCATTGTCACATTGACGGCCATGTTGTTTGCACTGGCCGGTTTTATCAATGCGGTTTACGCCAACACCTTTGATGATATTTCCATTGTCCCGACCTTTGTGTTGACGCCTTTGACCTATCTGGGTGGGGTATTCTTTTCCATTGATTTGTTGTCCGAGTTTTGGCAAAGCGTAGCGCGCCTAAACCCGATCCTGTATATGGTGAACACCTTCCGCTATGGCCTTTTAGGTGTGTCAGACGTGAATGTGACTGGGGCCATCATCGGTTTGGTTGTCTGTGTCCTGGTATTATTTTTTGTTGCCCTGCATCTGCTGAAAAACGGCAAGCGCCTGCGGGCTTAGGAGCTGGAATGTCGACATCCAAACACAACCCCCTAGGTCGCGCGACAGAGTATGTGTCCGTCTATAGCCCTGAGCTGCTGTATCCCATCAACCGTAGTGAATCTCGGGAGACGCTTGGGCTCGGTGGTGGCGACATGCCATTTTTTGGTGTGGATATCTGGACGGGGTATGAGGTGTCCTGGCTGGATGATAGCGGCAAGCCTCAGGTGGCGCTGGCGGAGTTTCGTGTTCCCTGCGACAGTGAGTTCATCGTCGAATCCAAATCCTTCAAACTCTATCTCAACTCATTTAATCAGACCCGCTTCGCGAAGTCAGAGCAGGTTAGTGAGCGGATGGTGGAGGATTTGTCCCGTGCGGCCGGGGCTACCGTAGCGGTGACCTTGCAGCCCTTGGCACAGCTGAACGCCACCGTGCTTGGGCAGCCAGGCGGGGAGTGTCTAGATGCCTTGCCCCTGACCGTTGAGCATTACCATCCGGAGCCGGGATTACTTGCTGTGGACAATAACCGGGAAGTAAAAGAAACCCTGTACAGCGATTTGCTCAAAACCAATTGCCCGGTGACTGGGCAGCCCGATTGGGCCAGCGTGCAGATTCATTACCAGGGCCGGGCCATCAACCGTACCGGCTTGCTGGCTTATATCATTTCGTTTCGCGAGCACCAGGACTTTCACGAGCACTGCGTAGAGCGGATGTTTGTGGATTTGATGGCGCGCTGCCAGCCGCAGCATTTGAGCGTTTTCGCGCGCTATACGCGTCGTGGGGGCTTGGATATCAATCCGTTTCGCAGTACCGATCCGCATGCGACGCCGGAGCCTGTGCGCCTGGTGAGGCAGTAGGGGAGTGCTCTACGTAATCACTTTGTCCTTGAGCTTTTCCGCAGCGGTTTCTAGTGCGCGGATAACTTTGCCTTTCTCGTAGTTGCGCACCTTTTCCAAGTCCAGGTACATGGTGAAACCCTCGGCCCGGTCTTCGAAGTAGCTTTGGTTCTTGCCCAGATCTTTGCGGAAGTCCACCACCTGATACACCTTGACTGGGTGGCTAAAGCCTTTCACGGCAATTTCACCCTTGTCCCGACACATGATCGCGTCTTTTACCAGGGACCACGTCTCGTGGGAAATCAGAATTTCATCGGGTTCGGCAGCCGATTCCAAGCGGCTGGCCAGGTTCACGTGAGTCCCCAACACGGTGTAGTCCAGGTGGCTCGAGGTGCCGAAGGTGCCCACGGTACAGTAGCCGGTATTCAGTCCCATACGGATCTGCAGGGGTTTTTTAATGCCCTGGTTGTACCATTCCTGTTGCAGAGATTTCATTTTCTTCTTCATGGCGATGGCCATGGACAGCGCATTCATGCAATCGACTTTTACGCCCTTGCTGTTGCTGTCCCCGTACATGACCATGATGCCGTCACCCATAAACTTATCGATGGTGCCGCCGAAATGGGTAATAATTTTGGACATCTCGGTCAGGTAGTGGTTGAGCAGCTCTGTGAGTGCTTCCGCCTCCATCTCTTCCGAGAGCTGGCTAAAGTTTTTTATGTCGGAAAAGAACACGGTAATTTTTTTGCGTTCAGCCAGAAGCATGTGGTCCTTGCCCTGGTTGATGGCTCGCCACACCGGGGGTGGCAAGTAGCGCGATAATTTGTAGGCGCGGATCTTGTGCCACTTTTGTTCGCTTTCCAGCTGTTTTTGGCTCAGTGTGAGCTTATGAATGCGCTGGTGCATATACAGAGCATAGGCGAGGAAGTAAGTGATAATACCAATCAGACTGGCGGCGCTGATTTCGATGCTGCTGCTGAACACCCACTGGGGCTGGTGCACAGTAAAACTGAGTAAAACCCCGCATACGAATGCCGCATTGTCCTCCGCCCATCGACGCACCCCACCACTGAGCAGGGCATTAAACTGGATCATGGTGAGAAACAAAGCCAGTGGCAGCAAGCTGAAGTCGGTAAGACTAAGGACCATGCCGATCAGGGCGGCATCCGCGTAAGAGAGCCAGCGCGTGGCCTTTTTCAGGCGCTCCGCGGGAAGCTTATGCGTAAAGTGGTAAGTAAAGTAGGTGTACAACAAAAGAAAGATAATGGTCCCCAAGTACAAGGGGTCCATCTCTGACCAGTCTACATAGGAGGCCAGGGTGCCAGCAGCGGCAAAGCAAATCAGAGCGCGAAAATAGTACTGCTGCAGGGGTGATTCCGCTTGGGGCGCAATGGTAGGAGGTCTGTTTGTCATTGTTGTCAGAAACCTTATCGTTATATCACCAGAAGGCGCCTGCGGTTCCAGTGACGAAACTGAGGTCTATTAGACGTTTTTTTGCTTGGAATGTCTACTTTGCTGCCGGAGCGAGGGTAGTCCTTGGACTTGCGCCCCCATTTCCCTGCGGGGCACAATGGCGCCCTTACTTAATGCGCTATTTACAGGATAGACCATGGACGCCATTGCTGCCTTGCATCGCCGAGTTTCGGTAGCCAAAGTCACCGAACCCGCGCCTGACCTAACTCAGCGCGAGGCCATCTTCAGGGCCGCGACCCGTGCCGCTGACCACAAACACCTGCAACCGTGGCGCTTTCTGGTGATTGAAGGCGATGGGTTGAGAAAGCTGGGGGATTTGTTCGTTGCCGCCGCTCTGAGCGACGACCCGGAGATGCCCGAAAAAGCGGTGGAGTCCCTGCGCAAAAAACCGCTGCGAGCGCCGATGATTGTGGTCGCCATTGCCACGTGCCAAGAGCACCCCAAGGTGCCCGAGTGGGAACAGGTGGTAGCCACAGGAGCGGCTGTGCAGAACATGCTAGTGGCCGCCTATGCATTGGGTGTCGGGGCCTTCTGGCGCACGGGGGCCATGGCGAGCCATCCAAAGGTCATACAGGGCCTGGGCTTAACGCCCTCAGAGCAGATCGTCGGCTACCTGTATCTCGGTACTCCAGTGAAATCCCCACCCACACCAAAAGAGGTTGATGTGGACAAGTTTTTTACGGCTTGGCCTCCCAACTGACGTTGCGTTTGCCCCTCCACTTGTGTACATTAGCGGCCCTTCGCGTCCGGGCTCCA
Source organism: Marinimicrobium hydrolyticum (assembly GCF_030848505.1). GTDB lineage: Bacteria > Pseudomonadota > Gammaproteobacteria > Pseudomonadales > Cellvibrionaceae > JAVDDU01. Next base: position 220,175 of record NZ_JAVDDU010000001.1, read on the forward strand.
GGCTGATTGCGAAGCAGTAACAACAAGTTTACGGTGAGGTGGCCGAGTGGCTGAAGGCGCACGCCTGGAAAGTGTGTAACGGGCAACCGTTCGAGGGTTCGAATCCCTCCCTCACCGCCATACAAAAACCGCCCCCTAGTGGGGCGGTTTTTTTATGGCGGTGAGGGAAGGGTGAGACCCCTCGCCGGGTTCGACCGATCGTCTGGAGCGATCGGTACCGCCGAAGGCGCCCCGAAGGGGCAGGGCACATGGAAGTGCCCTGGTACATCCCTCCCTCACCGCCATACAAAAACCGCACCCTAGTGGGCGGTTTTTTTATGCTCGTATGATTGGGCTCTCCATTTAAGTCGGGCACGAGTTTCGAGTCTTGGCGGCTGGGGAGTCTGTTCCGGAAACGCGGTAAACACATCCGTGTGGCTCCCGCGCGCCTTCCATGGCGCGAGGGTTCCGGAATAGACTCCCCAGCCGCCCTCGGTGCCATTCGAGGCTGTTTCGCTACTCCGAGCAGGGTTGGACGAGGAGTGCGCTCTCATTCGAGTGGAAGGTGAATTTAAACCACTGAACTTGATGTCAGCACGGAGCCTGGGAGTGGGGTAAGGGGTTTTGGAACCTTCGCGCCAAGGACGGCGCGCAGGAGCCACACGGATGTGTTTACTGCGTTTCCAGAACCCCTTACCCCGCTGCCAGGCGGGCTACCATAGAGCGCCCCACTAGAACGAAAAAACTAGATGCCACTTTCGAAGTCTCGCTGACAGCACTGATTAGTGCACAAATAACTTTTTCAATTCAACCACTTGACGCGCGGAAGCAGGATCACTAGTATACGCGCCTCGTCACAACGCACTCGTAGCTCAGCTGGATAGAGTACTCGGCTACGAACCGAGCGGTCGGAGGTTCGAATCCTCCCGAGTGCGCCATATACAAACCCTGCCTCGAAAGAGGCAGGGTTTTTTTATATGCATTCGGGCGGGTGAGAATCTCTGCAGGTTCGACAGCTCGCCGGGAGCGAGCTGGACCGCAGCAGGCGCCCGCAGGGTGGCGCACAAGGATGTGCGCCAGTCCATCCTCCCGAGTGCGCCATACCTCAAAAGCCAAAAGCCCGCCACATTTGGCGGGCTTTTTCGTTCTGGCTTCCCTGTCCCCCTAAACCAGGCCCTTTCCTTACCCTTTCTTACTCAAGGAGGGGTTACCTTTGAAGGGCTACTCGATTACCCTGTGAGGTTTACGTATAATCCCGCGTCTAATTATATGATGAATAGGTAACGGCAGTGGTTCGCGAGTTATTACAGAAATTGCTGGAGGAGCGTCTGAGCGACAGTGGCCGCGCCTTTTGGGATAAGGCGCGGGCCGAACTGGGCGAGGGTGCCTCAGGGCAGGCGTTTGCCAAGCTACTTGCCCTGGCCAGCCGCCATGCCAGACGTCAGCCCATAGAGCTGACAGCTTCGGAACTGGCTGCTGCTGAAGGCGCTCTGCCCGGATGGAGCCCCCGTGCCTGGAATCGATTGGAGCTATTAAGGGTAAATCTAATTCTAGCCAGGCCGGACCTGGAAGAAGATCGGTTTGCCGAGGATTTCGAATCCCTGTTTCGTTTCGCCGATGAGGGCGAGACCTGTGCCCTGTACCGCAGCCTGCCACTTCTTCCTAAAGGGGAGCGCTTTGTTTGGCGTGCCGCCGAGGCCTGCCGCACCAATATGCTGACCGTGTTCGAGGCCGTTGCCCTTGACTCCCCCTTTCCTGTGAATCATTTTGACGACACGGCCTGGCATCAGCTGGTCATTAAGGCACTCTTTCTGGATTTACCCCTCTACCGTATTGCGGGGTTGGATTCCCGAATGACGCCGGAATTGACGCGCATGGCGTTGGACTGGGCCGCCGAGCGCGCCAGCGCTGGCCGACCTTTTCACATGGGGTTATGGTTATGTTTGGGGCCTCACGAGGACCAGCGGATCGAAGATCTGATCGTCAGTCACTGGCCATCGGCTGAACCTTCAGAGCGTTGGGCCATGGGGCTGGCGCTGGCCCGTGCGGAACGGACGGATTGTTTGCTAGAACAGCTGCGCCGTGAAGAAGACCACGCCGTGCGCGAGCAACTACAGCGCGCCCTTGACGGCGCATATGATCAAGAACAGTTTGCCCCATTGTTCTCCGACGGGCACAACTAAGCCAATACACCGGGCCGACTACCCCGAGTTTTCGTAAAAGAGACCGATTATGAAGTATTTTGACCCCCACATTCATATGAGCAGCCGCACCACGGACGACTATCAGGCCATGGCCGAAGCCGGCATACGGGCCGTGGTTGAACCCGCCTTTTGGATGGGGCAGCCACGCACCAACGTGGGCAGCTTTATCGATTATTTTGCCAGTCTGGTGGGGTGGGAGCGTTTTCGCGCTTCACAGTTTGGTATTGCCCACTACTGCGCCATTGGCATTAATTCCAAAGAGGCCAACAACGAAGGCTTGGCTCGGGAGGCGATGGAAATATTGCCGGAGTTCGCGCTAAAAGAAGGCGTGGTCGCCATTGGTGAAATCGGCTATGACGAAATGACACAGGCGGAAGAGCGTATCTACCAAGCCCAATTGCAGTTTGCCGTAGATCACGACATGGTGGTCATGGTGCACTCGCCCCACCGGGACAAGAAAAACGGCGTTCTTCGTTCTATCGATGTGGCGCGGGAAATCGGCGTGCCCATGCACAAGCTGGTCATCGACCACAACAACGAAGAGACCGTGGAAGATGTGCTTAGCTCCGGCGCCTGGGCGGCTTTCACCATTTACCCAAACACCAAAATGGGCTCCGAGCGCATGGTTGAAGTGGTGCGCCGCTACGGACCGGAGCGCATCATCGTGGACAGCTCTGCGGACTGGGGTGTGAGTGACCCTCTGTCTGTGCCCAAAACTGCTTATTTAATGCAGAAAGGGGGTATTGATCCCAAGGCCATCGAGCTCACGACGTGGGGCAACGCCCTGGAGGCCTATGCTCAATCCGGGCAAATTGACCGCGACGAATTAGCCAAGGACCCGGTGATTGACCAGCGTCAATCCTACAACGACAGCTCTATCCTGCGTGGCCAGAAGCCGCGTGTCGACAAGCCGGTCCCCAACTGATTCGAGAGCTTCAGCAGTCTATGCGGCAAATCAACCAAGCGTTTACCATGACGCACGACTTTCCGGTGTGCTTCGATCGGGGCACACTGGACACTGACAATTCCCTACTGGTCGATATCGTGACCCGCGCTGGTGCGGGTCCGCACCGGGTGTTACCGGTAATTGACGATGAAGTTCTGAAAGGCAATCCGGATTTAATAGAGCGGTTGCGCGAGTATGCGCGACATCACGCCGAGCGATTGACCTTGATTGAACCGCCGCTGATGGTGCGCGGTGGCGAGATCAGCAAATCCGATCCCGTAGAAGTGGATGAGTTTTATCAACGCACCCAAACCGACAAAATCGACCGGCACAGTTTCGCTCTAGTGATCGGCGGCGGTGCGGTGATCGATGCTATTGGTTATGCAGCGGCGACCGCTCACCGAGGTATTCGATTGATTCGCATGCCCACCACGGTGCTGGCGCAAAACGATGCCGGCATCGGTGTGAAGAACGCCATCAATTACCGTGGCCGCAAAAACTACCTGGGCACTTTCGCCACGCCTTTTGCGGTAATCAACGATTTTGACTTGCTCAACAGTTTGCCTGCCCGCGAATGTGTTGCCGGCATGGCCGAAGCGGTCAAAGTAGCCTTGATTCGCGACGGTGAGTTTTTTCATTGGTTGCATGATACTCGAGAACGTTTGGCAAAATTTGAGCCAGACGCCATGGAGTACATGATCACCCGTTGCGCCGAACTGCACTTGGAGCACATTCGCACCAGCGGTGATCCCTTTGAGCAGGGCAGTGCGCGGCCACTGGATTTTGGCCACTGGTGCGCACACCGTTTGGAAGAACTGTCCGGCTCCGAATTGCGTCACGGTGAGGCCGTCGCCATCGGTATCGCATTGGACTCCCTCTATTCTCACGCTCGGGGTACGATTGATTCGGATACCTTAGGCCGCATTCGCACCACCTTGGAAGGTGTGGGGTTTAATCTGACTCACCCGGCTCTGGAGGCGCTCGACATTGAAACAGCGCTGGAAGGTTTTCGTGAGCATCTGGGTGGTCGGCTATGCATTACTTTGTTACTTTCCGCAGGTAAGGCTGAAGAGGTGGACCACATTGATCTGGCCACCATGCAAGACTGTCGTCGCCGCCTGTTGGAGGATGAATGGCCGCTCTGACCTATTGCAGTAACATCCACCCGGGTGAATCCTGGGCGGATGTGATGCACAATCTGGAAAGTCACGCCCTGGATGTAAAGTCCCTGGTGACTCAGTCCGGCGCAAAACAAAGCCCTTTTCCTTTGGGGTTGCGGCTGTCCCACCAGGCCGTCAGCGAAATGGATCAAGCGGCCATTGATACCTTTCGTGCCTGGTGTGAAAAACACGATTGTTATTTGCTGACCATTAACGGTTTTCCGTATGGCGCCTTTCACGGCCAAAAAGTGAAAGAGCGTGTTTATCTGCCCGACTGGCGCCAGCCGGAGCGGGTAGCCTACACCAAACGCCTGGGCGATCTGGCCACTTTGATGCAGCCGGATGCGCACACCATTTCCATTTCCACGGTGCCCGTGGCTTTCAAACAAGGTTTTGTTTCTGGCGACTGGGACGGGGTGTTCGCGAATATTCGCGAGGTGCTTGCTCATTTTGTCGAGTTGAAAGCGCGTTCCGGCATTAAAATTATGCTGGCCATCGAGCCGGAGCCGGCGTGCGTGCTGGAAACCACGTCGGAAGTGATTGAATTTTTCCAACGTTTGCGTCCGCACCTGAGTGTTCAGGAAAATGAGCATCTGGGTCTGTGTTTCGATTGCTGTCATCAGGCGGTGGAGTTTGAAGACCCTGTAGAATGCTTGCAGCGGTTGGAGCAGGCGCAGATACCCATTGCCAAGGTGCAGGTATCCAGTGCATTGCGTGCTGTCACTGAAGGCGAAATTCGTCGCCTGTTGAAGTTTGATGAACCGGTGTATTTGCATCAAGCGGTGGCTCGCCAACCGGATGGTCAGTTAAAACATTATCCGGATTTACCTGAGTTTACGTTGGCTTTGGATACGGGTGCACAGGTTGATGAGTGCCGCGTTCACTTTCATGTGCCAATTTTTTTGGAGCACTTGGGTGACTGCGGCACCACCCAGGATTTTTTGCGTGAGTTTTTGCCCAGGTTAGGGCCGGAGATTCCGCTGGAAGTGGAAACCTACAGTTTCGGTGTCTTGCCTGAACACTTGCGCACTGACTCGGTGGGCAAAAGTATTGCTCGTGAGTTGGATTGGGTGGCTGAAGGTCTACATAAGGACTTTCATTCAGTTTAACGTAAGTATCCACGTCCATTGGCGCGGGGTCCTGAGTGACTACTGTCTGTTACGATTTGTGGGTGAACGCCCGAGGTTTTGGTGCCACTAAGATAGTCGGCCAGCGAAGTCGGTAGCGCCTTTGACAAACGCGGTGAATACCTCCCTGTAGCTCCCGCGCGTCATCCATGACGCGAGGGTTGCCAAAGGCGCTACCGACTTCCCTGTCCTCAATACGGAATTCAATCCTGGCGCTCTGTTTAGGCAAGTTCGAAGTGACGTTGCCAAGGGAGGTTGGGGTAGTGATTCCGAGACCGTACACCGCATGGATGCGGTGTCCGAGCCTCCAGGGATGGATTTACGGCGTGTTTCGGAAGCGCTACCCCAACCTCCGTCGATGGCACTCTAGATGATAGGGGTGACCAGTTCCCTTAACGGCCGAGCCGAGTCGCTAAATACACGCTGTCCACGCGGAGAATATATGCACAGAACAGTCGTTATTAATGTTGTGGGCCTAACCCGGGCTTTGCTGGGTGCCCATACCCCAAACCTGAACAAACTGGCTGATCACAGTGCCGATATTGAGCCGGTCATTCCCGCCCTGACCAGTTCGGCGCAAGCCACTTACCTCACAGGCAAACCACCTAAAGTGCACGGTATTGTGGGTAACGGCTGGTACTTTCGGGAAATGAATGAAGTTTGGCTGTGGCGCCAGAGCAACCGATTGATTCAGTCACCCAAAGTGTGGGATCTGGCTAAAGAGCGGGATCCGGAGTTTACTTGCAGTAACACGTTTTGGTGGCACGCTATGGCCACTACTGCCGATATCACCTTGACGCCGCGCCCGCTGTATCTGGCGGACGGGCGCAAGCTGCCTGATTGTTACACCTATCCATTGGAGCTGCGCGAAGAGTTGACTCAAAAGCTCGGGCAGTTTCCGTTATTTAATTTTTGGGGGCCTGCCACCAGCATCAAATCCAGTCAGTGGATTGCCGATGCAGCCAAATATGTGGAAGAAAAGCATCGGCCCAGTTTGCAGTTGGTCTATCTGCCTCACTTGGACTACGGCTTACAGAAGTATGGCCCCGAGGGCGATGTAGGTCAGGATCTGGAAGAAATTGATGCGGTGGTGGGCGATCTACTGAATTATTTTCAGGGACAAGGCTGCCGGGTTATGGTGTTGTCCGAATACGGCATCCAAAAGGTCACGCGAGCAGTACACCCGAATCGGTTGCTGCGAGAGGCAGGCATGCTATCTCTAAAAGTGGATCTGGGCAGAGAGTATTTAGATTTTGACACCTGCCGCGCTTTTTCCGTATCGGATCACCAGATTGCGCACATCTACATCCACAATCCCGACGACATTGCCGCCGTCCGAGCTGTCTTCGATCAGGTGCCGGGCATCGCCGAAGTGTTGGATAAAACCGAGCAGGCGAGTTTGGGCTTGGATCACGAACGCAGCGGCGAGCTGGTATTGCTGGCCGAGCCGGACAGTTGGTTCACCTACTACTACTGGCAGGATAAGAGGCGTGCGCCGGATTATGCCCATCAAGTGGAAATTCATAAGAAGCCCGGCTACGATCCCTGCGAATTGTTTTTGGACCCGGAGCTGACCTTTCCGAAACTGAAAGTGGCTCAACGTCTGGCGCAGAAAAAACTCGGCTTCCGTTATGTATTGGATGTGATTGCCGTAGAGCCGGACCTGGTAAAGGGCTCCCATGGTGTGAGCGATGGTTCGCCGCACAGCATCCCCATTCTCATGAGTACAGAGCCTCAGCTGCTACCCCAGGCTAAAGGTCGAGTCCCTGCGACGGATGTCTGCGACTTGATGTTGAAACATCTTTTCGAGTAGAACCACAAAAACTAACGTTGGGCATGGATGCTGGACGTGAATCGGTCAGCGACGTTTCTTGGCCGATCATCTGTTTTTGACGAAGCAAGCGCTCAGTCCCCCTCACAAACAAAAACAACGCTTAAAGAGTCCATCATGCCCAAGGTAAAAACATTACTCACTCTTTGTCGTGTCAGTAATTTGCCCACTGTCTGGATGAATGTGGTTTCGGCAGCCTTGATCAGTGCCGCCCTCACTGAGCAAACATTCAGTGTAAGCGCCGTGGTCATTGTCATGCTGGCCCTTTCATGTTTTTACGCGGGCGGCATGAGCCTTAACGACGTGTTTGATCGGCATTGGGACGCCCAGCGCCAGCCCTATAGGCCCATTCCCTCCGGTAGAATTACCGTTCGACTGGCGACAACCTTAACCCTGGGGTTGTTTGCTTCCGGATTTGTATTTTTGTCGCTGGCGCCCAGTCATCTTGGTGCTCTGGCCGGTCTGGGTTTGCTGGTCGTAATTGTGCTCTATGATGGATTGCACAAACGCCACTGGAGCACAGTGTTCTTGATGTCGTTGACTCGCTTGGGTGTTTACCTGGTGGCTGCGACCGCTTTAGTGGGCGAAGTACCCGGGCTAGTATGGATTATCGGTGTGTTGCAGATGATCTATACCTTGGCAGTAACAGTCGTTGCACGCTGGGAAAACAGCCGCCCAACCGACCTGAACTTTCCGCTGATTCCCTGGATGATAGCGGGTATGGCGTTGCTCGATGGGTTGTTCCTGGCCCTGGTAGTCCATCCGGTGTGGTTATTGGTGGGACTGGTTGTGATGGGAATGACTCGGTTAAGTCAGCGTTACGTGCGGGGAGATTAGCAGGTTGTTGGGCAACGACGGTTGTCCAACAACCTGCTGATGCGCCAATGGTCGGCGCTGTATCGGTGGGCTAGGGCGCTACACACTCCATGCAGCGCGCATAAATACCGCGAGGGTCATTCATTTGTTGAAGCACCTTAATGGGCTCCAGCGCTGGTGACAAATGTTGTTCCAGTTCCGAGCCTAACCAGCGAGTGGACAGGCTTTGGGGGACCATGGCTGATGCTCGGGGTTGCAGTTGCCGCAGCAATGCTTCCAGAGGTGTTAGGCGACGGGTAATTAAGGTTACCTCGTAATCATCCAGATCTAGGCGCTGCGCGGCCGCATCGATTACTTCGTCCAAGTTGCCCAAGTGGTCCACTAGGCCCAGTTCCCGTGCCATATCAGCACTCCATACGCGGCCTTGAGCTATCAAATCCACCTCCATGGGTTCCATGCCGCGGGCTTCAGAAACCAGAGCTACAAAGCGTGCGTATATGTGGTCGACGCTTTGTTGAATCAGAGTTTCCGCCTGAGGGCTGAGCGGGCGATCCACGCGCATGGCACCCGCCAAATCGGTGGTGCCCAAGCCGTCGGTGGTGATTCCCAGCTTTTTCAGGCTGTCTTCAAAGGTAGGCACGGCACCAAATACGCCAATAGAGCCGGTTAATGTGGTGGGCGTGGCCCAGATTTCGTCGCCCCCGGCCGCGATCCAATAACCTCCAGAGGCAGCGACACTGCCCATAGAAATCAGTACCGGCGTTCCCTCCGCGCGCAGAGCCTCCAGCTCGGCGCGAATCACTTCTGAGGCAAAGGCGCTGCCACCACCACTGTCAATACGCACCACCAGGGCTCGGATGTTAGGGTCCGCGCGCACTTGCTGGATTTGTTCAACAAAAGTTTCACTGCCAATGCTTCCGTCCGGCTGTTGACCATCCATAATGGCGCCACGCGCCACAATCAGGCCGATCTTATTGGCTGACGTTTCGGCGCGCCGATGCAGGTCATTCAGATACGCATCGTATCCGATACCGTTGTAACCTTCGCCAATCGTGCTCGGCCCGAATTGTTTAATCAACGCCGCCTGTATTTCTTGGCGAGTCAGTACGCTGTCCACCAAACCCGACTGTAAAGCCAACTGCGCGCTGTCTCCGTTTACCTCATGCAATTGCTCATGCATATGGTTGATAAAATCGTTGATGGCCCCGCTGGGCAGTCCTCGCAGCGTTTCAATCCGGCTGGTATACACGCTCCAGAGTTGGTTGAGCCATTGGGAAATGTGCTGGCGGGATTCATCCGACATGCTGTCCCGTGTGAAGGGTTCGATAAAATCCTTGTACTTGCCGGCGCGGAAGACATGCACGTTGACGCCTAGCTTTTCCAGCGTTTCCCGAAAATAGTGTCGGTAGTTTTCATAGCCTGTGAGTAACACCATTCCCATGTGGTGCAGATAGATGTGATCCGCGTAACTGGCTAGATAGTATTGCTCCTGAGTCAGCATCTCCCCGGTGGCCACTATGGGTTTTCCGGATGCTTTGAAGCGTGTCAGAGCGGCGCCCACCTCTTCGAGCTTACTGATACCTCCGCCGACCAAGTCTTGCAAATCCAACACAAGGCCGGTCACTCTGGGATCGCGCGCCGCACCGTCAATAGTGCGAATAAGATCCCGCACCAAGGTTTCGTCTTGCTCTACCTCGGCGCCCCGAAGGATTAAGTCCATGGGGTCAATCGGAGTCTTCTCGTCCACCAGAACGCCGGTGGGATTGAGGTGTACCGCAAACTCCGCCGGTAGGGGAACGGTTGGAGTCGGCGCGAGAGCGAGAATCACCGCAATGAGTAAAACCAAAAACAGTATGTTGAGTACTGTTACCCGTATCCAGGTAAACAGGCGACCTATGGCGCCGAAAATTCGGCGCAACAACCCAGGGGCGCTTGGAGCGTGTTCGTGAGCCACAGCAATGTCCTTTTAAAAGTCGGTATTTACGTAAGCTGGCGGCTTTGCCAGTACTGCCAATGTTGTAGCCAGCGGCTGGCCAACATCGCGGAGACAAACAGTACAACAGAGAGTATCACCACCAGCCAGTCACGCCAAAAACTCAGTGGTGACATCACATTGGTCACCGACCAAGTGAAATAGATCAAGATAACGAAACACAACCAACTGTAAGTGCGGTGGCGCTGCTGCATCAGGCCGCGCGCGAAGATGAGCAGGGGCACGCATTGCAGCAGCCAGAGGGTGAGCCCACCCTCTGGCCGAATAATGTTTGTGGAGGTAAACAGCAATAGCAGCGCCACATAGCTGGTTAGCGCAAGCGCGCGGGCGACAGATAATTTTCGATACAAAAGCGGTGCGTCATCCGCCGTGATGTTGGGCTCTTTGTTCATGGGGTGTTTCTCGAGTCAAGCTGTAAAGACAGTCGCGCCATTCGCTCGCCCAGGGCTCGGCAGAGTGTGACCTCGTCCTCGGTGAGCTTTTCCGGGTGCGGGCCGCTGGCCAAGTGCGAAGGGCCATAGGGGGTTCCGCCGCTTTGGGTATTACTCAGGGCGGGTTCATCGTAAGGCTGCCCCACAAGCACCATCCCCTGATGCAGCAGCGGTAGCATCATGGATAACAGCGTGCTCTCCTGGCCACCGTGCATGCTTGAGCTGGATGTGAATACGGCAGCGGGTTTGTCGATCAAATCGCCATTGACCCACAAGCTTCCGGTTGAATCCAAAAAGTGTTTCAGCGGCGCCGCCATGTTTCCGAAGCGGGTCGGGCTGCCCAATATCAAGCCGGAGCAGTGCTGTAGGTCGTCCAAGGTGCAATAAACCGCACCTTGCTCTGGAACGGCCGCTTCTGTCGCTTCCGTGGTGGGGGAGACAGCAGGCACAGTGCGCACACGCACGTCAATGCCACCGACATGGGCGCTGCCGCGGGCTATCTGCTGAGCCATTTCCCGGGTAGCCCCGTAGCGGCTATAGTAGAGGACGAGAAGATAGGGCTCTGGCATAAAGCTCTCTTGTTGATGAGGCGGTAAAACGTGGATTCTACAGTATTGTGCGGGGCACCTCTATTTACCCGCGCGAAGCTGAACTCTCAAGGAGTTCCAAGACTCGCTCGGGTGGGCGACCGATTACCGCGCGTTTTCCGCTCACTAGAATCGGGCGCTCTATCAGTTTGGGGTGGTCGACCATGGCGTTGATCAATGCCTGCTCACTTGTCTCGTCGGCGAGATTCAGGTCCTTATACTCGGGTTCGCCCGTGCGCAACAAATCCCGGGCGCCGATGCCCAGGCACTGCAGCAAGGTTTGTAGGGATGGCGCATCCATTGGTGTCTCCAGGTAGCGAACAACGGTTGGCTCTGCGCCGCGCTCTTGGAGCAGAGCAAGCGCCTGGCGGGACTTAGAGCAACGAGGGTTGTGATAGAGTGTCATGGTCATCTTCAGGTACTCTCTGTTTGTCAAACAGTCTGCTATATCGCAAATGCGATGTTAAATTTGAAAGTTCCGCCAGTGTACCTTGTTGACGCGCGCAGCGGCACTTCTACCCATCAAAGGATAAAGCAATGCCGGATTGGCCAGTACTTAAACAACACGGGCTACGCTTTGGTCAGCTGGTTCTGGACCAGCTGAAGCAGCACGATTGTTTGAAAAGTGCCTCATCTTTGACCTACGTCACCTTGTTTGCATTGGTGCCTTTAATGACGGTGACTTACTCTATGTTCACCGCCATACCTGCATTCCGGAATGTGGGCGAACAAATGCAGGAAATGGTGTTCGCCCACATGGTCCCCGAAACCGGCGAGGAAGTGCTCGGGTATGTGCGTGAGTTTACTGAGCAGGCCCGGCGCCTGACCGTAGTGGGCGTGGTATTCCTGGTGGGCTCTGCGTATTTGATGCTCTCCAATATCGAGAAAAACTTCAATTCCATCTGGGGCGGTCTGCGGGGCCGGTCCGGTATTTCCAAGTTTTTGCTCTACTGGGCGGTTTTAACCTTGGGTCCTTTGCTGCTGGGCGCGGGGCTTGCCATGAGCACGTATCTGATGTCCTTCCGGTTGTTTGTGGATGAATATGAAGCACTCGGTTGGCTTACCTGGTTGTTTGGCTTGACGCCCGTTGTGTTAACCACCTTGGGTTTTACGTTGTTGTTTACGGCGGTACCCAACTGCAAGGTGCCTTTCCGTCACGCGCTGATCGGTGGGGTGAGCACGGCCTTAACCTTTGAAGTTCTGAAGGTAGTGTTCGGTTTGATTGTGACTCATTCTGCCATTACCAACATCTACGGTGCTTTTGCGATCGTGCCGCTGTTTTTATTGTGGCTGAACATCAGTTGGCTGACGGTCTTGATCGGTGGGATCCTGGTACATACCATCGGAATGTACCAAGTCTCGATTCGGGCCCGGGGTTACCCCGATTTGGTGGCGGCGCTGTTGATTCTGTGGCACTTTCATGAGCGCGCCGCCAAGGGCGACGAGATGAGAGGGCAGGAAATACTAGAGCTGGGCCTTTCGACGGCGCAGTGGCAACGTCTGGTGGAAACGCTACAGCGTAAACACATCATTGCTGCCACCAGTCATGGCAACTTTGTACTGTGTCGGGATTTGCATAAGTTTACGTTAAACCAATTGGCAACAACCATTGGTATGCCGTTGCTGGGCTTGCGACTGCCGGAGGAATTGGCGCAAGTACCCTGGTACGAGAGTTTCGCCCAGCGGTTTGGCAGAATCGGCGATTTCACCCGTGAGCAGTTAGATATTACCCTCGCGGAGGCTTTCGATGTGCTATCGCGAGAAAACGATGCCCAGCAAGAGGCGCACGCTTGATGGTGAGGCTGTCGCGATTTGGTGAAAAAATCACCGCCGAGGCGGGCATTGTCACCCTAATGGAAGATCTAGGGGATGCCCTGCGGGTCAATCCGGATATGATCTTTATGGGCGGCGGCAACCCGGCCGCCATTCCCGCCGTGGAAATCGCATTGCACGCGGCACTGCAAGGCGCCCTTGAGGACCCGCTGTTGCGGCAGCAAATGTTGGGGGTCTACCAGCCGCCACAAGGTGAAGCCGGGCTGCTGGATGATCTGGCGAGCCTGCTGTCAAGAGAGTACGGCTGGCCTCTCACCCGAGATAACATTGCCCTGGCTAATGGCAGTCAGTCGGCGTTTTTTGTGTTGTTTAATCTGTTTGGTGGCGAAGCGGGCGATGCAGGCGGTACCCGTCACATTCAATTGCCGCTGGCACCGGAGTATCTCGGGTATGCGGACCTGGGCTTGGCCCCGAACCTGTTTCGAGCAGCGCGACCGAGTATTGAAATGTTACCCGATCGCCTGTTCAAGTACCGGGTAAATTTTGACCAGCTGCAGATTGATGAGAGCACGGGGGCTCTGTGTTTGTCGCGCCCAACCAATCCTACCGGCAACGTTCTCACCGACGACGAAATGGCGCGTCTGGATCAACTGGCCAGAGCTCAAGAGGTGCCGCTCATAGTGGATGGCGCCTATGGTTTACCCTTTCCAAATATTGTTTTTGAGGCGGTACGCCCGCACTGGAACGACAACACGATTTTGGTATTGAGTTTGTCCAAACTGGGATTGCCGGGTGCGCGCACCGGATTGGTTATTGCCAGACCGGAAATCATTCAGGCATTTACTCGCGCTAACACGGTCTTGAATCTGGCCAGCGGCAATTTTGGGCCGGCCATAGCCCGCCAGCTACTAGCCAACGGTCAGTTGCTGGGGCTCAGTCGGGAGGTGGTGCAGCCTTTCTATCGAATGCGTATGGAGCAGGCCTTGAATATTTTCCAGAGACACCTGGAAGGTTTGCCGTGTTTTATCCACAAGCCAGAAGGCGCGATTTTTCTCTGGCTTTGGTTCAAAGGCTTACCGATACCGTGCCAGCAACTCTATGAGACCTTAAAAGAGCGTGGCGTACTTGTAGTGCCGGGGCACCACTTTTTTTTGGGTTTGGAAGATGAGTGGGCGCATAGTCACGAGTGTATTCGGGTCACCTATTGCCAGGACCCGGCTCGGATAGAGCAGGGTGCAAAAATACTCGCGGAAGAAGTCCGCAAACTCTATGCGTAAGTAACGCTAGCGGAGCAGTTCCACCGCAGCCTCTACATCGGCGTTTAGGCCCGCCGCCTCGGTGATTTGCATATCCGGGTCCATCCCCAGTCGTTCAAAGGCCGTTACCTTGGAGCAATCTACTTGGCCTAAGGGCGAGGCGCTGCCCATGTGACTTTGCAATAGCGCCACGGTCACAATGTCTGCGTAGTCGACCTTATTGCTTTTGCGCTGGAAATCCAGATGCTGGGTGGGTATTTGGGTAATTTCGCTGGGAAATTTCCAGACCTGTAGAATCATATCTCCCAGCGGGGCATGGAGTTCATCGATCACTCGGTCGAGCGTCAGGCTGTCGATTAGGAGCGATGGATGTTCCTCGGCGTAGGCCAAGATGGGCAGAACCCCAATTTGATGCACTAGACCGGCCAGCATCGCCTGATCGGGACGCAGTTTGGTGTAGTGCTTACACAGTACGTGGCTAATGCCAGCCACTTCACTGGAGCGGCTCCAGGCGGCGCGCAGGCGGACATCTACCAGATCGGAGGTGGCCTGAAACATCTGTTGCATGGCTAGGCCAGTGGCGATGTTACAGGTGTATTCCAGGCCTAGACGCATCAAAGCGCTTTTTAGATCCTCAATGATTTGACTGGCTCTAAGCAGAGGGCTGTTGGCGACGCGCACTATACGAGCGCTCAGGGCCGGGTCATAGCCGATGACCCGAGCCAGGGTGGCAATGTCGGCGTCGGGATCTTCTGCCACTTCGCGCACGCGCAGGGCCACTTCCGGGAGGGTCGGAAGTACCATGTTGTCGGTTTCGATGGCTTGAATAATGTCTTCGCGAACTCTCTCGGCAACTCGGCTCATTACGTATCCTGGTTCTGTGGCAGCGGCGTACTATCAATCACCCTTAGGTATAGCATATGGAAGCGGCAATAGGCGTAATTTTTGCCGTTTAAATTCCAGATCTTCCCGTGTGGTTGTGCTGTCATTCATCACTACCAGAGCCTCCACCATGCCGTCTTCGCCCCGGGCGGCCAAAATGCACTGGCCCAACACCTCGCGCTCTCCATCCCCCGCCAGTGTGTCTCCCGGTTCGGGTAGCGGAGCTTGCTCCGGCCAAGAGAAGCCGACTCGGTACATGTGCCGCTTGAGCTTGCCTTTGTAATGCAACCGAGCCACCACTTCCTGGCCGGTATAGCAGCCCTTGCGAAAGCTGACGCCGCCGACCAGTGGATAATTCAGTGCTTGTGGGGTGAATATCTCTCGGGTGTTCGGCTGTACCTCCGCCCAACCGGCGCGAATGTCCTGCAAGGTCCAGAGATTCTGGTCCCCTGGCTGACAGTGTGATGCCAGCTGAGCGAGCACGGGAGAGGCGGATTGGGCTTCTAGCCAGCACTCGTAACGGTTTTCGCCCAGCCTAATGATCAGGTGACCGGAGTCTTCCAGCCAGTCTCCGTCCTGCTCCGGCACACCGCCTATGCAGGCGGATAGTAGGGCGCGCGCCTGTGGGCCCACAACTCCCACTTGAGTGTAATCATCGGTGAGATTTCGGAGGCTGGCTTTGGAAAATACAATGTACTTGTTCAGCGCCGCCAGTGTTGGTTCAAGCAGGCCGTCGGCCATCCTCAAAATGAACCGATCCTCGCGGTCTTGGAGCAGGCGGAAGGTGCTCATCATTCGGCCCTGCAGGTTGCACTGCGCCCCCAACTGGCTGTGATTGGGCACTAACTCACGCACATCGCAGGTGAGTTGTCCCTGCAGGAATTTGCCGGCGTCTGGTCCTTCAACGCTCAGTAGCCCTTGATGCTCCAGGCGGACCAAAAAGGTTGGTGCTGTACGTTGCGCTTGGTTTTGCTGCATGCTTCACCGCGTGTCATTGAGGGGTTCGGCCGCGCGCGAAGGCGTGGCTGGCGTAGATTCTACTCCGAAGAGAGATTTGTTGCCTATACTGTTGGTTGATGGAGAACCCTAAGCGGCGCAACGCGGCCTTTAGCTCTCGAAAAGTTTTATCATCTGATGATAATCAGAGTCGATCCAGCAGCGTTGGGAAATCATGCCTCGATCACTTGCTACGACAACCGTCCTCGCGCGCCTGTGCCGCAGTACCTATGGACGAGTGTTTGCGGCCTGTATGCTGACCTTGGTGGCTATGGTCTCCTATGACAGCTTGCCGCAGAAGGTAATGCCTCTGGAGCCTTTGGTCAACGCCGATCCCTATATATACGCCGATGACCGGAATGAAGTGGACTGGCTGGATTACGATGCCTTGCAATGGGAGTGTTTGGTTCAGGAGCAGCACAGCACCGCCTTTTGTGGCTTTCACTTTGAGCTACGCAATCATGGCCAGATTGGCATGGATCTGTCCCGCTACACCCATCTCCACGTGGATCTGGACTATCAAGGCCCTGCGCACAGACTCCGTTTTTACTTCCGTAATCATGAGCCCGGCTTTTCCACACCGGGCAATATTGAAACCGCTAAATTCCTGCAAGCGAATATTCCCGTCAGTTTCATGGAAGAAAAATTGATCTTAGCGGTGGAAGAATTCCATGTGGCGGAGTGGTGGATCGACGAGTATGACGTACCACGTGCCTTAAGCGGCGTTGACCTGCGCAATGTCGTGGCTGTGGGAATCGACCTCTCCTACCCGGGGGGCGAGGGTCGCCATGAGTTGCAGTTAAACAATATTGAACTGGTTGGGCCCTGGATAAGGCGCGACCGCTGGTACGCGGGCTTGATGCTGTTCTGGATGCTGGGGTTGGCGGTACTTGGCAGTGTCAAATTTTGGCAGCTACGCCGGAGTGTCGCTACGGAGCGGCAGCGCCTGGACCACCTCAAGCGCGAAGCTGAACAGCTGCAGAGCGAGAAGGCCAAATTTCGTGAACTGTCTCAGCACGATGAGCTTACCGGCCTGCTCAACCGGCAGGGACTCGGGGAGGCTGTCCAAGAAGCATTCGATCAAGAAAGTGGTCGGCCTTTGTCGTTGCTGATCGCTGATATTGATCACTTCAAGCCCGTTAACGACACCTTGGGCCACGATGTGGGGGACCAGGTCCTGAAGCAACTTGCTTCACTCTTGGCCCGCCATGTTAGACAAGCGGACTGCGTGGCGCGTTGGGGTGGGGAGGAGTTTGTGATTCTCTTGCCAGGGACGCAAATGATGGACGCTTATACCTTAGCCGAGAAACTTCGTACTCTGGTGTCGGAGCAATCCTTTGACGCTATGCCAGGGCAAAGAGTTACTCTCAGCATGGGTGTGGGCGAACGCGAGCAGGGTGAATCTTACATTGAGCTTTTTCGGCGCGTAGACAAGGCCCTCTACCGGGCTAAAGATCAGGGCCGAAACTGCACCGTGCTGGCCGATACTCCAGAATCCCGGTGAGCATTTTAAAGCTTTCTGGAGTACAATTGCGTTTTTGGTCGAGCACAGCCCACTGTTTTACAGGTATTGTCGTGGATACAAATCGTTTATTTTGGGGCAGCCGCCGAGGCATGCTGGAGCTGGATCTAATTCTCCTGCCCTTCATTGAACATCACTATCCGGGCCTGGAACAGGCGGATAAAGAGCGGTATTGGAGCCTTCTCCAATGCGAAGATCAGGACATGTTTGCCTGGCTGCTGCATCGCCAAGACCCTGAAGACCCCGATTTAAAACGGATTGTGAGCCTTGTCCGAACCAGCCTTGACGAAGACTATAGAGCCAGCCAAGCCGAGCACTGAAGCCACCCCTGCAGAGAACACAGATTACCTGATGCCGGTGCCCTTGCGCCCATCAAGGTATCTGTTTTGGGGGCAGGCTTTACTCATCGTGTGCTTAGCTTCGGCTTCGGCCTTTGCACTCTCGCCTCATTTGCAGGCGCAACCTCTGTGGGGCATGGTGCTGTTTCTGTTTTGGGCCTTGTTGGCTCTGGCAGCCTACGGCATCTGGCAAGCTCACAAGCATGGCCCCAGTAAGCTGAGCTATCGGCAGGGGGATTGGTATCTCACGCTGGATGGGGTGGAGTTTCGAGCAGCGCTGATTGGGGATCTGGTCATTCACTCCCGGATACTCGTGGCTCGCTTCCGCTTGCATGCGAGCGGCGCAAAGGTCAATCTTATTTGCTTGCCCGACAGTGTTTCACGGGACGATTTTCGTCGGTTACGGGTTTGGCTGCGCATTTACCTCTGGCACGTCAAACGCTGAAGTTCACCCGTCGCACCAAGCTATGGTCGTTCCCTGAGCGTCTTGCAATTGCCCTTCGTCACCTTTGTTCTTAACCTTCCGTACTGACAATAATATCCTGCGCTGCAAAGTTGGTGGGCACCAACACGGTATCCCGAGCGATTGGTGATCTATCCGGATAATCCAGGGAAAAATGCAAACCCCGGCTTTCCTTGCGCGTCGAGGCGGAGCGGATAATCAACTCGGCCACGGTGGCAAGGTTACGCAACTCAATCAAGTCACTACTGACTTTGTAATTGCTGTAGTACTCAGCGATTTCTTTTTGCAGCAATTTGATTCGGTGCGTGGCTCGTTGTAGCCGCTTGTGAGTACGCACTATGCCTACATAGTCCCACATGAAGCGGCGCAGTTCGTCCCAGTTGTGAGAAATGATCACGTCCTCGTCAGAATTGGTGACCCGCGATTCATCCCAGGGGGCAGAGCGATCCGGAGCTGCCAGGTCGGCCAGTTTGCTGAGGATGTGCTCAGCGGCCGATTGAGCGTAAACAATGCACTCCAGGAGCGAGTTGCTGGCCATGCGATTGGCGCCGTGCAGGCCGGTAAACGATGTCTCTCCTATGGCATACAGGTTCTGTAGGTCAGTCTGGCCATTGTTGTCCACCACAACCCCACCGCACGTGTAGTGTGCTGCCGGGACCACGGGTATGGGCTCCTGAGTAATATCAATACCGAACTCCAGGCAACGCGCTTTCACGGTGGGAAAGTGCTCGGCAATAAACGCTGGGGATTTATGGCTGATGTCCAGGTACAGGCAGTCGCAACCCAAGCGCTTCATCTCATGGTCAATCGCTCTGGCGACCACGTCGCGAGGGGCCAATTCACCCAAATCGTGGAACCGGTGCATAAATCGCTGACCGTCAGGTAAGCGCAGGTAGGCGCCTTCTCCACGCAAGGCCTCAGTAATCAAAAACGTTTTGGCCTTGGGGTGGAACAGACAAGTCGGATGGAACTGATTGAATTCCATATTGGCGACGCGGCAACCAGCCCGCCACGCCATGGCAATGCCGTCGCCGCTGGCGCTGTCCGGGTTGCTGGTATACAGATAAACCTTGCTGGCACCGCCCGTGGCCAAGACCACGGTGCGGGCCTGAAACACATGTACCTGATCGTCCTTTTTGCTCAACGCGTAGGCCCCGGTGCAGCGCAACTTGCGGGACCCTCGATCCGCCTGAGTAATTAGATTCAGGGCGACGTGATGTTCATAAATGGTTATGTTCGGTTGTTCCCGCACTTTGTCAATGAGCGTGCTGTGTACGGCCTGTCCGGTGGCATCGGCGCTGTGAATAATGCGTCGGTGGCTGTGCCCGCCCTCACGAGTCAGGTGAAAATCGCCGTTGCCGTTTTCACGGGTAAAGTTGACGCCCTGGTCGATGAGCCAACGGATGGCGTCTCGGCTTCGCTCCACGGTAAAGCGTACGGCGTCCTCATGGCACAAGCCCCCACCGGCAATCAGAGTGTCAGCGACATGCGCTTCCACCGAGTCCTGATCATCCAGTACGGCCGCTATGCCCCCTTGAGCAAACCAGGTGGACCCTTCGTTTACAGCGTTTTTACTGAGTACGGCAACGGTCGCATGTTGCGACAAATGATGGGCTAAAGTCAGTCCGGCGGCGCCTGATCCTATGACCAGAACGTCGCTGCTGTGATACTTGCGCATATATTAACCTGTGGTTGGCCTCTGGCCTCTGGTATATTGGGCCCAGTATATACAAGGATGTCGGGTTGCTACACTAGCGCGTACTTTTACGCCGCCCTGCGCAGGTGCGCGGGTAGGCTTTGAGTTATAAGTGGGTATAATGACCCAGTGAACTTTTTATATTACGCTCAGCGTGTCGGCTATCAATCGCGGAGTGTATTTCGCGCAGCCTGATATGGACATGGGGTATTTGGGGGCAGGCGAGAACGCTTGTCTACGGTAACAGTGACGCAAGTCTGTGGGCCTCGATATCCCTATCGGAGTGCTTGGGGGTTTTTGAATGACAGCGCAGCCTGCGCAAGACACAGATCAGCAATTGGTTGAACGCGTGCAGAAAGGTGACAAGCGTGCCTTCGATCTGCTCGTGCTTAAGTACCAGCACAAAATTTTTGCCATTATTGGCCGCTACGTGCGTGATCACGCCGAAGTCCAGGACGTTGCTCAGGAAGCGTTTATTAAGGCTTACCGAGCCCTGGCTAATTTTCGTGGCGACAGTGCGTTCTATACGTGGCTGTATCGAATCGCTATCAACACGGCCAAAAATCACCTGGTAGCGCGTAACCGGCGACCACCTTCCAGCGATGTCGAGGTGGAAGATGCGGAATTTTACGCGGGCAGTGATGCTCTAAAGGACGTTGATACTCCAGAACACAGCCTGCTTCGAGATGAGTTACAGGGGGTGGTGGATCAGGCCATCCGCGAGTTGCCTGAAGATCTCAGAACCGCTGTAACCTTGCGCGAAATGGAAGGCCTTAGCTACGAGGACATTGCCGCAATCATGGATTGTCCCGTGGGGACCGTCCGTTCGCGTATATTCCGCGCTCGGGAAGCGATTGATCGCTGCGTAAAGCCGTTGATGGAAGAAGTGTAAAAAATTGTTTAGTCTCCGGCTGAACCTTTTTTGGCGCGCCCGGTCAGTACTATTACTGACGCCCCAAGCTTTGGGGTAAGCCATTCTGGAGTGCACGCCAGTGCGCAAACTAAGCCTCCAGAGCCCAGCCCCTAAGGGGGTCTGAGGTTGGTGTAGCAAGAGCAACAAATTTTGGATTTTTTGTAAGTTGACAGATGATAGGTTGACAAGGAAGTGCGGCTATTCTTCATGGACTCGAGACGTTTTTACATTCCGCAAGCCGCACATTTAAGGTAGAACTCGCGATGACAAAGCAAAGCAATAATCATCCCCTGGCCGAGTCAGTCTCGGCGCTCGCGGACAATGAAGCCTCCCCTTTAGAGCTGCACCGTTTGCTCAAGGCCAGCGAGAGCGACCCCGAAATCAAATCCACCTGGGCACGCTATCAATTGATCAGTGCCGCCCTGCGTCATGACCTGCCGGAGATTCAGACCGGTGATTTTGCCGCACGGATGAGCGCAGCCCTGGAAGACGAGGTGAGCCATAAAGGTGCACCCGGCAAGGCTAGCCAGTGGTGGAAAAATCTGGGTCGAGTCGGTGTAGCCGCGTCCGTGGCGGTGGTAGCCATTATGGGGGTGCAACAGCTCCCGGGCCACTTGGCCGATCCAGAACTGGCCGCCGCCGGGCAAACCGCCCAAAGCAGCGAGGTTACGCGAAGCGAGGCTCCTAGCCGCTCGGCCGTGTCTCTGCCCGCTGGGTATTACTCTCCCTCTTTGCCCGTGGCGCGTACCGCCAGTGCGCAAAGTGGTTACGAGCCACGATCCCGTGACGCCAGGCAGGTTCTGTTTGAGCCGCGTCAACAGGAATCAGTACCCGTGAACATCGATGAAATTCGGGCGCACCTCCACCAACTGATTCAAGAGCATAGCGATCATGCGGCCTTGAACAGCAACCACGGAGCGCTGCCGTACGCCCGGGTTGTCGCTGACGACGAAGATTGATAGCTCCATGTCGATACCCTATATAGCTCGCCGCCTGGGCGGGCTTTTATTTTTGTTGCTTGTCGCCAGCGTTACCTGGGCTGACAATAGTGATGCCTACCATTTGCTCAAAAAAATGTCCGAAGTCGGGCATAGCCTTTCATATCAAGGCTCCTTCACCTATGAACACGGCAGCTCCATGGAGAGTTTTCGAGTGGTGCGGTGGACCGAAGAAGGCGCCGAATTCGAACGTCTCGAACACCTGAGCGGCCCGGCGCGGCAGATCGTTCGCCATGTCCCCACCAGTGCCTGTTCTCGCCTGGGCGGTACCTTATTTCAGAATCGATTGGCTCGTCTTACCAGTGGCGGTGCGGAAATTGATCAATACTATCGGTTGGTCCTTCAAGGGCGGGAGCGCGTCGCCGGGCGGGATGCTCAAGTGGTTCAGATCATCCCTCGGGATCAAATGCGCTACGGCTACGTCGTAAGCCTGGATCGGGAAACGGGCATGTTGCTGAAATCCCTGCTGTTGGATGAGCAGCAGCGAATGGTCGAGCGTTTTCAGTTCATAGACTTTACCTTGTCTCCGGATGTGGCGTCTTTGGAGCCCGAAATTCGGGAAGAGTTACAGTCCCAAGCCAGTGCCGATGATGGGGATTGCGCCGAGGGGATGACAGCTGGCCCCAGGGATTGGACATTCCAGTGGTTGCCGCCCGGATTTGAGTTTTCCGGCGAAAGGCAAGTTAACAACCGCACTCATATGCTCATGTATACTGATGGCCTGGCGACCTTCTCCATATTTATTCAGCCCCGGGGCGATCAATTTTTAATCGAAGGCCGCGCCCAGCGCGGTGCCACCACCGCTTACATGGGCGCCGTCTCCGATGGTCGGCAGGACTACCGCCTCACGGTGGTGGGTGAGGTACCTTCCGCCGTAGCAGAGCAGCTGGCCCAGAGCTTGAGGCCTCGCGCTGCCGATGCCCGCACCACCGGCCAAAGCGGGGCCGCACGCTAAACTCCCAGGATCCAGGCAAACAGGACCCTGGTAAACAGGACCCTGGTAAACAGGACCGAGGGAAACAGGACTGAGGCAAAAATGATTGCTGAGACCGGCCGAATAGTGGCTATAGAAGCAGAAGGCTTATGGGTGGAGACGATTCAGCGCTCCACCTGTGGCAGCTGCGCGGCCGAAAAAGGGTGTGGACAGAGCTTGATGGCAAAACTGTCCGGGCACACCAGTTACCTGTGGGTCTTGCTCGAGGGCCGCAATCCCGATGACTACCAGTTGGGGGAAGAGATCCAGCTGGGTGTGCCGGAAGAGGTGGTGGTCAAAGGCTCGCTCTTCGTTTATCTCTTACCCCTGTTGTCGATGATTCTGCTCAGTGGGCTTGCCCACAGTGTGTTTGCGCACGAGGGCTTAAGTGCGCTTGGCGGCCTGCTGGGCCTGCTCGCTGGCGGCCTGTTGGTCCGTTGGCGCGCCCACCAAACCCGCTATGACCCCCGTTTACAGCCTGTGCTTTTGGATGAGCGCGCGCCGGTACACTTAGTGACCCCCTGACCCCCATGTTACGTATTGATCCTTCCCTCGCCATTCCGTTAACGGAAATTGATCTTAATGCCATTCGGGCACAAGGCGCCGGTGGCCAGAATGTCAACAAGGTCTCCAGTGCTGTGCACCTGCGTTTTGATATTCACGCCTCGTCCCTCCCGGAGGATTGTAAATCCCGGCTTCTCGCCTTAAGTGACAGCCGTATCACCGACGATGGAGTCGTGGTGATCAAGGCGCAACGTCACCGTACACGTGAGAAAAACCGTTTGGACGCCCTGGAGCGACTGCGTGAATTGGTGCTGCAGTGCCGGGTTCAGCAAAAGCCCCGCAAAGCCACTCGGCCTAGCCTAAATGCCAAGCGACGTCGCATGGAGCAAAAAGCGCGGCGTGGTGCCATTAAGAAAAACCGTTCCCACATTGACTACTGATCAGCCCCCCAAAGGCGGACGAGCGCTCCAGCTTCGACATTCCCTCCCATAGTTTTCGACTCAGTGCCGGTAAATCCCGGTTGCCAGTGATCAACCAGGCGGCCAATTCCGTGGCGACGTCGGGGAAGAGAACCTGTTTAGGGCGGGGCAAAGGCAGCCAAGCGGCTATGGTTTTGTTGTCGAGGCGTGTCGCCACAGATCCGTATCCGAGTTGATGTAACGCGAGGGCGTTGGAGTATTGTTCCATCTGTCCAGCCAAGGGGCAGACCAATAGTTTTTTGCCCAGCTGAATAGCTTCGCTCAACAGCTCAAAACCGGCGCTGCAGATGACTCCTTCGCACTGATGCAAGTCCTTTTGAAAGCCATCGCGGGAAAAAGGCCGTAAATGGATATGGTCGTGGTCCTGAGGTGCTGAAATTTTCTGGTAAACGAAGAATTTATACTGTGGAAAACGTTTCAGCTGACGAACGATGTCTTCTGGTTCGGAAAATGGAAGATACACTAAATACTGATTGAAACGAGGCTGATTCGGAAAGGGGGATGGCTCCACCAGCGGCGGCAAAATGGGCTGATTAAAGTGATGCCAATGTAATCCAATGGGCAAGGTAACAGGGGCAAAGTAACGCATAAACCAAGCCGTGAGGAAATTGTCGCCCCGCTTCGGAATATCGTAGAGGAAGGCGTTCTGGTGTGAGATGCCAATCACTTCTTTTTTTGCCTTTCCTGCCGCCCAAGCAGAGACTGGTTCAAAATCGTTGATGATCAGATCGTAGCCTTCCACGTCCAGTGAATTTATCTCCCGACGCAAGCTCCGAAGGTCGCTCTGTAAAAGTGTTTTGACGTATTGAATGCGGCTGCGTTTAACCGAGAAGGTTAACCCTTTATACAAGCGAAAGTCCCCAAACGCCGCCATATCAAATAAGTCTTCCCGAGCCCGGCCGGAAAAAACCCAGTCAACCTCTGCACCTACTTGTGCCAGGGCACGAGCCATTACCCGAGCCCGCGTAATGTGGCCGTTGCCTGTACCCTGAACGCCATAAAGTATTTTCATAGGGCTTCCACCATTGGCCACCAGAGCGGGTAGGCGTACAGTGCGCCCACAGCGCATACCGTGCCGAGAATCGCGCCTGCTGCTATATCACTTGGGTAGTGCACACCCAGCAGCACGCGGCTGGCGCCTACCATGGTTGCCCAACCGTAAACGGGCAGGGCAAATACCGGATAGAACTGTGTGATTAAAAAGGCAAACAGAAACGCCGCTGCCGTATGACCCGAGGGAAAACTGAATTGATCCGATGGCTTGATCCAGGCCTCGTAAAACTCAAGTTTTACTGCTGGGCGCTGGCGCCTCACTCGATTTTTTACCACTAGGTAAGTGCTGACTTCAAAAATGTAAGCGGTCATTCCGATGGTGAATAGGGTCTGCCCATGCACGGGTTCAAACCAGAACAAACCCAGCGCTATGAGTGCATAGCAATAACCATCACCGCTGTGAGAAATCCAACGTATGGACTTGCGGTAGCCAATGTTACGGGTGACGTGCAGCCATAAAAAAGCCCAGGTGTCCCACTGGTGAACGCGCTGAAGGAGAGTGTTCATCTTGACGTGCCCTCTTGATTAAACGCGAGGTCAGTAAAGCACCAGTACATGAACTTTGTATGACAACGAAGGTTTTTTGCTTCGAGTCTGTTACTTTGGCGCCTGTAGGAGGGGATGCTCGGCGTTTTGAGACTCTCGGGGCATGGAGCCGACGAGGCGTACCGTGTCCTTCCTTCCGAAACTGGGGAAAGATCAACTGCATAAAACGGAAACTACTAGCCATAGGAGCTGCCTAGCCCCATGAACATGAACAAGCCAGGAAAAACAGGATGGGTTCGGATAGTGGATGCCTTTGGGTATTCCCTAAAGGGGTTCAATGCCGCTTGGCGCTTTGAAGCGGCATTTCGTCAGGAAGTCGCCTTGGCCGTGGTGTTGGTGCCTGGAGCTTTTTGGTTGGCACGTGACCACATTGAGTTAATTTTGCTGATCAGTTCAGTGGTTTGGGTTCTAATGGCTGAGTTGATGAATACCGCCATTGAGGCGACTGTAGACCGTACAGGGCCGGAGCGGCATGAGCTATCCGGGAGGGCCAAGGATATTGGCTCTGCTC
Source organism: Marinimicrobium hydrolyticum (assembly GCF_030848505.1). Taxonomy (GTDB): domain Bacteria; phylum Pseudomonadota; class Gammaproteobacteria; order Pseudomonadales; family Cellvibrionaceae; genus JAVDDU01. Next base: position 246,152 of record NZ_JAVDDU010000001.1, read on the forward strand.
TGGTGTTAGTCAGTCTGGTTTTGTTGGCATTGGTGTGGGGAATCGTAGCCGTAGATCGTTTTGGGTGAGTCCAGGCGACTTTCATCCCCCAGGCGGCGTGGTGGGCTAAGGCATTGCTCTGTGGCTCCGATGAGAGCTGATGTTGTGCGCGCCGCGGGCTCCCAGGGCATTTTCTGGCGCCACCCCGCGTATATAGGCTACACTTTCGGAGCCGTTTAACTGGATCCGCTGCCTTTTATGGAATTTATCCTCAACTTTTCTCCGCTCACGCTGGTATTGTTGGCGCTGATCGGAATGATGACCCTGTATTTTATTGGTCCAGGGTATTCCCACCAAAGTGCCGCACACTCGCCGACCATTCTCACCAGCACCGGTATTTTTGGCACCTTCTTGGGGGTGGCGCTGGGTCTGTTGGAGTTTGATACCGACAATATTCAGGCCAGTGTCCCGGCATTGATTGTTGGCCTGCAGACGGCATTCTGGACCTCCATAGCCGGGTTGCTGGGAGCCTTGGCGGTGAAGTTTCGCCACTTGCTGACTACCATGCGTCAGGTGCGGGTGGGCGCTCAGTATGAGTCGGCCACCATCGACGATTTGGCGAATTTGCTGGGCGATATCCGCGCATCACTCGGCGACCCAAGCGCTGGCGGTTTGCGCACCGCGCTGGATGATTTACAGACTCAGCAGCATCGCGAAGGCGAGCAGCTGCGTGCTTCCCTGGAGCGTTATCAGGCGGATATGACCGAGGCCAACACCCGTGCACTGATCAGTGCTCTGGAAACGGTCATGCGCGATTTCAATACCCAGATCAACACCCAATACGGCGAAAACTTCAAAGAGTTGAACGAAGCTGTGGGCAACATGCTCATTTGGCAGCAAAACTACAAAACCGAATTGCAGGAACTGCTGGTGACTCAGCAATCCAATGGCGAGCTGCTGGACCGCGCCGCCCAAGCCTACGAAAAAGTGGTCACCCACTCGGAGATATTCAACCGGGTGTCCGAATCCATGGGTTCCATGATGGAAGCCCTGCAAACTCAGTCCGAAGGGCTGGACCGTTACCTTTCTCAACTGGCCACCGTCGCCGACAAAGCGGCCGAGGGCTTACCCTCGTTGGAAGGGCGGGTGGATGCGCTGACGCACCAATTGGCGGAAAGCGTCACCCGCAATCAGGAGCAGTTGAGCCAAGTGCTAAACGAAGCCTCGGCGGCGTTGCGGGATACCTCAGCGCAGGTGAGCAAGAACCTGGCGGACAGTCTCGACAGCACGCAAAAGGGCCTGCAGGAGCAGGTATCGGCCATGGTCACCCGTACCGGCACACAGGTAGAAGAGCTGGACAAAGCGCTGGAAGCCGAGCTGACCAAAGCGCTCACCACCTTTGGCTATCAACTGACGTCGCTGTCCGAGAAATTCGTTAACGACTACGCACCTTTGACCGACAAATTACGCGATCTGGTTCAATTGGCCGCTGCCGCAGCGCCGGCCGCCACTGACGGTACTCATGAGCAAAAAGCCCGCGCTAAAAAATCCGTTCGCTCCTGAAATACGCAGCGAAGTAGAGCATGAGGAACACTGGGTTTCCGTCAGTGACTTGATGGGCGGCCTGATGATGGTGTTCCTGCTCATCGCCGTGGTTTACATGGTGCAGCTGGAGATCGAGAGCCGTAAGATGCGCGACGTGGCCGTGCTCTATGATCGCTTGCGCACTCAACTTTATGAGGATCTGCTCGAGGAGTTCGGCCCAGACTTGCCTGAATGGGGGGCGGAGTTAAACCCGGATCTCAGCTTGAGTTTTTACAATACCGACGTGCTCTTCGCCCAAGGTGATCACAATTTGCGCCCGGGCTTTACGGACATTCTCGACGATTTTTTCCCCCGCTACGTGAATATCATCACCTCGCCGACCTATCGGGACGATATTCTGGAAGTGCGCATCGAGGGCCACACCTCCAGCGACTGGGGTAACGAACCGCCGGAAGTGGCGTACATTCGCAATATGGACCTATCCCAGGCCCGAACTCGAACGACCGTAGAGCATCTATTGCGGTTGCCGGAGGTGCACGACGAGCGGGATTGGCTGAAAGCGCACCTGACGGCCAATGGCCTTTCGTCCTCACAGCCCGTTATCGTGGATGGGGCGGAGGATCCGGCGCGTTCGCGCCGGGTGGAGTTTCGGTTGCGCACAGACGCCGAATCCCGGATCGAAACATTGTTGCAGGGGCAGTAGGGCCTGTTCACACTAATTCAATCATCACTGCTGGAGGCCATTTTTTTAGCCCAGCAAGCGGAACGCCGTCCGGGCAAGAAGGAGTGTCGTGTAGTGAGTCTACATAAACGACTGATAACGCAGCTGGGTGGAAAAATGGCCCCAGCCCTTCGGGTTGTGCCTAAAAAGCCACCACTCGTCGTTGCTCGTCGCTCATTTGGGGCTACCAAACCGCGCTCCTTGCGTCGGAGTGCCGCATCACTAGATTGGTGGTATTTTAGTCACAACAGTGACGATTGCATTAGTGTGAACAGGCCCTAACGTGGAACTGCCGGACTTTCTAGGCTTCGAAGACTTTAATCGCGTGCGTAGCCGCATGGGGGCTGAACGCCTGGGCGCCTTCGAGTTCTTTGATCCGCGCCTGCACCTGACCGCTGATGAACGGGTGCGCCTGGCGGGTGGTATAGAGGCAGGGTGGAGCGTATTGCGCTGCTTGCATGACTACACGCTGGCCTACAAAAACAGCCGGGTTTTGCTCTGGGTGCAAGTTGCCGGTACGGACCCGGAGGCGCAGATCTATCATCTAGCCTACTGTCGCACCTTGCAGAAATTACGTCGGGAGCGGCCAGAGCAGCGCTTGGGACTGGGAACCCGCCTACCCGACACAGACACTTGGCCTAAACGGGTGTGTGCATCTTGTTTGCAACAGCTGCAATTCCAGGGCTACGACGCGGCCCGTACTCGCCATCGGAATTACAGTGAACGGGTATTGGAGGACTTTGACCTGGAAGCCTTCTTTCGCCAGTATCCTGTCTACCCGCTGGCCTCTAAAGTCTTGCTGGCCTTGGATTCAGTGGGATGAGGGCGTGTCCCCGTCATCGGCCACATAGGCAAAGTAATCCTGCTCCAGGGAGCGATTAGGCGCGCGCCGGTCAGTGGATTTGCGTCTTTTACGATGATAGAGATCCAGCGGCATGTTTTTGCAGGGGTCGCGATCCAGGCGCCGATCGCCGCTGCGGCGACGATCCATAAAGATTTTACGAGGCATGCTCTTGGTACCCAATGTCCAAAGTATCGTCCAGTGGTGAGATTCCTTGCGTTGAGCGCCAGATCACTACAGTTTAGCCGTTTATTGATAAAATGCCGCTTAATTTTCCTTCTGAAGCCTAAAATCGGTGCTTGGGAAGCTATTTCTACGATTTGAGAGAAGCCATGAACCCTGTGGAAAGCCAGATACAAGCCAAGTTGACCGCTGAATTCGAACCCTTGCATCTCGAGGTGGTGAACGAGAGCAGCCAACACAATGTGCCCCCGGGCTCGGAGAGCCATTTCAAGGTTGTGCTGGTGAGTGCGGCCTTCAGTGGCAAGCGCCAGGTTCAGCGGCATCAAGCCATTTATGCGCTTTTGGCCGAGGAGCTAAACGGCGGTGTCCACGCCCTAGCCCTGCACACTTACAGCCCGGACGAGTGGTCCGGCCCCATGTCAGTACCCGAGTCGCCCCAGTGCCTCGGCGGTGGTCGCCGTTCGTGACTGCGAGCTGGTCTGCACGGGCTCTGAAAACGTTTATAATGCCCGCTTTCGCGTCGTATCCAGGTTTATGATCCCATGAGTATTGTTGTTGCTGCCCTGTACAAATTTGCGTCCCTGCCAGACTACCAGCAGTTGAGCGACCCTTTGAAACAGCAGTGTGAGAGGCTCGGTCTCAAGGGCACCTTGTTGCTGGCCGAGGAGGGCATCAATGGCACCGTAGCAGGCAGCCGCGAAGGCATTGATGGCTTACTGGACTACTTGCGGTCCGACCCTCGCTTGGCGGATGTGGAGCACAAAGAAGCCCTACACGAAGATATGCCGTTCTATCGCATGAAGGTTAAGCTGAAACGCGAAATCGTTACCATGGGGGTGGAGGGCATAGACCCGCGCCATGTGGTGGGCACCTACGTAGCACCGCAAGATTGGAATCAATTGATCAGCGACCCGGATGTAGTGGTGGTGGACACGCGCAATCACTACGAATACGCCATCGGCTCCTTCGAGCGGGCACTCGATCCACAAACTGAAACTTTTCGGGAGTTTCCCGAGTACGTGGAACAGAACCTGGACCCAAGCAAACACAAGAAGGTCGCCATGTTCTGCACTGGCGGCATTCGCTGTGAGAAAGCTACGGCGTACTTGAAGCAACAAGGTTTTGATGAGGTGTATCACCTTCAGGGGGGAATCCTGAAGTATTTGGAGGAGGTGCCCAAAGAGCAGAGCCTGTGGCGCGGTGAGTGCTTTGTGTTCGACAACCGCGTAGCGGTGAATCACGATCTTGAGCAAGGCTCCTACGATCAGTGCCACGGCTGCCGGCATCCTATCACCGAGGCTGATAAGCAGTCCGAATTTTACATGAAAGGCGTCAGCTGCCCCCGCTGTTATGACACCTTGACGGAAGATCAAAAAACGCGTTTTCGCGAGCGCCAAAAACAGATGGAGTTGGCTCGGCAACGCAATCAAGTACATTTGGGTGCGCCGCCTCCGGCCAGACAGAAGATTGCCGGCCGAGGCTAAGGCCAACAATTAATCATCGCAGCGAGTATTACTATGCAACCAAGCAGTTTTGACGGGTGGGAAATCAATTTGGCCGAGGGCCGGGCTCTGCACCGTACCGGCTTCAGTCTTCAGGTGGAAGGAGACCCCAAAGATCCGTCCGCCGTGGCCCCCGGCAATCCACCCAATCATTTGAGCGTGGCTGAGCAGGCGAGCCTCCTGCGCGAGGGTATGGCCGCCCTGGCCGCTGCCTCCGGGCCCGCCGTCCGCTCAGGCCCGAGAGTCAAAAGCCGCGCTCAACAGGAGGCAGAGGCTCAAGCCAAGCTGTTTGCCGAGCGCAGTGACAAACCAACGCGACCGCGCCTGTCTTTGAAAAAATCCTCTTAATACCCGCAAACGGACGTGCTATTTATGGATGAAGTCAGACGCGCGCTGACTTCGTTTTGATTTGGCACAAGGTTTTGACCGCGCGATACTGTAGTCTGTTCATTCAAACCAGTGCGTTAGCGAGTGTGCCATGGTCGGGACAGAAACCGCGCAAGCCGTTTTTCACACCCGGGGCCTGACCCGGGTTTTTCGTATGGGAGAAGTCGAAATCCATGCCTTACGCGGCGTGGACATGGACCTGTACCCCGGCGAGTTCGTGGTGTTGTTGGGGGCCTCGGGTAGCGGTAAGTCGACCTTACTGAATATACTCGGTGGCCTGGATGCGGGCACCAGCGGGGAAGTCTGGTATCGCGGCAAAGACCTCAGCCACGCCAGCGAAAAAGTGCTCACGGATTTTCGTCGTTACCACGTCGGTTTTGTCTTTCAGTTCTACAATCTCATTCCCAGCCTGACCGCACGCGAAAATGTCGCCATAGTGACCGACATTGCACGCGACCCCATGACCCCTGAGGAAGCCCTGGAGCTGGTGAGCTTAACGGAGCGCATGGATCACTTCCCGGCACAAATGTCCGGCGGTGAGCAGCAGCGGGTCGCCATCGCCCGCGCCATCGCCAAAAAACCCGAAGTACTGCTCTGTGACGAACCCACCGGCGCTTTGGATTCCAAAACTGGAATCAAGGTGCTGGAAGTGCTGCTGGATATCAACCGCCGCTTGGGCACCACCACGGCAGTGATCACTCATAACGCGGTAATTTCTGATATCGCCAATCGCACCATCCGTTTAAGCGATGGACGCGTGAGTGAGGTGATCGATAACCCCAATCCCGTCACTACCGATCAGTTGCATTGGTAATGCGTACTCTGCACATCAAACTGTGGCGCAACCTCTGGACCTTGAAGGGCCAGGGCGGGGCGATTGCGTCAGTGATCGCCATCGGCGTAGCCATGTTTGTGATGTCGTTTACTTCGCTCGATGCGCTGCGGGCGAGCCAGGAAAGCGTCTACCAAAATCAGCGCTTTGCGCATGTGTTTGCCAATCTCAAGCGCGCTCCCGAGTCGCTCGCCGAAAGGCTGCGCGAGGTGCCGGGTGTCGCTACTTTGGAAACTCGCGTGCAAGCACCGGTGAATATCCAAATGGAGGATTTCGATCAGCCAATCACCGGGCTGGTGCTGTCCATTCCTGACGGACAACAACCGCAGTTGAACCGCCTATTCTTGCGCAGCGGGCAACTGCCCGATGCACACCGAACGGATCAGGTGTTGGTGAGTGAGGCTTTTGCCGAAGCTCATGAGTTACAACCGGGTGATCGACTGTCGGTGGTTATCAATGGTCGCTATCAACAATTGCTGGTTAGTGGCGTGGCGTTGTCTCCGGAGTTTATTTATCAAATTCGTCCCGGCGATATCATGCCGGACTTTTCCCGCTACGGGATCTTATGGATGAATCGCAGCGCCGTGGAAGCGGCGTTCAACATGGATGGCGCTTTTAATAATCTGAGTCTGACCTTGTCTCCCGGTTACAGCGCCGAAAGTGTCATTGCCGGTTTGGACAACATACTCGCCCCGTGGGGCGGGCTCGGAGCCTACGGCCGCGACGACCAGTTGTCCCACCGTTATTTGGAGGAGGAGCTGACGCAGTTGGAAACCATGGCGCTGTTTCTGCCGTTGATTTTTATCGGCGTGGCGGCATTTTTGCTCAATGTGGTGGCGGCGCGTTTGATCCGAACTCAGCGTGAACAAATTGCCGTATTAAAAGCCTTTGGTTACAACAGCTTCGCCATTGCCAGCCACTACTCAGCGTTGGTTCTGGTGGTGGTACTTATAGGCTCTGCGATTGGCGTGTTTCTTGGAGTCTGGATAGCCAGTGGGTTGGCGGGCATTTATCAAGAGTTTTTCCGCTTTCCCTGGCTAGAGTTCAGCGTGCGACCCGGTGTGGCGCTAGCGGCGATCGTTATTGCCGGTGGGGCCACTTTAGTGGGCACCCTGAGTGCGGTGTATCGAGCCTTCAGCCTGCCTCCAGCAGAAGCCATGCGCCCCGAGCCGCCAGCGAACTTCCGGCGCACTCTGGTTGAGCGCATGGGTATCACCTGGCTGAGTCAGCCGAGCCGGATTATTTTGCGCAACCTGGAACGGCAGCCAGTAAAGGCGGGGATGTCCATACTAGGTATCGGTTTGGCGGTAGCGTTGGTGATGCTCACCGGGTTTATGAGGGGCTCTGTGTCTTATATGCTCGATGTGCAGTTTCGCTTGGCGCAAAAGCAGGATATCACCGTTACCTTTAATGAACCCGCAGCAGGCCGGACCATTCACGAACTGCGTGCCTTGCCTGGAGTTCGTTACGCCGAAGGTTTCCGCACTGCCCCCGCCATACTTCGTTATGGACACAGAGAATACCGCGGAGCCGTCCAGGGCTATGTGCCGGAGAGCCAGCTGTTCACCGTGCTGGATGCCGAACTCCAACCCATCGAAATGCCGCGTGAGGGGGTGCTTCTCACCGACCATTTGGCACGTATGCTTGGCATAGAGCCCGGCGATATTTTACAAGTGAGTGTTCAAGAAGGTCGACGACCCGAACTGAATATCCCGGTTGCCGGTCTGGTGACCGAATTCATCGGTGTGGGCGCCTATATGCACCGGGATACCTTAACTCGCCTGCTACGAGAGGATGACACCATCAGCGGTGCCTTTCTCGCCATTGAGCCGGAACACCAGAGCGAGCTGAACCGGCGCCTGGAAAACATTCCGCGTATCGCCGGGGTTAATTTTCGCGAGAACGTGATCACCGCTTTTAACGAGGCGATGGATGAAACGGTATTGATGTTTACCTTGTTCAGCATGGTAATGGCCGGCTCCATCGCCTTTGCCGTGGTGTACAACAATGCTCGCATTGCCTTTGCGGAGCGGGGGCGGGAGCTGGCCAGTTTGCGGGTACTGGGTTTTACCCGCGCGGAAGTTTCTTTTATTTTGCTGGGAGAATTGCTGCTACTGACGTTTATTGCCATGCCGGTGGGCTTCGCGCTGGGCATTGGTTTAAGTTGGCTACTCACCTGGGGCATGCAGACCGATCTGTACCGCATTCCGCTGGTGATTACCCCGCAAACCTACGCAACGGGAGCGCTCGTGGTACTGACGGCTACGTTCTTGTCGGCCCTGATCATTGGCCGCTCCTTGGCAAAATTGGATATGGTTTCGGCCCTGAAAGCCGCGGAATAGGACACGATTATGCACATGCCCAAGAAACGCACCTTAATACTAACCGCAGTGGGAGCTGCCGTGGTGATTGTCATTGCCTACAGTTTTCGGGCACCCGCCGCGCTGGTGGATAGCGCCGTTGTTGAGCGAGGGCACTTCCAACAAGTCGTGGAAGAAGAGGGGCGCACGCGTTTGCCGAATCGTTACCAGGTATCAGCGCCAGTGGCCGGTTACTTGAGCCGTGTACAACTGGAACCGGGGGATGAGCTGGCACAAGGGGCGGAGCTGTTCAGAATCAACCCCGCTCCCGCCGTGCCCCTGGATGCGCGCAGCCGCAGCCAAGCAGAGGCGGCTCTGGCGCGCGCGGAATCGGCGTTGGATGCGGCGCGCACCCTGGTGGAGGCGGAGCAGGCACGCGCGGAATTGGCGGAGGCAGAGTTGGAGCGTATTGAGCGCTTGGTAACGGAGGGGCACATGCCCCGGGAGAGTCTTGATCGGGCGCAAGCGGAAGCACGGCGCGCGGCCGCGAGTTTACGTTCAGCTCGTTTTGGCGTCGATGTAGCCCGCTACGAACGCGATAGCGCTCGTGCCAGCGTCGCCATTGTCGGCGGCGAACAGGGCCAGAATCCCATTCCAGTGAATGCGCCGGTAGGCGGAGTGGTGCTAACCCGCGAGCGTCAAAGCGAGGGCATGGTGCAGGCGGGAGAACCGATTCTGACTCTCGGTGACTTGGCCAGTTTGGAAGTGGAAGTGGATGTCCTGTCGCCGGATGCGGTTCGATTGCGCCCGGGTATGCGCGTTGAGATTGAACGCTGGGGCGGTGAGGAAAACCTACCGGGTCGCGTTCGCCGGGTGGAGCCCTCGGGTTTTACTCGTTTTTCCGCCCTTGGGGTGGAGGAGCAACGAGTGTGGGTGATCGTCGACTTTGATACCCGACGTGAACACTGGCAACACCTGGGGGATGGCTACCGGGTAGAGGCGCGCTTTATTCTTTGGGAGGGCAGCGATGTGCTCCAGATTCCCGCCAGTGCGCTGTTTCGAGAGGGGGATGCCTGGGGCGTTTTTGTGATTGAAAATGGCCGAGCCCGCCACCGCTCTGTAACGCCAGGCCGACGCTCGGGGCTAATGGCAGAAGTGCGTTCAGGGTTGTCCGAAGGCGAGCGAGTGGTGCTGCACCCCGGACAAGATATAGGCGAGGGCAGCCGGGTGCAGACCCGTTAAGGGTACCCTTCACCTTTACCCGCTTACATTAGTGAGCGCTTTGTTTTTGCGCTATTTTGGCCACATGCTCGCCTTGGAAGCGGGCGATGGTGAGCTCGTTCTCGCTCGGTTGGCGCGAGCCGTCACCTGCAGCCATAGTCGCGGCCCCGTAGGGTGATCCGCCCATGATTTCAGTCATGTCAGTCAGTGCCTGACAGGAATAAGGCACACCCACAATGATCATGCCCTGATGCAGTAAGGTGGTGTGAAAAGACGTCACTGTGGTTTCCTGGCCGCCGTGCTGGGTCGCGGTAGAAGTAAATACGCTACCCACTTTACCGACCAACGTGCCGTTCATCCAATGCCCGCCGGTTTGGTCCAGGAAGTTGCGCATTTGCGCGCACATATTGCCGAAGCGGGTGGGGGTGCCAAAAATAATGGCATCGTAGTCAGACAATTCAGCGGTGGTGGCCTCAGGTGCTTCTTGGTCCAATTTTGCGCCCGCTTTTTTGGCCACGTCTTCAGGCATAATTTCTGGCACACGCTTCAACGTCACTTCCACTCCGTCGACTTGGCGCGCGCCTTCGGCTACGGCTTTGGCCATGGTTTCTACGTGGCCGTACATACTGTAATACAGAACTAGTACCTTGGTCATGATTCGCTCCTGTCGTTAAATGTTTCAAAAGCGCTTAAACAACCTCTCGGCTTAGAGGCGCAAGCGTTGTGTGCACAACAACACTGAGGAAGACTAGGCAAGGCTAACAGGAGTCGAAGCGAGCGGGCAAAGATTGACTTTACATTAATTAACGGTCGGCGGCCGATTCAAAATCGAGGCCGCTCAGAGCGCATTTTCTCATTTTTTTAATCGGTGGCGGCGAGTAAGTGCTTTTTCAAACTCCATCAACAGCAGAATCGGGCTGGTGACAATAATCATCAGGAGCCAATCGCTGGCGGGCAAAGCCGCTACTTCAAAAACCTGCTGACTGAGCGGCCAATAAGTAAAGCCCAGCTGCAGTACCAATACCAGCGCAATGGCGCACAAGCTGGGCATGACGCCCTGCCAATATCGCTTGTGCCAGAGCGCGTCGTTCAATGTGCGGGCGCTCAGCAGATAAAAAATTTCAAACAGTACCAACGCGTTCACTGCCAGTGCGCGGGCTTCCTCCAGGCTGGCTTGCTCCGCGCGCCAACCGAACAGGGCGAACACAGTTGCTGCACCCACACCGCCCACAAACAGTATTCGATACAGTAGGCTGACCGTGATCAGCCCCTGACCGTAAGGCCGGGGCGGGCGCCGCATAACATTCGCCTCACTGCGTTCAAAGGCGATGGCCAGCGCGAGGGTGACGGCGGTGACCATGTTGACCCAAAGTATTTGCGCCGGAGTGATAGGCAACAGCCAACCGAATAAAATCGCCAACACAATGACACTGGCTTGAGCCAGGTTGGTGGGCAAAATAAAGACGATGGCTTTAACAATGTTATCGTAAATGGTGCGGCCTTCTGACACGGCGCTGACAATGGTGGCAAAGTTGTCATCGGTCAGTACAAAGTCCGAGGCCTCTTTGGCGGCGTCAGTGCCCTTTTGGCCCATGGCAACGCCAATGTCGGCACTGCGCAACGCCGGTGCGTCGTTGACGCCATCTCCGGTCATGGCCACTGTGTGGCGGCGCGCTTGTAGGGCTTCCACCAACTGCAGTTTATTGAGTGGGCTGGTACGGGCAAAGATATCTACGCCTTCGGCGGCTTCTTGCCGCTCCTCGGGACTGAGCTGATCCAGCTCCGCGCCGGTCATGACGCGTTTTGAATTCAGCCCCAATTCCCGGCCAATAGCGGCGGCGGTGACCGGATTGTCTCCAGTGATCATCAGTACCCGAACCCCCGCGCTATGGCATTGGGCTATGGCTTCAATGGCCTCGGGTCGAGGTGGATCACTGATTCCCACTAGCGCGACCATGATCAAGCCTTCTTCCATATGGCTGTGGTCAACCTGGTGCTGGTCCTCATGGGCCGGCTTACTGGCCAGGGCCATGACGCGCATGCCGTGAAGGGCTAGCTCATCGTTCTGCGCCTGCCAATAATCTTTATCCAAGGGCTCGGGTCCGCTGGGGCCCAGTTGCTTATCACACAAGCTCAGCAAGCGGTCGGGCGCACCCTTGATGGCCACTTCCCGGCTGCCGGAGGGGTGCGCGTGTAGGCTGGCCATGTAGCGCTTTTCGGTTTCAAACGGCAGTGTGTCCAAACGTGGCCAATCGCGGCCGGTGCTGTGCTGACCTAAGCCGTGCTTGAGCGCCAGCACATGGAGTGCACCCTCGGTCGGGTCGCCGTGCAAGTGCCATTCACCGTCGTCCTGGGTGATGTTGGCATCGTTGCAGAGCAGGGCGATACGGCAAGCGGCGTTCAGCACCTCGTCAGCGTCTGGTGTTCCCGTATCGCTGCTTAAGGTGCCTTCGGGCGCGTAACCCTCCCCGCTCACGGAATAATGGTTATAGCGGGTTACGACGGCGCGCGCGGTCATGGCGTTTGCGGTCAGGGTGCCGGTTTTATCGGAACAGATTACATCCACCGAACCCAATACTTCCACCGCCGGCAGGCGTCGCACCAGAGCGCGTTTGCCGGCCATCCGCTCCACGCCCAGCGCCAGTGTAATCGTGACAATGGCTGGCAGGCCTTCGGGAATGGCGGCCACAGCAATACCGATGGCGCCCTGGAAAAGCGTTGCTAAATCGTCGCCATGCACCAAGTACCCTAAGGCCATGGTCACGGCAGTGAGTGCAAGGATCACCAAGGTCAACTGCCCAGCGAAGGTGCGCAGTTGGCGCTGCAGGGGTGTTTCGGTCAGGGTGACGCCCTGCACCAGCTGATTGATGGCACCAATTTCAGTATGGGTCCCGGTATGAATGACCAGACCGCGTCCACTTCCTGAGGCGATCAGGGTACCCATGTAGGCCATGCTGGAACGTTCGGCGAGCGGCGTGTCCTCGGAAACGGGCTCTGGGTCTTTGTCGCTGGCTTGGGATTCGCCAGTCAGCAAAGCCTCATCACAGCGCAAGTTTTTGCTATCGAATAACCTTAGGTCGGCCGGTACCCGGTCGCCCGGCTGCAGGAGCACTACGTCGCCAGGGACCAAGGCGCTGCTGTCGATGCTGCGGGTATGCCCGTCACGCACGACCAGGCATTGGCTGCGGCTCATGGACAAAATGGCCCGTAGAGCTCGCTCTGCCTTGCCCTCTTGCAGGAAGCCAATGGTGGCGTTGATCAGCACCACCGCCGCAATGACGCCAGCGTCCACCCAGTGGCTAAGGGCAGCGCTGATCACCGCACTGACCAGAAGTATGTAGATAAACAGGTTGTGAAATTGCCGTAACCAACGCTTCCAGGCAGGGACGGGTGCTGCGGTGGCAAGCTGGTTGGGGCCCCACTGGCTTAACCGATCAGCGGCCTCCTTCGCAGAGAGACCGCCTGGTTGGCTGTGCAGTTCGGTAAAGAGTTCCTCCGCTTCTGTACTGTGGGCCGAAGGCAAAACCGGGGCTGTTTCTTGTCTATTTGTTGGGGTAGTGCTTTTATTCAACGAGGCATACCTGGGCAAGATTGCCCTTTTCAAAGTGGCTGATATTGTCAGTGGTGACCTTGGCAATGGTGGTCAGGGCTTCGTGGGTAAAGAATGCCTGATGCCCGGTGATGACCACATTGGGAAAGGTTAGCAAGCGTGCAAAGACATCGTCCTGAAGTAGCTGGTTGGAGTAGTCTTCAAAAAACAAATCGGCTTCTTCTTCGTACACGTCCAGGCCTAAGTAACCGATTTTTTGTGATTTCAATCCTCCGACGACGGCCTTGGTGTTGATCAAGGCTCCGCGCCCGGTGTTGATGAGCATAACGCCGGGCTTCATGCGTTCCAGGGCGGCGTCGTCGATCATATGATAGTTGTCCGGCGTTAGGGGGCAGTGCAAAGATACAATATCCGCTTCGGGCCAGAGATCATCCAACGCTTTGTAGGTAACACCCTGTTGTGCCAATGCTTCATCGGGGTAGGGATCATAGGCGATCACCCGACAGCCCATGCCCAACATAATGCGGGCAAACACGGTGCCGATTTTTCCGGTGCCTACGATGGCTACTGTCTTGCCGGCCAGGTCGAAACCAAGCAGGCCATTGAGAGAATAATCGTTTTCTCGAATTCGGTAATGGGCTCGGTGCAAGTGGCGGTTGAGCATTAAAATTAAGCCTAGGGTGTGTTCGGCAATGGCGTGGGGGGAATACTCAGGCACGCGAGCGATGGTAATACCCAGCTCTCGCGCCGTGGCTAAATCCACTTGATTAAAACCGGTGCAGCGCAGGGCGATGATGCGCACGCCTTGATCAGCCAATAATTTCAAAACCTCGGCATTTAACTGGTCGTTAACAAAGCAACACACAGCTCCGCAGTCCTGCGCCAGAAGTGCGGTGTTGGCTTTCAACGGGGCTTCAAGAAACAACAGTTCGTGCTGATCTTTGTTTGCGCGGGTTAAATAATCCCGATCATAGGGTTTGGTGCTGTAAACGGCGATTTTCATGTTTCAACTCCTTTGCGCTTGGCAGCTAATACACTAATACAAATAGTGTTTATTGGCTATTGATGTGGAGGCTTCAGTTGGTGAATTTCGGTACAAACGTATGGAGATTTGATCAAGTGCTACGAGCGGGGTAATTACTCCCGGACACGCCGTGTACCCTTCCCTGGGGGCTTGACGCCGACCTCCTGTCGGCGACAGTCCGGGAGTAATTACCCCGCTCTCCGCGGTGCCACCCTGGAAAAATCGGGAAATAAGCGAGTTGGATTTGGTAGCTACACGGCACAAGGTTAGGTAAAACCCAGCATCGGATACCGCCAAACAACGCTATTGGCACCATGGGTGGTTGGGGAAGCTATTCCGGAACCCTCGCGTCATGGAAGACGCGGGGGAGCTACAGGGATGTGTTTACCGCGGCTCACTGGGCACATCCGTGTGCCCAACCCTACGGGCAGCCTGCGGCTGTGCTAATCGGCTTTCCTGCCGATTAGTCCGGAATAGCTTACCCAAGCGCCCCGTTCTCAATGTCCCTTAATCCCCGCTGGAGAGCCCAGACATATTTCACTTCGGGCGTCCTGCTTCGCCCTACCGACTACACCCTTGTAGTCCCGACGATTTGTTACAGCGAGTCTCAAAACGCCGGGCGTCCTTTCCGATCTACCATGGTAACCACTCACCGGCCTTTTTCCGCCGCCGCAATGTGCTGGCTACCGCGAATAATCGAATCCGGGTTGAGCGAAATGGAGTCGATACCACAATCCACTAAAAAGGCCGCGAAGTCTGGGTAGTCTGAAGGCGCTTGACCGCAAATGCCCACTTTGCAGCGCTTTTCATGCGCGACTTTGATGACCTGAGCCACCATGCGCTTGACCGCTTCATCGCGCGCGTCGAACAGGTAGCGCAATTCGGTGGAGTCCCGATCAATGCCTAGGATCAATTGCGTTAAATCGTTACTGCCGATGGAAAACCCGTCGAAACGTTCGGCGAATTGTTCCGCCAGTATCACGTTGGAGGGTATTTCACACATGACGTAAACCTGTAAGCCGTTTTCGCCCCGTTTTAATCCGGCGTTAGCCATGATTTCCATGACCTTGTCCGCCTCTTCGGGAGTGCGGCAAAAGGGAATCATGGCCACGATATTGTCAAAGCCCATTTCTTCCCGGGCACGCTTAAGCGCCTTACACTCCAGTTCAAACGCCTCTTGGTAGTTGGGATGATAGTAGCGGGAAGCGCCGCGCAGCCCGAGCATGGGGTTGGCCTCTTCGATTTCGAAGTACTTGCCGCCCACTAGACCGCGATATTCATTGGACTTGAGGTCGGAAAAACGCACCACGGCTGGATTCGGATAGCAGGAGGCGGCGATCTTGGCGATGCCGGTGGACAGCTTGTCCACAAAGTATTCGGCCATGGTGTCGTAGTGTTGGGTCATCTCGCGAATACGGTTCAGCACTTTGCGGTTCTGTACTCGCTTCGGATGCAGCAGCGCCATGGGGTGGATGCCGCTCTGGCCGGAAATGATAAATTCGATACGCGCCAAACCTATGCCCCGCGTCGGCAACTGCCACCAGTACATGGCGCCATCGGGCATGGCGACGTTGATCATCAATTGAGTGCGAGTGTCGGCCATTTGATCAACTCTCACTTCCCTTTTTTCAAAACGCATCATTCCCTGATAGACCTTGCCCACAGCGCCCTCGGAGCAATCCAAAGTAAGCTTCTGGCCGTCCTTTACTACCTGGGTCGCGGTTCCGGTGCCGACGATGGCGGGAATTTTCAGTTCGCGGCTGACAATGGCGGCGTGACTGGTGGTACCGCCGCTGTTGGTGATAATGCCCGAGGCTTTGCGCATGACATCGCCCCAGTCGGGGTCGGTGCGGTCCGTGACCAGGATGGCGCCGTCCGGAAAGCGGTCCGCCTGGTCGGGCGTGTCCAGGCGGCAGGCGGGTGCGCTGGCCACGGCGCTTCCGACACTGGCGCCCTCGAGAATCACCTGGCCTTTCTCTTTGAGTTTGTAGTTGTAAAAAATCGCTCGTTCTTTTTGCGATTCGATGGTCTCGGGTCGCGCTTGCACAATGTACATCTGTCCGGTCTTACCGTCTTTGGCCCACTCGATATCCATGGCTCTGCGGTAGTGGTTCTCGATGGCCTGGCCCCATTTGGCCAGGTTTAGAATTTCGTCGTCGTTGAGCACCAGGGCGCGGGCTTCGGCGTCTGTGGTGGCCACGGTCAGTGTGGATTTTTGAGGGGCGGAGGTGCCGCCACGGGGGTAGACCATTTTTTCCGCTTTGCTGCCACAGGTGCGCTCCAGAATGGGGCGGAAGGGTCCTTTCAGCAGGGGCTTGTAGACCATAAAACGGTCTGGGTTAACACTGCCCTTGACGACACTCTCGCCCAGACCCCAGGACCCGTTGATGAGCACCACGTCGGGGAAGCCGCTTTCCGTATCCAGCGTAAACATTACGCCGGCGCAGCCGAGATCCGAGCGGACCATCTGCTGCACTCCAACGGAAAGCGCGACTTGTTCATGGGCAAAGCCGCGGTGTTCCCGATAGGCGATGGCTCGGTCCGTATACAGCGAGGCCAGGCACAGCCGACTGGTTTCTAACAGGGCGTCAACGCCGCGCACGTTAAGAAAACTCTCCTGCTGGCCGGCAAAGCTCGCTTCCGGCAGGTCCTCGGCGGTGGCGGAGCTGCGCACTGCCACGTCGCAATCAGGCATTCCGACTCGCTTGCACAGTTCTTCGTAGGCGTTGGCGATGGCTCGCACCTGCTCGGGCGTGAAGTCGCCGCCCCGGATCAGGGCGCGTATGGCGGCGCCGGTTTCCGGCAGGCTTTGGCGGCGGTCTGCCAAGCGGGCCAGTTGATCGCGGATTTGGGATTCCAAGTGATTGCTGCGGATAAAGTCGCGATAGACCTGCGCGCTGATGGCAAAGCCGGGTGGCACTGGAATTTCTTCCTGGCGCAGGGTTTGAATCATTTCGCCCAAACTGGCGTTTTTTCCGCCGACCCTTTCTACATCGTTCATGTCCAGGTCTTCAAACCATAGGATATTGTCTACGTGGGACATGTGTCGCTCCTTCCTTCGTGTGCGTGCGTTGGATCCAGTCTAGCGCTAGCAGTGTAGGAATAATTTGCTCCAGATCAGATATTGACTAGATACCTCAGGCTAACTTTGTATTCTGCGGGCGGCCGCGAATGCAGGTGCATTCTAAGGTCAAGGTGGCCTCGGTAATCCGATGTGCCACAGCTGAAAACCTAACGGTATCTTGATGGAACAACGACACTGCAGGGCTGTGCTAGTGCCTGGCCGGTCGCCGATACCGGTCTGCGCAAGCTACTAATGGAGTTAGCGGTTCAGGATGCGGGTAAATCTGACGCGACGTTGCCTGTTTTAGCTCGCTTGTCAAACTGACAGCGGGCGCGTATGATTTATTGCTCGGTGTCAGGGCCGGTCCTAAACCCAGAAAGTACCATCCAATTTCAGCAGAGCAGATTCAGATGATCGCCATGCGTAAACATTACTTTATTTCCACTCGCCCGAGCGCCTGCGTTCTGGGAGTTGGTTTGTTTTCGCTGCTTTGATTGATTAGATTTTATTCAGGCCGCGAATTGACCGCGGTCTGAATCCTCAAGTCCCCTTCGTTTTTTCTTTCCGCGTTCAATTCTCCGTCTAAACATGGAGAGTTCACCGTGCGTTTTTTACAGTGGGTCCGCGCCTGGTTGGCGCGGAGAAAACCGCCTCCCGGACTTCGTGCTTCGGACCTTAGCCCGTGGATCGCCCGTGATGTTGGTGTGGAGGTCGATTCCGAAACACCAATGATCGTTAAGCAGGTCAAGAAGGATGAATAAAGCATGGTCGCGCTCCAGGTAATGCGGGAGCATCCGTGCTTCGTAGGCGCGTGCCTGATGATCCATCGGATGCTTGATGCGGATCAAATTACGGTGATGCGTGCGCGGATAAGCTACGCCTCGCGCGCGCGACTTCTGGCGCTACTGGTCATGGCTGTCTATGATCTTTAAGGTGTACATCTGTTAATACGTGAACTAGGAAGGCCGAGTGACTCAACAAGAAAAACTGTACGCGACCCAAATGGGCATAGACACTCACGAAGAACCCGTGGTGTATATGCGCAGTGACTGCGATGTCTGCCTGTCCGAAGGTTTTACGGCCAGCACCCGGTTGTCAGTGAATGCGGATGGTCGCTCCATTATTGCTACTCTGAACATTGTCACTGGCGATACGCTGGAACCGGGGCGCATCGGCTTTTCCCGCAGTGCTTGGCGCTACTTATCGTTGCGCGAAGGGGCGGCGGTTGATGTTGGCCATGCTCCGGTGGTGGCCTCCTTGAGCTTTATGCGCAAGAAGATCTACGGCCACGACTTAGCGCCCGCGGAGATTCTGGCCATCATTCGCGATATCAGCCAGCGGCTGTATTCGGATGTGGAGATTGCCGGTTTTCTGGCCGCTTGCGCCGGGGACCGGCTGAGTCTGGCGGAGGTCATTGAGCTGACTCGAGCAATGGTGACCGTGGGCAATCAGTTGCAGTGGCCGGGTGCGCCAAAAGTGTTTGACAAGCACTGCGTTGGCGGACTGCCGGGCAACCGGACCACGCCCATTGTGATTGCCATCGCCAGCGCGGCCGGGCTGACTATGCCTAAAACCTCTTCCCGAGCCATTACCTCACCCGCGGGCACGGCCGATACCATGGAAGTGCTCACCGAAGTGGACTTGGATACGCACAAATTGCAATCGGTGGTTCAAGAGGTAGGGGCCTGTTTGGCATGGGGGGGTAAGGTCAAGCTGAGCCCCACCGACGATTTGCTGATCCGCATTGAAAAAGCGCTGGACCTGGATGGGGAAGGGCAGTTGGTGGCTTCGGTTCTGTCCAAGAAAATCGCCGCTGGCTCCACTCATGTATTAATCGATATCCCCGTTGGGCCTACCGCCAAAGTACGGGATCAGGCATCGGCGCAGCGCTTGTCCGCCCTGATGTACGCTGTAGCTGAGGCTTTGCAATTGCAGGTTCACTGTGTCATCACCGACGGCTCTCAGACCGTGGGGGAGGGGATTGGCCCCGTAGAGGAAGCCAAAGATGTGGTTGCCGTACTGCAGAATGATTCGACTGCCCCTAAAGACTTGGCGGAGCGGTCCGTGCTTTTGGCCGGGCACCTGCTGACCATGGCTACGGGCGAGCCCCTTGAGCAGGGCCTGGCTCAGGCCCGGGAGATCTTGTCCTCTGGTAAAGCGTGGAAGCAGTTCGAGCGTATTTGCCAAGCTCAGGGCGGTCTTAAATCCATCCCCACCGCAGCGCATCAGACTGACCTCTACGCTGTTGAGTCGGGCACCCTCAGGTCCATGGATAATCGCCGTTTGGCGATGTTGGCTAAACTGGCGGGAGCGCCCGAGTCACCAGTGTCCGGCCTCAGGCTGCGTGCCAAAGCGGGTGATCGGGTTGCCGAAGGCCAACCCGTGGCGACCCTCTTTGCCGCGACCCCCGGCGAACTGGCCTACGCTCTGGCCTATTACCGGGAAAACCGGGACATGTTTCAAGTAGGAGAAACCTCATGACCCCACTGCTGTTTACTCTGGAGCCACATTTGCCCTTACTGATGCCTCTCGCCCGTGGCTTGCGAGCGGATATAGGCACATTGAATAGGCGCCGGTTTCCCGATGGCGAGAGTTACCTGAAGGTGGATACGCCCGTGAGTGGCCGGCATTGTGTGCTGCTTGCCAACCTTGTGGATCCGGATTCCAAGTTTCTACCCCTGGTGTTTGTGGCCGCCACGTTGAAGGAGATGGCGGCGGCATCAGTGGGTTTAGTCGCTCCATACCTGAGTTACATGCGTCAGGACACGCGCTTCAGTGACGGGGAAGTGGTCACCTCAAAGATATTTGCGCGTTTGGTGTCCGTGGAATTGGATTGGTTGGTCACGGTGGACCCGCATCTGCATCGATACCGCAGTCTCGAGGAGATCTATTCCGTACCCACCCACTCAGTGGCGGGCGCACCGATGTTGGCGCAATGGCTCGCTCAGCGAAACGAAGAGCTCCTGTTGGTGGGGCCGGATATAGAGAGCGAGCAGTGGGTTTCCGCTATTGCCGAGCAAATCCAGCAGCCTTTTATTATCGGCCGGAAAAAACGCCGGGGCGATCGTGATGTTACCGTCACTTTGCCAGACATGCGCGCCCACAAACACCGTACAGCGGTAATTATTGATGATGTCGTGAGCAGCGGGCACACGCTGCTCAAAACCCTGAAAGCATTAAAAAACGCCGATGTTGAGCGTATAGACTGTGCCACAGTACACGGCATCTTTGCCGATGGAGTGGATGAAACCTTGCGTCGCGAAGGCGTGCGGGAGTTAATTTCCAGTAACTCCATCCCCCATCCCTCCAATGCGGTAGATTTAAGTCCGGTTCTGGTGGGTCCGATAGAGCAACAACTGGCGGCTTGCCAGGCGCGAGCCAGTGGAGTCATTGCATGAATATCGTGTTTTTAGGTGGAACTGAAACCGTAACCGGGTCCAAATTTCTGGTAGAGAGCGGTGATACCCGTATCCTCATCGACTGTGGCTTATTTCAGGGCTACAAGTGGTTGCGGGAGCGCAATTGGCAAGATCCTCCTCTAGACATCAAAAACCTGGATGCGGTAGTGCTGACCCACGCGCACCTGGATCACTCCGGTTACGTGCCGCGCCTTTATCGTCTGGGTTACCGTGGGCCCGTGTACACGCATCCGGCGACCCGAGCACTGTGTGGGGTACTGTTGCCTGACAGCGGTCACTTGCAGGAAGAAGACGCCCGTTTTTACAGCCGACACAAATTGAGCAAACACGAAAAGCCCGAGCCTTTATACGACCGGCAAACAGCGGAAGAGAGTCTATCGCTGTTTGAGTCAGTGAAGTTTGGTGAAGTGTTCACGGTGGGCGACGTTCGAATTTATTTGCAGCCGGCGGGGCATATTCTCGGGGCTGGCAGTGTGATCGTGGAAGCTGAGGGGAAACGAGTTGGTTTTTCCGGGGATGTGGGCAGGCCCGACGATCTTATGATGTACCCACCCAAACCTTTGCCAGAGTTAGATCTGCTGCTGTTGGAGTCCACTTACGGGATTCGTCGTCACGCAGAGGTCGATACGAGGGACCAACTCACCGAAATCGTCAACGATACGGTGAAAAAGGGCGGGGTGCTGCTAATCCCCAGCTTTGCCGTTGGCCGGGCCCAAGTGCTGCAATATTTGTTGGCGGAGTTGATGGATGCAGGCCGCATTCCAAAGCTTCAGGTATTTCTCGACAGTCCTATGGCCATTGATGTTTCAGGTATTTACCACCAGTACGCCGACCAGCACCGCTTGAGCTATGCGGATTGCCGCCGTATGGCGGAACTGGTGACCTACACCCACAGTGTTGAAGAGTCCAAAGCATTAGCCGACATCAATTACCCGCATATCATTATCGCAGGCAGCGGTATGATCACAGGTGGGCGTATTCTCCACCACATGAAACGGCTGCTGAGCAACCACCGTACGACCTTGATGATGACCGGCTATCAGGCTGGAGGTACACGGGGGGCTCATCTTCTAGAAGGGGCCGAAACCGTCAAAATTCACGGTGAATATGTGCCGTGCAAGGCTCGAGTAACGGCTTTGGATGGTTTGTCCGGCCACGGAGACTGCGCGGATATTTCTGAGTGGTTAAAAGCGTCTGAGGTGAGTCCCAATACCCCAATCTACCTCGTTCACGGCGAACCGGATGCTGCGGACGGTATGCGAGTGTATCTACAGGAACAGGGTCATTCGGATGTGAAAGTGGCGGAATACAGAGCCATTGTCCGCTTGTAATTTAGAGGTGATGTCGGCCGCATCCGTGCGGCCGGTTAGCCGTCTGTTAAGCTAACCTATAAATCTGATTTTTGATGGCGTGAATGGTGCTAGGCAGTCTTCAGCCGATGTCGAAGCCCTTCAATGTCGATGAATTCCACGTTGCGTCCCGTTACCTTAAGAAGGTTCTTTTCGTGTAAACGAGTCAACATTCGGCTTACCGTTTCTACGGCTAACCCCAAAAAACTGGCGATATCGTTCCTGGACATTGGCAGTCTAAACTGGTGAGCGGTTAAATTTCGGTTGGTTTGACGGGTGGAAAAAGCCAACAGAAACGCAATGATACGCTCTTCGGCGGTGTGTTCACTGGTAAGCATAAGCAAGTCTTCGATATTAGCCAGCTCACGGCTCATGATCTTGACGAAGTGCTCTTGAATGTCTGGTGGCATACGAAGCTGGCTACCGTTTTCTTGAAACACCACCTCATAAACGAGTGATCGCTCCAACGCCACTGCTGACCCAATATAGTAACCTCGATGAATGCTGTCGAGGCCGATAAGATCCCCGGGCATGTGAAAGCTAATAATTTTTTCATCGCCCCGTTCGTTAAGAACTAAACTTTTAAACGCGCCGCTGCGAACAAGATAGCAAGCGTTAAACGGCGTGCCCTGAGCGAAAATCCGTTCTCCGGCTTCACAGACAATTTCGTTTCTAAATAATTGGGATAAGGTATCTGAATCGGGTCGTGGCTTGCTTCGGCCCAGGTCACTTGTTGCGTAGGGCGCGCAACCTGGATTTGTATCTGAGGGAAAGGAAGCTAAAAGCGAATCCATGTGTGTGTGCTCCGATTAAACCAAGTCTAAACATACGCCGCTTACCGAAAAAGAACAACGCACTGAATTTTTGAGAAACAGTATATTGCTGTCGCGTAAGATTGCCAACCTTGTTGGTGGCGAGCGTGTTGGATTCTGGGGCCGTTACTTGGGAAGGCCAGAATCTTCTTGTATACAAGAGACTGCGTCTTTGTTTTTAGGTCGCTGGGGCTCTTTCAGAGCTGGATTGACGTATCATGCGCAGCGTCGCTACTACTTCCCCCGCCGATAAACTTTTGGCGCTGCGTGAGATCGCCTTGGCTCTGGCGGTGGTACGCTCGACTACATCTTTAAGGCTGATGATTCCGACGATGTGGTTGTCGGCATCGACTACGG
Organism: Marinimicrobium hydrolyticum; assembly: GCF_030848505.1. Taxonomy (GTDB): domain Bacteria; phylum Pseudomonadota; class Gammaproteobacteria; order Pseudomonadales; family Cellvibrionaceae; genus JAVDDU01. The sequence goes on from NZ_JAVDDU010000001.1 coordinate 269,238, forward strand.
GCATTCTGTGAACTTGGCGCTGCCCCATCTCTTCCAAGATGTCGTGAATATTATCATTGGCTTGGCAGGTAAAACAACTTTTCCCTTCGAGAAGTTCGCTGCAACTGATTTCCCATAGGGGACGGTGCTTAAGAGTCGCCGCCATAGTAATGTCTCGATCAGTGATAACGCCTTGCAGTTGATCGTTGTCGTCGACAATGGGAACGATGCCGTAATCCTCGTTCCACATCAGGCTGCCGACAGTATTTAAGTTGTCGCTTGATCGGCAACATTTCACTTCACTGTGCATTACCTCTTTTACTAGCATTTTAAAACCCTCCATGTGTGCTTTACGGTTGTACTGCAAAAAAATTAGTGTGCCACAGTTTGATTTTAGCTAATTTGACTCAGGTCATATTAACCTAATTCTGGGTTGAGTAAGGGCACACACACCACAAAAAGAGCAAACAGACCAAAATTTGGCGTCTCAAATCGTATTTGTTGCATCACTGGTTGCGTTTTCTAAGTCGTTTTCGTCGAATGGCCTTTTCGGCTTCCACCAGAAGAAAAATCAGCGCTGAGACAATAATGATCACCAGCCAGTGTACAAGTTCTAGTTGGGCGCTACCAAAAAGCAATTGCATGGGAGGAAGGTAGGTCCACGCCAACTGGAAGACGATGACTGCCGCTATGGAAATAAGTACCGGCCGACTGCCCATAATAGCCGAGAGTGAGCACGAGGAGTGAGTAATGAATCGGCTGTTAAGAAGGTAAGCGACGCTGCCCATGACTAAGACATTAACCGCTCCTGAGCGAGCTGTCTCTACAGAGGTTTCCTGTAGCACCAGTAGCCACAGGAACATTCCGTACACCGCGAGCAATAGCAGCACAGATACAAAAATCACGCGCCAAAGGAGAAACATATCAAGTAGGGGAGCTTTGGAGTCACGGGGTGGTTTATGCATGAGTTCCGCTTCACCGGGCTCGAATCCCAGTGCTAGGCCTAAAGTCACCGCGACAATCATATTCACCCACAAAGCCTGTACGGGCGTAATGGGCAACATGATGCCCGCCAGCACCGCAAAAGCGATAGCCAGCCCCTGGCCACCGTTTGTTGGCAGCATGAAAATGATGGTTTTTTTAATGTTGTCATAGACTTTCCGGCCTTCTTCTACCGCGTTGACGATGCTGGCAAAGTTGTCGTCGGCGAGTACGATTTCTGCGGCTTCTTGCGCCGCCTCGGTGCCGCCGATACCCATGGCAACGCCAACATCCGCACGCTTGAGTGCCGGCGCATCATTTACTCCGTCGCCGGTCATTGCACAGACGTGCCCGGACGCCTGTGCGGCCTTCACTAGACGCAGTTTGTGTTCGGGCGCTGCGCGGGCGTAAATGTCGGCTTGCGCAAAGCAGTCACTGAGCTCCTGCTCCGACATACCTTGTAATTCCTTGCCAGTGATAGCCTTGTCAGTACGTTGCAAGCCCAGCTTTTCACCGATGGCGCGGGCGGTAAGGGCGTGATCCCCGGTCACCATTACCGGGCGTATCCCGGCTTTCAAGCACGTTTTAATGGCATCTACGACCGCTTCGCGAGGTGGGTCTAGAAGTCCAACTAGACCGAGCAGCACCAGATTGTCCTCGCAGTCCTCTTCCTTTAGCTGAGTTTCGTTGTCGGCAGCCTTTTCTGCAAGGGCTAAAACCCTAAGCCCTTGTGAGGATAGCTCTTCGATTTTTCGTTCCCATTCGTCTCGTTGCAAAGTCTTGTCGCCATCGATGGTTCGAACATGAGAGCACATTTCGATGATTCGATCCGGGGCGCCTTTTACGTGTATGGTAGCGTTGTCCTTATCAGGGTATTGATCCAGAGTCGCCATGTACTTGCGTTCTGATTCAAAGGGAACCACATCGCGCCGAGGAAATCGCTCCCGAAGCTCTTTAGCACCTAATCCGGCTTTCTCCGCAGCGACAACCAACGCTGCTTCGGTGGGATCCCCATTAATCGTCCACTGATCTTCCTCTCGACGTAGCCCGGCATCGTTGCACAGTAGGCCAATGGTCAAAAAACGTTTCAACAGTGGATGTTCCTCCACGTTTAAGCGTTCGCGCTTTTGACTGGGTGCTTCACCCCCTTCGCTCTGCATGGTGTCGGAGATGTAAAAATCTCCTTCAGGCGCATAGCCGATACCATCAATTTCCACCTCGCCTTCGGCCAATGCGATGCGCTGGGCAGTCATCTCATTGCGGGTTAATGTGCCGGTTTTGTCGGAAAAAATAATGCTGGTAGAGCCGAGTGTCTCCACGGCCGGCAGGCGCCTTACGATGGCGTTTCGCTTCGCCATGGCTTGAACGCCCAACGCTAGAGTAATGGTAACTATGGCGGGTAGGCCTTCGGGGATTGCTGCCACCGCCAGCGCGACGCTGGCCATAAAGGCGTCGGGCACCTCCATACCGTGAACAACGATACCGAAGATGCCAGTTATGGCGGCCGCGCTAAGTATAAAGTAGGCAAGTACCCGCCCGGCGCGGTCTAGTTGCCTAAGCAGTGGAGTTTGTACTCTATCGACTTCGCCCAACATGGTAGAGATACGGCCAATCTCCGTGCCTGCACCGGTTTCAACGACCACGCCCTGTGCGTTTCCCTGAGCGACCAATGTGCTTGCATAGGCCATGCACTGTCTATCGCCAAGTTCTGTATCTTCCGGAACCCTGGCCGTGTCTTTGTCCACGGGTTCCGATTCACCGGTGAGTGCGGCCTCTTCGGTTCGCAACCGTCGTACCTTGAGTAATCGGAGATCAGCCGGGACACGATCGCCACTTTCAATGTGCACTATATCGCCAGGCACTAGCTCCTCGGCTGGGATTTCCCGTCGTTCTCCTGAGCGCTGTACGGTCGCTTTTGGTGAGAGCATGTTCTTGATGCTGTTTAGAGCGCTCTCGGCCTTTCCCTCCTGGAAGAACCCGATGAGTGTGATAATAGCGACCACAGCAAAGATGGCCACGGCGTCTACCCATTGATCGAGTAAGCCGCTGACCACACCTGCGATGAGAAGAATGATGATGAGTATGTTGTTGAGTTGATCGAATAGGCGGCGCCACCAAGGCCGCTGCTTTTGTCGTTTTAGCTCATTGCGACCAAATTTTTCCAGTAAACGACGTGCCTGTTCGTCGCTAATCCCACTTGAGTCGCTACCCAGATCATCCAACACCTGTTCCGGTGGGCGGGAATGCCAGGCGGTTCGAGAGCGTTCATTTGGGTCGCCTTCGGATGTTTTCGAATGAGACATGAAGCAGGTGCCCCCCGTCTTGCTGAGAATTGGCGTTTACGACCTCGAAGCAGGTCGGAGCTTGCCAGTGACAGTCGAAGGCCCTATGTTCGCATATCTTCAGGCGGCTGCGCACGGGTTTGAGCGCTATAGGAAAACTCAAAAGGCAAGAAATCTTTGGCTTCATCAAATTTTTGGTTTATTTCGGACACGTTGTGACCGGCAATCACAAGCTCCGCCAGGACCCAGCTATAGGAATCCCGGTCGGCCACATCTTCTAATCGGTCGCCCTCATGCACGGCGATGGTAACGGATGTCTCTGGCTGTTGCTCGTGAAGCCGTGCTAAATCCCGTTCGTTTGGGGCCCTAACGCAGCGGGCATCTTCCACGTCAAAACGTCGATACATAAACTTTGCGGCAATGTTAAAGGGGCCCCCGCCATGCTCAAAGTGCGGTTCATCGCCGGCGCCCACGTGAATCGCGACTTCATAGTTAGACATGCCATCCACATGAGCCATAAGTTTGCTATGAGATTGAGATACGCGCGGGTTGACTTCTATAATTCGAATCTGATCATTGTCCTGATTCCAGAAAAACTCGACGTTAAAGCAACCGTTGTTGTATCCGATTCCGGTGAGAAGTTTCGCGGTTGCATTGTTGCAACGCTCTTGTATACGGCGAGCGCGCGTCGAAGGATAGCGATAGGCTTGAAAGCTCTTGTGGTTTGCAGCTCGAATCATATCCACGACACCGTGAATATGGACTTCACCGTTTTTGATGTAGCCCTCGGGGGCGATCTCTATGCCGGGCATAAACTCTTCGGCCACCATATAGGTACCATCAATGCCATTCAGCTCGCTAGCATCAATGCGGGAAAGAATTTTGTTAAAGGGGGCGCCAATTCTCCTTATGGACTTCCTGCTGATGTCCATGGCGCGATCGAATTCTCTACGATTGTTGATTTTGAAACCCAGCATGGAAGAGTATGAGCATACCGGCTTTATCCAAAACGGAAAGCGTAGGGTAATTTCGGAAAATGGATCATTTGAGAAGGGATTAACAGCGCAAAAGTTCGGAGTAAATTCTGGTACGATTTTTTTCTGTTCAACGCGGCTCCAGTATTTGTGAGCACACTTAAGAACCGCTTCCAAGCTGGGTGATGGGAGGCCAAACTTTTCGCACAGTATTGCCGCCATTGCGGTAACGGGAAAATCCCAATAGCCAATGATGGCGTCAATGGGCTCGTCAAAATCGCGCAACTGACGTTCGGCTTTATCGAGCGCCGCATCTACGTCGAAGTCTTCGCTGCGGGTTCGTTCACCTGCCGGTAGAAGTCCGTGGAAAACGACGTCCTCTCGGTTGGGTATAGCCTCCAAGTCCTGTAAGTGTTCATCGTCCAGATACAACACGAAGATGTTTTTTGAGCGTTGTTTACTTTCACTCATCATGGCAATCCCTTAGTGCCCAAAAGTCGTAGGCGCCACGATCGCAGTGGCGCGAGCAATACGAAGCATCGTCCAGCGTATGGACCGCGCAAGCTCGGTACTGGTTTCAAGGGAATGCGTTAGTTTTCGTTTTGGCTTAAAAGTGCGACGGGAAAGTCCCGTAGCAAGCTGCTCACCGAAATTCCAAGGGATTCTGAGGTGTTGTTTGGGCGAAGCTCTTTGCCCGTGATGATGTTGGTGTAGGTGTCCTTCGATCCTTCTTTTGCGGTTGTAGGTAAAATCACGTTTGTGTTACCCCAAAAATCTCCTTCACCTAATGAGCGAACGGAAAAATCGGTTAGCTCCGCAACCCCGGCGAGGAGTCGGGGTACGACTACAAGAATCGTGTGGTTACGGTGTCTGCGCGCAAAGGCGCACACGTTATCTGCTCGGTTTCCTGTGGTGTCCAGTGCCAGGTATTCTCCATGTCTGAACAAATCGCGATGCTTGTGTCGAAAGGAAAGCACCTTCCAGATTAAATAGCACTTTGATCTACCGTCGGCCATGTGCTCCGTAAGGCCTTGAATCCAACTGGGATCCGGGTGTGATTTTTGGGCGTGATCACAGATCTGATCGAGTACGTCGACATGAGCCTCGTAATTGACCGGCCGACGGTTGTCGGGGTCGACTAAGCTGAAGTTCCACATCTCATCGCCCTGATAGGTGTCTGGAACCCCAGGGGCGGTGAGTCTAATCAGCTCCTGGGCAAGGCTTACGATAAAACCAAACTCACTGACCGGGCTCTGAAATCGTGCAAAGTCGTCCAAAAAGTCCCGATTATCCCAGGTTAGAACCTTGTCGATGAACTGCTTCAGGTCATCTTCGTACTCAGAGTTGCTGTTGATCCAGGAGGTGTACTGCTTAGCTTCTTTGGCCGCCTTTAGCATGTAGGCCTGAATGCGCTCTCGGAAAGCCTCTAAATCGAGATTGTCCAAGTCTTGCTGCGGCCAAGCACCAATGAGTGTTTGGTAGAACAAATACTCAAGGTTGTTGTCCGGCCAGTGCCAGTCGTCTCGCTTGTTTTTGTGAACGCGATTGACGGCTTGCCAATGTAACACGTGTTTTTGCCACAGGTGCGGTATCTCGGACAGAATGCCGATCCTGGCTCGAACGTCAGCGGATCTTTTACTGTCGTGGGTGGAAAGGGCTGTCAAGCTGTGCGGCCAGTGCTCCAGGCGCGTGCGGTTGGCCTGGTGGAATTCGGCTACACCCACACCGAATTTTCCCGGGTCAGATCCCACTTCATTCAGTGCAACCAGTCGGTTGTAAACGTAAAAAGTGGTGTCTTCAACGCCTTTCGCCATTACTGGGGCACAATACTGCTGAAACTGCATTGCAAAGCGACGTATGCGGTCTTGAAATTCCTGGCTTTTGTCCGTACCGATTTTTTGTAGTAGTACATCTCGGATAAAGCCGAAGGCAGAGATGTCCGCTGCTTGGCTCCGTCGGGCGCCATTAGATATGGCCTGGTTAATATATCGCTCGTCCTCGGGAGAAATGCTGTCCTGAGTAATGTAGGTGCGATAAACCGGAAAGCAGGCTACGATTTCGATGAGTGCCTGGCGTAAGCCATTTAGCGTAAAGTCGCGTGTATGGGGGTCTGCTTCTGATATTCTGTTGAGTTGGTTGGCGAGTACGGCAACTTCACTCGCCAAGGATGTTTCCATAATCAATTTTTTGCATCGATAGATGATATCGTTCAAATCCATGCTTTTTCCGACGAAGGTCTCGTAGATAGTTTGCATGCTATCGGCATGGCGGGAGTCCACAAACAGCCCAGTGCATAAGCCCGCAAACTCATAGCCAGTGGTTCCGTGCAGGGACCAATCCTGGCGCAGTGGTTCGTCACGGCTCAGAATCTTTTCTGCCAATAAGTAAAGGGGTTTTCGAGACCAGGGCTGTTTGGTGCGAGCGCCAACGCGGTCTTGCAACCGTTGAAAGTACTCTGCTGGGTTGTACAGTCCATCGGGGTGGTCGATACGAAGGCCTTGAATTTTTTCCTGTGCAATCAGGTCAAGGGTAGTTCTGTGTGTTTCTTCAAATACGTCTGGGTCCTCCATGCGGAGGCAGGCTAGGTCGTTGATGTCAAAGAAGCGTCGGTAATTGATTTCGTCTGACGCTACCCGCCAATGGGCTAACCGGTATGCTTGGCGCTCAAGGAGTTGGTGTAGATTTTCGGCATTACCTGGTGCCTTGTCGGTGCCGTTGTGCGCGTCGACTCGGGTGAGAATGAATTCCTTTATCGGCGGGCTTTCTTCGCACAGGCTTGCCAAGCGCTGTTTTAAAAGTTCTTTATCCCGTTTTCGATCCTGAAGGTCCTGATCACTGGTGCTATCTCGAGAAGGAAGGTTTTCGAACGCCGTCAGAAGGCTTTGAAACTCCAAGGTTACTTCATCGCCTTGTTTCCAGGATCCGGCCAATGCGTTGTCCTGGTCCTTGAATATGTACGGATACTGTTGTGGATCAATGGGAAAGAGATGTTCATAGTATTCCACGGCAAAAGAGCCGCGCTGGGCGTCGAAACTTAAGCTTAGCTCACCGTTATCGAGTACGTTCCCGTAGTGGTCTCCGAGCACTGGCAGTAGGACTATATCCCGCATTCCTGGCCGCAGTGGTGTCCAGTCGATGTCAAAAAACTGCCCATAGCGGGATGCCGGCCCGTTTTCCAGTACATCCAGCCACCACGCGTTGTCCCGGCCCATGATACCCATATGGTTTGGGACCATATCGAGTATGTGGCCCATGTTGGCTTCTCGTAAGGAGGTGACGAAGCGGTCAAATTCCTCCTCTCCGCCAAGTTCCGGATTTAGCGTGGTGTGATCGGTAATATTGTAGCCATGGGTGCTGCCGGGGCGCGCCTTCAAATAAGGGGAGCAATAGCAGTGGCTGATGCCAAGTCTCTGCAAATAGGGGATGATCTTCCGCGCATCCCGAAAATTGAAATCACGGTGTAACTGTAATCGGTAAGTGGCATCGGGGATGCTCGCCGATTCTTCTAGGCTCGGATTTTTTTCGCTTAGGGATTGCGATGCTTTGGCAGAGGGACGCCTGGATCTGTCATGAGTTCCGGCCACTTTGGATTGTAACGCAGTGATTGTGGAGTGACGTGAATCCGAAGTTGCACTGCCCCCGTCGAGAAAAACCGCTGCAGACCATGGAGGTAACCCTGAATTGGGAAAGTCCTCTATCAACGTTTCAGGCACGCAATAGATCATTGTTGAAAATTCTGGGCAATCTTCAGTCACGGTCGGGCAGGGATCGGCGCCCAGGTTAAACAGCATGTCGAGCCGAGATCCATCCCGAAGACGCCAGTTTACATGGACGGCATTGGGGCCGACTTGTTCGTACGAGGAGCTGACAGAAGCCATACCGGCCAAACCGGGTACTATCGCCTCTTGGCGCAGTGTCAGCAGCTCTTTGCACAGCTGCAGTCTTTTGTTGTGATTTGAGTGATCAAGACTGTTCCAATCCAGTTTGCTGGCCTCGAAAGTGCTCGGGTCATTAGGGTCCGGTATTTGATCTTCATTGCTTGAGCTATTAAAGCTCTCAAAATGAGCAAACTCTTTACGTCGGCCTTCAGTAACCGCAGTGCCCAGTTCACCTTCGAAGTCACAGAAGAATTGAAAGGGGGTAGCGGCCGCAAACTCCTCGCCCATAAACAATAGAGGCGGGGAGGGGGCCAGCAAACGAACGGGAAGAGTGGCGATAATAGCCGCCGGGTCGCTGATGGCATCAATGCGCTCACCGAGTGCCCGATTGCCCACTTGGTCGTGGTTTTGTAAAAATGAGACGAACGCCGTGGGCGGCAGATGTCCGCTGACTTCACCCCGAGGGCGATGGTCCCGATAGGGGGATTCCTCACCCTGCCAGGCAAATCCTTCGCTCAGGCAGCGCCCGAGGTAGCCCGCTCTATTTGAGGCATAGTCGCCGTAATAGCCGTCGGCTTCACCCGTGACAAGAGCGTGCAGGCTGTGGTGAATGTCGTCGTTCCATTGTGCTGTGTAAGCCTGACGGCCCTCGTTTGAGGAAGTGTCCAGGTAGTGGGCGGCGTTATCGTCATTTTCCAGAATCAGATGAATCAACCGGTCGCGCCCCGGCCCTTCCTGTACGCTGCAGGCGAGTTCTTCAAGGATGTCCGGCCTTGAATCGTCTGCTATGGCGTGTACGGCATCCAACCGCAGCCCGTCAAAATGATACTCTTCCAGCCAGTACAAGGCGTTATGGATAAAGAACTGACGAACGATATCGCTGTGTTGGTCGTCGAAATTGATGCCGTCGCCCCAGGGGGTCTGATGCCGCGGCGTAAAAAAATCCGATGCATAAAGGTGCAAGTAGTTCCCGTCGGGCCCGAAGTGGTTGTAGACCACATCGAGCAGGACCATGAGTTCTCGCTCGTGAGCTGCTTGGATCAAACGCTTTAATTCGTCGGGTGTTCCGTAACATTGGCTGGGTGCAAAGGGCAGTACCCCGTCGTAGCCCCAGTTGCGCTTGCCAGGGAAGGCGGATAAAGGCATAAGCTCCACAGCGGTAACACCCAGGTCAGCCAGGTAATCGAGCCGCTTTTCTATGCCTTGGTAGTCTCCACTCGCGCTGAACGTGCCTGTGTGGAGTTCATAGATGACAGCCTCTTCCCAGGGCCGACCGTGCCAGTTACTGTCTCGCCAGTCAGCTTGAGTTGGATCCACAATTTGACTTGGGCCGTGTACGCCCTGAGGTTGAAATCGCGATGCTGGGTCCGGTACGCGCTGTTCGCCGTTAATGAGGTAACAATATAAGTCGCCCGCGCTTGCCTGATCTGTTACCAAAGAGCGCCAGCCGTATTGGTCAGACTCCGTCGGTAGGCACCGCTCCAGGCCGTTGGTGTTCAGGCACAGTTCTACACTTTTGGCATCTGGAGCCCACAAGCGGAACTCTGTCGTCCCGTCTGCTTTGACCTCAGAGCCGAACGGCATCCTATGTCGGCGTTTCACAATGACCTCGCGTGTTGTAGGAGGACCAGTGAGTGCCCTGGCAAGGAGTACTCATCGTCCACACAAAATCGTTTCAAGGAGCTGCTGGGTAGGTAAGTATCCAGGATGACGGTCCATGTCTGAATCCCCAGAAGCTCGGGAATTTTGAATACCACCTCGTCCCCGTGGGCATTGAGGAGTAGCAAAAAGTCGTCATCGGTGACGGGTTCGCCGCGACTGTCGACATCGCGAATGCCTTCACCGGGCATGCAGATGCCTAGCGAACGCGCATTGGCGTGGTTCCATTCTTCGCGGCTCATTTCTACACCGTTGGGATTGAGCCAAAATATGTCTTTCACTCCACTACCGTCGTCGACGGCGCCCTCAAAGAAGTGGCGCCGGCGGAAGCTGGGGTGGTTGCGGCGTATCGTGATCAGTCGCTTTACGAACTCAAAGAGCTCCTGGTCCTCGTCAGACATGTCCCATTTTAGCCAGCTGATTTCGTTGTCTTGGCAGTAGGCGTTGTTATTACCTCTTTGTGTTCGACCATGTTCGTCGCCTGCGACGAGCATAGGGACGCCTTGGGAGAGAAACAAAGTGGCAAGCATGTTGCGTTTTTGTCTGGCTCGCAGATCGTTTATGTCTGGGTCCTCTGTGGGGCCTTCGGCGCCACAGTTCCAGCTGCGATTGAAGCTCTCACCGTCTCGGTTTTCCTCTTTGTTGGCGATGTTGTGCTTTTCGTTGTAGCTAACCAAATCGTGCAAGGTAAACCCATCGTGCGCTGTTACCAAATTAATGCTGGCATAGGGGCGTCTGCCGTCAGAGAAATACAAGTCGCTGGAGCCCGTTAGCCGAGTCGCGAGCTCAGCGATAGAGCCGCCTTCTCCTTTCCAGTAGTCTCTTATCGCGTCCCGATACTTGCCGTTCCACTCGGTCCAGCCAGGAGGGAAGTTGCCCACTTGATAGCCGCCTTCGCCAAGATCCCATGGCTCTGCAATCAGTTTGACGCACGATAAAACGGGGTCTTGATGGATGATGTCAAAGAAGGCGCCGAGGCGGTCCACTTCATGCAGCTCTCTCGCCAGGGCAGAGCAGAGATCAAAGCGAAATCCGTCCACGTGCATTTCATTCACCCAGTAGCGCAAGCTGTCCATGATCATCTGCAGGACTCGGGGGTGCATCATGTTGAGCGTATTTCCGGTGCCGGTGTAATCCATATAGTAACGCTCGGATTCCGGCACCAGACGGTAATAGGCCATATTGTCGATGCCGCGAAAAGACAAGGTAGGCCCCATGTGATTGCCTTCGGCGGTGTGGTTGTATACCACGTCAATGATGACCTCAATGCCGGCGGCATGTAGCGCTTTAACGGCTTTCTTGAAATCCGTTACTGGCTTATTGGCCGCATACCGAGAGTCGGGGGCGAAGAAATTGATGCTGTTGTAACCCCAATAATTTCTCAAGCCGTTGTCGGTTAGTGTACGGTCATCGATAAAGGTATGAATGGGCATCAACTCTACGGCCGTAACACCTAGGCTTTTGAGATAGTCAATGACCGCTGGCTCTGCGAGGGCTAGGTAGGTTCCACGCAGGTGTTGGGGTAGGTAGGGGTGTAACTGGGTGAAACCTTTGACATGGAGTTCATAAATTACGGTGTCATGCCAGGGAGTGTTTAGTTGTGTGTCTTTGCCCCAGTCAAATGTGGGATCAATAACCCGGCACTTGGGCATATTTTCGGCGTTGTCCCGCTCGTCGAAGGAAAGATCCTCGCGTTTGTGCCCTATGCGGTAGGCGAAGTTTTTGTCGCTCCAGTGGAGGTCCCCCACAATGGATTTGGCGTAGGGATCCAGAAGCAATTTGTTGGCATTAAACCGATGGCCTTCCTCTGGTGCATAGGGACCGTGGACTCGATAGCCGTATAGAAGATCTGGACCGGCGTCAGGCAAATAGCAATGCCAAACCAGGTCCGTATTTTCGGTTAGGGTTATGGTTTCCACTTCCCGGTTGGTAGTCGAATCGAACAGGCACAGCTCTACTTTTTCGGCGTACTCTGAAAAAATGGCGAAGTTCACGCCATTACCGTCCCAGGTCGCACCCAGTGGAAAGTGTTTTCCTGGCCAAATTCTGGAAGGAGTTTGCCTCATGGGTACATCCGTTGTGCCTTGTTGAATTTGCCAACCTGAGTAGAGAAGACTACCGCCTTGTACTGACGCTTTGGACCCGCGCCGAATAAATCAGTTGCCGATTGCTCTTTATCCGCATCCGGAATTTCGCTGCCTATTTTCACTAATTCTTCCTTGTAAAATGAACATTGCTACAGCGGAAAGCCCGCCCCGTCTCCTATATCATTGGTTGTCGCCTTCAATCCAGTTTGCCATAGGTGCCTGCCCTCATGGTTGACACAGGTCAGATGGCGGGAGGCTTCTCCCGCCTTGCTCTCATGCCCAAACCATAAAGCCGAGTTCCAGCGGATGGCAGAGTGCTGAGTGATACGGATACATGCGAAAACGTAAGGTCTGCTCTCCCGGGAATGGCGGTTTTTGTGAGAGGGAAAACACCGGATGCGGACCGTTTGAATCCTCTATTTTCAGCTCGGCAATATACGGTTCGGATCGCTCTTCGCCGTCTTCCGCCATCTGCGTAATAAGGCACTCGACTTTGACATCCTCTGCACTTAAACCATTAAGATTGGCTTCCAGGCGCACATGCAGCTGATCATCGTGGTGACACTGATGGGGTACGTCACTGGCGAGTGTCAACGACACACCCTGCCATTCATTGCGAACTTGTTTTTTCCACTCTGCCAGCTGTCTGGCCAATTGCCCCTCGTTGGCCGTCAGGCGTTTGTGCTGCAATGTGGCCGGTCGGTAAAAGTTTCGAACATAATCCGTGACCATACGTTGGGCGTTAAAGCGCGGGAGGATCGTTTTCATCGAGGCTTTGGATCTCTGTATCCAGCCCTTGGAATAGTCTCGGCTTGAGCGGTTGTAGTACAGGGGAACCACCTGATGCTCAAGGATATCCAGCAAATCGTTGGCTTCCTCGCGATTACGGAAATCTTCGTCGTGACTGAGGTGGCGAGGCGCAATGGCCCAGCCGTTGGTACCGTCGTAGCCCTCTCCCCACCAGCCATCCAAAACACTGAGATTGAGCGCACCGTTGATGGCTGCTTTTTCCCCGGAGGTGCCGCTGGCTTCTTTAGGGTATTCAGGGGTGTTGAGCCACACATCGACCCCGGATACCAGCCGCCGCGCCATGGCTTGGTCGTAGTCTTCCAGTAGCAGCAGGCGACCCAAAAATGCCGGACGCATGGTCAAGTCATGAATCACTTTAATCAGTTGTTGGCCCGGCTTGTCTTTAGGGTGTGCCTTGCCTGCAAAAACCAGCATTACCGGTCGGTCCGAGTTGTTTAGCAACCGCTCCAGTCGCTCAAGATCGGAGAAAAGCAAGGTAGCCCGTTTGTAAGTCGCAAAGCGTCGTGCGAAACCGATAACCAGGCAGTCGCGGTCTGGGGCTGAAAGAGTTTCAAGCATACGCTCGGCCACTGAAGTGCTGGTGCCATTACGCTTGTGCTGTCGACTCAAACGAAGGTGCATAAAGTCAAACAGCTGCTGTTTGAGCGCTTGATGGATGCCCCAATAATGGTAGTCCGGGATGGCATCCACAAATTCCCAAAAGCTCGGACGGCGCAGCTCGCTGCGCCACGTGGGCGCTTGAATGTTAAACAAGCTGGCCCATTCGGGTGCCAAAAACGTCGGTACGTGAACGCCGTTGGTAATATAGGTCAGGGGGTTATCCTTGGGCGGAATCTGGGGCCAGATGCCTCCTTCCATTTCGGAGGCAACGCTGCCGTGAATGCGACTCACGCCATTGTGAAATCGGGAGCCCTTGAGGCCGAGAGTGGTCATGTTGAAGCTGTCGCCTACGGGAGTCGCGCCAAGGCTAAACAAGGTTTCTGTATCCGTTTCTAAGGACTTAGCGAAAACCGCCAAATAATCTTCAATAAGTGTTCGCGCAAAAATATCGTGGCCTGCCGGAACCGGCGTATGGGTGGTGAACAACGTCGTGCCAGCTACGGTTTCCAATGCGCTGGGAAAATTGAGGCCGGTTTCCATGGCGATGCGGCAGCGCTCCAGTATTTGAAAAGCAGCGTGTCCCTCGTTGATGTGCCAAGCGGTGGGTTTCAGGCCAAGTTTGCCCAGGGCTCGTGTTCCACCGACGCCTAAAACCAGCTCCTGTTGAATGCGAGTTTCTTCATTGCCGCCGTAAAGCTGTAGTGTAATGTTTTGGTCGGCGGGGGTGTTCTCACGCACTCGCGTGTCCAATAAATAAAGGCGGATATGGCCCGCCCGGGCTTCCCACAAACGGGCCAGAACGGTTCGGTTTGGAAAGGGAATTTCGACCATCATCGGCCGACCGTCCTGATCCTCCAAGGGAGTGATGGGGAGTTCGTCGCTGGAATGTGTGTGGTAGTCGGCCACCTGACGACCTTCAGCGTCGATGGTTTGGACGAAGTAGCCTTGCTGGTAGAGAAGGCCGACACCCACAAAGGGAAGCCCGAGATCGCTAGCCGCCTTGCAGTGATCGCCCGCGAGAATGCCAAGGCCACCCGAGTAAATGGGAAAACTTTCATGTAAGCCGAACTCAGCGCAGAAGTAGGCCACCAGCTCCGATTCGGCGGGCAAGAGTTCTAATATTTCCGGGTCGGGGTTAGCAGACAGGTAGGCGTCATAGCTGCTAATCACGCGATGGAAGTCTGCCATATAGGCCCGATCTTCGGCCGCCTGGTTCAGTCGCTTCTGGGAGATACGACGCAGGAATATTTTGGGATTGTGGCGGACCCGCTCCCACAGTTCCAGATCCAGTCGCGCGAAGATTCCGCGGACACCATGATCCCAGCTGTACAGCAAATCATTGGCTAGGTCTTGCAAGCGGTTGAGACTGTCTGGAATGTGGGGGCGAGCCTCAACGGTAAAACGACTGGGTTCCATATTCAATCTCCATGCGGATACATCTGCCCGAAGTTCGGGAGGTTAACGTTCACTGATTTGGTTGAGTGCAGCTTGATACAAATCCTTGTATGCGCGGGCGCTGTTTTTCCAAGAGTAATCGCCGGCCATACCGTTAGCCTGCAGACTCTGCCAGTGCTCAGGATTCTGGTAGCTGGTCAATGCGCGTCGGAGCGCCTGCTGAAAGCTTTCCAGCGTCGGTTCTTTAAAGCTAAATCCGTTGGCTTGATCCATTGTAAATTCGCTTGGATCAAACACTGTGTCTCGGAGCCCGCCTACCTTGTGTACCAAAGGCAGAGTCCCATAGTAGAGACTGTACATCTGGTTTAACCCGCAGGGCTCAAAACGAGACGGCATCAAAAACAAGTCGCTAGCAGCGGTAATTTGATGCGCCAGGGCTTCGTCATAACCCAAGTTGACAGAAAGCTGCCCGGAAAACTTTTTCTGCAGTGTTTGCAGGCGTTGTTCCAGGTCTGAATCACCGCTGCCTAAAACAACGACACGGCACCCTTGCTTGAGGAGCCAAGGCAAACTGTCGAGAATTAGGTCAATGCCTTTTTGTTCAACTAACCGGCCGACAAAGCCCAGCAGTGGTTGATCGGTGCTGCCCGCGTGCAAGTTAAGTCGTTGTAACAGATCTTGCTTGCACACGCTCTTGTTGTCGAGGTCGCCCGCATGGTAATTGGCGACAAGGTGTGGATCCGTTTGTGGGTTCCAGTCGGCGTAATTGACGCCATTAAGTATCCCGCTCAAATATGCTTCACGGGCGCGTAACAGCCCATCCAGTCCACAGCCGTACTCCGGGGTACGAATTTCCTCCGCATAGCCGGGGCTTACGGTAGTCAGTTGATCCGCGTAAGCAATTCCTCCTTTAATAAAGGAAACTTTCCCATAAAACTCCAGACTGTCCATATGCCAAAATGTTTCCGGAAGCTCGAGTGTGTGCCGAATTTCGGCGGGAAATAAGCCCTGGTAAGCGAGGTTGTGAATTGTGAACACAGTAGCAGGCCGTTCCGGATGGTCGTGCAATAACGCCGGGACCAGACCGGTCTGCCAATCGTTGCAATGCACCACATCGGGCGTCCAGTTGACGCCGCCCTGGCCGAGCGCCAAGAGTCGTGTGAGTTCGCAAAATAAATGGAAACGCTCGGCATTATCCGGCCAATCGTTTCCATCCGGATCTTGGTAGGGGTTGCCGGGCCGGTCGGAGAAGGGGGCACATTCCATCACCCAGAAGGTAACATCGGCACCTTTGATGGGGGTTTGCCAAAGGGTTACTGGCTCATCACGTATGGTAAGTTGTGCGATCTTTCTTCGTCTTGATTTTTTGATAGTGTCCAATGCCGCCGGATAGCCGGGAATTAGCACCCTAACAGTGCATCCGAGCTCTTTGAGAGCCGCCGGGAGGCTGGCGGACACGTCCGCCAGACCACCCGTTTTCATAAGAGGATAGGCTTCGCTGGAAGCAAACAATATATTGTGCATCAATGCCTCGTTTAGTGCTTGAGGTTAAACGTGTTTCTGAATCTTCAATACCAGCGCTCCGAGAGGAGGTAGTGTTAACGTAAGGGACTGCGGTTGCCCCATCCACTCAACGGGTTCAGTGTTCAAGGGTAGCGGGTTACCCACATCACTTCCGCCGTAATAGTGCGAGTCTGAGTTGAGGCACTCTTCGTAGCATCCTGCTTCAGGGACGCCTATGCGGTAGTTGTGTCGGGGCACCGGGGTAAAGTTGAGAATCACGATGACGAACCCCTCCTTGCTGTTGCGACGATAACTAATCACCGATTGTGAGGCATCGTGACAGTCTATCCAGCCAAACCCGTCACCGGAGTAACTTTTCGAGTACAAGGCCGGCTCGGCGCGGTACAAGTGGTTTAAATCTTTCACCAACTGCTGTATGCCGCGGTGCTCTGGGTGTTCCAATAGATGCCATTCCAACTGTTCCGCATCGTTCCATTCTCGGTGTTGCCCTAGCTCACCGCCCATAAACAACAGCTTAGAGCCTGGGTAGGTGTACTGTAGGGAAAACAGCAGCCGGAGATTGGCGTGTTTTTGCCAGGTGTCCCCCGGCATACGATCCATCAAGCTGCCTTTGCCGTGCACCACTTCATCGTGCGACAGGGGCAGCATAAAGTTCTCACTGAAGGCGTACAGTAGTCCAAAGGTGAGTTTATCGTGGTGATAATGACGGAAGATCGGATCTTGTTGAAGATAGGAGAGTGAATCGTGCATCCAACCCATATTCCACTTCATGGAAAAACCGAGCCCACCGAGCCAAGAAGGTCGACTCACTTGGGGCCAAGAGGTAGATTCTTCGGCGACTATCAGTGTTCCTGGGTAGCGCGTTTGACACGTGTCGTTGAGTGATCTGAGAAAATCAATGGCTTCCAAGTTTTCGGTACCGCCGTGCACGTTGGGCAGCCAGTCGCCATCTTCACGAGAGTAATTCAGATACAGCATGGAGGCCACAGCGTCTACGCGCAAGCCGTCAATGTGAAAGCTGTCGAGCCAATAAAGCGCGCTGCCAATAAGGAAGTTACTGACTTCCTTACGGCCGTAATTGTAGATAAGTGTGCCCCAGTCTCGGTGCTCACCACGTCTGGGGTCTTCGTGCTCATACAAAGAGGTTCCATCAAAGCGTGCCAACGCGTGGTCATCTTTAGGAAAGTGCCCCGGGACCCAATCCATGATGACGCCGATACCCTGTTGGTGGCAGTGGTCGACAAAGTAACGGAAGTCCTCCGGACTTCCGTGCCGGCTGGTAGGCGCAAAGTACCCGGTGGTTTGGTAGCCCCAGGATTCATCCAGCGGGTGCTCGGTAACAGGCAGTAGCTCGATATGAGTGAAGCCGAGATCGGAAACGTATTCCACAAGCTGATGCGCCAGGTCCCGATAGCTCAGCCATTGCCCATCCTCCTGTCGACGCCAGGATCCCAAGTGAACCTCGTAGACGGATACCGGCGCTTGATGCCAGTCCCAATGTTTACGCTTCTGCATCCACTCTTCGTCTCGCCATGGATAGGGTTCGTGATTGGGTACCATGGCGGCTGTCGCGGGACGCACCTCGAATCGTTGTCCATAAGGGTCAGTTTTCTGTTGGACCTGGCCGTTGTGGCGAGAACGTATTGAATACTTATATAAGCAGTCGGGAGCAAGACCGGGAATGAATAGCTCCCAGACGCCGGATGAGCCGCGATTGCGCATCGGGTGGCATTGATCATTCCAATGATTAAAGTTGCCCACAACACTCACACGCTCCGCACCTGGCGCCCAGGTGGCGAAACGCACGCCGGAGACGCCATCCACCTCGCAATAATGCGCGCCTAAAATCTTATAAATGTGCCAGTGCTGTCCTTCGCCAAAAAGGTAGAGGTCATAATCACTGATTAACGGGGAGAAACTGTACGGATCCACAAAACGGTATTTCTGATTGTCTTCGTACTCGCACAGGAGCTCGTAGTGTTCGGGCAGTGCATTTTTTTTACCCTCCCATTCAAATAATCCAGCGTAACCCGTCGAATTCATGGATGCCATTTTGTCGTGCAACTGAATGTTAATTCGGCGAGCGTTTGGCACAAAAGCGCGCACACGCACACGGTTCTGCCCAATGGGATGGCACCCTAGGACTTCAAAAGGATTATGGTGACGAGATTCGACTAATTGTAGTGCAGCCTCAGGGAGGTGTTGCGCAAGCTGTTGGTGCATCCGATGTGACTCCATGTTCCATGTCAGTATTATTGGCGATGAACGTTTTCGCGGCGATCTATTGAACGCTAAAAATACTAAGTCCCTCATGATCTGGATCAAGTTTATCGAGGATGCCCTATGATACCGTTTTGCAGCTTAACCAATGAACACCAGCTAGGTGTTCCAGAAACTAGAAATTTTTGAGGCGGAAAGGATGCAGACATCAAAACGATTTGTGAGCCGTCTAACACGGCAGACATTGGCATTAGTACTTGCGGGAGGACGAGGATCTCGACTTCATGATTTAACCACTTGGCGGGCCAAACCTGCCGTTCCTTTTGGCGGAAAATTTCGAATTGTGGATTTTCCGCTTTCCAATTGTGTCAATTCGGGCATTGGTAGAATTGGTGTTCTTACCCAGTATAAAGCGCACTCCCTGATTCGTCATATTCAACGGGGATGGGGTTTTATGAAGGGTGATATGGATGAATTTGTTGAGCTGCTTCCCGCGCAACAGAGAATCGAAACATCCTGGTACGCCGGAACCGCCGACGCTGTACTTCAAAACCTGGATATTATTCGTAACCACCAGCCAGAATATGTCTTAATACTGGCTGGTGATCACGTTTACAAAATGGATTATGGCACTATGCTGGCTGCTCATGTTGAGCAGGATGCTGATGTCACCGTGGGCTGCATTGAGGTTCCGGTCGCGGAAGCGACGGCGTGTGGTGTCATGGCCATGGACTCAGACAACCGTGTTACTGAGTTTGTTGAGAAGCCTGCCAACCCAAAACACATTCCCGGAAATCCAGAAAAAGCTTTGGCGTCCATGGGAATCTATGTGTTTAGCGCGAAAGTGCTTTTTGACGAGTTGGCAATGGACCATCAGTTAACCACAGAATCCAGTCACGATTTCGGAAAAGACATTATTCCCTCCATGATCTCCCGGGCGCGCGTTATGGCGTTTCCGTTTCAAGATCCCGTTAAGGGTGGCCCAGCCTATTGGCGAGACGTGGGTACCATCGACGGACTTTGGCTGGCAAATCTAGAGCTCATAGGCGTCAGCCCTGAATTGAACATGTACGATTCCGACTGGCCCATATGGACTCATCAAGAGCAGCTTCCTCCTGCAAAGTTTGTGTTTGACGACGACGATCGTCGGGGTATGGCTGTCGACTCTATGGTGGCCGGCGGATGTATCATTTCCGGCGCTGTGGTGCGTCATTCGGTACTCTTTTCTCAAGTGCGCGCGCATTCTTATGCTCAAATCACCGACTCTGTGGTGTTCCCGGATGTGGAAGTGGGCCGGAACTGTGAAATCCATCGAGCCATCATCGATCGGGGTTGTCGTATTCCCGAGGGTACCCGAATCGGTGTCGACCTTGAGGAGGACGCCAAACGATTCTATGTGTCGCCGGGAGGCGTGGTCCTGGTGACTCCAGAAATGCTCGGTCAGGATTACGCTCATGGTCTCTGAACACTCTGCCAGCGTCGTATTATGTTGGCACATGCACCAACCGATATATCAGGACAAGGAATCCGGGGAGTTTATGGCTCCCTGGGTCTATCTGCATACCATCAAGGATTACAGCGATATGGCTGCGCACTTGGAGGCGCACCCTAACGCAAAGGCAGTAGTGAATTTTGCGCCGGTATTGCTTGAGCAGATAGAGGAGTATCTTACTCAAATAGAGCATTGGCGCCATGGCGGTCGTGCTATCGCAGATCCCTTGCTCGCCGCCTTAGTTACCGATGAATTACCAGCGCCGGCGACGCCCGCGTTCCTGAAGCTGGTGCAGATGTGTCTACGCGCGAATCCGGATCGGATCATTCATCGATTTCCACACTTTAGCAAACTGGCCAACTTAGCTCATTACTACTGCGATAAGCCGGAAGTACAGATGTATATGGGCGAACAATTTCTGGCAGATTTGTTGGTCTGGTACCACTTGGGTTGGATGGGTGAAATAGTCCGACGCAATAACACCATCGTGCGCGGGCTAATGGAGAAGGGGCATCAGTTTTCCCGGCAAGACCGGTTGGCGTTGATGGACGTTATTGTGGAGATTATGGCTGACGTTTGTCCCCGCTACCGAAAGCTGGCGGCAAAGGGGCAAGTAGAGTTGGCTGTGAGCCCCTACGCTCACCCAATGCTACCGCTTCTGTTGAACCTTGAATCCGCTCGAGAGGCCCAGCCAGATATTACTTTGCCTCACGCGACCCATTACCCAGGTGGCAGAGAGCGGGCCGAGTGGCATCTTCAGCGTGCGCAACAAGTCTTTAAAAAGTTTTTTGGCGTTGAATCTAAAGGCTGTTGGTCTTCTGAGGGTGGCTTGAGTCAGCCCGTGCTCGAACTTCTCAGTGCCCAGGGGTTTCACTGGACCGCCAGTGGCGATTCGGTTTTGTACAACAGCCTGGGGAAAGCGCGCGCTCAAGATCCAGAAGCCCTCCAGAAGCAGGTGAACGGTGACGGCCGACCACATGCGGCGATACGCTTCGGCGATATCAGTTTGCCGACTTTTTTTCGTGATGATGGCTTGTCAGATTTAATCGGGTTTAACTATTCAGATTGGCATGCAGAAGATGCCGTGGGCGATTTGATTCATCATCTTGAGAACATCGCCAGGAGCGCCGACCGCAAACAGCCGTGCGTAATCTCAATCATCATGGATGGAGAAAATGCCTGGGAATACTATCCTGAGAACGGTGTCTATTTTTTAGATGAATTGTACCGGCGCCTTGATGCGCACCCATCGCTCAATCTAACCACGTTTAGCAACGCGCTGGGAGATGGTAATGGGGAAGCTGTACAGCTTCCCGAAGTCGTTGCTGGAAGTTGGATATACGGAACCTTTTCCACTTGGATTGGCGACGAGGACAAAAACCGAGCTTGGGATCTACTGTGTGAGGCCAAGCAGCACTTTGACGAAGTTTTGAAATCTGGGGTTTTATCTACGGAACAAGTGGAAGAAGCCACGGCCCAACTTGCTATATGTGAAGGTTCAGACTGGTTTTGGTGGTTTGGCGATTACAACCCACCGGACACTGTGAGTGAGTTCGAGCATTTGTATCGGCGGCACTTAGCCAATCTGTATGCGTTGATCCAGCGCCCGGCGCCGCCCCATTTGTATCAAAAAATCAGCAAAGGCGGTGGCGCGCCTGCACGAGGTGGGGCCATGCGCCATGGCCATTCAGAACAGGAACGCTAATGACACAGGAACGTTTAATCCCAGCGCTCGCATCTCGGCGGGCCGGTGTACTTCTGCACCCAACGTCGCTCCCAGGGAAGCTTGGTGCTCTGGGTGAAGAGGCTCGCCGCTTTATTGACCTACTGGCGCGCGCAGGGGTCACTGTTTGGCAGATGCTGCCAGTCGGCCCCACTCATCAAGATCGCTCACCTTACAACTCGTTATCTGCCAATGCGGGCAACCCGGAGTTAATCGACTTGCAAGAGTTGGTTATGGAAGGTTGGCTCGACAGAGAAGAGTTGCCCGTCGAGGCGTCTATCGATGATCGGCGCGAGCTATTGGGTACGGCGGCTAACCGTTACTTTAAAAGTCGGGCAGAAAAACCAGCTGAATACCGGGACTCCTACGATGACTTTGTCCAGGAAAACTCTGTGTGGTTGTACGACTACGTGTTGTTTCAGGTGTTAAGGGACAGTCATCAAGGCGCTTCCTGGAGAGACTGGTCGACCCGTCTTCGGGATAGAGACCCCGAGGCCCTGGAGCAGGTCAAGGTTGAATCGGAAGACGAAATCAAGCGGGTTAAGTTTGAGCAGTTTGTATTCAATCGACAGTGGTTGGCACTGCGACGCTATGGTCGCGAGCGTGGCATTTACTTGTTCGGGGACATCCCCATTTTTGTCGCACACGACAGCGCTGATGTATGGGCACACCGAAATCTATTCAAGCTCGATGAAGAGGGGGAGCCTCTTGTGGTCGCGGGGGTGCCGCCGGATTACTTTTCCGAAAGCGGGCAACACTGGGGGAACCCTCTGTATAACTGGGAGGCCATGGAAGCTGACGGTTTTCAATGGTGGTTGAGTCGATTGGGTGTCCAGCAAAAACTGTTTGATTTGATACGCATCGATCACTTCCGCGGATTGGTGGCCTGCTGGGAAATCCCCGCTGGCAATCCAGACGCCCGCTTGGGGCAGTGGGTTGATGTACCGGGGAATACTTTTTTACAGGCGTGCTTTAAGACGTTTCCCTCACTGCCGTTGGTGGCTGAAAATCTCGGCTTAATCGGTGAGGATGTGGAAAGCCTACGCGAAACGTTTGATTTGCCTGGGATGGCTGTGTTGCAGTTTGGATTCGACGGCAGTGCTGAAAACCCACACTTAAATCACAACCATAACCCACATGATGTGATTTACACCGGTACCCATGACAATGATACGAGTTTGGGGTGGTACCTCAGTCAGGGCGAGGGGACGCGTGCTCGAATGCACGACTATATCGGGAGTGATGCTGAATCTATGCCATGGTGCCTTATGCGTTTGGCGATGCAGTCGGTATCTTGGTTAGCCATTGTACCTTTGCAGGATGTTCTGGGATTGGATGCCAGTGGTCGGCTAAATACTCCCGGTACAGGCCAAGGTAATTGGCGTTGGCATTTTAAGTGGGAGGATATCAATATGGACCATATTCATCGGCTCCGTCACTTTTTGGAACTTTACGGGCGAATGCCTCCGACCGGCTAATGAGTTGACCTAAATCAAACCGTTCATAGGCTAGATGATCTATAAATCTCTTAACGGACATTTCCTGGAGGTCGAGCAAGTGGAGCACAGGCAAAGTCATCGAGTCCCCGCCTTTCTGGATGTTCTGATATACCAGAGGGGAGTCCCAACCGCAGCCGGTACCCTACGCAATGTAAGTCGGGACGGCTTGTTTATCCTCACCGATTTTGACGGTGCTCGGATTAATCAAAAAGTTGATCTTGAATTTAGTATGTCATCGGGTGGTGAGAAACAATCTCGGCGGATGAGCGCCATTGTGGTCCGAAAGTCCGTTGGCGGGATCGCGTGCGAGTGCGCGGATGGGGATGACGACTGCCATTTTCTTGCACTTTCCGATCTGGTCTATTGGCTAAAGTCGACCCGCTTACCTGAATAGAGATACCCCTTCTCGAATATTCTGGTCCCAAAGATTTTATCGTCTAAAGCTGCTTTCCTGTCTTTTTTCTCTCATCTCTGGTGCTTTGTGCCGGAGCGATGACTAGTACCTGAATCATAATTCGGTGGACACACTTTTTCTGATTGCTTCCTTAGTTCGAGGAGTGGTGCGCCATTTGTTCTGGGATTTGATGTGGATGCATGTGTTTATTCACTGTGTGAAACCTGTTGAAAAATTGTTGACTCATGTCAATGGGCCGATGAAATAAATGGGGTATAAAGTCGCTTCGCAAAGATCGATTAGGGGAAAAGGATAATGGAGCATAGAAAAACACAACGAGTACCTGCGCACATCAATGTATTGATTTACCAAAGAGGATTGCCCGTTTCTGTAGCGACCGTTCGCAACATCAGTAAAGGCGGTATGTTCGTTGCCACCGATTTCGAAGGTGTGGATATCAACCAAAAGCTTGATGTTGAGTTCCGCTTGGCAGGCCAAGATCAGGAGGTTGTTGACTCCCAATGGGTGAGCGCCATTGTTGTTCGAAAGTCCGAGATGGGATTGGCGTTGGAATGCGATGATGACTCAGAGGACTTTCGGTCTGAGGCCGTGGCGGAAGTGTTCTACTGGTTGCGTTCAGCCACCACAGCCGACGTGGGCAATGTTCGTCACGTCAGTATGGCATAGCAAACCTCATTAACGTAGCAGGCTGGTTTAAACAGAGCAGCTTGATACATTTAACTAACGACTAAGCAAAGTGTGAAATAGGAGCAGTAGTAATGGAAATGACGAATTTTGACGAATGGGAAACCGACCTCGAGCTGGGTCAGGCTATACATTACAGCGGCCCGTCCTTGCGTATCGAGGGAGATCCAAAGGATCCTTCAGCCGTGACGCCGATCAATTTTTCCAGCCTGCCAATTGCAGATCAAGCTCGATTGCTGCGGGAAGGGTTGGCAGCGTTGGCTGCAGCGGCTCGCCGTGCTCCTGATGTGAAAACCAGTCACCAGCGGGCGGCGGAAGAAAGCGCGCGACTGTTCGCTCAGCGCCAAAATCGGCCTGTACGACCCACCTTGACTCTGAATAGGTAAGAAAAGCTGTTTGGTTTGATTAGACATGGCCGCCAGTACTGGCGGCCCGTGTATTATCGGATTACCAGCTGTCCGCGTAATTGAAGTTCTGTGCGGTGATGGTCAATGGCCGTAAAAAGAAGGTCCAAACGCTGATCGGCACCGGCCACTTGGCTTTGCGGTACTCGCACGCCACTTCCTGATCCCATGAGTCGCTCCAGTTCATTTGAAACGGCGTCAATAGCCTCAAGAATTTGCTGAGTGGTGGCCTCATCTCTAAAAACACGGCCCTGACCAGTGAGTCTCAGGTATTCGTCGCATTCCGCCAACCATTGTTTGCGTTGCTGTAAAAAGTTGCGGATGTTGCGCATTCCACCCTTATGGCCCGTGGGTAAATTGTTGGCTTTATAGTTGGCAAGGCTGTCTCTGGCCCTGAGAAGGAAGTCAACACTGGTATCACGACAATAGGACGCAGTAAGGTAACTGGAGAAACGGACTCCGTGCTCTTGCATGGCTGCTTCGCGCTTACAGGTTTCGTCACAGGCGAACGCGGGGGCGCACAGAAAGGGTACTAATAGCCATAGTATCTTTTTCATAGAAATGTCAGCCGCTTTGTTTTTAGGTGGTTAACTAGCTACATCTGAATCTACATATAAATGATTTCTGTGACGTGGTCAACAAAACGGCCATGTAAGGGCTTTGATAGAAGGAAACAGTATAGAGCTGGACTTGTTATTCTATTTAGAAATTAAAGCCGACCGTTTTTCAGCAGTAGAGTCGGCTGTTGGGAGGGAGTGGAACGCGGACAACCCAGCAAATCAGGAGATCTGTTGGGTTGTCCGGTAGAACGTCACCCAAAGACTATTAGAAAGCCCCAGGCGCTTTTGCTGAAGGCTGCGCTGATA
The DNA here is from genome assembly GCF_030848505.1 of Marinimicrobium hydrolyticum. Taxonomy (GTDB): domain Bacteria; phylum Pseudomonadota; class Gammaproteobacteria; order Pseudomonadales; family Cellvibrionaceae; genus JAVDDU01. The sequence goes on from NZ_JAVDDU010000001.1 coordinate 294,710, forward strand.
ATGTAAATAATCACGATGATCGCCGCGATCCAGCTCGCCATACGTACCTTGGGGTTGGAATGACGGAAGGCTACCACGCCCAGGCCGATGTACAGCACTAGGGCGATGATCTTGGCCATCAGCCACGGATGATCCCCCGGGGTGATTCTTAGCATGCCCGCCAACATCAGGCCGGCCACCAGAAGCAGAGTGTCTATTATGTGGGGTGCGACTTTTACCCAGCCCTTTTGTAGCATGGGGGACTGGCGCATCATCCAGACGCCTCGCAGCGCAAAGCTGAATAGGGTTAGGAAGGCCAGCGTCATGTGCAAGTGCTTTAAGAATAGATACATGTATAACCTCAGGGTTTGCGAACCAGTTTTGGGTTCTTGCGCGCCGGGTAACAACCCCGGCAAATATCGCATCGGGTACCATTGCAGCCGCGGGCTGAGCAGTGCTCCCGACCGTAGTAAATGATTTGCAGGTGCAGACTGTTCCAATGCTCTTTGGGAAACAGCCGTTTTAAGTCTTTTTCAGTTTGTACCACGTTCTTGCCGCTGGTCAGACCCCAGCGCTGGGCCAGCCGGTGAATATGTGTATCCACCGGAAAGGCGGGTTCGCCAAACGCCTGGCTCATGACCACGCTGGCGGTTTTGTGTCCCACGCCGGGCAAGCGTTCCAGTGCTGCGAAATCCGCTGGTACTTGGCCCCGATGTTCTTCCACCAAAATCTTTGACAGCCCGGATATGGCTTTGGCCTTCTGCGGTGAGAGCCCACAAGGCCGAATCACAGCCTGAATCTCACTCACCGGTACGTTCATCATGTCCTGGGGGTTGTCGGCCAACTGCCACAGTTGCGGCGTGACTTGGTTGACCCGCTCATCGGTGCACTGGGCTGACAGTAGCACAGCCACGAGCAGCGTGTAAGAGTCCTTGTGGTGCAGTGGAATCGGAGGATCCGGATAGAGCTCCTGCAATCGGCGCAGTACAAACTGTACCCGCTCCGCTTTGTTCAGATTCTTGGGTGGTTGCGGCTCCAGAGTCGTCATAGGCTTTCCACAAAGCGACGAATCCGCTGCGCCGCGTCAATACACTCGGCCAGCGGTGCGACCAGGGCCATGCGCACCCGATCCACGCCAGGGTCCACCCCCTCCACAACACGCGTTAGATAACTACCCGGTAGTACGGTAACGTTTTGGCGGGCGTACAACGCCTGGGCAAAGGATTCCCCGTCAATGGGGGTCTGTGGCCATAAATAGAAACCCGCTTTGGGCTGCGTAACGGGCAGGACGTCCCGCAGAATTTCCAGCACGGCGGAGAATTTCTCTCGGTAGTGCTCCCGGTTGATGCGCACGTGGGTTTCGTCCTGCCAGGCCGCAATGCTGGCCAGCTGCGTGGGTACCGGCAGGGCGCAACCGTGGTAAGTGCGGTATTTCAGAAAATCACGGATCAGCTCCGCATCGCCCGCCACAAACCCCGAGCGTAAGCCGGGCAGATTGGAGCGCTTGGAAAGGCTGTGAAACACCAGGCAGCGGGAAAAGTCTGGTCGGCCCAATTGGTGGCAAGCCTGCAGCAGCCCCATGGGGGGCTCCTGCTCGTTTTGGTACAGCTCCGAATAGCACTCGTCGGAGGCAATCACAAAATTGTGTCTGTCGGCCAGCTCCAGCAGTTCACGCCAGTGCTCGAGCTTCAGGACCGCGCCCGTGGGATTTCCCGGAGAGCAGATATACAGCAGTTGGCAGTCGCGCCAAACGCTGGGGTCTTGAGCCGCGAAGTCAGGGATATAGTTTTGTTCTGCGGTGCAGTTTAAAAAAGTGGGTTGAGCCCCGGCCAAAAGAGCCGCGCCTTCGTAAATTTGATAGAAGGGATTGGGGCAGACCACCCGAGGGTTGGACTGATGACGGTCAACCACGGCCTGAGCGATGGCGAACAGTGCCTCGCGCGTGCCGTTGACAGGCAGCAGATGACACTCCGGGTCCAGGCTTCCGGCCGGCAATTGAAAACGCGCTTCGGCCCAAGTGGCGATAGCCTGGCGCAGCTCCACTAGGCCTTTAGTGGCCGGATAGCTGGCCAGGCGATCCAGGTTGTTCGCCAGGGCTTGGAGCACTAGAGCAGGCGGCGAATGCTTGGGTTCGCCGATGGACAGGGCAATGTGCTCCAGCTCAGCTGGAGGTACAAGGCCGGCCTTCAGTGCGGACAGTTTTTCAAAGGGGTAGGGCTGAAGCTTGTTCAGGTCGCTATTCATGACGTCGGGTGACTCGGGTGTGCTGATTATCGAAGGGTCGCTGATTTAAGTTCGGTGGCTCGTTTATCCAATTGCCGGCAAATTTCCGTTTGCAGAGATTGGCATACGGCCGGGTCGCTCAAGGGCTCCCCGTCGCTATCGGTGATAAAGAAGATGTCCTCTACTCGTTCACCCAAGGTGGCAATCTTGGCGTTCTGAAGCAAGATGTCGAACTGCAAAAAAATCCGGCCGATACACGCGAGCAGCCCCGGGCGATCCGGGCTGATGACTTCCAGAACTGTGTGCCCACTGATCATGTCATTGCTGATACTGGTACGTGTGGGCATCGTAAAGTGCTTCATACGCCGAGGGGTACGGCGGGTAATGACTTCGGAGTAGTCATCAACCAAGCGCAACTCCTCCTCCAGGGCACGCTGAATTTTTCGCAGTGCGGGAGGATCATCACCCAAAGGTTCGCCATCCTGATTCAGAACGAAGAACGTATCCAGTGTGTAGCCAGAGTTGGAGTTGTATATGCGTGCGTCCTGAATATTCAGGTTCAGTTGGTCCAGAGCAGTGGCCACTGCCGCGAAGACGTTTTTGCGGCCTTTGCTGCGCACGAATATTTGCGTAGCCCCCTCAAGTTCACGACTGGTGCTTTCTTTTATCAGGATTAGTGGCCCTTCGTCGCTGTGCTGAGCCATGGCTTCGGTGTGCCAGGCAATATCTTGGGCTGTCTCGCGCAGGAAGTACTCTTCTCCCATATCGCTCCAGAGCTTCCAGGAGATATCTGAAGCTACTTGTTTGCGTGCAAGCTTGCGCAGAGCGGATTGCTGGGTTTCCTCAATCAGATCCTGCTTGTCAATATTGTTCTCCAATCCGCGGCGCAGTGCGCGTTTGGTTTCCAGATACAGCTGCCGCATAAGGCTTGCGCGCCAGGTATTCCACAACTCTTTGTTGGTGCCATTAATGTCAGCGACGGTCAGGGCATAAAGGTAATCCAGGCGAGTTTGGTCACCTATTAACAGCGCAAAGTTGTGGATCACATCCGGGTCAGAAATATCCTGCTTTTGAGATACGGCTGACATCAATAAATGCTGCTCAACCAGCCAGCACACCAGCCGCGTTTCCCGGCGTGAAATCTGGTGGCGCTCGCAGAATTCCATGGCATCTACGGCACCCAGTGTGGAGTGGTCGCCGCCCCGACCTTTGGCAATGTCGTGATAGAGCCCGGCGATATACAGCAGCTCTTGCTTAGGCAGGCGCTTCATAATATGGGCGGCGATGGGAAAATCTTCTTTCGCCGAGGGCAACAGAAAATTGCACAGATTTTCCACCACCTTCAAAGTGTGTGCGTCCACGGTATAGATGTGAAACAAGTCGTGCTGCATTTGCCCGGTAACGCGACCGAACTCCGGAAGGTACAGGCCGAGGATCCCGTAGCGGGACATGCGCTTAAGCTGTTCCACCAGGCCGGCCGGATGCCCCAGCAACTCAATGAACAGGCGCGTGTTTTCAGGGTTATTGCGGTAGTCTTCGTCGATAAGGTGGCGGTTCTCCCGCATCAGGCGAATGGTGGACGCGCGCACCCCTTCAATATCGGGGTGCTGTGCCATCAGCACAAAAATTTCCAGCAAAGCTGAAGGGGTTTCCTCAAACACATAGATGTGTGCGGCTTCAATGTAGCGATCGCGCAGTTGAAAGCGCTCATTGATTGAGGTCACGCTTTTGTTGATGCCTTTCTGCAAAATGACTTCGTGTAAAAACTGCAGCAGCACGTCGTTCAGCTCGCGCAGTGCCATCACCAAACGGTAATAGCGGTGCATAAACTGCTCTACAGCCAGGCTCTCGCTGTTGTCGCGGTAGCCGAACAGCTTCGCCAGTTCGCGCTGATGGTCAAACAGTAGTCGCTCCTCCGCGCGCCCGGCGATCATGTGTAATCCGTAGCGAACACGCCACAGAAATTCCTCACCGCTTTGCAAAAGGGAGAACTCGGCGTCGGTGAAAAAGCCTTTACCGTCCAGTTCTCTGAGGGTTCGTACCTGGAAGTAGCGCTTGGCGACCCAACCAATCATTTGTATGTCCCGCAGGCCGCCCGGGGCGTTCTTGATGTTGGGCTCGAGGTTGTATTCGGTGTCGTTGTATTTCTGATGCCGCTGGATTTGTTCGTTCCACTTAGCCAGAAAGAACTGGTCGGCGGGCCACAGCTTATCGGCATTGGTCTCTTCGAGCAGGGCGTGTCGAAGTGACTCATCCCCAGCCAGCGTGCGTGACTCCATCAAGTTGGTGGCAACGGTGATGTCATCCTTGGCAATATCAACGCATTCACTCAAGGTGCGGACGCTGTGGCCAATCTCCAGGCCGATGTCCCACAACAAGGTCAACAGTTGTTCGATGTTGTCTTGAGTTTGTTTGAGTGTGTCGCGGCTGGTGGTGAGGAGCAGCAAATCGATATCTGAGTGCGGGTGCAGTTCGCATCGACCGTAGCCCCCAACAGCTTCCAAACTAATGCCTCTGGGCCAGCTGTATTGATGCCAAGCGTAGTGAAGAATGCAGTCGATAAAGAGTGCGCGCTCATGGATCAGGGTTCTAATGTCCTCGCCCTCGCGAAAGCGAGCGTCAAATTGGGCTCCCGCGGCAATGATGGCGTCCTTGAAAACCGTGACCAGAGGTTTCTCCTCCAGGGCACGGCGAAAGCGCGCTTGATCGAAAAAAAACAGCGGCCGTTCGAAATAAGGCAAGGACAAGTTGGGCATGGTCTAAAAGGGTTCCTCGGTACGGGCTGTCAATACTTCGACGCCATCAGCGGTGACGGCCAGCGTATGTTCCCACTGGGCAGACAGACGACCGTCTTTGGTTTCCACGGTCCAGTTGTCTTTCTTGGTTTTGGTATGGGGTTTGCCGGCATTAATCATAGGCTCGATAGTAAAGGTCATGCCCTCCTGAAGTTCCAGCCCAGTACCGGGGCGCCCATAATGCAGCACCTGCGGATCTTCATGAAAAACAGTGCCGATCCCGTGACCGCAGTATTCGCGCACCACCGAATAGTGATTGCTCTCCGCATGCTGCTGAATCACGTGTCCGATGTCGCCGAGGCGACAGCCGGGCTTGACCAGTTCGATGCCCTTGTAGAGACATTCCTGGGTGACTTTGACCAGCCGCTCAGCGTGGGGCAGGGGGGTGCCGACAAAATACATTTTGCTGGTGTCGCCGTGATAACCATCGACGATCACGGTGACATCAATATTGATGATGTCACCGTTCTTTAAGGTTTTCTTTTCCGAAGGGATGCCGTGGCACACCACCTGATTAATCGAGGTGCAGATGGACTTGGGAAAGCCACGGTAATTCAGGCAGGCCGGAATCGCCTTTTGTACGTCCACGATATAGTCGTGGCATATCCGGTCCAATTCGGCCGTAGTGACGCCCGGCTGCACGTGGGGCCCAATCATTTCCAGGACTTCGGCGGCGCGGCGCCCGGCGATGCGCATTTTCTCGATGGCTTCGGGTGACTTGATGGACACAGACATGCGGTAACTCGTTAGCTGGTGGTATGGAAGGTGCTTATTCTAAACGATACGACCACACATCTACAGCCCGCATCCTCCGGCACTTGTGGGCGCGGTTAGCTCGGCCGCAGGCAGGAGAGGGTATGGATGACGCCGCGCAGCTCCGCCAGCCCTTTCATGCGTCCAGCGTAGGAGTAGCCAGGGTTGATGCCGGAGCGGCCGACTTCATCGCCCATTAAATGACCGTGGTCCGGGCGCATGGCAATGGCGGGTAGCTTGCTACCTTCCCGCCGTCGGCGCGTCTCTTCATCCAGCAGGGCACTCACTAAGCCCACGATGTCATTGTCGCCATCCAGGTGCTCGGACTCGTAAAAGGAGCCGTCCGGTTCGCGCTTGATATTACGTAAATGGACGAAGTAGATGCGGGGGCCGAACTCTCGCGCCATTTGTACCAGATCGTTATCGCCCCTGGCTCCGTAGGAGCCGGCGCACAGTGTGAGGCCATTGGCGTCGCTGGGTACGGCTTCCAGCAGCGCTCGCGCATCGTTGGCGGTGGAAACGACCCTCGGCAGACCAAAAAGGGAGAAAGGCGGATCATCCGGATGGATGCACAGGCGTGCGCCGACTTCTTCGGCAACCGGAATGACCTCTTCCAAAAAAGCGAACAGGTTGGCGCGCATGCCCTCGTCGCCCAGAGCAATAAATTGGGCGATAGCGGCTCGAATGCCTTCGCGATCGTAGGAGCCTTCACCGCCAGGTAGGCCGGCGATGATATTCTTTTCCAATTGAACTTCGGCTTCCGGTGAGAGGGCTCGGTACCGTGCGGCGGCGTTGGCCTGCACCTCGGGGCTGTAATCTCCTGCAGCTCCGGGTCGGGCCAAAATATGGATGTCGTAGGCGGCGAAATCGGCCATCTCAAAGCGCAGGGCCCGGCTCTGGTTGGGCAGCACATAGTCCAGGTTGGTTCGGGTCCAGTCCACTACGGGCATAAAGTTGTAGCAGATATCAAAAACCCCCGCCTGCGCCAAATTGCGGATGGACGCCCGATAATTGTCCAAATGGCGTCGGTAATCGCCACTGCGGGTTTTGATGTCATTGTGCAGTGGAACACTCTCAACCACGGCCCATTCCAAGCCGGCCGCTTCAATCAGGGCCTTGCGTTGCAGGATGTCGTCCAGTGGCCAGGCCTCACCTGTGGGGATCTCATGCAGGGAGGTAACCACGCCCGTGGCTCCCGCCTGGGCGATTTGTTGTAGGGAGACGGTATCTCGGGGGCCGAACCAGCGCCAGGTTTCTTTCATAATGAGTGTCGAACCGATCAGGTGGGCTTGAGTCTATAGAGGAGGTATTAGATCACCACCAGGTGTGCTCTGGCAATCTGGCACTAGAAAGGGCCCCAAAGACCCAGTACCGGTGGGCGCTGGGGGGCGTCATGCCGCTTTATTGGTCTGAGCAAGAAGCCACGGATCGCTTTTCCTGGGTATTGATATATGGTATAAAGCGCGCCTCTGCGACTCGTCTCAGAGCATTTGGCAGGGGTGTTCCCGGTGTCAAAAGGGGCAAAATTGCTCCGCAAACTTAACTTAACGTCACACATATACCGACACGTCCACCTGGGTGCCTGCTTCAATTTAGTGGGTTGGTCGACGGGGTGTATGGAGGCCTAACCCGAAAGGAAAACAAAATGCCTACAGTAAGCATGCGCGAAATGCTGCAAGCTGGTGTCCACTTTGGTCACCAAACCCGCTATTGGAACCCGAAGATGGATCGTTTTATCTTCGGCGCCCGCAACAAAATTCATATCGTCAATCTGGAGCAGACCGTTCCTGCGTTTAACGACGCCCTGGAGCTGGTTAAGCAGATGGCGTCCCAGAAAAAGAAAATCCTGTTTGTCGGCACCAAGCGCGCCGCTCAAAAGACCATCAAAGAGCAGGCCGAGCGTGTAGGTATGCCCTTTGTCAGTCACCGCTGGTTGGGCGGCATGCTCACCAACTACAAAACTATCCGTGCCTCCATTCGTCGCTATCGCGAGCTGGAAGCCCAGAGTCAGGACGGTACTTTCGATAAGCTGACCAAGAAAGAAGCGCTGATGCGTACCCGCGACCTGGAAAAATTAGAGCGCTCCATTGGCGGTATCAAAGACATGAACGGCCTGCCTGACGCGCTGTTTGTGGTGGACGTGGATCATGAGCGTATCGCTGTTCAGGAAGCCAACAAACTGGGTATCCCCATTATTGGTATCGTGGACACCAACAGCAACCCCGACGGCATTGACTATGTGATTCCCGGCAACGATGACGCCATCCGCGCCGTTAAGCTGTACGTCACCGCTGTGGCTGATGCCTGCCTGGAAGGAGCTCAAGCGGCTCAGTCCGTCCCTAATAAGGATGAGTACGTGCCCGCTGAGAACGACGCTGAAGCAGCTTCACCCGCTCAGGAGTAATTCTGCGGCAGGGTGAGTGTTTTTGGTGCCCAGCACAGGCCCAGCAATAGAAAGGGGCAGGCCACGCGGCTTTGGCCCCTTTTTTTTCAAATTCAGACTGACAAAATTCGAGAGGATAGATTCATGGCAGCTATCTCTGCTTCAATGGTAAAAGAACTGCGCGAACGCACCAGCCTTGGCATGATGGAGTGTAAAAAAGCTCTGACCGAGGCGGACGGTGACGTTGAGTTGGCGATTGAAAACCTGCGTAAGGCCAGTGGCTTAAAGGCCGCTAAAAAAGCGGATCGTACCGCTGCTGACGGCGTGGTTGCGGTAAAAGTTGCTGACGACAACGGCTCAGCCGTCATCTTGGAAGTGAACAGTGAAACCGACTTTGTCGCCCGCGACGCCGGTTTTCTGGCCTTTGTGGACAGCGTTCTGACCAAGGCTTTCAATGAAAAGCAAGTCGACGTGGCCGCGCTGATGTCCGGCGAGCTGGAAAGCGCTCGTGAAGCACTGGTACAGAAAATCGGTGAAAACATCAGTGTTCGTCGCGTTGCCCTTATCGAAGGCGGCGTGATTGATGGTTACGTACACTCCAACAATCGCATTGCGGTTGTGACTCAGCTGGAAGGTGGCAACGCCGATCTGGCCCGTGATGTGTCCATGCATGTGGCAGCGGTTAATCCCCAAGTGGTCCGGCCTGAAGATATGCCTGCCGAGCTGGTGGAAAAAGAAAAAGACATCATCAAAGCTCAGCCGGACATGGAAGGCAAGCCCGCCGAGATCGTCGAAAAAATGACTCAAGGCCGCATCAAAAAATTCCTCAAAGAAGGCAGCCTGCTAGAGCAGCCGTTCGTGAAAAACCCCGAGCTGACTGTGGGTAAACTGGCTCAAGAAGCCGGTGCAACCGTGACCAGCTTTGTGCGCTTTGAAGTTGGCGAAGGCATCGAGAAAGAAACCGTGGATTTTGCCGAGGAAGTGGCCGCACAGGTTAAGGCTTCGTCCAAGGGATAAGCTCCCCGGCTATGACAGACCGGCAGAGGGGAGCTCCGGCCCTCTTCTGCCTCCGACTATAGAGTGAGCCCCTGTTTACGGAGACCCGTCATGCCCAGTGCGCGCGATAAAAAATACAAACGAATACTGCTCAAACTTAGTGGTGAGGAGCTTATGGGCTCCGAAGGCTTCGGCATCGACCCCAAAGTGCTCGATAAAATGGCTCTGGAAATTGGGCAACTGGTGGGTATCGGTGTTCAGGTTGGGCTGGTAGTCGGCGGTGGCAACTTGTTCCGTGGTGCTGCCCTAAGCGTGGCGGGTTTGAACCGGGTCACTGGCGACCACATGGGTATGCTGGCTACGGTAATGAACGCGCTGGCGATGCGGGATGCATTGGAGCGCTCCAATATCTCCTCCCGTGTCATGTCGGCCATTCCCATGAGTGGCATCGTTGAGCATTACGACAGCCGGCACGCCGTACGTTCACTGGCTTCCGGCGAAGTGGTGATCTTTGCCGCCGGAACCGGTAACCCTTTCTTTACCACCGATTCGGCCGCCTGCCTCCGGGCTATTGAAGTGGAAGCCGACATCGTTCTTAAAGCGACAAAGGTCGACGGAGTCTACTCCGCTGATCCAATGAAAGACGCTACCGCCACCAAATTCGACCGATTGACTTATGACCAAATTCTGGAGCGGAAGCTTGGCGTAATGGATTTGACTGCAATTTGCCTGTGTCGGGAGCACGATATGCCCGTGCGGGTGTTTCGTATGAACAAGACGGGGGCGTTGCTCAACATCGTTGTTGGAAGCGACGAAGGTACCCTGATAGAAGAGGGAAAAAACGATGCTTAGTGATTTGAAAAAAGATGCCGAGAGGCGTATGGCTAAAGGGTTGGAAGCACTCTCCAGCCAGTTTAATAAAATCCGTACTGGTCGCGCCCATCCGAGTATTCTCGATGGCGTTATGGTTTCCTACTACGGTGCGGACACGCCTTTGAGTCAGGTGGCCAATGTGAACGTGGAAGATGCTCGAACTTTGAGTATTTCGCCCTGGGAAAAGCACTTGGTTCCCGATATTGAAAAGGCCATCATGAAATCTGATTTGGGCCTGAATCCATCCACAAATGGCGGTGTGATTCGCTTGCCTATGCCGTCTCTTACCGAAGAAACCCGCAAAACCTATATTAAACAGGCTAAAGCCGAAGCGGAAAACGCCCGGGTCTCCATTCGCAGTGTCCGTCGTGACGTGCTCTCTGACGTGAAAGCTTTGCTCAAGGAAAAGGAAATCACCGAGGACGACGAGCATCGTTTTCATGACGAAATACAAAAAATCACCGATAAATATATCGCTGAGGTTGATCGCGCGTTGAGCGCAAAAGAAACCGATTTGATGGCCATTTAACGCTGGCACCCTGTGCCAGCCGCCGGTTTCTGCCGAACCGTGACCACCCTTCCAGGAGTTGTGACGTGACAAGTAATTCCCTGCGCCATATCGCCATCATTATGGATGGCAACAACCGCTGGGCGAAGCAGCGGAAGATGTCAGGTGTGGCCGGTCACAAGGTGGGCGTTGAACGTATCCGGGATGTGATGAGCGCTTGCCAGGAACTCAACGTGGAAGTGTTAACGCTGTTCGCGTTCAGTAGCGAGAATTGGAAGCGGCCGCCGCGGGAAGTGGAAGCGCTGATGTCCCTGTTTCTTGTCTACCTTAAGCAAGAGAGCAAGGAGCTGCGAAAAAAAGGTGTGCGGCTGCGTGTTATCGGCAACCGGGATCGATTCAGCCCGAATTTACAAAAGGCCATTGCCGCGGCTGAACACTTGACCCGCGAGGGCGATACTACCTTGGTCATCGCTGCCGATTACGGTGGCCGCTGGGATATTGCTCAGGCGGCCCGTCGCTTGGCCGAACAGGTTGAGGCGGGTGAGTTGTCGGCTGCCGACATTGATTCCACTCACCTGCATCGTCACACCGCTTTGTCTGATCTGCCCGAGCCTGACCTATTGATTCGCACCGGTGGTGAGCAGAGAATCAGCAACTTTCTCCTTTGGCAATGTACTTACTCCGAGCTCTATTTCACGAAAACCCTATGGCCTGATTTCCGCGCTGCGGATTTGCATGCGGCGGCGGCGGACTTTCATCGGCGCCAACGCCGTTTCGGATTGACCGGTGACCAGCTTTCTGCGGAGCCGCTGCACACAGGTCTTGATCGGCAGGGAGTGCGTCATGCTTAAGCAGCGTGTCATTACCGCTGTGGTGTTAATTGCGGTTTTTCTCGCCGTATTGGTTTATTTGCCCGTGCCATGGTTCGCCGCGTTTGTGGCAGGCGTGGTTCTTGTTGGCGCCTGGGAATGGGCTAACTTGGCTGGCTTGGAAAGTGCGTGGCAGCGCCGCCTCTATGCCGCCGCCGTTGGTGTTGTATTGATCGCCACAGCGTTTTATCTGGCGTTACCGACCCTTGAAGGTCCTCCCACCCTTGAACAGAACGCGGGTTTTCGTAACCTGTTAGTCGTCGGCTGCACCTGGTGGGCGGTGGCGTTGCTGTGGGTTCAAGGTTATCCGCAGAGTGCTTTACTTTGGCAAAGCCGTTGGGTGCGTGCCCTAATGGGGTTGCTGGTCTTGGTGCCCGCTTGGGCCGGGCTGGTTTATGTACGGGCTTTGGACCAGGGGGCTTGGCTGGTTTTGCTTATGGTGGTGTGCGTGGCCAGCGCCGATATCGGTGCGTATTTTGCCGGTCGCCGCTGGGGGCGTCATAAGCTTGCGCCCGCGGTCAGTCCGGGCAAAACCTGGGAAGGCTTTGCCGGCGGCTTGGCTCTCAACCTGGTGTTGGTCCTGTTAGTGGGATGGCTCTGGGGAGGGCTGAGTTATGGCCTGGCGCTCGCCATTATTGTTCCTACCGCTCTGGTTTCGGTGCTCGGCGACCTTCAGGAGAGCATGCTCAAGCGCCACCGGGGTGTAAAAGACAGCAGTGCACTGCTGCCTGGGCACGGTGGCGTCCTGGATAGAGTGGACAGCCTTACGGCAGCAGCCCCCGTCTTTGCTTTGGCCCTTTTGGCCATTGGTTGGGCGCCCGCATGATCCCTAGGCAAGCGGTTACGGTACTGGGTGCGACCGGCTCCATAGGTGTGAGCACCCTGGATGTACTGGCCCGCCACCGGGATCGGTACAGTGTTTTTGCGCTCACCGCTCACCGTCAGTGGCAGAGTCTGGCCGAGCAGTGCCTGGAGCACCGCCCCCGTTACGCCGTTATGGGCGATCCGGGCGAGGCACAAGCTCTGCGCGAAGTCTTGTCTCTCAAAGGGAGTTCCACTGAAGTTCTTCAGGGCGAGGAAGCTTTGCGTTATGTGGCCGGGCATGATGAGACCGACATCGTTATGGCGGCGATTGTTGGGGCTGCTGGGCTCTTGCCGGCACTGGCTGCAGTGGAAGGAGGCAAGAAAGTACTGCTGGCCAATAAAGAAGCATTGGTTATGGCCGGTGGTCTATTTACCCGTGCGGTGCGTGACCATGGGGCTACGCTCTTACCGATTGATAGCGAGCACAATGCGATTTTTCAATGCTTGCAAAATGAGCGAGCCGACTGCCAAGCGGGAGAGCTCGCACAGCGTGGTGTACGCCGGATTATGCTGACTGCCTCCGGCGGCCCCTTCCGAACCCGACCTTTGAGCGAACTGAGTCAAGTGACTCCGGAAGAGGCCTGCGCCCATCCCAATTGGTCGATGGGGCAAAAGATCTCTGTGGATTCCGCCACCATGATGAACAAAGGGCTGGAATTTATAGAAGCCTGCTGGCTGTTCAACGCTCGACCGGAACAGGTGGAGGTGGTGGTGCATCCACAGAGCGTCATTCATTCCCTGGTGGAGTACACGGATGGTTCGGTGTTGGCGCAAATGGGCAATCCGGACATGCGCACGCCCATCGCCCATGCCCTGGCTTGGCCGGAACGCATTGAGTCGGGCGTAGCCAGTCTGGACTTGATCGCAACCGCCAGACTGGACTTCTGTGAGCCTGACTACCAGCGGTTTCCCTGCTTAAGTCTGGCCAGACAGGCGGCCGAGACCGGCGGCACAGCGCCCGCACTGCTCAATGCCGCCAACGAGATTGCGGTAGCGGCGTTTCTGGCCCGGCGCATTCGTTTTGACCAAATAGCTCTAGTGATTGAGCGCGTACTGGAGCGCTTGCCGGTGAATGAACCAGACGCCTTGGACGTTGTCCAAAACGCGGATTTGGAAGCCCGGACCTTGGCCCAGACCCTGATCGACGCCCTCTAAGAGGTTTTACGGTGGCATTAATACAGACAATAATGTGGTTTCTGATTGCCCTGGTGGTCCTGGTGGCGGTGCACGAATTCGGGCACTTTTACGTCGCCAGGCGTTGCGGCGTTAAGGTTCTGCGTTTTTCCATCGGTTTTGGCAAGATTCTGTTGCGCTGGACCGACCGGCAAGGTACCGAATACGCCCTCGCCGCCATACCCTTGGGCGGCTACGTAAAGATGCTGGACGAGCGCGAAGGTGAAGTACCTGAGCACGAATTGCATCGAGCCTTCAATCGAAAAAACGTCTGGCAGCGCATCGCCGTGGTAGCCGCTGGGCCTTTTGCCAATTTTCTGCTCGCGGTAGTGCTGTTTACCGCTTTGGCGATTCCCGGAGTAAGGGACGCTATACCTATTGTGGGTCACGTGGAGCCCAACTCTGTGGCGGAGCAGGCCGGGTTGGAGCCGGGTCAAGAGATTCTCGAGGTAGATGGTACGCCCACTCCCACCTGGCAGCGGTTGCACCAGCAGCTGCTGCGCCGTCTGGGTGAAACCGGCACCATCAGCTTCACCGTTCGCTATCCAGATTCAGAGCTCCGCTATGTGTCGGAAGCTCGGCTGGATAGCTGGTTGCGCGGTGAAGATGAGCCAGACCCTTTGGCAGGCCTGGGCTTGCAACTCAAAATTCCGGAAAATGAAGCGATTTTAGGCCAGGTTATGCCTACCAGTGCCGCTGAACGCGCAGGTTTGCAGGCGGGCGACCATATCGTCGCCGCGGATGGCCAAGATATACCGACATGGCGAGAGTGGGTGCAGTACGTCCGCGAGCGCCCTGATCAAGAAATCGACCTCCTGGTGGAACGCGCAGGCGAACGGATACGTTTGAGCGTTACTCCTCAGGCGGTGGAGGAAAATGGAGAGCGCTTTGGGCAGGTGGGTGTAAGTATACAGCCCCAGCCATGGCCAGAGCACATGGTGAGGGACTACCAGTATGGCCCGATTGAGGCCTTTTTTGCCGGTGTTGACCGGACTTGGGAAACCTCTGGCTTTGTCCTGCTGTCAGTAAAGAAGTTATTGGTGGGAGAAATTTCGACGAAAAACTTGAGCGGCCCCATTACCATTGCTAAGGTGGCCGGCTCTACCGCGGATAGCGGTTGGAAGAGTTTTGTCGGTTTTGTAGCTCTACTAAGTGTATTCCTAGCAGTGTTTAACTTACTGCCCATTCCCGTTCTCGACGGTGGCCACCTGTTGTATTACTTCATCGAAGTAATAAAAGGCAGTCCGGTTTCCGAGCAGGTTCAGCAAGTGGGCTACAAAATAGGGCTGTTCCTTGTTCTCGGGCTGATGATACTAGCGCTCTATAACGACGTCATGCGGCTTTAGTACTCCGTCCAGGCTGCCGAACCCTGACTACAACGATTACAATAGAATTTTCTATGAAGCGAGCTTCAATGCGATTTATTAGTTTAGTTGTACTCCTGCTTATCTCTTTGGGAGTGCAGGCGCAAGAATTCGAAATCAGTGACATCCGTGTCGAGGGTTTGCAAAGGGTTTCCGCTGGTAGCGTTTTCAGTGCATTACCCGTGCGAGTCGGTGACACTCTCACCAGCGAAGACATCCAGCGCGCAACACGTGCTCTGTTTAGAGTTGGCCACTTCGCCGATGTAACTATGGTGCGTGATGGCGACGTGTTGGTGGTACAGGTAAAAGAGCGGCCAGCCATCAATGAAATCGTCATTGAAGGCAACAAGGTTATTAAAACCGATGCTCTGATGGAAAGCTTGCGAGATAACGGACTGTCTGAAGGACAAATCTTTCAGCGCGCCACCCTGGAGTTAATCAGCCAATCGCTGGAACGAGAGTACATAGGCCAGGGCCGTTACGGCGCTTCAGTATCCATCGAAATTGAAGACTTGCCTCGCAACCAGGTTAAGGTGTTGATTAATGTTAACGAAGGTAAGCCGGCGCGCATCCGGAGTATCAACATCGTTGGGAACGAAGTCTATCGAGACAAAGACCTGCTGGATTTGTTTGAGTTAAGTGCCCGGGGCCTGTTTTCGTGGATTACCGGCGACGACAAATACTCTCGTGAAAAATTGTCCGGTGATATCGAGCGTTTGGAGTCCTATTACCTGGATCGCGGTTATCTGGATTTCCGCGTCGACTCGACACAGGTCGCGTTGAGCCCTGACCGGTCGAAGATCTACATCACCATTAATGTCACCGAAGGCGAAGTTTATACGGTCAATGCTGTGGAACTGGCTGGCGATCCTGTGTTGCCCGAACGGGCTATACGACAGCTGATTATGGTTCGGGAGGGTGATACTTTTTCCCAAATTATGATGACCACTTCAGCGGATTACATTAAGCAACGCCTGGGCAACGAAGGTTACACCTTCGCCGAGGTAGAGGGGATTCCGGAGCGGAACCAGGAAGACAAGACCGTTGATGTTACCTTTTTTATCGATCCGGGCGAGCGTGCTTACGTGCGGCGGATTAATTTCAGAGGCAACACCAAAACCATTGATGAAGTGCTGCGCCGCGAGATGCGGCAAATGGAAGGCGGTGCTGCGTCTACCTCTCAAATTGAGCACTCAAGAGTGCGGCTCAATCGCTTGGGCTTCTTTAAGGACGTGGATGTTGAAACCGTAGAGGTGCCGGGTACGTCTGATCAGATCGACGTGGAATACACCGTCGAGGAAGCACCATCAGGTAGCATGGGGCTGCAGGTTGGCTATGCCCGCTACTCGGGACTCTTGCTGTCCGCCAATATCCATCAGAACAACTGGTTCGGTACTGGTAAGCGTGTGGGTATGTCCCTGAGTAACAGCCGCTTCCGTACGGCTTACAATTTTAGCTACGAAGATCCGTACTTTACCCGTGACGGTGTCAGTCGGGGCTTCAACTTGTATTACTCAAAAAGTAACTTCGCCAACATCGGTGTAGCGGGTTACGGTACCGACGTATACGGCGCTAGGATGTCCTTTGGTTATCCAATCTCCGAGATTGAGCGTATTGGCTTCAGTCTGGAGGCTCGGGACTTAACGGTTAAAGCCAGTGGTCGTTCGGCGCAGGAAATTATTCGCACGCCAGTACTACCGTCTAACGCCATGTACATCACCCAAAGTGATGCCTCTGCAGCGCGGGATGAAATTCTTCGTGGACGAGACTTCCCTGAAGGTATCGAGCGTCACCCCGTCACCGAAGACGTGTTGGGCCCGCCTGGGTATCTGGATGCTCACGGCAATCGTTTCCGCGATTTGCTGGTGACCCTGAATTGGGGCAAGTCAACCTTGAATCGGGGCATGTTGGCCACGCGCGGCACCTCTCAGCGGATCTCACTGGAAGCTGCGCTTCCCGGCGGTGACCTGGACTACTACAAGTTACAGTACAATGCTGAGACCTATAAGCCTTTGACCCGTCACCTCACGCTCAAGCTGCGCACCAATTTGGGCTACGCCAATTCTTACCGTAGCGACCGGGATCTACCGTTCTTTGAGCACTTCTACGCGGGTGGTTTTGGTTCGGTGCGCGGTTTCGAGCGCAACAGCCTGGGGCCTCGTACCTCGCCACCAGAGCAGGCGTTTCAGAGCGAGTTTGCATGGGATGACCGCGATGGCGACGGTTTGGCCCAGCAAAGCGAGCTCGCGCGCACTTATGTCCTATGTGAGGATCCTGAAGGGCTGAATCTTAACTCCTTCACTTGTCGACCTGGCGAGCTGATTACTCAGCGCACCGCAACGAGAGAACAGTTGGCCAGACGGGACTCGAGGTACTCAGCGTTTGGGGGCAATATCCTGGTGGAAGCGGGTGCGGAAATTCTCTTCCCGCTGCCCTTTATTGACGATCAGCGCTCCATGCAGAGCTCTTTCTTTATTGAAGGCGGTAACGTCTTTAGTGAACATTGTCGTCCTGAACAGTTGAACTGCTATGGCCCGAGCTTGGATAGAATCAGTATTTCAGCGGGTTTTGGCTTAACCTGGATTACCGGTTTTGGTCCCTTAACTTTCAGTGTCTCGCGGCCACTGAACGAAAACGATGGGGATGATCCCAAATTCTTCGACTTTACCATTGGTGGCGCTTTCTAATAATTGTCCAGGCCCGCCTTTTTGGGGGCCTGAGCGTGACCACTGATTCATTTAATCAAATGTGCAAGAGGAAAACACTGTGATTACGAGTACTGCTAAAAAACTGATCGTCGGTATGGCTTTGATGATGGCGTCCAGCTTGGCGCTGGCCGAAGGTAAAATTGTAATACTGGACTTGCAGGCTGCTGTGTTGAGCACAAACGTCGCTCAGGCCCGGCTTGGCCAGTTGGAGCAAAATCCCGAGTATGCGGCGCTTATGGCCCGTTACGAGAGTCTGACCGAAGATTTGCAACGCTTGCAGCGGGACGCGGAGCAAAATGCCATGACTTGGTCGGAAGAGGATCGCAAGAAGAAAGAAGAGGAAGCCCGCAAGCTCCGTCAAGAGTATGAGACTGCTGTACAGACCCTGCAAAATGGTCGTCAACAAGTCATGCAAAATGTTATGCAACAGATGGGCGCCAGCACCCGCGACGTACTGGAAAGCCTAATCGAGGCCGATAAAATCGGGTTGATTTTGAGCAGTCAGGCGGTCTACCACGCTACCGAGCATTACGACATTACCGACCGAGTGACCCAGTTGCTCAATCAAAGATCTCAGCAACAGTAACGACCCGGAGTCGGCCTCTGTGAAAAAGCAATATACACTTGCTGAGCTGGCTCAGTACTTGGATGCCCAGCTAATCGGAGCGCCGGATTGCTTGATTGACGGGTTGGAATCTCTGACCCAGGCGGGCAAGGGCCAGTTAAGCTTTGTGGCCAATGCAAGCTACGCTAAACATTTGGCCGACTGTTCGGCATCGGCGGTCATTTTGCATCCCGACCAACAGGAGCGGTTTTCCAGCAATAAATTACTGGTGAGTGAACCGTACCTAAGCTATGCGCGGGTCACAGAGTTGTTTGATCCGCGTCCTGCTCTCGAGGTAGGGTGTCATCCCAAAGCTGTGGTGGCGGACGATTGCCAGCTAGGCGAGCGTGTGCGTATCGGAGCGAATGCCGTTATTTCTGAAGGGGTCACCCTAGGAGATGGTGTCGAGATCGGGCCCGGCTGTTTTATTGGCGCCGGTACTTCCATAGGCGCTAATACTTATCTTGCGGCCAATGTTTCTGTCTACCACGGTGTGGTTATTGGCCCCAACTGCATTATCCACAGCAACGCTGTGATCGGCTCTGACGGCTTTGGCTTTGCCCCTGCCGAGGGTGGGTGGCAAAAAGTTCATCAGCTTGGCGGTGTGCGGATTGGAGCCCAGGTAGAGATAGGTGCCGGAACGGCCATTGATCGCGGGGCCTTGGATGATACGGTTATTGGCGACGGTGTAAAGCTCGATAATCTGGTGCATATCGCCCACAATGTCCAAATTGGCAAAAATACTGCGATTGCGGCCAACTCGGCTATTGCCGGGAGCACCACACTGGGGGAAAATTGCACCGTCGCTGGCTGTGTCGGTATAGCAGGCCATGTCACTATTGTGGATAAGGTACACCTGTCCGGAATGAGCATGGTGACAAACTCAGTAACTGAGCCCGGCTCATATTCTTCGGGCATTCCTTTGAGCCCTTCCGCTGAATGGCGGAAAAACGCTGTGCGGTTCAAGCAACTGAACGCGCTGATGGCTAGAGTCAAGCAGCTTGAGAAAGATAAAGACAGAGACTAAATTACTGGCAAGCTGCCCACAGAGTAGCTGCGGACGAATACCCCAAGGGTCGCCAAATTATGATGGATGTAAGAGAAATACGTGAATACCTGCCGCACAGGTACCCTTTCCTGTTGATTGATCGGGTAACGGAATTGGTGGAAGGCGAGTCAATTATTGCCTATAAGAACATCACCATTAACGAAGAAGTTTTCAACGGACATTTTCCTCAAAGCCCGGTTTTTCCCGGGGTAATGATTCTGGAGGCCATGGCACAGGCATCCGGGATACTTGGCTTCAAGACTATGAACAAGAAGCCGGAAGATGGTTCGATCTACTTGTTTGCAGGGGTGGATCAGGTGCGCTTTAAGCGCCAGGTCATCCCCGGAGACTGCCTCCAACTGGAGTCAAAAGTCGTTTCGGTTAAGAGCGGCATTTGGAAGTTTTCCTGTCGGGCCACAGTGGATGGTGCCCTGGCCGCAGCGGCCAATATTCTTTGTGCGGACCGGAAAGTGTAACAGCGGTCGCCAACTCTTGGACCCGCCGGTCCGGTCACCAAACTGTAGCAGCGAGACTAGCCTTGATAGATCCACACGCTATTGTTCATCCAGACGCTCGATTGGCTCCTGATGTGGTCGTGGGGCCCTGGACGCTGATAGGGCCAGACGTGGAGATTGGAGAGGGCACTACGATTGCCTCCCACGTAGTCATTAAGGGGCCGACCCGTATCGGCAAGCACAATCGTATCTTTCAGTTTTGCTCTTTGGGAGAGGACAGCCCAGATCTGAAGTATCAGGGCGAAAATACTCGCTTGGTAATTGGTGATCACAACACCATACGTGAAGGCGTCACCATTCACCGGGGCACTGTTCAGGATCGCAGTGAAACCACCGTGGGTAGCCACAACCTGCTGATGGCCTACGTGCACATAGGGCATGACTGCGTGGTGGGAGATCGCACCATTTTGGTCAATAACACCGCTTTGGCCGGTCATGTGCATGTGGGCGATTGGGCCATCCTCAGTGGCTTTACACTGGTACACCAGTACTGTTGGGTAGGGGCACACGCCTTTACCGGCATGGGCACCGCCATTGGCAAAAATCTCCCGGCATACGTATTGGCCACGGGTAATCCAGCTTCCGCCAAAAACATTAATGCTGAAGGTTTGCGTCGGCGCGGCTTTGATCAAGAGGTCATCGCTAAACTGCAAAAAGCCTTTAAGATCATCTATCGTCGCGGTCTGACGTTGGACGAGGCCATGGCAGAGTTGGATGTCATGCGGGCTGACTGTGAAGAACTCACCCCCTTGATGGATTCCCTGAAGATTACCGCACGCGGGATTGTGCGCTGACGGGGGTTGCATGACGGAGCGTGTGCGCATTGGCATGGTAGTGGGTGAGACATCGGGAGATATTCTCGGTGCTGGACTCATGAGTGCCTTGCGCAAGCACTACCCGGATGCGGAGTTCTGCGGTATTGGCGGTCCTCGCATGCTGGCTTTGGGCTTCCACTCCTTCTTCCCTATGGACCGACTGGCCGTAATGGGCCTGGTCGAGCCACTAAAACGCCTCCCCGAACTGCTCAAAATTCGCCGTTTTCTGCGCGAGCATTTCACCGAGCATCCGCCCACCGTGTTTATCGGCGTCGATGCGCCGGATTTCAATCTGACCCTTGAAGGTCACCTGAAAGAGGCGACCATCCCCTCGGTGCATTATGTCAGCCCAACGGTATGGGCTTGGCGGCAGGGCAGAGTGCATAAGATCGCACGCAGTGTGGATCTGATGTTAACGCTGTTCCCGTTCGAGGCCGAGTTCTACCAGCAACATCAGGTGCCCGTTGAGTTTGTAGGCCATCACCTAGCCGATGCGTTCCCCCTGGAAGTGGATCAGCTGGGCGCTCGGGAAGCATTGGGTGTGCCTGCAGATGCCCGTGTAATTACACTAATGCCGGGCAGTCGCAGTGGCGAAGTCAGCCGACTGGGGCCGGCGTTTTTACAGGCCGCGCGTCACTGCCTGGAGCAGGACCCAAGCCTGCAATTTCTGCTTCCCGCAGCCAGCCCGGATCGCTACCGGCAATTGCACCACCAGCTCGCTGAGTTTACCGATCTGCCGATTACCTTGATCCAGGGGCAATCTGAGCAGGCGATGACAGCCGCTGATGCCGTACTGATTTCCTCCGGTACGAGCGCTTTGGAGGCGCTGCTACTGAAGCGGCCCATGGTCGTGGCCTACAAGGTCGCACCCGTCTCTTACGCCATTCTGTCTATGATGGTGAAGACCGAACACATCTCCATGCCCAACCTGTTAGCGGGTCGCGAGCTGGTGCCTGAGTTTTTACAACAGCGGGCGCAACCGCAAGCGTTGGCCGATGCACTGATGCACTACTTCAAAAATCCGGAACAGACGCAGGCGTTAACCGAAACTTATGATCGCATTCACCGCACCTTGCGGCAGAATGCCAGCGAAAGCGCCGCCGCCGCCGTGGCCCGATTGGTGGAGAAGCGCTAATGGTGGCAATGAGCCCATTCAAACCCAGTTACGGGGGCGAGCTACTGGCCGGCGTTGATGAAGTGGGGCGTGGTCCACTGGCCGGTGATGTGGTGGCGGCAGCGGTTATTCTCGATCCGCGCAAGCGCATTCGAGGGCTGAGAGATTCCAAAATACTCACGGAAGCTCGTCGTGAACAGTTGTACGATGAGATCTGTACCAAAGCACTCAGTTGGTGTGTGGCAAGGGCCTCGGTGGCGGAAATTGACCGGATAAATATTCTACAAGCCAGCCTGCTGGCCATGACCCGCGCAGTGCAGGGGCTGGATGCAGAACCTGAGCACGTACTGGTGGACGGTAATCACTTGCCCGTATGGAGTTTCAGCGCCGAAGCCGTGATCAAGGGAGACAGCCGTCATCCGGCCATCAGTGCGGCCTCGATTCTCGCCAAGGTGACGCGCGATCGGGAGATGGCCCTATTGGATAAAGAATACCCCGGCTATGGCTTCGCGGAGAACAAAGGCTACCCCACCAAAAGCCATTTGGCCGCTCTGACGACGCTGGGAGTTACGCCGGTGCATAGAACGTCCTACGGGCCAGTGCGTGAGCGCTTGGCTCAGATTGAGTTATTCTAACCATCCGCAGCCGCCGGTAAGCGAATCGCTTAAACGCGGACACCCCCGAAAAAACCATAACACTGAAGAACATCATGGCTGCCGATTTTATCCATTTAAGAATACACACCGAGTTTTCCCTGGCGGATAGCTTGGTGCGCATCAAACCCCTGGTTAAGCAGGTCGCTGAGCTGGGCATGCCCGCTTGCGCCATCACCGATCAATGTAACTTCTACGGCTTGATCAAGTTTTACAAGGCCGCTCAGGGAGCGGGTTTGAAGCCCATCGCGGGCTGCGATTTTTTGCTCACCAACAGCGATCCCGAGGGCAAGCCTAGCCTGATCACCTTGCTAGCTATGAACAATACCGGCTACAAAAACATCATTGCGCTTATCTCGCGCGCCTGGCGTGAAGGCCAGAGGCAGGGTATTGCCTATCTTCAGCGGGAATGGATTAGCGCATGCAGCGAGGGTGTGATCGCGTTGTCCGGTGGTAAATTTGGGGACATAGGTCTAGCCCTAACCGCGGGCCGTCAGGGCCCGGCGCGACAGCTGTTGGACGACTGGATGGCGGACTTTCCTCAGCGCTTTTACCTGGAGTTGCAGCGCACCGGGCGCGAGAACGATGAGCACTATCTGCATGCCGCCGTGGAACTGGCCACTCAGGCTCAGTGCCCAGTCGTAGCGACCAATGACGTGCGTTTTCTGGAGCAGGACGAGTTCGAAGCCCATGAAGCTCGGGTGTGTATCAGCGAGGGCCGGGCACTGGACGATCCGCGTCGCGAACGTCGCTACAGTGATCAGCAATACCTGCGTTCGCCGGAGGAAATGCAAGAGCTGTTCAGGGATATCCCGGAAGCGTTGCAAAACTCCGTGGAAATTGCCAAGCGTTGTAACCTGGACATTCAACTGGGCACCTACTTCCTGCCCGAATACCCCATTCCCGATGGGCTGACCGAAAACCAGTTTTTTGAAAAAATTTCGTTTGAAGGTCTGAACGATCGCCTCAAGAACATTCTCGACTCCGCGGCTCCGGACTATCAGGAACGGCGCACAGTCTACGAGCAACGGTTGCGTTTCGAACTGGATATCATCATTCAGATGGGTTTTCCCGGTTACTTTCTGATCGTGATGGACTTCATCCAGTGGGCCAAAGACCATCAGATTCCGGTTGGCCCTGGCCGTGGTTCCGGTGCCGGTTCGCTGGTGGCCTACGCGCTGAAGATTACCGACCTGGATCCGCTGCAATACGATTTGCTGTTTGAACGCTTTCTCAACCCCGAGCGGGTATCCATGCCGGACTTCGACGTGGACTTCTGCATGGACAACCGGGACCGGGTGATTTCCTACGTAGCGGATCGCTACGGGCGCGATGCCGTGAGCCAGATTATTACCTTCGGCACCATGGCCGCCAAGGCGGTAGTGCGAGACGTGGCGCGAGTGCAGGGCAAATCCTACGGCCTGGCGGACAAGCTCTCGAAAATGATTCCTGCCACGCCCGGCATGACGCTGGCAGCGGCACTGGAGCAGGAAGAGATACTCCGGGAGTTTCTGGACAATGACGAAGAGGCCCAGGAAATCTGGGACATGGCCACGCAACTGGAGGGCCTGGCGCGCAACGTCGGCAAGCACGCCGGGGGTGTGGTTATCGCCCCCACCAAGCTGACTGATTTCGCGCCTTTGTACTGCGACGACGCCGGTGGCGGTTTGGTGACGCAGTACGACAAAAACGACGTGGAAGAAGCCGGCCTGGTCAAGTTTGACTTTCTCGGCCTGCGCACCCTGACCATCATTGATTGGGCCTGCGCCATGATCAATCAGCAGCGCGCCAAAAATGGCGAAGCGCCGCTGAATATCGAAACCATCCCGCTGGATGATCCAGAGACCTTCACCATGCTCAAACGCGCCGATACCACGGCGGTGTTTCAGCTGGAATCCCGCGGCATGAAGGATTTGATCAAGCGCATGGTCCCCGAGAGCCTGGAAGAGTTGATCGCGCTGGTGGCCCTGTTTCGGCCGGGGCCTCTGGACTCTGGCATGGTGGACGACTTTATCAATCGCAAGCACGGCCGCGCACAAGTGGCCTACCCGGACGCCAAGTACCAGCACCCGCGTCTGGAGCCGATCCTGAAACCCACCTACGGGGTGATCGTGTATCAGGAGCAGGTGATGCAGATTGCACAGGAATTGGCCGGTTACAGCCTCGGCGGTGCGGATATGCTGCGCCGGGCCATGGGTAAGAAAAAGCCCGAGGAAATGGCCAAGCAGCGCAAGGTGTTTGCTGAAGGCGCCAAAGAGCAGGGCATAGACCCCGAATTGGCCATGAAAATTTTTGACCTAGTGGAAAAATTCGCCGGGTACGGTTTTAACAAATCTCACTCCGCCGCCTACGCCCTGGTCTCTTACCAAACGGCCTGGCTGAAAGCCCATTATCCGGCCCACTTTATGGCGGCGACCATGTCCTCGGACATGGACAAGACCGACAAAGTAGTGACCTTCATTGAAGACTGTCGGCAGATGAAGCTGCAGTTATTGCCCCCGGACGTCAACAGCGGCGAATTTCAATTCAGTGCTGACGATGACGGCAATATTATCTACGGCCTCGGCGCCATCAAAGGCCTGGGCGAAGGCCCGGTGGAGAGCATTATTGCCGCGCGCCAGCAGGGGCCCTTTAAAAACTTGTTCGACTTCTGCGCCCGGGTTGATCCCCGTAAGGTCAATAAGCGCGCCCTGGAAGCCCTGATTCGCTCGGGTGCCGCTGACAAGCTTGGCCCCGGCGTAAACCTGGATTACGACCGGGCAGTCATGTTTGCCGCCATTAACGAAGCGGTAAAAACCGCGGAGCAGCAGGCCGCCAACCAAAGCGCCGGTATGGTGGATCTGTTCGGAGAGGTGATCCCCGGAGGTGGAGACAGCGAAGGTGACACCTACGGGGATTTTCAGCGGGTGCGCAGCTGGAGCGTAAAAGAACGTTTGCACGGGGAAAAAGAAACCCTGGGGCTTTACTTAACCGGCCACCCCATCGATGAATACGACAGCGAATTGGATCACTTGGTCTCGTCGCGCATTGCCAATTTGAAGCCGGAAAAGAGCTCGCAAACGGTCGCTGGCCTGGTGGTCGCCATGCGCATTATGAAAACCAAGCGCGGCGACAATATGGCCTTCGTCACTCTGGATGACCGCACCGGGCGCATCGAAGTGGCGATTTTCAGCGATGCTTACAGTGAAGCCCGGGACCTGCTTTTGAAGGACAGCTTACTGGTAATCACCGGCCAGGTGAGTCACGACGACTACAGCGGCGCGCTAAAAATGCGCGCCGACGGTATTCGCCTGCTGGCCGATATGCGCCAGGAAAGGGCGCGGGAACTGTGTTTGGCGGTGGAGGCGGGCGCCTTGCCGGCGAACTTTGCCCGACAGCTCAGTGAGCTACTGGACCCCTATCGGGATGGGCGGTGCCCTATAGTGATTGACTACCGGCGCACTGACGTACGCGCTCAGCTGCGCCTGGGCGCGACCTGGCAGGTGCATCCGGAGGACGATTTATTGCAGCGCCTGCGTGACACCTACGGGGCGGAGAGTGTGCAGCTTGTGTACTGACCAACTCAAGTTTCGAGTTCAACTTGAGGCGCTGGTATGGCGAACCCCACTGCGGGACACGCTGTGAATACGTCCATGTAAGCTCGACGTCGGCATCCCTGCCTCCGACGGTCCCGCAGCGGGGTTCGCCATCCCAGCTTAGTGCCACCCGACGAGTTTTTAGCCCCGAAACTTGAGTGACTAATAAGTTACAGGCAATAGTCGTTTTAGTTTGGCCGCCTGTGACGGACGCTAGTCGGGCAGGATCGCCTCCCACGGTCGACTATTTAGCCGTTTTCGCGTATCTTTAGACCCTTTCGTGCGGTGCGCGGGCCGCCCGTCAGCCGCTGTGAGCTGGCGTGAGACAGCACAATAAACTGGAATGCCTAGCCGATTATGAACCTGAATTATCTGGATTTTGAACAGCCTATCGCCGTCCTTGAAGGAAAAATCGAGGAGCTGCAACTGGTGGGCAACGACAACGACCTCAATATCACTGAGGAAATTGCCAAACTGCGGGAAAAAAGTACCAAGCTGACCGAAAGCATTTATGCCCAACTGACACCCTGGCAGGTGGTACAGGTGGCGCGTCACCCGCACCGGCCCTACAGCTCGGATTACATTAAGCGCCTGTTTACCGACTGGGACGAACTGCACGGCGATCGCCATTTTGGCGATGACCACGCCATTATTGGCGGTGTTGGCCGTTTGGACGGCAAACCGGTAATGGTTATCGGTGAGGAAAAAGGCCGCAGCGTCAACGACAAGGTGTATCGCAATTTCGGTATGCCCAAGCCGGAAGGCTACCGCAAGGCTCTGCGCCTGATGGAAATGGCCGAGCGATTCAAAATGCCGGTACTGACGTTGATCGACACTCCCGGCGCTTATCCCGGTATTGATTCCGAGGAGCGGGGTATCAGTGAGGCCATTGCCCAGAATCTCGCGGTTATGTCTCGCTTGCGCACGCCGATTATCTGCACCGTGATTGGCGAGGGCTCTTCCGGTGGCGCCCTGGCCATTGGTGTGGGCGATCAGCTGAACATGCTGCAATACTCCACCTACTTTGTGATCTCCCCCGAAGGTTGTGCCAACATTATTTGGAAAACCGTAGCCAAAGCGCCCCAGGCCGCCGAAGCCATGGGTGTGACCTCCAAGAGTTTGGAGGATTTGGGCATAGTGGACGAAACCATCCCCGAGCCGTTGGGCGGCGCACACCGGGATATTGAAACCATGGCCGCCAGTTTGCGAGGCCGTCTCGTGGACCAACTGGATCGGTTAAGCGGTGAGCCAATTGATCAGTTGCTGGAGCGGCGCTACAAGCGTTTGATGAGCTACGGAAACTGATTCTCCTTAAGATGTAAAAAAGCCCGCGACTGTCACCAGCGCGGGCTTTTTCTTTTCTGCAGGCTTAATTCCCCTGGTTCAAAGCGGCGCGAACGCCGGCCGCATAGTCAGGGTGAATCTGCTCAAAATGCCCCAGCTGGCGCTCGATAATAAACTCTGGAACGCCCGCCATGGCGGCCGCAATGTTGTTGAACAGCCGTTGTTTTTGGCCCTGATCAAACAGGTTAAAAAGGGCGCGTGGCTGGCTGTAGTCGTCGTTGCCTTCCCGGTGGTCATAGCGATCCACATCGCCGCTGATTTTCAACGGCGGCTCGCTCACGTCCGGCTTTTCCACGGGCCCGCTGAACGAGTTGGGCTCGTAGTAGGCGTCCGGATTGGGACTGTTGGGCGTGAAGCGCATTTGACCATCTCGGTGGTAGTGATGCACCGGGCATTTCGGGGCATTCACCGGCAGGGCTTCGTAATGGGTGCCCAAACGGTGCCGGTGTGCATCGGCGTAGGAGAAAATACGCGCTTGCAGCATTTTGTCCGGGGAAAAGCCAATTCCGGGCACGACATTGGACGGTGAAAACGCCGCTTGTTCAATCTCCGCAAAGTAATTATCGGCGTTGCGGTTCAACTCCAGAATGCCCACTTCAATGAGCGGGTACTCTTTGTGTGGCCAAACTTTGGTCAGATCGAACGGGTTGTAAGTTGTCTTCTCGGCGTCGGTTTCCGGCATAATCTGAACGCACATGCGCCACTTGGGGTAGTCGCCGTTTTCGAGGGCCGAGAACAAATCCTCCTGGGTGGATTCGCGGGTTTTGCCCACCACTTTTTCCGCTTCCTCATTGGTCCAGTGACGGTGGCCCTGTAGGGTTTTGAAATGGAACTTAACCCAGTAGCGCTCGTTGTCGTCATTGAGGAAACTGAACGTATGGCTACCATAGCCGTTGATGTGACGTACGTCTGTGGGCAGACCACGGTCGGACATCAACATGGTTACCTGGTGAAGCGATTCCGGAGACAGAGACCAAAAATCCCACATAGCGGTGGGAGAGCGCATGTTAGTGCGCGGGTGGCGTTTTTGGGTATGGATAAAATCCGGGAATTTGTAAGGGTCGCGCACAAAAAACACCGGCGTGTTATTGCCCACCAAATCCCAATTGCCTTCCTCGGTGTAAAACTTCAACGCGAAGCCGCGGACATCCCGCTCGGCGTCCGCCGCGCCAGCCTCACCTGCAACCGTAGAGAACCTGGCCAGAACTTGCGTGGTCTTGCCCACTTCCGCAAACAAACGCGCCTTGCTGTAGCGACTGATGTCGTTAGTGATGGTCAAGGTTCCGTAGGCGCCCCAGCCCTTGGCGTGCACAGCCCGCTCGGCAATGCGCTCGCGGTTTTGGTGTGCCAGTTTTTCAATCAGTTGGTAATCCTGCAGCAGCACTGGGCCCCGTGGCCCCGCTGTGAGTGAGTTCTGGTTGCTGGCGAGGGGAGCGCCGGCCGTGGTGGTTAAGGTTGGTTTGGGCTTATCGCTCATAGTAACTCCCTGGAAATTGGGCATGCAGCCCGAATGGCGGTGAAATCGTTGGGGCAGATGCCCCGTGATTCACAGCCTAGGCTATTAAGATCTGGGAGTACAATTGAGGTAGGCTATTGTTTAGATAGCCGACAGGGCAGGGTAGGGCGCCAACCCGGTCAAGCACTGGCTAGAAGCTGGTCGTATTTGCGGCTGAGCAGCTCGTAAAACTTCTCTCGCGCCTGCGAGACTTCCTGCTTAAGCGCCATGGCTTGTTCCAAACTGATGTCCTGCCGGCCCACGTAAACCTGTTTGCGATAGAGGGCGATCTTCCCTCCGTAAATGCGCAGGCAGCGTTCCAGGTTTTTCTCGCCCAGCATCAGGAGCTTGGCTTCAGCATCAGCGAGTTGCTTGAATTCCGCCACCAGCTCGGCACTGATGGCTTCCAGTTCCGCGCGTCTTTCCCGGGGCCACCGGTCTCCGAACTGCACGTATTCCGCCGCCAGTGACGAGTATTTGGCGAAGCTGTGCGTGACCTGGCCCACTTGCGAGGAGACTTGCTCCAACAGTGTCAGGCGACGGTTCTCGCGCGGGGATTTTGGCCCCACCAGGGCGTCGCGTCGCAACATTACCCAACCGGCAATGCCCGCGATGAGCGCGCCGAGGGCCACCTTGAGGGAAGTGTCGATTAACTGAAAAAAAATGGCACTGTCCATTGAGCACACCTTGGTGACATAGAATTGACGTTTAGAGCGCTTGTACGCTGTTAAGGACAGTTAGAGCAAAATCTGGGCCAAAGAAAGGGGACGATGAGTGAGCCGAGACGTAACAGTCGCGCGGTAAAAATGAGCGGGGCGCCGAGGGGCTTAGCCGCCCGCCAGCTTCACGGTATAACCTTTGGCTTCCAGGGCGGGCTTGAGTCGCTCCCGCTGATCGCCCTGAATTTCAATAACACCAGCTTTGACAGAACCGCCAGTGCCGCACAGCTGCTTGAGCTCTTTCGCCAGCGTTTTAAGCTTATCGGCGCTCTCCGGTACCCCGTCAACCAGGGTTACGCCTTTGCCTTTACGCCCTTTGGTTTCGCGGCGCAGGCGAACGATACCATCGCCCACAGGGGCTGCGTCGGCAGGTGTTGACTCGGACTTGATTCGGCCCTTGTCGGTGGAGTAAACCAAACGGCTATTGCGGCTCATGATTGGCGTCCTGGTGCAGAGTGAATGCGCGCAATCGTAGCATTTTCGAAGGCTTTATGCCTGCTTCTGCTCCCCTGGTTCCACTGATTGCGTGAGACACAGTTTAAGCCCGGAGAATCTGTGCTAAACCTAAGAGCAGTCTGGCCGATACAGCTTAACTATAACGAACTTCGCTCAACACTTTGGACCAGGGAAAAGGATATGACGGTATCGCAACCCATGGGGAAAGCCTTATTTTCCCTGGATGGACAGCGCCAACGGGCACACATGTTTATGCTCGCGGTGGTTTGGATTCTGTTTGCCTACGCTGTGGCACTGGCTTTTTGGTACGGTGTCTGGGGAACGGCGCTGGTGCTGGCTTTTCTCATGGCATTGGCGCCCAGCTTGCTGGTGTGGTGCATGCCCGGTCACGTCATTACCCGGCTCAGTTTCGCTGTCAGTTTTATGGCCATGACGGCCGTTCATATCCACAAGGCCCAAGGCATGATTGAGATGCACTTTGGCTTTTTTGTGCTCCTCGCTTTCCTCCTGTACTACCGAGATTGGCTGCCCATTGTGGTGGGCGCCGGTGTTGCCGCTGTGCATCATGTGGGCTTCCATATACTGCAGGCTGGCGGCTACCCGGTGTACGTATTTGAACATGGAGCGGGTTTTCAAATTGTGATTTTGCACGCTTGCTATGTTGTATTCCAGGCAGGCGTTCTCTGCGTGATGGCCCAGCAATTGCGCAAGGAGGCGCTGCAGTCGGAGGATGTGTACGCCTACACGGGTAACCTACTCAGCGGTGGCGAAACCATTGATCTCAAACCTCCTTCCCACACCCCTGTTACGCCGGTCGGCCAGGCGTTGAAACGAATTATTGAAAACACCCATCGGGTTTTGCTGGAGACCCGGGATGTGGCGGAACGGTTAACCTCCTCAGAGGCCGTGATAGGCGGACTGTCTGAGCAGTTGCTGGAGAAGTCCTCGTTGCAGGTTCAGGAGATATCCCAGGCCGCTACCGCGGTCACCAGCGCTTCAGAAGCGGCCGGTAGCGTGTCCCATAACGCTCAGGAAGCGGCTCAAACAACCCAAGCTGTGGATGGGGCGTCCACGGAGGGCCTAACGTCCTTGAGCCAGGGCCAGTGCGTTATCGAACAACTGGCAGCGGGCATTGACGAAACCAGTACGGTAATCAGAACAGTCGTTACTGAATCGAAG
This sequence comes from Marinimicrobium hydrolyticum, assembly GCF_030848505.1. GTDB lineage: Bacteria > Pseudomonadota > Gammaproteobacteria > Pseudomonadales > Cellvibrionaceae > JAVDDU01. The sequence continues at coordinate 325,715 of NZ_JAVDDU010000001.1, forward strand.
AAAATCGGCTCTGTGCTGGATGTCATTTCAGCGATCGCTGAACAAACCAATTTGCTGGCGCTCAATGCGGCCATCGAGGCGGCCCGGGCGGGGGACAGCGGTCGAGGCTTCGCCGTTGTTGCGGACGAGGTGAGAACTCTGGCCAGTCGAACCCAAGAGTCTTCCAAAGACGTGCAGGAAGCCATCGGCTGTCTTCAAAAAGCCAGCGAGATGGCCGACAACGCCATGGGCAGCAGCCGGCAACATATGGAGAACACTCGGGAGGCATTCGAGGCCATTGAGGGCAAGTTGTCCTGTATCGCCTCTGGTGTGCAAAAGCTCAATACCCTAAACGCCCAGACAGCGGCATTGGCCGCGTCACAAACTGAAGTCATGACGAAAGGCGAAACCAGTGTCAATTTTCTGAGAGGAGAGATCGATCAGAGCGATAAAAACGCTCACAAGCTCTCGGCCTCCGCAAATGACATAGCCTCCTTGGCCGCCGAATTGAAACGCAATATTCAGCAGTTCGCCCTGTAACACGCGAGGGAAGGTGCGGGAGGCTTGCGGCTGAGACTGCGCATCAGCGGGTCACTTACACCTAGGCTCTTATGCTGTCCTCCACCGAGGTGGTAGAATGCGACGTGAACGGAACGGAGCTTCGGCTCCGTTTGTATTTGAAGTCCCTACCCAAGGTTTACCTCCCGTGAAAATCGCCTTATTTCCCTCGATTATTGCTGTCCTCACCGGAATGTTGTTGCTGCTCAGCGGTTGCGGCCCGAGTCCGGCGCCCAGCCCCGGCACCGAGGTAGGCGGAGATAGCGAAGAAGCTTTGCTTCTGGTGGGGCGGCAGAGGTCTCGAACCTGCATGGGCTGCCACGGTCCCCAGGGCATTTCTCGGGTTCGCTCCTACCCCTCGCTGGCAGGTCAATCCAAAGAGTATTTACAAGAGCAAATGCTTGCTTATCGCAGCGGGGAGCGAGACGACCCGATGATGAGTTCTATCGCTCGCAATCTCAGCGACGAGGATATTGTTGCGCTCAGCCATTACTACGCCAGTTTGCCCGGTCCGGAAGAGCGGAACTGAGCTTGCTTGCCACAAGGTACCCGTATCGATGAATACGCTGGAAGATCAAATTATCGAATTACAGAGTCGCCTGGCCTTTCAGGAGGACACCCTCAACGAGCTCAATGGCGTGGTGGTCGAACAGGCCACCCAGATTGATCAGTTGCGTCAGCAATTGCGCTCCTTGGCGGAGCAATACCAGGATTTGCGGCACCACCAGGGCGCTGAGGGCGAGGATCAACCGCCACCCCATTATTAACGGGTTTGGAGTCACGAAAGAGGTAGGCTCCGGGAAGGAAAACTACCACAAACGGCGTTTATTTCGTCTACACTGAATTCATTGGATTTACCTCGACAGTGTGGATGCTTACTTCGCCATGGGGCAGGGAAACGTCATAAACAGCGCTAAATTGCCGACCGGACTCCACTTGGACGGCATTCTCAATGCTTCAGAAGTCGCGGTGTGGCACTACTATCCACACTCGGGCACTCTGATCTGCTCCGATACCCTCTACCAGCTTTTGCCCGACTTGGCTCCGCTCAAGCATCGGGATCAATTATTGGCCTTGCTGTCGGCGGCCGACCAATACATCTTTCAGAACACCTTCAAAACGCCGGAGAGCGTAGACCTAGCGGTTGGAGCCCGCCCTCTGGCCGCTTGTGAAGTGCGTCTTACCGCTCTCGCCAGTAAACCCAGTTTGCGCTTTATCGCGCGTGCGAACTCAATGGAAAAACTGAGCAAGCGCGCGGACGAGCTTTGCTACAGCGGTGTGGTGGTGAGTGGCGATCACTGGCTAGCGAATCCGGGCCCGGAATATATACAGAAATTACTCTCCCGCCTGTTTTCCGAAAGCCCCATCGCGAGCCTAGTCACTGATTGCAACGGTGTCGTATTGGAGTGCAATCAAGCTCTGGAGACTCTGCTCAGACTGACACCTCGACAGGCAACCTCGGGTTTTGGCCAGTACAACCTCCTGCGTGATCAAAACTTTAAGATGGGGGCAGATCTACGCGCCCGGCTGGAAGACGCCTACCGCCACGGGGACGTGGTGTCCTTCGAGCTGGAATACCGGCTGAAAGCACTGCACAAAAACAGACTCATGAGTGAGCAGAGCCTGCCGTTGAAAGCGAGCTTTCTGCCCCTCAAAGATCGCCGTGGCAATGTCGCCCGGGTTCTCGTGCAGTTGCAAGAGTACTCCAGAAGCATAGCCCCCAGGCTGGATGACAAGGATGAGGTGCTGTACAGCCTGATCAACAACTCCCACAGTATGATTTCCGTTAAGTCCCCCCAGGGCACCTACCTGCTCGCCAATCGGAGCTTTGCCGACTGGCTGGGCCGTGAAGAGGACGAGGTGTGCGGATCCACTGATGCCGATCTCTTTCCCGCTCCCGTAGCAGCGCGCTTGCAATGGGAAGATCGTGGCGTGTGCGACGGCCATATTACCTCCCAGTCAGAAGAAGTGTTTCCCGCCGCCGACGGCCAGGAGCAGAGCTTTCTCTGTGCCCGTTTCCCCGTTTTTACCCCCGGCGGAGCTTTGCAGGGTGTTGGGCAGGTAATGACCGACATCAGTGAACAAAAGGCTATTGAACAACGGCTGCAGGCACAGACTCAGGAGCTGCGACTGTTATTGGATTCCATGCGCTCGGCCGTGTGGTACCTGGATCGCTGGGGTTTGGTTAAGGACTATAACCGACTCGCCAAGGAGCTGTTTCCCGACTCGGTAATGGAAGGCAAAGGCTTTCTTGAGTTAGCCGGGTTGTGGGACGATGCCGCCGAGCGCCAACGCGAAATTATGCAGGTGATTCGTACTGGCGAAGCACAGCTTGAGTCCATAGAAACCGCGCACTTTAGAACGGGTCAGCGCTGGTTCTCGGTGGATAAAATTCCCACCAAAGATCGGCGTGGTCGGGTTACTGGTTTGTTGTTGGTGATGACAGATATTACTCAGCAACAGGCCAGGGAGCGGGAGCTGGCTCGCAGCGACGCCCGCTATAAGGCCTTTATTGCCAACAGCTCCGAGGCTATTTGGTGCTACGACATTGATCCCCCCATCCCCACCGACGCCCCAGTGGCTGAACAGAGCGAAGCCTTGGCCGCCAACGCACGTTTGTCCGAGGGAAATCAGGTGTTGGCTCGCATGTTGGGTGTGCCCAGTATCAGCGACGTTTTGGGTTCGGGGCTGAGGGACACAGGCTCAAAAAATTACCTGTTTGATGGGCAGCTGTTTATTGATCAAGGTTACCGTCTAGTGGACCACAGAGTGAGCCGCCGGGACCACATGGGCCGGGAAATCTGTGTGCAAATCTCCTGTCGGGGGGCGATCGAGGATGGGTGTTTGACTCGCGTCTGGGGCACTACCAAGGATGTGACCGCGCGCAAACGCTATGAAGATCGCCTGGAGTATCAGGCCAATCATGATGCTCTGACCCATTTACCCAACCGCAGTAAACTCTATCGTGAGGTGGAACGCTGGTTGGCCCAGCGCAGCGACAGGCAATTGGGCGCGCTTTTGATCATTGATCTGGATCGGTTCAAAGAGATCAATGATACCTTGGGGCACCAGGTGGGGGACTACCTGCTGCGCCTGATCGGCCCGCGGCTGGAGAGCGAAATGGCTGATATTCCCGGCGTTGTGGCCCGGTTGGGGGGAGATGAGTTTGCGGTTTTTATGCCTGAAGTGGCCAACAGTCGACAGGCGCTGGTGTTCGGCCATCGGGTGTTGGATGCCTTGCGGAACGAGTTCGACGTGGACGGTTACAGCATCGAGATCAGTGCCAGTATTGGCATCTCCGTTTGCCCGACCCAGGCCCGTGATGTGAGCACCATGATGCGCTATGCGGATGTGGCCATGTACCAGGCCAAAACTGAAATGTGTGGTGCCGCTCTCTACGACCCAGAAAAAGATCCTCATTCGCCCAAGCGGTTGTCCATGATGGTGGAGTTGCGCAAAGCCATCCGCGATGACCAGTTGAGCCTCTACTACCAGCCCAAAATCGATTTACAGGAACGGCGCTGCTACGGGTTTGAGGCGCTGCTGCGCTGGAACCATCCGGAGCTGGGCTTCGTCTCCCCGGGCGAGTTCATTCCCATTGTGGAAATGACCAATCTAATTCATCCCATGACCCACTGGGTTCTGGAACAGAGTATTCGTCAATGCCGACAGTGGCATGACCAGGGCCTTAGTGTGAGCGTGGCGGTGAACCTGTCCGCGCGCAACCTCATGGACGAAACCATGCCCAGGCAAGTAGAAAAGCTATTGGAACAGTACCAGCTTCCCGCGTCGGCGCTGGAGCTGGAAATCACCGAGAGTTCAATCATGAACGATCCGGCGCGGGCCATGAAGGTTTTGGAGTGGTTGCACGAACTGGGGGTGTCCCTCTCCATCGACGACTTCGGCACCGGCTATTCCTCCCTGGCGTATCTGAAGCGCCTACCGGTGCAAACTCTGAAAATCGACTATTCCTTTGTCCGGCATATGCTCGACGATGAACAGGATGAGATCATCGTCAATTCCACCATTCAATTGGCCCACAACTTAGGGCTCAGCGTGGTGGCGGAAGGTGTGGAGTGTGAGGAGCTACTAGAGCGCCTGAGTGCTATGGGCTGTGATCGCGCTCAGGGTTACCATATCGCCAGACCCCTGGCTCCGGATCAATTGCAGCAGTGGATCGACAGCGCACCCTGGATGCAATGCCGTTAGGCGCGTGATTTGGCTGCCGCGCGCCAGCTCGGTTATTCGCGCGCATCCTTGCGGCGACGACCACAAGGAACGTTACATCAACCGCTCTGCCTGGCGGCGCATCTCTTCGGTCTGCTTTATTCGCTCTTCAATCAGGGTAATGCGATAGCGGCTGTCCGTATGGCGCAGGCCATGGTGCAGGTGGCGAATGGCCTGATTGTAGCGGCCGTTGAGAATAAAAAACTCCGCTCTGGCTTCATGCACTTGCAGAATGTTTCCTGCCAGCCCGCTGACCTCAGCCAGCAAATACCAAACCTCTGGATCGTCACGGCGTTGGCGGGAATAGTTCTCCAGCAGCTCTGTGCTGCGGGCAAATTGCCCAGCCTTCATCAGCCCTTCGGCATAGTGCATCAGGGCAGCGTGGCTGTCTGGGTGCTGCTTATGAAGCCCCTCAAGACGTGCCAATGCGGCATCGTGTTTGCCCGCTTCAGTATCGATATCGGCTGCTAGCAATTGGTAAGTTAGTCGCTCCGGCTCTTCTTCCAACAGGGGTGCCAGGGCAGCACGCGCTGCTTCTGTCTGGCCCGCACGAGTGTGGGCCAAAGCCAGACCGTAGCGGTTTGCCGATGGGTGCCGGTTACGGCCATCCAGTTCACTTTGGAAGCGCTGTGCCGCCATTTGCGGCGTTTCGGCGTGGTTGGCTCTTACCCGTGCGCGCATCAAATGGAACTCTAGGTTATCTGGAAAGGATTCTTCCCGGCCCAAATCCAGGGTGCGGTTGCGCGCGTCGGCGATGCGCCGTTCCGTAATCGGGTGAGTGAGCAAAAATTCGGGCGGACGACGGTTGAAGCGCGCCGCCTGCTGCATAACTTCAAACATTTCAGCCGCACCACGAGGGTCCATGCCCGCTTGGGCCATGGTTTGCATCCCGATGCGATCCGCCTCCTGTTCATTCTGCCGGCTGAAGCGCAGTTGAGCATCCAGAGCGGCGGCCTGGGTTGTCATTATTCCCGCCATGCCCGCTTCGCTACCGGTCGTAGCGGCCAACACCAAGCTGCCTAACAGAGCGGCGTAAAAGGGCAGGGCCATGTTTTTTTGTTGCTCAAGGCGCCGGGCATAATGTCGCTGGCTCAGGTGAGCCATCTCGTGCGCAATCACCGAGGCCAGCTGGTGTTCTGTTTGCGCTGAGCGGATCAAGCCGGTGTGAATACCGATGACTCCGCCGGGAACGGCAAAGGCATTAATGGTGTCATTCTCTACGAGCACCAGCGAGAGGTTTGGGTCCTGAAGTTGGCTGTGGGGGGCCATTTTATTCATCAGGTCTTCAAGGTAATTGATAATCTGGTGATCTGAGGACGTGGGCACGTGGCTGCGGTACAATCGCAGCCACTCCTGGCCCAAAGCACGCTCTTGCCGGGGCGAGATCATGCCGGAACTGGTATCTCCCAGCATCGGTAGTTCGATCTGGGCGTTGGCAGAGCTGGTCACGCTGGCCACCAGCAGGACAAACATCAGCAATTTAGCAACGGCTTTCACGTTGGTACAATCTCCATCGAGTGATGATGGGTGCCAGTGTATCGCTACTGGCCATCCCGGGTATAGGACTGGCGCCTGGGGTTACAGTTCAACAGGGTAGTTTACATTTCAGCGGAGCTTTTTCATGACCGACCAGCCCTTCCCGGGAGCAGATGAATGTGATCAGAAGGTGGATGCCCGGGATTTACGCTGCCCGCTGCCTTTATTGCGGGCGAAACAGGCCCTGCGTAATATGGAGTCCGGGCAGCGGCTCAAGGTCGTAGCTACCGATAGTGGTTCGGTTCGGGATTTTCAATCCTTTAGCCGAATCAGTGGTAATCGCCTCGACCACTGGCAGGAGCAAGCCGGGGTCTACACCTATGTTTTGGTAAAATCCTGAGGTTCCAGGATCATCCTATTTGAGTAAAGATTCCATGCTAAGAATTTTACGCAGCTGGGTAGAGCGCTACTTCTCGGACGAAGAAGCCGTTCTCCTGCTGGTGTTGTTGGCGGCCGGCTTGCTGATCGTCCTGACCATGGGCGCTGTGCTTGCTCCCATGATCGCGAGCATTATCATTGCTTTTCTGATGCAGGGCTTGGTCACGCGGCTGCGACAGTGGGGGATACCTCACTTTTTGGCGGTGATTATTTCTTTCTGCGCCTTGATCGCGGGCATTACGGCCATAGTGCTGGGGCTGATGCCGATTATCTGGCGCCAATCCACGCGCTTTTTTGCCGAATTACCGCGCATGCTGCGGGAATGGCAGGACCTCTTGCTGTTGCTACCAGAGCGTTACCCCAATTTGATCAGCGAACAGCAGGTGGAGCAGATGATGTCAGTCACTTCCGCTGAGCTGGGTTATATGGGGCAATACATCGTCAGCTTTTCCGTCACTAACTTGCCAGTGCTCGTGACGGTACTGATCTACTTTGTTTTGGTACCCATCCTGGTGTATTTCTTTTTGATGGACAGCCGGTTAATACTTGACTGGTTTGCCAGCTTCCTGCCTCGCAAGCGGCCGTTGATGAGCAAGATCTGGCATGAAATGAACCAGCAAATTGCCAACTATGTGCGCGGCAAGGTGATAGAAATTTTTATTGTGGGCGCTGTGACCTACATTATTTTCTCCCTTATGGGGCTCAATTACGCGGCTTTGTTGGCCATTGCCGTGGGTTTGTCGGTGGTGATCCCCTACATTGGCGCCGCTGTTGTGACCCTCCCGGTTGCGATGGTGGGCTTCTTCCAGTGGGGGTGGAGCAGTGAGTTCGTTTACTTGTTACTGGCTTATGGGGTGATTCAGGCCTTGGACGGCAATGTTCTGGTACCCCTGTTATTTTCCGAAGCGGTGAACCTACACCCGGTGGCAATCATTTTGGCGGTTCTGGTGTTCGGCGGGTTTTGGGGCTTCTGGGGCGTATTTTTTGCCATTCCGTTGGCGACCCTGGTCAAGGCGATACTCTACGCCTGGCCCATTGGTGTACAGCAGGCGCAGTACAGTGAACCTGAGCCTGCGGAGCACGTAGAGCAGGGTACTGAGTAATGACGGTGGGTGCTCCTCTGCTCCTAAGATGCTGTTGGCTGCTGTTGCTCGTGTTCGGCAGTGTCGCTCACGCCAAGGTGGTAGCCCCCCTTAAAGGCGAAACCGACCCGCGCGACTATCGTCACTTCCAGCTTGAGAATGGTTTGCAGGTACTGGTCATCTCCGATCCAGAGGCCAAGCACGCGGCTGCCGCCGTTAGTGTGCGCGCGGGTGCCTATCAGGATCCCGCCGGTGCGCCAGGTCTGGCGCACTTGGTGCAACAGAGCCTGCTCACGGCTGTAGAACCCGAAGCCGAGACTTTGTCTGATTTTGTTCATCGGCACGGCGGCACTGTGGGTGCCCAAGTTACCGGTGAGTACGCCAATTACCAGTTCGCTATTGAGCCCGATCATCTGGAGCCGGCCGTTGATTATTTGGCCCGGTTGCTGTCATCACCTCATTTCAGTGCGGAAGCGATTGAGCGCGGCCGCGAGCGCGTTCATGCCGTGTACCTGGACGCATCCGAGGAGCCGCGGCGACGCGCGGATGATGTCTATCGGGAGTTGTTTGCGCCAGAACACCCAGCAGCCAACGCAATCCTCGGTAACCAGGACACATTGCCGAGCTCCGAGACGCACCCGTTGGATGAGGCTGTCGGAGATTTTCACAGTCGTTGGTACGTGCCCGGACGAGCCACCTTGGTAGTTTCCGGCGCGGCTTCACTGGATGAGTTACAAAGTTTGGCGGAGGGGGCTTTTGGTGGCTGGAGCAGGGGTGATGCGCCGGACGCTGAGCTGGCATCCGGCTGGTTCCCCGATGATTTCTTGCCCGCCCAAGTGAACATTCGCGCGCTTGGTAACCAGCGGCAAGTATCGCTGCTGTTTCCCTTGCCCAGTGATCGCGAGCACTACAAGCGCAAGCCCCTGAGCTATATCGCACACAGCTTGACCCGGGAGGATGAGGGCAGCCTAGTGGCTCTGTTGAGAGAGCTGGGCTGGGCGGAGGCGCTGACGGCGGGCGCTCGGATGGAAACGGACCAGGAAACCCTGTTTGAATTTACCGTTCACTTAACTGAGCTGGGAGTTCGGGCCAGCAACCAGGTGGTGGCGCTGATGTTCTACCAGATTGGTCAGCTCGAACGGACCATCCTCGCTGAATGGCGCTACCTGGAGTTGCAACAGATGGCGGCCCTGGCGTTTCGTTTTAAGTCTCGAGATTCGGCTCTGGAGACTGTCGGCACGCTGGCCGAGCGCCTGCATCTCTACGAGGCTGAGGATGTATTAAGTGGTGATTATTTGTACGATCGGTATGACGCCCGCCTGATCCGGCAATTCTTGCGTCGGATGCGGCCGGACAATGTGCTGGTTAGTTTTGTGGCTCCCGAGCTGGAAGCGGAGGCCTACTCGAAGCAGTACCAAGTGCCCTACGCATTGACGTCGTTGGAACCCCGTCAACCCGAAATCAAGAATCGAATCAAGAAAAGGCTCTATGCTCCTCAGCCCAATCCGTTTATTCCCCAGCGCGTACTATTGAAAGATGCGCCGCTGCTGCCTTCGCCGGGCGTCTCATCCCAGGGTGATGCGTCTCGGCCGCAGCTGATTCTCAATCAGCCACGCAGCCGAGTATGGTTTCAGCAGGACAGTCAGTTCCAAACGCCTAAAGCTAGCCTAAATCTGCGTCTGACTCTGCCGCTGGTGGCTGCCGACCAAACCGGTGCGGCCCGCGCTGAATTGTTCGCCGCACTGGCGCGGGACCGCTTGAGCTCTCTGAACTACCCGGCGGCTTTCGCGGGGCTGGACTTTACCGTGGAGGCCCACGCCCGGGGGCTGGATATCCAGGTATATGGGTACAGCGCCCGGCAAAGCTTATTACTGAGCAATATTGTTGAGGTCATTCAGTCGGGACGCTTTGAACAGGAGCAGTTCGATCGAGTGAAAGCCGAGCTGTTGCGACAGTGGGGCGCCGAGACGGCGCAAGACCCGCACCGGGAACTGGCCAGGCAGGTGCCGCGAATGCATTTGTCCCCCTATTGGACGGGCGAAGATTTGCAAGAGGCTTTAGCGGGCGAGTCCCTGGAGAATTTGCATCGCTTCGCCGATGCCATGCTGCAAAACGCCCAAATCACGGGACTGTTCTATGGCAACCTGTATCGGCAAGAGGCTGTGCGGTTGGCGGCTATGGTTGAGCATCAATTGCGCGCCGATCCGAGTCGACGCGAGCTTATGCCGACCCGCACCTACAAAATTCCCGACCAGGACGGGCCCCACTTGTATCGCTACCCGACACAGCATGAGGAGCACTCGGTATTGCTTTATGTGCAGGGCCTGGAATCCAGTATCGAAGATGCTGCGCACATGCAATTACTGCGGCGTGTGGTGCGACCAGCACTTGCATCATCATCGCCCGATCAAGAGATGAGCGATCAACTGGACTTGTTGCCCATGCCCTTGCGGAACCTGGAAGGGATTCTGTTTGCGGTGCGATCCCCGACCGCAGAGGGTTCAGAGCTGATCGGGCGCATCCAATCGTTTTTGTCGGCTTATGATGAACAGCTTGAGGACGACCTCGGCGCGCATCGAGCTGCCTTGGCGGAGGAGCTGCGCGAGCCGGCCCAAAACCTTCGGCAACAGGCTGAGCGATATTGGCAGAGTTTGCTGTTGGGTGATTTGGAATTCAATCGTCGCGCCAACCTGGCATCCGCCGTAGAGCAGGTAACGGCGGAATCCTTGTTGCACTATTTTGAGGCAACGGTACGTGACCCGAAACGCCAGTTGTGGATTGCTAGCAGTGATGTCGAACTGCCGGAGGAATTTCGTGAAATTCGCAGCATAGGCGACTACCGTGAAACCCTGCAGAGTTTGACCTTCCCTTAAGGCGGGGAGGGAATCTGTTTTGTGCGCCTGGGAGTGAATGAATGCACCCGAGGCACCCCTTGCGAAAACCAAGCTTCCGCCCCAACTCTCCGGCTGTAGCGCCTCTATCTGGGCTGGCGCCCAGGGGGCGCTGTATGTAGCGGTAGTGGCGGGGCTGGTAAAAAATCCCCGGATATGTAAAAATTCGCGCATTTTTCGGCCCTTAAAGAAAGGCAACACAAGGGCAACTAAAGGGTAAAAAGGGCAAAACGGCCTGGCCATAACCCCATTCAAGACGGTTTGCCAAGGACTTTTGTGGTAGCGCAACGCCCCCGATTTCTATTTCCTGATGATTAGGTTGTATCGATTATATGTGCCAACGTGTGCACGGCTGAGGAGAATTTAATGCAAGAAGATATCGACGCCCTCGAAACCCGAGAATGGCTGGATGCCCTGGACTCCGTTGTTCGCCATGTTGGCAAAGAGCGCGCAACGTTTCTGCTAAAGCAATTGTCGGAATCGGCGGCCGATCTCGGTATTGATCAGCCCTCCGCAATTACCACTCCGTATCGCAATACCATTCCGGTATCGAAAGAAGTTCAAAGCCCAGGCGATGATTATATTGAGAGAAAGATTCGCTCAATCATTCGCTGGAATGCCATCGCCATGGTTGTGCGCGCCAACAAGAGCGCTGACGAACTCGGTGGCCATATCGCGTCTTTTTCTTCGGCAGCGACACTTTACGAAGTGGGCTTTAACCACTTTTTCCGCGGTAACGATGGCGATACACCGGGCGATTTGGTGTACTTCCAAGGTCATAGTTCGCCCGGTATGTACGCGCGTTCATTTGTTGAAGGTCGTTTGACCGAAGACCAGTTGGACAACTTCCGCCGCGAAGTGGATGGCAAAGGCCTGTCTTCCTACCCCCACCCCTGGTTGATGCCGGACTATTGGCAATTCCCCACAGTTTCCATGGGTCTGGGCCCCATTACCGCCATTTATCAAGCTCATGTGATGCGCTATATGCATCAGCGTGAATTGACGAACATTGGTGACCGTAAAATTTGGGCTTTCCTTGGCGACGGTGAGTGTGATGAGCCGGAAAGCCTGGGTGCTATTGCCCTCGCTGGCCGTGAAAAACTGGACAACCTGATTTTCGTCATCAACTGTAACCTTCAGCGCCTGGACGGTCCGGTGCGCGGCAACGCTAAAATCGTGCAGGAATTGGAAGGTGTATTCCGCGGTGCCGGCTGGAACGTAGTCAAAGTTCTCTGGGGCGGTGGCTGGGATAAATTGCTCGAAAAAGACACCACCGGTTTGCTGCAAAAGCGCATGGACGAAGTCCTCGATGGCGAGATGCAAAACTACAAAGCCAACGGCGGTGCCTACACCCGCGAGCACTTCTTCGGTAAGTACCCGGAGCTGCTGGAGCTGGTCAAAGACATGAGCGATGACGAGATCCTGCGCTTGGCGCGCGGTGGTCACGATTCGCACAAGGTTTACAACGCCTACCACAATGCCGTTAACACCAAAGGCCAGCCCACAGTTATTCTGGCGCAGACGGTCAAAGGTTACGGTATGGGCCCCACTGGTGAGGCGGTCAACAACGCGCACCAAGTGAAAAAGCTTGACGTGGACGCTCTGAAAACTTTCCGCGATCGCTTCAACATCCCCATTGAAGATAAAGATCTCGAAAAGATACCTTACTACCGCCCAGCCGAAGACAGCGCCGAAATGCAGTATCTGCAGGAGCGTCGTAAGCAGCTGAACGGTTATCTGCCCGCGCGTAAGGCCGACTTCGACGCCCTGGAAATTCCATCACTAGAAGCTTTTTCCAAGCAGCTGGAAGGTACCGGTGATCGGACCATCTCCACTACTATGGCTTTTGTCCGGGTGCTGAACACGCTGATCAAGGACAAGAAGATCGGGAACAGAGTTGTTCCGATTGTGCCCGATGAGGCGCGCACCTTTGGTATGGAAGGCATGTTCCGTCAAATCGGTATTTACTCTGCCGAAGGCCAGAAGTACACCCCGCAGGATGCTGGCCAGGTCATGTACTACAAAGAGGACAAAAAAGGTCAAATTCTGGAGGAGGGCATCAACGAAGCTGGCTCCATGTCTGCGTGGGTAGCCGCTGCAACCTCTTACAGCAATCACCATACGCCGTTGCTGCCGTTCTACATTTACTACTCCATGTTCGGCTTCCAGCGCATTGGCGATTTGGCTTGGTTGGCGGGCGATGCTCAGGCGCGTGGCTTCCTGCTGGGTGGTACCGCCGGGCGCACCACACTGAACGGTGAAGGCCTGCAGCACCAGGACGGTCACAGCCATATTTTGGCGAACACCATCCCCAACTGCCGCAGCTATGACCCCACCTACTCTTACGAAGTGGCGGTGATTGTTCAGGATGGCCTGAAGCGTATGTATCAGGACAAAGAAAACTGCTACTACTACATCACTTTGATGAACGAAAACTACGTTCACCCCGACATGCCCAAAGGTGCGGAAGAGGGCATTATCAAAGGTATGTATCAGCTGGAAAAAGGCACGGGCAAAAAGAAAAACCGCGTTCAGCTGATGGGCTCAGGCACCATTTTGCAGGAAGTGCGTGCCGCCGCCGAAATACTGCGCAAAGACTTCAGCGTTGAAGCCGATGTGTGGAGCATGACCAGCATCAACGAACTGACTCGCGACGGTCAGCGCGCCACCCGCTGGAATCTGCTGCATCCCACGGAAACACCGCGCAAGCCTTACATTACAGAACAGCTGGAAGGTAAGGACGGCCCGGTCGTTATCGCTACCGATTACATGAAAAACTACGCGGAACAGCTGCGCGCCTACATCCCCAGCGACTATTACGTGTTGGGAACTGATGGCTTTGGTCGTAGCGATAGCCGTGAGAAGTTGCGCCACTTCTTTGAAGTTGATCGCCATTTTGTGGTGGTCGCTTCACTCAAGGCGCTTGCCGATCAGGGTAAAGTAAAACCCGACGTGGTGAGCAAAGCCATCAAGCAGTTTGGTATTGATCCGGACAAGGCCGACCCCTTGACTGTATAAATTGAAACGCCCCCGGGCTTCGGGCCCGGGTTCAGGGTCGAACACCAAGAATACGAGTGAGGATTTACTGTGGCCATTGAAACCATCAAAGTCCCAGACATTGGCGGCTCCGACGATGTCGAAGTGATAGAAATTAGTGTGTCCGTGGGCGATACCATTGACGTGGAAGATACCCTGATTGTTCTGGAAACCGATAAGGCTTCCATGGACATCCCTAGCACCTTGGCGGGTAAAGTGACCGCTGTGAAAGTGAAAGAGGGTGATAAGGTTTCCGAAGGTTCCGCGATTGTGGAAGTTGAAACCGCCGGTGAAGCTTCTGCCAGCGATGAGAAAGCCGAACCAGAAAGCGAGCAAAAAACCGAGCAAAAAGCCGAAGAAAAACCCGCCGCTGCAGAACAAAAATCCTCGGCCAGCTCTGGCAGCCAGGAAATTGACGTTCCGGTTCCGGACATCGGTGGTTCCGAAGGCGTTGAAGTGATCGAAGTGGCTGTCTCCGTGGGCGATGAAGTGTCCGAGGGAGATTCCCTCATCGTGCTGGAAACCGATAAAGCCTCCATGGAAATTCCAGCACCGGCCAGTGGCACTATCACCAGCATCGCGCTTAAAGAAGGCGATAAGGTGTCGCAAGGCGACCTGATCGGTAAAATGAAAACCGCTGGTGGAAGTAGTGAGCAGCCCAGCCAAGCTGCCCCCGCTCCCGCTAAGAGCGAGTCCGCTAGCTCTGAAGCCAAATCGGAAGCAGCGCCCGAGAAACCGGCGAGCGACAGTGGATCTCCCGCTACAGCCGCTGGTGCCAGCTCTGAAGTGATTAACTCCGGCGATGTTTACGCCGGACCAGCGGTACGCCGTCTGGGTCGTCAGCTGGGTGTGGATCTTGCCAAGGTTAAAGGGTCCGGCCCGCGTGGACGCGTCAGTAAAGACGATGTACGTGATTACGTGAAAAATATTGTTACGGCTTCTCAGTCCGGAGCGGCTCCCGCCGGTGGTGGCGCAATTCCTCGTCCGCCCGCCGTGGATTTCGCCAAGTTCGGTGAAATCGAAACGGTGAAGATGAGCAAAATCAAAAAGCTCACCGCCGATAACATGACTCGCAGCTGGCTGAATGTTCCGCACGTCACTCAGTGGGACGATGTGGACATTACTGAGATGGAAGCTTTCCGCAAAGGCCTGAAAGCGGAAGCGGAAAAGCGGGGTAGTAAGCTAACGCCTCTGCCGTTCCTGCTTAAAGCTTGTGCCGCTGCCTTGGCCGCAGAGCCCAGTTTCAATGTGTCTCTGCACCACGATGGCGAGCAGTTGGTACACAAGAAATACATTCACATTGGTATTGCTGTAGATACGCCCAACGGCTTGATGGTGCCGGTGATTCGCGATGTGGACAAAAAAGGCTTGTGGGAGTTAACTGACGAGATTAACGCCATGGCCAAGAAAGCTCGCGATGGCAAGCTGACGGCTCTGGATATGCAGGGCGGGTGCTTTACCATTTCCAGCTTGGGTGCAATGGGCGGCAGTGGCTTCACGCCTATCGTGAATACGCCGGAAGTGGGTATTCTCGGGGTGTCCCGTGCACAGATGAAACCGGTGTGGAATGGCAGTGAGTTTGTGCCGCGCAATATGCTGCCGATCTCTTTGTCCTACGATCATCGCGCCATCAATGGTGCTGATGCCGGCCGATTCTTTACCTATTTGTCTTCAGTGATCAGCGACGTGCGTCGTTTGTTGCTCTGATCAGTAATCGCTCATAAAAAAGGCCAGCATATGCTGGCCTTTTTTATTGGTGCTTTAGTCGAGTGATGCACGGAGGCAAATGACCAAACCCAGCCTCCACCATTCGTTGAGAGCTCTGAAGCCCGAAGAGCATACCCAACCGCATTTTGCAGCCATTCTCAGTTCCCTGGAAATGTCTGACTTTCAAGTGTAGCCCTGGGTCTTTGGTCGAGTGCTCCGAGTGGGGCAGGCACACCCGGACACGCCGTGAATACTTCCGTGTAGGCTTGGATGCGGCATCCCTGCCGCATACAGTCCGGGAATGCCTGCCCCACTCTCCGCGGTGCCATCCTGAAAGTTTCTGGAAATAAGGGAGTTGGGTGTGGTTCTGCGCACCGAAATGGATTCCTGTCCCATACGAAGTCGAGAGTGACGTGCTTTTGCGCAGGGGTACGCGGATCTCTATACCGTCATCTCCACGAAAGTGGAGATCCAATCACGGAACAGCTTCGGACGCCTCTGAACAACACAGCTGACACTAAGGCAGATTGGGTAAGGCTTAGTGGCACCCAACCTCATCAATACAAAGCTCTATAGAGAGCCAGCAAGATGGCTCACTTTGTATTTTTTGGCGCTTTGGTCGAGTGCTACGAGTGGGGTAGGGACTCCCGGACACGCCGTGGACCCATCCATAGGGGCTTGGCACCGACTTCCTGTCGGTGACAGTCCGGAAGTCCCTACCCCACTCTCCGCGGTGCCATTCAGAAAGTTTCGGGAAATAAGGGAGTTGGGTACACTTAGTGGCACCCAAACGTCCCGTAAGGGTTTGGGGAGCTACCTTCGGGACTGTATGCGGCAGGGATGCCGCATCCAAGCCTACAGGGATGATTCACTAGGCACATCCATGTGCCTAGCCCTACGGGCAGCCTGCGGCTGTGCTAATCGTCTTTCCTGACGATTAGTCACGGCGTGTCCCGGAGGTAGATCGCCAAACCCAACCTCCACTGCTAAGAAAGAGTGCCTTAATAGAATAGCTTAAGTGTTTTTTATTCTTTCCAGGAGAGCCGCTCGTTCAAACTAGGGGCTTTGCAACAGCATCCGACTCCAACGCGGAGCGAGTTTACGCGCACATTCAAACAACGCCAGTCCACTGGCGGCGCCCGCCATGTTCGCCAAAATATCCAGCCAGCTAAACGTACGCGGCGGCATAAAATGCTGAGCGACTTCAATACCGGTGGAGTAGGCCACCAGTATCAACCAGCGTTGCCAGACGGGCATGTTTGGGAATGCGAAGGTTATGGAAAGCCCTGCTACCAAATAGCCCGTGAAATGCATAAGTTTGTCGTTGTACACGGGCACATAGTCGCCCGGAGTGCTGGTCAAACTTAGATAAGTATAAATTACCAGCATCACGGCAAACTGAAGCAAGCACAAGGGTCGCCACACCCGGGCAATAGTATTCATCATTCCTTTTACTCCTCCGATACCCTTTGCGTTACCTTAACACCATAAGCGAAATACGAGTTCGGCTGATCATAGCCGTGGTGGTACTGCCCACGATGAGGTGCCGTATCCGTGAATGACCGTAGGCACCCATGATCAAAAGATCAATCTGATTATTTTCCTGATACTCCACCAGAACGGTTTCCGGATCGCCGGCAATAATACTGGCGGGCGCGTCAAAACCGGCGTCGGTCAGCTTCTTTTGCGCCCAATTCAATTGCTCCCGTGAGGTGGCCAAATCCGCACCCACCATCACCAGGTGACAGGGAATACCGCGAAAGAGCGGGCTGGCTGCGACCATTTCCACGCCTTTGCGGGTGGTGGCGCTGCCGTCAAAAGCCATCATGATCGCCTTGGGCGGTTCGAAGCTTTGTTGGGCAATAAGTATAGGGCGGTGCAGGGTGCGAATAATTTGTTCCAGGTGAGTGCCGATGTGGCCATGGGCGGATGCGGTGTCTGCTCCACGCTTGCCCACTACTAACATGCGAGTTTCGGTTTCCAGGTCAGCCAGTGTGCTCACCAGCTCGCCGTGTCGCTGACGCGTCTCGACCTCGGCAATGCCTTTTTCTTGAACCCGTTCTTTCGCCGCGCTTAACATTAGACGGCCCTGTTCTTTTGCCAGCTTGGCGCGTTGCTCGTCAAGGCTCGCCAGCTCTTCCAGGAGGGCTTCTTGCGAGCCCAGACCGATGGTGCCGCTTAGGTTTTGTTTCTTGTCCGCTTTGGTGTCGCCGAGCACATGAATCAGGCTCAGGGGGGCGTCCATGCGCTGGGCCGACCAGGCGGCGTAGTCGCACACGGATTCGGAGTACTGGGAATCGTCGATGCAGGCTATGACTTTGTTATGCATAATCGCTCTCTCTTATTAGTGGCCCATCAGCCGTTCAACGGCATCGGGTTTATCGTGCACCGCAAAGCGGTCCACCAGAGTGGCGCTGGCTTCGTTCAGGCCGACCAATTCCACATCAGTACCTTCCCGGCGGAACTTCAGTACCACTTTATCCAGGGAGCTGACAGCCGTAATGTCCCAAAAGTGAGCGCGGCTTAAGTCGATGGTAACGTTATCGATGGCCTCTTTGAAGTCAAAGGCGTCGATGAACTGGTCCGCGGATGTAAAGAAAACCTGGCCCACTACGGTGTAGCGACGCTGCTCACCGTCTTCAGAGAGTTCAGAGCCCACGTAGAGAATATCGCCCACTTTGCGCGCAAAGAATAGTGCGCTTAACAGTACGCCCACCAACACGCCATAGGCCAAGTTGTGCGTGGCCACCACCACCGCGACCGTTGAGACCATGACGATACTGGAGCTTTTGGGGTTGTGGCGCAGATTCGTCACTGATGACCAACTGAAGGTCCCGATGGATACCATGATCATTACAGCCACCAAAGCCGCCATGGGTATGGCCGCTACCCATTGATCCAAAAAGACCACCATTACCAGCAATACAACCCCGGCGACCAAGGTGGACAGTCGAGTCCGTCCGCCGGATTTAATATTGATGACCGATTGGCCAATCATGGCACAACCGGCCATGCCGCCGAGCAGGCCCGAACCAACGTTGGCAACACCCTGGCCGACGCATTCGCGGTTCTTGTTACTGGGTGTATCGGTCAGGTCATCCACAATGGTGGCGGTCATCATGGATTCCAGCAGACCTACTACCGCCAGAGTTAGAGAGTAAGGGAAAATAATTCGCAGGGTCTCAAAATTCAAAGGCACATCGGGCCACAGGAACACAGGCAGGCTGTCGGGCAGCTCGCCCATATCGCCCACGGTGCGGATGTCCATACCCAGGTACATGGCGATGCCGGTCAGCACCACAATACACACCAGGGGCGAAGGCACGGCTTTGGTTATGTAGGGGAAAAGGTAAATAATGGCCAGGCCGCCAGCGAGCATGATGAAGACCAGTGAAGTGGCGTTTTCTCCGGTGATCTCCGGCAGTTGGGCAAGAAAGATCAGTATCGCCAGCGCGTTCACAAAGCCGGTTACCACCGAGCGTGATACAAAGCGCATCAAGACCCCTAGCTTGAAGACACCTGCCAGCATTTGCAGAACCCCCGTCAACAGGGTGGCCGCTAACAGATATTCCAAACCGTGGTCGCGCACCAATGTGACCATCAACAGGGCCATGGCGCCAGTAGCGGCGGAGATCATCCCTGGTCGTCCGCCTACGAAGGCGGTAATGGTGGCGATACAAAACGAAGCGTAGAGCCCTACTTTAGGGTCTACGCCGGCGATAATGGAAAACGCGATGGCCTCGGGAATTAGGGCCAGCGCTACCACGATGCCGGCGAGCACGTCGCCTTTCTTATTGGAAAACCAGTTTTGTTGGATCGATGAAAGCATAATTCTCTTTCCATTGGGTAAAAGCAGTCCGTCGCCGGGGGCACCGTTGCGTGCAACGGTGCCCCCGGCGGGGCGCTTAATGTTTACTCGGTAAATTCCCGTTAGCGAACGCCGAAGGGCGTTTTACCAACGTAGGACGGGCACTGGGCCAAGTCGCGATAACCGGCGAATTTTTGATGTGTTGTTATAGCGCGCTCAAGAGGTGAGCTGAAGCATTAGCCAGTCCCGGCGCGAAGGCGGCATATTCTAGTGGAAATGGCGTGTAATTGCATGTGCTTTTTGGCCATGGATTAATTGCTTTCTTCCAGAAAAGGCAGCAGCGTTTCCGCCTGGTACAGGTCCTGGGGATGATTAATATTGAAAAAAGCATCGTAGCGGACGGAGGGAAAATCCACTTCCACACACTCTTGTTGACGCACCCACTCCTGCAGACGCGGGCTGACATCGCCTGTGAGCGCCTTGCTCACCGGATCAAGCAAGGAGCGATGCCAGAGAGCAAAGGTGGGATGCAGGCGTCCTTCTGAGCTGGCTACGGCCAGGTTGGCGCCACTTTCCTGGGTTGCCCTCAATAAGTGATCGACCAAGTCGGAAGGAAAGAATGGCGTATCGCTGGCAAAGCTGGCCAGCCACTGACAGTCCGGTCGGTGGGCGTGTAACCAGCTTAGGCCGGTTTGTATTCCCGCCAGGGGGCCGGGAAAATCGGGTTTCTCATCCGGCAACACCGTCAAGCGGCTACGGGCGAAGCGCAGGCTGCTACCGTTGGCGCTTAACAGCAATTGGTCAACCTGGGGCTGGGCCCGGTCAATGGTGCGTTGCAGCAAGGTCTTGCCGGCCAGAGGTAATAGGCACTTGTCGCCGCCCCCCATACGCCGGGCTTGCCCGCCCGCTAATAATATTCCCAGAATTGTGTCTTTTGTGGTCATGTTGAGTGGCCAAACTGCAGGTGACTAGGGCCTCGTGACGGCTTAGTGATACCACTTAAGCGTTACTTGAGACGAAAATAAGTGGGCTGATCGCGAATCAGCCTCGGTCTGGGCGTCCCTCCAGATGAAATAATCTCAGGCTAACAGTAGTATAGCGGATGTCATCGCTTTGACCCTCAGTTAGGATTCAATATGAACTACGATCTGAAAGATTTGCGACGCGAGTACCTTCGCGGCGGTTTGCAGTTAACGGATTTGAGTGCGGACCCCATAGCTCAGTTTGAGCTATGGATGGCGCAGGCGCTGGAAGCGCAAATTCCGGATCCCACCGCCATGGTGCTGGCGACTGTGGCGCAAGACGGGCAGCCGTCCCAGCGCATCGTTTTGCTCAAAGGTTTGGATAAACGCGGCTTTGTGTTTTATACCAATTTGCGCAGCCGAAAAGGCCTGGAGCTTCACTCAAACCCGAAAGTCAGCCTGCACTTTCCCTGGCACGTCCTGGAGCGGCAGGTGAGCGTATGCGGCGTGGTACAGCCACTGGATCGGGATGAGGTGGCGGACTATTTTCGTCGCCGCCCACGGGAGAGCCAGATTGCGGCCTGGGCCTCACGTCAAAGTCGGGCCATCGCGTCGCGGGCTGAACTGTTGGAGCGCTATAAAGCCACCGAGGAGCGTTTCGATCAGGAGGATGTGCCACCGCCGGAGTTTTGGGGCGGTTTTCGCGTCCGGCCTCACCAGGTGGAGTTCTGGCAGGGCGGCGCTCACCGTTTGCACGACCGCTACCAGTACACTTTGCAAGCCGAGGGCAACTGGGCCATCGATCGGCTGGAGCCCTAGTGTGCCGCCATGAACAGAAAGATAATACGCACCGAATGAGCAAGCACCCATGACAGACCAATCCCCGCAATCCGCCCGGCGCCCCCTGGAAGGGGTACGCGTTATCGAAGTAGGGCAGTTGATCGCCGGGCCTTTTGCCGGCTGTATGCTGGCCTACTTCGGGGCCGAGGTGATTAAGCTCGAGCCGCCCGGCTCAGGTGATCCGCTTCGGGGCTGGCGGGTGGTGGAAGACGGTACTTCCCTGTGGTGGCGAAGCCTGGGGCGCAACAAGAAAAGCGTCACTCTGGATTTGAAGCAACCCGAAGGAAGGGCCCTGGCGCGCCAGTTGATTGACAGTGCCGATGTATTAATTGAAAACTTCCGCCCCGGCGTGATGGAGGAGTGGGGGCTCGGGCCAGACGCCGTTAAGCAAACCAATCCGGGGCTGGTGTACGCCCGCATTTCCGGTTACGGCCAGACCGGGCCCTACGCCAAAAAGCCGGGCTTCGCTTCCGTGTGTGAGGGCATGAGCGGATTTCGCTATGTGAATGGCTTTCCCGGTCAGGCACCTGTTCGCCCCAACCTGAGTATTGGTGACACCATTGCCGGCTTGCACGCTGCTTTGGGGATTGCCTTGGCGCTGTTTGAGCGCGAGCGGCACGGCGAACGGAATGGCCAGGTGGTGGATGTGGCGCTGTACGAGTCCATGTTCAACCTAATGGAAGCCGTGGTCCCCGAGTTCGATGGCGCCGGCGTGGTACGCGAGCCCTCAGGCACGACGGTCACCGGCATTGTGCCCACCAACACCTACCGGTGTCGCAACGGCAAGTACGTGGTCATCGGTGGGAATGGGGACTCCATCTTCAAGCGGTTGATGGACGTGGCGGGCTATCCCGAGATGGCAAGCGATCCGCGCATGGCCAGCAACAGCGGTCGGGTGGAGCATCAAGAGACCATAGATACAGCCTTGGCGACGTGGTGCAGTAGCCGTGATTCAGACGAGATACTGGCGCTGCTGGAAGAGGCGCGGGTACCCTCGGGGCCTATCTATAACGTGGCCGATATGTTGGCCGACCCGCACTTCAACGAGCGCGGCCTGTTCGAGCAGGTGGAGATTGACGGAAAGCCGTTGAAGATTCCGGCCATATTGCCGCGCCTCGCCGATACCCCGGGCCGGACCGACTGGCCCGGTCCAGGCCTGGGTAGCCATACCAATGAAATACTGCATGAGGTTCTGGGCGTGGATGAGGAGACGCTTGTCCAGCTAAGAGCCTCAGGCGTTATTGACTGATCTGCCCATCTATTCAGGAGAAACACCCTAATGGTACAAGAAGGGCGCTATCGCCATTACAAGGGCAACGAATATCAAGTACTGGGCGTTGCCACGCACAGCGAGTCGGGCGAGGCGATGGTGGTTTACCGTTGCCTGTACGGCGACTACGACCTCTGGGTTAGGCCTCTGAGTATGTTTACCGAGCAAGTCACCCTGGAAGGCGAGAGTGTGCCGCGTTTCCGATATCTGGGGCCTGACTCAGGCGATGGGGAGATGATGCCCTGATGGTCGATACGATGGTCCATACCGAGCAGGACGATTATTGGATGCGCCGCGCTTTGGCGCTGGCGGAGCAGGGTCGTGAGCAGGGAGAAGTACCCGTGGGCGCCGTTTTGGTGCGGGACGGTGAAGTGCTGGGTGAAGGCTGGAACCAACCCATCGGCTGCTCCGATCCCACGGCTCATGCGGAAATTATTGCCCTGCGCCAAGCGGCTAGCCGACTGAATAATTACCGGCTGCCGGGAAGCAGCCTCTATGTGACATTGGAGCCTTGCACCATGTGTGTGGGCGCTATGATTCACGCTCGGGTAGAGCGCCTGATTTATGGCACGACGGAACCCAAAGCTGGAGTGGTGGAAAGTCAAAGCCGGTTGTTGGAGCAGGACTTCTACAATCACCGCTTGAGCGTCACTAGCGGCGTCCTCGCGCAGCAATGCCGCCAGCAGTTGACGAGTTTCTTCCGTGAGCGGCGGGAGACAATCAAGTCCCGGAAAAAAGATGCTGCTGGCTCCTAGCCCCTAGTTATTAGTTCCTATCTGGTTAAGCGTTGTACTCACTCGTTCGCGTTACCTTCCTTGCAATGTGCATCCCATTTTGAGCCATAGAGCTGTGCTATGCTTAAAAGGTGAATTCGGTGTCATTAAAGGCCGATTCGCCGTAGATCACATTTTAGGAATGGTCTGCCGCAGTCGCGGGACGCTAGTAGCGGCGCGAGTGGCGGATCTGCAGAGAAGTTTGTCATGCGCGTTTTTACGCTAGTTGTAGGTTTTCTTAGTCTGAGCACTCTCGCCAGCCAGAGCTGGGCTGTGTCCTTCTTGTCCTTTGACGCCCGCTCCATGTCCATGGGCAGTACCGGTGTGGTCATGGCCCGCTCCCACAACGCCAGCTTGTTTAACCCCGCCCTGCTGATCGACACAGATCCAAAACGCCAAACCCGTTTTCATATGCACACCTATGCGGGCGCGCGACTTCTGGATCGGGATAATTTTCTGGATACCGCTGATCAATTCAGAACTCGCTACGAAGGTATGACGCTGGACGAGCTGCTGGATATTGATCTCAATTTAGCCCCGACCGAGTTTGCCAGTGGCGACGAGCTACGCGCAGCAACCGGGCGAATCCGCGCCGCCCAAGCGGATATCAATGGTCTCTCCAATAAGCCATTGCGTGTCAGTGCCTCTTACGGTTGGTCTTTTTCCTATCCCACCACTCATTGGTCAATTGGCGGCTATGTGCGTGAATTTGCCGTGTTGGGCAGTATGGTAAACGTCGCGGACGCTGACAATGCGGCCATTGATCGTCTGGCCAACACCGTGGAAAGTTTTGCCAATCTGTTGGATGAAGTGATTGAGCTGCGAGAGAGCACCGAAGGCCGGACTCGATTCACCCTTGAGGAAGTGATAGACCGCGCGGATCCGTTAGTGGACGCTATTTGGGACTTAAATCGATACGTGAACTTTCCTGAGCTGCGGTCAGATGTCCAACTGGGCGTAGCATCTGACCGAAATGTTCAGGAATACCTGAGGGAACCATTGCCGGACGGCTTTCAGTCCACCATTGACAGCCGTGGTGCGGAAGTGACCGAGCAGGCAATCAGTGTGGCGCGGAGTTTTAACGGAGGCGAGGCATTACCGGGACTGATCCATCTGGGCATTAACTTCAAATATGTGGATTTTACCACCATAAGTTTTTCTCAGCCGGTGGACGAATTTTCTCTAAGTGCTTATCGGGAAGATGAATACCGGTTGTCCCATCGCCGTTTTAACATGGACATGGGTATGGTCTACGGCCCCAGCGATCAAGTACATATCGGGCTAGTGGTACGCAACTTGATTCCCCGTGATTTCGCGACGGTTGATGGTGAACCTATTCCACTTCGTCCCATCGCGCGCATGGGTATCGGTTACCGCAACAGGAATGTAAATTTAACCGCGGATCTGGATGTTACCCGCAACGAACCTCTGGGTTTTGACCCTGATAAACAATATCTTGGCCTTGGCGCTGAGTGGTTTGCCTGGCGGAATACGGCGCTGCGAGCGGGACTGCGCTACAACACCGTGGATGGTGAGACCCTGCCTTCTCTGGGCTTCGGGCTGGGCGGCCGTCACGGTCACTTAGACTTGGCGGTGGCGAAAAGCAGCAATGGCGACGAATGGGGGCTGGCCTTCCAAGCGGGTTTGGCTTTCTAATCGGCTGTTAAAAACCGTTCAAGCATGCGGTTATTCACTGCTCCAAGGCTTACCCCGAGTGCCGGGTGCCAGCTTGACCTTAAGATGAATAGCCACCTTGGCCATCATGTGGCCGCTTACCGGCGCGGTGATGAACAAAAACATGGAAATCAGCAGCTCGTGCAGGCTGAGAAAGTGTCCCGTCACGTTGAAAAAAATGACCGATCCGATAATAGTGCCACCTACGCCCAAGGTGGTTCCGGTAGTGGGCGCGTGCACGCGGCTGAAAAAATCCGGTAGCCGTATTAAGCCGATTGAGCCCACCAGAGCGAACAAAGCTCCGCCCAGCAAAAAAAACGAAATAACCAGTTCCACCCAAATATTCATAGCTGACTCCAGTTACTCAATAATGTTGCCGCGCAAAAGGTACTTGCATACAGCGGTTGTGCCTACAAAACCCATCATGGCAATGAGCAGAGCGGCTTCAAAAAAAGCGGTGGAACCCAAGTAAACGCCAAACAAAATAATCAGTGCGATGGCATTTACGTACAACGCATCCAAGGTAAGAATCCGGTCGGGAATATCTGGTCCGAGCGCCATCCGTAAAATAGTCAGAAGCGCAGACAGCGCGTAAATAACCAGGGAAAGTGGCACGACGATCTCTAACATATTAAAAGATCTCCCGCAGCGGCTGTTCGTAGCGCTGTTTGATGTGAGCAATAGCGGCGTCTATGTCCGGTACGTGTAGGCCATGAATCAATAGGCACGACCGATCCAGAGCTATATCCGCGCTGACGGTTCCCGGAGTTAGGGTAACGGTATTGGCCAGCACCGTAATGGCAATGGGGTTGTCGATGTCCAGGGGTAACTCAAAAAAAGCGGGCTGCAATTTTTTGGTGGGACCCAGGAGCAGGGGCACGATAACGATGTTGGACAAGGTAATATCCCACAAAACCGTAAACGCGTAGCGCACCAAGAGCCACCAATTGCGAATTTTTACTGGAAACAACCAAAAGGTTTGCGTGGCCCAAGGTAAAAACCAGCCCAGTAGCAGCGCTACCAGAATTGGGCCAGGCTCAATGCTCTGATTGAGAATCAACCAGACGGCCACCAGTACAAGGCTGACCAGAGGTTGGGGCAATAAACGGCGCTTGGCAGTAGACGATTGCACCTTAAAGCTCCTCGCTCAATCGTATCGGCATGACGGCATCAATATAACCGCTGGTATCGCGCAATTGTTCCGCCGTGGCTTGGCAATAGCTTAGCAGTGCCTCTCCATAAACGGTCATCAATGGACTAACCAACAGTAACAGCAGGGCGACGCCCAGCTTGGTTTTATCGGCACGGCGCGTACCCTCATTGCTGTCATCGCTGTGACTCCAGAAAATGGTGCTGCCGGCGCGACTCATGCTGACCAGGGTAATCAGTCCCGCCGCCAGTAGAATCAGCCATAGGGCCGGAGCGAAGCTACTGCCGGCGGATGCCTGCAAAATAGAGGCTTTGCTGATAAAACCTGAAAGGGGTGGTAGCCCGGCGACGCTAACCGCGGCGATAAAAAATATACTGCCCAGTAAGCGCGGTTGCCGCAAGGGCTGAGCCGGTTTCAGATAGTCTTTTGCCTGACCGCGTTGATTGCTGATGATGTCCGCCAGCAGAAACAGAGCCGCAGTGATAAAGGTTGAGTGAATCAGATAGTAAAGCCCGCCGCTCCACGTGGCCAAATCATCGGTGGCCACAATCGCCAACACGGTGCCCACGGACACAATAACCAAATAAGAAACCACGCGCTTGAGCGTACGGGCGCCCAGTACGCCAATAGCGCCAAAAATCATGGTGAGTAGAGCGATAGGCCACAACCAAGTTGAAATGGCATTCTCTAGCACCCCGGCTTCTGGGCCAAACAACAATCCGTGCACGCGTAAGATCGAATAGATACCCAGCTTAGTCATAATGGCAAACAGCGAAGCCACTGAGGGACTGGCAGAGCTGTAGGCGTTGGGCAACCAGAAATACAAGGGGAGCATGGCGGCTTTGAGGCCGAACACTACCAGCAGAATTAAACCGGCTGCCAGCACCAAAGGTGCATCCTCGGGAGCTACCTCGGAAATGCGGATGGCCAAATCTGCCAAATTCAGCGTTCCGAGCACACCATACAGCGTTCCTACACCAATGAGGAACAACGCGGAACCGGCCAAATTGAGGATCACGTAGTGAAGGCTGGCGCGGGTGCGCTCGGGGCCGGCACCGTGCATCAGCAGGCCATAAGATGAGATCAGGGTGATTTCGAAAAACACAAATAGATTGAACAGATCGCCGGTGAGAAAAGCGCCCTGTAGGCCCATTAATTGGAAATGAAATAGAGCGTGATAATTGCGACCGCCTTTATCGTCACTGCGGATGCCGTACAGTAATGCCAGCAATCCAAGAATAGAGGTCATCATCAGCATCATGGCGGCAAAGCGATCCAGCACCAGCGCAATGCCATAGGGCGGCTGCCAATTGCCTACAGCGTAAACCTGATATTCGCCTGCGCCGGCCTGAATCAGTAATACGGCGGTGACCGGTATGGACAGCAAAGCCGATATCAGGCTCACGGCCCGTTTGGCATCCAGGTGCGCCCGCGCCATAAAGATCAATGCCACGCCGGTACACAGCGGCAGCATGATGGGCAGGGTAATCCAGTGTTGCATCACGGTTGCTGATCCTCGTCGCTGCGGGCGTCCACGTGATCGTTACCCAGTTCACTGCGCGCGCGCAGAGCCAAAACGGTAATGAAAGAGATCATGGCAAAGCCGATCACAATGGCGGTCAGTACCAAGGCTTGAGGCAGGGGGTCCGTGTACTGTGCGCCTTCGGCAATGATCGCAGGCTTACCCGTATGCAGTCGTCCCATGGCCACCAGAAACAGGTTCACAGCGTAAGAGAACATCAGCAGACCCATAACCACCGGAAAGGAGCGCGCTCTCAAAATCAAATAGAGTCCGCTGCCAGCGAGGATGGCCACCACTGTGGCGTAGAGCAATTCCACAATCAGGGCTCCGTTGTCGGTTGACTGGTGAAGGGCTTGAGCTTGCCCAGATTTTCCAAAATGACCAGCGTGGCTCCAACCACGGTCAGATAAACCCCCAAATCAAAGACCATCGCCGTGGCCAGAGGTATCTCGCCCAGCACCGGCAAATGCACGTGCGTGTGGGCTGTGGTCAGCAAAGGCATTCCAAAAAACCAGCTGCCCATGGCGGTCAATCCGGCGATCATCACACCGCTGGCCACCAAGGGGTGGAAGTTGTCATTGAGGCGTTCATTGGTCCAATTTAGGCCGTTGGTCAAATACTGCAGAATCAACGCAATGGCGGTTATCAAGCCGGCAATAAAACCACCGCCCGGTAAGTTGTGACCCCGCATAAAAATGTACAGAGAAACCATGAGCGCCAGAGGCAGCAGGGGCATGTTCAACACGGACAACAGCATCGGGTGCCGGTCTTTGGCGTAGTGATGGCCCAAATGACGCGGGTTGAACAGGCGCATGCCATCCAGCAGCCCGAAGATACCAATGGCGGCAATTGCCAAAACCGTAATCTCACCGAAAGTATCAAAGCCCCGGAAATCCACCAGCACCACGTTGACCACGTTGGTGCCACCGCCGCCGCTGACACTTTCCGCCAAAAAGAATTTTGATATGGAGTCCAATGGGCGGGTCAATATGGCGAACGTCAAAATACCCAGGCTCAGACCGCCCACGCCCGCCACCACCGCGTCCCGCCACAAGCGTTGAACACTGGAGTCGCGCTGGTTCTGGCGGGGCAGGAGGAACAGGATCAACATCAATAGAATAATGCTGACCACTTCAACGGATAGCTGAGTCAACACCAGATCGGGCGCAGAAAAACGGGCAAACACCAGAGCCACGCCCAGACCAACCACACTTAGAAACAGCAGCGCTGTCAGACGGTTACGGTGTAGGATCGCGGTGCCCAGAGCCGCCACGATCATGGTCATGGCAATGGCCAGGCTGGGGAAGTCAATGGCCGTCATGCTTACGCCGCCGTGCAGCGAGGGCAGTTGCAGCAGCGCCGCGCCGGCCAGAGCGATCGTAAACAGGAACAGAATTAGCAGGTAGTTTTGCGGGTGGCCGCTTTCCAGCAGTTTGGTGATTCGGCGAGAGCCCTGAACCAATATGCTGTGCAGAATAAATTCAAAAACATCCGGCGCGCTAAGTGGCGGGAGCCGATTCCAAAGATTGAACAGCCGGTGTCTCTGGGAATACAAGAACACACCCAGCACCATGGCCAACACACTCAGCGCCAGAGGCAGGTTGAAACCGTGCCAGATCTCCAGAGTGTACTGAGGCAGAATCGTCTGGGTAGTGCTTGCAGCGGCTACGGACAACAGTGGACCGACAATCAGTGCGGGTAGCATACCGACCGCCAGGCACAGCACAACCAGAATCACGATGGGCGCCCGCATAAAGAAGGGCGGCTCGTGAGGTTGCTTGGGCAAGGGACCGGGCTTGGGGCCAAAAAAGACGCTGTGAATAAAGCGCAGAGCGTAGGCGACGGAAAACACTTTGGCGAACACCGCCACCGCGGGAATCAACCAACTCCAACCCCCGAGTACTCGCTGCTCAATGGCTTCCCCTAAAAACATTTCAGTGCTCAGGAAGCCATTCATCAACGGCACGCCGGCCATGGCGGCGGCGGCAATCAGCCCCAGGGCAGCGGTGATGGGCATGTAGTGTCGCAAACCGGATAAGAGACGAATATCCCGGCTGCCGGTTTCGTGATCGACAATCCCGGCGGACATAAATAGGGAGGCTTTAAAGGTGGCGTGGTTAACCGTGTGGAACAGCGCTGCCACCACCGCCAATTGAGTATCCAGCCCGAACAGCAACACAATCAGCCCCAGATGGCTGATAGTGGAGTAGGCCAGTAACCCCTTTAAATCGTGTTTGAACAGCGCCACTACAGCGCCCAACGTCATGGTGGACAACCCCACCAGGGACAACATAATAAACCAGAGTTCGGTACCCGAGAGCGCCGGGTAAAGTCTCGCCAGAAGGAAAACACCCGCCTTTACCATGGTGGCGGAGTGCAGGTAGGCGGATACGGGTGTCGGCGCCGACATGGCATGAGGCAGCCAGAAATGAAACGGAAACTGCGCGGACTTGGTGAACACACCCAGCAATACCAAAACCAGTGCTACCGGGTAGAGGTGGTGCTCGCGCAGAATGTCTCCGGCTGCCAGTACGTCACTGAGCTCAAACGAGCCTACAATATGACCGATGACCATCACTCCGGCCAGCAGTGCCAAGCCGCCCCCACCGGTAACCGTGAGCGCCATGCGGGCACCCCGCCGGGCATCGCGTCTGTGCCCCCAAAAGCCGATCAGTAGAAATGAACTGAGGCTGGTCAGCTCCCAAAACACTACCATCAGCAACAGGTTGTCCGCCGTGACCACGCCCATCATGGCGCCCATAAACAGCAGCAGTAGGCTAAAGAAACGGCCGTGGGAGTCCTTGGCGGAGAGGTAGTAGTGCCCGTAGAGAATAACCAACAGGCCTATGGCGAGAATCAGCAGAGCAAATAGAAAGGCCAAGCCGTCCAGTCGAAAGCCGATATTCAAACCCAGAGCGGGAATCCAGTCCCAGCGAATGGTCAGCAGTTCGCCCTGAAACACCGCCGGTGCTGTGCTCAACAACAACAGGAGCGCGCAGGCAGGGGGAGCGGCGGTTAGCCATGAGCAGACGGTACGCCCTTTATGGGCGGCCAACAGGGGCAAGAGGCTGCCGATGAACGGCAGCAAAATCAGTGACAGCAGCATGAACCCGGCGTATCCGATCGGTCAGGGGGAGCCTCGCTCTGGAGGCCTGCGTGATTTTCTAACGATGCCGGCGCGCATTATATACAAGTCAGTCGCAACAATGTTGGATCAAAATCAAACTTTGTACTGACTCGAAACGGGATTTTTGGGGTACTCCTTAAAGTACCGAAATAGGCATAGCCAAAGCGCTGTGACTGACTTTACGCTGCTGGTGCTGTGCCGGGGTTTCCTCTTCCGCTGCTGCTGCCCGGCGTTGTTCCTGCTGATCGTGCCAGGCAAGAATGTTGTAGAAGTTTTGGATGTTGCGCACATAAGTGACGGGCTCCCAGCCGCGCGCATAGCCGTGGCGCGTATGCCGGTAATACTGGCGCTTGGCGAGCAGTGGGAGGTACTCCCGAACATCGGACCACTTGTTTGGATCTCCCCCATGGCCTTGGGTCAGTCGGCGCGCATCTTCCAAATGGCCCAGGCCCACATTGTAGGCCGCTAGCGCCATCCAAGTGCGGTCCGCGCCCTCTATGCCAGGAGGTAGGCGGTTGTACATGGAGCGGAAGTACTTGGCCCCACCATAAATACTTTGCGCTGGGTCTCTGCGGTTGCTGATACCCATATCTTCAGCGGCCGCCATGGTAAGCATCATCAGGCCGCGCACACCGGTGTAAGAGCGGGCATTCGGGTCCCAGTGGGATTCCTGGTAGCCGATCGCTGCCAGCAGGCGCCAATCCAGATCAAATTCTTCCGCTGCTTGCTGCATTTGCTTCTTCCAGCGGGGCAGGCGATGTTCGACCCGATAAGAAAATAGCAGTGCGCCGCCAGTGGTTACCTCGTCAATATGTTCGTAGAAGCTCTGGCTGATGCGCGCAACGGTACCGTCGTTTTTACTGCGCTCGAGATAATTTTGGGCGATTTGGTAGAGGCTTTCGTCGCGACTGCGGGGGAAGGCCCAGGCCAAAGGTTGAGGTTCGCCCAGCTCAAAGGCAACCCAGGCGCGGGGGAAGGTGTGGCGATTGAGTTGATAGGCGTTGGAGTCGACAATGGCGTGGTCAACAGTGCCGCTGTGAACCATCTCCAGCAGATCGATCATTTCCAGATTGCCTTGCTCGCGCCAAGTAAGGGTCGGGTAGCGTCGCTGCAGCTCCCGAAGGCGTTCAGCGTGGGCGGATTTGGAAATAACCAGTATGTCTTTGCCAATCAGATCCTCGATACTGCTCGGCGCTTCGGCGCGGCTGTTGTACAGCAGTATTTGGCTAACTTCCTTATAAGGCGTGGAGAAGCGCACGGTGCGGCTGCGGCTCTCGGTGACGGTGAGGCCGGCGGCGGCCAAGTGGGCTCGGCCATCGCGCACGTCGTGGAGCATAAACTCCAGGTCTTCCTGATCTTCAATCACCAGCTCTACGCCCAGCTCGTCGGCGAAGCCCTTTAGTAATTGGTATTCGAAGCCGGTGTATCCGTACGGACCCCGGTAATAGGTGGTGGGGCCATTGCGCGAGGCCACGCGCAGCTCGCCCAGGGCCAGCACCCGCTCAAGAGTGGTAGGGGGTTTGCTGCCTACCAGCAAGGCGCTGCAGGCAATCAGCATCAGGCACGCAACAGCGTGCATCAGCGGTGAGAAAATCGTCCGTTTTTTGCTTACGTCCATTTTGCATTTTCTCCGTAATACGGATGCCGGGTCATATCCTTTTTTGCGGCCCTGGCCAAAAATTTTCGCGATTCTATAGTCTCTGGCCGTGAACCGCTAGCTTGTACTTCTGTCAAATCTGTAGTATGTCGTCTAAACGATTCCGAACGAATTCTAACCAAAATTGGACGGAAAGTCGAATTTGGCGTCAGATTACACCGTTCTGCGTCTGAATAATTCCAAAATGGAATAAGATGTGTCAGGGCTGCGACTTGGCCTGCGGGAGGACTAACTTGGGCAACTAAAAGCTGCCTTGCGGGGTAAGATCAAGTACAATTGCGCGCTCTTCAAAAACCCTCCGCTACCCTGAGGTCATGACCCACTATGCTGATTTTGCATGGCGCCCCCGCTCTTTCCGCATTCCGCCTTGAAAAACTCCTAGCCAAACTGCAGCACGCGGTCCCCGGTATATCCGGCTTGGCTGCCCACTATGTGCATTTCATTGAGTTGCGGGAGCCGCTGATTGGCGGCGAGCAGCAGGTGCTTGAGGCATTGCTGACTTACGGCCCTCGTGCTGAGGTAGCTGAAATCGCCGACGGACAGGAATTTGTCGTGGTGCCGCGTCCCGGCACCATCTCGCCTTGGTCCTCTAAGGCTACCGATATCGCGCGTAACGCCGGCCTGGACAAGGTTAACCGCATAGAAAGGGGCGTTCGTTACGTTATAGAAGGTGCAATAGAAGTTGCCGCCGAGCCATTTATTAAGGCTCAGCTTCATGATCGTATGGTGGAAGCGGTTCTGGGCAGCCCGGAGGAGGCGGAACAGCTCTTTTCCCACCGGGATCCCGCGCCCCAGACCACCGTGGATATTCTCGCCCAGGGGCGAGAGGCGCTGGCAGAGGCCAACGGCCGCCTGGGCCTGGCTTTGGCAGACGATGAAATCGACTACCTGGTGGAAAGCTTCCAAAAATTGGGCCGCAATCCGGTGGATGTCGAACTGATGATGTTCGCTCAGGCCAACTCGGAGCACTGCCGTCACAAAATCTTTAATGCCTCTTGGACGCTGGATGGCGAAGAGCAGCCGCGCAGCCTGTTCAAGATGATCAAAAATACCTTTGAGTTGGGCGGGGACAATGTTCTGTCCGCTTACTCGGACAACGCGGCGGTGATCGCCGGTCCGGTGGCCGAGCGTTTCTATCCGAACCCGGATACCAAAACTTACGGCTATCACCACGAAGCCATTCCCATGCTGATGAAGGTGGAAACCCACAATCATCCCACCGCCATCTCACCGTTTGCGGGCGCCGGCACTGGCGCTGGTGGCGAGATTCGGGATGAAGGTGCTGTCGGTCGTGGCTCCAAACCCAAAGTGGGTTTAACGGGTTTTACCGTTTCCAACCTGCAGATTCCCGATTTTGGTCAACCCTGGGAGCGCGACTACGGCAAGCCCGGGCGCATCGCCAGCGCTCTGGACATTATGCTAGAGGGTCCCATTGGCGGAGCTGCGTTTAACAACGAATTCGGCCGTCCCAACATCTGTGGTTATTTTCGAACCTTTGAAGACGATTTCGATGGCGAGCGTCGCGGCTATCACAAGCCCATTATGCTGGCCGGCGGGTACGGAAACATAAAAGCCGAGCACGTCGATAAACCACCGTTCAACGCCGGTGCCAAACTGGTGGTTCTCGGTGGCCCCGCCATGCTGATCGGTTTGGGTGGTGGCGCGGCCTCCTCTATGGATTCGGGCCAATCTTCGGAAGCGCTGGACTTCGCCTCGGTGCAGCGCCAAAACCCAGAGATCGAACGCCGTTGCCAGGAAGTGATCGACGCTTGCTGGCAATTGGGTGACAGCAATCCTGTTGCCTTTATTCACGATGTGGGCGCAGGCGGCCTGTCCAATGCGTTCCCGGAGCTGGTGAAAGACGGCGGTTGCGGTGGTCAGTTTGAATTACGCAATGTCCCCAACGATGAGCCCGGCATGAGCCCCTTGGCGATCTGGTCTAATGAATCCCAGGAACGCTATGTGCTGGCCATTCAGCCCGAAGATCTGCCGCGTTTTGAGGCCATTTGTCAGCGCGAACGCTGCCCTTACGCGGTGGTCGGTGAGGCCACCAGTGAACAACACTTGCTGGTTAACGACACCCACTTCGATGCCCAGCCGGTGGATCTGCCCATGTCGGTGTTGTTTGGCAAGCCGCCCAAAATGCATCGTACCGCCGAGCGCTATCAGGGCAGCACCCTGACCTTTGCCACTACTGATGTGCATATTAATGACGCTGCTGAACGAGTGCTCAAACACCCGGCGGTAGCCAGTAAAAGTTTTCTGATTACCATTGGCGATCGGTCGGTGACCGGCATGGTCGCGCGAGACCAAATGGTTGGCCCCTGGCAGGTGCCCGTGGCGGATTGCGCTGTAACTACGGTGAGCTATCAGGGCTACGCCGGTGAGGCTATGAGCGTGGGTGAGCGCACGCCGGTCGCGCTGCTGGATGCGCCGGCTTCTGGGCGTCTGGCGGTGGCTGAAGCCATCACCAATATTGCCGCCACCCGTATTGGGCAACTCTCCGATATCAAACTCTCCGCCAATTGGATGTGTGCCGCAGGCCACAAAGGCGAGGACGAAAAACTGTACCGCACTGTGGAAGCGGTGGGTATGGACCTGTGCCCGGCATTGGGTATTACCATTCCGGTGGGTAAGGACTCTATGTCCATGCGCACCGCGTGGGAGGACTCGAACGGTCAGGAAAAAGCCGTAACCGCGCCTCTGTCACTGGTGATTTCCGCTTTCGCTCCGGTGCTGGACGTGCGCAAGACCCTGACGCCCCAGATTCGTACCGACAAAGGCGCCACTGATCTGCTGCTGGTGGATTTGGGTGAGGGTATGAACCGACTCGGCGGTTCTATTTTGGCCCAGGTGTACAACCAACTGGATGAGGTGCCGGCGGATCTGAATAATCCGGCCCTGCTGAAAGGCTTTTTCGATACCGTACAGGCCTGCTTGGAAAACGATCAGCTGGTGGCTTACCACGACCGCAGTGATGGCGGTTTGTTTGTCACCCTGGCGGAAATGGCGTTTGCCGGTCACTGCGGTTTGGATATCTGCATTGATGCTTTGGGAGACGATCCTCTGGCGGTTCTGTTCAGCGAAGAGCCGGGCGCTGTGTTGCAGGTGGCTCGAGAACATCTGGAAACCGTGCAGGCACGCTTCAGTGCGGTGGGTCTTGAGGCCAAAGTCATCGGCCGCCCTAACGAGGAAGACTGGCTGCGTATACAACGCGGTGGCGAGCTGATTTTCGATCAATCGAGAGTGATCTTGCAAAGTTTGTGGTCGGAAACCAGTTATCACATGCAGGCGCTGCGGGATAATCCCACCTGTGCGCGGCAGGAGTTTGATCTGCTGTTATCGGCCCAGCCCGGTTTAAGCGCGTCGCTCACGTATGATCCGTCTGAGGACGTAGCGGCGCCCTACATCAAGCGTGGCGAACGGCCCGCTATAGCCGTTTTGCGCGAGCAGGGCGTCAACGGTCAGATGGAAATGGCGGCAGCGTTTGAGCGCGCCGGTTTTAGACCCGTCGATGTGCATATGAGTGACCTGCTGGCTGGCCGCACGCAACTGGATGAATTCCAAGGTCTGGTGGCTTGCGGGGGCTTCTCCTACGGTGATGTGCTGGGTGCGGGCGAGGGCTGGGCGAAAACCGCTCGGTATAACACGCGCGTTCGCGATCAGTTCGCGAACTTCTTTAATCGTGACGACACCTTCAGCCTGGGTGTCTGTAACGGTTGTCAGATGCTCTCTAACTTGAAGGATTTGATTCCCGGAGCCGAGCACTGGCCGCACTTTGTACGCAACCTGTCCGAGCAGTTCGAAGCGCGTTTTAGTTTGGTACAGGTGCCTGAATCGCCCTCGGTGTTACTCCGTGGTATGGCGGGTTCGCACCTGCCGGTGGCCGTAGCCCACGGCGAAGGGCGGGCGGAATTCGCCAGTGCCGAAGCGCTTAAAGCGTGCGATGAAAGCGGCACGGTAGCGTTGCGGTATATCGATAATCATCTGTCGGTGACCGAAAACTATCCGGCCAATCCTAACGGTTCGCCGCTGGGGATTACTGGACTGACCAGTCGCGACGGTCGCGCCACCATCTTGATGCCGCATCCTGAGCGCGTGTTCCGCACCGTAACCAACTCCTGGCATCCGGACGAGTGGGGCGAGGATGGCGCCTGGCTGCGCTTGTTCCGCAACGCCCGTGTGTTTGTCGATTAAGTTGTTCGTACGCCGTGAACCTAGCAGGCTGTTGAAGGCATTGCACCGCGGAAAAAACCGAGGTGCTTTTTCAACAGCCTGTTCAGAGGCTCCTTAAGTCAGTGTCACCGCTTCTGGGCTACCAGTGGCGATTAAACGGGCGCTGCTGATCAACGCCAGATGAGACAGCCCCTGGGGGAAGTTGCCCAGTAATTGGTGGTTGTGGGGGTCCCACTCCTCCGACAACAGACCGACATCGTTGCACAGCGAGAGCAGGTGCTTGAACATTTCTTCCGCTTCCTCACGCCGGCCCATTAACCAGTAGTTGTCTACCAGCCAGAAACAGCAGGGCAGGAACTTGCCCTCTTCATTGGCCTGATCACCCACCCGATAGCGCCGCACCAAACCGCCCGACACTAGCTCTTTTTCAATTGCAGTGATGGTGGCTTTCATGCGTGGATCGTCGGCAGGAAGAAATTCCACCAATGGAATCATTAACAGGCTGGCGTCCACATTGTCGGATCCATAGCGCTGCGTAAAGTAGCCGCCTTCGGCGTGAACACCGTGCTTGAGAACGTCTTCGCGAATCTCTTTGCGGATGCGTTTCCAGTGGTCGATTGGCCCATCCAGCCCATGTTTTTCGGCGTCACGAATGCAGAGATCAAAAGCAGTCCAACTGAGCACTTTGGAATGGGTCAAGTGATCGTGAATGGTGCGGAACTCCCAAATGCCTTCATCCGGTTTGTGCCAGTGCTCCTCCAAGCTTTCCAGAATCTTGCATTGCAACTGCCAGATATCGCCACTCAAATCCAGGCCGTGATCGCGCGCCAAATGAAGGACTTCCATCAATTCTCCGCGCAAGTCCAGTTGATACTGATCACTGGCCGCATTGCCGCTGCGTACCGGCTTGCTGTCCGCGTAGCCGGGCAGCCAGTCCAGTTCGTTTTCGTAATCAATGACGGCACCATCGATACCGTAGAGCGCGTGCATATGGGAGTCGTGCTGATGCACCGCCTCCAGCAGCCAGTCGCGCCAGGCACAGGCCTCCTTGCGATAGCCAGCGTTAAGTAAGACCTTTAGGGCGAAGGCTGCGTCTCTGATCCAGCAATAGCGGTAGTCATAGTTCGCTTCTCCACCCGGTACTTCCGGCAAAGAGGTGGTTATCGCTGCGACCATGCCGCCGCCTGGTTCGTAGGTCATGGCTTTAAGGGTTATTAGGGAGCGTTTCACGTGCTCTTCCCAGCGGCCATGATAGGTGCACTGAGATATCCAATCCTTCCACCACTGTGCGCACTTTGAGATTTCCTGTTGAGCGTTCGGTGGCTCAGGAAGCTTTTCGTCGGCGTGGCTGTAAGTTAACGCGAAGCAGTGCTGTTCGCCCGCCGCGACTTCAAACTCTGCGTGCGCTGCGGTGGCCTCGTCATCCAGGCTTAAGGTTGCGTCCTCGTAGGTCAACAGTAACTGATCATCGCCGCAGTGGAACAGCACCTGACCCTGGGAAACCGACTCTGTTGCAGGTTTGTCGCGCCCATAGGTAAAGCGAGGCACGCATAAGCTGCGCATGGGTACCTTTCCTGACACGCCTTCGACCACTCGAATGAGATGACAGGTATTGTCCGACAGGGGCATGACGTCGGTCAGGCGGACTTTCCCCGCCGGCGTGGTAAACACGGTTTCCAGTACTAGCGTATCCGGCTGATAGTGGCGTTCAACACTGACTTCATCGCTGGACGGCGCGATCAGCCAGCGACCGTTTTCTGCCGTGCCCAATAGAGCGGCGAAGCAGGCGGGAGCGTCAAAGCGGCCCGGACAAAACCAGTCCACCGATCCCGCTTTGGAAACCAAAGCGGCACTGTGTAGGTCGCTCAAAAGTGCGTAGTCATCAATGGGCCTGAACATAACTCCTCCCGTTTTCGTAAGAGTTCATAGGGAATCCTGGTTGTGGTCGCGCTTGATTACCATAGCCGCTAAACCCGCCATTAGGGTGACCAGTGCTAGAGGTAGACGGTTTTGGCTCAGCAACAATTGCCAGCTCCGGTCCTTGGCCTGATCATCGAATCGGCCATGGGTTCCCATGTCTTTGGGTACGGGCTCGAACAAATTGTCGCGGGTTGAGGGGGTTTTCACTTGCTTGTCCATTTGCCCATCAATGGCCTGCTTACTGGCCATGTAGTCGATCAATCCGGGAACTATCTTGTTGCCTAAAATAATTTTTAACGCGGGAAATCCCACGTACAGTTCTCGCCGGTTGTGGTTCGCAGACCACACAACGGCGCCAGCGGCCACCTCCGGTTGAAAGATGGGTGGCAGAGGTTGGGGTTGGCCGCCGATTCGGTGGCGGGCCCATTCAAACTGGGGTGTGTTAAACGCGGCCAGATGTACGGTAGTGAGGTGTATTTTGCTGTTTTCGTAGATCAATTCCGCTCGCAGGGAATCGGTAAAGCCGCGTGCCGCGAACTTGGCTCCGCAGTAAGCTGATTGCAGGGGAATACCTCGGTAGGCTAGGGCCGAGCCCACTTGGATGATCGTGCCGGCGTTACGGGGGCGCATGCGTTTGAGTGCCGCCTGAGTGCCATAGACGACACCGAGATAACTTATTTCGGTAACCCGCTGGTACTCTTCGGGGGCCATGTCGACCACCTTGGAAAACACGGTCACCATGGCGTTGTTAACCCATACGTCGATAGGGCCAAGCACCTTCTCTACCTGCGCAGCGGAGTCCTCCACTTGCTGAGCATTGGCGACGTCGGTGGGCAGTGCCAGGGCCGTACCTCCCGCCTGTTCGATTTCTTTGACTGCCCCGTTTAGCCCTTCGGTGCCTCGCGCCAGTAAAGCGACCGAGGCTCCGCTGCGGGCAAAGGCGAGGGCGGTTGCGCGGCCCACGCCAGCCGAAGCGCCAGTAACCACTACCACTTTCGGACTTTTCTGAGTCATGGGTTCGCTCCTGTTTCCTTACGGGTGTCGGTGGATTGACTGTTCACTGGAAGCCAAAATTGGGCCGGGCGTTTGCCCTTCCCTTAGAGCCATATCCAGTACCTCGGCGATGTTCATCGACCTGCGGCCGGTCGCATGCCGAATTTGTTCCCGGCAACTGAAACCATTGGTAATCAGTAAGGTGTCTTCTTCAGCGGCACGTACGGCGGGCATTAAGTGTTGTTCACCGATGCGCAGTGACAACTCGTGATTGCTTGCTTTAAAACCAAAAGAGCCTGCCAAACCGCAGCACCCGGCATCGAGCACGTGCGCGTCCACGCCCATCCACGCTAAGAGCCGGGCGTCGGACGAGCCATCCAAGGATGCGTGCTGGTGGCAGTGCGTATGCACGAGGGCGCGACGGGAAAGTGGCGGCGGACGGAAGCCCTTGCATTGCAAGAACTCTCCCAGTAGTTGCGAGTTTTCCGCCAAGTAGTGGGCGCCTTCATGTTTTGGAAACAGCTGCGGCAATTCATCCCGAAAGCTGGCAACGCAGGAGGGTTCCAGTCCAATCAGTGGTAAGCCCAAGGTCATTTCCTCCTGCAGGGTTTCTAGAATGTCATGCAGTTGTTTACGTGCCAAATCCAGCATGCCTTCGGCGAACAGCGGCCGAGAGCAGCACAGCGGGCGGGCGGGAATGCGCACCCGGTACTTGGCCGCTTCCAACACGCGCACGGCGGCTTTTAACGTGTCCGGATAAAAATAGTTGTTGAAGGTATCCGGCCACAGCACCACCTCTTTCCAATGACCATTGCCGGACTTGCCGTTTCGAGGTTGCTTCTCTCTGCCTTGAAACCAATCCCGAAAACTTTGTTTGGCGTATTTGGGCATGGCGCGTTCGGGCGATATGCCGCCGATCCACTTCGCGGCTCCAGACAAACCTGGTGTTTGTAAGACAAAGTTAGCCAACCCGGGTAGTTTTCCGGCAGCACGGCTCCACCACCAAATCAAACCCATGGCGTATGCGTCGCGCGGGTGCAGGCGGCGCCGATAGTAGTGCGCCATAAATTCGGCCTTGAAGGTGGCCATGTCGACATTAACGGGACAGTCGGATTTGCAACCCTTGCAGGCCAAGCATAAGTCGAGGGCTTCATGTACGGACTCGTTGCGCCAACCCTCGCGAAGTTCTTCATCGCGCAGCATCTCAAACAACAGGCGCGCGCGACCGCGTGTGGAATGTTGTTCTTCACCCGTGCCTCTGTAACTAGGGCACATGACGCCGCCCTTTTGGTCGCGGCAATTGCCGATGCCCACGCAGCGGTTGGTGGCGTCGGCAAAGCTGTGATGATCCTCCGGGTAATCGAATTCAGTTTCCACTATGGGTGGATGGGCATCGGGTCCGTAGCGTAAGTTGGTGTCCATGGGGTAGGGGTCCACGACTTTGCCGGGGTTCATTTTTCCCGCCGGGTCCCACAGGGATTTAAATTCCCGGAATGCCTGTGCCAGTTCCTCTCCATACATACGTGGGAGGAGTTCGGCGCGCACTTGGCCGTCCCCGTGTTCGCCAGACAAAGAACCCCCGTAGCGAAGTACCAGGTCGGCCGCGTCAATCATGAACCGGCGCCACTGTTTTAAACCGGCGTCACTGCGCAAGTCGAAGTTAATACGGCAGTGAATGCAGCCCTCGCCAAAATGGCCATAGAGTGCACCTTCGTAATTATGGCGATGCATCAGGTCGCGAAACTCGCGCAAATAGCGGCCCACGTTTTCCGGCGGTACGGCGGCGTCTTCCCAACCGGGATAGGTGTTGCCTTGTTCTGGAGCGCGCGAGGTTGCACCCAGGCCGGATTCGCGCAGTTTCCAGAGGCGTTCTTGATCCTCGGACGATTCGAACAACTCCATGGTAGGGGCGTCGTCTCGTTCACAGAGATCGTCCATCACCGCGCGCGCTTTCTCCTTCGCCTTCTCGAGCGTTTCACCTCCAAACTCCACCATCAACCAGCCGCCACCTTCCGGCAAAAGGCGCCGCTCCTGGGCGTGCATCTGCTTCATGGCCATGGCCCGCAAGAGCACACTGTCCATGCCCTCCAGTCCGGTGGGCTCGAACTTTAAAATCTCGGGCACATGATCGCCTACCACGTAAACATTGGGGTAGGACAGGATCAGCAAAACGCGCACGGGTGGGCTGGGCACCAGTTGCAACTCCGCCTCCAGGCAAGTGACACAAGTGCCTTCCGAGCCCACCAGGGCACGCGCGACGTTAAAGCCTTTTTCCGGTAGCAGTTCGTCCAGGTTGTAGCCGGAGACGCGGCGAGGAATGTCCGGATAACGCTTGCGAATCAGCTCCGCGTAGCGATCGCGAATGCGCCGAAGGCCAGCGTAGATCTCGCCGCGTCGCCCGCCCTGGTCGATGATGTGCTCCAGTTCTTCCTCGCTGGTGGGACCGACACACATACGCTCACCGTCATAGGTGAGCACTTCCATGGTGATCACATTGTCCGCGGTCCGGCCCGCCATCACTGAATGTACGCCGCAGGAGTTGTTGCCAATCATGCCGCCCAAGGTATTGTGGGCGTGGGTGGATGGGTCAGGCGCAAAAGTGAGATGGTG
This sequence comes from Marinimicrobium hydrolyticum, assembly GCF_030848505.1. GTDB lineage: Bacteria > Pseudomonadota > Gammaproteobacteria > Pseudomonadales > Cellvibrionaceae > JAVDDU01. The sequence continues at coordinate 367,591 of NZ_JAVDDU010000001.1, forward strand.
CTCTTCGGCTTTGTTTCGCAGCACATCCAACACGCAGCCCGGTTGCACTCGCGCGCGGCGCGTTTTTGGGTCTACCTCAAGCAATTGATTAAGATATTTGGAAAAGTCGATCACCACGGCCACATTGCAGGCTTGCCCCGCCAGGCTGGTGCCAGCACCGCGGGCTAGCACCGGCACATCCGCTTCCCGGCACAGTCGCAGAGTTGCTACCACGTCGTCCACGGAGCGGGGCACGACCAGCCCAATCGGAACCTGCCGATAGAGCGAGCCATCAGCGGCGTACAGTGCGCGGCTGCCATCGTCAAAGCGAACTTCGCCGCGCACACACGCTCGGAGCCGGTTCGCCAAGTCCTGGGCTTTGTCGTTACTGTGCTGTGGGTTTGGACTCGCCATGACGATTACATCCGTGAGTGGTCAGGCTCATGTCTGGGTTTTGGGTCCACATTCATCAAGCAGAAAAGGCGCGGCATGTTCCGATCGGAACGCCAGCCCATGACCGGCCCGTTCCCGGTTTGGCCACAGCTTGCCATTGCGCAGCTCTGGCACATGTTCGAACAACAGTTTCTCTAGCCGAACATGGTCGTGAAAATATTCAATGTGTTTGAAGTTGGGAAGCGTTGCGCACAGAGCCGTATGAACAGCGGGCGCGCAATGGGCCGAGAGCGGTATCTGAAACGCTTCGCACAGCTGCGCCGCCTGAATAAAACCCGAGTAACCACAGCGTGTGGCGTCCGCTTGTAGTATGTCGACGGCGTGTGTTTCCAGCATGCGCCGAAAGTAAATTCCGCCCCAACCGTATTCGCCAGCGGCGATGGCAATTCCAGATGGAGTTCGATCACGCAACCAACTGAGTCCTTCCAGATTATCGGAAGAAACGGGCTCCTCCAGCCAGCAGATGCCCCAGTGATGTAAACGTTCTATCAGATCCAATGCGGTGCGCGGGTTGTAGGCGCCGTTGGCGTCCACCATGAGCTCAACGTCGGGACCCACCACTTCTCGGGCCAACGCCACCCGGCGGATGTCTTCTTCCAGGATCAGGCCGAGTTTAATTTTGACGGCGGTTAAACCAAGCTCCATCCAGTCTGCCAATTGGCTTCGTAACTGTTCGTCTGTGTAAGTGGTGAAGCCACCGCTGCCGTAGACCGGCACCCCAGCGCGAGAATTTCCCCAGAGAGTGCTGAGCGAGATATTGAGCAGCTTGCCTTTTAGGTCCCAGAGCGCAATGTCCATCGCCGAGGCGGCCATAAGGCCAAGGCCGGGCCGCCCGATGTTGCGCAGAGATTGGTTCATGTGCAGCCAGAGGCTGGGTAGATCCACGGCACGACTGCCCATTACGCTGGGCGCCAGTGTGTCGCGCACCAGAGCGGCCGCGGCCAAACCGCCGGTGTAGCTGTAACCCAGGCCCACGTGATCGCCCGCGCGGATCTGCACTACCAACAGTTCCGTGGAGCTCCAGTGAAAGGTGCCATCGCCTTCCGCGTCATCCGTGGGGACGCGATAAGCCGCCACCTCCACGGACTCTATCAGCGGCCCCTGTCCTTCCAAACACGCTGTCATGGTTGTCACTCAGCGCCGGACGTTTAACCCAGAGAAAAACTGTTTGGTACTTTGTTTGATGATGCCCCACTGGTCCGGGTCCACCTTGGACAGTGCGCCCAGATAAGACGTGGCTTGATCCAGTGTGATATGCGGCGGCATAGGCGGCACATTGGGGTCGGTAATAAACTCAATCACCACCGGGCGATCCGCGGCCAAGGCTTCATCCCAAGCGCGTCCGATATCGTTGGGGTCATCCACATGAATATCCTTGAACCCCAACAGGCGGCCGTATTCCGCGTAGGGAAAGTCGATGACGTCCTGTGCGGTCGGGTATTTGGGGTCACCGGCCAGGGCTCGTTGCTCCCAAGTCACTTGATTCAAGTCGTGGTTGACCAACACCATGATGATGAAACTGGGGTTTTGCCAGCGCCGCCAATACTGCATCACCGTAACCAGTTCAGCGTTGCCGTTCATCTGCATAGCACCGTCACCCACCATGGCAATGACCGGTCGATCCGGGTGCGCCATCTTAGCGGCAATGGCGTAAGGTACGCCGCTGCCCATGCTAGCGAGTTTGCCTGACAGCGAGCCCATCATGCCGCGTTGCATGCGAATATTGCGCGCGTACCAATTGGTGTGAGAGCCGCTGTCGCCACACAAAATGGTGTTGGACTGCAGGCGCGGCGACAATTCCGAGAACACCCGTTGCGGGTTGATGGGGTCGGCGTCTTCCATGGCTTTCTCTTCCACGTCGATCCACCAATCGGAAACATTTTTCTCCACGGTTTTTCGCCAGGAGCGATCCGGTTTGTAATTAAGCAGCGGCATGAGTCGGCGTAACGTTTCAGCGCTGTCCCCGATGAGATTGACTTCCGTGGGGTAGCGGAGCCCGACGTTGCGCGGATCAAGGTCAATCTGCACGGCCCGGGCAGCGCCGTCCTTGGGTAGAAACTCAGAGTAGGGGAAGGTGGTGCCGACCATTAGTAAGGTGTCGCAGTTGGACATCAGTTCCCAACTGGCCTTGGTGCCCAACAAACCAATGGAGCCGGTAACAAAGGGCAGGTTGTCCGGTAGCACCGCTTTGCCCAGTAGGGCTTTGGCAGCCCCGGCGCCGAGAATTTCGCACACCTCGATCACTTCGTCGGTGGCGGACAGGGCGCCGGCGCCCACCAATAAGGCCACTTTTTTCCCGGCATTGAGCACTTCCGCCGCCGCGTGTAACTCCGCTTCCGATGGTACTGGGTGCTGGGGTGCAGGGCTGGCGCTGGAGTAGTTACTGCCGTGAGTGCGGGGTGGCGAAGGGACGGCTTTCATCATCTGCACATCATTGGGAATGATGATGCAGGTAACCGCGCGTTCGGCCGCGGCGATGCGCACAGCGCGGTCAATTACGTGCCGGGCCTGCGACGGCTCGGTAATCATTTGGCAGTAACTGCATACGTCCGCAAACACCGTTTGCAGTGCCACTTCTTGTTGAAAGTCGCTGCCCAAAGAGCTGGCGGATTGCTGGCCAACAATTGCCACTACGGGCACATGGTCCCCTTTGGCGTCGTACAAACCAGCGAGCAAATGCAAAGCCCCCGGTCCCGACGTGGCCATGCACACACCCACTTCGCCTGTGAACTTGGCGTGTCCGCCAGCCATAAAGGCGGACATTTCTTCGTGCCGGACGCGCACGTAATCGAAGCGATCTTCCGCTCGATCCATAGCGCCCATGAGACCATTGATACCGTCGCCGGGATAACCAAAGATGCGCTTGATGCCCCAGTCCGTGAGTCGACTTAGAATGAAATCCCCCACTGTGTTCGCCATACCTATCTCCTTTCGTAATCGATCGGGCGCAATCGCTGTCTGGCCAGCACCGGCGCTATGTCGGACGGGTCTGCCGACATGGCCATATCGGTGCCGGAAAAACCAGTGGCGAGGCCAATCCGTTTACAGGACCCTGTAAAACTCGACGTTGGGGGATAGGCAAAGTTCCCCAGCTGGCGCCGGGGTGCTCGTGTGCAACAACTGGATCATTTTTTTTGTTCAAGGCGTAAAGCGCAACGATTGGTTGCCCAATGGAGTGAACGCTACCGTGTAGAGTACGCAACCAGAGTTCAGTCTGTGGCAGAATGCCCAAGGCAATATGACCTGCCCTTGCAAACAGCGATTACCCGCCTGCCGAGGGCTTTAGTGCGAGGAACACTATGAAACTGACGATGTTGATTTGGCTGTTCGCGGCCGCAGTCTTGACCGGCTGCGCCACTGCTCCGGAACCAGTGCCGCCTGAGACTGAAGCGGATGGCGTAACGGTGGATGATTACTTATTGGACGGCGTTTTTGTGGCTCCCGGAGCGGACTTTTCGGCCTATAACCGCTTGCTGGTGACTGATTTAAATTTGGAGGACTGGCGACCACCCGGTCGGGATCTGCCGTTGGGCGCAATGAATCGAAATGATCGGGAGTTTTTTCGCCAGGAATACGTTGGCGCTTTGGTGCACCACCTGGTGGCGGACGGAGCCTATGAGCTGGCGTTGGAACCCGGCAACGATGTCTTGCAAGTGGATGCCAGCCTACATCAAACCACCCTGAGCCAAGAGGCCAGTGAGCAGATGGGTGTGACAGACCCCAGAGACATGGCAGTGATTGTACTCAGTATAGAGCTTTATGATTCCGTATCTGGTCGCTTGCTGGCCACGGTAACCGATCGGCAGCCTTTGGGGCGCGGCGCAAATCACGGCAGCAGTCCGCTCACGCCCATGCAAGTGCGGCGTGCGTTTTCTGAGTGGATGCACTATTTACGGGAAGAGTTGGACGAATTGCGGGAAGGTTAAGCTGGGTGGCGAGATGTGTGACGCGGACCCTATGGTCCGCGTCACAGTGTGTCGCTTATTCGTGGTTGATGACCATAACGTCGTCATCCAAAGCGGCAATCAGACGCTCGGCGGTATTGCCCCGGCGCGTCGTAGTCATACCGTTTTGGCCCAGAGTACCTATAACCACCAGGTCCGCCCCGATGTCATCGGCGACGTCGGCCACCACATCGGAGGTATAACCGTTCTTGACGTGGATCCGGTCGGTCGCCAACCCAGTGTCCCGCACCAGTCGACCTCGGTCCGGATAGCTCATGGAGTCCAAATAACCATTCACCACATGCAGATCCGCGCCGTACACTTCTGCGAAGTGGCGGGCCTGTTCGAGAATCAACTTGTTCAGTTCTTTCTGAATGTCCCGCTTGGCCTGGAAGTTCACCGCCGCCAGGATGACCTTGCGCTGCTCCTTAGCGGCCGGGCGAATCAAGACTACTGGGCAGGGCGCGCCTTTTAGCAGCTCCCACTTGGATTCGGTAAAGGTAAAACGGCTGTAATTCACTTTGGCGTGCACCGGCAGGTAAATCAGGTCAGAGCCAAAACGCTTGGACGACTGCATGATCGACTTTTGCCATTCGCTCGACCAGGAAACCTCAATCAGATACTCCAATCCGGCGCTTGCAAGAGGCTTCTTAATGGTTTCGTCGAACCAGCTCTGGTCACGGAACAGGTTGTCATTGCTGGCGCGAGTATCCACCGCGTCGCCATCGACCGCGACAAATACATAAATGTAGGGTTTCACTTCATGGAGTGCGGCGGTAATGATGGCGCGCTCCAGCGCAATATGCTGCTCGTCGTTGGGGTCGACAACGACAAAGAGTTTTTGCTGTATGGTCATGATGACTCCTGCTGATTATCCGTACCGATGACGGCCTTAATTGTTATAGCACCCTTTTGGCACCGAACACCGGGCTAGCATAGCAACGAGCAGAGGTTTTTTACAGAGAAAAGTGGTGCGACCTTGCGTTTGTACCCCGCTTCTGTGCTATAGGTAAATAGGTAGCTACTAAAGACGCACCATATCCAGGCAGTAGAAGGAGTGTTGTATGGCGAATGATCAAGGTTGGCAAAGACGGTCTGACGACTGGGTCAAAGCGAGTCACGAATCCCGTAAACGCAAAGAGCAAGCTCGCCGCGAAGCGTTGGCCAACCGCTACCGGCCGCCCGAGCCTCAGGAACAAAAAGCCGCCTATCGATAGAGGCGGCCTTGTGCGGGCGTGTTACTCGTCCCAATCAAAGCCGGAATGGCGGGCTAGCTCCCGGGGTTGCAGCACGCCGATGTGGCGTTCCCCATCAATGATCCAAGTGGGGAAGTTGCGAATATCCGCACGGCTGCACTCCAGTGCCATTCCACCGTGACGGCCATGGGGCGTGCATTCAATATAGGGCAGGTGTTCTTTGGCATCGCCAAACAGGGCGTTTTGCTGCTGGCAGGCGGCGCACCAGGAGGCCCCAAAGTAACGGGCACCGGTTTCATCCAGATGCTGAGCCAACGAAGTGAGCCGGTCATCCGGCGGCGTTGATAAGAGTGCGTCGTAATTGTAGTAAAAGTGCAGGGCACCCACTACGAGCACCGCGACGACTCCGCGATTGAGCAACCAGTTGGTCCAACTGGTCCCCGGAGCCTGGGTTGGCCGCTTAACCGTTAAAAGGGTGAAAATTGCGCCGATAATGGCCAAAGACGCTAGGCACCAGAGGCACACAGCGCTCAATTGCCAGAGTCCTATCACCGTCAAATAGAGGCTAATGGCCAGTGCGATTAACGCCAGAGTCCAGAGCCTTCTCCAGTCTTTCAGGCGCTGCGTACCCCGCCACGCCAACCCGGCCATCAAGCCGTAGAGTAGAAAGCCCCAAAACGCTAGGGGTAAGCCCATCACCTGTGACCAACGGCTTTGCTGAATCACGTCGCAACCGGATTCCGGGCCGCACAAAATCGCACCACCGCCTCCGAGCCATGCGAGAACGCTCAAGTAGGCGGTCAACGCCATGCCAATTAAAGCTAAACCCAGCACCGGCCAATTAGGGGTGCTTGGGGCGGGAGTTTTGCGTTTCGGGTTGCGGGCTTTGGCCATGGCGAGTTGCTCAGGTGCTGTATTAAGAGTGACTTATTCCGGCGCTTCATCATCCAGTGCATCGACCGGGCTCGGCATCCAGCCACCCAACTCGCGCCAGCGATTGACAATATAGCAGAAGAGCTCGGCGGTCTTTTCGGCGTCATAGGCGGCCGAATGGGCTTCGCTGTTACTAAAATCGATGTTGGCTGCTTGGCAGGCTTTGGCCAGCACGGTTTGGCCGAAGGCGAGCCCGCTCAGGGTGGCGGTATCAAAACAGGAAAAGGGGTGGAATGGGTTTCGTTTGAGGTCACAGCGGGCCACAGCGGCGTTGAGAAAGCCCAGATCAAAGTGGGCGTTGTGGCCGACCATTACGGCTCGGGTGCAACCGTTGTCGCGCACGGAGCGGCGAATCGCCTGAAACAGGTCGTTCATCACCATCACTTCGGGCTCAGCGCAACGCTCCGGGTTATCCAGGTCTATGCCGGTAAAATCCAGCGCAGCTTGCTCGATATTGGCGCCTTCGAAGGGGTCTACGTGGAAATCAAAGGTTTCTTTGCGGCGCAGATAGCCTTCGTCGTCCATATAAAGCGTGACCGCAGCAATTTCCAGTAGCGCATCGGTGCCGGAGTTAAAGCCACCGGTTTCCACATCCACGACGACGGGTAGAAAGCCACGGAATCGTGCCGCCAGCGGAGACGTGGGGTCCTTCGGGGTTTCGGGGGGATTCACAATCAAAAAAACCTTATCTGTTGTCTTGGGGGTTGGACGCAACTTGCCATGCCAGTGTTTCTCCGGCCGCCAGAGGCGTTAAGCCGGAAGCCTCGTCCAGGGTTAGCTGCTCTGGTATTACCCAGGGCCGCTTTACCAGGGTGATGTGGTCGGTATTGCGCGGTAGTTGATAAAAGTCCGGGCCAAAGTGGCTGGCAAACGCTTCCAGCTTGTCCAGAGCTCCGGCGTCTTCAAATACTTGAGCGTAGAACTCGATAGCGGCATGAGCGGTGTAGCTGCCAGCGCAGCCGCAGGCGCTTTCCTTTTTGTGGCGCGCGTGCGGTGCTGAATCCGTGCCCAGGAAAAAGCGGGGATTGCCGCTAGTGGCCGCGGCTATCAGAGCCGCCTGGTGGGTATTGCGTTTAAGAATGGGTAGGCAGTAATAATGAGGGCGGATGCCGCCCGCCAGCATATGGTTGCGGTTGTACAGCAAGTGGTGCGCTGTGATGGTGGCGGCCACATTGTCACCAGCAGCGGCGACGAAGTCGGCTGAGTCTTTTGTAGTGATGTGCTCCAGCACCATGCGCAACGCCGGAAAGTCTCGGGTGAGCGGTGCAAAGTGACGCTCCAAAAAGACCTTCTCTCGGTCAAAAATATCGATGTCCGAGTCCGTGACTTCACCGTGCAGTAAGAACTTCATGCCTTCCTTTTGCATGGCTTCCAAGGCCGGGTAGAGCTTGGCCAGTTGGGTAACTCCAGAGTCCGAGTTGGTGGTCGCTCCGGCCGGGTACAGCTTACAGGCCACAACGCCAGCTTCTTGAGCGCGTTTAATGTCTTCTGGGCGAGTGTTGTCGGTCAGGTAGAGCACCATCAAAGGCTCAAATTGGCTTCCCGGCGGCCGGGCTGCGAGGATTCTGTCTCGATACGCCAGAGCCTGCTCGGCGTTAATTACGGGCGGAACCAGATTCGGCATAACGATGGCCCGGCCAAAGTAGCGAGCGACATCGCCTACGGTTCGGGGTAGAGAGCTTCCGTCACGCAGGTGAATGTGCCAGTCGTCGGGGCGGGTGAGGGTCAATTGCTGGGGCATGGCCTGAGGGATCACTTGGCTGATGGCTGAAATGGAAACCCGCATGCTAACAAAATTGCCGCTAAAGCGCAGCCGCTTCGGGCCGATACCCTGAGTATGAATACGACCGGGGAAAAAGCATGAGCCTATTCTGGTGCCGAAGCTTGCGCCGGATACCGTTGTTGGCACTAGGCGCAAGCCTGGTGGCTGCACCGGTTTGGGGAGCGACTTTTGAATCCACCATGGCGGATGCCGCCTGGCAGCTGGAATCCTCCCAGTTTGAGTGCCGTTTGTCGCAAGCGATTCCACTCTATGGTGCGGCGGTCTTTTCCCGGCGCGCCGGGGAGGAGCAGAGCTTTTACCTGCGCCAGGACAGTCGCCAATTAGCGCCTGGGGAGGCGCGGCTAGAAGTACAGAACCCGCTGTGGGAAGAGATTCCGGGGAGTCGGGAGCTGGGTCGAGTGGATGTGGTGGAGGGCGAACGGCCGGTGCAGCTCGATTGGCGCGACTCTCAGCAGTTGATGGCCACCCTGCAAAGCGGAAAGCGTTTAGTATTCGCCCGGCAGGCTTGGTATGGTGAGGATACTCAAGTCCGCATCATGGTAGAGCCGGTGAGCTTTCGTCCCGCCCTTGAGCGTTTCCACCGCTGCCAGGCCGGCCTTCTGCCGGTAAACTACGATCAGATTGCACGCACGGCCTTGTACTTTCAATTGGGGCAGGACGAGTTGCCCGACGAAGAGCTTGAAAAGTTGGAACAATTGGCCCTTTACGCCCGAGCAGACGACGCAGTAACCCGTATTTTTATCGATGGTCATACCGACGCCATGGGTTTGCGCGCCGACAATTTGGAGTTGTCCCGGCAGCGCGCTGAGTGGGTGGCGCAATATCTGATGGACCGAGACGTGCCAGAGTCGATGATTACCGTCCGGTGGCATGGCGAGCGCTACCCGGTCGCCAGCAACCATACCCCCGAAGGTCGCCACCAGAACCGTCGCGTCACACTCAGAGTGGACCGCGCCGACGAACGCCTGAACGCCTCCCGCCAGCCCTGACGCGGCTTGAAATCGGGAATTTATCCCCCATCCTTAAGTCCAACAAGATCCCACAGCTAATTAGCCGATGGTTAGCTGTCGATCAAGTATTCGCATCACCCAAACACGTAAAGCGCTTAGGAGAGGAATGCATGGGTAGACCCGGTGTTAAAACTGTGGCCCTGACGGCCTTGTGGAGTTTGTTGCTGATGGCTTTGGCTGCCCAGGCTCAAGCGTTACCCGATTTCACAGATCTAATCGAAGAACACTCACCCGCTGTAGTTAAAATCACTGTCCGTGGCAGCGTCACCGCGCAAGAGCGCAGACAGATGCCGGAAGAACAAATCCCCGAAATGTTTCGCGAGTTTTTTGAGCGTCACTCCCCTCCCGAGCGGGACTTTCACTCCATGGGCTCTGGTTTTATCGTATCCGAAGACGGTTATGTGATTACCAATAATCACGTAGTGGATCGCGCCGACGAAATCGTTGTGCGCCTCCTGGACCGGCGGGAGTTTCACGCCGAGGTGGTGGGCTCTGACCCGCGCTCAGACTTGGCGCTGTTGAAAATCGATGCAGAAGATTTACCTACGCTGCGTTTTGCGGAACCTGACAGTGTTCGCGTCGGCGAATGGGTACTGGCGATAGGCTCTCCCTTTGGTCTCGATTATTCCGCCAGTGTTGGCATAGTGAGCGCTATCGGACGCAGCATTCCCGGGCAACGCCAAGAGAGCTATGTGCCGTTTATTCAAACTGACGTGGCGATCAATCCCGGTAACTCCGGCGGTCCCTTGTTTAATCTGGATGGCGAAGTGGTGGGAATTAACGCCCAGATTTTTACCCGCACGGGAGGCTCCATTGGCCTGTCGTTTGCGGTGCCAGCCGAACTGGCTCAGGAAGTCATTGCACAATTGCGTGAAACCGGGCGCGTGGAGCGCGGTTGGTTGGGGGTGGTGATTCAGGACCTGGACCGCGACTTGGCTCGATCTCTGGGCTTAGACCGGGCAGGCGGCGCGCTGATTTCTCAGGTTCAGCCCGACAGTCCGGCCGCCAACGCCGGCCTGAGTGTGGGCGATGTGATTGTGGAATTTGATGGCACGCGTGTACGCAGTTCAGGAGATTTGCCGCCGATGGTCGGGCGTACCCGACCCAACACAGAGGTGCCGGTTACGCTGGTACGCCGTGGTGACCGAATGACCTTGGATGTCGAGGTTGGACGGTTGCCCGACCGTGAGGAGCGGGACACGCCAGAGCCGCCACAGGAGCCAGAAGTGGCTTCGGATCGACTCGGTTTGGTGGTGGAACCTTTGGATGAATTTGCATCCGAACCAGGTGTGGCGGTGAGTGAAGTAGACCCGGATGGGCCGGCCGCAGAAGCGGGTTTGCGCCAAGGTGATGTGATTACCCAGTTGGGCTTTGAGGCCATTGATTCGGTTGACAGCTATAGCGCTCAGGTGGCCGAGTTAGAGGAGGGGGAAAACGTCGCGGTGCGCTTTTTACGCGACGGTAAGCCGTCTTTCCGGACCATTCGGGTAGGGCCGGCTGATTGACCGCCTAACCGGTTGGTTCGCCTGGCTAATATTGAAACGATCCTTGCTGTCGTGACGATTAGTGCTGCGGAGCGGGAGGAAAGGATACCCTGCGTTTCGAGACACGCTGTACATACGTCCCTGTACGCTCCGCGTCGGCTTCCTGCCTCCGAGGGTCTCAAAACGCAGGGTATCCTTTCCTCTGGTAGTGAGGTGCGCTTCGAGACACGCTTTGACTAACGAATGCATGGCCTCAGGAGATAGGGCGAAGCAGGATGCCAGTGACTCGCCCATGTACGCTCCGCTTCTGCTTCCTGCCCCCGAGGGTCTCAAAATGCAGGGCATCCTTCCCTAGGCGATCCAGTGGCACCCAGAAGGACCCCAATCTCTGGGCCCCATGGCGGGGGGTCGACAAATAAGCTAAACTGGCCGCCTTATTTTGGCGGCCGGTTTAGTGGCCGCATTTTCCACTTCTGACACAAGTACCCGACGCCCAGTGACCGATCTCAGCCACATTCGCAATTTTTCCATCATCGCCCATATCGACCACGGCAAATCCACCATCGCCGACCGCTTTATCCGTCTCTGTGGCGGCTTAAGTGATCGCGAGATGAGCGAGCAGGTGCTCGACTCCATGGATCTGGAGCGGGAGCGGGGCATTACCATCAAAGCCCAAAGTGTGACCCTTCACTACAAGGCGCGGGATGGGAAAACCTACCAGCTCAATTTTATTGATACTCCGGGCCATGTGGACTTCTCCTACGAGGTGTCCCGCTCGCTGTCGGCCTGTGAAGGTGCGCTTCTCGTGGTGGATGCCGGCCAAGGTGTGGAGGCTCAGTCGGTTGCCAATTGTTACACGGCCATTGAACAAGGCCTGGAAGTCATCCCGGTTCTGAACAAAATGGACCTGCCTCAGGCTGAGCCGGAACGCGTTGCGCAGGAAATTGAAGACATTATCGGTATCGAAGCCATGGACGCGGTGCGCTGTAGTGCCAAGTCCGGTGAAGGTATCGAAGACGTTTTGGAAGAACTGGTGCGCTTGGTGCCGCCGCCCGAAGGCGACGTGGATGCACCCTTGCAAGCACTGATCATTGACTCCTGGTTCGACAAATACATGGGTGTTGTGTCTTTGGTGCGGGTCCGGCAAGGCCGCCTGTGTGTGAAAGACAAAATCATTACCAAGTCTATCGGCAAGGCGCATGTGGTGGACAGCGTCGGGGTATTCAGCCCCAAGCTCACCAAATTGAAAGAACTGAAGGCCGGTGAAGTGGGCTTTGTTATTGCCGGCGTCAAAGAGATTCTGGGTGCACCTGTGGGCGATACCCTGACCCATGTGCACACTCCGGACGTACCGGCCGTGCCCGGCTTTAAAAAGGTTAAACCGCAGGTGTACGCGGGTATGTTCCCGGTGGACGGGGACGATTTTGAAAACTTCCGGGATGCTCTGTCCAAATTGACGCTTAACGACGCCTCGTTGTTCTATGAGCCGGAAAGCTCTGACGCGCTGGGTTTCGGTTTCCGCTGTGGTTTCCTGGGCATGCTGCACATGGAAATTATTCAGGAGCGGCTGGAGCGAGAATACGACCTCGACCTGATCACCACGGCACCAACGGTGGTGTACGAAGTGGTCACCAGCCAGGGTGAAACCATTTACGTAGACAATCCCTCGTCCCTGCCGGACCCTGGCATGATCGAGGAAATGCGCGAGCCGATCGTGGAGGCCAACATATTGGTGCCGCACGAACACGTCGGCGCGGTGATTACCCTGTGCAGTGAGCGTCGGGGTATGCAAAAAGACATGCAGTACACCGGCTCGCAAGTGAGCTTGCGTTACGACCTGCCCATGAACGAGGTAGTGCTCGACTTCTTCGACCGCCTGAAATCGGCCAGTCGCGGTTTCGCCTCCTTGGATTACAGTTTTGATCGTTTTGAGCCAGCGCGCTTGGTGCGCCTGGATGTGTTGATTAACGGCGAGAAAGTGGATGCCTTGGCGCTTATCGTGCATCGGGATCAGTCACATCAGATCGGTCGCTCTCTGGTGGAAAAAATGAAGGAGTTGATTCCCCGGCAGATGTTTGATGTGGCAATTCAGGCGGCTATTGGTGGTCAAATCGTTGCGCGCAGCACGGTTAAAGCGTTGCGCAAAAACGTTACCGCAAAGTGCTACGGTGGTGACGCCTCACGTAAGAAGAAGCTGCTGGAAAAACAAAAAGCCGGCAAGAAGCGCATGAAGCAGGTTGGCCGGGTGGATATACCCCAGGAAGCCTTCCTGGCAGTCTTGAAAGTGGATACCTAGGAAACCCGATGAGTAGCATTAACCTGCCTCTGATTCTGACGCTGGCGGTCTTTATTACCGGCTTGATCTGGCTGTACGACATCCTCGTGCTGGCACCCCCGCGCAAACGTCGGTTAGCGGCGATCAGACAGCAGTTTGAAAACGTTAATCTGGACGATGAACACCAAAAACGCGCCTATAACGACGCCCAACTGGTGGCTGCGCGTGAGCCGACGGTGGTGGAGTACTCCAAGTCGTTTTTCCCGGTGTTGCTGCTGGTGTTTGTGCTGCGTTCGTTTATTCTCGAGCCCTTTCAGATTCCCTCCTCATCCATGGAGCCCACTTTGAACGTGGGCGATTTTCTGGTCGTCAACAAGTTCACTTACGGACTGCGACTACCGGTGCTCAATAAGCGTGTGATCCCCGTCAACGATCCCCAGCGTGGGGATGTTATGGTGTTTTTTCCGCCCCATTTGCCGGATACCTATTTCATCAAACGGGTGATTGGGATTCCCGGCGATCACGTGGAGTACATTGACCACGTGCTGACGATCAACGGCCAGCCCGTCGAAGAGGAAACGGTGGCGCTGATGCCTGAGCACAATCCGCAATACCGAGTAGTGCGCGAGACGCTGGGCGACAAGGAGTACACGGTGCACAAAAACCTTACCCCGGGGCGCTACAGCCGCCACGGTTCCTGGGAGGTGCCCGAAGGCCACTATTTCATGATGGGCGACAACCGCGATGCCAGTTTTGATAGCCGGGGCTGGAACGAACTCAATCCAGGCTCGGCGCCGGATCTGGCCTTTGTATCTGAGGACGCTATAGTGGGTAAAGCCGTGGCGGTCTGGATGCATTGGCACCCGGTATTTAGTCTGCCCAGTTTCGAACCTGCGGGCAGAATTCACTAGAGGTGCAGTGCCCACTCTCAGCACTCCCTGCTGGGCCGATATAATAAAACCAGAGGAAACTTGGCCATGAGTACTCTTAAGCTGCAACGCGGCATATCCATGCCGCTCTTGGTTTTGATTATCGCAATCGGTGGTTTTTTTCTGCTCTGTGCATTTAAAGTGGTGCCGATTTATGCGGAAAACCGCTACGTGGTGGCAGCCCTGAATTCCCTGGCCGCGGATCCCGTTCGGCTTCATAGCATGACCCCCCGGGAGATTCGGCAGGAGTTGCTACGGTTTTACGACATCAACAACGTGCGCAGCCCGGGGCCCAGGAACAACATAGAAGTTGAGAAGCGCTCTGGGAACACGATAGTGAACATCAACTACGAGACCCGTGAGCCGCTGGTGTGGAACATCGACCTGGTGCTGAGTTTCGAAAATCAATTGGACAGTGCCAGGCCGGAAGCCTGCTGCAGGCCCGCCGACTAACAGGCCGTTAACAGAGGTTATTATTTGTGTCGCAACGTTTTCAACGCTTGCAGGATTGTTTGGGGTATCGCTTTCGCGATGACGCGCAGTTGGAGTTGGCGTTAACGCATCGCAGCTTCGGCAGCCCAAATAATGAGCGCCTGGAATTTTTGGGAGACTCCATTCTCAATTTTATTATCGGTGAGGCCTTGTACCGGAAGCTTCCCGAGGCGCGTGAAGGGCAATTGAGTCGATTGCGCGCGCAGATGGTCAAAGGGGAAACTCTAGCGGAACTGGCGCACGAGTTTGAGCTGGGTGGTTGCCTGCGCCTGGGTGAAGGCGAGATGAAAAGTGGGGGCCAAAAGCGGGACTCCATTCTGGCCGACGCGGTAGAGGCCATCATCGGGGCTATTTATTTGGAGGCGGGTTTTGACGCTTGCGCTGAACGCGTCAATGCTTGGTACCAGCCCCGGTTAGCGCAGGTATCCCTGGATAAGCCGAGCAAAGACCCAAAAACTGAATTGCAGGAATTCTTGCAAGCCAAGCAACTGCCCCTACCAGACTATCAGGTGGTAGAGGTGGCCGGCCAGGCCCATGCGCACACGTTTACCATTGCTTGCCGAGTGGCACTGCTTAAACAGGCGGTACAGGCTAGCGCAAGCAGTCGGCGAGAGGCGGAAAAGCAAGCGGCCGCTGCCGTATTAGAGAAGTTGCGCGGGCATTAACATCCGTTCCAGCAGTGCATCGTCCCATTCCAAGAACCAAAGGTTTCTCAATGTCTGATACGTCCAAGTCTGCCAGTCGGTGTGGTTATGTGGCCATCGTGGGGCGCCCGAACGTGGGCAAGTCCACGCTGCTCAACCATATGCTTGGGCAGAAAGTCAGTATTACCTCTCGCAAACCCCAAACCACTCGCAACAATGTTCAGGGCATTAAGACTGAGGGCTCAGACCAAATTGTGTTTGTGGACACGCCGGGCTTGCACCTGGGACAAGCTAAGGCCATTAATCGTTACATGAATCGCGCGGCGAGCACGGCCATCAAAGACGTGGATTTAGTAGTGTTTATGGTCGATCGCCTGATATGGACCGACGAGGACGAAATGGTCGCCCAGCAGTTGGAGCATGTCACTTGCCCCATTGTGGTGGCCGTGAACAAGGTCGATCAGGTGGACAATAAAGAGGTATTGCTACCTCACTTGAAAACCTTGTCTGAGCGTTTGCCCAAAGCCGAGATCATGCCCTTGTCGGCGTTGCGCAATACGAATTTGGATCGGCTGGAAGCGCTAATTCTCGATCATTTGCCCGAGGGTGAACATCTCTTCCCCGACGATCAATTGACGGATCGCAGTTCGCGCTTTATGGCGTCCGAAATTGTACGCGAGAAAATTACCCGCCAATTAGGCGACGAGCTGCCTTATCAAATGGCGGTAGAGATCGAAGAGTACAAGCAGGAAGGCAAGGTGCTGCATATCTCCGCCTTGATTTTGGTGGAACGCGACGGCCAAAAGCGCATTTTGATCGGCGACAAAGGCGATCGAATCAAGCAGATTGGTCAGCAAGCACGCGTTGACATGGAAAAGTTGTTTCAGAGCAAGGTGATGCTCAAACTGTGGGTTAAGGTCAAATCCGGCTGGTCCGACGACGAGCGTGCTCTACGCAGTCTTGGCTACGAATAAGGCCGTCCCGTGCGCGTTGAGTTACAGCCGGCGTACGTACTCCATACCCGCCCCTACCGGGACACCAGCATGCTGGTGGAGCTGTTAACGCGTGACCAAGGCAGGGTGGCGGTGGTGGCCAAAGGTGTGCGCGCCGCCAAGAGCCGGCGTCGTGCACTGTTGAATCCTTTCACCGGTCTGTTGGCTTCCTATCAGGGGCGGGGCGGACTCAAATTACTCACTTCAATCGAACCCGATGGCGCGAGCTTCGCGCTGCATGGCGCGGCGCTGTATTGTGGGTTCTACATGAATGAACTGTTACTGCGAGTGCTGGCGGAAACGGACGCCTATCCCTTTTTGTTTCAAAACTATCAGGCAACGCTCATGGCATTGAGTCGTGAAGCACCACTGGAACCCCTGCTACGCCGGTTTGAGTTGAGTGTCTTGGAAGAGCTCGGTTATGGGATCAATCTGACCACGGACGCAACTCACGGAACGCCGTTGATCGCGGACGCCCACTACCAGTTTGATTCTGAACACGGATTTACCCAGGTGGTTTCAAGTTCAATACCGCCACCTGGTGTGCAAGTGTTTTACTCCGGGCGGGACCTTCTGGCCATCGCCGCGGATGATTTTTCCCAGGCAGAAACTCGCCTCGCTGCCAAGCGGCTCACCCGCGCGGCACTTCAGCCTTTGCTGGGTAATAAACCGCTTAAAAGTCGCGAGTTGTTTCGCTCATCCCGTTAGTGATTGCTGGCGTTACAGCCATTATTCGGACAAATCGAACAGGCTGTCTATGTCCCGCTGGTAGCCCCAGCGTAATATTTCCTCAATTTCATTGTGGAGGGCTGTGACCGGAGCGGACAACTGGTCGTACTGCCGGTTCTGCAGTATCTTATCCACAAGACCGCTGATTCGTTTTAAGCGGGGCACGCCGCAATAGCAGCAACTGCCGTACAGCCGGTGCACCAACTCTTCCATTTGTTCAAAGTCTTTGTTGTCGTAAGCGCGATTAATGTCGTTACGTTCCGCGTCGAGATTCTGCAACATCATGACGAGCATATCGCGAGCCAATCCCGCTTTATGGTTGGCGAGCTTTAAACACAGGGCAATGTCAACGGGGCCCGGTTCCGAAGCACTCGGAATTGAGCGCGGCTCGGTATCGGGTGTGCTCGTGTTCGAGGGCTTTGCGACCAGCTCACGTACCTTGCGCCCATTGAGATTGACCCACCGATTAATAATGTGGGCAAGCTGCGCTTCGCTCACGGGTTTGCTGATACAGTCATCCAATCCGGCGATAAGCAATTCCGACTTTTGTTCAGTCATTGAGTGTGCGGTAAGGGCGATGATTGGGGTGCGCTGGGCGCCCGTCGATCTCAAGCGCAGCTCCCGAGTAGTCTCGATGCCATCCATGCCCGGCATTTGAATGTCCATAAAGATAAGGTCGAAGTCCTCGTTGGCGCACACCTCAAGTGCCGCCTGTCCACTGCTTGCTTGCACCACATGGGTATTGAGGCCGCGCAACAACTCACTGGCCAGTTGCAAGTTGGCCGGGTTATCGTCGACTACCAGAATCTTAGCGCTGGTCTCTGTGCCACTGTGCTCGTCATTGCTTGTCTGACTTCTGTTGGCCTTCAAGTCGATATTCATGCGCGGCGCTAAAGCTTCCAAAAGACTGTCATGGGTGACGGGCTTATGGACGAAGGTAAACAGGCTTGTGTCGTTCTGGCCGCGTAGTATTTCCTGATGCGCTGGCGTACAGGCGATCACCAACGCGCAGCCCAGCTCGTCCGTTAATTGTTGGGCTAGGTTATGCAGTAGCTGCGGTCGAATGCGGCGTTCCTCGGGGGCAATATCCAGTAGCACCAAAGAAAAGCCCGTGCAGTTCTCACTGGCGCTGCGCAATTTGGTAAAGATGTCGTGAATGCTTTGTACGCTATCGGTATCCGCTTGCCAAAGTCGCAATAAATGTTCGGCCTGTTGGGCGAAAGCGGCGTTTTCGCTGCATACTAGGACACGCTTGCCGAGCAACGGGCGCTCTTCAGTATCCGGCTGAGTCTTGTCAATACCCAAACGCGCGGTGAACCAGAAACGCGCACCTTGAGAAGCTTCGCTTTCAACACCGATTTCGCCGCCCATCCGCTCAACTAGGCCGCGGCAGATGACCAGGCCGAGCCCGGTGCCACCGTGCTCTCGCGAGCTGGAACTGTCCGCCTGATCAAAAGCCCGGAACAAGCGTGCTTTTTGCTCTTCGGTGAGTCCAATGCCACTATCGGTGACACTGATTTTAATTGTGATCTGATTTTCCTGTCGGCTTAACAGCGCAGCGTGTATGACAATGTTGCCCTTCTGGCTGAACTTGATGGCGTTGCTGACCAAGTTGGCGAGTACTTGTTTTAAACGCAGGGGATCGCCCAGCAAGCGCAGCGGAATTTTGTCATCGACGAGTGTAATTAACTGCAGATTTTTTTCGTGGGCATCCGGCGCCTGGATATGCACCGCTTCTTCCACAACCCGACGCAGTGGTAGGGGCACATAGTCCAGAGTCAGCTTGCCGGCTTCGATTTTTGAAAAGTCCAAAATGTCGTTAATGACCGTGAGCAAATTCTGTGATGAATCGCGAATGGTCTGCAGATAACCGCGCTGTTGATCATCCAACTGAGTTTTCAAAGCCAAATTGGTAAAGCCCAGGATGCCATTCAGGGGGGTGCGGATCTCATGACTGGTATTGGCCAAGAATTCCGACTTGATACGGCTGGCCTCCAGGGCCTCTTTGCGCGCCATGTTCAGTTCGATGTTTTGAACTTCGATGGTTTCCAGCGTCTCGCGCAGATCTTCCATGGATTGATCAATGTGAATCTGCATGTCTTTGTGAGCCTCCTCCAAGGAGGCACCCATGGTGTTCACTGTGTCCGCCAGGTCCTGGAATTCCCGGCACTGTTGCGGCTCGATGCGCCGCCCCAGCTGGCCCTCGGCCATATCGCTTAGCACGCCCTTGATGTCCGCCAGAGGTGTGATGATTTTCCGGTGTAGCCGCAAGGACAGTATGGTGGCCAAGCCAGCGCCCAACAGGGTCAGTATTAGCGCGATCAGGAAGGTTTTGTAGCGCAGCACCAAAAAGGGCGAGGTCAACAGCTCCAATTCCAACCACCCTAGTGGCCGCTCATGGTTGACGTCTACCACCGGGTGGGCGAAGCGGATGGACTTGGGCGTACGTCGCATTTGACGTTGACTCATATCCGCATCGGCGCCTTCCAGGGGAGGCAGCATACTGGCGCCGCTTCGATAGACAATCCCACTTTCTGCTAGGTGTACCTGAACGGCGCGTACATAAGGCTCCTCCAGAGAGGCTTCCAGCAGCGTGGGCAGCATCTCCGCATTGCCGTGAATGAGCGAAACGTGGCTCATATGCGCCAGCTTTTCAGACAGGGCACCACCGCGCATGGTCACAAACTTGTTGAGCTGGGACAGATAGAGGTAGGTAAGACTACCGGCGAGTATCAGGGTGATGGCCAACGCTGGCAGTAAAATAAGTCGCCCGACATCGTGCTTGAGACTGTTCTTGATCATGGGGTGGTGAGTCTGATGTGGCTGGAAGATCCTGTTTTTGTTGGTTTCACCATAGCATATTCGGCGGTAGAATGAGCCTCTTTTGCCGTCCAACCCTGAGGTAAGGCGCTATGAGTTTTCCCACCATCGAGTCCTTTGTGGGCAATACGCCACTGGTGCGGCTGCAGCGTTTGCCCGGCACCACCAGCAACACTCTGCTGGTCAAACTGGAGGGGAATAATCCGGCCGGCTCGGTCAAGGATCGACCAGCTCTGTGGATGATTCAGCGCGCCGAGTCGGAAGGCCTGATCCGCCCCGGCGATACCTTGATTGAAGCCACCAGTGGCAATACGGGCATTGCCCTGGCCATGGTGGCGGCGATCAAGGGCTACCGGATGATTCTGATCATGCCCGAAAGCAGCACTGAGGAGCGCAAAGCCGCCATGACCGCCTATGGGGCGGAACTGATCCTGGTGTCCAAAGAGGAGGGCATGGAAGGTGCACGCGACAGAGCCTTGGCTTTACAAGCCGAGGGTAAAGGGCGGGTGCTGGATCAGTTTGCCAATGCCGCCAACCCGCAGGCCCACTATGAAACGACTGGGCCGGAAATCTGGCAACAAACCGACGGGCGCATCACGCACTTTGTCAGCTCCATGGGTACTACGGGCACCATCATGGGCTGCTCGCGCTATTTTAAGGAACGCAATCCTGACATTCAGATTGTTGGCCTTCAGCCTGACGAGGGGGCGAGTATACCGGGCATTCGCCGTTGGCCCGCCGCTTACCTCCCTAAGATTTACGACGAGTCCCGGGTGGACCGGGTCGTCAATATGTCCCAGGATCTGGCCGAGAACACCATGCGCGCTCTGGCGCGGGAAGAGGGCATTTTCACCGGCGTCTCCTCGGGTGGTGCTGTGGCCGCCGCGTTGCAGTTGAGTCGGGAAGTCACCAACGCTGTGATCGTGGCCATCGTCTGTGATCGTGGTGACCGCTATCTATCTTCGGGGGTGTTCAATCAGTAGGCGTCGTAAAAGCACTCCTTCACGCCAGGGGAGCAGCCGCCGTGGCGCGAGTGCGGCCACCCTCAATACACCCCTGAAGGATCTCGCCATTGAGCGGATCAGCCATGACGGTCGCGGTATCACCCAGTGGCAGGATAAAACTTTGTTCGTGGAAGGCGCGCTGCCCGGTGAGGTGGTGGACGCGCGGGTCTTCAGCAGCCAGTCCCGACTGGCGGAAGCGCGAGTGGAAACCGTACAAGTGGCTGCTCCAGAGCGGACTTCCCCACCGTGCCCTCACTATGATTTGTGCGGCGGCTGCCAATTGCAGCATATTCAACCGGAACACCAGCTGGCCATTAAACAGCGCGCGGTTACCGAGCAAATGGCCCGCTGGGCCAAGTTGACTCCGGAGCGGCTGCTAGCGCCCATCGAATCTCCCTCTGAGGGGTACCGCAGCCGGGCCCGCCTTGGGGTGTGGTATGAGAAGAATGGCTCGGTCACCTTGGGATTCCGCCGCCGACGGAGCCGGGAGTTAACGCCAGTGGATCGGTGTCTGGTGCTAGCACCGGTGTTGCGGCAATTACTGGTGCCTTTGGGGGAGGGCCTGGCGGCCATCGCGAGCCGTCGAGCCATTACCCATGTTGAGCTGCTGCTGGGGGAAGAGGGGCCGGCAGCACTGCTGCGGCAAGTAAAGCCTCTGACGGAGCACAATCTGAGCGTTTTGCGGGCGTTGGCAGCGGAGCAGGGGGTTCAGTTGTGGCTCGACTGTGGTGATGGCGCTCTCAGAGATCTTTCCGGCCAAACCTGTGACCCCCGGCTAAGTTATGACTTGCCCGAGTTTGGGCTCAATTTGGCTTTTCACCCCAATGACTTTACCCAAGTAAACCGGGGCGTTAACCGCCAGATGGTGACGCGGGCAGTGGACCTGCTGCAATTGAAGCCCCAAGATCAGGTAATGGACCTGTTTTGTGGCATCGGCAACTTTACGCTAGCATTGGCCAGCCGCTGTGAGCGGGTCGTGGGCGTGGAGGCCGTGGAAACGATGGTGGCACGCGGGCGGGAGAACGCCGCTCGACAGAGTGTAGACAACGTCCAATTCGTGGCGGGGGATCTGGCTCGCTTGAGTGGCGCGGAATTGCAAAGGCGCTGTGGTAAGGTTTCTGCCCTGCTGCTCGACCCACCGCGCGAAGGGGCGCGGGAAATTCTGACCGGTATCGGGCAACTCGCGCCGGAACGGGTGGTCTACGTCTCCTGCAATCCCGCCACTTTGGCGCGAGATGCCGGATTATTGGCCGAATGCGGTTACCGCTTGCAGTCGCTTGGGGTACTGGATATGTTTCCGCATACGGCTCACGTGGAATCCATGGCGCTGTTTGAGCGCACCTGACAACGAGACAAGGGCCCAGGGTTTAGCCCGGGAGGCCCCGTAGGCATTAGTAGCAAACATGGTAAAAGTCAGAGAAGACCACCCCATTGCCGATGATGGCAATGTCGATATTCGTGCTTGGGTCCAACGGCTCCCGGGTAATGAGAGCCGTGGAGATGAGACTCGGGATGAGTTGCATCGGGCCTGCCAGGCCAGTAGCGCAGCGGATCTCAGTGCCACTCAAGTCGCCCACGGCTGGGGGGCGAGTACCAGTAGTTTCCGCATCGGTTTGGAAATGGCCGAGATTTTGGCGGACTTGCAATTGGATCAAGATACGCTGGTAGCGGCTATCCTGTACCGGGCGGTACGCGAAGAAAAGCTTTCTCTGAGTGAAGTGCAAAAATCCTTCGGCGAGACGGTCGCCAAGCTGATCAAAGGTGTGCTGCGCATGGCTGCCATCAGCTATCAGCGCGGTGAGGAGGATGAGCGCGTATTCGGCCGCCAGTCTGATGAACAGGCCGAGAATATCCGCAAAATGCTGGTGGCCATGGTGGACGACGTGCGCGTGGCCCTGATCAAATTGGCCGAGCGCACCTGCGCCATCCGTGCCGTGAAAACGGCCACCGCCGCGCGCCGTCGTCAGGTGGCACGGGAGGTGGCGGACGTCTATGCGCCTCTGGCGCATCGCTTGGGCATCGGCCACATCAAGTGGGAGCTGGAAGACCTCTCCTTTCGCTACCTGGAACCCATCGACTACAAACGCATTGCCTCGCTGTTGGACGAGCGCCGCCTGGCGCGAGAAGAGTACATCAACACGGTCCTCCAGCAATTGCGCCACGAACTGGTGGTGGCGGACATTCAGGGCGAGGTGACCGGGCGCGCCAAGCACATCTACAGTATTTGGCGGAAGATGCAGCGCAAGGGCATCAGCTTTTCTCAGGTGTACGATATCCGCGCGGTACGCATTTTGGTGCCCACTGTGCGGGATTGTTATACCGCCTTGGGCATTGTACACAGCCTGTGGCGCAATATTCCTCACGAATTCGACGACTACGTGGCCTCTCCCAAAGAGAACGGCTACCGCTCCTTGCATACCGCCGTGATTGGCCCTGAAAACAAAGTGCTGGAAATCCAGATTCGCACTTTCGCCATGCACGAAGAGGCGGAACTGGGCGTGTGCGCGCACTGGCGCTACAAGGGCACGGATCGCGAGGCGAGCGAGAACAGTTACGAGCAGAAAATTGCCTGGTTGCGGCAGGTGCTGGAGTGGCATGACGAGTTGGGCGGGGACAGCCAGCACTTTAAAGAAGACCTGCGTACGGTGGATCAGGATCGCATCTATGTGTTTACCCCTGAAGGGCACGTGGTGGACTTACCCAAAACCGCCACGCCCCTGGATTTTGCCTACCGCATTCACACCGACATTGGCCACCGCTGCCGGGGTGCCAAGGTCAACAACCGTATCGTGCCCCTCAACTACCATCTGAATACCGCCGATCAGGTGGAAATCCTCACCGGTAAGCGCGAAGCGCCCAGCCGGGACTGGCTCTCGCCAGCTCTGGGCTACGTGAACACCGCCCGTGCGCGCGCCAAAGTGCAGCACTGGTTCAAACTCCAGGCTCGGGATCAAAATATCGCTGAAGGGCAGGCGCTTTTGGATCGCGAATTCAAACGTCTGGCGCTGCTGGATTTGGATTTTGAGGCCCTGGCCAAAAAGCTCAATATGAACAGCCTGGACGACCTTTACGCAGCGGTGGGCGCCAGCGACATCGGTGTGGGCCAGGTGCTGAGCGCCGCCCAGCGCTTGTTGGACGCCGCCAACCCGAAAGAACCGGTCATTCCCTTCAAAGCCAAATCGGCTCGCACCAAGAAGGGCTCAGATGTCTTTATCGAAGGCGTAGGCAATTTGTTGACGCAAATCGCCAGCTGCTGCAACCCAGTGCCTGGCGATGCCATCACCGGCTACATTACCGTCGGCCGGGGTGTGTCCATTCACCGCCAGGATTGCAGCAACATACTGCAACTGCAGGCGGACGAGCCCGAGCGCATCATTAAAGTGTCCTGGGGCGAGACGCCGCAGAGCTCCTACTCGGTGGACTTGATCATCGAAGCCTATGATCGTACTGGCCTGTTGCGGGATGTGACCGCCATGTTGGACAGTGAGCACATCAATATCAGTGCCTTACAGACACTTTCGGACAAGCGCAAAAACACTGTGGATATGCTTCTGACGGCCGAAATTCGAAGTATCAACGAGCTGAGTCGCATTTTGACCCGCTTGAATCAGCTACCCAATATTGCGTCGGCGCGCCGCAAACACTAGCCGGCGACTGAACAACCTCGGCTCTGGCTTTCTGTTTCACTGGTGCGGCCAGCCCGCTCCCCTCCTGCATCCGTGTAGTCGTGGGTTGCCGCTGCGGTGTTAACATCGGTCTGGAGTTCCGGCTCCGCAATAAAAACACCAGGAAAGGCTTCCCATGATTTACGATACCGACGACCTTCTTTATTTGATGGCGCGTCTGCGCGATCCAAACGGCGGCTGCCCTTGGGATCTCAAGCAGAGCTACACCACCATTGCTCCTTCGACTCTGGAGGAGGCCTACGAAGTGGTGGACACCATAGAACGGGGTGATCTGGATCACTTGAAAGAGGAACTGGGTGATCTGCTGTTCCAAGTGATCTTCTATAGCCAGCTGGCCCGCGAAGAAGGGCGCTTTGATTTTTCGGAGGTAGTCTCCGAGTTAGTGGCCAAACTGGTGCGCCGGCATCCCCATGTATTCCCTGATGGCACTCTGGAGAGTCGGGCCGATCAGCAAAGTACGCAGCCCGCACACATAAAAGAGCGCTGGGAAGCCATCAAACAACAGGAGCGTTCCGCCAAGGGCGCTCAAGGGCTTTTGGATGACGTCCCCCTAAACCTACCCGCTCTGAGCCGAGCCGCCAAGTTGCAAAAGCGCGCTGCCAACGTGGGCTTTAACTGGGAGCAGGTGGAAGGGCCCATCGCTAAAGTTCGCGAGGAGCTGGAGGAAGTGGAAGAGGCTCTGGCGGAAGGCGATGCAGAGGCCGTGGCCGAGGAGCTCGGGGACTTGCTGTTCGCCGCTGTGAATATCAGCCGGTTCTTAAAGATTGATCCGGAGGCGGCGTTGCGTGCGGGTAATCGCAAATTCGAGCAGCGCTTTCGCCACATAGAAACCCACAGTGAAAAACCCCTGACTGAGCTGAGCCTGGAAGAAATGGAGGCGCTTTGGCAGGAGGCGAAGCATTTGGCTCAGTGAATCGTACGCCGTCAGCAATTCACTTGGACACCTAGTGTTGAACTGAGAGTAGGCCTATTTGTATCTAAACAGGTTCACTCACGGGTGGGACGCGTCGCTCCTCCAGAAGAGTGGTCAAATCACCAGACGACGTAACGTTCGTATTTCTCGTTATCTGGATTCAGCGGGGCGGCTTTATTCCGCCTTTTGGAGGGCGCCGACGCGGCGTCGGGTTTGGGAGGGTGACTCGCCGAAGTGTTTCTGGTACTGACGGCTGAAGTAACCGGGGTCAACAAACCCGCAGTCGTAGGCAATCGTCGCAATGGCTTCGGTGCTGCGGAGCAATCTGTGGCGCGCGGTTTCCAGACGCACACCCGAGATGAACTGTTTGGGGCTTTTTCCCAGGTGTTTGCGAAATCGCCGTTCCAAGGCGCTGATCGACAAGTTGGCATTCTTGGCTAAATCGCCCACCTCCAGCGCCTCCTTGTAGTGGTTGCGCACATAATCAATGCTCGGTGCCAACACCTCCAGTGCTCGCCGGGCGACAGCGGATTGGCCGACTTGCCGGGAGATTCCGTAGGAACCAATGACTTGGCCATGGTGGTCCCGCAACGGGTATTTGGAAGTGGACATCCAGCCCAGCTCTCCGCCGTGCAGGACGGTCATCTCCAGTCGATCCTCTACCACTTCCCCGCGCATTACCCGCTGATCATCCTGAACGAACTGCTCGGCAATGTGTTGTGGGAACAGGTCGTAATCGGTGGATGCTCTGTCCGTTTCGGGGACATTACTACTGATCAGCACCCGTTGGGCGCACTCATTGGCGTGAATAAAGTGACCCTCGGCGTTTTTTATCCAAAACAGCGTATCGCTTAAAAGGTCAAAGATTTCGAGCAGCTGAAGTGGCGCCAAACGGCTTAAAAAGTCCTGTCGAGACTCGGAAGCTCTGGGCTCTGACATGGGGCGACGTTCTCTCGGCGGCATAGGGAACCGCAGCATATCGCCGAATTTGTCCCATCGTAAAGCGATTTACTCCTAAAGGATTTCACTCCGATCCCCTACCATCGGGGAATACCATAGTCGCTGTTACCTTGAAAAATACAAACAACCATAAATGAGCGGGAGAGTATTGCATGCGTAAGTTAATACTGTTGCTATCGGTTGCCGGACTTTTAATGAGTGCCTGTAGCCACACTGACCACCGACACGGGAGCAAAGACATGGCACCCACTGGGGAACCGACACTGGAACGGTTGGGGTTCGAGAGCCAGCTCGACGGCACTGAGCGGGAATTCTTTGTCTATTTGCCTCCTGGCTACCATGAGCAGCCGGAGCAGGACTGGCCAGTCATGCTGTTCCTGCACGGCCATGGCGAACGAGGCAACGGCCTGGATGAACTGGGGTATGTTCTGAATATCGGCCCCTTGTACGAAGCCTGGGTGCAGAAGCGCGATTTGCCTTTCATTATCATTGCCCCCCAACTGCACATGTTCGGCATGGACGAGCACACCGATTACCTGCGCGACCGCGACCCGGAGCAAATGCAGCGCCGCCTGGAGCGCGGCACCCCCGAGCGTCCCGATGACTTCGAAACCCCTCAGCCGATGAATGGCGTAGCGGCTCCGGAATCCATGGACGATATGTCGGCCACCTTGCCCGGCGGTTGGGATCAGATTGAGAATGACCTGTTGATGATGCTAGACCGTGTTGCAGAGGATTACCGCACTGACGAACGGCGTTTCTACATTAGCGGCCTTAGCTATGGCGGCTTTGGCACCTGGTACATGGCGAGCAAGCACCCAGAGCGCTTTGCGGCCATGGTGCCGGTGGTCGGCTGGGGCCATCCCGAGTTAATGGCTCCCATCGCTGAGCGCAAGTTGCCCTTGTGGGTGTTCGCCGCCGGACGCGACCCAGTGGTGGAAATCCAGCATTTTTACCCCGGCCTGAACCGTCTGGAGGAACTCGGTCATCCCGAGGTGCGATTCACCAATCATGAGGACATGGGCCACGATGCGTGGAGTCGGGTGTACCAAAGTGAAGACCTCTACCAGTGGTTGCTGGAGCAGCGTCTGCCTTAAGTCTTTCGATCAGCCAATAGTCCAGACCCAGACCTAAGTGTCTGGGTCTTATCTGCTGAATCGACGCCCCTGATTCGGTTAAAACCTCCCCTCTGCCAGTCTGGCGTAATAAACCTTCAATGCGAAAAATTTGGTCTATACTTCCCCCCAGTGTGTGTTTTCGCCGGTGCCTCAAGGAGCAGCACCGCAGCCTACGGAGGGCTTAATGGAACAGTCGGAGAATGGACGGGCAGGGGAGCCTGGAGCGGACATGGACTACCATCCCCTGGCCGCCGATCACTACGCTCTTCATCTGGGCGAGGTGAACAGTACCCGATCGGTGCTCGCGAACGAAGATATCTACAACGCCGATGGCATGTTGTTGGTTAAAAAAGGTGCGGCGATTTCTCCGGAAGTCGCGCGTCGTATGGCCAATTTCAAATTGCTACGACCACTGGAATCTGGGGTCAGCATTGCCCACGAAATCGACGGCCCCCAACTCCACAAAGAACTGACGCAATTACTACGCAGCGATACGACGCTGCACAGTCTTTGTCATGGACAAGGGCTTCTTTTACTGCTCCAGAATCAGTGCAACCACTACCAACAATACGCTCCTTTGCACCAAAAAATTACCGTACTCGCCGAACGCATGCCCCAGATTTATCGACGCTCACTGCAAGGGGCGGTGTTCTGTCTGCTTATGGGCAAACAAATGCGGTTGACGGCATCAGAGATTGACGCGGTATTTCTGGCCGCGCTGGGACAGGATATCGGTATGCTGCACATAAACCCGGCTTTGCCGCTGTGTGACCGACGCGATCTGACCGACGAACAATGGCGGCAACTACAGGCGCATCCGGTAATCAGCCAAAAAATTCTCAGGACCATGCCGGGTATGCCCCCCCAGGTGTGTCGTGCTGTGTTGGAACACCACGAGTCCTGCGACGGTACCGGCTACCCGTTCCGTAAATCGGGTGCAGAGCTTTGCCAGTTGGGCCAGTTAGTCGCTTTAGCGGATCGAGTGGTGCTGACCTACCAAGCCCGCTTACGTCCGCGCGGAGATAGCTGGCGGCAACTGATACCCATGTTACAAATGAACAGTCAGGCACATTACTACCAGAATTACGCCGCGTTAATTAATCTGTTGCGCACCAGTGAAACCACGGCGGAACAACCCCGGGCTGAAGGGGACTTGGTGGCTTTGGTGGATTCGTTGCTGGATCGAATAGCCCTTCTGCAGTACGGTTTTCAGTTGCTGATCAAACCCATGAGCACACTGGATCGGTCGGAGGCTTCGGCGTATTCGCGTTCTCTGGTATTAGCCTATACGCGCATCACATTGGTGGTGCGCGGTTCGGGTTTATTGGAAGAGAGTTATTGCCGTTGGCTGCGGTTCGTGCGTGCCGAGCAGGACATGAACACATTAGGAGAGTTGCGCGAAGCCAGCCTGATGCTGGAGGAGCTGGCCAACCATTTGCACCGCCTGTGTCAGTTGATAGATGTGTATCCGGCCGGTGGCGCAACGCCCATGGCAAAATTGCAAGGTCAGATAGCGCCGTGGAGAGACAAGCTGGCGGAACACTTAGATGCGGAACCGGATGTCAGTGCGGGACAGTTGTGCGACTGATGCCTCGCGGTTTAGTCTTCGTAGGGTTTGTAGTCGATGGCGGTGATCCAGTAGCTGGTCTCTCCGGCTTCTGGTCGATTAATAACCACCTCGTCGTCCACCTGCTTGCCGAGTAATGCGCGGGCCAAAGGTGAGTCCACACTGATCTGACCTAGGCTCAGATCAAACTCGTCCGGGCCGACAATCTGGTACTGATGCTCCTGCTCTTGCTCATCTTCCACGCTTACCCAGGCTCCGAAAAATACCCGCGTTCGGTCCTCGGGAAGGCGATCCACAATGGTGAGGTTTTCCAGCCGCTTAGTTAAAAATCGAACCCGGGAGTCGATTTCACGCAGGCGTTTTTTACCGTAAATGTAATCACCGTTTTCCGAGCGGTCACCGTTCTTTGCCGCTTCGTGAACGGTTTCCGTCACCTTCGGGCGTTCCACTTTCCAGAGCTGTTGCAACTCCGCCCTCAAACGCCGGGCCCCGGCGGGTGTAATGTAGGCGGAGCTTTTGGGGCGGGGCGGGCGCCAACGGCTCATGCACCGGGCCTTTCAGTTAAGTTGGCTATATCCACCTCGGGCAACTCATCGGCGGGCTTGAAGCCGAACACTTGGCCATAAAAGTACAGCTCTGCTTCCAACGCCCGCTCGATATTTTTCGCTTGTCGGAAGCCATGCCCTTCCTCGGGGAATTCCACCAGCGCATTGGGTACGCCCTTTTTAGTCAAAGCCTGAACCATGGCTTGGGCTTGGTTGGGGGGTACGATTTTGTCTTCCAGGCCCTGCAAAAATATCACCGGACACTGCAGACGCTCCACGTGATGAATCGGCGAGCGGGCTCGGTACAAGTCCGCCTCGGCGGGGTAGGGGCCGACTAAGGTATCCAGATAGCGGGATTCGAACTTGTGGGTATCGCGAGCCAGGCTCTCCAGATCGCCCACGCCGTACAAACTGGCCCCGGCTTGAAAGCTGTCGCCAAAGGTCAGTGCCGCCAACACCGTATAACCTCCGGCGCTGCTGCCGCGAATGGCGCACTTCTGCGGGTGTACCAGTCGGGCTTGGGTCAGGTAATCGACGCCACTGCACACGTCGATCACATCCGTATGCCCCCAGTTTCCTTTCAGGCGATCCCGGTAGGTGCGCCCGTAACCGGTGCTCCCGCGGTAGTTGACATCCAGTACGGCGAACCCGCGGCTGGTCCAAAACTGAATTTTTACATTGAGCGCGGCCTGCGTAGCGCCCGTTGGGCCGCCGTGACAAACCACGAGCAGCGGCGGTAAATCGCCTTCTGGCGCCTGGTAGTTGGGATTGTGGGGCGGGTAGTAAAAGCCGTGCGCCTCCTCCCCGTCGCGGGTGTCAAACGTCACTTGCTGTGGTTCCGATAAAAATTTACCCGGTGGGTCTTCCTGTGCGGATCTGGCGATCGGGAACAGTGCCAGCTCCAAGCGGGGGTCGAAACGCCACAGGCGCGTGCTTTGAGTGGGGTTGGCGCCCAAAAACAGCCCCTGGCCATTGGCACAGCGCACGGAAGAAATGTCCGTCAAACCAGTTTCGATGTCGGTTAAGGCAAAGTGAGTTAAATCAAAGTGCGCCAGCTGCCACTGGCCTTCGCGACTGTAGCAGCATAGCAGGGCGCCACTACTTAGAAAGCCGTAGGTGGACATGCCGCATACCCATTGGGGCGTGGCAAACTCCGCCTCCTGGCGGCACAGCGTCTCGACCTCTCCATCAACCCATCGATACAAGCTCCACCAATTACTGCGATCTGAGACAAAAAACAGTTCACCATCCGGTGACCACTGAGGCTGAAACACGGATTCATTCGGCCCACCGGCAATACATTCGGATTCCACGGGCACACCCCGTTCGTTCAGGCGCGCCACATGGCACTCTGTCCCGTCCCAGGGCATATTGGGGTGCTGCCAGCTTAGCCAGCTCAGTCGGTTGGTATCTGGGCTGATCTGTGGGTTACTGTAAAAATCGGCGCCGCTGACCAGTATTTGAGTCTCACCGGAGCCATCCAGTGCCAACGCAACAATTTCATGCCGTTCTTCGGTTTTTGGATGGCTGTGATCTTCACGCACGCAAATGAGCCGGTTGCGCGCGGTGTCCACAGTCAGGTCTGCGTAACGGTAGGCGCCTTCCGGGCTGACGGGTAAGGGGTCGCCGTTGGGCGCCAACTGGTATACGCGCTGATCGCTGTCGAGTACAAAAAAGACGTTTCCCTGATGCACGCAATAGCTGCCACCACCGTATTCGTTTACGCGCGTGCGCACGCTTAACGGGCTTGGCAATAAGTCCCGCTGGGTGCCGTCGGTGGCCAGGTGCACTAGGGCATTGCGCCCCTGTTCCTGGGGGCGTGATTCCAGCCAATAGCAATCGTCGCCATCCAGTTGTGGTTCGCCCAGGCGTACGCTTTGTGCGGTCAGGGATTGGGCGCTGATGGGAGAGCGCCAACTGCCATAAGGTGCGGTAGTAGTCATAGTGGCTCTGGTCCGTTAAATACTGCCCCGGGGCGCCCGGTAATGAATGGACAAGCGCACACTGAGCGGGGACAATCCGTTTTCATTGTCGGGTATCCCCTGGCAATTATCAACGTTGGCACATCAAGGTCCACATGGCTTTTACTCCCGAGCAGTTACGCTCCCAGCTGGCTTCTCTCGCCCCCTCGAGCCGCTTATGGCTGGCCTTTAGCGGCGGCCTCGATTCAACGGTACTGTTGCACAGTCTGGTAAGCTTGGACTTGCCTCAGCCGCTAACGGCACTGCACATCAACCACCAATTGTCCCCAAACGCGTGCGCCTGGGAGCGTCATTGCGAGCAAGAGTGCAAGAGGCTGGGGGTGCCGTTGCACATTGAGAAGGTGAACGTTCAATCAACCGGTCGCGGCATAGAAGACGCCGCTCGGGAAGCCCGCTATGCAGTCTTTAGCCGGTACCTCGGAGAGAATGACTGGTTGCTAACGGGGCATCACGCCGATGATCAAGCGGAGACTTTGTTATACCGCTTGATGCGCGGCACCGGCCCGCGGGGTCTTGCGGCCATGGCTCGTCAGCGGTCATTGGGAGCAGGGACTTTATGGCGACCCTTGCTGAACGTGAATCGTAGCGAACTGGAGGACTACGCGCGTGCCCAGGGGTTGTCCTGGGTGGAGGACGAGAGCAATGCTGACCTCAACTACGACCGTAATTACCTGCGCCATAAGGTGTTACCGGTTTTGGCTCAGCGTTGGCCGGGCTTTGCCGAACGCTGGCAGCAGACGGCCGAATTGTGCGCGCACAATGAAACTCTTCTTGAAGAGCTGGCCAGTCTCGATTTAACGGCGGCGCAGCCCCGGTCAGAGTGGGCGGGCTGGAGCCTGGCTCTGGGAACCGTGCAGGAGCTTAGTCTACCCCGTCGTCTTAACGTGGTCCGTTTCTGGCTGCAGGGGTTGGGATTGCCGGCTCTAGGTCGCAAACCGCTACGGGATATCGCTGAGCAGTTGCTACAAGAGGGTGAACGTCCGTCAGCCGAGTTTTCCTGGGGGCAGTGGACGCTGCGGCGCTTTCAGCAGCGTCTCTACCTGCTCAATCGCGAGGATCTACCCTCGCCGCGTATTGACTTAGATGCTATTCCCCTTTCTCTGCCTCATGAGGAAAATTGTCATTTGCCCTTGCCGGGAGGTGGAGAATTGCGCCTGGATTGGCAGCCCGCACAAGCTGGGTCGGGGCTATTAAAGGCAAATCTTCCCGCATTGCAAGTGCGCTGGCGTCAGGGTGGGGAGCGTTGCCGACCATACTACCGCGGACACTCTCAGACGTTGAAGAACCTGCTTCAGGAGGTGGGGTTGCCCCCTTGGTGGCGGGCGCCTTTGCCCCTGCTATACAGTGGCGAGCAACTGGTCGCGGTGGGTGATTTATGGGTCTGCCACGGCTTTACCGCACCGCCGGGGTCTCCGGGATTTCGTATCCAATGGTGTCGCAATAAGGCAGGGCGTGAGGAGGGCCGGGCAAGTTTTAATTGAGCACCCAGGGCCTTTCTGGTACTCTGACGCCCCGTCCTAAAGACAAATGCCCAGCCAGTTTCCTCCCAGGCATTGGTCTATTATCTGCCGCACATTCTCGTACTGAACAAGGTAATACATGACGCGATACATATTCGTTACTGGTGGTGTTGTTTCCTCTCTGGGTAAAGGCATTGCCTCCGCTTCACTGGCGGCGATTCTGGAGGCTCGGGGTCTCAAAGTCACCATTATGAAGCTGGATCCGTACATCAACGTGGATCCGGGCACCATGAGCCCTTTTCAGCACGGTGAAGTCTTCGTAACTGAAGACGGTGCCGAAACCGATTTGGATCTTGGCCATTACGAGCGCTTTATTCGCACCAAAATGACGCGCCGTAACAATTTCACTACCGGGCGTGTCTACGAGACAGTTCTGCGAAAAGAGCGCAGAGGCGATTACCTGGGCGGCACCGTACAGGTGATTCCGCACATTACCGACGAGATCAAACGCCGCATCCTTGAAGGCGGCCGGGATGTGGACATAGCGCTGGTGGAAATCGGCGGTACCGTGGGTGATATTGAATCCCAACCCTTCCTGGAGGCTGTGCGTCAGCTGCAAGTGGAAATGGGCCCGCAGAATGCGATTCTGATGCATCTGACGCTGGTGCCTTATATTGCCACCGCCGGTGAAACCAAAACCAAACCCACTCAGCATTCGGTCAAAGAGCTGCGCTCCATTGGCCTACAGCCGAACATCCTGCTGTGCCGCTCCGAGCGCGAAGTGGATGAAGATTCCCGCCGCAAAATTGCCCTATTTACCAATGTGCCTGAAAAGGCCGTGGTACCACTGCCCGATGCCAACACCATCTATGCCATTCCGCGTATGCTGAAAGAGTTCGGTCTGGATCAGATCGTAGTTGAACAGCTCGGCCTGGAGTGTCCGGAAGCGGATCTGAGTGAGTGGGACCGCGTCGTGGATGGCAAGCTCAACCCAGAGCACGAAGTCACCGTGGCCATGGTGGGCAAGTACATGGAATTACTGGATGCCTACAAGTCATTAAATGAATCACTGATTCATGCGGGCATTCAAACACGCACCAAGGTCAACATGCTGTATGTGGACGCAGAAACCTTGGAGCAGGAAGGCACGGCCGTTTTAGAAACTGCTGACGCGATTCTTGTGCCCGGTGGCTTTGGCAACCGTGGCGTCGAGGGCAAATTCATTGCCGTTCGTTATGCGCGCGAAAACAAAGTGCCTTACCTGGGTATTTGTCTGGGCATGCAGTCGGCAATTATCGAATTTGCCCGCAATGTACTGGGCCTAAAGGATGCCAACAGCACCGAATTTGACAAGCACACGCCTCACCCAGTGATCGGCTTGATTACTGAATGGGTCGATGCCAGCGGCCGCCGAGAGCAGCGCGATGAAACCTCTGACCTGGGTGGCACCATGCGTTTGGGCGCTCAGGAATGCCGGCTGGTTAAGGGCTCTAAAGCCCGGGATATTTACGGTAAGGACGTCATTGTAGAACGGCATCGCCATCGCTACGAAGTAAACAACAATTACGTAGACCAGCTTCAAAAAGCGGGCCTGCGTATCGGTGGCTGGTCCGCCGACGATACCTTGGTGGAAGTGGCTGAGGTGGTGGATCATCCCTGGTTTGTTGCCTGTCAGTTCCACCCCGAATTTACCTCGACGCCCCGCGATGGACACCCGCTGTTTACCGGTTATATCGCAGCGGCTTTGGCCAACAAAAAACCCCGTTAATTGCAGTTGGGATCTTCTCCTCACTACAAACCCGTAGTGAGGAGATTGGAAGCCCTTTCGCATCGAAGGCGGTGTGAGTTGCGAAACGTTCAATCCATTCACGTTCAAACATTAAAGAGAGTCCAGTGACGGATAAGCAAGTTCAAATTGGTAAAATCAGCGTCGGCAACCAACAGCCCTTTACGCTGTTTGGCGGCATGAATGTACTGGAAAGCCGCGATATGGCCATGCGTGTTGCCGAAGCGTACGTGGAGGTTACCGGTAAGCTCGGCATTCCCTACGTGTTTAAGGCGTCTTTTGATAAAGCCAATCGATCATCCATCCACTCGTTCCGCGGCCCGGGTATGGACGAAGGGCTCAAGATTTTTCAGGAAATCAAGCAGACGTTTAATGTTCCCGTAATTACCGATGTGCATGAGATTGATCAATGTCAGCCGGTCGCGGACGTTGTCGATGTGATTCAACTGCCGGCCTTTCTGGCCCGGCAAACGGACCTGGTGGCAGCCATGGCGGCCACTGGTGCCATCATTAATATCAAGAAGCCGCAGTTCCTAAGCCCCGGACAGATGAAAAACATCGTGGAAAAATTCCACGAGTGCGGTAACGACAAAATTATTCTCTGCGACCGTGGCACCAATTTTGGTTACGACAATCTGGTTGTCGATATGTTGGGTTTTCGCACCATGCGTGAAGTTAGCGGCGGCGCGCCGGTGATTTTCGATGTGACCCACTCCCTGCAGTGCCGCGATCCATTAGGCGCCGCGTCCAGTGGCCGCCGTCATCAGGTAGCGGAACTGGCACGAGCGGGTTTGGCCGTCGGCCTGGCTGGCTTGTTTTTGGAGGCCCACCCGGACCCGGATAACGCCAAGTGCGACGGTCCCAGCGCTTTGCCGCTGGATAAACTGGAGCCGTTTCTGGAGCAAATGAAACGCGTGGACGACGTGGTTAAACAATTGCCGCCGCTGGATATTACCTAAAGGAGTCTCTTTGCCCCGAGGGCGTACATGGCTTCTTCGTGACCCCACGACGGACATGATTCGTCATCCCCGCGAAGGCGGGGATCTAGGCTTGTGGCGTAGTCGATATGGACTGCCGTAGCAATGGATTCCCGCTTGCGCGGGAATGACGGAGAGCGGGAGAGAATGACACTGCTGGCACAGCGGAAGGAAGGGCGCCCTACATTTTGAGACCCTCGGAGGCAGGAAGCCGACGCGGAGCGTACATGGAAGTATTTACAGCGTGTCTCGAAATGTAGGGCGTCCTTTCCTGAACATTATCTAGTAGCACCCACTGGGTAGCACTTATTACCTAAAGATTTTCTTGGACGAACGGAGTAAACGATCTCATGAGTAAAATTGCCGATATTAAAGCCTTCGAGGTACTGGATAGCCGGGGCAACCCCACGGTTAGCGCCGAAGTTATTTTGGAATCCGGCGCAGTGGGCGAAGCCTGTGCACCTTCCGGTGCTTCCACCGGCTCGCGTGAAGCTTTGGAGCTGCGCGATGGTGACAAGTCACGTTACCTGGGCAAGGGCGTCCTCAAAGCCGTTGAAAACATCAACACCACCATCAAAAAACTGCTGGTGGGGATGGACGCTACAGATCAACGCGCGCTGGATAAAGCCATGATTGACGCGGACGGTACCGAGAACAAATCGGTGCTGGGCGCAAACGCCATCTTGGCGGTTTCACTGGCCGCTGCTAAAGCCGCAGCGAAATTCAAAGGCGTGCCATTGTACGCGCACATTGCCGACATCAACGGCACCCCGGGCAAGTACACCATGCCGGTACCCATGATGAATATTATCAACGGCGGCGAGCATGCCGATAACAACGTCGATATTCAGGAATTCATGATTCAGCCAGTGGGCGCCAAAACCTTCTCTGAAGCGCTGCGCATGGGTGCGGAAATTTTCCATAGTCTGAAAAAAGTGCTGAGCGAAAAAGGCCTGAGCACCGCAGTAGGTGATGAGGGCGGTTTTGCCCCGGATCTGCCCTCCAACGAAGGCGCATTGGAAGTTATCGCCACCGCCGTGGAAAAAGCCGGTTACAAACTGGGGGACAACATTACCCTGGCGATGGACTGCGCAGCATCTGAATTTTACAAAGACGGCAAGTACGACTTGGCTGGCGAAGGCAAAGTCTTCACTGCCCCGGAATTTTCCGATTACTTGCTGGGCTTGTGCAACAAATACCCCATCATCTCCATTGAAGACGGTCTGGATGAGAGCGACTGGGAAGGTTGGGCCGATCACACTCAGAAGCTGGGCAAAAAGATTCAGTTGGTGGGCGACGATCTGTTTGTCACCAATACCAAAATTCTGAAAGAAGGTATCGACAAAAACATCGCCAACTCCATTCTGATTAAATTCAATCAGATCGGCTCTCTGTCCGAAACCCTGGATGCCATCAAAATGGCTCAGGATGCCGGTTACACAGCCGTTATCTCCCACCGCTCAGGCGAAACGGAAGATACCACCATTGCCGATCTGGCCGTGGCAACAGCCGCTGGTCAAATCAAAACCGGCTCCCTGTGTCGCTCCGACCGCGTAGCCAAATACAACCGTCTGCTGCGTATCGAAGCTGAATTGGGCTCCAAAGCAGCTTACCGCGGTCGTGCGGAATTTAAAGCGTAAGGTATTCGCTTAGTTAGAACGATTGGAAAAGGGCCGCTCTAAGCGGCCCTTTTTTATGCGACAGAAGTCGAAGAGATGCCTCCGTCTGCTCCAGCGTTTCCGTACTAGGTGGCCTGTTAGCCGGAAATACTACACTGCGTCGGCGAGTGCGGCTGGTATCCAAACACTGGGTGCGATTTAAGCCATGGCGTGCTTCCAAATGGCAGAGAAACCAGTACGCAAACTCCGGTGGAACAACTCTGTGCCACCTAAGTCCAGATCGTGTACACTGACGCGATTCATAACTCAGATAAAACGCTCCCCATGAAGTGGATATCGGTGACACTCTTGCTGATTTTTTTGGCGCTGCAGTATCGCCTGTGGGTGGGGGATGGCAGTGTCGCGGACTTAGTGCGTCTGGATCGGGAGTTACAGCGGCAAAATGCGGCCAACGAGCGTCTGCAAGAGCGCAATCGAGTTCTCGCCATTGAAGTGGATGACCTTAAAGACGGGCTCAACAGTGTCGAGGAGCGGGCCCGGGAGGATATGGGTATGATCAAGGAAGGCGAAACGTTTTACATGCTGATTGAACCCAATAGATAAATACTGTGCGGTATTACCGCAGCTTCACACGTGCATAAACACGGATACTTCATGACTACCCCCTCCGCTAGTTCCGTTCATTCCCCCCGCTACTGGGGCATAGTTCCGGCGGCGGGTATCGGTAGTCGTATGGGCGCCGACCGGCCCAAACAGTATTTGATGATCGGCACTAAAACCCTCCTTGAGCACACTCTAGAGCGACTGCTTCAGTTTCCCCAGTTGGCGGGCCTGGTGGTGGCGCTGCACCCTGAAGATTACTACTGGGAACAACTGGAGGTCAGTAATGATCCCCGTATCTCAGTGGTGGATGGTGGGGAGGATCGCAGTCGGTCAGTGCTCAATGCCCTTAACTTTCTGACGCTAGAGGCTTCTGCCGGTGATTGGGCCTTGGTCCACGATGCGGCTCGGCCCTGTGTGACTGGTTTGTCCATCGATAATCTGCGCCGCCATACCGCCGAGCACCAAGTGGGTGGTATCCTCGGCGTTCCCGTGGGTGATACGCTAAAAGCGGTGGACAGCCAGCTGGCCATTGAGCGAACCCAGGATCGAAAGGGCCTGTGGCAGGCCCAAACCCCCCAGCTGTTCCGCTATCAACTGTTGCACCAATGCCTAACCAGGGCACTCGCCCAGGGCGAAACCATCACCGATGAAGCGTCCGCTCTCGAGCTGGCGGGTTATCGCCCTCTGGTGGTGGAAGGCCGAACCGACAATATTAAAGTGACGCGACCGGAGGACCTGGAGTTGGCCGCGATGATATTGAAGCAACAGGAATTGTCTTTGTGATAGGAGTCAAAATGAGAATAGGGCAGGGCTACGATGTACACGCCTTTGGTGCTGGTGACAAAATTGTTATTGGCGGCGTAGTAATTCCACACACCGCCGGGTTAGTGGCTCACTCTGATGGTGATGTGCTCTTGCATGCGCTGTGCGACGCGCTGCTAGGTGCTGCTGGTCTGGGCGATATTGGCCATCATTTTCCGGATACTGATCCGCAATACCGAAACGCCGATAGCCGTGCGCTTCTGCGCATGGTGTACGCCAAGCTTAATGCTCAAGGCTGGGTGCTGGGCAACGCCGATATGACGGTCATCGCCCAGGCGCCGCGCATGGCGCAACATATTGAAACCATGCGGGCCAACATCGCCGCAGATCTGCGCTGCGCCCCTGAGCAGATCAACGTTAAAGCCACCACCACAGAACGCCTCGGTTTTACCGGCCGGGAAGAGGGCATTGCGGCTCAGGCCGCGGTACTGTTGATGGCTGACTCTTAGTGAATTGGGATGGCGTTTACTGCGTTTCCATTATTCCGGCGAATGCGCAGAGATTTTCGGAATAATTTGAAGGGGAGTGCAGGTAACGTCCTTCGTAAGGTTATGTTTGGGCAATTCCCAGGAGGTTTTTCGAAAACGCCGTAAACCCATCCCTGGGGGCTCTCCCACAAGATCCCTCTTGTGAGAGTTTCGAAAAACCTCCTGGGAATCGCCCTCCCAGCTGCAACTAAGGCATTCTTACCTTTCCTGTGTTCGCTGGCCATGTCGGTGAGGACCGGAAAAGAATGTAATAGCCTAATGTTACTGGGGCTGGGCGGGGTGAGTGTTCAGCAAGCCTCAAAAGAGGGACCTTTTGAGGCAGTCCCCACGGATGGGTTCACGACGTTTGCTGAACACTCACCCTGCGCGGCCCATAGGCTTGCTTACGAAGCTATTCCGGTTAATCCGAACAGTAGTGCACGCAAGCGGGACTCCATATTCGACGTTACACAAAGCGACCCTATATGAATTCTAACTTTTCCCTGGATTTTCCCTACGCCTATGGCGCTCCACTGGCGAGCGCTCAATTCCGTGTCGAGCCGGAAGATTTCCAGGTAGAGGAGTTTTTGGGTTTCGAGCCCTCCGGCGAGGGTGAACATTGCTTGGTTCACCTACGCAAGCGCGGCGAAAACACAGCCTGGGTGGCCGACAAGATTGCCCAGCGGGCGGGTGTGCCGGTGCGCGATATCGGTTATTGCGGACTAAAAGATCGCCACGCGGTCACCAGCCAATGGTTCAGCGTTTATTTACCCGGACAAGCTGAGCCGGATTGGAGTGACTTGAATTCGGAGACTGTGCAAGTCTTGGCCAGCGGGCGCCACAACAAAAAATTGCGGCGGGGCGGACATGCCGCGAACCGGTTTGTCATTCGTCTTCGCGACTTGAGCACGCAGGATGGTATTCAAGAGCGGTTGGAACGCTTGTTTTCCGAGGGCGTGCCCAATTATTTTGGCGAACAACGCTTCGGTTCACAGGGCAGCAACCTGCACCGAGCTCAATCTCTACTGGTCGACCGCCGGAATATCCGCAACCGAACCCAGCGCAGCATGGCCTTGTCCGCCGCCCGTTCCTGGTTGTTTAACAAAGTGTTGGGTGAACGGGTACTACAGGACAACTGGCGCTTGCCCTTGCTGGGAGATCCCCTGGACACGGCTAGCGGTCCCCTGTGGGGTCGCGGCCGACCTCTTGCTAGCGAAGCCACCCTGGAGTTGGAGTCGAATGTATTGGCACCCTGGGCAAATTGGTGCTCCGGGCTGGAACACGTGGGCTTGCATCAGGAGCGACGAGGTTTGCTGTTAATGCCGGAAGATGCCAGTTGGCGCTGGCTGGAGAATGATCTGGAATTGGCCTTTACGCTGGCGCCCGGTACTTTCGCCACGGCCATATTGCGGGAAATAGCGACTTTGCATAGACCCGCCTGATTCACCGAATATGCTATAGTGCCCAGCTTTTAGACGCCGCCATTGCGAGTGGGGAAGGAAGAGTGACAAGTCTGACTGTAGAGGGTGTGGGCATGACCTCCCAGCGCACCCGCGAACGCTTGATACAGCGCCTGATGGACAGAGGCGTAACGAATCTCCAGGTGCTGGATGTCATCCGCAATACGCCTCGACATCTGTTTCTGGACGAAGCCCTCTCCCACCGTGCCTACGAAGACAGCTCCCTGCCTATCGGCCACGGTCAAACGCTCTCACAGCCCTACATAGTCGCCCGCATGACGGAGATTTTGCTGGGGGCGGCCGGTGGCAAATTGCAGCGAGTACTGGAAGTGGGCACCGGTTCCGGCTATCAGACCAGCATACTCGCGCAGTTGGTGGGAGAGGTCTACAGTGTTGAGCGCATCAAACCCCTGCAGGACAAAGCCCGCGAGCGCTTCCGCCAGTTGGGTCTGCGCAATGTTCACCTTCGGCACGCCGACGGCGGCTTTGGCTGGCCGGAGCCAGGGACAAAATTCGACGGTATCCTGAGTACCGCTGCGCCGCGCTTTGTGCCATCGGAGCTAACGGACCAGTTGGCGCCCAATGGCGTATTGGTGATCCCCGTGGGCGATCAACAGCAGGACTTGCAGTTGATTATTCGCGACGGCGACAGCGATAAATTGTTCACCCAGAAGCTGGAGGCGGTTAAGTTCGTGCCTTTGTTGTCGGGCACCAGCCGTTAGTCCCTCCTAAGGAATTGAGTTGCGAGGCAAACTGCTACTGTGCTTAAAAGGAATGGCCATGGGGGCGGCGGACCTGGTGCCAGGTGTGTCCGGCGGTACCATCGCCTTTATTTCAGGGATTTACGAGGAGCTGGTGCACTCATTGCGCCAATTGACTCCGGCAGCTCTCAAAATCCTCTTTCAACAGGGCTGGCGGCCCTTTTGGCAACACATTAACGGCACCTTCCTGCTCACGCTGGGTACGGGAGTACTGGTGAGCATCTTTTCTCTGGCCCGGCTGGTGTCCTACGCGCTGGAGCATCATCGGGTGCTGGTGTGGGGCTTCTTCTTCGGCCTTATCGTGGCCTCTATTATCTATATCGGTCGGCAGCTGCCTTTGAGGTCCGTTCCCGTTTGGGTCGCTTTGGCTCTCGGTACTCTAGCGGCCTTGGCGGTTTCTGTGGGCAAGCCGGTGCAATTGCCGGGAGACTGGTGGATGATGGCCATCGCAGGGAGTATCGCCATTTGCGCCATGATATTGCCGGGTGTCTCCGGCAGTTTTTTGTTGCTGCTGATGGGGGTCTATCCGGTTTTTTTGCGTGCGGTGGCAGAGCTTAATTGGACACTTCTCGGAAGCTTTATGTTGGGCGCGGTGTCCGGCCTGCTGCTCTTTTCTCATTTTCTCTCCTGGCTGCTGCACCATTACCGAGCTCTCACGCTGGCGACCTTGACGGGATTCCTGGTAGGTTCGCTGAATATCGTCTGGCCCTGGAAGCAGACCATTACGGTTTTTTTGGACCGCCACGGTAATCCAGTACCACTGGTACAGGAAAACCTGTTCCCAGGTCAGTACGCTCAGGCCACTGGAGCGGATCCGCAAACGGTGTGGGTCATTGTGTTGGCGGTGGTCGGTGTGACCCTGGTGCTGGGCCTGGAGTTTTTGGGATCGCGACGGGGCGTATTCAAGCCTGGTTCTGCCGGGGAGTAGGTCATTCTCCGAGCAACGTCGGAGATTTTTCTGAAACAGGCACAAACTGTGGGGTTTTTTGTCAGTAATTAAAAAGAATTTTAGATGCATTTCTAATAAGTTTTCAGTATTAATTGCCAAATCAAATAAATCTATTACGCTAA
This sequence comes from Marinimicrobium hydrolyticum, assembly GCF_030848505.1. Classification (GTDB taxonomy): domain Bacteria; phylum Pseudomonadota; class Gammaproteobacteria; order Pseudomonadales; family Cellvibrionaceae; genus JAVDDU01. Next base: position 410,055 of record NZ_JAVDDU010000001.1, read on the forward strand.
TTAGCTGTTACCCCAGGTTTTTTTATGCTAATCGGATCGGATCGCCTACTGCGTCGCCTCTGTTGCCTGATCGTTATATCGATCACTGGCGTCTTTGGCGCCAGTTGCTCTGCTCCTCAGCCCGCAGCGGTGACTGATCGAGACCAGCCCCCCAGTCGCCGGCTGCAAACCCATCGGGTCAGCTCCGGTGAAACCCTCTTTTCAATCGCCTGGCGCCATGGCATAGATTATCGCCAGCTGGCGCACCACAATAACATTTCCGAACCTTTCACCATTTATCCGGGGCAGACGCTGCGCCTCGATGTGAGTGCTTCAGGCGCGGCTTCCGCGCCAGCGTCGGCGACAGCCCAGGCCCCGAGTCGCACTACGGCTGCATCGCCGCCGGCCACCTCCTCGGCACCACCCCGTTCGGAAAATAGAACGGCGTCTCGCGCCACTTCTTCTCCCCCGGCATTGGTCAGCGGCTCCCCCGACTGGCATTGGCCCGCCAAAGGGCGGATTATCAGTGCCTTTGGTGCTAGCACCGGCCTTAACCAGGGTATTGATATCGACGGGGAATTAGGCGAGCCTGTGATTGCAGCAGCCTCCGGTCAAGTCGTTTACGCGGGCAGCGGACTGCGAGGTTATGGCAATTTGCTCATCATTAAGCATAACGATACGTACCTCAGTGCCTACGCTCACAACGACCGATTGTTAAAGAGCGAAGGAGATAATGTTAAAGCTGGGGAGCAGGTTGCCGAAATGGGTTCTAGTGGCGTCAACAAAGTGAAACTGCATTTTGAGATACGCCGCGAAGGCCGACCGGTAGATCCTATCCGGTATTTACCCAAGCGCTGAGTGGAAGGATAGACTGAGCAAAGTAAAAACAAACACTATTCGAGCTATGGCGAGGGGAGTACAGACGGTTTCCACGGGGTGAAGGGGCCGGCTGACGATTATAAGAGGGCTGAACTATGGCACTGCAAGACAAGCAATCCAACAGCTACGAAACAGAGCAGGGCGCGGCGCTGCAAGAAATCAATTTTGATGGTGACGTGGACAACGAAGTCGTGTTGGACGAGCCCGAAGCTCCGGTCGGCCGCCGCCACACACGTGATAGCGAAGGCGCTGGCGAAGAGAAATTTGCCAAAACGCTTGATGCCACCCAAATGTATCTTAACGAGATCGGATTTTCACCGCTGCTCTCGGCCGAAGAAGAAGTCTATTTTTCCCGCCTGGCCCTGAAAGGGGATGAAGCCGCCCGCAAGCGTATGATCGAGAGCAATTTGCGCCTGGTGGTGAAGATTTCCCGTCGATACGTGAATCGCGGTTTGGCGCTGCTGGATTTGATCGAAGAGGGCAACCTGGGCTTGATCCGGGCAGTAGAGAAATTCGATCCAGAACGTGGTTTCCGCTTCTCCACATACGCTACGTGGTGGATTCGTCAAACCATTGAGCGGGCCATCATGAACCAGACGCGCACTATCCGCCTGCCGATTCATGTGGTTAAAGAACTGAATATTTACCTGCGTGCCGCCCGTGAACTGACTCAAAAGCTGGATCATGAGCCCAGCTCAGAGGAAATTGCCCAGTTAGTCCAGAAGCCCGTAGCGGACGTTGAGCGCATGCTCGGGCTGAACGAGCGCGTGACCTCGGTGGATACCCCCATTGGTTATTCTTCGGACCGCAGTGTGGTAGACACCATTCCCGAGCTGCAGGATTCCGACCCCGCTCGATTGTTGCAGGATTCCGACCTCAACCGCAGCCTGGATAGCTGGCTGGATGATTTGAGCGAGAAGCAGCGCGAAGTATTGGCCCGCCGGTTCGGCTTGCGCGGTCACGATGTGTGCACTTTGGAGCAAGTAGGCCGTGAGATTGGGCTGACGCGCGAAAGGGTGCGGCAGATTCAAGTGGAAGCGCTCAAGCGCCTGCGTGAGATCATGGAAAAACAAGGTTTGAACAGTGAGGCCCTGTTCAGCGTTTAACGGCTAAAACAGCGTAAACGTTAACCCATAAAAAAACCGCGCTATTAGCGCGGTTTTTTTTATGGGCTGATATACCTGCGTTAGCGTTCCAGGTATTGCAGCTTGTTCTCCACACCGTCCCATTCCTCGGCGTCTGCCGGTGCATCCTTCTTCTCGGTAATGTTAGGCCACACCTCGGCCAATTCCGCATTCAACTCCAGGAACACCGCCTGGTCTTCAGGTAGCTCGTCCTCGGAGAAGATGGCGTCCGCTGGACACTCGGGCTCGCACAGGGCGCAATCGATACACTCGTCCGGGTGAATAACGAGAAAATTGGGGCCTTCGTAGAAACAATCAACGGGGCACACCTCCACACAATCGGTGTGTTTACACTTAATGCAGTTTTCCCCAACAACAAATGTCATGGCTGGCTCCCACTCGACCTAATTCGTAAGAAGCGCGCATTTTAGCAGCATTCAGATTTTTTGGTAGGGGGTAGGGCCGCTTGTGGCAGCCCCAGGGCTAGCAGGGGAGGGACTATTAGGGTTGGCCATTTAGGCGACCAACCGCTAACAGGCCGGATCAAGCCCTCGCCTACATCACTTGCTTAACAGTTGCTTGAGTTGATACATCCGGTCAAGAGCCTCGCGCGGCGTCAGTTCGTCCGGGTCCAGCGCCGAGAGCGCTTCCAGGGCAGGGTGGGGTTCGGCGTCGAACAGGCCGGTCTGGATAGGCGTTTCTGGTTTTTGCGACTTTTGGCTGGGCGCAGCTGTTTGTGGTGTGGGGACGCGAACCGATGCCTCGCTCTCGGGCTGCCCTCGTTGGTGTTCACCCCGCTCCAATAGATCCAATTGCTCGCGTGCACGCTGCAGCACGTCCGTCGGTATGCCGGCCAGTTTGGCCACTTGCAGGCCATAGCTTTTGCTGGCTGGCCCCTCCTGCACCTTGTGCAAAAACACAATACTGTCCTGATGTTCGGTGGCATCCAGGTGAACATTCACAATACCCGGTAACTGCTCCGGCAGGCTGGTGAGTTCAAAGTAGTGGGTGGCGAAGAGGGTGTAGGCTTTTACCTGCTCGGCCAGGTAACGAGCGCAGGCCCACGCCAGAGCCAGGCCGTCAAAGGTGCTGGTGCCGCGGCCAATCTCGTCCATTAGGACCAGACTCCGGGGCGTGGCGTTGTGCAGAATATTGGCGGTTTCCGTCATTTCCACCATAAACGTGGAACGACCGCCGGCCAAATCATCCGAGGAACCAATGCGAGTGAAAATTCGATCTACCAGGCCGATACGAGCCTGACGGGCAGGTACAAAGCTACCTACGTGGGCGAGTAGCACGATCAGGGCAGCCTGCCGCATATAGGTGGATTTACCGCCCATATTCGGGCCGGTGACAATGAGCATATGACGCTCAGCGCTGAAATTCAGATCGTTGGGGACGAAAGGAGCATCGGTGACCTGCTCCACTACCGGGTGACGGCCTTCATCGATGGCTATGCCCGGCTCTTCACTCAGTGCCGGCCGGCAGAAACCGAGGGAGTCCGCGCGCTCGGCCAGTGTGCTCAACACATCCAGTTCGGCCACCGCCGCGGCGGACTCCTGTAGGGGAATCAGGTCTTCACCCAAACTATCCAGTAGCTCTTCGTACAGGGCCTTTTCCCGGGCCAACGCCCGACTTTTGGCGGACAAGGCTTTGTCCTCGAAGCCCTTCAGTTCTGGAGTGATAAACCGCTCAGCGTTTTTAAGGGTTTGGCGACGAATGTAGTCGGCCGGCGCATGCTCGGCCTGAGAGCGGCTCAATTCAATAAAATAACCGTGCACGCGGTTGTAGCCCACTTTGAGAGTGTTGATACCGGTTCTTTCCCGCTCCCGGGTTTCCAAATCCACCAGATACTGGCCAGCGTTGGTGCTGATATTGCGCAACTCGTCCAGCTCTTCGTCGTAACCGGCGGCAATCACGCCACCGTCCCGAATCACCACCGGCGGGTTTTCCTCCAAGGCTCTCTCCAGCAGTGCTACTTGTTTGGGAAATTCGCTGATGGTGTGGGCGAGTTGTTGTAACTTGGGCGCTTCGGCCTGGCGCAGAGCGGCCTGCACTTCTGGGTAGCAGGCCAGCGAGGCATACAGGCGTGACAGGTCGCGGGGGCGGGCGGAACGCAGGGCCAGCCGGCCCAGTATGCGCTCCAGGTCGCCGACGCGTTTCAAGATGTTCTGTAGCGGTTCGTAGCCGTAATTGCTCTGTATTTCGGCCACCGCATCCTGGCGGGCCTGAAGTACAGTCCGCTCCCGCAGGGGGCGATTGAGCCAGCGTCGGAGCAAGCGCCCACCCATAGCGGTGGCGGTGTGATTCAACAAGCTGAAGAGGGTGTTCTCCTCGCCACCGCCCATGTTGGTGTCCAGCTCCAAATTACGCCGGGTGGCGGGGTCCATCATTACCGCCTGGTCGTGGTTCTCAAAGCTGAGGCAGCGCACATGGGGTAGGGCGGTGCGCTGGGTTTCCCGGGCGTAGTTCAGCAGACAACCGGCGGCGGCGATGGCCGTGTGTAAATGGTCGCAGCCGAAGCCGGCCAGATCCTGGGTGCCAAACTGCTGCGTTAGCAGGCGCCGTGCGGTGTCCAGCTCAAATTCCCAGGGTGCGCGCCGGCGCACTCCCCGGCGTTGTTCCTCAAGCTCCGGCGTTGTCAGGTCATCGTTGATCAGCAGTTCGGCCGGGTCCAATCGTTGGAGTTCACCCAGAACCGCATCAAGCCCCTGGACTTCAAGAACCAGAAAACGCCCGCTGGCCATATCCAATGAGGCGATGCCGTAGGTGTCGTCGTGTTGATGCACCGCCACCAGCAAATTGTCCCGGCCAGCGTCCATCAGCGCTTCATCACTCAGCGTCCCCGGAGTGACAATGCGCATCACCTTGCGCTCCACTGGGCCCTTGCTGGTAGCCGGGTCCCCAATCTGCTCGCAAATGGCCACTGAGACCCCGGCTCGAACCAACTTGGCGAGATAGCCATCGGCGGCGTGATAGGGAATGCCCGCCATGGGGATCGGCTCGCCGTTGGATTTACCGCGGGCGGTTAAGGTGACATCCAGCAACTGCGCGGCACGCTTGGCATCCTCGTAGAACAGCTCGTAAAAATCACCCATGCGGTAGAACACCAGTTCGTGCGGGTGCTGGGCCTTAATGCGTAAATACTGCTGCATCATGGGCGTATGGGCGTTGGGTGATTCCGCATTTTTCAACATAAGGGGTTCTTGATGCCTGTTTCGGGGTGGGCAGATTTCCGCGCTATTCTACGGCAATCGGGTGGGGCTCAAAAGCCTTGCACTCGGGCCGCTGCTGGAATACCTTGGCCAGATTAAGAGGTCGGGATGCCATGACTGATTTCCCCCATGATATGACTGTCTTTCAGCTTGCCACTGAACTTGGTGGAGCTCTGCACCGACGCGGTTGGCGTTTGAGCACTGCCGAGTCCTGCACTGGTGGTGGCATTGCCGCTGCGGTTACGGATATCGCAGGCAGTTCTGCCTGGTTTGACTACGGTTTGGTTACCTACGCCAACAATGCAAAGCGCCAGTTGCTGGGGGTTGACCCCGACGTGCTTGAGGCCGAAGGTGCTGTTAGCGAAGCGGTGGCTTTACAGATGGTCGATGGGGCTCTGCGCGTCTCGGGCGCGGATCTGGCTGTTGCCGTGACCGGCATTGCCGGCCCCGGGGGTGGAACAGCGGAGAAGCCCGTGGGCACTGTGTGGCTGGGTTGGGGTCTGGCTACGGGCTGGCGGCGTACCCATTGTTACCATTTTGCCGGGGACCGGGCGGAAGTGCGCCGGCAGTCGATTGTCGCGGCCTTACGCGAGCTCTTGGTGGTCTGTAAAAATCCCGAAAACCCTGTATAAACAACTATACCTGTTTGCGTATACAGGTTTTTGGTGTATGCTCTCATCATCGGTCGGCGAGTCGGCCGCGCAATAGCTGGCGGAACTAACAACAAGCCGGGCATTGTCTAGGGAGCCGCTGGACTCGTTCAGAGCTCTCTAAGTTCACTAACTTGATAGATTGAGGTGTCGGATGGATGCGAATAAAGAAAAGGCGCTGGCTGCGGCGCTGGGACAGATAGAACGCCAGTTTGGTAAAGGTACCGTCATGCGTATGGGGGACCGGGAGCGAGTGGCCATACCCGCCATTTCCACCGGTTCAATCGGTCTTGACGCCGCCCTCGGCATTGGTGGCCTGCCCAAGGGACGTGTGGTGGAAATCTATGGTCCGGAATCCTCCGGTAAAACCACCTTAACGCTGCAAGTGATTGCCGAAGCCCAGCGCCAGGGTGGCAACTGTGCCTTTATTGACGCTGAGCACGCGCTGGATCCCATTTACGCCGAAAAGCTGGGCGTCAACGTGGACGATCTAATCATTTCCCAGCCCGATACCGGTGAGCAGGCGCTGGAAGTGAGCGATATGCTGGTGCGCTCCGGAGCGGTTGATGTGCTGGTTGTTGACTCGGTAGCCGCTTTGACTCCGCGCGCGGAAATTGAAGGCGAGATGGGTGACCATCACGTGGGTCTGCAAGCCCGACTCATGTCTCAGGCCCTGCGCAAGATCACCGGGAACATCAAAAACGCCAACTGCCTGGTGATTTTTATTAACCAGATTCGTATGAAAATTGGGGTTATGTTCGGCAACCCTGAAACCACTACTGGCGGCAACGCGCTCAAATTTTACTCCTCGGTGCGGCTGGATATTCGGCGTATCGGCGCAGTAAAAGAGGGTGAGGAAATCATTGGTTCCGAAACCCGGGTTAAAGTGGTCAAAAACAAAGTTGCGCCGCCATTCAAGCAGACCGAATTTCAGATTTTGTACGGCACGGGCATTAATCGCCTGGGTGAAATCATCGACTATGGGGTCAAGTTTGGTCTGATCGATAAGGCCGGAGCCTGGTACAGCTACCAGGGTGACAAGATTGGCCAGGGTAAAAACAACGTCAGCAAGTATTTGCAGGAAAACCCCAAAATAGCTCAAGAGTTGGAGAAGCGTGTGCGGGAAGAGTTGTTACCGCCAGCTCCGACCAAGGGCGATGCTCCTGTGTCTGAGCCGACTGCGGAAAACTCTTGACGTTTTCCCTGTAGGTGAAAGAGTATGGCGACTTGAACTTGTGTTTGGGCAAAAAGTCTTAGCTCTATAAGTCGGTCGCCTAACTGTTTGGCGGATTGGGCATTTTTGAGGGGTGTTTATGGTCCGGTTAAAACTAGGTTTGGTGTGGGGTCTGCTGCTTCTTTTGACGGCGTGTGCTACCCGCCCCTCGGTAATGACTGACTATGACACGGCCTACGATTACGCGAATCTGAGAACGTTTTATGTCGCCGAGTCGAGGCAAGTCGCTGAGCAGAATCTGCTCATTTCTCCCTTTACCATTCAACACCTGCAAAGGGTCATTGTTGACCAGTTGGGTCAGCGCTATGAACCGGTTCGAAATCGCGAGCTGGCTGACTTCCGAGTCCGTTACCATATCGTCATGGAAGAGCGGTTGGATATGCGCAGTTTTGATCAGCGCTACGGCTTTGGCTACTACGGCTTTGGCCCCTTTCATCGCTTACACTATGGGCCTCCTCCTACCCCCAGAGTTTACAATCAGGGCAGTTTGATTGTAGATATCGTCGATGGCAGAACCGGGCAGCCCATTTGGCGTGGAGTGGCGGAAGAGCGCATACATGATAGAGCCGACCCCAGTCGCCAACGGGAGATCTTGTCGGCAGCAATGGTCGATATCCTGAGTCAATTCCCGCCCGTACGTTAAGTTCAGGCGGGCCTCCTTATGTCTAGTTTCCCCACTGACAGCCCAGAGGTCAGCGCTGCAAGCCTGCGTTTTTCAGCCATGAACTGTTTGGCCAGGCGCGAGCACAGTGCTGAAGAATTGCGCCAAAAATTGCGGCGACGCTGCGATGATGAAAATCTGATCGAGCAGGTGGTGGCCCAGTTGCGCAAGGATAAGCTGCAATGCGACGAGCGCTACGCAGAGGCGTTTATGACGATGCGTATCCGCCAGGGCAAGGGTCCGGTGCGCATCGCGCAGGAGTTGCGGCAAAAAGGCGTATCAGAAGAGTTGCTGTCCGCATTGCTTGATCCAAGCGATTCCCTTTGGTGGGATCTGGCGCGCGAGGTTCGGGAGCGGCGTTTTGGTGGTGAGCGTCCAGAGTCCCCCAAAGACAAGGCAAAGCAAATGCGTTTTCTTCAGTATCGGGGGTTTACCAGTGATCAAATTCGAACGCTGTTCCCTTAGTGGAATGGCTTGAACCTGCTAAGTTTACGCCTCGATCCCGCTCCCCAAGCAAGTCCTAGAGAAAAACCACACGCCGACCGCTGGAGTGAGCGATCGAGCGCGTGGTTGTCAGGGAAACGGTCAGTGGCTAGTCAGACGCTCTAGCAGAAACGAGACTATGTCATTTAGCGGTATGTCTTGTTTTTCGCCTGCGCGGCGGCTTTGGTATTCCACGGCGCCGGCTTCCAGACCTCGGTCTCCTATGACCACTCGATGGGGTATGCCCATCAGTTCGGTATTGGCTAGCATCACGCCCAGACGGGCTTTTTCCTCATCCATGAACAACACATCAATTCCAGCAGCCGTCAGTTCCTGGTACAAACGCTCGCATTGGTCTGCCACCGCGGGGGACTTGTGGGCGTTGATGGGGACCAAGGCGAGTTGGAAAGGAGCAATGGCGTCTGGCCAGATGATGCCACGGTCATCGTGATTCTGTTCGATGGCCGCGGCGACAACGCGGGTTACGCCGATGCCGTAACACCCCATAACCATGGGTTGTTCCTTGCCGTTTTCGTCCAGCACCCGGGCGTTCAGAGCTTCGCTGTACTTTGTTCCCAATTGGAAAATATGCCCGACTTCGATGCCTCGTTTGATCTCCAGGGTTCCCTGGCCGTCTGGGCTTGGATCGCCGGCTACCACGTCGCGGATGTCGACCACGGCGGTTGGGTGGGCGTCCCGCTCCCAGTTAGTCCCGATGTAATGATGATCATCGCGGTTGGCGCCACAAACGAAGTCCGCCAAGTGAGCCGCAGCGTGGTCAACCAGAACAGGAATTGTTAAACCCACTGGACCGAGTGAGCCGACGTTCGCACCCAGTTCACTCTGAATGCGTTCCTCTGAAGCGAAGCTAAGCGGTGCCGCGACCGCAGGCAATTTCTCGGCTTTGATTTCATTGAGCTGGTGATCGCCGCGCAATACCAGAGCGACCAAGGGCTGGGTTTGTCCTTCCTCGGCTTGGCCTAAAACGATCAATGTTTTGACCGTCTGCTCCGGGTCGACTTTAAGAAATTCCGCCACCTGAGTGATGGAATTTTGCCCTGGTGTCGGTACAGATTTCAGCTCAGCACTCGGCGCCGGACGCTGGCCAAAAGGGGCTATGGCTTCAGCTTTTTCAATATTGGCGGCGTAGTTTCCACTGTCGCTAAAGGCAATGGCATCTTCCCCGCTGGCGGCCAACACGTGAAATTCGTGGGAAAAGGCACCACCGATGGAGCCGGTGTCCGCCAGTACGGGCCGGTAGTCCAGCCCAATGCGGTCAAAGATCGAGCAGTAGGTCTGATGCATTAGCTGATAAGTTTCCTGCAAAGACTCTTGATTCAAATGGAAGGAGTAGGCGTCCTTCATAATGAATTCTCGAGAACGCATAACGCCGAAACGGGGGCGGATTTCGTCCCGGAACTTGGTTTGAATCTGGTAAAAGTTGGCAGGCAGCTGCTTGTAGCTGGTGATCTCCCCGCGTATCAACGCGGTGATGACCTCTTCGTGAGTCGGGCCCAGGCAAAAGGCTCGGTCGTGCCGGTCGCTGATGCGCAACAGTTCCGGACCATACTCGTGCCAACGTCCAGATTCTTCCCACAACTCCGCTGGTTGCACCACCGGCATCAACACTTCTTGGGCGCCTGAACGATCCATTTCCTCGCGAATAATGCGCTCTACTTTACGCAACACCCGTAAGCCCAGTGGCATCCAGGTGTACAGACCCGAGGCAAGCTTGCGGATCATGCCGGCGCGCAGCATCAGTTGGTGACTGATTACCTCGGCATCGGCGGGAGTTTCTTTCAAAGTGGCGAGTAAAAAACGGCTGGAACGCATAGTTGGGCTTCTTAGTGGCTATAATGAAAGTTAAAGTATGGAGCTATTCTACGGCGGTTCACCGTCGGGGTACAGCCACACCCAGCGCCTCGACGGCTAAGCTGCAATTATCGACGGGACTGTTAATAGGAGCCAGACATGTTTCAGCTGCACCCACAACTTGCGGAAGATACTCTGCCCGTAGGTCGCTTTCCGCTCTCTTTGTTGCTGATCAGTAAGGACGCCAATTATCCGTGGTGTATTCTGGTGCCGCAGCGAGAGGATGTCTTTGAGATCCACCACTTGTCCGGCGAGGATCAACTCCAGTTGATTCGGGAGTCGAGTCGATTGGCGGAAACCATGACCAGTATTTTTGATGCGCATAAAATGAACGTGGCAGCACTGGGCAATCAGGTGCGGCAATTGCACCTACACCATGTGGCCAGGTTTCAGGAGGATCCCGCATGGCCCAAACCCATTTGGGGGGTGGTTGAAGCCAAAAGCTACGACCCTAAGCTGCTGGAGGAGCGTCTGGAGTTGTTGCGAAACGCCCTGGTTGGTGAGGATTTTGAAGTACTGAAGTGAATACAAAAAAACCCCCAAATTTGGGGGTTTTTTGTAGGGGATCCGGCTTAAACTGCCATTTCCTTAAGCTTTTTCAGGGGCCGTACTTTAACGGCGGTGCTGGCAGGCTTGGCTTTAAAAACGGTTTCCTCGCCAGTGAAGGGGTTGATGCCTTTGCGCGCTTTGGTGGCGGGCTTTTTCACTGTGGTGATCTTCAGCAAGCCGGGCAGAACGAACTCGCCACAGGCACGCTTCTTCACATGGCCCTCAATGATCAGGGTTAACTCGTCCAATACCGCTTGAACCTGCTTTTTGCTCAATTCGGTGTTTTCAGAGATCTGATTCAAGATCTGGGTTTTGTTGTAACGCTCACTGACAGCTTTGACTTTGCGGTTGGAGGTTGCCGCAGCGGCGGTTTTCTTGGCGGGGGCTTTCTTCGGTGCTTTTTTGGCAGTGGTCTTACGAGCAGCCATGGTGAGTTCCTTTTTTAATCCAGTGAATGTGTACAGCCATCGGGCCACCAAACCCCTTTATTTATAGGGTTTTCGGCTTCAAGCTCGTGGCGCGCACTATATATAAAGGATAAAGCGCACCTAAGCAACAAAAAAGTGCTTTAAAAAGCTATTTTGGGGGCTTTTTCTTAGCGATGCTCGTCGTTAGCCTGGGCAATTGATTTTGATCAATTAATGTAGGGCCGTCGGCGGCACAGGCCGAAGCGAGTTAGGGAGAGGAACTTCTATAGGTGTAAGCGTTGTAAGTGGGGGTCCGCTTCGGCGTTTTCCCAGGCGCGGGTGAACGCCTCCCGCAGTGACCGAACTTCGGCGGGTGCTTGAAAATTGACAAAGCCCCGGTATTCCCGATCATCGTTTTTATACAAAACCCGCTCCTGGTCAGCGAGTAGAAAGGCCATGTCGGTATTCTCCGGTTCCACGACTTGTTTGCGCAGCTCTATCTTGGTTGGCAGGCGCTGAGCCAGGCGGACCAGTGGGTGGCCGCGCTCAATTAGCGGTTGAGTATCCCGGACCAAAATGCGTACCCGCGCGAGGCGGTGAGCTCGGGCCAAAGCTGAAATGGCGGCGACTGAGTCCTGGTGTTCGTATACTGATGGATCGAGGGAGTGGCTTAGAATGTCCAGATGTCGGCGAGCAGTTGTGCACAAGTCAGCAGTATACGTTTGAAAATCCTCCAGGCAATCCAACAGCAGTAAGTCATCGCTGACAGCGGATACTTTGCTCACAATATCGCTCCTTCGCCCTGAAAAAACATAGCTTGATGCACAATGCCAGCGTCCAAAAACGTGGGGCCGTGTTCAACAAAGCCTAAACGCCGATAGAAATTCAGCCGGTCCACCTGCGCATTGAGTTCAATGTTCGCGTTCTCTGGCAGGGCATCTTTCTTAGACCATCGAATCACTTTGTTCATTAATGCAGAGCCTATTCCAAGTCCCCTGTACTCAGCCAGCACAGCCACCCGGCCAATATGATAGATCGACTGCTCGCGGTGCTTCACCACCCGAGCGGCTCCGATGGCCTGCTGCTGCGAAATGACCAGGAAGTGTTGTGCCTGGTCATCAAGCCCGTCCCATTCGTCCGCTTCGCTGACCCCTTGCTCGAGCATAAACACGGTTCGCCGCAGTGCTGTGAGGCTCCGCTCATGGGGCGTCCACTCGACAGGCATAATGGAGTAGGATGCTGGGTGTCCCATAGGATTTTTCTCTGCGAAGATTGGGTCAGTTTACGTGATGCCCCATGATGGGAGAAGGGGGCTCTCGCTACAGTCCATACGGCCTCCTGTGCAGACGTAATTACTGATTATCACATAAGAAAAATATTGCACTAATGAAAAAAAACCACTATAACTACCCTTGTCCCGCTCAGGGGAAGCGGACCATTGCGCGCGGCGGCTACCCGGCGTCTTCATGCCTCAGCTCAGTGATCCCGCGTATAAGCTCAATAAAATATCAGGGTGTCAATTTGATCTCAGCAAGTAGTCCTACGTCTATTCTTAGCATTCGTGCACTAGTCCGGGGAGCGCTGGTAGCGCTTGGCATCCTTTTGGTGGCCTGCGCTCAGTCTCCGGGTGGTGAAGAGCCAGCCGATCCCTCCTTAGTAATCTGGTTTGACCGTCCCGCCGTTGAGTGGGAGGGAGAGGTGCTACCCATCGGTAACGGGGCCATGGGCGTCGCAGTAGAAGGTGGCATCGAGCGAGAGCGCCTGCAATACAACGAGAAAACACTCTGGACGGGCGGCCCGGCTGAGGGCCGTGATTATGACTATGGCTTACCTGAGGAGCCTCAGCTTGAAGCGTTACAAACTGTTCGGGATGAGCTGGCGGAAAAGGGCGCTCTGAGCCCTGAAACCGTGGCCGAAAAATTGGGTCGTCCGGTGCAGAATTACGGCGACTACCAGACCTTTGCCGATTTGGTTTTGGATTACGAGCCAGTCGGGGAAGTAAAAAACTATCGACGCGAGCTGGATCTGGCTCGCGGTATTGCCCGCGTCAGTTTTGACGTTGACGGTGTAACCTACCGTCGGGATTACTTCGCCAGCTACCCAGATGGCGTGATCGTTATGCGCGTGTCCGCTAGCGAAAAAGGCAAAATCAGCTTTACCGCCGGGCTGGAAACGTCCGACAACCGCTCCGCGGATTACCGGGTTGCACCGGGGCAAATCACTCTGTCGGGTGCACTGCATGATAACGGCCTGGCCTATGCAACCCAGGTGCGTCTGATCGCGCAAGGCGGAGAGACTGGGTACACCGAGGACCGGCTGACCGTGCACGGCGCTGACTCAGCCGTGCTGCTTCTGTCCGCCGGAACCGATTACGCTCAACAGTATCCCCATTACCGGGGTTCCGACCCGCTACCGAAGGTGGAGCGGACTGTGGAGCGCGCTGCCGCTAAAGGCTACGAGAATCTGCTGGCCACGCATATTAAGGACCATAGTGCTCTGTTCGGCCGGGTGAGTTTGGACCTTGGTCAGCAAATGCCGGAAATGCCTACACCAGAGTTGCTCAGCGCCCACAACGCCGGCGAGACCACCCCGGAGGCCAGTCGCGCCCTGGAGAATCTGTACTTTCAGTTTGGCCGTTACTTGCTGATCGGTTCATCCCGTGACGGTTCACTGCCCGCTAACCTTCAGGGCGTGTGGAACAACTCCAACAATCCGCCTTGGAACGCCGATTACCACGTCAATATCAATCTGCAAATGAATTACTGGCCAGCGGAAGTTACCCATTTGTCGGAGACCACCGGCCCACTGTTTGACTTCATTGACAGCCTTGTGGAGCCCGGCACAAAGTCCGCCCGCAAGCTGCTGGGCGCGGATGGCTGGACGCTGTTTCTCAACACCAACATTTGGGGTTTTACCGGCGTCATTCAGTGGCCAACCGCATTCTGGCAGCCGGAAGCCGGTGCCTGGCTGGCCCAACACTACTACGAGCATTATCTGTTTAATGGCGATGAGACGTTTTTGCGCGAGCGGGCCTACCCGGTCATGCGCGGTGCCGCCCAAGTATGGCTTGATGCGCTGATCGAAGATCCCAACGACGGAGCTCTGGTGGTATCTCCCAGTTATTCTCCCGAACACGGCGATTTCACCATTGGTGCCGCCATGTCCCAACAATTGGTGTACGACGTATTCACCAACACCAAAGAAGCAGCCGAGCTGTTGGGAGAAGACGACTTTGCCGGTCGGCTCGAGCAAGCGCTCAAACGCCTGGATCCGGGCTTGCGCATCGGCTCCTGGGGTCAATTACAGGAGTGGAAACTGGATTTGGATGACCCTGAAAGTGAGCACCGCCACGTATCCCATTTATTCGCTCTGCACCCCGGTCGGCAGATTGTACCCAGTCAGCAGGTTGAATTAGCGAACGCTGCCCGCCGCACGCTGGAGGCCCGCGGAGACGGCGGTACCGGTTGGGCTCAAGCCTGGAAGGTCAATTTGTGGGCCCGTCTCGGCGATGGTGATCGCGCGCATAAATTACTGACAGACCAGCTTCGCGACAGTACCCTGGCCAACCTGTGGGATACCCACCCACCGTTTCAAATTGATGGCAACTTCGGCGCAACGGCAGGCGTAGCTGAAATGCTCATTCAAAGTCACGGTGGGGAAATTCACCTGCTGCCCGCTTTGCCAAACGTCTGGGCTGAAGGCTCTGTCAGTGGTCTGCGTGCCCGCGGTGATGTCACCGTGGACTTCCGTTGGGCCAACGGGGAGCTGGTGGAAGCCAAGCTTCTTGCGGGTCGCGATGGTGAACTCGCTATTCGATCCAGTGCCTTGGCCAAAGACCATGAGCTGAAAAATGCATCGACCGGAAGAACCGTTGAGTTGCGAGGTGAGGGCGAGCTGCGCTTATTCCAGGCTCGCGCCGGTGAATCCTATCGCTTGAAAATCCACTGATCGGATGAGCGGCAACAGCCGCTCATCCGCGCGATCATTCAGCTTTTACCAGAAGTTTTTTGTGGAGCTCACCATTTACGCCTGCGCAGCTTGCTGCCAGGCGTTTTTTTTGAATTTGAAGGTGAGCCACATACCCGCGGATATTGATTGGCGCGGCGTTGGATTATTCGAACTTGGCCCACACAGGGCAGTGATCGGAAGGTTTTTCCATACCCCGTATCTCATAATCAATACCTGTGGCGACGCAGCGCGCCTGCAGCGGCTCGGTTGCCAGTACCAAGTCAATCCGTAGGCCGCGACGCGGCTCCCGCTCGAACCCTTTGCTGCGATAGTCAAACCAGCTGTAGAGGGCTTCGGTTTCCGGCGTACGCTCTCGGAAGGTGTCCTTCAGTCCCCAATCCAGCACCCGCTGCAACCACTCCCGCTCTTCCGGTAAGAAACTGCATTTGCCATCTCTTAACCAGCGTTTGCGGTTTTGTTCGCCAATGCCGATGTCGCAATCCTGGTGGGACACATTCATGTCGCCCATCAGCAGCAGTTGCTGCTTGGGGTCAAACTCCTGCTTCAGTAAATTGAGCAGGTCAGCGTAATACTTTTCCTTGGCAGGAAATTTAATTGGATGATCACGGCTCTCCCCTTGTGGGAAATACCCGTTCATTACCGCGATTTCGCCGCCCAGAGGGGAGTCAAAAACGCCGCCAATAAAGCGCCGCTGAGATTCGATGCCGTCGGTGGGGAAACCTTTAAAGGACCGCTTGAACGGATGTTTGGACAAGAGTGCAACGCCGTAATGAGTTTTCTGGCCGTGATAGTGCACCTGATAGCCCATTTCAGCGATGGCCTCTTCCGGAAACTCTGGGTCATCCACTTTCGTTTCCTGAAGGCCAATGAAATCGGGCTGATATTTGTCGACAAGGCTCTGGAGTTGGTGCAGGCGTATACGAATACTGTTGACGTTAAAGGAAACCGCTAGCATAGGTTTAATCCATTATTATTTGTACGAAAGGGCGGTTCCTGGCGCTCCAGGAACCGCCCTTGAATCTGACGAGTTAGAAGTTAGCGACTTTATCCGATTCTTCGAGTTTACGATTCAATTGAATAAAGTCGATCAGCGCGTGACCCGCAGCGCTGAGGAAGGGGTCGTTGTAAGGATCTATGGCGCCAGAGCGGTGAGCTTCGAGTTCTGCCGCGGCGCTGTCCTCTTCCGTATCCGCACTGCCGTTGTCCCGAATTGCCGCATAACTTTTGTAAGGCTCCAGACCTTTCGCTTTGCGACGCTCGTTCTCAAGGACCAACATGCGCTCTTCCAATGAGTGCTGTTCGGCGCGACGTTGCTGCTTGTTCAACGACACGCTGGTGCGGTCGTCGTTTTCTTCCAGCAGAGCGCGCTGTTTTGCAAGGAATCGCAAATCCGGGTCTCGTTCCGTGCGTTGATCATGGCGCCCTCTAAGCTCTGGGAGCAAGGCTTCAATGTCAAAGTAGGTGGCGTGTGGCACCCTGTGAATTTTATCCCAGGGCAAGGCGTAGTCATATGTGCCTTCACCGACTTGATTAATGTTTACCATACTGGGTAGCTCCAGATCAGGGACCACGCCCCGATGCTGGGTACTTTCACCGGAAACCCGGTAGAATTTCGATTCGGTAATTTTCAGCTGGCCTTTATTCAAAGGGATCAGCGACTGCACAGTACCCTTACCAAATGTGGGAGTGCCGATCACAATGCCGCGCCCATAATCCTGTATGGCTCCGGCGAAAATCTCCGAAGCGGAAGCGCTCATGCGGTCGATCAGTACGACAATCGGGCCTCGGTAGGCGGCTCGGGAATGGGAGCGAAAATTTCGAGAAATCATCTCATTGGTTTGGCGAATCTGCACCACGGGCCCCTGATCAATAAACAGATCCGTTAGGGTAGTGGCCTCCTGCAGGGAGCCGCCGCCGTTGCTGCGTAGGTCCACGATGATGCCATCGACGTTTTCCTTTTCCAGCTCCTGCAGCAGGCGATATACGTCGCGGGTGGTGCTTTTGTATTCTGGATCGCGCTTGCGGTAGGCCTCAAAATCCATATAAAACGTTGGCACTTTGATTATGCCGAGCTTAAAGGTCTGGTCATTGTCTCGCAGCTCAAATACGTCTTTTTGGGCCGCTTGCTCTTCCAGCTTAACCTTCTCGCGCGTGATGCGAATAGTTTTAGTGCTGCTATCAGCAGCCGCATTCGCGGGCAGCACTCTCAGGCGCACCACGGTGTTTTTCGGGCCGCGAATTTGCTCAACGACTTCGTCAAGGCGCAACCCGATGATGTCCATCATCTCGCCTTCCTCTCCCTGGCCAACCGCCACAATTCGGTCTGCCGGTCTGAGTTGACCTTGCTTGTCAGCAGGGCCAGCGGGCACTAAGCGCATAACTTTGGTGTACTCATCCTCAGTTTGCAGCACGGCGCCAATGCCCTCCAGGGATAGGGACATATTGATGTTGAAATTTTCCAGCGTCCGCGGGGACAGGTAATTGGTGTGCGGATCGTACAGAGTCGTCAGGGAGTTGATAATGACCCCAAACGCGTCTTCTTGGTCCTGTTGCTTGGCCCGGCGCAATTGATTGGTAAAGCGGCGGTGAAGGATTTCTTTACCTTCCTCGATGTCCGTTCCGGCGAGCTTCAGGCTCAGTAAGTTGGACTTAATACGCTTACGCCAGAGTTCATCGGCGGTTTTCTTGTCCTTCGGCCACTCGGCTTTGTCCCAGTCCGTGACCAGAACCTCATCTTTCTCGAAATCGAAGCTGATGTCTTCGCTTTCCAGCTCAGCGATCACCGACTCCAGGCGGGTGGTGAGGCGTTGACGGTAGACGTTGAAAATCTCAAACGGAACCTTGAGGTCGCCTTTTTTGAGATAGTCGTCAAATTTGTCTTTATGAGCTTCGAAAGCGTCGATATCGGCTTGAAAAAAGAAGCTCTTGGCGGGGTCTAGCCCTCTCAGGTAGTTGTTCAAATATTGAACAGATACGCTGTCATCCAGAGCCTGTCCCCGGTAGTGTTTTTGCGTGAGCTGCTGGACAATTTCCGCCGTGGTTTTCTGATGCTGCTGGGTGTATTGAAGCGGCTCTACAGCGGCGGCAAACGCTAGCTGGGCGGCGACCAGGAGGGCACACAGGCCGGACCACTTGAACAACGGCTTGGAGACAATCTGCATAATACGTAAATCCTGGTTCATTAACTGGATAGAGGCCAGCTCTGCAATGAGTTGTTCACCTTGGGCCACTTCACTGGGCTTCTTAGTAAACCCCGCTATGATACTACTATAGGCCCAGTACGTTGACCACAAAGGGGCGGCAGGGTTGCTTCACTACGCAGAAATTGTGGCCGACGGTGCCAAATAGAGGGTTTTACTGAACATTGTGGCTCACATAAAGGAGCCTGAGGGCTGGACGAGACCGAATAAGGCGCCAAACCGGCCCGGTTGCTGATGCGGCTACGGAGTTATTGGCCGAGCACGGGCTTGCTATGTTGTCCATTATGGCGCTGGCTGCCAGGGCCGGACTGGCCGAGGGCACCGGCTATCTCTACCGTGAATACCGCCACGACTGGCTCCGCCCGGATGGAAATAGACGTCAGTCTGTTCAAAGCTCTGTGGGAAAATCTTGATCAGCCCCGGCTGGGGGCATCGGTACGAGGAGGGTTGTCTTCGCTCGTGGCAGTTTCTCCTATCTCATCCGGCGCTGACTCTGAGCCGGCACCAGCCATTCCCGCGTATTGAATGCCGACCCCCCGCTGAGCGTCCAAGGATGATCATTAATCGGAGCTGGGCGGGCTTAGCCAAAAGTGAGTACTCATAAGGGAATACTTTAATTTGGTGCACACTCACTCTATCCTGAACAGGAAAATGCGTTATTTAGGGGCGTTTCCGCGCCGCCAGTTTGGAGGCTTGTGGAGCACGCTACAGGGTGGATCCCCATAAGGGGGCGAGGGCAATCTTTCGTGCGAATCTTCTTTCTGTCCGACCGTTTCGCTATGCGCATGATTTTATTCTGAAAATTTTATTTTTCGAGCCCGAATGCCTTCGCTGGCATAAGCTTTGCTGACGCTTAGCTGATGACGACGTTGCATAAATGGGAATTCCGTTGATGCCCCACTGCGATTCGCGCTTTCATCATTTTGACATCAATCGAATTGGAGAAGCCCCATGAAGAAAACCACCCTTGTCGGTGTAACTACGGCCTTGGCCTTAACTTGTTTTAGTGGCGCGGCCGTGCAAGCGCAGACCGATTTGTCGGAAGCTTTATCCTCAGGTGAGGTCGGATTAAATTTTCGGCTGCGCTATGAAGACGTCAGTTGGGATGGCCTGAGTGATTCGGATGCGCTGACGTTGCGTACACGTCTGAGTTACACGTCGGGCAGTTTTCATGGCTTCCGTTTAATGTTGGAAATGGATGATGTCACCGAGGTGGGGACAGTAGATTACCGTACCGCGCTTAATGATACTGAGAATCCGGGTACAGCCATCATAGCCGATCCTGAAGGCACAGAAGTTAATCAAGCTTACTTTTCCTACACGCAAGGGGAAACAGAAGCTCGTTTGGGGCGTCAACGCATACTGCTTGATAACCAACGCTTTGTGGGTGGAGTTGGCTGGCGGCAGAACGAGCAGACCTACGATGCTTTTTCGGTTCGCAATGAAAGCCTGGCAGACACAACACTTTTTTACGCCTATGTGGACAATGTGAACCGTATTTTTGGTGAGCAGAATGTGATCGGCGATCACCGCCAGGACACTCATTTATTTAACGCTCAATATCGTGGTTTTGGTGTCGGTAAGCTCACTGGCTATGCGTATTTGATCGACAACGAAAGCGCTCCGGCTTTATCCAGTGATACTTTCGGTGTGCGCTGGCTGGGAACGATCAATCCGCAATGGTCCTACACCTTGGAGTACGCCATTCAAAGCGATGCCGGCGACAGCCCTTTGGATTATTCCACGGACTACATGCTTGCGGAAGTAGCCGGAAAGTTTGGGCCGGTCAGTGCCAAAGTTGGCTATGAAGTTCTCGGTTCGGACGACGGAGAAGTCGGTTTCGCCACACCTCTGGCAACCCTGCATGCTTTCCAAGGTTGGACGGATCGTTTTCTAGAAACACCGGGAACAGGCATTGAGGATATTTATGTATCCCTTGGTGCACAGCTTGCGGGGATCAATTTCGGTTTGGCGTACCACGATCTTTCTTCCAACGAGGGTAGTATCAGCTACGGGCGAGAGATTGGATTCAGTGCGGCCAAGCGGGTAGGGCCGGTGAACCTGCTTCTGAAGTATGCCGACTACAGTGCCAATGATTTCGGTTCGGATACCCAAAAGTTGTGGCTAATGGCTGAAGCCAGTTTTTAGGCATCTCTCCTATCGAAGCAGGTAGAGGGTTAAGCATGCATGCGAGATCCTCTACCTGCTTCCGACGCTTCTAATCGATCCGGTCGTCCCGGTTGCTCTCGTTCTCGTAGTCATTCCAGCCTTTTCCAGTCATTCCCGCGAAAGCGCACTGCTGTCCGGAATGATTTTGGGTGGATGCTGGAGAGCCAAGATTTGCGCGGATTCGCGACAGTTTTGAGTGTCGGACACTCGAAAGTTGGCTGCTAACGAGCACTTCGTAAGAGGAGTCCCAGGCACTTCCCAGGAGGCTTTTCGAAAACGCCGTGGACCCATCCCTGGGGGCTCTCTCACAAGGTCCCTCTTGTGAGAGTTTCGAAAAGCCTCCTGCGAAGTGCCTCCGTTGCAGCAACTAAGGTATTCTTGCCTGGGTTTGGGAAAAGAATGCCATAGTCTAAGGCTACTGGGGGCGTGCAGGGGGAGTGTTCAGCAAGCCTCAAAAGAGGGACCTTTTGAGGCAGTCCCCAGGGAGGGGTTTACGACATTTGCTGAACACTCACCCTGCGCGGCCCGAGGGCTTGCTTACGAAGTTGCTAACTAGCCCATTTATTCTGGACAGCAGTACGCTTTCGCGGGCATGACGAAAACGGAAAGGCTAGGTTGCTCTCCGCACGCCCGCTAAAGTCTTCCCCGTCGTTCCCGCACTCCCTGTCATTCCTAAAACAAAAAAGGGCCCGAAGGGCCCTTTTTTGTACGCGATTGTTGAGCTTATTTGCTCGGGTATTCGCGCGTGGTGTAGCCGGTGTACCGCTGGCGCGGGCGGCCGATTTTGTACGGTGCGCTGACCATTTCATTCCAGTGGGCGTACCAGCCAGCGGCGCGGCCAGTGGCAAAAATTACCGTGAATGCCTCGGGCGGTATACCGATGGCTTTCATGATAATGCCGGAGTAGAAATCCACGTTCGGATAGAGTTTCTTCTGAATAAAGTACTCATCTTCCAGAGCGATTTTTTCCAGACGAGTAGCAATGGCTAACAGTGGGTCGTCCGCCAGGCCGAGCTCAGAGAGAACTTCATCGCAAGTTTGTTTCATTACTTTGGCGCGCGGGTCAAAATTCTTGTAGACGCGGTGCCCGAAACCCATGAGTCGGAAGGGGTCGCTCTTGTCTTTTGCCTTGGCCACGTAAGTGTCAATGTTATCCACGCTGCCAATTTCCTGCAGCATGGTCAATACAGCCTCATTGGCACCGCCGTGGGCTGGGCCCCAAAGTGTGGCAATACCGGCAGCGATGGCGGCAAACGGGTTAGTGCCGGAGGAGCCGGACAGGCGTACTGTGGAGGTGGACGCATTCTGTTCGTGATCGGCGTGTAGCAGGAAAATACGCTCCATGGCTTTGGCCAAAACCGGGCTTACTTTAGCGGCTTCGCCTGCTTTACCGAAGGTCATGTGCAAGTAGTTTTCGGCATAACCTAGGCTGCTGTCAGAGGCAACAAACTCTTCGCCTTGGCGATGCTTGTGAACCATGGCCGCGAGTGTGGGCATCTGGCCAATCAACCGATACGCGGTGGTCAGGCGGTCTTCTTCTTTGGTGATGTCCAGAGTTTCGTGGTAAACCGCTGCCAACGCCCCAACGGCACTGCACATAATGGCCATGGGGTGAGCATCTTGCTTGAAGGTTTTGATCAGGGCGGCGACGGATTCGTCAACTTGGGAGTGTGATTTAACGGCTTGGGAGAATTCTTCACGTTGTTCGTTGGAGGGAAGTTCGCCGTTCAATAGTAGATAGCAGGTTTCCAGGTAGTCAGAATGTTCGGCCAGTTGTTCGATCGGGTAGCCGCGGTGGAGCAATACGCCTTTGGCTCCATCAATGTAGGTAATTTTCGACTCGCAGGCGGCGGTGGACATAAAGCCCGGGTCGTAGGTGAAGAAGCCTTTCTTGGTTAGGCTGGTGACATCGATTACGTCGGGGCCGGCAGAACATGGATAAATGGGCAGGTCTATGGACGCATCCAGGCCGTCGACACTTAACCGTGCTTTTCTGTCAGTCATTACGGACTCCTGTAATTACAAACTATAGGGCTTCCGGTAATGGCAGGATGGCCAGACCGGTCAACTCACTGGGGATAACTACTTATTACGGCCATTGACGCCAAGGTTTCCCTGCGTCGAGGCAATTAGGTGGCCGCATTATAGAGGAGTGAGCGCCGCTCGGATAGCTTTTGGGGGGAGTAGCGGCCCGAAAGCATCGCATTGGTGCCTACTTTCAGGCTCAAACAGCCGCACCCTGGGGGCTCGGCGACCGCCACTTTTTTTTGCATTTCTCAATGCGTTATTTTGCGCCCAAAAATGGGGCGGTGTGACTGCTCGAAAGTGGGGCGTTTCACCTTTGTGGGGCACGTTTGGCGCACAGCTTTGGGTTTGTGTTTCGGTGCCGTACTCTCTATAATACGCCGCGACTCGCGGGACCTGAGACGTCAGGCTCGATACGCTGTTCAGTGTGTTTACCAGGAGGTGGGCGCCGTCTTGGCCCAGCATTAGGAACACAGTGGAAATCGCGCGCTCGCAGGATGATTCTAGCGCTTAGCGCCGCCCCCTAAACCTGCCCCTTGGGCCAGAAGGTGACTTTCAATCGTGAAAAACCAACGACCCGTCAATCTCGATCTGACCAAGTTTTCTTTTCCTCTCGCCGCCATCGTCTCCATTCTTCATCGCATCTCGGGCGTCTTTACTTTCGCAGGTGTGGCGATTCTGCTTTGGCTGCTCGATGCCAGCCTCGCTTCAGAAGATCGTTTTTTCGCGCTCCAGGAAACACTCACGCAGCCGCTTTGGCAGTTCGTGATCTGGACTGTGTTAGCCGCTTTGGCTTACCACGTGGTCGCGGGTGTACGCCACATGCTGATGGATGTGGGCATTGGTGAGAGTTTGAAAGGCGGGCGCAGAGGCGCACAGTTGACCGTGGTATTGGCCGTGGTCTTGATGATTCTGGCAGGAGTATGGGTATGGTAACCACCGTGACAAGTTTGGGCCGTAGCGGCGTTGCCGACTGGCTGCTGCAGCGCGTGAGCGCGCTGATTATGCTCGCGTATACGATATTTCTTGTGGGCTATATTCTGTTAACACCAGAGCTGGACTACACCCAATGGCGGGCACTGTTTGATCAGCTTTGGATGCGTATTTTTAGCTTGATTACTTTGATCTCCATCGTGGGTCACGCCTGGATCGGACTTTGGATCGTGTTAACCGACTATCTGACGGAGCGGGTGATGGGCGGCAAGGGCACGGTGCTGCGGCTTCTGTGTCAGCTGTTCCTGGGGCTCGTGGCCGTGACATATACCCTTTGGGGTATCGAAATTATTTGGGGATTCTAAGTTATGCGCACGATTTCTTTTGACGGTATCGTCATAGGTGGTGGTGGTGCGGGCATGCGGGCCGCTCTGCAGCTGGCCAAATCCGGCTTTAAAACCGCTGTGATCACCAAGGTATTTCCGACTCGCTCCCACACAGTTTCCGCCCAGGGTGGCATTACCTGCGCGATTGCCAGTGCCGATCCCCAAGACGACTGGCGCTGGCATATGTACGATACCGTTAAGGGATCGGACTATATCGGTGACCAGGATGCTATTGAGTATATGTGCTCCGTAGGTCCCGAAGCGGTCTTTGAATTGGAGCATATGGGCCTGCCATTCTCCCGTACTGAGGAAGGGCGTATCTATCAGCGTCCGTTCGGCGGCCAGTCCAAAGACTTTGGTCGCGGTGGTCAGGCCGCCCGCACCTGCGCGGCAGCTGATCGCACCGGCCACGCGCTGCTGCACACGCTTTATCAGAACAACATCAAAAGCAATACCGTCTTCTTGAATGAGTGGTACGCGGTGGATCTGGTTAAGAACCAGGACGGTGCCGTGGTGGGCGTAATCGCCATTAATATAGAAGACGGTGAAACTGTCTATGTGCGCTCCAAGGCGACCGTACTGGCCACCGGTGGCGCTGGTCGCATCTACGCATCCACGACCAATGCGCATATCAACACTGGCGACGGCGTTGGCATGGCTCTGCGCGCCGGCTTCCCGGTCCAGGATATTGAGATGTGGCAGTTCCACCCTACCGGCATCTACGGCGCCGGGACTCTGGTTACCGAAGGATGCCGGGGTGAAGGTGGATACCTGATCAATAAAGATGGCGAGCGCTTTATGGAGCGCTACGCGCCCAACGCCAAAGACCTCGCTGGCCGCGATGTAGTGGCCCGCTCCATGGTGTTGGAGATTCTCGAAGGCCGCGGTTGCGGCGAGAACGGCGATCACGTGCTGCTGAAGCTGGATCATCTGGGTGAGGAAGTGCTGGAAAGTCGTCTGCCAGGCATCTGTGAGTTGTCCCGGACCTTTGCCCACGTAGACCCGGTAAAAGCGCCTATCCCGGTCGTACCCACCTGTCACTACATGATGGGTGGTATTCCCACCAATGTGGACGGTCAGGCACTGACGCAGAATGCGGCTGGCGATTATGTGCCAATTGACGGCCTGTTTGCCTGTGGTGAAGTGGCTTGTGTATCGGTGCACGGCGCCAACCGCCTCGGAGGCAACTCTCTTCTGGATCTGGTGGTGTTCGGTCGAGCTTCCGGTCTGTACATCGAAAAAGCACTGCGCGAAGGCGTCGAATACCGGGAAGCCCGGGACAGCGACCTGGAAGAAGCGGGCGCGCGCCTCAACCGCCTGAACAACTCAGAGGGTGGCGAAGGTGCGGCCGTTCTGCGCAAAGAGCTGCAGGACGTTATGCAAAATCACTTCGGCGTCTTCCGCAAAGGCGAGTTTATGGAAGAAGGCATCAAGAAACTGGCCGCGCTGCGCAGTCGGATCGAAAATGTCGCGCTGGAAGATAAGAGTAACTCCTTTAACACCGCTCGCATTGAAGCGCTGGAGCTGCAAAACCTGTTGGAAGTGGCTGAGGCGACCGCCATTGCCGCCAACGAGCGCACCGAATCGCGCGGCGCCCACGCTCGAGATGATTATCAAGAGCGTGACGATAAGAACTGGCTGTGCCATTCCATGTATTTCCCCGCCGAGAAGCGGCTGGGCAAGCGGGGCGTGAACTTTGCGCCAACCAGCATGGAAGCCTTTGAACCTAAAGCACGTACTTATTAAGGGGCGGATGATGTTGAAGGTCGAAGTTTATCGCTATAATCCCGACACCGATAAGGCGCCCTACATGCAGTCCTATGAACTGGACACCCAGGGCAAGGACTTAATGGTGCTGGATGTGCTGGAGCTGCTTAAAGCTCAGGACCCGAGTCTGGCCTATCGCCGCTCCTGTCGTGAGGGCGTGTGTGGTTCCGATGGCATGAACATTAATGGTGTCAACGGTCTCGCGTGTATCAAGCCCTTGTCCGAGTGCGTTAAGAACAACAAACTGGTTCTGCGTCCTCTGCCTGGGTTACCGGTCATACGGGACTTGGTCATTGATATGAGCCAGTTTTACGAGCAATACCGCAAGGTTGAGCCTTATTTGCAGAACGATACACCGGCCCCGGCCATTGAGCGCTTGCAGTCACCGGAAGAGCGCGCCAAGCTGGACGGGCTCTATGAATGTATCTTGTGTGCCTGCTGCTCGACCGCATGCCCCTCGTTCTGGTGGAACCCGGACAAGTTTATTGGGCCCGCCGGCCTGTTACAGGCTTACCGGTTCCTGGCTGATAGCCGGGACAATGCGACGGAACAGCGCTTGTCCAAACTGGATGATCCGTTCAGCGTTTTCCGTTGCCGCGGCATTCAGAATTGTGTGGCCGTTTGCCCCAAGGGTTTGAATCCGACCCGGGCCATTGGGCATATCCGCACCATGCTGTTGCAAAGTGCGACTTGATACAGCGTTCTTGCTACGGGCCGATTAAAGGCTGGGGAACGCTACAACATTATTAGCTGATTCGCTGAGCGATTCGGACTGAAAAGCGCCATCAGGGCCAGCCCTATGGCGCGTTTGTGTATCTCCTGGTCTTGAAAGGGCCAGAGGTTGGAAGAAAAACATGGCTGCCGGCCTTAGGCGGCAGCCCCCAAGCGGCGCTTTTGCCACAAGCAGAAGACGTTATGTAGCTAACAGCTATTGAATCAATAGCAGGGGATCGTCGGGGAACACCCGATTTGACCGCAGGCGATGCAGCCGGTCAGGTAGTAAGTGCAGGCACTCGGCTGTGCCCAGAGGTGAAGTTCCCCATGACAAGGTGGGTGTAATGCAAGACAGCATCATGGAGCATTTTTGGCGTAGTTCTCATATCTCCGGAGGCAATGCAGCCTACGTTGAAGATCTGTACGACCAGTACCTGCACGATCCAAACGCCGTCTCCGAGGAGTGGCGACGTTACTTCGATCAGCTTCCCCGTGTTCAAGGTGTTGTGACCCAGGACGTTCCTCACTCCGTCATCCGCGCGCAATTTGAGCGCATGGCCAAGAGCCAGGTGCCCACCGCCGCCGCCACCGTGGCGGGCTCGGTCAGCGTCGAGCACGAGCGCAAACAAGTCAAAGTCCTACAACTGATTAGCTCCTACCGTTTCCGCGGCCACCAAAAGGCTCAATTAGACCCCTTGGCGCTCATGGAGCGGGAGCGGGTTCCTGATCTGGAGTTGAGTTTTCACGGTTTGACCCAGGCCGATCTGGATACCGTCTTCAATACGGGAAATCTGTTTATCGGTGCGGAGGAAGCGCCGCTACGTGAAATTATCGACGCTTTGGAAAAGACCTATTGCGGATCTCTGGGCCCAGAGATTATGCATATCACCAACTTCGCCGAAAAACAGTGGCTTCAGCAGCGCCTGGAGAGTGTGCGTTCGCGTCCGCAGTACAGTGACGAACAGCGCATCCACGTGCTTGATCGCCTGACCTCTGCCGAAGGGTTGGAGCGGCACCTGGACAGCAAATACCCCGGCACCAAGCGTTTTGGTCTGGAAGGCGGCGAGAGCTTCATTCCCTTGGTTGATACTGTGATTAACCGCGCTGGAGAGTACGGTGCCAAGGAAATCGTTCTGGGTATGGCTCACCGGGGACGGTTAAACACTTTGGTGAATATCTTCGGCAAGAGTCCCTCCGAGCTGTTTGGAGAATTTGAAGGCACCAAACGTTTGGTGGACACCTCCGGCGACGTGAAATACCACCAGGGGTTTTCCTCCAACGTTATGACGCCTGGCGGCGAGATGCACATGGCCATGGCCTTTAACCCCTCCCACCTGGAAATTGTTTCCCCGGTGGTCGAAGGGTCAGTCCGTGCTCGGCAGGCTCGCCGCAATGACGATACGGGCGCGCGCGTGTTGCCTATTGTGGTGCACGGTGATGCGGCGTTTGCGGGGCAGGGCGTGGTGATGGAAACCTTCCAAATGTCCCAAACCCGCGCTTACGGTACCGGTGGCACGGTGCACCTGGTCATCAATAACCAAGTGGGCTTCACCACCAGTAAGCGCGAAGATTTGCGCTCCACCGAATACTGTACTGACGTCGCCAAAATGGTTGAGGCGCCCATTTTCCACGTGAACGGGGACGACCCTGAGGCCGTACTGTTCGCAGCTCAGTTGGCCACCGATTACCGCTACGAATTCAAAAAAGACGTCGTCATTGATTTGGTTTGTTACCGTCGTCGTGGTCACAATGAAGCAGACGATCCATCCGCCACTCAACCGCTGATGTATCAAACCATCCGCAAGCACAAGACCACACGCGGCCTCTATGCTGAAAAGCTGATTGAAGCCGGCGTGGTGACGGCAGAAAAAACTGAACAGATGATGGACAACTACCGGGCCGCGCTGGACCGGGGCGAAAACGTCGCCAACGGCGTGGTTAGCGAGCCCGATCGTACCTTGTTTGTGGATTGGTCCCCCTACATCGGCCACGACTGGAACACCCCTGGAGACACCAGCTATCCGCTCAAGCGTTTGCAGGAGCTGGGCCACAAGATGTGCGAGATCCCCGATGGCATAGTGGTGCAAAAGCAGGTGACCAAAATCTACAGCGACCGCCGTAAAATGGCCGGTGGCGCACTGCCCATTAATTGGGGCATGGCGGAAACCTTGGCATACGCCACACTGCTGGATGAAGGTTATGAAGTGCGGCTCACTGGCCAGGATGTACGCCGGGGCACTTTTTCCCACCGCCACGCTACGGTACACAATCAAAAGGACGCTACCGCGTACACACCCCTAAACCGTTTGAAAGAAGGGCAGCCGTCTTTCGAGTTGTACGACTCCTTCTTGTCGGAAGAAGCCGTGCTGGCGTTCGAGTACGGTTACGCCACCACAGCTCCCAAGGGCTTGGTCATTTGGGAAGCGCAGTTTGGTGATTTCGCCAACGGTGCTCAAGTGGTTATCGATCAGTTTATAACCAGCGGCGAGCACAAATGGGGTCGGCTTTGCGGCCTCACCATGCTGTTGCCCCACGGTTATGAAGGGCAGGGTCCGGAACATTCATCAGCGCGTTTGGAGCGATTCCTACAATTGTGTGCCGAGCACAATATTCAGGTTTGCATTCCCACCACGCCAGCGCAAGTGTTCCACATGTTGCGTCGGCAGGTCATTCGGCCCATGCGGCGTCCGCTGGTGGTGATGAGTCCCAAATGGATTTTGCGCCACAAGTTGGCTACCTCCAGTCTGGAAGACTTGGCCAATGGTTACTTCCATACCGTTATCGCTGACGAGCAAATGGAGCCGGAAAAAGTCAAACGGGTTATTCTCTGCAGCGGCAAGGTATACTACCACCTGCTTGAAGAGCGCATGGCGCGTGAGATCGACAACATTGCCCTGGTCCGGCTCGAACAGCTTTATCCGTTCCCTGAAGATGCGCTGAAGCATGTGCTCGAACCCTATAGCGGCCTGCAGGACGTGGTTTGGTGCCAGGAAGAGCCTATGAACCAGGGCGCCTGGTACCATAGCCAGCATCATATGCGCCGGGTTGTGTACGATCACGATCCTAAGTTGCCGTTAACCTATGTGGGGCGCGATCCCTCAGCGGCACCGGCGGCAGGCTACGCCTCGGTACATCTGGAAGAACAGAAACGTTTTATTAATCAAGCTCTGAGCATTTAAACGACCTTCGCATAGCAGGCTGTTGTAGTCATATGTGCGACAAAGAATTACAGCGAAAGCTAAGGACAATCAATGAGTACTGATATTAAAGCTCCCCAGTTTCCTGAGTCGGTGCAGGACGGCTCCATCGCCACCTGGCACAAAAAGGTTGGCGAACCGGTCTCCCGTGATGAATTGCTTGTCGACATCGAAACTGACAAGGTTGTGATGGAAGTGGTCGCGCCCGCCGATGGCAGTCTGACCGAAATCCTCAAGGACGAAGGGGATACGGTTCAAAGCACTGAAGTCATTGCCAAATTTAAAGAAGGTGCGGCGGATAAAGGATCCTCTGACGACAAAGGTGGCAAAGAAAAAGGAGAGCAGAAGGACAAAGGGGAAAAAGCCAAAAGCAAAGAAGACGAAGGAAAAAAAGATCAGGCCAAAGACGGTAAGCAGGAAGAAGAGAAACTGCTCAGCCCTGCGGCTCGCCGAATTGCCGACGAGAACAACATTGATCCTCAAAGCGTTCCGGGCACAGGTAAAGACGGTCGGGTAACCAAAGAGGATGTGGTGAGTTTCCTGAGTTCCGGTAGCAAGGCGTCGAGTGAGTCCGCCGCGCAACCAGCTGGCGAAGCAGCAGAAGTAGCGGTGACGGGCGATCGCCCAGAAAAACGTGTACCTATGACCCGCCTGCGCAAGCGCATTGCGGAGCGCCTGTTGGAAGCCTCCAACACCACCGCTATGCTGACCACGTTCAATGAAGTCAATATGGCTCCTATTATGGAGCTGCGCGCTAAGTACAAAGACAAATTTGAGAAAACTCATGACGGCGCCCGTTTGGGTTTCATGGGCTTTTTCGTCAAAGCGGCGGTGGAAGCTTTGCGCCGCTTCCCCGCAGTAAACGCTTCAATTGATAACAACGACATCGTCTATCACGGTTACCAAGATGTTGGCGTAGCGGTGTCAACAGAGAAAGGGCTGGTGGTTCCGGTACTGCGCAACGCTCAGCACATGGGGCTGGCAGATATTGAAAGTACCGTGCGCGATTACGGCTTGCGTGCTCGCGACGGCAAGTTGAGCATTGAGGAAATGACCGGCGGTACCTTCACAATTACCAACGGTGGTGTGTTTGGTTCTCTGCTGTCCACCCCGATCCTGAATCTGCCCCAGTCGGCCATCCTGGGGATGCACAAAATTCAGGAGCGCCCCATGGCGGTCAATGGTGAAGTTAAGATTCTGCCGATGATGTACCTGGCCTTGTCTTATGACCACCGTCTGCTCGATGGCAAAGAAGCCGTGCAGTTTTTGGTTGCGATCAAAGACCTGCTCGAAGATCCGGCGCGCATACTGCTGGAAGTGTAAATGAGGGTACGGGCAGCCGAGCTGCCCGTTCTGTTTACGGGCTGGTAGGATTCTGATCAGCTCAGATTGCAAATTTGGGAAACAGAGATATGTCTGACAAATACGATGTGATAGTCATAGGTTCCGGCCCCGCCGGTTACGTGGCCGCGATTCGAGCGGCACAACTGGGCCTGAAAACCGCCTGCGTGGAAAAATGGGAAAACAAAGAAGGCAAGGGTGTAAACGGTGGTACCTGCTTGAACGTCGGCTGTATTCCCTCCAAAGCGCTGCTGGATAGCTCCCACAAGTATCACGAAGCCCATCAAGATTTTAAAACTCACGGCATAAACACCAAAGGCGTTAGCATCGACGTTTCCGCCATGCTGGAGCGCAAAGACAAGATCGTTAAACAACTGACGGGTGGTATTGCTTCGCTGTTTAAAGCCAACGGCGTCACCTCTATTTTTGGTACCGGCAAGCTGCTCGCCAACCGTCAGGTTGAAGTCACCGACAATAAGGGTAAAAAACAAACCTATTCGGCGGAGAATGTCATTCTCGCGTCTGGCTCGAGCCCGATCGATATTCCCGTGGCGAAAGTCGACAACAAAACCATTGTGAACTCCACTGGTGCTCTGGAATTTGACGCTGTACCCAAGCGCCTTGGCGTTATCGGTGGCGGTGTTATTGGTTTGGAGTTGGGCAGTGTCTGGGGCCGTTTGGGCGCTGACGTGGTGGTGTTGGAAGCGATGGATGACTTCCTGGCCATGATGGATCAGCAGGTCGCCAAAGAAACCTACAAAATCCTGACCAAGCAAGGCCTGGACATTCGTCTGAGTTGTCGCGTTACTGGTACGGAGACTAAGGGTAAGCAAGTCACTGTCACTTATACCGACAAAGACGGAAAAGACCAGAAAGAAGTTTTCGATAAGCTGATCGTTTCTGTTGGTCGTCGTCCCTATACGGAAGGGCTGTTGGCCGAAGACTCGGGCGTTAATCTGGATGAACGCGGTTTCGTCTACGTCAATGATCTCTGTGCTACAGACGCGCCTGGCGTTTGGGCCGTGGGCGATGTGGTGCGCGGTCCGATGCTCGCCCATAAAGGTTCCGAAGAAGGCGTGATGGTCGTAGAGCGTATAGCCGGCCAGAAAACCGTCATGAACTACGACATCATCCCCAACGTCATCTACACCCACCCGGAAGTTGCTTCCGTGGGTCGTACTGAAGAGCAAGTAAAAGCCGACGGCGAACCGTACAAAGTGGGTACTTTTCCCTTTGCCGCCAGCGGCCGAGCCATGGCCGCCAACGATACCGACGGTTTGGTAAAAATTATCGCCCACGCGGAAACGGATCGGGTGTTGGGCGCCCACATTGTGGGGCCAAGTGCCGCCGACTTGATTCAGCAAGTCGCTATCGCCATGGAGTTTGGTTCCAGCGCCGAAGATTTGGGCATGATGGTGTTTGGTCATCCCACACTTTCCGAGGCCGTACATGAAGCAGCGTTGGCCGTGCATGGTCATGCCATCCACATCGCCAACAAGAAGAAGCGCTAATAATAAAAAAATTGTGAACCGGTCGAATGGTGGCTGCGCTACTGCTCCTAGAGAGTAGATGAGTAGCGAAGCCAGGCATTGACCGGGGATTCATCCAAGGGGGCGGGTCTGAGTCAGACCTGCCATTGGTAAATGATATGTTGGTGTGCTGCCGAAGCGGTGTCGGGCCAACAGTGGACATTTGGAATAACGTCATGAATTTGCATGAGTATCAAGGTAAGCAGTTGTTTGCTCAATATGGCTTGCCAGTTTCCAACGGCGTGGCCGCTCAAACACCGGCAGAGGCCGTTGCCGCAGCTGCCACCATCGGTGGTGATAAGTTTGTGGTTAAGGCCCAGGTACACGCTGGTGGCCGCGGTAAAGCCGGTGGTGTCAAACTGGTAAAAACCAAAGCGGAAATCGAAGCGTTCGCCAAGCAGTGGCTCGGCAACAACCT
This sequence comes from Marinimicrobium hydrolyticum, assembly GCF_030848505.1. Taxonomy (GTDB): domain Bacteria; phylum Pseudomonadota; class Gammaproteobacteria; order Pseudomonadales; family Cellvibrionaceae; genus JAVDDU01. Next base: position 442,756 of record NZ_JAVDDU010000001.1, read on the forward strand.
GGTTACCTACCAAACCGATGAAAAAGGCCAGCCGGTCAGCCGTATTCTCGTGGAAACGTGCACGGATATTGATCAGGAACTGTATCTGGGTGCGGTAGTGGACCGTTCCAGTCGTCGCATCGTATTTATGGCCTCCACAGAAGGTGGCGTAGAGATCGAAAAAGTCGCGGAAGAAACGCCCGAGAAGATTCTTAAAGCTACGGTTGATCCGCTGGTCGGTGCACAGCCTTATCAAGGCCGGGATCTGGCGTTCAAGCTGGGTCTGGAAGGCAAGCAAGTGGGTCAATTCGTGAAAATTTTTCTCGGCTTGGCGAAACTGTTCCAAGAAAAGGATGTGGCACTGATCGAAGTTAACCCCTTGGTGATTACTCCCGCGGGCGACCTTCACTGTCTGGACGCCAAGGTCGCTATCGACGGCAATGCGCTTTACCGTCATCCGGACTTGCGTGAAATGCACGACCCCACCCAAGAAGATGAGCGTGAAGCGCATGCTGCAAAGTGGGAACTCAATTACGTAGCGCTGGATGGCAACATTGGCTGCATGGTGAATGGTGCTGGACTGGCTATGGGCACCATGGACATTGTTAAATTGCACGGCGGTGCGCCGGCTAACTTCCTGGATGTGGGTGGCGGTGCCACCAAAGAGCGCGTAGTTGAAGCGTTCAAAATCATCTTGTCCGATGAAAACGTGAAAGCCGTACTGATCAATATTTTTGGCGGCATCGTTCGCTGCGACCTGATTGCTGAAGGCGTCATTGGCGCAGTGGAAGAGGTGGGCGTCAAAGTCCCCGTGGTGGTTCGTCTTGAAGGCAACAATGCAGAGTTGGGAGCCAAGGTCCTGGCGGACAGCGGCCTGAATATCATTGCCGCAACCAGCTTGACTGACGCTGCTCAGCAAGTGGTTAAAGCAGCGGGGGGCAAATAATGAGTATTTTGATCAACAAAGACACCAAAGTGATCTGTCAGGGTTTCACTGGCGCTCAGGGCACCTTCCATTCCGAGCAAGCTATTGCGTACGGAACCAAAATGGTTGGTGGCGTAACCCCCGGTAAAGGCGGTCAGACGCATCTGGGCCTGCCGGTGTTTAACACCGTGGCAGAGGCGGTTGCCGAAACTGGCGCCGAGGCTTCTGTGATCTACGTACCCGCGCCGTTTTGCAAAGACTCCATCCTCGAAGCGGCCAACGCTGGTCTCAAGCTCATCGTGTGCATTACCGAAGGTGTACCCACGTTGGACATGCTCGCTTGTAAAGTGAAGTGTGACGAGCTGGGCGTGCGCTTGATCGGGCCAAACTGCCCGGGTGTGATTACTCCGGATGAGTGCAAAATCGGCATTATGCCCGGCCACATCCACAAAGCGGGCCGAGTGGGCATTGTGTCTCGCTCCGGTACTTTGACCTACGAAGCGGTCAAGCAAACCACCGATCACGGTTTTGGCCAGTCCACCTGCGTGGGTATTGGCGGTGATCCGATTCCCGGATCCAGCTTTATCGATATCCTGCAGCTGTTCCAGGATGATCCGAAAACTGAAGCGATCGTTATGATTGGCGAAATCGGTGGTAGCGCCGAGGAAGAGGCGGCGGCCTTCATTAAAGCCAATGTCACCAAACCCGTGGTGTCTTACATTGCTGGTGTTACCGCGCCAGCAGGTAAGCGTATGGGCCACGCCGGTGCCATCATCGCTGGCGGTAAGGGTACAGCGGATGAAAAGTTTGCCGCTCTGGAAGACGCCGGGGTAAAAACCGTGCGCAGTCTCGCCGACATTGGCGATGCCCTGAAAGAAGTTACCGGCTGGTAACGATAAAAAAGGCGGCCAATGGCCGCCTTTTTTATGCCACCTACATAATGGCTACATCGCTAGCGCTTTGGTGTCCTTTTGGCCTGTGTACTTTTGGGCAAATGCACATTTTCAATTCGGTAGTTGCCGGGGCTCAGATCACCGAGTGACCAAGTACCGATCTTTGCTCGGACCAAGCGGAGAGTGGGATAACCTATCGCTGCGGTCATGCGGCGCACTTGGCGATTACGGCCCTCGGTGATGGTAAGTGCGAGCCAGCAGGTTGGGATGGACTTTCGCTCCCGCACAGGTGGATCCCGTAGCCACAAATCCGGCTCAGGAATCAGCTCGACTTTGGCGGGCCGTGTTTTGCCGTCTTTTAAGGTGACGCCTGCCGTTAGAGCTCGTAGAGACTCTGCGTCGGGTTGTCCTTCCACTTGCACCCAGTAGGTTTTGGGAAGCTTGTGCATCGGATGGGCGATTTGGTTCTGTATTTTACCGTCGTCCGTCAGCAGTAGCAGTCCTTCGGAGTCTCGATCGAGGCGTCCGGCCGGGTAGACACCCGCCAGCGGAATGAAATCCGCCAGAGTGGCGCGGCCATCGGCATCGGTGAATTGCGAAAGTACCCCAAAGGGCTTATTGAAAAGAATCAGCCGTGCCATAGGTTTTCTCTTAGCGGTTAACCTAGCCCTTGAGCAATGCGGAAAGCCTAGAGCGCTGGTATAATAGTGCGCGATTTATCGGGTTCAGCGAGCCATCGCGCGATCATTACGATTTTAATGGAGTAACTATGACTGACTCAAAAATTATTTACACCGAAACCGACGAAGCGCCAGCCCTGGCCACTTACTCGTTGCTCCCCATCGTTAGAGCGTTTGTTGAGCCCGAAGGGGTCGCCATAGAAACTCGCGATATTTCTCTGGCCGCGCGTATCCTGTCCCAGTTTCCCGACTATTTAAGCGAAGAGCAAAAAATAGCGGACCATTTGGCCGAGTTGGGAGAGTTGGCGACTAAGCCTGAAGCAAACATCATCAAGCTGCCCAACATCAGCGCCTCCCTGCCGCAACTGATCGCCGCCATCAAAGAACTGCAAGGTCAGGGTTACCCTCTGCCGAATTACCCGGACGAGCCCGCCAACGCCGAGCAAAAAGACATCAAAGCGCGTTACGACAAAGCCAAGGGCAGTGCCGTGAACCCTGTTTTGCGCGAAGGCAACTCCGATCGGCGCGCACCGGCTTCCGTTAAACAGTATGTGCGCAACAACCCCCACCGCATGGGCCAGTGGCAGGCGGATTCAAAGACCCACGTGGCTCACATGTCCGAGGGTGACTTTTACGGCAGTGAACAGTCCGCACTGATTGAGCAAGCCGGAGCGGTAAAAATCGAGCTGACCACCGCCGATGGCAAGTCTCAGGTGTTAAAAGAAAAAGTATCCGTCCAAGCCGGTGAAATTATCGATGCGGCCGTGATGAGCAAAAATGCCTTGCGGCAGTTTTTGAAGGCGCAGATGGACGACGCGAAGCAGCAGGATATCCTGTTCTCTTTGCATCTGAAAGCTACCATGATGAAGGTCTCCGATCCCATTATTTTTGGCCACGCGGTATCGGTTTACTATGAGGACGTGTTCACGCGTCACGCCGACACGCTGAAAGAACTGGGTGTGGACGCCAACAACGGCATTGGCGATCTGTACGTGAAAATGCAGGAGTTGCCAGAGTTACCGGGCAATCCGCGTTCTGACTTGGTGTCTGATATCGAGGGCTGCTATGAGACCGGGCCTCGCCTGGCGATGGTGGACTCGGATAAAGGCATCACCAACCTGCACGTTCCCAACGATGTCATTATTGACGCCTCCATGCCAGCGATGATTCGCGACTCCGGAAAAATGTGGGGTGCCGATGGAGAGCGCTACGACGCCAAGGCCGTGATTCCTGATCGCTGCTATGCCAGCATCTATCAAGAAGTGATTGACGACTGCAAAACCAACGGTGCCTTCGATCCCACCACAATGGGGAGTGTTTCCAATGTGGGCCTGATGGCGCAGAAGGCCGAGGAATACGGATCACACGATAAAACCTTCGAAGTGCCCGCTAACGGCACCGTCAAGGTAACCGATGCCCAAGGGAACGTCCTGCTGGAGCATGCGGTGGAAGAGGGTGATATCTGGCGTATGTGCCAAGTGAAAGATGCGCCGGTGCGTGACTGGGTCAAACTGGCTGTGAATCGCGCTCGCGACAGCGGCGCGCCAGCGATCTTCTGGCTCGACTCCAAGCGCGCACACGATGCTCAAGTCATTCGCAAGGTGGAAGCCTACCTCAAGGATCACGATACCGATGGCTTGGAGATTCGCATACTGGCGCCTGTAGACGCCATGAGTTATTCCTTGGAGCGGATTCGTAAAGGCCAGGACACTATTTCGGTAACCGGCAACGTACTGCGCGATTACCTGACGGACTTGTTCCCCATCATGGAGCTGGGTACCAGCGCCAAGATGCTGTCCATCGTACCGCTTATGAACGGTGGCGGCCTGTTTGAGACCGGTGCTGGCGGCTCTGCTCCCAAACATGTGCAGCAATTTTTGAAGGAAAATCACCTGCGTTGGGATTCCTTGGGTGAGTTTCTGGCCCTGGTTGAGTCCTTGCGCCATTACGGTAAATTCACCCAAAATCCTCGCGCCTTGATCTTCGCCCAAGCGCTGGATGATGCCAATGCTCAATTCCTGGAGAGCAATCGCTCACCCTCGCGCAAGGTGGGAGAACTGGACAATCGCGGTAGCCATTTCTATCTGGCGCTGTACTGGGCGCAGGCCTTGGCCGCGCAAACGGAAGATACGGGCTTGCAAAGCCGCTTCGAAGCGATCGCCAAAGCCCTGACCGAGCAAGAGCAGCGCATTGTGGATGAGCTTAACGGTGCCCAGGGGCAGCCGGTGGATATCGGTGGTTATTACCACCCCAATCGGGATTTGGTGTCCAAGGCTATGCTTCCCAGCGAAACCTTTAATGCAATTCTGGCAGGACGCAACTGATACACATTAACCCGGCACTGAGTGCCGGGTTAGCATCAGTTTGCGTAATAGAGGTGCACACAGAAACCCCGAGTAAAAGCTCGGGGTTTTTTTATGGCTGAGCTGCACGGGTGGAGCTCGCTGGATACCACCAAAGGCGCTAGGAGTCGCTAGCGGCCAGCTCTTCGGCCATCGCTGACGGAGCTAAGTCAGGCGAAGGCGCCTGTTCGGTGGAATCTGAGGCCTTGATCTGGGTGGCGTGAAAGCCTTTGTCACCCTGAGTAACATCAAATTGGACAACCTGACCCGCTTTAAGGGTCTTGTATCCATCCATTTGTATCGCGGAATAGTGGGCGAACAAGTCCTCCCCTCCCTCGTCCGGCAGAATAAAGCCATAACCTTTGGCGTTATTGAACCACTTGACCGTACCTGTAGGCATGGGTTGAATCCTTCTTAGCCTTAGGGGCGGGGTGCTAAGCCCCGACACCTCATTATGATGAGTCTTATTGGTTTTTGGTGCAGTTGCTCCAGTTGATTGGTGTTTTTTTGAGCAACGAAGGGTGTTTTAACGAAAATTTACGTTCTTGTCAAGTTGAGCGACGGCGCCCGTGTGGTCCAGAGGCCCATCAGGTATAATGAACGGACAACGCTAAATGGGTTCCAACCCCTGGGCCCGCCAGTTTCTAATTAGGCTTTATTTTGCTGTGGGAAAAATGACTGACTTTCGACTAACCTTAATTAAAGCCTCGGAGCAGAATCCCGAGGAAGGCGACGTAGCGGTCCAGGAGGAAAAGCCCCAGCTTCGGCGCCCACCGATGTACAAGGTGGTGATGCTGAATGATGACTATACCCCCATGGATTTTGTGGTTGAAACCCTGGAGATGTTTTTTGCGATGTCCCGGGAAAAGGCTACGAAAATCATGATTTTAGTGCACACACAAGGCAAAGCCGTATGCGGCGTCTATACTCGGGATATAGCGGAAACTAAAGCAGCCCAAGTGAATCAATATGCAAAGGACAATGAGCATCCACTGTTGTGTGAGATCGAGGCGGTGGAAGACGAAGACCGATGATTCCGTTGCTAGAGGTTATCAGTGATGTTAAGTAAAGATCTGGAAGTTACCTTGAATCTGGCCTTCAAGGGCGCGCGCTCCAAGCGGCACGAATTTATGACCGTGGAGCACTTGCTACTGGCGCTGATCGATAACGAGTCGGCAGCCAATGTCTTGCGAGCCTGCGGCGCTGATTTAGGGATCTTGCGGCGCGAACTCATCGAGTTCGTTGATTCCACCACACCGCTCATCCCGGAAGGGGACTCCGAACGCGAAACCCAGCCGACATTGGGTTTTCAGCGCGTGCTACAGCGCGCCGTCTTCCATGTGCAGTCCTCCGGCAAACAGGAGGTAACGGGTGCGAATGTCCTGGTCGCCATCTTCAGTGAACAGGAAAGCCAGGCCGTTTATTACCTCAAACAGCAAAGTGTGGCTCGTATCGACGTGGTGAACTACATCACCCACGGGATCCATAAAGTGGCGGGCCAATCGGATCACGGCAATGACGGCGTTCAAGAGCAGCAGGATGAAGATGCCCTGGGCGGGGAGTCTTCCTCGCAGAGTCCGCTGGAGAGCTTTGCCTCCAATCTGAACGAGCAAGCCATGCAGGGGCGGATTGATCCTCTGGTGGGGCGCGAATTTGAAGTCGAGCGGGTCAGTCAAATCCTGTCGCGTCGGCGCAAGAACAACCCGCTGTTGGTGGGCGAGTCCGGCGTGGGTAAGACCGCCATTGCCGAAGGCCTGGCCAAGCGAATCGTCGACGGTAATGTCCCGGACGTGCTGGCGGATAGTGTCGTTTACTCGCTGGATATGGGCGCTCTGTTGGCGGGCACAAAATACCGCGGCGACTTTGAGAAACGTTTTAAAGGTCTGCTGAGTGAACTGAAAAAGCAGAAAAACGCCGTTCTTTTCATCGACGAGATTCATACCATCATTGGCGCTGGAGCTGCCTCCGGCGGCGTGATGGATGCTTCCAACCTACTCAAGCCGCTGTTGTCTTCGGGTGAATTGCGCTGCCTGGGTTCTACCACTTATCAAGAGTATCGGGGTGTGTTCGAAAAAGACCGCGCGCTCTCCCGTCGCTTCCAGAAAGTGGATGTTCCAGAGCCTACTGTGGACGAAACCTATCAAATTCTGAAAGGGCTGAAGTCCCGTTTCGAGCAACATCACGGCCTGCGTTACACGGACCCGGCTTTGCGCTCGGCAGCCGAGCTGTCGGAGCGTTACATCAATGACCGTTTTTTACCGGACAAAGCCATTGATGTGATTGATGAGGCAGGTGCTTACCAGCAGCTGCTGGCACCCAGCAAACGCAAAAAGAGCATTGGTGTTCCGGATATCGAAAAAATCGTCGCCAAGATTGCGCGCATTCCGCCTAAGAGCGTCTCTGCTTCCGATAAGGAGCAGCTGCGCAAATTGGACGAGAACTTGAAGATGACTGTCTTCGGGCAAGATGAGGCGATCGATACACTGGCGACGGCCATTAAGTTGTCCCGTGCTGGCTTAAGTTCTGATGAAAAGCCCATCGGTTCCTTCCTGTTTTCTGGCCCTACCGGTGTTGGTAAAACCGAGGTGAGCCGTCAGTTGGCCAAAACCATGGGCGTGGAGCTGATCCGCTTTGACATGTCTGAGTACATGGAACGGCATACGGTATCCCGTTTGATCGGTGCGCCTCCCGGGTATGTGGGTTTTGATCAGGGTGGGTTGCTTACCGATGCGGTGACCAAGCACCCGCACAGCGTGCTGTTGTTGGACGAAATCGAGAAGGCTCACCCCGAGGTGTTTAATCTGCTGTTACAGGTTATGGACCACGGTACTCTGACCGACAATAACGGCCGCAAGGCAGACTTCCGCAACGTGATTCTGATTATGACCACGAACGCGGGCGCGGAGGCCATGAGCCGGCCTTCCATAGGTTTCACCCGGCAGGATCACACGACCGACGGCAGCGAGGCGATTAAACGCACCTTTACGCCCGAGTTTCGCAACCGCCTGGACGCTATCGTTCAGTTTGGCGCTCTGACCCTGGACGTGATCAAAACCGTGGTGGATAAATTCCTGGTGGAACTGCAGGCCCAGTTGGACGAGAAACATGTGAGTCTTGAGGTTAGCAACGATGCCCGTGAGTGGCTTGCCAACCGGGGTTATGATGAAAAAATGGGCGCACGTCCCATGGCACGTCTAATCCAAGAGAAATTGAAAAAGCCTCTGGCGGAAGAGGTGTTGTTCGGTTCCTTGGCCAGCGGCGGCTCCATTAGTGTCGATGTGGATCCGGATTCTGACGAGCTGAAGCTTGATATTCGCGCCAAGGAGCGTGAGCCGGCCTAGAGGGGCCTGCTTGCGCGCTGAGCGAGTCAATTAAGGGGGCTTGGTTGTATCGGCCCCGGGAGGGCCGTCAGGCGCTGAAACTGTATCAGCGCGCGCGGTAGGTAATCCGACCTTTGCTCAGATCGTAGGGGGTCATTTCCACTTTTACTTTATCGCCGGTGAGAATGCGGATGTAGTTTTTCCGCATCTTGCCGGAGATGTGCGCGGTAACCACATGCCCATTTTCCAGCTTTACGCGGAAGGTGGTGTTGGGCAGGGTATCAATCACTTCCCCTTCAAATTCAATATTGTCTTCTTTTGCCATCCGGCGAATTCCTCACTTGCTCTACAGTCGACATCTAAGCTCTGCCTCCATGAGGCAGGCGAACTTATGCGGGCTTAAAAATAGGTCGTGAATTGTGCACTAAATGGGCCCAAAGGCCAAGAGGGGAAGGTGTAAAAGTGGCAGTTAGAGGCGGTTCCGGCCACCGGATTGCCGTTGAACGCTACCGAAGACGCATCCAACGGCGGTTGAGCAACATCTCCAAGGGGCGGTACTGAGTCTTGTATTCCATTTTTTGGCATTGTTTGATCCAGTAACCCAGATAAACATATTTCAGGCCCTGCTCCCGAGCGCGGTCTACTTGTGCCAGTATGCCGTAAACCCCGAGGCTGCGACGCTCCTCGCGACTGTCAAAGAAGGTGTATACGGCCGATAGTCCGTCCTCCAACTGATCGCACACAGCCACGCCCAATAAGCGCCCCTGCTGGCGGAATTCCAAATACCGGGTCAGCCCCCATTCGCTGCTGAGAAAGGCGTCGTACTGACTGCGCGAGGGCGGGTACATGTCGCCATCTTGGTGTCGGGTGGCTATGTAGTCCGCGTAGAGCGTGTAGTGTTCGTCGGTTCTTATGTTGTCGACGAACGTCAGTGTGAGATCCTGGTTGCGCCGCCAACAGCGTCGCTGGTTACGGTTAGGTTTGAAATCGTGCACCGGAATTCGGCAGGACACGCACGCCTGGCAATTGGCGCAATGAGGCCGGTACAAATGGCGTCCGCTACGGCGAAAGCCCAGCTCGGTCAATTGGCTGTACAGCCCTTTGTCAACCGGAGCATCAGGGTCAATAAAGAGAGTCGTCGCCTCCCGGTCATCCAGATAACTGCAGGGATGAGGCTGAGTGGCAAACAGCTTGAGATTGGACAGGTCAGACATGGCGTCATCCTCCCAGGTGGCGCTCCCCACCGACTACCAGTCGCGTGTGGCGCTGAGCGACCAGGGGCCCTTAAGTGAGGGTGTATGGGCACAGTCTAACAGTATTTGTTCGAAGTCTTCACGGGCTATTTCCTGTGCGCCCAAGGTAAACAAATGGTCGCTGGCCACCTGGCAATCAAGCACGGCAAAACGCCACTCGGCCAGTTGGCGCGCCAAATGAGTGAAGGCGACTTTGGAGGCGTTGTCGGCACGACTGAACATGGACTCGCCAAAAAATACCTTACCCAAAACCAGCCCGTACAGGCCGCCCACCAGTTGTTCGTCGCGCCACACCTCCACTGAATGGGCGTAGCCCATCTGGTGAAGCTCGGTGTAGGCATCAATCATGGCTGGGCCAATCCAGGTGCCGGAAGCGCCAGCACGGGGCGCCGCGCAGGCTTGCATCACCTCGGCAAAGGCCCGGTCGGACGTCACCGTAAAATCCCCGCGCCGCAAAACTTTGCGCAAACTGTGGGAGATGTGCAGCTGGTCGGGAAACACAACGGTGCGGGGGTTGGGTGTCCACCAAAGGATTGGCTGCCCCGGTTCAAACCAGGGGAAGATACCGCGACGGTAAGCGCTTAATAATCGCGCGGGGGAGAGGTCTCCCCCCGCCGCCAGCAGCCCATCGGGCTCAGCCAGCGCCGAGGAGGAGGGAGGAAAATCCAAGCTGTCGGCGGTCAGCCAGGGGATCTGAATCATAGGCAATCACATCCCCTGGTGCCGGTTAAAGATTGTCCAGATACTTTTCCGCATCCAGAGCGGCCATACAACCAACTCCAGCTGATGTCACAGCTTGGCGATAAATGTGATCCGAAACATCGCCGGCGGCGAACACGCCCGGTACACTGGTGGCGGTAGCGTTGCCGTTAAGCCCGCTTTTCACCGTGATGTAGCCATCTTTCATGTCCAACTGGCCGGCAAAAATGTCGGTGTTTGGCTTGTGACCAATGGCGATGAACACGCCCTGCACGTCGATGTCCTTAGTGGCCCCGGTAAGTTGACTCTTGATGCGCATACCGTTAACGCCAGTGTCATCGCCCAGGACTTCTTCCAAGGTGTGATCCCAGACCAAACGCACATTGCCGTTTTCCGCTTTGGCGAACAGCTTATCCTGGAGGATTTTCTCGGCGCGCAGCTTGTCACGACGGTGTACCAATACAACCTCACTGGCGATGTTGGAGAGGTACAGGGCCTCTTCCACGGCGGTATTACCACCGCCGATAACCGCCACTTTCTGGTCGCGGTAGAAGAAACCGTCACAGGTGGCGCAAGCGCTGACGCCTTTGCCCATAAAGGCCTGTTCCGACGGTAAACCCAGATACTGGGCAGAGGCGCCAGTGGCAATAATCAACGCATCACAGGTATAGGTATCAGAACCCATCAGCTTGAAAGGGTGTTGGCTCAGGTCCGTTTCATTGATGTGGTCGAATATGATCTTGGTGTCAAAGCGTTCAGCGTGCTCCTGCATTTGCACCATCAGATCTGGACCCTGCAGCTCCGGTGGGCCACCTGGCCAGTTTTCCACGTCTGTGGTGGTGGTCAGCTGACCGCCTTGCTGCATCCCGGTTATGATCACCGGATTCAGGTTAGCGCGCGCGGCATAGATGGCTGCGGTGTAACCCGCCGGGCCGGAACCGAGAATAATCAAACGGTGATGCTGTGCGTTGCTCATGTATGAGTCCTTAAGTATCGAAAGGGTGTATATGTCGAATGGCGCTCATCATAAGTGAATCACCAGGGGTGCGCAAAATTGTATGAGCCAATGCGATGTATTGGCGTAAACTATAAGCCGCCAGAGTGAGATAGGGCGGACCTGAAGATGTCACAGGGCTTTTGGCGAATGCCTCAGTGCCCTAGAATGCAGCTATTTATCCCACAGGAAGACAGTTTTGAGAGCCAAGTCCAGTCAAACAGTCGCCAAAGCCATGCCAGCAGCTGAGGGTATGGCGGTGCGAATCGTTAAAGAGGGTGCCTTGATCGGGTTGGCCGCGATCAGTTTATACCTGCTGTTGGCGTTGTTTACCTATCACCCTGGTGATCCCGGCTGGTCGCACACCGGTGATAACAGCCGTATTGAGAACGCTGGCGGACCGGCGGGCGCTTGGTTGGCGGACGTGAGTTTTTTGCTGTTCGGGTATCTGGCGTACTTGTTTCCACTGATGTTGGGCTATCGGGCGTGGCAAGTATTCCGGGGTCGGGACCACTCGCCCGGTGTCGATTGGGTGTTGTTGGTGCTACGTATTGTCGGGCTGATTCTGGTGATGGTGGCCGGGGCCGGTTTAGTGGCCATGCATTACCCCCAGGCCTCGGAACTGCCTTTTACCAATGGAGGCTTGTTGGGCGCCTCGGTTGCGGAGGGCGTGGAGAGCGCATTCAGTTACACCGGCGGTACGCTCTTGTTGCTGGCCGTGTTTTTATTTGGCCTGACCATTTTTACTGATTTGTCCTGGCTAAAGCTGATGGACGAAACCGGGCGGATCACGCTCTTGCTGGTCGCCAAGGTGCGCGAAGGTGCCATTCACTGGCAGCGTCAGCGCGAGGAACGAAAAGCCGCGCGTGAAGCGCAGCAACAGCGGCGCGAAGCGGTGGCCAAACACGTTAAAAGTGAAGCCAAGCGCGTGCCGCCTACCATTGGCACACCCGTGAAAAAGGCTCCGCCGAAACCGCCACCCGCGCGCCAAGCTTCTTTGTTTGAAAGTACGGATACGGACGCGCCCGAGGGCGATCTGCCGTCGCTGAAACTGCTGGACCCTGCCGATCCGCACAGCGACAAGGCATTTTCCAAAGAGTCGCTGGAAGCCATGTCCAAACTGTTGGAGCTTAAACTCAAGGACTTCAACATCGACATTGAAGTGGTTGAAGTGCAGCCGGGCCCAGTGGTCACGCGTTTTGAGATTCAACCAGCCCCGGGTATTAAAGCCAGCCGCATTACCAATTTGGCCAAGGATTTGGCCCGCTCCCTGGCGGTGATCAGCGTTCGGGTGGTGGAGGTCATTCCAGGCAAGTCGGTCATGGGTATTGAGATCCCCAACGAGCATCGGGAAATTGTGCGTCTGAGCGAAGTCCTGTCGTCGGATGTGTACGACAAATCCCGTTCTTTTTTGACCCTCGCCCTGGGACACGACATCTCAGGTCAGCCGGTGACTGCCGACTTAGCCAAAATGCCCCACCTGCTGGTGGCCGGTACTACCGGTTCGGGTAAGTCCGTGGGCGTAAACGTGATGCTGCTGAGCATGTTGTACAAGGCGTCGCCGGAGCAGGTTCGCCTGATGCTGGTGGACCCCAAAATGCTTGAGCTTTCTGTGTACGAAGGCATTCCCCACCTGCTGACACCCGTCATTACGGATATGAAAGACGCCGCCAACGGCTTGCGTTGGTGCGTGGGGGAAATGGAGCGCCGCTACAAACTGATGTCCGCTCTTGGGGTGCGTAACCTGACCGGCTATAACCGGAAGGTTGAAGATGCCCGCCGAGCAGGCAACCCGATTCTCGATCCTTTATGGAAACCCGACGAACATTTTGAAGCGGGAGAGGATCAGGCTCCCGCACCTGAATTGAGTACCCTGCCCACTATCGTGGTGGTGATCGACGAATTCGCCGATATGATCATGATCGTCGGCAAAAAAGTCGAGCAACTGATCGCCCGTATTGCACAAAAGGCCAGGGCGGCGGGAATTCATTTGATTTTGGCGACTCAAAGGCCTTCGGTGGACGTAATTACCGGCTTAATTAAAGCCAACGTACCGACTCGTATGGCGTTCCAAGTGTCGTCCAAAGTGGACTCCCGGACCATTCTGGATCAGGGCGGCGCCGAGCAACTTCTGGGGCACGGTGACATGTTGTACCTGCCGCCGGGCACCAGTTTGCCGGTGCGTGTGCATGGTGCCTTTGTGGACGACCACGAAGTGCACAAGGTGGTCGCCGATTGGAAAAAACGCGGTGCGCCGGAATACATTGACGGCATTACTGATGACAGTACCAACAGCATCCCCGTGCCTGGGTTGGGCGGTGGTGACGAGGAAGGCTCCGATGGAGAAGGCGATGCCCTTTACGATCAGGCGGTGGCCTGCGTGATTGAATCCCGCAAAGCATCCATTTCCTCCGTGCAACGCAAACTGCGCATTGGTTACAACCGCGCCGCCCGGTTGATCGAAACCATGGAAGCGGCGGGCGTTGTATCCGAGCCCGGCCACAACGGTAATCGGGAAGTGCTGGTGCCTAAAAACTAACACCCGTGTGTTGGGTGTTCAACGAATAACCGGGAGAGAATTCCCTGCCTACCTCAAGCAGGGCATTCTTTCCTTCCGACTCGATCAACACTGTTTGATCGCAACGAATAGGAACTGACATGAAGCTGCATTTTCGCATTACGCTGTGGGCACTCGTGCTGGGTATGCTGTCATCCGCTTTCAGCGTGGCCGCTGAGGATCTCAATCGGTTGCAGCAACGCCTGGAGGGTATGAAAACCCTGCAGGGCGACTTTACTCAGATTTTGTTTGATGACGATGGCACTGTGCTGGAGGAGAGCCAGGGTGAATTCGCCTTGGAACGTCCGGGTAAATTTTACTGGCACACCCAGGAGCCGTTTGAGCAACTGCTGGTTTCCGACCAGCAATTTTTGTGGCTTTACGACCCGGATCTGGAGCAGGTCACCCAGCGCTCCTACGACCAAGAGCAAGTACGCGGCACCCCCGCGGCGATTTTAAGCGATGACGTTGACGGGCTCGGGGAAAATTTTTCCGTACAGTACAAAGGCGCGGACAACGGCCGGCAACTGTTTAGCCTCCGCCCGCGTGTCGACAAAGATTTGTTTCAAGAACTGCTGTTGGCGTTTACCGATGAGGGACTGACCGAGATTCGTGTGCGTGACAACCTCGGCCAACTGACCATTTTCACCCTGGTGGACGTGCGCCGTAACGAGCCGGTTGACCAGCGACTGTTCGAGTTCGAGCCGCCCGAAGGCGTGGACGTGTTGGTGGATTGATGTCGGGAGATTTGTTCGACACCCGGCCCGCCTATCAGCCTCTGGCAGCCCGTATGCGGCCGCGCACATTGGGTGATTACGTCGGCCAGGAGCACTTGCTCGGAGAGGGCAAACCGCTGCGGGATGCCATTGAGCGCGGGCACCTGCATTCCATGATTCTCTGGGGTCCGCCCGGCGTTGGCAAAACCACGCTGGCGCGCCTGTTTGCCGAACAGGCGGATGCCCGCTTTCAAACGCTGTCGGCGGTACTTGCCGGTGTCAAAGATATCCGTGCGGCCGTGGCCATCGCCGAGCAGGAGCGCGCCGGTAGCGGCCGCAAAACCATTCTGTTCGTGGACGAAGTGCACCGTTTCAACAAGGCCCAGCAAGACGCCTTTCTGCCTTACGTTGAAGACGGTACTTTGATCTTTATTGGCGCCACCACTGAAAACCCGTCCTTTGAACTGAACAACGCCTTGTTGTCCCGGTGCCGTGTCTATGTGCTGCGCGGGCTTGAGACGACTCACGTGCGGCAGGTCTTGACCCAGGCGCTGGAGGACGTCGAACGCGGGCTGGGTGGAAAATCCGTCACCGTCGAAGGGCAGTGGTTGGATACCCTCGCTAAAGCCGCTGATGGTGATGCCCGCAAAGCGCTGAACCTGTTGGAAATTGCTACCGACTTGGCCGATGAGCACCAGGGCAGCAAGGTCATTGATGAGTCCGTCTTGGCGGAAGTGCTGGCTGGCGATTTGCGTCGTTTCGACAAAGGCGGAGACTTGTTTTATGAACAGATCTCCGCCCTGCACAAAGCCGTGCGTGGCTCTTCTCCCGATGGCGCGCTCTACTGGTTGGTGCGCATGATCGATGGTGGCTGCGATCCGCTCTACCTGGCTCGGCGCATCGTGCGCATCGCCAGTGAGGACGTAGGCAATGCCGACCCGCGGGCGTTGCCCCTGTGCTTGAGTGCCTGGGATGTGCAGGAGCGCTTGGGCAGTCCGGAAGGGGAGTTGGCACTCGCCCAGGCGGTGGTCTACCTGGCGGCAGCACCCAAAAGCAATGCCGTGTATAATGCCTTCAACCAGGTTATGGCCGAGGTGCGGCAACAGCCGGGGTACGACGTGCCCATGCACCTGCGCAATGCGCCCACCCAGTTAATGAAATCAATGGATTACGGCGCCGAATACCGGTACGCCCACGACGAACCCAATGGTTACGCGGCGGGCGAATGTTATTTGCCGCCCGAGTTAGCTGACCGCCAATACTATCATCCGGTGGAGCGGGGCCTGGAACAGAAAATCAAAGAAAAGTTGGCTTATTTCCGGCAGCTCGACCAGCAGAGTGAACATCAGCGCTACAAGACTGAATAGCGTTGAACACTGTTTACAGTCCTGCGTAGCGCGACGGAACTACGGCCTGCAACCCTCACTTTCTACATGGACCTTTCGCGTAGTTATGCTAGATCCGAAACTGATTCGAACCGAACCCGAAGCGGTAGCCGCAGCACTCAAAAAGCGCGGTTACGACCTGGACGTGGCCACTCTTAAAACCCTGGAGGAAAAGCGCAAGGCGCTTCAGGTGAAAGCCGAAAATCTGCAACAAGAGCGCAACAGCCGCGCTAAAAGTATCGGTCAGGCCAAATCCCGGGGTGAAGATATACAACCGCTGTTGGCCCATGTCGATCAACTCAAACAGGATCTCGCTGATGCCAGCACCGAGCTGGATCAAGTGCAATCGGCACTGGATGATCTGCTCGCGGGCGTGCCCAATCTCCCGGCCGATTCGGTACCCGAAGGCGCCAACGAAGACGACAACGTGGAACTGCGTCAATGGGGCTCGCCTCGGGAATTTGTTTTTCCGGTGGTTGACCACGTGGATCTCGGTGCCCGACTCGGCGGTATGGATTTTGATCTGGGCAGTAAAATTACCGGCGCGCGTTTTGTGGTGCTGCGCGGTGAGATCGCGCATCTGCATCGGGCGCTGGCTCAGTTCATGCTCGATACCCACATTCGCGAGCACGGCTATGAAGAACTCAACGTGCCTTTTATCGTCAACTCTGCCTCTCTCAATGGCACCGGGCAGTTGCCGAAGTTTGAGGAAGACTTATTCAAAGTGGAAGACGAGCGCGGTTTCTATTTGATTCCTACAGCGGAAGTGCCCGTCACCAATATGCTACGCGATACGCTGCTCGACGGTGAAGCCAGTTTGCCGCTGAAGTTCGTTTCCCACACACCCTGTTTTCGCAGTGAAGCCGGTTCTCACGGCAAGGACACGCGGGGCCTGATTCGTCAGCATCAGTTTGAAAAAGTTGAGCTGGTACAGTTTGTCCGTCCGGAAGAATCCGACGAGGCGTTGGAAGTACTCACAGGACACGCTGAAACCATTTTGCAAAAACTGGGCTTACCGTATCGCACCGTGGCGCTGTGTGGTGGCGACTTGGGTTTCTCGTCTTCCAAAACTTACGATATTGAAGTTTGGGTTCCGTCCCAGAACAAGTACCGTGAAATTTCCTCGTGCAGTAACTTCCGCGATTTCCAGGCCCGTCGCATGAAGGCCCGCTACCGGAACTTGGAAACCGGTAAGCCGGAGCTGTTGCACAGCCTGAACGGTTCCGGTCTGGCGGTGGGCCGCACTCTGTTGGCGGTGTTGGAAAACTACCAGCAAGCCGACGGCAGCGTGACCATTCCAGAGGTGCTGCGTCCCTACATGGGCGGCCAGGAAGCCCTGACACTGAATTAAGGTCGGCACGGTGCCGGCTTACGCGCCGCGCCGCCGTCCACTCGGGAGGCTCGTTACTCCATGGATTATTTTCCCGTCTTTCTGGATTTAAAACAGCGCACCTGCCTGCTGGTGGGTGGTGGCGATATTGCGACTCGCAAGGGGCGTTTGCTGGCTCGGGCGGGTGCCCGCTTGCGCATCGTGGCACCAGAGGTCAGTGACGAGTTACAGCAGCTGGCGGCGCAAGGTGGGGGCAGCGTGCACCCGCGTGAATATCAAAGCGAAGATCTGGAAAACTGTACTTTGGTGGTCGCGGCCACGGATATTGAAGCACTGAATGCGCGCGTCTCTGCCGATGCCCAAGCGCGGTACTTGCCGGTGAACGTAGTGGATAGCCCGGCGTTGTGTACGTTTATTACTCCCGCTATTGTGGATCGTTCGCCGTTGGTGATTGCCATCTCTAGCGGTGGCGAAGCACCTGTGCTGGCGCGTCTGGTTCGAGCCAAACTGGAGACGCTCATTCCCTCCGCCTACGGACGCCTCGCTCAATTGGCCAGCCGCTGGCGCGAGCGTGTCAAACAGGCGTTTAGTGGTGATAACCGGCGGCGATTTTGGGAAAAGGCGCTGCAGGGGCCGGCGGCAGAGCTGGTGTTTAATGGTCAGGACGAGCAGGCCGAACAATGGCTGGCGGAGGCCCTCGCAGATCCAAACGCTGTAGCTCAAAACGGCGAGGTTTATTTAGTGGGCGGTGGCCCGGGTGATCCCGAACTGCTCACCCTGCGCGCGTTGCGCCTTATGCAACAAGCCGATGTAGTGCTCTATGATCGACTGGTTTCCGAGCCGGTTATGGACTTGGTGCGCCGCGATGCCGAGCGAATTTATGTGGGTAAGCGGCGCAGTGATCACGCCATGCCCCAGGAAAATATTAATCAATTGCTATTGGATCTGGCCCTGGAAGGCAAACGGGTTTTGCGCTTGAAGGGGGGCGACCCGTTTATTTTTGGCCGCGGCGGTGAGGAAATTGAGTTGCTGGCCTCGCGCGGTGTTCCGTTCCAGGTGGTGCCAGGCATTACGGCGGCCTCCGGTTGCGCAGCTTATGCCGGTATTCCCCTCACGCATCGGGACTACGCCCAATCGGTGCGTTTCGTGACCGGTCATCTCAAAACCCAGCAAGCCAATCCCACCTGGCCGGAGCTGGCCCTGCCGGGTCAAACTCTGGTGATTTATATGGGGTTAGTGGGGTTGACCGAGATCTGTCAGAATCTGGTAGAACATGGACGCGCGCCCACCACGCCGGTGGCCCTGGTTGAAAAGGGCACCACACCGGAACAACGCGTGTTAGTGGGTGATCTGGCCACTATAGCGGACTTGGTGGCCGAGAATGACGTCCATGGGCCCACATTGCTGATTGTGGGCGAGGTTGTGAAGTTACAACGGCAACTGGAATGGTTTACGGCCAAGGCCGATAAAAATCGCGTTTAGCGACCAAAAGTGCGACCAAACGCACGTTTTGAGCGATTTTCGATCAAGTTTCCAGGGTTTTGGCCGTTAAGTGAATATAGGTCGAGCAAGACGCGTCGACGCCAACTTTGAGTTGAGGTGAGTATGGTATACATAGGCCCT
Source organism: Marinimicrobium hydrolyticum (assembly GCF_030848505.1). Taxonomy (GTDB): domain Bacteria; phylum Pseudomonadota; class Gammaproteobacteria; order Pseudomonadales; family Cellvibrionaceae; genus JAVDDU01. The sequence goes on from NZ_JAVDDU010000001.1 coordinate 461,452, forward strand.
ACAACCACTTTGTCTCCGAGCGCTACCAATAAGCTGCGCTCCGGCTACTCGCCCGAGCATGATATGCCCGTGGGTAAACAGGTGTCTGACACCCAGCCGGTGCCGCCAGTACCCGAACGCCGCAAGGGCGACCGTCGCCGCCAACAACGTAAACCGGTGTTGGATCTACGCAGCGGGGATAGACGCCGAAGCCGCCGAAGAATCGATATTGAAGTCTGATCGAAGCCCGCTTCCCGATCAGAAATTCCGTCCTCCCAGCTTCAACAACTCCTCCCTGAATTCGTGGGTCGCGCCATTGCGGTGTGGCCCACGACCTTCGTACACTGTCTTTATAGGCCCGCTGTCCTGCGAGCCCCATTTTACTCGTCGGAGTTAAAGAATGAGTCAATACGACTACGATTTGCTGGTTATCGGGGCCGGATCTGGAGGGGTGCGCGCGAGTCGCACGGCGGCTCGTTTGGGTGCGCGGGTAGCGGTGGTTGAGGAGCGGTACCTGGGGGGTACCTGCGTTAACGTGGGCTGCGTGCCAAAAAAACTGCTGGTATATGCCTCTCATTACGCCGAGACGTTTCAGGTTGCGCCAGGCTTCGGCTGGCACCTCGGCGCGACACGCTTTGATTGGAGCGAACTTCTGGCTAACAAGGATCGGGAAATCGCGCGCTTGAACGAAGTGTACAGAGGGCTACTGCAAAATACTGGAGTGACCTTGTTCGAAGCGCGGGCCCGAGTGCTGGGGCCAAATCGAGTGGCCGTGGGGGACCGGGAAATCACCGCCGAGCGTATCTTGATTGCCGTAGGCGGGTGGCCCTGGAAGCCCGACATCCCCGGTATTGATCTGGCCATCACGTCCAATGAAGCGTTTTATCTGAACGAGCTGCCCGCCAGTATTGTTATCGTTGGGGGTGGTTACATCGCGGTTGAATTCGCCGGGATTTTTAATGGCCTGGGGGTGGATACCCACCTGTGTTACCGAGGCGACTTGTTCCTGCGTGGCTTCGATAAGGATGTGCGTGATCATGCCGCTTCTGAGCTGCGCAAGAAAGGCATAACACTGCACTTCAATACGGAGATCTGTTCCATTGCGGAAGAGCCGGGTGGTGGCTATAGGATTCAAACCGATGTCAACGAGGAGTGGTGTGCCGGCCTGGTCATGTACGCCACTGGCCGGCAACCCATGATTGACGATTTGGGCTTGGAGCATACGGCGGTGCAGATAACCGAGGCCGGCACCATTGCCGTTGATGAGTTTATGCAGACCCACGAGCCTTCCATTTACGCCTTGGGGGACGTCACCGGACCCGTTGCGCTGACGCCGGTAGCTCTCGCCCAGGGCCAGGCTTTGGCACAAAACCTTTACGGTGGGGACGACATTAAGCTGAGCTACAAAAACATTCCCGCCGCTGTATTCAGTCAACCGACCATTGCCACTGTGGGGCTGACCGAGGAAGAAGCCAGAGCCTCTTATGAGCGTATCGACATTTACAAATCCAGCTTTGGTCCCATGCAGTATTCCCTAAGCGCCATTGGTGAGCGAGCGCTGATCAAGTTGGTGGTGGATCGGGACACTGACCGGGTGCTGGGTTGCCATATGGTCGGGCCGGATGCCGGCGAGATTGTGCAGGGCTTAGCGGTCGCCCTGACCGCAGGTGCGACCAAAGCTGACTTTGACCGCACCATTGGTATCCACCCGACACTTGCCGAGGAGTTTGTGACGCTGCGTCAGGTGGCTGAATAACGAGTTTCACGGGAGCATCATCCTGACGCCCCGAGTGCATCGATCAAAATCAGTTAAACCGGCGTATCAATTCGAACTGCTGTTCGGACAACTCATACATTTCCCGATTAAGCTGCTCGGCGGAACTGATTTCGTCTTGAGAGCGGTCTGAAATGCGGCTGATTTGGGTGGTGTTCCGCTCGATTTCCGTCGCCGTGGCTGACTGCTCCTCGGCGGCGGCCGCGATCTGATGAGACATCTGATCAATAATGGTCACCGCCCCGGTGATGGCTTCTAACGCTGCTTGGACCTTTTCCATCTCGCTCACACTGCGATCGGCCAGGGATTGGCAGTTTTCCATGCTGGCACTGGCCTCCTTGGTGGCTTCGGTAAGCTTGCCGATGATTTGTTGGGTGTGCTGAGTGGACTCCTGGGTACGTTGTGCCAGAGTGCGTACTTCGTCGGCAACGACCGCAAAGCCCCGGCCTTGCTCCCCCGCGCGAGCTGCTTCAATGGCCGCATTCAGAGCCAGCAAATTGGTTTGCTCGGCGATACCCCGGATTACGTCAATCACTGTGGCGATTTGGCCACTGTCTTGAATCAGTCGAACCAATACCTCATTCAAATTACCCACCATAGTGGATAGATCCCCAATGGCTTGGTTGGCACCTTGTATGACCTGATTGCCCTGGGTAACTTCCCGAATGGCATCGCGGGTAGCCCCCGAGGTATCCGTCGCGCCACTGGCCACTTCCTGTACCGCCAGGGACATCTGCTGCATGGCGTCCGCCACGCCAGCCGTTTCCCGCTGCTGTTCCGTGGTGCCCTTCAAAGTTTGGCGGGTTTGGTCGCGCGCAGCGGCCGCCTTGCGGCGCAGCTCACTGGCGGAGGCGCCCACCCGGCCCAACGCGGTGCGCAGGCGGGCGGCGGAGGCCAGCTGAGCAAAAGCCAGCTCACCAGCGACGTCACAGCGCCCTGTATACACATAGGCTGCCAAGGGATCCCTTAGGTGGGCGTGGGACTGGGCCAGCAAATGGGTAAACACCCGCTGGGAGAAAAACTGACTCAACAGCGTTACCACCACACTGATTGTAACGGCCAGGGCGCCATAAAGAGCGTCAAAGCGACCGAACAGGACTCCGGCCAGCAAGAGAATTGCGAAAATGCATAGACCGGTATACGCCGCGTTCTGCCACTGATGGCGCAGCCGGGTTATCAAGGGGCAAAAAGCCTGGCCCTGTGCCACACGTTGGTAAACTTGCTTGGCGCGCTGCACCCGTTGAGGGTCGGCGGGGACCCGCACAGATTCATAGCCCTTGATTTCTCCACGCTCGCGCACCGGCGTCACATAGGCATCCACCCAATAATGGTCACCGTTCTTACACCGGTTTTGCACTATGCCCATCCAGGGCCGTCCACTTTGAATGGTTTGCCACATGGCGGCGAATACGGCTTCCGGCATATGGGGGTGACGAACAACGTTGTGGGGAGCGCCTTGCAGCTCCTCATGTGAGAACCCCGACACGTCGTGAAAGAGCTCGTTGTAAAACAAAATGTTGCCGTTGGTATCGGTGGAAGAGACTAATTCGGACCCCGGGGGAATAGACACTTCTTTGCCGGTAACTGAACCGTTGTGACGCATGATGATTCCCGTAAAAGCGCGGCGCCCAATGGGCGCACGTGAATGATTTCAGATACTTATCGGCATCTGCATTAAAATTTTAGCACTTTATGCGCCAAACGCATGATCGGATACACGCTGGCGGGGCAGGGGAGCTGGGCTGCTTAGGCAGCCCGATGGGTGTCTGTAAGCAAGCGGCTGAGTATGTAATGCTGAAGATTGTTGACCGTGGCGTCGTCCAAACCCACAAATGCCAAACTGATTTGAGTTTGGCGCCAGGGTCGGTTTTGAATCTGGAAAGCGCACACCCTCGCACGGCACCGACAGGATACGCCCGGTGCCACGGTAAACTCGCACAGCGGAATTTCCTCACCGTGGCGCAATTGGGTGCGCCAGTCGCCCGTTAGGGACACCCTAAGTCCACCAGCGGACATATTCAGGATTTGACCGTGCTGGGGCCCCACCCCGGGCAGCGACAAGGTGACTGGTACGCGCGGCTGGCCTGCCAGTGTCAGGCGAGGCCACTGCCTTCTGGGTCGATAATGGGCCGCTTTCGGCAGGACCACGGCCAGGCCGGCTACTCCGCAGTGCTGGCCCAGGGCCACCACCGTGGTACGGAAGGCCAGAATTTTACCCGCTCGGTGATGGCTGACTTCCAGCTCATCACCCGGTTTCAAGAGCGCCCGGTTGGGAAACAGGTCGTCCAACCACAGAAAGCCGCGCCGGGGATCCAATGCCAGAATTAGGCTTTGGTAGGTTCCTGGGGCATTCGCCACCGTCACCTTAAGCAACTGCCGCCTTTCAAACAGTTCCCGTAACGGGGCAGGCACCTCCACTGGAGGCTCGCCCACAGGGGCAGGCGGCTGTGGCTCCGCAGGCGTTAGCTTTTGTAGGACGGTACGCAAGATAGCCATGGATGGCTCCGGTTAGCCAAAAATTGGAAGTCAGAGCATTGACTAGAGCAAAGCGTGTGCCAGGGCATCGTGTCTGCGGTATCAGTGGCTTTGGGATATGTGCGGACTCTTTAGCAGGCGCCGGGTGGCAAGAGTCTGCCTCTGCAGCGGCAAGGCGCCGCCGTGGTAATGCCGTCTTGTCGTCGGTTGGTACTCGGGTGCAGTTTCCCGGCGCTGGACAAGTCCGTACAATAGTGGCAACCGTCGTGCTACCGAACTGAGATCCCATGAGCCAAACCCCTGCCCACCAATCAACTGCTGTTCAAAGTGCTGGTCATCCAGGCCCAGGGCGCCAAAATCGCTTGGAATTTAACAAACTGCAAAAACGCCTGCGCCGACAGGTAGGTACCGCCATTGCTGATTACAATATGATCGAATCCGGCGACACCGTGATGGTGTGCCTTTCCGGCGGCAAGGATTCCTACGGTATGTTGGATATTCTGCTGAGCCTGCAAAAAACCGCGCCGATTCCGTTCCGCCTGGTGGCGGTAAACATGGACCAAAAGCAACCCGGCTTCCCAGAGCACGTCCTGCCTGAGTACCTGAAAGGCCTGGGTATCGAATACCATATTGTTGAGCGTGATACCTACAGCATTGTGAAAGACGTGATTCCCGAGGGAAAGACGACCTGTGGTTTGTGTTCCCGTTTGCGGAGGGGTACTTTGTACAGCTTTGCCCAGGAGATCGGCGCCAACAAGATCGCTCTGGGTCATCATCGGGATGACATCATTGAAACCTTGTTTCTGAATATGTTTTACGGCGGCAAACTCAAGGCCATGCCGCCCAAGTTGTTGTCCGACGATAAGCGCAACGTCATTATCCGCCCGCTCTCCTATTGTAAGGAGGATGATCTTGCCGCCTACGCCGAGCAAAAAGCCTTCCCAATCATTCCCTGCAACCTCTGTGGTTCCCAGGAAAACCTGCAGCGCCAGGTAATCAAACAGATGCTTACGGACTGGGAGCGGCAACATCCCGGTCGTACGGAAACCATCTTTTCCGCTATCAAAAACGTCGCACCCTCTCAGCTGGCGGACCCCAAGCTTTTTGATTTTGTAAGCTTGACCACCAGCGAGAGTGAGCCCGAAGAGGGGGAAGAGGGCAATGCCGTAGGGCAGTTCATTCCCGCCGTTCAGGTGTGATCAGCCTTGCTATACTCACAACAGTAGCGGGTAGCTAATCCAAGCCTGCTTACCCAGAGGTGACTATGCGGGTAGGGGTTCCCAAAGAAATAAAAGCCGATGAGCACCGGGTCGGGCTAACCCCAGCGGGGGTTCGTGAGCTCTGCCAGAGAGGGCACACTGTGCTTGTGCAGCGCGGGTGCGGCTCTGCCATTGAGTTTACGGATCAGGATTATGTGGCCGCCGGCGCCTCGGTGGTGGATACCGCCGAGGAGCTCTATCAACAGACACAGCTCATCGTAAAAGTGAAGGAGCCTCTGCCGGAAGAGTGCTCATTGCTGCGCCCTGATCATCTGCTGTTCGCCTACCTGCACCTGGCGGCCGATAAAACACTGACCGAAGCACTGCTCCGCTGTGGCGCCACGTGCATCGCGTACGAAACCGTCACCGGCCCAGGCGGCGGCTTGCCGCTTCTGGCCCCCATGTCAGAGGTCGCTGGGCGCCTTGCGGCTCAAGCGGGAGCCCATCACCTGGAGCTCGCACAAGGTGGGCGTGGTGTACTGCTTGGCGGAGTCCCTGGGGTGGCGCCCGCTCGCGTACTGGTCATCGGAGGCGGGGTTGTAGGTACTCAGGCCGCCAGAGTCGCCCTGGGTATGGGGGCGGACGTCACTGTTCTGGACCGATCATTGCCGCGTTTAAGAGAGTTGGACGAGCAATTTCAAGGACGAGTTAAGTGCGAGTACGCCAGCGTCGAGCGTTTGGAGGCTCTAATCGTACAAGCAGAGTTGGTGATCGGGGCGGTACTCATTGCGGGGGCGGCGGCACCGCGCTTGCTCTCTGAGGAGCAGGTCAAAAAAATGCAAAACGGCGCTGTGCTGGTGGATGTGGCCATTGACCAAGGCGGCTGCTTTGCTACTTCCCGGCCTACCACACATCAGAAGCCTACCTACAAGTTGCATGGGGTGGTGCATTACTGTGTGGCCAACATTCCCAGCGCGGCCGCCCGCACAGCCACGTCAGCCTTGACCCACGCTACCTTGCCGCACACCCTGGCCCTCGCGGACCTGGGGCTCGATGCCTTGCGCAAGGACCAGCATCTACTGGCTGGCCTAAACATTCATGACGGTGCCGTGACTCAGGAGGCAGTGGCGCATTCGCTGGACTATCCTTATAAAAACGGACACGCTGCCATCGGGGCTGTATAGGCAGAAGAAGCATAGACAGGGCCAGACAGAAGTAGGCCTGGGGTGTCGTTTATATCGACCGATGCTTTATACTGGCATTTGAGCCGGTTCTGAGCGCCTAGGAAGGTTGCGGAACAGGTCGTGGTTAGCGCTCATGAAAAACAATAACGGATAACTACATGCATAAGGCCCCCTCTTTTTTTCAGGGAATCTCGTTCCAGCTCGCCAAAATTGGCATCTTGCTGGCATTTGCCTTGGGGTTTTTGGTCAGCAGCGCACAAATTTATCTGGATTTCCGCAGCCACCAAAGTGAACTCGACCAACTGGCCGATCGGGTCATTGAGGTCACTATGCCCCCCGCCGCACGGGCAGTACACACACTGGATGATGACCTGTCTGCAGAGGTGGTCAACGGCTTGTTGGCCTACGGGTTCATTTATCAGGTGTCCATTACTGACGAGTTGGGGAATATTCTGGCTGAAGGCTCTGCGCCGGTACCGGAATCCGCAACTCGGTGGCTGACCCGTCGTATCGCGGAGGAATCGCGTCACTTCAACGCGGCCTTAAATATTCCAGGTTACGGCGGCTCGGCCTACGGTACGCTGAGTTTTTCTCTGGATATGGATCAGGCTCTCAGCAGTTTTTATCAGCGGGCTCAGCGCAGTCTCACCACGGGTCTTTTACGGGACATGCTGCTGGTGCTGCTGCTGTTTATCGCGTTCTACCTGACCCTCACCAAACCACTGGTGCGCCTGGCGCGGGAAATTCGCGATATCAGCCCTGACCAGCCTGGCGTTCAACGCCTGACGCCGTTACCGGGTCGACGTGATGAATTGGCCGAGCTGGTCACGGGCGGTAATCAACTACTCGATGCGGTTGAGCTGTCCTTGGCGCGCCGGCGCGCCGTGGAATTGGCGCTGCGCAAAAGCGAAGAACATTTACGGCAAATCATCGACAGCTTGCCGGTGATGATTGGTGCTCGCAATGCGACGGGCCACTACTTGTTTGCCAACCGAGCCCTCTCCGAGGCGCTGGGGTTCACCCCCGATCAAATGCGCGATATGCACGCCCGCGATCTGTTGCAGGGCTCTGTGCAGGATTTGGAGTTGTTGCTGCACAATGACCACAGGGTCATCAAGCAGGGTGCCGATATCGAAATTTCCGAGGAGTCGTTCATTACCGCCACGGGAAAACAACTGTTTTTACAAACGCACATTGTGCCGCTTCAGTTTTACGATGAAATAGTCGCACTAGTGGTGTCCGTGGACGTGACCGAGCGAAAGAATGCCCAAGCGAAAATGGAGCACATGGCTCATCACGACGCCCTAACCAATCTACCCAATCGGGTGCAATTGGTGGAGCGGCTGGAGCTGGAAATTCGCCGCGCGGAGCGTCACGGTTATTGCGGCGCGGTGTTATTCATCGATCTGGATCAGTTTAAAAATATTAATGACTCCCTGGGGCACCCGGTCGGTGATTTAGTGTTGAAGGAAGTGGCTCAACGCTTGGTGGAAACCGTACGGGAAGAGGACCTGGTAGCGCGTCTTAGCGGCGATGAATTCGTGTTGGTACTGACGGTCCTGGACGAAGATATGAGTGTGGCCGCGTTGCGTGCCGGGGAAATCAGTGAAAAGTTACGCGGTGTAATTTCCCGCCCCTATCGAATAGAAGATCTGGAGCTGCGCATCACCTGTAGCGTGGGGGTGGTGATGTATCCGGAGAAGAACAGCACCGTGCACGAACTGCTGCGTTTTGCGGATACCGCCATGTACCAGGTGAAAGAGAAGGGCCGCGATTCCATCGAGTTTTTTAACGAGGAAATGGCCGCTAAAGTCAGCCGGCAACTGGTCATGGAGGGCGACCTGCATCGCGCGCTGGAGGAGGGTCAGTTTGAGCTTCAGTACCAGCCCAAAATAGATATGATCAGCGGCAATATCGTGGGCGCGGAAGCCTTGCTACGCTGGCATCATCCGGTCAAAGGCACCATTTCCCCGGTTGAATTTATTCCAGTGCTGGAAACGTCGGGTTTGATTTTGGATGTTGGCCAGTGGGTGCTGGAGCAAGCGTGTGAAACTCTGGTGCACTGGGAGTCCATAGGCCTTTGGAAAAAAGGTATGCGCTTGAGTATTAACATCAGCCCGCGCCAGTTCCGGCGCACGGCGTTCGCGGACGATGTTTTGGCAACTTTGGCCCACTATGAAATCCCCGAAAATTCCCTGGAAATCGAAGTTACAGAAGGCATAGTGATTCAGCAGGTGGATGAGGCCATCATCACCATGACCCGTTTGGCGGAACATGGCATCAGCTTTTCTTTGGACGACTTTGGTACCGGCTATTCCTCGATTAGCTACCTGAAACAGCTGCCGGTGAGTGTGCTAAAAATCGATAAAAGTTTTGTGCGCGATATTATCGACGATCGCAACGACCGTGTGTTGGTGGAAACGATTATTACCATGGGTCGTCTGCTGGATTTGGAAGTTATTGCCGAAGGTGTGGAAGATCAGGCGCAGTTCAATTTACTGCAAAAATACGGTTGCCATTACTTTCAGGGTTTCTACTGCAGCCCGGCTGTCTCTCTGGATCGCTTTGACGAAATGTTAAAAGACCAGGAAGCCATGACGTTTAGAGCGGATGGAAACGCTTAAAACAATCGGCCCAGCAGGAAGGGGATGACGGTCTCTACTCGTAAAATACGTTCGCCCAAATGAATGGGTTGAAACCCGCTGGCGAGCAGTTTTTCCACTTCATATTGAATAAAACCACCCTCTGGTCCCACCGCCAACACCACGTCGCCGGTTGTTTGTTTCGGGCAAGGATGCGGTGTGTACGGGTGGGCGATTAAAGCTTCTCGCCCCTGAATCATCGTGCCTAGCTCGTCTTCCACAAACGGTTTAAAGCGTTTGCGCAGTATCACATTGGGCAGTTGTGTGGCCCCGCCCTGTTCCAAACCCAGAATTAACTGCCGGTGTATTTCATCATCGGCAAGCCAGGGCGACTGCCAGTAGCTTTTTTCCACTCGGTAGCTGTTAATCAGAACCAGCTCGCGCACCCCACAGGTGGCCACGGTTTGCAGAATGCGGCGGAGCATTTTGGGGCGCGGCAGTGCCAGGATTAATGTCAGTGGAAGTAGGGGAGGAGGGGGAGACTCCAGAGTGACATCCAAGTGGATGACGTCAGGCGCTAGATGGGTCACGATCCCGTAACCTATGGCCTGGTTAAGCCGACCCACTTTTAACCGATCGCCAACTTGGGCTCGATGCACTTGGGTGATGTGCGTGAGTCGCCGGCTATCTTTGATCACCGCCTGGCTGGCGTTAACTAAATCTTCGTCGTAGAGCAGTACAAGATTCATGCGCGGCCGTAGGGCCTCATAGAGTGGCGGTCAAAAGTGGCAATTATATGGCGCCCCGGAGACGATTTGAACGTCCGACCTGCCGCTTAGGAGGCGGCTGCTCTATCCAACTGAGCTACCGGGGCGGGATTGTGAAGGCCGCTATTGTATGCACTTTGCCGTCACAATCCAACCGCACTCCGGTCACGCCTTAACGATGGTGTGTGATCCGCTCTCCGGTGCTGTGCCGCCTTCAGAGTTGTACAGCTGAGGGCCGCTGACTTGACCGCGTAGGAGGTTGAGCAACTGCCCCAGCGTTTGGCGTGAACGACCGATGATCTTGCCGTTCACTTCATTGAGCTCTTGGCATTGAGCGAAACGCTCGATCAACGCTTGCCAGGGCTCGATCAGCGCTCGGGTATCGGCCCGGCCATGCAAAAACTCAATCCAACCATGTTGGTCTCGGCTTAAATTGGCTTGCTCCAGCCACTGTTGCCGAACCTGGGAATGCTGGCCCAGGTGTGCCAAAAGTTGCTCTTTGGCTTCAATCAGTGCGGGTAGGTGCTCGTGCTCGCGCGCTTCAAGGTGCTCGCGCTCAGCGGTCAGAAGTTGGGAGAGTTGTTCGACGTTGGCAGTATCCTGCGCCAGCATCGCGCGCAGAATCTCGGTGGAGGGTTGCATAGAAACCTCAGCTCGTTGTTGGTTGATCATCAATTGCTAAAGTGTCGCCCAGCGTTGGGGGGCTGAGCGACACTCGAAATGGGCTTAGCCCAGCAAATCGTCCTGATTCAGCATGTTCTCGGCTATACGCTGAGCGTTAACCTCGAACCGACCTTCAGCAATCGCTTGGCGAATTTCCGCCACCCGCTCACTGTTCACTTCCGGCAAATTGTTAATTTTCTCTTCCAGGCGCCCCAAGCTTTGGGCCTCTTGACTCAGAACTACGTCATCCCGGGAAGAGGTCGGCTCCGGGCTGGTTTTGGTGTCCGCGCCTGGGCGCGGCGCCGCCGAATTGGCGCGGCCGGTGGTATTGTTTGTGGTGTGTCCGGTCTTGATGCTGTTGTTTGTATCAATAGCCATGATGTTTCCCCAACTTCATTTGATGATGCCAGCAACGCTGACGAGCCGTACTTAAGGCTCTACAGGGTGGCTTTCGGCGGGCATCTTTATAACTTTAATGCTAATTTGTTATAAATGTGACCTAATCGACGTTATAACCGAAGGTCTTGGCCCCGCCCGTAGCTAGAGTATCGTTTTTACATGCCCTGGGGCCACTATTTCTCCGGCGACTATGCGTTCTGAGCTGTTATTCATCACCCGTATCTGTTGACCGACCCGACCACCGCTCATGGCGGTGCCGCGCGTGCTGACGCTGATGCCGCCCACTTCCGCTTCCAGGCGAACCTCGTCGCCCCGGTTGACCGCCAGGGGTTCCACCAAAAGCCCGGCCCGGAAGGGCTCTCCGCGTTCCAGAGGGCGCCGCAATTCCATACCCACAACGGCAGCCTCAGTATCGACAAAACCTTGACGCAGGCGGCTGGTGTTTCTCAGCTCCAGGGTGACGTCGGTGTCGCTCAGTCTCGTGCTTCGGCCAAGATTGCGCGCTGCTACTGCTACAGGGCGGTATAGATCCACCTGGGCGGGCACATAGATGGACCAGGGTTGGTCACCCCGGCAGCGGCTGTGCACGCTCACGTTGCCGCCGTTGTTGCTGGCATCGTTAAGACGCATCTCCAGATCGCCGCATTCAGCCAAATGCAGACGGGGATCCAACCGGCCAACTTCCACCGCTACCCGTTGAGCGCCCGACTGTGCATAGTGGTCGCTCAGAAATTGTGCTACCTGTTCCCGCAATTGCTCCAGGTCATGGCGCTCCGCCAGCGCCGGAGTAGCCCCCAGGGTTAGCGACACGAAAGCCAGGCCCGCTTTAGCCCAAAGCCGGGGAGCGCAAAAGAATGTCCGCCAAATGGCACCAAAATGCATAACTTGTTCTACTCTTGATAGAGAGAGGCTAAGGCTCGCAGGACGCTGCGCGCCTAAAGAATGACGGTTTTTGGCCGCAATAGCCTTTGAGGAATAATAAAGCAAAGACTGTGCCGCTTAACCTCAGTGTAAAAAATGCACTATAGGCATAAAACGGCGCATTAAGTTAAACTGCTAACAACAGCACAATAATGAGGAAGAGGTATGGCGGGCGTCCTGGACAATGTCAATCAGCGCACCCAGTTGGTGGGGCAGAACCGCCTGGAGCTGCTGCTTTTTCGCCTGTCAGGGCAGCAGCTGTACGGCATCAACGTCTTTAAAGTGAAAGAAGTGCTTCAGTGCCCACCGCTCAATGCCATCCCCGGACGCAACCGGGTGGTGCGCGGTGTCGCCCATATACGTGGCGGCACTTTATCCATTATGGATATGAATCTGGCCATAGGTCGGCGTCCGCTAGAGAACATCGAGGACTGCTTTGTCATCATCACCGAATACAATCGGACCGCCCAGGGCTTCCTGGTGCGTGGCGTGGATCGCATCGTCAATATGAACTGGAGCGATATTCATCCGCCACCGAAGGGCGCGGGTAAAGATCACTACCTGACGGCGGTCACAGAGGTTGATGGTAAGTTGGTGGAGATTGTCGACGTAGAGAAAATCCTGGCTGAGGCCGCTCCGGTCAGTGAAGAAATCAGCGCGGGCACAATGCAAGAAGGTTTGTCGGAGCGCGTGGTGGAAAAACACGTATTGGTTGTGGACGACTCAAGCATTGCCCGCAAACAAGTGCAACGCGTTATGGAATCTATGGGTATTCGTACGACCGTCAAAAAAGATGGCCGCGAAGCCCTGGACTATTTACTCGGATTGGTGAAGGACGGGAAAGAGCCGTGCCAGGAATTGGTTATGGTGATTTCGGATATTGAAATGCCCGAGATGGATGGTTACACCTTTACCGCAGAGATTCGTAATCACCCTGCCTTGAAAGACCTTTACGTGTTGTTGCACAGTTCCCTCAGTGGTGTGTTCAACGAAGCGATGGTAAGCAAAGTCGGGGCGGACAAATTTTTGGCCAAGTTTAATCCTGACGAGCTGGTCCGTCGCGTTAGCGACCGGGTGCTTGAAATGACCGGTGAAGACTTGTTGGAAACCGAGCAAGACTAACGCCCTGAAGTAGCGTACTCTTTTTAAAGTCGGTAGATTTAAAATAGCAGGGCGTTTGAGCGAAAACTATGACGACAAAAGCGGCAGGGCAGCGCGACAGTTTTGATCAGGCGGAGTTTGACCATTTTCGCCAATTTTTACAGGATGCTTGTGGCATCGCTCTAGGCGATAACAAGCAGTACCTGGTTTCCAGTCGTATCCGTCGTTTATTGGAAGAGCACAATCTTGAGTCCTTTAGCGATCTGGTGAAAGCGCTCAAAGCGAGTAACAGCCGTCGCCTTAAGGATCAGGTCATCGATGTCATGACCACTAACGAAACTTTCTGGTTTCGAGACATTTACCCCTACGAACATTTGAAAGACCACCTCTTACCGGCGTTGATGACCCGTGAGCACAAAGGTGCCGGACCGGTAAGGATTTGGTCCGCTGCGTGTTCCTCGGGTCAGGAGCCATACTCCATCAGCATTATGGTGGAGGAGTTTCGCCGCCAAAGCATGGGCGCGTTGTTTCGGCCAGTGCAGATTCTCGCCACCGATTTGTCGTCCATAGTTTTGGAACAAGCCCGCGCCGCTGAGTACGATCGATCCTCGGTATTGCGGGGTCTATCCGACGAGCGCTTGACCCGCTATTTCGATGTAGCCAAAGAAAACATTTGGCGTGTGAAGCCCGTCGTGCGCGAACGGGTTCAATTCAAGGCTTGGAACCTACTGGACCCCTACGCGTCTCTGGGTAAGTTTGATATGGTTTTCTGCCGAAATGTGTTGATTTACTTCAACCCGGAACTCAAACGCAGAATTCTGCAAAAATTGCACACCGCACTTAAACCCGGTGGCATCCTTTTCCTTGGCTCTTCAGAAGGATTGGCAGGTGCCAGTGATCTGTTTGAAATGGTCCGGTGCGATCCTGGAATCATGTACCGAGCCGTTTAACAAGCTGCTACAAGGTTGTAACGCTATGTTCAAACTGGTTTTTTATGTTCCCGAAACCCACGTGGAAGCGGTAAAAAGCGCCGTGTTTGCCACCGGCGCCGGCCGTATTGGAGACTACAATTCCTGTGCCTGGCAAGTATTGGGTCAAGGCCAGTTTCGACCGCTTGAAGGAAGTCAGCCTTTTTTAGGCCAGCAGGGGCAGGTGGAGCAGGTGCCCGAGTACCGCGTAGAGCTGGTGTGCGCCGATGAACTCATCGAAAAAGCACTGGCAGCATTGCGCAGAGCGCACCCTTACGAGGAGCCAGCCTACGATGTTTGGCGTTTGGCGGATATGTGATGGCGTCGGTTTGCATCGGCCGCGTCGGTTTTAGCCCTGTTTTCCAGCAAATTATGACCAATCCTTTCGGTTCACATTCGGACATCGCAGCACCATGAGTCCCTTCGTCGAGCGCTTGCTGCCTATTCTGTATCCCACCCATGCACTGACGGATTCCCCCGGCCTGTTTCCAGAGCAAGCGGCGGTGATGGTATTGATCACCGATCACCCGACACGGCCTGAATTGATTTACACGCTGCGCGCGCAACACATGCGCCAACATGCTGGTGAAGTGGCCTTCCCAGGAGGTAAATGGGAGCCTCAGGATCCAGATCTGCTCACCACAGCCTTGCGGGAAACCCACGAGGAAGTGGACTTGCCCCCCGCCCAAATTCGTTTGCTGGGCGCATTCAAGCCCAGCGCTACGCGTGCGGGCACCAAAGTTACACCGTTTGTCGGCCTGGTAGCGCATTCCGTTGCCCTGACTCCCAACCCCAATGAGTTGGAAAGCGTGTTTCGGGTGCCGCTGGGTTGGTTCACTCCCGAGAACTGTCTTCGGGTTGACGAATTCCGCCGTGCTGGCAAAGTCTACCGCGTGCCCGCCTATGGCTACGGCGAATACGAGATCTGGGGGTTTACCGCTGCCTTGACCCAAGAGATACTAGCGGCCACAAAATAGTGACCAAGCTGGTGACCTGCCAGCAGCCCCCCTAATTTCATATTTATCTCTAAAGGAGCGGAGTTCATGAATAAGATACGTTGTTTCCTCGTGTTGGCACTGCTGTTCAGTAGTTGGGCCAGGGCGGAACTGGTTACCGAAGAAATCGAATACGAAGTGGACGGTGAACGCTTTACCGGCTACCTCGCGTACAACAACCGCGTCGAAGGTGAGCGACCGGGAATCCTATTGGTTCATGAATGGTGGGGCCACAACGACTATGTGCGCCGACGCGCCGAGTTATTGGCCGAGTTGGGCTACACCGCCTTCGCCCTGGATATGTACGGCAGTGGCAAAGAGGCGGACCACCCGGAGCAAGCCAACGAATTCATGGAAGCGGTCATGTCCAACATCGATGCGGCGGAGCGGCGCTTCCATACGGCGCACGAGCTTCTGCGCGATCATGAAACCGTATCTCCCACACAAACCGCGGCACTGGGCTACTGCTTTGGCGGCGCGGTGGTATTGCACATGGCGCGGCAAGGGGCCGATCTGGATGCCGTGATCAGCTACCACGGCATGCTGAGCACCGATCAGCCAGCTTCTGAAGGCGACATCAATGCCAAGGTGCGGGTTTTCACGGGGGGTGCGGACCCCATGGTGCCCGAGGAGCAGGTCGAGGACTTCAAGGAGGAGATGCGCAATGCCGGTGTCGACTATGAAGTCTACGTCTATGAAGATGCGGTACACAGCTTCACCAACCCCGATGCTGACGAAAAAGGCGAGCGTTTTGGCATGCCGCTGGCCTACGATGCGCAAGCTGATGCAGATTCCTGGCGCAAGACCTTTCGTTTCCTGTATAAGGTGTTTAACTAATCGGGCCTCTTAGACTTCATGCCCAGCATGGTTGAAACTCAATCATACTGGGTTGATAATCAAAACAAGCAATGCACTAAATCGTGCGATTCGCGCAGATAACAATCCATCCCAGAGACTCGGGCCGGTTTATCCCGGGCTGTAAAGGAGCACAGTGTCATGGCACTAAACTACAATCGTACCGTTGCCGAGGTATTCGAAGAAGCCTGTCAGACGTACGGCGATAAAGCCGCGTTCACTTGCCTGGATAAGACGCTCAGCTTCAATGAGGTAGAGCAGTTATCAGCGCGCTTCGCCGCCTACTTGCAGGAGCATACAAAGCTGGAGCCGGGCGATCGAATTGCCATCCAATTGCCCAACGTGCTCCAGTATCCGATCGCCGTGTTTGGCGCTCTGCGGGCCGGCTTGGTCGTCGTTAACACCAACCCGCTCTATACCCCTCATGAAATTAAACATCAGTTGCAAGACTCCGGCGCCAAGGCGCTGGTGGTGTTGGCCAACATCGCCCATAACGCCGCCAAGGTAGTGGATGAAACAGAGGTTGAGCAGGTGATTGTCACCGAGTTGGCGGACTTCCACCCGCCACTGAAGCGCACGCTGCTCAACTTCGCTGTTAAATACGTGAAAAAAATGGTGCCGCCTTTCGAGTTCAGAAATCAGGTGAGTTTGCGTGACGCCATGGCGAAAGTCAGCCAGCCCTTTAAACCCGTGCAGCGCACACCTGAAGACATCGCGGTATTGCAATACACCGGCGGCACCACGGGTGTTGCCAAAGGAGCCATGCTCACCAACCAAAACCTCGTGGCGAATATGACTCAACTTAACGGCCATATGTGTGACTTGTTAGGTGAAGGTAATGAGTTATTTGTAGCACCCTTGCCCCTGTACCATATCTATGCATTCACTTTGCATTGCATGTCCGCTGTAGCTTTGGGCAATCACAACTTACTGATCCCCAATCCCCGGGACATTGGTGGCTTTGTCAAAATGCTGAAGGGAAAGCCCTTTACCGTCTTTGTTGGCCTTAACACATTGTTTAATGCCCTGTGCAGAAACGCCGACTTCGCCAACTTGGATTTCAGTCATTTGCATCTCACCTCGTCCGGCGGCATGGCGTTGACGGCCTCCACCGCCAAACGCTGGAAAGAAGTGACTGGTTGCGATATTTACGAGGGTTATGGGTTAACGGAAACCTCGCCGGTGGTTTCCAGCAATCCGGCGGGAAAAATACAACAGGGTACCGTCGGTATTCCGCTACCCGAAACCGAGTGCAAAGTGATTGATGAAGAGGGTAAGGACGTGCGCGGCGAAGAGCCGGGCGAGTTGTGTGTGCGCGGTCCTCAAGTCATGAAAGGCTACTGGAATCGGCCGGAAGAAACTGAGCGCTCTATCGATGCCGAGGGCTGGTTTAAAACCGGCGACATGGCAATCATTCAGAAAGACGGTTATATAAAAATCGTCGACCGCAAAAAAGACATGATCAACGTCTCCGGCTTCAAAGTATTCCCCAATGAAGTGGAGGACGTGCTGAGTGGTCACCCGGACATACTTGAAGCGGCCGTGGTCGGCATCTCCGATGGCGATGGTAGCGAAAGCGTAAAAGCCTACGTGGTGACCAGTCGCGACATGACGGTTGAGGAAGTGCGCGAGCACGCCAAAACCAAACTGACCGCCTATAAAGTTCCGCATGAAGTTGAGTTTCGCGATGAACTGCCCAAAACCAACGTGGGTAAAGTGCTGCGCCGAGCATTAAAAGAAGAGCAGGGCAAATAATAACGAGTGTTTAGTTTACGGGTGGCCGCGGATACAACCGCGCGTATGTTATGAAAAGAGCGCTGATTCTATCCGGCGGCGGCGCTCGTGCCGCCTACCAAGTTGGCGTGCTCCAGGCTCTCGCGAAACTGCTGCCGCCCGAAACTGAAAACCCTTTTCCCATTATCTGCGGTACTTCCGCCGGGGCTATCAACGCCATCGCTCTGGCCAGCCACCCAGGTAATTTTCGCGAGGCCGTTACATCCCTGGCCAAAATCTGGCAAAACCTCACCATTGATCAGGTTTACAAGCACGGCTGGGGGGACTTACTCAAAGGCCTCGGCCTTCTCGGCTTCTCCCTGTTCAACGAAGGGGTGGGGCGCCAGCGGCCGCTGTCCATGCTCGACAATGCACCGCTGTGGAATTTACTGGGCAGCAGCGTCCGCTTTGAAAACATCGACCGCGCCATCGCCTCCGGCAAACTTTCCGCCATATCCGTAACCGCTATGGGCTATACGTCAGGCGAGTCGGTAAGTTTTTTTCAGGGCGAACCCGAACTCAAAGGTTGGAATCGCCATCGCCGTATCGGTTTACCTACGCGCTTAAAGCTCGAACATTTGCTGGCCTCTTCGGCCATTCCGACTATTTTTCCCGCTGTGCGTATCAACCGAGAATACTTTGGCGATGGTGCGCTGCGCCAACTCGCCCCCATAAGCCCAGCCTTGCACCTGGGTGCCGAATCGGTGTTTGTCATCGGTGTAAGCCAGAACCGGGACAAACGATACAAAAGCAAACGCAGCTTTATTCGCCACTCCCCCTCCATGGCACAGATTGTCGGCCAGCTGTTCAACAGCGCCTTCATTGACGCCCTGGAAGGCGATCTCGAACATCTTGAGCGCATCAACGAACTGATCGAACTGGTGCCCGAAGATTTGCGCAAACCCAACCAATTGCCCCTGCGGCCCGTCGACAACCGAGTGATTTCGCCCTCCCGCCCCGTCGACAACATCGCCGGCCGCAAAGTGCGCTACCTGCCCAAGAGCCTACGCTTCTTCCTCAAAGCTATCGGTGCCACCGCCAAAGGCGGCGGCGCGACAGCTGCCAGCTACCTGCTGTTTCACCAATCCTTCATTCACGAACTCATGGAGTTGGGCTATCAGGACACCATGTGGGAGGCGGACAGCCTGAAGGTGTTTTTTGGGGTGGATGGGAAGCCTTAGTGTGGGCGCATGAGTAGTGCTTTTGACAGAGTGAACACAATAAAAATAGAGAACAAGCTATGTCTGGGGAATATTTAGGGCACCCACGAACGAATATCCCAGCGTGACCCGGAAGGCATGGGTGGCTACTTGTCGCTGGTGACCTACATCTGGGCAGGCACAGACGAGCGACATCCAGATGAGATCCCCTTGGTCGAAAATGACCAGCCGGTATTGGATGACGGCGAGCCGGTGATGGTTGAGAATCCCGAGGCGGGACAGCCCTTGTGGTGTTTTGCTTATGGGGAGAGGGAATGGATGAGTGGCCAAGAGTATGATGAACTGGCGGCAGCCGCATCTAGCGAAGATGAGTTTGGTGATCCGCAAGAGCCAGTAGGGCAAATTAATTGTGAAACAGGTGAGGCATTACAATGAGTATCAAACGTAGTCTATTATTGATAACTGTATTTTTGTCATCGCCCTACCTTTTTTCTTTTGAGCTGGAGAAAGCAGTAACAGCAGATGGCGGTCAATCTGTCCGTAGCGACGAGGAGCGTGCTGCGTCCCCTATTATTACGAAGACTATTCAAAAGGTTTACTCCCGAAAGGATACAGGTTTAGGGTTGGCCCACACCAACTTGGGCGGCGGAGATGTTTGGTTTCGGTTGTACAGGAACATGACTATTTACGCTGTAGATGTCAACGATGAGAAGATAGTGGGTGCTTGGCCCCTCACCCGCTGGAGGCACGATCAATATTTCCCCGAAGAAGTATTAAAGCGGTACAGAGATTACGGAAATCATGCCGACCCCGATGAGCTAAGACAGCTTGGTGTCGGGTCCAAAACATTGGGTTGCCTGCCACAAACCCCTTTGCGTTATGGTGACTTTAACGGTGACGGCAACTCGGAGCTGGTTATCTTTTTCGCCAATGACATTGTAGTGTTTTCTCCCAGCCAGGGTCGGGTTATTTTTTCACAAAACCTGAGGGTCGATGAGTGGCTGGATAAGGAAGAAACACAGTACTACATAGACAATGTCTTTTTTGGTGAAGTCCCTGGCGATACCGGGCAATATATGTCCAAAATTTCAGCGGAGGCCGTTCGACCAAGGGGCGGTATTTTAAACTACATCCTTCCGGCTTACCGAGGCTACGGTAAACTCTTTCTGGGAGATTTCAATGAAAACGGTCAGTCCGATATCCTGGTCTGGCACAAATTCTATCAATCCTTTACCGTTGCCGATGCGACCGAAGGCTTCGAGCACCTGTATGACACTTGGCTGCATTACGCCTGGGTTGACGGTGAATACCAACCCCAGGAAACCAACGAGACCACCATTAGAGGCTGGCTGGCCGCCAACGAACTCACTTGGCAAAAAGGCTACCCCAGCAAAAGCGAATGCGAAGGAGAGGAGGGCGAGCTGATTCCGGAAATGCATGACCCTCTGCTAAATGATCCGGATGTACTGCAGTAGCTACCATTCTTTAACAATTCGAAGTCAGTAGCGCGGCCAGTAAAAACTCTGGCCGTGTTACTTTTTATGCGACTTCGTACAGTGCCGTCGCCGCCAGAGCTGGAGCCACTGCACCGGCATGCCCCTCATGGAACCGCTCAACGCCATGGCTTACGTCAACGCCTTGGCCACGCCGGCCGAGGCGATATTGGCGCCGGGGAAGGGGAGTACCTTTTCTACGATCTGATTGCCCGGACGACAGTTTTCGCAACATAGGTGGCGCCACCAACCGCCGAGGCGACTGGAGCGACTGGGCCAGCCGCAACCAAATGACCCCGGACTTCCAGCGCCGTGAAGCCAACCACCTCACCTCCGGTGAATGGGTACAAATCATCGCCATCAACCGGGCCACCGGCTACATCGCCAGCGAACGCGTGCAACTCACCGACGCCAGCCAAACCGGTGGCATGCTCAGCGTGAGCCTGACCAGCGACCAACTGATCCAGCTTTATACAGAGTGGTACGACCACGACGGACGCCCACTGCCCGAAGGCCTCGGCGTCAACCAAGGCGCCGACTACGGCCTCACCGGCCGACTGGCTCGCGTTGTGGACACCAATTTACTCGAACCTGTCGCCCGGGGCGGCCTGGCCAACTTTCCCATCGCCCCTGAGGGCGAGTTGATCCCGGAAATGCACGATCCACTGCTGAATGATCCAGATGTGTTGCAATAGTTAATCGGCTCTTGCTTAACAGTCAGAACACAAACCACCGCTGACAAGGACACGAATAACGGGACACCCACATTTTGGAAGGCAAGCGTAAGGCAGATTATCAGGAATATCAGGGACACCCAATGTTAGGAAAAACAAACCAAAAACGGTGCGCTCCGCGCCTGCTTTAATAGAGTTTGGGTGCCCTGGATAATGAAGGCTATAGAGAGGGGTGCCCTTGATGACGACTAGTAAAACGTATTTGATAAATCTATTGACACTTTTTACAAAGCTTATTGCCATAGCTTTTCTTTTTATATCGCTACCGTCAGTAGGCTTTAACCTTGATAAAGGTATTGCTCGAAGCCACGCACAATGGAATTCAAATGCCGGAACAGTAAGAAAGCTACATAACTTTTATCCTGATGCAATTTATATTGATGAGAATTATCAGGTAATGTATGGATTAAGCGGTACGTCAATTGCTATGTTTGATGTTAGTGATAATTTTCGATTAATGGGGGGGCGGGGCCTTACCCGCTGGTCCCATGAATATTTGGAACAAAAAGTTGAGATAACCTATGAAGCCGGAAACTTCTATCGGGCCGGAGACTCCGATACCTACTTGGCAGATGATGCCAAACTGATTCATTTGATGGGGTGTATGCAGCAAACTCCCTTGAGGTACGGCGATTTCACCGGCGATGGCAAGTCGGAATTGGTAGTGTTCTTATCTGATGAAGTGTCAACCGACATTCGTGTCTTTTCTCTTGACAAACAAAAGGTCATTTTTTCCAGTAAGCTGAATTTCTCGGATTCCGAGCATCGGGATGATATCCCTGAATACTACCTGCATGACGCTCCATTCCAATACTTATCATGGCGGCATATTAATAGTGACATCGCCGCTTTTCCTGCTACCAAAGCCTACGCCAAACTGTATGTGGATGATTTTTCAAACAACAATCAGCAAGATTTGTTGGTCTGGCGGAAAGTTTACCAGTCACGGCGCCTCGATGACGATATAGCAGGGTTCGAATTGCTGGAAGAAACATTGTTGCACTACAGCTTAGTTGATGGCGAATACCAACCCCAGGAAGCCGACGCAGC
Source organism: Marinimicrobium hydrolyticum (assembly GCF_030848505.1). Classification (GTDB taxonomy): domain Bacteria; phylum Pseudomonadota; class Gammaproteobacteria; order Pseudomonadales; family Cellvibrionaceae; genus JAVDDU01. Next base: position 483,524 of record NZ_JAVDDU010000001.1, read on the forward strand.
CACAATCAAAGGCTGGCTGGCCGCCAACGAACTCACTTGGCAAAAAGGCTACCCCAGCAAAAGCGAATGCGAAGGAGAGGAGGGCGAGCTGATTCCGGAAATGCATGACCCTCTGCTAAATGATCCGGACGTGCTTCAGTAGCAGAACCATTCTTTAACAATTCGAAGCCAGTAGCACGGCCAGTAAAAACTCTGGCCGTGCTGCTTTTCACTCGACCCTTCGCGGCTACGACGACCTAGTCAGTATTTTTTATTCCCTGATCGCCCCCCAAGTAGAACGCCTCAGCCCCATCGACGGCCCACAGGACCTGGTGCTGTCCCTGGGCGGCGAAGAGCTCCAAATCACTCTGGGTGAAAACCAACAAATCAGCTTCAGCAACCTGGCCCACATCGACCGCCTGGACCCGGCTGATCTGCTGACCATCCGCCTGTACAGCAACCAGGATGCCGGTAACACCTTGTGGGAGTACGCCTTTACCCGTAATGGGCTGCACGTGTATTACAAGATTCCTGGCAACGAAGAAGAGAACAACGAGGAAAGGAAAGATATTGAAATCCTCAGCCTACTGACCGAACCCCCGGCGCCGGTCCTCGGGGGCGACGCCAGCCATCCCATACCCGTAGTGCGTACCCTGGGCGGATTGCGCTTGCGCTATCGCTACCTGCCACCGTCGACCAACGGCGTTCACATTCAGCGCGTTACCTGGACCATTAACCACCGAGGTCGCTACTGCTCCGATTACGGCGTGGATGACCCAACGGGCCAATGCCATATCCGCGAAGCGGGTGTTCCCTTCGTACAGATCGGCTTTGCGCCGGAAGAGAGCGCCAACGTTTACTGGGAACCATTGGCCGATGCATCACAGCCCCCGTTACTGCCCGGCACTCCTCAAGTTCGCTGGGACCTCTGGGCCGGTCAAAACACCGACGACGAAGGCGTTCAAGCGCACCTGCGAGCCGAATACACCATACCCTCACAAGCCAATCCGAATGTGGCTCTGCCTCGGTATTACAATCAGGACTTCGTGATCAAAACCCGGGAGCTTGCCCCGGTCACAGAAGAAGGGGCCGAACCCATGGAAGGCTCCGATGTGGCCATGCTGGAGGCGATGTTGTGGCAGTTCGGCATCAGCCCGGAGCGAGACAATCGCGGGTACAGTGGCAGCCGAAAAGGTAGTGCTGATCGCTTCCGCTACAGTTCTGGCACTGCGGCAACCAATTCTTCCCTGGAGTTGATGCTTAGACGCTTTCAGGCCAGAAATTTCTCGGCTAACGAAAACCCCGATGATGGTCCAACAGGCTCGCTGGGCAGAAGCTTCCCGCGGGTGATGGCCTTGTCCGATGGAGTGGTCGGTGATGACACTCTGCGCCATTTGCAGCGAGCCTGGATTCCATACTACAAAGCCTCAACCGCACACAGTACGCGCCCGCGTATAGGCAACCAACCTGACCTGGACGCGGGTCTGGATACTTGGTTGTCTGAGGCGGTCACGATTTGGCGTGATGGCCTGAATCCTAATTATCTCCCGGCCACTTATACTGAAAACAGGCACAACGCGGTAATTGCTGCCGCTGGCCACGCGGCCGATGAAGACTATAGTCAAGAGGCGCTCCTGAAAACCTGGTTGATGGCTGAATCCTCTTTCCACTGGGGCCTGCGGCTTAACGCTCCGTTTAGAATGAATGAAGGTGGGGCTGATGAAGAGGGCAGTTTAAGCTTCAACCAGGTGCTGTATCGCTATCGCTATAGTGACCGACCCTGTAATGTTCACAAACAGGTGGGTTTGAATTACTTTGAGCCTGCGGACAACTTGAAAGGCTTTGCGGTGCACACAGGTGGTAGCGCCTTACGGTACCCGCAGTGTGGCAGCTCCTTCTGGTTCGCCTTTCACAGCGACGGCCGAGGTACGGTACGGGTTTACGGCGATCCGGATTTGCGAGGCTATCGCCACGGTAATGGTCCTGTGACTCCGATAGAGACAACAAATAACCGGAATCAGCAATGCAACGGCGCCAGTCCTCCCGCCAGTTGCGAGGGCGATTATGAGCGTTTGGCCAAGGCGATTGGTGAATACAACGGCGCGGCGGATATACTGCGCAGCTGGGTAGTAGCGGGTGATGCGCGCACGGTCATCCGAGGACTCAGCTGGCCCGAGATCCTGCGTCATGCTCACTACGCGGGTTTGAATGGCGGTAACGACGGGGATGTTGGCGGTACAGGCGCCTGCTATTCGTGTGGATACAGCATCAATATCCGCACCGCAGCCAATCGGTTTAATATGACGCCGAGAACCTATATTTGGCGCGGTGGTACAAACCCAGAAGATATGCCCCAGCGGGATGCGGATGGAATTATCCTGCTAGACCCTGTAAGCAACGAGCCGTTGATTCATCCCGAAGCGGGACAGGATTTGTGTTTTGCTTATGGGGAGAGGGAATGGATTGAGCCGGCGTTTGAGGTATTGGTTTTTGATGCACAAGGAAATCCTCAACAGCAGCCAGCAAGATTTGATAATTACCGAGAAAGAGCTGATGGTGATGAAATCTATAGAGTGGGGTGCCCGTGATGACGAATAGTCCAATGTGTTTAATAAGTATATCAAGGCTTATTGCCATAATTCTGTTTTTTATACCATTGCCATCATTGGGCCTTAGTCTCGACAAAGGTATTGTTCGAGACGATCCACAGTGGAGTTCATATGCTGGAATAGTAAGAAAGCAACATAACTTCTACCCCGACTCGGTTTTTATTGATACGGACGCTGAATTGATGTACGGATTAAGCCGTTCATCAATTGCTGTGTTTGATTTGAGTAGTAACTTTCGATTAATGGGAGGAAGAGGTCTCACCCGCTGGCCAGGAGAGTACATCGAAGAAGAAATCGTCACTCGCTACGCCAATTTCGATATCGCCTACGGAGAGCGCCCCTTGGGCTTATCGAGGACCTCGGTTGGATGCCTTGTGAACTCGCCCTTGCGCTACGGCGATATTAATGCGTCCGGTGACGCCGAACTGGTTTTGTTTATGGGCAACGACCTTGTTGTTTTCTCACCAAACCGTCAGCGTGTGATCTTCATGGCCAACTTGGCGATATACGATTGGTTACCCGCCGCCGCTGTTGAGGATTTTTATACCGACGAGGCGGGCACGTTCAGGGCTGGAGAAGCGAGCCCTCAGCATCCGTCTACTATTGCAATCAGTAATGCGCGCCATGGTGCACCGCCACAGCAACTTCCGGGTTATCGAGGTTACGCAAAGCTCTACTTTGGCGATTTTGATGAAAATGACCAGCACGACATTCTGGTGTGGCGAAAGCTGTATGTCTCCCGTTTACGCAACGATGAGACCCCGGGCTTTCAGGTTCTCAAAGACACCTATCTGCACTACCAATTAAACGACAGTGAGTACGAGTTACAGGATACCGACGAAACCACCATTCAAGGTTGGTTATCCGCCGACGAACTCACGTGGCAAAAAGGCTACCCCAGCAAAAGCGAATGCGAAGGAGAAGTGGGTGAGCTGATTCCGGAAATGCACGATCCTCTGCTCACCGACCCGGCAGTCTTGCAGTAGTTGTGTAAGACAGTTTATCCCTGTTTGCTTTTAAACAATTTGATTCCTTACACCAAGCCACTCCTTTCGGAGCAGTGGCTTGGTTTTTCGTGTGGTATGTAAGCGCGAAGCCAACACCTCACCTCCGGTGAATGGGTTCAAATCATCTCCATCAACCGGGCCACCGGCTACATCGCCAGCGAACGAATGCAACTCACCGACGCCAGCCAAACCGGTGGCATGCTCAACATCCCCGTGGGCGATCTCGTACGCTAACGCATTGAACGCTCCCTGGAGTCATTCACGAGAGCTCGGTCACCGAGCACGGAATTCGTGCTACCTTTACTTTAATATCCAGAAGACGAGATTTTTGTTGAGCTCCTATGCCTAATAACCCTCGGTACGTCCAAATTGAACCCACGACCCGTTGCAATTTTACTTGCGGTTTTTGTGCGGGTAGGCATTTGGAACAGCAGGATATGGAGTTGTCCACCTTTAAAAAATTGATCGATAGCCTCGAAGGTATTGAGCATGTGGAGTTACAGGGTGAAGGTGAGCCTCTTCTGCATCCAGACTTCTTTTCGATGGTTCGTTACCTAAGAACGAAATTTCCTCAAGTTCGAATATCGTTAATAACCAACGGCAGTTTGTTTACTGCAGACATCATCGAAGAGTTACTGGAGGCCTCTCTGGAGAGCGTGATGGTCTCATTGGAGTCTGTGAATGAAGAGGAGTTTCAGGTAATCCGTGGTGGCAAGCTGAGCCGAGTGAGGCGCGGTCTAGCGCAATTTCTCGAAAGAAAGGCTGCTTGGGAAGGGCCGGTTCCCCGGGTAGGGTTTGCGGTGACTTTGCTGCGAGATACCTATGCGGGCCTAAGTGCTGTCGCTGAATTGTATGATGTTCTGGGAATGGATGGAGGCATTTTGCTTCAGCCACTACAGACTATGTCAGCTTACCGGCAGTTTTATGATGAAAACATAGTACGTAACCTGCTCCGAACTTCGGATCGGCGAAACATAAGAGAGATTATTGCCAGTGACAAGCCACTGTCTAATTTATTGCAGCAGTATGCAGCGTCGTCCAGCTTCTATTCCGAGCTCCGCAACAGCATACCCAATCCTGAGGCCAGTTGCCCGTGGCTGGAGCAAGGTCTCTATGTGAGTGCGAGCGGCATTACGGCTAGCTGCTGTTTTGTAAAGGATGCTGAGAAGGATGGCTTTGGTGCACTCGATGGCAATACACAGTCGGTACTCGAACAACGTCAGACGATGCTCAACCGGCTGAAAGCAGGCGATACGCCGAGCCAGTGTCACGACTGTGGTATTGCTGTGAATCTCCGTGCTAAGTACCCTTTAGACAGCGTCGACGTCCCGGTTCCAGAGCAGGTGGCGCGGATGCAAGAGCTGGTGACAGAAGCTCTGGATGGTGGTGAGAGCTTGAAGACTATGACTGAGTTAAAGGCTGAGGGTCACAAAGCGGCGAAGTAACAAGTGCTAGCACCCGAAGGTGTGAAGCTGGGATTGAACAAGGAGTAAGTTATGCGGAGAGTGATACTGCTATTGGCTTTAATGGCTCCGATACTGACGAGCTGCCAGTTATTTCAAGATAACCGAACAGTGGTTCACCTTCATCCTGATGGGACGGAGCCTTCTACAGTCGATTACGTACGGAATCTGCTGGAGGAAGGGGGTTATCGGGTAGTAATGCGATCCAACACCTCGCCGTATCGCGGTCACGGGAGTGCGCTGGTTTACGGAGGCGGTGTTCTGGGGCGGTTTGAGGCCTATGGAATTATTTCCCATTTGGAAGCCAGCGGATTTGTGGTTCCCAACGTGTTTGAGCGTGAAGCGCAGAATCATCGCTATACCGCAAAAAATATGGGGTTGTATCTTGATCCCGGCCATGTGGGCGAAAAAGGTCAGGCTGAGGAGATACCGACGGAGCCTTTGTCTGTAGATGATGTTGAGTTTGCGGCGATTGATTGCGAGCAAAACTTTACAGCGCACTTTGAGCGGGACGGTTCGGTGGTGTTCTTTTCCGGTGAGGGTGATCTTTTGGAAACCACCTTATGGAAGCTTGTAGATGACCAGACGTTAAGTGTTATGGGTGGTCAGGGAAATCAGTACGAGGTTCTTGCGAGTGCTCGGCAACAAGAAGATGGAGTACGGCATATCATTAGCCTGCTTCCCCAGGGCTTTTATCGACTTCCCTATGGGTGCAGCTATTCCGGTACTTTGTTCGAGATAAGATGAGGAAGGCGCTAACTCAGCGGTTTAGGGCAAGTCCTCCGCTTTAAAATCTCGCCGTTTATGGATTACGGCTAGGACATAAATATGCTGATCTGTGACTTCATAAATGATCCGGTAAGAGTAAATAGGCAACTCCCGGATGTAGGGCTTACCGATCTCAGCAACCGCCTTGCCAATGCTAGGTAGCTCGCTGAGCGAATCGGCTTTCTCCCGAATCTCCTGGGCCACCTTCTTGGCATAGTGCCTTGAATCCTCAGCAATAAAATCATGAATATGTTTGAGGTCAGCCTTGGCAGGGTGTGACCAAATCACCATGAATCAATGTCGCGTTGCAGTTGCTCGCTGGTTAGGGTTTTACCTTGCTCCACGGCTTCTTGCCCCTTGCGGACTTTGTCGAGCACATAGAGACGGTACATAATTTCTTCCATGTCAGCGTTATCAGGCAGCTGATTAATGGTGTTGAGGGCATCTTGTTTGGCGGCTTGCATGGTGGGGTCTCCATAGCCGTTTGCGGCGTCATCAATAGGTTGCAGGGCTGGCTGCATCGGCTGTCTGGCAATCATCGCATTGTCCTGAAAGGCTGTAAACAACGCTGCCAGCGAAAAACGTAGCGGGACCCCGACCAGTTTAAGCGTCAGGCGGGCCCCACCTCCAGAGCTATCTCAACCCGTTAAAAAACTCCTGGGCGTTTTCCGCCAGGGTTTGCACGTGGTAACCGCCTTCCTGAACCACCAGAGTGGGTAAATCCAGGCTGTTGATGACTTGCCCCATGCGGCGAAAGCCGGTGCTGGTTACGGCGACTTTGGCTTGTGGGTCCAGGTGGTAGGTATCGAAGCCCAGCGCCACGATCAGGGCTTGAGGTTGAAACAGCCGAATCGCTTGGGTGGCTTCGTCCAAGCGGTCGAAAAACGTAGACTCCGGTGAGCCGTGGGGCATGGGTAGGTTGATGTTGTAGCCCTCGCCAGGGCCGGAGCCGCGTTCGTCTTCGTGGCCGCTCACTACCGGGTAGAAGTTGGTGGGGTCACCGTGAATGGACACGTAGAGTACGTCATTGCGCTCGTAGAAAATTTCCTGCACGCCCTGGCCGTGGTGCATGTCCGGGTCCAGGATGGCCAGGCGGGGAAACTGCGGCAGTAGGGCTTCAGCGGCGATGGCGGCGTTGTTTAGGTAGCAAAAACCGCCGGCGGCGTCGCGCCGAGCGTGGTGGCCCGGTGGGCGGCACAGGGCATAGGCCCGTTGCTCGCCGTTGATCAGTTCGTTGGCTCCGGAAAGCGCGCTTTGGGCGGACCAATAGGCCGCTTCCCAAGTGTTCTCGCCGATGGGGCAGCTACCGTCCGCTTGGTAACGGGCGGATTCCGCCAGGATTCCGCGCAGCGCGTTGGGTTCGCGCACAAAGATGTTGGACATGACTTCATCACCCCAGTCTTCGGGGCTTTCTTTCCAGCGCCGGTGGGCGGATTCTAAAAAGCGCAGGTAATCCAGGCTGTGCACTTTGCCAATGGTTTCCATTCCGTAGTCGCTGGGCTCGGACACTTCCACGCCCAGCGCTTTGAGGCCTTCAAGCAACTCGGCTGTGCGTTCCGGCAACTCCTGGGGTTCGCGCATTTGCCCGCGGGAAAGGTAGGTTTTCGGGCTGTGCTTGTTCTGATGGGGGCTGAAAAATGCTTTCACAAACGGCTCCTATGGCAGACGCTGGGTGTCGGTGACCTTGGTGCTCATTGCCTGTATCCGCAGATACGGTTCCTACTAGCAGGCTATGTCAGAATTGAAAGCTGGTCAAACCGGTGCTGCGAAGCGCCGCTTCAATGTGAAGTCGTTATGGGAAGTTTGAAGGGGTGGGGGGGTTGGAAAGTGCGCCCCCGGGCGGTTGAGCCGCCCGGAGAACACAAGTGCCGGATTAAGATGCCCGGCGGCGGAATAGGGGCAGACGTTCGTCGCTGGCGGCCTGATAGTACTCGGTAAAATCGTTTAAGGATTTCAGAGCCTGTTCCAGGTCAATCTCTTGAGCGCCAAAATCAAACGCGTTCACTCCACACCGGCGCAGGTAGCACAGTTGGTCGCGAATAAAGTGCCCTATGGCGCGTACTTCGCCGGTATAACCGTAGCGCTCGCGCAGGAGGCGGGCGCTGGAAAACGCGCGTCCATCTTTGAAGACGGGGAAGTTGACCGCGATCAGCGGCAGCGCTTGAAGGGCATCGCCCAGTCGGTCAGGTGTTTCGTCACTGTCCAGCCAAACGCCCACATCGTTGCGCTGGCTCAGGGTGTCTTGCTGCGCCTGCCAAACCGACAGGGGCACAATGACTTGACCAGCAGGCACATTCACCGCACTCGGCTCGCCCTCGGGCTTTTCCAGCAGGGTCCATTGATTGTCGACAATGGCGCCGTCTTTAACTAGCTTTGGCATAGACGCGCTCCTTAAAAGGTTTGGTGCCCAGGCGGCGATAGGTGTCAATAAACTGTTCTTCCTCGGTACGGTTTTCCACGTACACGTCGATGATCTTCTGAATCACCTCGGGCATTTCTTCGGCACCGAAGGAGGGGCCGAGCACGTTGCCCAGGGAAGCATCATTCGCGGCGTTACCGCCCAGCTGCACTTGGTAGAATTCCGCGCCTTTTTTGTCCACACCCAAAATACCGATGTGGCCCACGTGGTGATGGCCACAGGCGTTCATGCAACCGGAAATGTTCAGATCCAGGTTGCCCAGGTCATACACATAATCCAAATCGTCGAACTGGCGCTGTATGGCCTCGGCGATGGGGATGGACTTGGCGTTGGCCAGGGAGCAGAAGTCCCCACCGGGGCAGCAGATAATGTCGGTCAGGGTGCCGATGTTGGGTGTGGCAAAGCCCGCTTGTTTGGCTTTCTGCCACAGCTCGAACAAATCGGCTTTTTTCACATCCGCCAGAACGATATTTTGCTCATGGGTGGTGCGCACCTCGCCAAAGCTGTAGCTATCGGCCAGGTCGGCAATGATTTCCAACTGGCGGTCGGTAATGTCCCCCGGCGCCACGCCGGTGGGCTTGAGAGACAGAGTGACGGAGGCGTATCCAGCTACGCGGTGGGCACGCACGTTGCGCTGCAGCCACTTGCTGAAAGCCAATGTTTCGCTCGCGTGTTGCTCTACCTCGGCCTGGATTTTGGCATCGTCCAGCGTCTCGTAGGCGGGCTCGGTAAAGAAGCTCTTGGCGCGGGCGATTTCTTCCTGGGTCAGGGTGTTGTTGTCGTTCTTCAGGTGCTCAAACTCTTGCTCGACTTTTTGAGCAAAAGCCTCCGGCCCCAAGGCGCGCACCAAAATCTTGATGCGGGCTTTGAACTTGTTGTCCCGACGGCCGAGCTGGTTGTAAATACGCAGTATGGCTTCCAGGTAAGAGAGAATCTGCTCCTGGGGCACGAAGTCTCGAATCAGGCTGCCGATCACTGGTGTGCGGCCCAGGCCGCCGCCCACATAGACTTTAAAGCCCACGTCGCCAGCGTCATTGCGCACCACTTGCAGGCCGATGTCGTGCACCTGGATGGCGGCCCGGTCCTGCTCGGAGCCGGTGATGGCGATCTTGAACTTGCGCGGGAGGAAGGCAAACTCCGGGTGGAAGCTGGACCACTGCCGAATAATCTCGCAGTAGGGGCGAGGGTCGACGATTTCGTCCTGGGTAACGCCCGCAAATTGGTCGGAGGTAATGTTGCGAATGCAGTCGCCGCTGGACTGGGTGCAGTGCATTTCCACTTCCGCCAGTTCGGCCAAGATGTCCGGCACCTCGGTGAGGTCCGGCCAGTTGATCTGGATGTTCTGACGGGTGCTGACGTGGCAATAACCCTTGTCGTAGTGCCGGGTTATGTGGGCCAAGCGGCGCAGCTGGCGGCTGTTAAGCATGCCGTAGGGCACGTTGATGCGCAGCATGGGCGCCAGACGCTGGATGTAGAGGCCGTTTTGCAGGCGCAGGGGCCGGAATTCTTCCGGGTCAATCTCCCCCGCCAGAAAACGCTGCATCTGGTCGCGGAATTGGGCCACCCGCTGCTTAAGAATCTCGTGGTCGTACTGATCGTATATGTACATAACGGCTAGAACACCTGCACTGCCAAACGGTTAACACCTGGGTAGAGCGCCGCCGAGCTAACCCACTCTGGGGGCGGGCGGCGAAAACAGGCGCGCAGAATACACCAAAACACCGCCCCGCGCGAGCTGTGGCGGCACGGCGGGGCAGGCGGTTTCGGACTACTGTAGGGCGACCTTAACAAGATTCGTGATACGACTGAACGAACGTTTTCCGCTAAGCTCATAGGGATTGGTTATATATTGACCCGGCGCTTGTTTTTTCCTAAGCGCTTGTGTATAAAACCCCGCGACATCCGGGTGCCTGCGGGCCTCGGAGCTCATTTTTGCAGAGAGAAACTAGCCTTATGGGAACTGAACACACGCACGACCAAACCGAAACTAAAGAGCGGGACGACAGCCTGACTGACGCTTTTGCCGCCGTAGGACTGATCACTGTTTTTGTAGTGGCCTGCATTTGGTGGATTGCCGGCCAATAAGCGCCGCTGCCTCCTGCGCGGGCCATTATGGCCCGCTCCTACTCCCTGGCCTGTTTCACCAGGCAAGAAATCCCCGTTCTGTGTATGCCAGCCCGTCATTAAGTTGCTCAGGCAACTAAATTCTGTCACCATTCTCCACTTACGTACCAGCCTCTGGAGAATGAGATGTCTGCACCCAAGAATACCCAGCGAGACTTTCATCTGCACAACAGCTTTACCTTCTGGATCAGTCGCCTGGCCAGTGCCATGAAAGACACCTTTAATCAGAAGCTGGCAGACTGGGAAGTGACGTACCCTCAGTGGATGATCCTCAATGTGCTGCACCATGAGCTGGCCAACACGCCCGCGCAGATTGCGGATAACATTGGGGTGGATCGGTCGGCCGTAACGCGCCTGCTGGATCGGCTGGAGGCCAAAAAACTGGTGGAGCGGATGCACGACGGGTTGGATCGTCGCTCAGTGAAAATTCTGATTACCCGTCAGGGCGTAACCCTGATGAACGAGCTGAACACGGCGGCGCGGGATCACCAGCAGCTGTTTCTGGATCAGATGCATCCCACGGAATTGCGCGCGTTCAAAACCAATGTACAGAAGCTACTGCGTGCGGGAGATATCGAAACCGTTAACTTGTGGCGGCATATGTAAAATGAGCGCCGGGCCGCTACAGCCCGGCATTGGCTAGAACGGTGCGCACCACCAGTATGACCGCCAGCACGAACAGAGTGGTGAAAATCACTCCGGCAGCGATGTAGGTGTAAATACTCCCACCCTTAAAATCCCGCTCCCGATTTTTGTTGCTTTGAACCCCAAAAGCGGCGGCCACAGTGCTCAGTACAATGTGCAGGAAGTTGGGTTTCTGGTGCTGATCGTCTTGCTGCTTTGCCATGGGTAATCTCTGTTGATGAGGTGAGCATCATGCCTAAAAAAACTCGGCCCGGAAAGAGGGCATGTGTCGTTGGAGCTCGGGCTGTTTTATGACTGATGAATTGGACAAGTTGTTTGTCCTTCCCCCCTGTGAAGAACCCCTGCAGCTATTGCACGCGGCGTCGGAGTACCTGGTGGTGGACAAGCCTACGCGCCTGTTAAGCGTACCGGGGCGCAGCCCGAAAAACCGGGATTGTGTGATCAGCCGGCTGCAGGCGGAGTACCCCGGCGCCACCGCCGTACACCGGCTGGATTTCGACACCTCGGGGCTGATGGTAGTGCCCTTGAGCAAAAGTGCTTTGTCCCACTTGAGTCGGCAGTTCCAGCAACGCTCGGTGCAAAAGTGCTATACAGCGCTGGTGTACGGGTTGGTGGAGCAGGATTCCGGTCGCATCGATTTGCCCATTGCGCCCGATCCAGAGCAGCGGCCGAAATACCGTATCACGGAAGAGGGGAAGGCGTCGGTGACGGACTATCGGGTTCTGGGGCGGGATCCGGAAGCCAATACCAGCCGTGTGGCTCTCTATCCGGTGACTGGCCGTTCCCACCAATTGCGCCTCCACATGCAGGCGCTCGGCTATCCCATTCTCGGGTGTGGCTTCTACGCTCATCCGGAGGCCCTGAGCATGGCGGATCGGTTGCTTCTGCATGCCACGGAGCTGACGTTTACCGATCCGGCGACGGGGAAAACCGTACGGTTTGAAAGTGCGCCGCCGTTTTGAGGGGCTAACGGTCGTCCAGTCCGGGCCGCCGATTCAACTCTGCGCGCAGCGCTTCGATTTCCTCCATCAGTTCCAGCGCTAGCGCCACTCCGGCCAGATTGATGTCCAGATCCCGCTGCAAATTAACCGCTGTGCGCAGGCGCGGCAGGCTTTCGCCGCCGAAGGTCCACTTTGAGCTGGTGGGGTTGCGCGGCTGGATTATGCCTTCATCCACCAGTTCCACTATGAAATCGGCGCGCACGCTGCAGGCGCGGGTTAATTCGCCCAGCGTCAGCTCCAGTTCGTCTTCCACAATACAGCCGCTGAGGGTGGTGATGTTCGTCGGTTGCATGTCAGGACTCCAGGTGTGACCGGGGGTTGAAGTGGCTGACCTCCGCCATTCGCTGATACAGCGCTCGGGCCTCCTCGGTATTGGCCGGAGGTAAAGCAATACCGACCTGAGCGTAGAGGTCGCCGGGTGGATCACTGGGAAGACCGCGGCCTTTCAGACGCAGTTTTCGTCCGTTGCGGGTACCCGCGGGAATCTTCAGCTCCACTTTGCCCTTCGGAGTGGGCACTTGTACCGTGGCGCCCAAGGCGGCTTCCCAGGGGGCGAGCGGCAGGTCCAGGTACAAGTCCCGACCGTCTACCCGATACAGACGGTGTGGCCGCAGTTCTATTTTCAGATACAAGTCGCCGGGGCGACCGCGCCCCATGGCGGGGCCGCCTTGGCCAGTTAGGCGGATGCTTTGCCCGAGTTTGACCCCCTTGGGTATTTTGACATTGAGGGTTCGGGGCTTGTTGCGGACCCGCCCGTCGTCATCCACCACCGCTTGTTGCAAGGTCATTTGCCGGGTGGCGCCTGCAAAAGCGTCCTCCAAGTCAATCAACACTTTGGCGTGGTGGTCCTCGCCGTCACTGCTGAATCCATGGGCGCCTCCTGGCCGGCGGTGAGTGCCAGCCGTGTGGAAACCGCCACCGAATAGATTCTCGAAAAAGTCGCTGAAGCCACCGCCGCTGGCGTCGGTAAAACCGCCGCCGCTGAACTCGAAGCCGGCGTCCCAACCCGGTGGCGGGCGGAACTCCTCGCCAGGGCGAGGGCCCTTGCCCAATTGGTCGTAGGCGGCGCGTTTTTCCGGGTCTTTTAGAACTTCGTAGGCTTCGCCCAGTTCTTTAAATTTGTCTTCGGCGTCGGCGTCTTTGTTGACGTCCGGGTGATACTTACGCGCTAATTTTCGGTAAGCGCGCTTAACGTCGTCCTGGGTGGCGTCACGCTCCAGGCCCAGCGTTTTGTAGTAATCCTTGTACTCCATAAGTGTTTCGCTCGCTCAGAAAATTACATGACGAAGATATGCCGGCTTTTCGTCGATTTTCAACGCTCTTTTTTAAGCTTCACCATTTAACGTCGCCACCAGGTGGCGCGCTCCGCCGTGGTTGCGGTGTTCGCACAAATAAATGCCCTGCCAGGTGCCCAGGTTTAGTTGCCCGTCCGTGATGGGAACTGTGACGCTTGAGCCGAGGATGCAGCTTTTGATGTGCGCGGGCATATCATCATCGCCCTCATAATCGTGACGGTAGTAGGGAGCCCGCTCCGGCACAAATTCATTGAAATGACTTTCCAGATCCTGGCGCACGGTGGGGTCGGCATTTTCGTTGATGGTCAGCGACGCCGAGGTGTGCTGGATAAACAGATGCAATAGTCCGCAGCGCATCTTCTCAAAATCAGGCAACCCTTTGACGACCTCCGAGGTGATCAGGTGAAAACCCCGGCTTTTCGGCGCCAAACGGATGTCGGTTTGTAGCCACATGGAATGCTCCTTCTGAATGAATAACTCAAATTAGCCTACCCCATAGGGGGACCGCTGTCACACGGGAAATGGGCGGTTTAAACGATCACGGCGGGGCCATAGGGGCGTGGTGCATGCAGCTAATTAAAGCCCGGCGCCCTTGAATTGTCAGTAGCCAGCCCCCACCTTTGCGCTAGCCGACTTTTTCGCCTTTCTTAGCGCTTTCACGGTAGAGGAGCGGGGGAAGGGCGGCTTATTCACGGGGGCCAGTAGGCCGCCGGTAGTTTTTTTCGACAGGAGCGACCGCATGACCGTCCAAGCCAACAAAGAAACGCTGGGTTTCCAGACCGAAGCCAAGCAGTTACTGCACTTGATGATTCACTCCCTGTATTCCAATAGGGAAATCTTTTTACGGGAACTGATTTCCAACGCCTCGGACGCCGCTGACAAGCTGCGCTTTCGCGCTGTGAGCGACGACTCTTTGTACGAGGGCGATAGCGAGCTGAAGATTCGCGTCAGTTTCGATAAAGAGGCCAAAACCATCACCGTGTCTGACAACGGCATTGGCATGAACCGCGAAGAGGTGATTGACCACCTGGGTACCATCGCCAAGTCCGGCACCGCCCAGTTTATGGAGAAACTGACCGGCGACCAGAAGAAAGACTCACATCTGATAGGGCAGTTCGGGGTCGGTTTTTACTCGGCTTTTATCGTCGCCGATAAAGTGGTGGTCACCAGCCGTAAAGCCGGAGACCCGGCCAATGAAGGTGTGCGCTGGGAAAGCCAGGGCGAGTCCGAATTCAGCGTTGAACAAATGGAAAAGCCCCAGCGTGGCACAACCATTGAATTGCACCTTAAAGAAGATGCAGTCGAGTTTGCCGATAACTGGCGTCTGCGCAGCATCGTCAAAAAGTATTCTGACCACATTGAAATTCCCGTGGTCATGGAAAAGCCGGTAGCGGCTGATGAAGAGGAAAAACAAGAGCCCGAAGACGAAGTGATCAACACCGCTACGGCCTTGTGGACTCGCTCACGCTCGGACATCAGCGAAGAGGAATACAAAGAGTTTTACAAACACGTCAGCCACGATTTTGCCGATCCGCTTACCTGGAGTCACAACCGGGTTGAGGGCAAGTTGGATTACACCAGCCTCCTGTACGTACCTTCTCGCGCGCCGTTTGACCTGTACAACCGAGATGCCTCCCGCGGTGTGAAGCTCTATGTGCGGCGCACCTTTATCATGGACGATGCCGAGCAGTTTTTGCCCTTGTACCTGCGCTTTATCAAGGGTGTAGTGGACTCCAATGATCTGTCCCTGAACGTGTCCCGGGAGATTCTGCAAAAGGACCCGCAAATCGACACCATGCGTTCAGCACTCACCAAGCGGGTTCTGGACATGCTGTCCAAGCTGGCCAAGAAAGAGCCAGAGCAGTACGCCGCCTTCTGGAAAGAGTTTGGTCAGGTGCTGAAAGAAGGGCCTGCCGAGGACTACGCCAACCGGGAAAAAATTGCTCAACTGCTGCGGTTTTCATCCACTCACACGGATAAGCCAGAGCAAGATCAATCGTTGGATGACTATATTGCGCGTATGCCAGAAGGGCAGGACAAGATTTACTACATCGCCGCCGAGAACTTCAACACCGCCAAGAGCAGCCCACACTTGGAAGTGTTTCGTAAGAAAGGCATCGAAGTACTGCTGCTGTCAGACCGCGTAGACGAATGGCTGATGAGTCACCTGGCCGAGTACGACGGCAAATCCCTACAGGACGTGGGTAAAGGTGAATTGGATCTGGGCAAGCTGGACAGCGAAGAAGAAAAGCAGGCCCAGGAGAAGGTGGCCGAGGATCTGAAGCCTTTGCTGGAGCGCGTTAAGAAAGCCCTGGAAAATGACGTGGATGAGGTTCGCATCACTCACCGGCTGACCGAATCACCGGCCTGTGTGGTGGTGGCGGAGCACGAGATGGGTGCCCAGATGCGCCGTATTCTGGAACAGGCCGGCCAGGCACTGCCGGACAGCAAACCGAGCTTTGAGCTCAACCCGGACCACCCCCTGGTGCAAAAACTGGATCGGGAAAGCAATGAGGAACGTTTTTCCGACCTGGCGAAGGTGTTGTTTGAGCAAGCGAATCTGGCCGAAGGTGCCCAATTGGAGGACCCCGCCGCCTACGTGCAGCGGCTCAATAAGCTCCTGTTGGAACTGAGTAACTAGCGCTCCGAACGGCGCGCGGGCCTGGCTGCCACAACGGCGGTCAGGCCCGTTTTGTATGGCGCTCAAGAGTCCTCTTGCTTGTCTCATGGTTAAGTTATAAGCTACGCGTAAGTCTTTGAAATTGGACAAAATTCCTGGGGATTTATGCACGGGTTGGCCTGATACTCTTAACAACTGGGCACAGTCATGACCAAATCGGAACTGATCGAATACATTGCGGAGCAGCAGGATCACCTGCCAGTAAAGGATATTGAATTGGCGGTGAAGCTACTGCTGGACCACATGTCCGATGTTCTGGCTACGGGTGAGCGTATTGAAATCCGCGGTTTTGGCAGCTTCTCGCTGCACTACCGGGCACCCCGTATGGGGCGCAACCCTAAAACCGGCGAAACGGTTCAACTCGACGGCAAGTACGTCCCCCACTTTAAGCCGGGCAAGGAGATGCGCGACCGTGTTAATGAAAGCCTGCACAATTAACATGCTGAGTTTTTTCGGAGCCCGGTTTCTTATCTCCCGTGTTCCTGCTCACTTTGTGCTCACTTCAAAAAGCGGGCTCCGGAGGTTTTTGAAATGAAAGCGTTTTTCCGGTGGTTGCAAATTGCTCTTGTCGTTCTGGCGTTTATTCTCGGTATCTGGTTCGCCCTGGAGAACAGCGTTGTGGTACCGGTCACCTTAGTGGGGCTGGCCCTTCCCAGCTTGCCATTGGGCGTGTGGTTGCTGATTTTTGCAGCCATCGGCGTGCTGGTGGGTTTTATTCTTAGTTCGCTCTCCATGTTTAGACTACGGCGGCAACTCAAATCCCGCGACCGGCACTTGGCGCTGTGTGAAAAAGAGCTGACCAAGTTACGGACGCAACCCCTGCGAGATTGAGCACCATGATGGACTTCGGGCTTTTTGCCCTGCTGTTGCTTGCGATCGCCATCGGTTTTTTTCTGGGCTGGCGCTATCGGAGCAAGCGGGCGGACAATGAGGGCCGGCACTCCACCCAGAGCTATTTTCGGGGCCTGAATTATCTGCTCAACGAGCAGGCCGACGGGGCCATGGACGCTTTTATCGATTCCCTTGAGGTCAATTCCGATACCCTGGATACCCACCTTGCCTTGGGAAACCTGCTGCGCCGCAGAGGTGAAATTGCCAAGGCGACCAAAATTCACCAAAACCTTCTGGCTCGTCCCAGCCTAACGACGCCTCAGTTGCATGAAGCGCAGCTGGAGCTTGCTCGGGATTTTATTAAGGCCGGCCTGCTGGATCGCGCTGAAGGCTTATTGCAGGAACTGGTGGACGCAGGCAGTCAGTACAAGTCCGAAGCGCTCGAACACCTGGTGGAAATCTATCAAAACGAGCGCGAATGGGAAAAGGCCATCCAGGCGGCCAACCAATTAAGCAATCGTCGTTTTGGTAAAACCGCAGTCGGACGGGGCAGGGCGCGTGCGCATTTTTGCTGCGAATTGGCCGAGCAGGCGCTGGACAAAAATGACGTAGTGACCGCTAGGCGCTACCTGCAACAGGCCCTCAGTTACGACAAACACTCGGTGCGTGCCAGTTTGCTCTGGGGCAGCATGGAGTATCAGTTGGGGAATTACCGGGAAGCGCTCAAGCTTTTGCAAAAAGTGCCCGCGCAAGACCCGGATATGATTATCGAGTCCCTGGATTTGGTGTGTGATTGCTACACCAAGCTGGGAGACAAGCGGGGCATGCAGCGCTACCTGGAGGAGCTGCTGGCGCAGTACCCCAGCAGTACTCTGGTCATTAGAATGGCAGAGCAAATTCGCTGGTCCAAGGACGACTTTGCCGCCGCTGATTTCCTGGCGCAACAGCTGCGCGAGCGGCCCACCATTAAGGCATTAAGTCGCTTGGTTGAGTTGCATTTGATGCACTCTGAAGGCCGCGCGCGGGAAAACCTTCAGTTGCTGAAACAATTGCTGGATCAAGTATTGGAACAGAAGCCCGGCTACTTTTGCGAACAGTGTGGCTTTACCGGTAATCAGTTGCATTGGCTGTGCCCCGGGTGCAAATCGTGGGGCACGGTCAAGGTGATCACCGGGGTGGAAGGCGAGTAGCGCGCCGAAGGGGCGAGTTGGGCTATCGACTCGTTTCTGGATCCCCGCCTTCGCGGGGATGACGCGGTTGAGCTCTGCTAAGCCCTCCTGTCATTCCCGCGAAAGCGTAGTGCTGTTCGGAGTAATTCTTGTCTTTGTGGTTTGAGAAAAGAATGCCATAGCCTCAGGTTAACAGGGGACGTGCAGGGTGAGTGTTCAGCAAGCCTCAAAAGAGGGACCTTTTGAGGCAGTCCCCACGGATGGGTTCACGACGTTTGCTGAACACTCACCCTGCGCGGCCCGAGGGCTTGCTTACGAAGCAGTAAAGTCGATTATCTATACCTGAAAGTGGTGCGCGAAATCGGGAATCCAAGTCTGCACTGGCCCCATACCCATCCTATATAGGTGAAATTTTCTCCCACTTCCCTATAATAGAGCGCCGTTGAGCCGCACCCCACGGCTGGAAGCACCTCTTTCTCGCCGCCAGGGTGGCGGTGATCCACGTCAACAGTCCTTTTCTCAACACGGAGACCTATTGTGAAAGCACCTGTTCGAGTTACCGTCACCGGCGCCGCTGGTCAAATCAGCTACTCCCTTTTGTTTCGAATCGCCGCTGGCGAAATGCTGGGCCCGGATCAGCCCGTGATCCTGCAAATGCTGGAAATCACTCCGGCACTGAAGGCCTTGGAAGGCGTGGCTATGGAGCTGGATGACTGTGCCTTCCCGCTGTTGGCCGGAATGGTGTGCACCGACGACGCCAACGTAGCCTTTAAAGACAGCGACTACGCTCTGCTGGTAGGCGCCCGTCCTCGTGGACCGGGCATGGAGCGTAAGGACCTGCTTGAGGCCAATGCGAAAATTTTCTCCGTGCAAGGTAAAGCCATTAACGATCACGCCTCCCGTGACATTAAAGTGTTGGTAGTGGGCAACCCCGCGAACACTAATGCCTTGATTGCCCAGCGTAACGCGCCGGACATTGATCCGCGTCAGTTCACCGCCATGACGCGTCTGGATCACAACCGTGCATTGACGCAACTGGCTCAGAAAACCGGCAGCAGCATTAATGACATCACCAAACTCACCATTTGGGGCAATCACTCCTCGACCCAGTACCCGGATATTCACCAGACCGAAGTGAGCGGTAAAAACGCCATGGGCCTGATTGATCAGAAGTGGTACGAAGCTGATTTTATTCCCACCGTGCAAAAGCGTGGTGCAGCAATTATTGACGCGCGTGGAGCATCTTCGGCCGCGTCAGCCGCTAACGCTGCTATTTTCCATGTGCGCGATTGGGCCTTGGGCTCTGCCGAGGGCGATTGGGTGAGCATGGGTGTCTACAGTGATGGTAGCTACGGCATTGAGAAAGGGCTGATTTACTCTTTCCCGTGCGTGTGCAAAAACGGTGATTGGCAGATCGTCACCGGTGTTGAAATTAATGATTTCTCTCGCGAAAAAATGCAAGCTACTGAAAAGGAATTGCAGGAAGAGCGGGACGCCGTTAAGGACCTACTCCCCAGCTAAGGCTGTTGTCGATCATCACCCCACCTCGTAGAGGTGGGGTGATGACGATTTAAGCTTCGATAATTTTCATTCCGGCTATGCGTGTCTCGCCAGCCTCCAAATGCCAAGCTTCGCCCAGCACCGCTCCTCGCTCGACGCAAATAAACCCTTGTTCGTTACCGGCACCCACGTCCGCCATCTTCGCGGCATGCTCCGGCCCTGGGTTCCAGGTGATTACGCTAGGGCATTGATCGTGCTCGATGCGGATGGTTGGCTCACCATCGATTTCCAGCGCCTGCTCGACGCCGGGAAACATCCGATCCACTTCACCGATAAAGCCCAGGTCTTGCTCTTGAGTTTTGGGGGCGAGTTGCTCGAGGTTGTCCAAGTAGGTTTTACCCGCAAGGCCTTTTACTCGAACTTCCTCCAAGTTACGCACCGGGAAGTAACTGTGCAGCGCCCAGGTGCAGTCAAAGGCGCGCTGATCACGGTTGGTTACGCTCAGCTGCGGGTCAATGCCTTTGCCCAACTTCATGCACAGTTCGGCGCTGAAGGCATGATCGAACAATGGGTTGGCATCGCAGATCAGTTCAAACACCAGCTCGCACCGACCGTCGTCGCTTTCGGCCACTTGCACCAGTTCCCAGTCGCGCGTGCGCGCGAAACCGTGTTTGGGTTTGTCGGAATCCTGCGGGTGGGGGCCGAACCAAGGTAGACATAAGGGAATGCCACCGCGCAACGCCGTGCCGGGCTCAAACTGACATTGGGGGCTCAGCCAGAGTAGGGGAGTACCCTGGGCGTTCTTAAATTCCAGGAGCTGGGCGCCCTGCAGGGAAATGACTGCCTGGCACAGGCTGGTATCAACTTTGAGCAGGGGTAGTCCTGTTCCACCGGCATCGGGATAGAGTTCTCGGCTGGAGGTCAGAGAAACACTGCGGTACTGATCCAGTAGTGTCGCTAAAGCGGGCATACGCAACTCCAAAGCAATTTCTCAAAGAGCCCGCAATTTTACGTTAACCTGGGCTCAAAACACTAGTACGAAGCTTTTTGCTGTGAGATGTAAAGGATCTCCTGGATTTTGAGGCAGGCCTCTGTACCCTTCACGTCGGCTCCCTTTCCTCAAAATGCCGGGCATTTTCCATCTGTTAGCTAATAAGCGATAAAAATTGCGCCCAGCCTTTGGCATAGGTGCGCTCAGCCAGTATCATGCCGTCTTGATGAGCAAAACATGCAGAGGCGAGATGAAGCAACAACAGTTTGTAACCGGACAGCGCTGGGTCAGTGACACGGAAGCCGAGTTGGGGCTGGGTATTGTGTTGGAAGTTGAAAACCGCCGTTTGACGCTGGGCTTTCCGGCGTCCGGTGAGCGGCGCACTTACGCGCTAGACAACGCGCCCGTCAGTCGGGTCCGCTATCAGCCGGACGAACACATACGCCATCAGAACGGCACGCGTATTACCGTGACGGAAGTTCTGGAGCAGGGCCAGTTGCTGGCCTACCGGGGTGTGACCAAAGAGGGTACTGAAGAGCTGATTCCCGAGTTTGAACTGGACAGCTTTGTTCAATTCAGCACGCCCCGCGAGCGCCTTTTTTCCGGGCAAATCGACAAGTACACTCACTTTGCTCTGCGTCACCAGACCCAGGAAGCGATTCACCGCCATCAACACAGCGTCGCTTATGGTTTGGCCGGTCCTCGAGTGCAGTTGTTGCCGCATCAGCTGTATATCGCCAAAGAGGTGGCCAATCGCCACTCGCCGCGTGTACTGCTGGCCGATGAAGTCGGCCTGGGTAAGACCATCGAAGCGGGTTTGATTTTGCATCAGCGCCTGATCAGCGGCCAGGCCCATCGTGTTCTGGTGGTCGTTCCTGACAGCCTGCAGCATCAGTGGCTGGTGGAAATGCTGCGCCGTTTTAACCTGAATTTTACGCTTCTGGATGAAGAGCGCTGCCAGGCCATGAATGACCTGGATGACATTGATCCGTCATTGCTGCCGGAAGACGAAGAAATCATCATCGACGAGTCCGATGACAATCCGTTTGAAACCGCACAGCTGATCATTTGCGCTCTGGATTTTCTCACCGACAATCCAAAACGCTATCAGCAGGCGCTGGAAGCGGAATGGGATATGTTATTGGTGGACGAGGCACACCACTTGGAGTGGAGCGAAGAGGCGCCGAGCCCGGGCTATTCCTGTATCGAAGGGCTTGCCGGGGTAGCCAAGAGCTTGTTGTTGCTCACCGCCACGCCAGAGCAATTGGGCGTTGAAAGTCATTTCGCCCGGCTGCGCTTGTTGGACCCGCATCGCTATCGGGACTTGGCGCAGTTCATCGCCGAAGAGGAAAACTATCAATCGCTCAATGATGTCGTGCAGGACTTGCTCAAAGTCCGCGACGCGAGTGAATCTCCCTCGAAAAGTCATTGGCAAGCGCTCGGTGATTATTTGCCGCAGGATACGCTCTCGCAATTGCAAAAGCAGGCGGAACAATCGCCCGCCGCGGCGATAGATCAAATCATTGAACTGCTACTGGATCGCCACGGCACCGGCCGTGTGCTGTTCCGCAACACCCGCTCCTCGGTGAGTGGTTTCCCAGAGCGAAAACTGCACACCTACCCGCTCAATCTGGACGATGAAGACTTGCTGGCGCTGGTATCCGAACCGCTCGAGCAGCAGTTGCGTCCGGAAGATTTTTGGCAACAGCAAACCGACGCCGACTGGTGGATGCAGGACGCCAGAGTCGAATGGCTCAGTGAATGGCTGCGCTCGCGCCGCGCTCAAAAAATTCTGGTGATTTGTGCCAGTGCCGACACCGCCCAGTCCCTGGAATTGTATCTGCGCTTGCGCAAAGGTTTGCCCGTGACGGCGTTCCATGAAGGCATGAACTTAATCGCCCGTGACCGTGCCGCCGCCTATTTCGCCGACCATGAGGACGGTGCTCAGGTACTGATTTGTTCGGAAATCGGCAGCGAAGGGCGCAACTTTCAATTTGCGCAGGACCTGGTGCTGTTTGACTTGCCGCTGAACCCAGATTTACTGGAGCAACGCATTGGTCGTTTGGATCGTATTGGCCAAACCGGTGAGGTCAACCTACACGTACCGTTTTATGCTCTAACTGCCCAGGAGCGCTTGTTGGATTGGTACCACGAGGGCCTGAACGCCTTTGAGCAGACCTGCGCTATCGGCTACTCGGTGTTTAACCGGTACGCTGACCGACTTCAAACAGCGTTGGTGGATGCCGAGGAAGAAACCTTTGCACAACTTTTGGACGAAACTCGCGTGTGTGCAAAGGAGCTGACCGCTCAATTGCAGGCCGGGCGGGATCGCTTATTGGAGTTGAACTCCTGCAAGCCGGAACGCGCCGCGCAATTGGTGGACGCTCTGGAGGCGCTGGATAACGATCCTAAGTTAAATGATTACCTGGATCAGGTGGCGGATAGTTTTAACATAGAGCAGGAGCAGCACGGCGAATTCAGTTCGGTGCTACACCCAGGCGAGCATATGCGTGTTCCACATTTCCCCGGCCTAGCGCCGGAGGGAATGACGGTCACCACCAGTCGTAGCGAGGCGCTGGGGCGGGAAGACATTCAGTTTTTGACCTGGGAGCACCCCCTGATACGCGGAGCTCAGGAATTGGTCGCCCACAGCGAATTCGGCAACACGGGTGTCTGCACCCTGAAATTGCCACCACTGAATCCCGGCACCTTGCTTCTGGAAGTATTGTTTGTGCTGCATTGCCCCGCACCCGCGGCGCTGCAAGTGCCTCGCTTTTTGCCGGAATCGGTTCTGCATTTATTGCTCGATCCCAACGGCAAAGATCTGAGCCCGGTGTTGTCGGCGGGTAAACTCAATGCATTGTTGCAGAAAGTTCCGCGGCCCAGCGCCCAGGAGCTGGTGCGTCACGCCCGGCCGCAGTTAAGTGCCATGCTGGATCAGGCTGAATCCTTAGTGCAGCCGCGACGTGAAGAGCTGGTTGAAGCGGCTCGGGAACGCATGCGGCAGGAATTGAACGCGGAGTTAGATCGTCTGCGCGCCTTGGCTAAGGTGAATCCTAATGTGCGCCAAAGTGAGATCGACAGTTTGCAAAACCGGCTTGAAACTACGGAAACGGTGTTAGACAAGGCGCAACTGCGGCTCGATGCGGTGCGCGTGATTATGACGGTCTAAGATCGCGGTCCAGTTAAGGGAACTTACCATGTACATTTTTTCCGCCAACGCCACCGCCCGGGTGGCGCGTGATGATATTGAAGAAGGGCAGCAGATGCCTTTCATTGTTTACGTCAATTTTGTGGACTTGTTCGGTGCCGAGCAGTTGTGCAAAGTCTATTTGATGCGCGCCGGTTTTACGGATATCGAGATTGAAAAGCGCAAGTTCGTGCCGGGTAAGCTGCTCAATGATGAACGGGTGATCAACGCCGATAAAGCCATGCGCGAGGCTATTGAGCACGGCTATATGATTCAGATGTTTGACGAGTGATTTCTGCTTCAGTTCTTGATGTTGTTTTAACTGTGCTTGTGTGGTGCGGCCTCCTGTTTCGCATACTGTACTCGTGTATGCGTGATCCTGACCATCAGGCCCGGTGATTTGGTAGAGTGCTACGAGCGGGGTAGGTACTCCCGGATACGCCGTAAAGCCTACCCCAACCGCCTATAGATGCCATTGCTATAGTCGAGGCGTTGATAAGTACCGCCTTGGGTTTGGCTTTAGTTTCGCGCCTTGGTCGAGTGCTGCGAGTGGGGTAGGTACACCCGGACACGCCGTAAATACTTCCCTGTAGGCTTGGCGTCGGAACGCCGCACCGCGACCTCCATGTCGGCGACAGTCCGGGAGCACCTACCCCACTCTCCGCTGTGCCACTCTTAGAGATCCGGGAAATAAGGAGTTGTGGCTACGGTGCTGGCCCCAAAAAAACCCAACGTCGGACACAATCAAGAGCTTTTCTTGGCACCAGGGGTGGTTGGGTAAGCTTTTCCGGAACCCTCGCGTCATGGATGACGCGCGGGAGCCACACGGATGTGTTCACCGCGTTTCCGGAAAAGCTTACCCAATCGCCCCATCTCTCAGTAAATGAAATACGAGCTGGTGAACCGTATTTTATCCCGGATTAACCAACGTATTTCTTCCACACTATAAGCCGATTATTCGCAGGCATAGCATTATCTTGTTCAAGTCGCAGATGTGCTTCTTCAGCTACTTCATTGACCGCTTCAAAATCGCGAATGCCTTGTTCGGAATTTCGGCTGCACAGGAACGCATCAAAGGCTTCATTGCTGGGGCTGGTATATCGGCCTTGATAATTGAAGGGACCGTAAAGCAAAAACAAACCCCCGTCCGGCAAATGCCGACCCGCTTCCCGAACCAATCGCTGCACCAAAGGCCACGCCATAATGTGTGCGGTATTCGCAGAAAAGACGGCGTCGTAATCGCCTGGCCAATCACTGTAGCGGAGATCGAAGTGGAGTGGGGCACGTAAGTTGGCGCTGGGCTCGGCTTGTAGCCAGGCTTCAATGCCGGGGTGGTGTTCAGGTAGGTCGCTAGTTTGCCACTCCAACCAAGGAAGGTTTGGAGCAAAATGCACGGCGTGTTGACCCGTGCCGGAACCGACTTCTAGCACCCGCCGACTGTTAACCAGGAGCGGGTGCAGAATGTCCAATATCGGTTGCTTATTGTTTTCGCACGCTTGGGAAAAGGGTAAGGTCATGGCGTATTGGTCTCCCTGTTGAGCACTTACCATACGCCATAACCAAATTCCGCAAAAGCTTAGTGCTTAGCCCTTATCTTTCGGGGCGCGCTTTGGGGCCTTGGACTTTCGCTCGAATTTCTTTGGCGGTTTGCTGCCAAAATCTTTCGCGCCACCGGGGCCTTCATCAATGCGAATCTCCAGTGCCTTATTGCGCACACGGACTTTTTGCAGTTGCCTCAACGTTTCTTTGGCCAGGGTTTTAGGTAAATCCACCGTAGAGAAGTCATCAAACAACTTGATGTGCCCAATTTGGCGGCTGGAGATGCCTCCTTCGTTGGCGAGTGCGCCTACAATGTCACCCGGTTTGGCTTGGTGATTGCGGCCTACTTCAATGCGGTAGCGCTGCATATCTTCATCACTGTGCTGCTTTTTCCCTTTACTGGGCCGCTCGTTGCGGTCACCACGTTCTCCACGCTCGCCGCGCTCTGATCTTTTGTGATCGCGTTCAGGCTTAATGGGCGCAAACGTCACCTGCAACGGGCGTTCTTTTTGCAGAAGATGGGCCAGTGCGGCGGCGATATCTTCCGGGTAACGATCGTTGTCATGGCTGTAGGCAGCCAGCAACTCGTGGTAGAAGCTCAAGTCGACCTGCTCGGCGAAGACTTTGTCAATTTCCCCTTTAAAGCTATCAATACGATGCGCGGTCACGGTTTCGCCGCTGGGCAACTCCATGGGCTTGATGGGCTGGCGGGTGGCTTTTTCGATCACGTACAACAAACGTTTTTCCCGCGGGGCCACGAACAAAATGGCTTTACCCGTGCGCCCCGCGCGACCGGTACGGCCGATGCGATGCACATAGGCTTCGCTGTCATAGGGAATGTCGTAGTTGACCACGTGGCTGACGCGCTCAACGTCCAAACCGCGGGCGGCAACGTCGGTAGCAATGACGATGTCCAGCTTGCCGGACTTCAGCCGCTCCACGGTGCGCTCGCGCAGCGCTTGATTCATGTCTCCGTTAAGCGCTGAAGAAGAGTAGCCACGCGCTTCGAGTTTCTCTGCCAGTTCGACAGTAGCGGTCTTGGTGCGCACAAAAATAATCATGCCGTCAAACGGCTCAACTTCCAGGATACGAGTGAGCGCATCCATTTTATTGGTGCCGCTTACCATCCAGTACACCTGTTCGATGTTGTCACCGGTGGATGTGCTGCTGGCAATCTTGATTTCTTTAGGGTTGCGCATGTAGCGGTTGGCTACTTTGCGAATTTGCGGCGGCATGGTGGCTGAAAACAGCGCGGTTTGACGCTCTTTGGGGATGTGTTCAAGAATCCACTCTACGTCATCGATAAAGCCCATGCGCAGCATTTCATCCGCTTCGTCCAGGACCAGGCTTTTTAGCTGAGACAGATCCAAGCTGCCGCGACTGATGTGGTCCATAACCCGGCCCGGTGTGCCGACGACAACCTGTACGCCGCGCTTGAGCTGACGCAGTTGGCCGCTCATCTCCTGGCCGCCGTAGATAGGCAGAACATGGAATCCGGGCAAATCTTTGGCATAGCGTTGAAACGCTTCGGCGACTTGGATGGCCAGCTCGCGCGTGGGAGCCAGTACCAGAATTTGCGGGGCTCTCTGACTGGCGTCAAGCCGCGAGAGCAGGGGCAGGGCGAAAGCGGCGGTTTTACCGGTACCGGTTTGCGCAGTGCCGAGAATGTCTTCTCCGGCTAGCAGTGCGGGAATCGCTGCCGCCTGAATCGGTGACGGCTGTTCGTAGCCCACGGATTGAATGGCTTGCAGTACCTGGGGAGACAGGCCCAGATCAGAGAAGTTTGTGATATCAGATGTCATGTATTAAAACCTTGCAATATGTCGCGGAGCCCGGGCAGGAGCATCCTGTCTGTCGGCTCAGATTGGTGACACGGCAGAAAAGTCCCCTGCGTGAGGAACGGCTGGCGCCATGTCGGCTTAAGGTGGGAAGAACTGATGTAAATGGGGACGCAATAACGCCCAAGGGTCAAAAAACCCCTAGCGATACGTCCATCAGAATATCCCCTGTGCTGTTTGCGAACGCCTGTTCGCAAGCACGATACGGCGTTAGGCTTGGCGGGTATCAATCCCGGCCAGGCTTTTGCCATGTCACTTTTTTAGGCAGGCTAGCCGGCGGCGCCGACATTGGTGTTCGCCCCTCTTTGGGGGTTAGGTAGCCCTCAGACGTCCTGTCTGTTCAGCATTACCTCGACACACCAGGGTCGCGACTCAACCGGTCGCGGGAGAGGTTTACTGAAAAGTGCGCGGATTATAGGGGCAATCCATGGCTATTGCCAGCCATTTTTCAGCTCGGCGCGACTGGGGTAGACTAGAGCGACTTACCCAACCGGCGTCTCCTCATGACCAAGACCACCTCCAAACACCTGTCCACCACCGCCTTGGCACGCCACATCGGTAAGGAGAGTAAAGAGTTGTTTGTGCTCTTGGCCAACAGCGGTTGGATTGTGAAAGTGGATGGTCGTTGGCAGCTAACTGAAAAAGGTAAATTTGAAGGTGGTATTTACGTCAATCACCCGAAATTTGGCGATTACATTGCCTGGCCTGAAACGGTTCAAACTCACCCATTGTTATCCCTTTTGCCCGAGGCGCCTCTCACCGCCAGCAATTTAGGGAGCAAGTTCAAACTGCCCGCGCGTCAGGTGAACCTACTGTTGGCAGAGCGCGGCTGGTTGCGTAAAGCACCACGGGGCTGGTTCCTCACACCGGCCGGGCGGGCTATGGGCGGGCAGCAACAGGAGAGTGAGCAGTCGGGCATTCCCTTCGTCACCTGGCCGGAAACCTTGCTTAATGAGTCCGCGCTTTTGACGGCGGTGGCGCAAGTGCGAGGTGAAACCGAAAATGGCCCTGCGTTGGATGGCCACGAAGTTTCGACACGGGGCGAGCGCTTGATCGACAACTGGCTCTATCTAGCCGGGGTAGTGCATGCGCGAAAACATGCGCTCGCATTGCCCGACGGTTGCCCACCCGCCGATTTTTATTTGCCGGCTCTGGGCTTGTGCATCGAGTATTGGAGCGACGATGCCCCTCCAGGAACCTTGGCAGAAAACCTGCAAAAGCAAGAGGTTTACAAGAAGGTTGGGCAAGAGTATGTGGAAATCCACGAGGGCGATCTTGAGCAACTGGACGAGATTTTAGCTCGGGCGCTGTTGCGCCACGGGCTAGCGATTTACTAAAGTAGGGGCCACCGATCCCAAGGAGAGCGACCATGGCAAGTGTATTCAGCAAGATTATCGCCGGCGACATACCAGGGCACTTTGTCTGGAAAGACGACAAAGCCGTGGCCTTTATGACCATTCAGCCTATCCGCGAGGGCCATGTGTTGGTGATTCCGCGCGAGGAGGTGGATCAGTGGGATGATCTGGCACCGGAGCTGGTAAGCCACCTGTTTTTGGTCAGCCAAAAGATCAGTCGCGCTCTTAAGGAAGCTTATCCGGCGCGACGTGTCGGTTTGATGGTGGCGGGGCTGGAAGTGCCCCACACCCATATTCATTTGGTGCCCATGGACTCCATGGCGGATTTGAGCTTCGAGCACGCCCGGCAGGCGGAAGGCGAAGCGTTGGCTGAAGCGGCCCGGCGGATCCGAGCCGTCCTGACGGCACAAGGCCATCAGGAAGCCTCTTAACGGTAGCTAGTGCCGGTGTAGGGCATTTTGGGTAGGAAGGGTTCCATCAACTTCATGGCGTCGTTGTAGACCTTCTGAACATCGGGTTTCAGGCCCACTTCTATACGCCGGGACAGCATGGTCACCGGGAACAGGCATTCTTTGGTGCCCTCCACACACAGAGCCCGGCTGCGGCCTTTGTCATCTTCGTAAATTTTCCATTTCAACTGAGCCACTTCGGCCTCCATAACATTGCCCAGAACGGCTCCCAGAGCTTGCAGGCGCAGCTTGTCGTCCCGGGGAATCATGCCTCGGTCAACGATGGTTTGGAGGGTGGTTAGATCGGACGCGTCACCTCGCAGCCGAGTGCCCAAGCGCATTTGGACCAGCGTTTCGATGGATTCCACCTGCTGATGCATATGATTGCGGTCCATCCAGCTCAATTCCTCGATACGGGCATCCGCATGGGCGGAAATGCTCATCCCGATAGAGCCCAGGAGAAGGCATAAAGACAAAGACAAACGACGGATCATGGCTACCTCATGGCGTAAAAATCGTTGACGAAAGGCGCATGGGGGCGCTTTTCAGCCACTCAGAGTGCAAAAACACGCCCGGAGTTCATCCGTTAAGGCCCCCGGCGATAAACTGCTGTGTTTGGCCGGAGGCTATGATAGGCTTTTTACACACGGTTTCCTATTCTCGTGCCATACGCCTTAGCTGATGTAAGCCATCGGTAGGTCGGGGAGGTGTCAGCTCCCGAGGTTTACCGCCGATAAGGAAAGTGACCTATGAAAGCGATAAAAATTATTTTAAGTGTTTTGGTGGCTCTACTGATCGTAATTGCCATCGCGTTACTGGTTGGTTTGAGAAATCTCGATGCTCTGGTGGAGGTTGCCATTGAAAGCATCGGGACTCACGTAACCCAAACCGAAGTCACGGTCGAGCGCGTCAATATCGAACTGACCGAAGCCCGAGGCACTGTCTACGGTCTTACTGTGGCCAACCCCGAGGGTTTTACCGAGCCCTATATTTTCCAGGTGGGCGAAGTCAGTTTGCAAATCCTGCCCGCGTCCCTCACTGAAAAAGTACTGGTACTGCCAAGAATCGTCATAGATGGCGCCGAGTTGCATGCTGAACACGCGGGTGTGGCGGACATCAATATTCATCAGATGGTGCAGAATATCCAGCGCGACGTAGACGAGGAGGCCAAGGCCACAACCGCCAGCCCTGACGTGCGCTTTATGGTGGAAGAATTGCGCTTTACCAACGCCACATTGAATCTTTTGTCCGGCGAGCTGGGGGAGCGGCGTTACACCATGGACGACATTCATCTCACGGATCTGGGAGACCGTGAAGAGGGCTTGACGCCCGCCCAGTTAACCCGTGCGATCCTGGCGCCACTCTTGGAACAAGCTCGACAACGGGTTGAAGGGGAGCTGCGTGATGAAGCCACGGGCGCTGTGCGGGAGCGGTTAGAGGAAGAGTTGTCTGACGACGATCGGGATAGGCTGCGCTCGATTCTAGATCGCTGAACGGGGGCCGTGGTTTGCTTTTCTCGAGAAGTTGCATTACATTATGTAACCGGTTACAGGCGGCTAGGCCGCCTTTTCTTTTGGCTAATCTCCAGGGTTGGTCCGGATCATAAACACTACTAATAAAGGCCTAAACGGTATGAACGAATTCTTACCTGGCGCTACGGGGCGCTTGCGACTTTCCTATGGCTATCTGGCGGTAGCTTTTGCTTTGCTTGTTTCCGCTTGTGGGCCGGCGTCCACCCAAAAACCGGAAGCAACGCAGCCGGTAGCTGATGCCGTGCAGCCTATCGACGCTAACGCCACTGAGCCGACCCGAGCCCTGCTGCACAATTTGCATCGACTCAAAGAGGGCGGTGTCATGTTTGGGCATCAAGATAGCTTGGCTTATGGCGTCGAGTGGTGGAGCGAAGATGGGCGCTCAGACGTTAAAGGCGTGACCGGCGACTACCCCGCCGTCTATGGTTGGGAGATCGGTGATCTTGAGCTAGGTGCAGAGGAAAACCTGGACGGCGTCAACTTTGCCGACATGCAGGGCTGGATGAAATCCGGTTACCAGCGCGGTGGTGTGATTACCATTTCCTGGCACATGAATCACCCGCAAACGGAGCAGGGTAGTTGGATCACCGAGCCGGGAGCGGGAGAACTTCTTCCGGGTGGCGCGGCTCATCACAAGCTAAAGGCCTATCTGGATACCTTTGCCGAGTTTGTTTCCGCCTTGGAAGTGGAAACCGAGGCGGGGGAGCGGGAGCTCGTTCCGGTGATTTTCCGTCCCTGGCATGAGCACAACGGCGATTGGTTCTGGTGGGGCACCCGGGAAACCAGCGAACAAGAGTATATCCAGCTTTGGCGCTTCACCGTCGAGTACCTTCGCGATGAAAAGGGCGTGCATAATCTGCTTTATGCGTTTTCTCCAGACCGTAGCCGCATGAATATGGAAGACTTCGAACAAAGCTACTTTTACGCTTATCCGGGTGACGATTATGTAGACATCCTGGGGTTCGACAACTACTGGGATCTTGGTCATGGTTCCAATGATGCCCCCAAGGCCGTAAACCAAGTGCACTTGGTGGAGAGCCTTGAAGGAGTCGCGCGGCTTGCCGCTGAGCGCAACAAAGTGGCCGCGCTCACCGAGGCCGGGCAGGATACCCTTCATGAGGAGGACTTCTGGACCCAACGCCTGCTGCCAGCGTTGATGGCTAACGAGTGGACTCGTCAGCTGGCCTATGCCCAAGTGTGGCGCAACGCCAATCGCGCCCGGGAGCAGCGGGACCACTTTTACGTGCCATACCCCGGCCACCCCGGAATCGAAGACTTTATCGAGTTCTACGAGCACCCGGCCACACTGTTTGAGGCTGATTTGCCGGATATGTATCGCATTAACCCCTAAAGTCAGAAACGCATCCGCACCGTCGAGTCCTGTGGGCTCGGCGGTTTTTCCTGTTCAGGGGTGGACTTTTCGGCGCTCTGCCGCCATCCTCTCACTGCCATTGCCCTCAGCCGCTGGTTTGTGAGTTACCGCTCCGAACGCCAGCATCGCGCCGAGGTGCTGTTATTGTGACTTAAACCATTCCGACAGTGACTGACTCCGTGGATTACACCCCGCCGACACCCGCCCCCCTGGGCCGTTTCAGGGCTATGGTCGCCCAACCGTATCAGCAACCCGAATTTCTTCAGCAGTTGGAGCAAGTGGAAGCACTGCTTGCCGGACCCGAGGTGGAGAAAATTTCTGAAGGTGCTGACGCCGTTTATCGTGTGCGTCTGAATTACCAGGGCCAGACGCTGGATGTAGCGGTCAAACGGTTTGCGCGGCAGTCACTGCTCAAGGACTGGTATGACCACGCCATAACCAGCAAGGCGGAGCGCTCCTTTGTGGCTGCTGATTACCTCTTGGCCCACGGCGTAGCCACACCCCAACCGGTGGCTTTCTTGGATTGCTGGCAGGGCAAACGCTTGGTGGAGAGTTATTACCTGAGTGTGTTTCAGCCCGCGGATAGTTTCCGGGAGCATTTAAGTGATGTGTTATGGAATGTGCGGGACAACGACGCCATTATGCCGCTGCTGGAAACCCTGGCGCCGGCCGTGCGTGCCATGCACGACGCCGGTTTCGCGCACCAGGATATGGGCAACCAAAATATTTTAATGCCCAAAAACGCCGATGGGACTTTGGCCCAACCGCAGTTTATTGATTTGAATCGTGGCCGGGTTTATCCGTCGGTGACGAATCGTCAACGGGCTTTTGATATTTCCCGCTTAATGTTGCCCGGCGAATACCTGAAATTTTTTCTGTTTATCTATTGCCATCACCAAGACGTGCCGCCGGAATTGGCCCGCTGGGAACGCCGCTATCGCCGCCGCTTCGCGCGCCATCAACGCACCCGCCGCTGGCGCCATCCGTTGCGCAGCCTTAAGCAATGGCTCACGGGGCAGGTGCCAAAGCATCAACGCTTTTACCCGCCGCTACGGGATTTGTGGGTCTGGGATGAGAAGTCCGCGCAGGCCATGATTGTGCTTTCCAAAGCGGAAAAAAATCGCGTTCGCTCCAAAACCCATACGCTGTCGATGTTTTGGCGCACCTTGTGTGCGGCACCGGCCGTGTACCGTCGTTATACCCAACTGATGCGGCAAAGTTTTTCGCAGCCGGTGGAGTTGGACGGACGAATCGGCGTAGCGTTACATCCGCATCTAGACTACATTCCGGCCGAGCTGGAGTTGTTGGACGAGTTAGGCAATCCACCGGTGTTGTTGCGTTTTTGCCATCATGAAAGTGAACAACTATGGGATGGCACCATCGATTTAATCAACCAACTGCACAGCCGCGGCGTGTCGATCATGGTGGCATTCGTACAGGACCGGCAAGCACTGTTGGAGCCGGACAGTTGGCGAGCGCTGCTGGAAAAAGTGATTCCGCAAATCGCCGATAAAGTGGATGACATAGAAATAGGCCACGCTATTAACCGCGTGAAATGGGGGCTGTGGCGCGCGCGCGACTATGTGGCTTTGTTGGAGCCCGCCTTGGCGTTGCAGGCGCGCTTCCCTGGAATTCGTTTAACCGGCCCAGCGTGTATCGATTTTGAATATGCCTATGTTGTATCCGCACTGCAGGTGCTGCCCGCGCAAGCGCAACTCGCGGCGCTCTCGCATCATTTGTACGTGGACCGGCGCGGACACCCGGAAAACCCTCAGGGGCGCTTTTCTACCCTGGAAAAATGCGCTTTGCTCAGAGCCATTGCCCAGTGGTCGCCGCGGACTGAAGATCGTGTGATTGTGTCCGAAGTGAATTGGCCGGTGAAGGGCACCAGTGTTTGGTCCCCGGTAGGGGCTGGCTACGAATCCCCCGAAGGCCGACGCAACCCACCCGGTGTGGACGAGGACGAGTACGCGGATTATATGCTGCGTTACTACACCCTCGCCCTGTGCTCAGGGCATGTGGATCGTGTCTACTGGTGGCGTTTGTCCGCCCACGGCTATGGTTTGGTGGATGACCGGGATAACTGGCGTCGTCGTCCCGCGTTCACGGCTTTGGGCTTCTTGTTGCGCACTTTAGAGGGCGCCACGTTTATCGCCCGTCATGAAGCAAACGATTCTGTGTATCTGATGGAGTTCGCCCGTGGGAATACTCGGATTCTGATGGCCTGGACTACGGAAGATCACTGCGAATACTGGCCTAGTTTTGAGCACGACCAAGTGTTGGACAGCATGGGGCAGGTCAGTGAGCGCAGGCAATTAAGCGGTTCACCGCTGTATCTGGTGCGCTCAGGGGAAGTTTGAAAAGACGGTGTCCGCAGGGCCGCTGGCTATAGGGGCTCAAAAGCCGCTCTACTAACGGCTTTAGGGAGCGCCGAGCTGGGCGCTCATAGGGTCCGATCCCGTCCGACGCGGATCTCCGTGCGGACACCTAAACACAGTATAGCAACACAACTTTTCCGATTGGGTCGCGGGGCTAGTTTTTTCGGGCGCAAGGAAAGGGTTTTTTATGGCCGATAGTACCTATGGCTGCTATTCTCAATGGACTAAGCCTGAACGGACTGCCCGCTATGACCCCTATCCGCATAGCAATCTTATATTTTGTGATCGGCGCCCTCTGGATTCTGGTGTCCGACACACTTCTTTACCGCCTAGTTGATGATCCGGTTCGCCTGACTTACTGGCAGAGTGTGAAGGGCTGGTTTTTCATTCTCGCCAGTACACTGCTGCTCTACGCGCTGGCCCAGCGTTTGCGCACGGTTCTCTCCCGGGAACTGGACGTCAAGCGCCAGCACTTGGCTGTGGTGCGCCGCAAAGCCTACACTGACCATCTGACCGGCTTGCCCAACCGCCGCTTTGGGCTGCGCGCGATCAGGCGCCTGATTCAGCGGGCCAAGCGCGAGCAAAAGCATTTTTGTGTGATGTGCCTGGACCTGGACAATTTCAAGCAAATTAACGACACCCTGGGCCACTCCGCTGGAGATCAATTGATCCAGGCTGTTGGTAAACGCCTTCATGCGTTCCTCACAGAGGACGAGCAGCTGGTTCGGCACGGCGGTAACGAGTTCCTGCTCTTGTGTGCCGATGTTGAACACGCCGAGGAAATTGATAAACGCGCCGGCGAATTCGTGGCTTTATTCCAAGAGCCATTTCTGATTGGTCCCATGCCCCTGCGGGTGACCGCTAGCATCGGTGTGGCTTGTTACCCTGAAGGTGGTGAAGGTCAAGGGACTCTTATGCGCAACGCTGACCTGGCTTTGCACCACAGTAAGTTGTACAAGAATTGCTTTAAAGTGTATGAATCCACTATGAGTCGGGCTATGCACTATCGCTTCGATTTGGAGCAGAAGATGCGCGAGGCGCTGGAGGAGAACCTATTCGAGGTGTTCTACCAACCGATTTATGATCCCCATAAATCGTGCTTCACTGGAGCCGAGGCGCTGCTGCGCTGGCCGGATGACGAAGGTTATATTTCCCCGGTAGAGTTTATTCCGGTCGCTGAGCAAAGTGGCCAAATCCGCGCTTTGGGTGCCATGGTCTTAGCCCGTGCCTGCCATGAAACGCAACAACTGAGCGAGCGCGCGGGCCGGCCTTTAAGCATCTCTGTGAATGTTTCCCCCAAACAGTTTGCCAATGATCATATCGTAAGGGATGTGCAGGCGGCGTTGAGCGCAAGTGCCCTTGATCCAGGCTGCCTCATACTGGAGATTACCGAGGGCGTTTTTCTGAGCAACGCCGCTGAAACCGGAGAGATTCTTAATCAACTTATGGAGCTGGGCGTTTCGCTTTCTATGGATGATTTTGGACAAGGTTATTCTTCGCTCAGCTATCTTCGTAAACATCCTTTCCGCTATTTGAAAATTGATAAAGTGTTTGTACAGGGCATGGATAGTTCCGGCCAAGACCGGGCGTTGGTGGAAGCCAGCGTGGCCATGGCTGAGGCATTGAATCTGCAAGTGGTTGGCGAGGGGGTCGAAACGGCCACTCAACAAGAAGCGCTAAAGGAGCTTGGTGTTCATTATCTGCAAGGTTTCCATCTCGCCCGACCTATGCCCATCACCGACTACGAATATTTTTTGTTGTCCGCGCAAGTGAGTTGACATCCCTTTGAAACCTTACGTTCTTGCCATTGCCGCTGTGTTTCTCTTGGCTTTGGGTACTTGGTGGCGGTATGAGCCGAGCCCCGCTTCCCAGGTCATTGAGCCATCTCAAGACAAACTTCAAGCCTACCAGTGGTCGCAGACGCCCTGCTGGTTTTACGTGTATTGGTCGCCAGGCATTGTGTGCGGCGTTCTCAAAACACCCATGGAGGAGGGCAGCTTTGAGTTGCCTGTGGTGATTGTACGCGCCGAGTCCAACGAACCTCAGCCGGAACCGTTGCTGTACCTGCAAGGGGGGCCGGGGGCCAGCGCGGGGCTTGATCGCGCCGGCATTGAATACTGGCTCGACTGGATCATCCACGCCGGTTTGCAACGGGATTTAGTGCTGATGGACCCTCGCGGCGTGGGCCGCAGCAAGCCAGTACTAAAATGCGAGGCGCATGATGATTACAGCCGCGAGATTTTGACTCGGAATGTGCCTTTGGAGAAGGAGTTGGAAGGTGGCCGTGTGCTGTTGGAGCAATGCTTCGCCGAGCTTAAACAAGAGCCGACCAATTTCTCTGCCGAACACTACGGCACTCAGTCCAGCGCACGGGACATTGTGGGACTGATGAACGCTTTGAATTATGAGCAATGGAATCTTCTGGGCGTCTCTTACGGTAGTCGTTTGGCACTGGCGGTGGCCCAATCGCCGGACGTGCAAGAAAACAACCGGCTGCGCAGTCTCATACTGGATTCTGTTTACCCTCCGGAAAGGGGCGGTCTGATGGCTTGGCCGCGCGAAGCCACGGAGGGTTTGGAGCGGTTCTTTGACTGGTGCGAAGCGCGCACGCATTGCCGCGGTGATTTCGACGATGTGGAAGGAAACTTTCAGCGCGCTCTGAAGCATTTAAAAGACAATCCGGTAACCGTCGAGACGGAGCTGTGGCGAGAAGGCTCGACGTTACATGTTGTGATGAACGATCACAGGTTTATTGCGGCTGTGTTTTCCGCCATCTATCAACATCATCTCTGGCCCGAGATTCCAAATGCGATTGAGGCGGCGTTGAAGGAGGAGGCGGAAGGCATGGCGATGCTGGTAGAGTCTTTTGTGAACAACGCTTTGAGCCCGCAATTGTCTCTACCGGTTTTCTTTGCGGTCGACTGTCGGGACAATCCCGTCGGCAGCGCCGAAGAATACAGTCGCGCACTGGATGAGTATCCGCAATATGCGCGTTATCTGCAGTACTTTTGGGAGTATCGAGGTTGCTTGCATTTTTCTCCCGCGCCTGAAACGAATACTGTACCAACGATCGAGTCTGCGCCGGACGTGCCGACATTGCTTTTGGCGGGCGCGCTTGACCCGATTACCCCGCTCCAATGGGCTCAGGAGCTTGCGGAGAAGTGGCCCGAAACGCAGTTGGTCGTATTCCCCTCGACGGGGCACGCAGTCGTTGGCAGCGACGATTGTGTACACACCCACTTTAAGGACTTTCTAGACCAACCGAGTGAGCGTTGGCGTCCAGAGTGTTTGGATTGAAAACAACGATTACATGGCTTTTTTTCCCACCGTTCCCCCCACCGAAGCTCTCTAGTCATTCCCGCGTAGCGTATTACTGACCGGAATAAATACTCGAACTAGCAGCTTCGTAAGAAAGTCTTAGGGCCACGCAGGGTGAGTGTTCAGCAAACGTCGTGACTAATCGGCAGGATAGCCGATTTGCACAGCCGAAGGCTGCCCGCAAGGTGCAGCACATGGATGTGCTGCATGAGCCCATCCGTGGGGACTGCCTCAAAACCGCAAGCGGCCCTGCCCCCAATCACAGATTGGGGTCGTTCGCCTGCGCGCAAAGCAGTGCTTTGCATACTACGCTTGCCTCACCCCTCTTTTGAGGCTTGCTGAACACTCACCCTGCGCGTCCCTGGTAGTCTCAGATACCGAGCTCTTTTCTCCAATCCCTACCCGCTGTCTTCTTTGCAGCAACGGCGGGAAGTCCAAGGTAAGAGGGGCTTAGTCGCGGCGATTCCACTGATATGAGCCCATTAGACGAATGTGGCACAGAGGCGGGTGCGGGGGAGTGAGTTTCGGAACCTTCGCGTCATGGATGACGCGCAGGAGCTACAGGGACGTATTTACTGCGGTTCCGAAACTCACTCCCCCGTAGCCACCGGTCCTGATGGGTGCACTGTTTTGGCAAGTCTCGCATTTAATAACGCTGTCGAGAGAGTCAAATCCAGATATCGAAGAGTGTAGAGAGGCATCACCGAATTCGCCGTATCTTCAAGAGACAGGCATAAAAAAAGCCACCTCAAAGAGATGGCTTTTTCTTTAATTTGGCTCCGCCTGCTGGGCTCGAACCAGCGACCCAATGATTAACAGTCATTTGCTCTACCAACTGAGCTAAGGCGGAATTGTCGCTTCCGTTGCGGAAGTGGTGCGTATCCTATAGTCCGGGTTTGTGTTGGTCAACCCCTTTTGTTAAAAAAAGCGTAGCGGGTCATGGCTGTTGCGATTCGTGCCGGGACCGGCCGCCACTCTGGTTAAGCGGCGCTAAACTCCCCGAGAATCTCGGCTATAATGGAGCCCATGTGGTTACCAGTCCTGACCTGCACCCTCCAATCTTGGAGGGCATATGCC
Source organism: Marinimicrobium hydrolyticum (assembly GCF_030848505.1). Taxonomy (GTDB): domain Bacteria; phylum Pseudomonadota; class Gammaproteobacteria; order Pseudomonadales; family Cellvibrionaceae; genus JAVDDU01. The sequence continues at coordinate 522,053 of NZ_JAVDDU010000001.1, forward strand.
TGAAGAAAATCCGCTCCTCCCCGCCATTGAAGAATTGCTGGGAGAGGGCTTTGCCCTGAGCGAATATCGCCTCATTCAACGGCTCAAGGAGCAGGGGTTGGTGGCGCCGGATTACAGCTTCTCACCGCTTTCGCTTTTCCAAGTGCACTTTTGCGTTTTCAACGCCCTCTACCAAATCCAAGCGCGCTTAATGGACCAGGGGCAGGCCCTGGTGATTTCCCCGCTGAGCATCTACGTTCGACCGCTGGATGAGGAGGGGCGGGGTGCTGCTCTAGCGGAACTGGAAGATCAGCCCCTGCGCACGTTTTATCTGGACTGGAACCATTACCACCAGGCGACGGAGGGCAGCGTTGAGGATTTGCTGCGGGACTTTTGGAGAAGATACGCCCGTTTGGGTGTCGCGGGTCAGGAGGAGCGTCAGCGGGCGCTGGCGGAGCTTGGTTTGGAGGACCCGGTCACCCCGGCAGAGATCAAGCAGCGCTACCGCCGGCTGGCCATGGAGCACCACCCGGATCGGGGCGGCAGTGCGGAGCGGCTGCGTATGATCAACGACGCTCTGGCGGTGTTGGAGTCTAAAGGCTGATGGCGCTGCTTTGGTTCCACCAGGATCAAGACGGTAACCGCTACGAGGTGCGCAGCGCCGGCAGTAGTTTGCGTTTGTACACTAACGGCGTTTTCCATAGCCAATACAACCCCCGACAGCCTATGGGCGGTGGTATTTGGGACCTTCTTTTACTCGCTGCTTTTTTACGCCCGCCCACGGGAAACGAGCGCGTACTGGTGTTGGGCGTGGGTGGTGGCGCTGTGATCAGGCAATGGAATGATTTTTTGAAACCGGCGCTGATTGTTGGGGTGGAGTTGAATCCGGTGCACTTGGATGTGGCGCGTGCGCATTTTCAGGTGGCTGCACCCAACGTTACTCTTCTGGAAGCGGACGCCCGCTTGTGGCTGGAGGCCTACGATGGTCCTGGCTTTGATGTGGTGATTGATGATCTTTTTGGCGATAAGGATGGCGAGCCCGCCCGTGCGGTGGCCGCTGATGCGCCTTGGTGTCACTCGCTGCGTCGCTTGTTAAATCCCGGCGGCAGGCTGGTGATGAATTTTGACAGCGCCGCCGGGCTAACCCGTTCAGCGCCCGTGGTGAATCCCCAAGTCCGCCGCCACTTTGCCACTGGCCTGGACCTGAGTATCCGCCACTACGCCAACCACATTGGGGTTTTTTGTCGGGAAAAACCGGATCTCAACGCGTTTGCTCAGCGGTTGCAAACCGTGCCGGCGCTGGATCGACGCCGCCAGGATTGTCGGCTGGATTTCAGGCTGGAGCGGTTGTTTGGTTGATCGCTTTAGAGGCGCTGCAGTTGAATAACTTTAAAGCGACCGTTATTGCCAAGAGTCTTAACCCTAAAGCGCTCAGCGGCCAAGTTCTCCAGGGGGATAAAGGCGTTGACGACAAATATGGCCACGCCCGAGGGGCTCAGTAGACGCTGTGTGGCCTTTAGGAATCGTTGGGTTAGCTCGCCGCTGACGGAGAAGCCCTGATGGAAAGGCGGGTTACACAGAACTACATCAAAACGCTCTTGTAGGTGATCCCCGCAATCCGCTGCGATAACCTCAGCGTCCAGATGGTTTTCCCGACAGTTAACTTCTGCCAGCGCCACCGCCGCCGCATTGTTGTCGGTTAGCACCCGGCGCGTCATGGGCAGATCGCGGGTCATCAGTGCCAAATACCCGTAGCCACAGCCCAGGTCGAGCAGTGAGCGAGGGGCCTCGGTCAAGGCCGACAAGGCGTCGGGCAGCTTGGAGACTAAGTACTCGCTGCCTTGGTCCACTTTATCCCAGCCAAACAACCCCGGTTTGCTGAACACCCGCAAGTCGTCTTGCTCAATAATTGGGCGCTCGCGGGTATAGTCATTGTCATCCAGCGGCTGACCCTGGTCGGTTTTCCGCTCAAGTATTGCGGCGTAGGCCGGGCCGATTTTTTTGAGGTTTTTTGAGCAGCCGAATAGCTGTGCGGCTTTATCCGCGTAGGTTTTGATGCCTTCGTTTTTTTGCCCGCACAGAAACAATTCACCGCCGGGCACAAGCACCCGCTTGGCCTCATTGATGATGTGATGGACCAGGGGCTTTTCTTTGGATATTCGGTAAAAAACCCGCGGCACCGATTGATCCGCGTGGGCTGAAAAATCGAAATCACTAAACTCGCACGCTAAATTTAGCGCTTGAGCCTGGGCAAACACGTCGTAACGATTGGTAATAACCCGGGGCTTTGCTGTCCAGTCCGCCGTGGCGGGCAGTAGGTCGAACCAGTGCTCATCGCTGCACCATAGGCTGCGTTCACAGCTACGGTTTTGCAATTGTTCAAGTAGCCACTGAGCGGCGGTATCAGCCATTACACACTCGCAATTTCATCGGCAGTCAAATGTCGCCACTGGCCGGGGGCCAGCGCTGGGTCCAGTTCAATGGCGCCTATGGATTGCCGGTGTAAGGTCACCACGCGATTGCCCAGTGCACCGAACAGACGCTTGACCTGATGGTAGCGTCCTTCCTGAATATCCAACAACGCGGTATGGCTGTCCAGAATCTGCAAATGGGCGGGCAGGCAGGGGTGCTTGTCACCGCGCAGGTGCATGCCAGCAGCCAATTGCTCGACAGCTCCCTCAGAAATGGGCTCAGCGGTGGTGACACGATAAACCTTGGAGCAACGGTGCCTGGGTGAGGTGATGCGGTGGTTCCATTGGCCGTCGTCGGTGAGCAACAGCAGACCGGTAGTGTCCTTGTCCAGCCGCCCAACGATTTGCAGGCCGCTTTTATGGTCTGAGTCGATCAGATCCAACACACAGGGTTGATTGGCGTCAGTGCGCGCACAGAGCACATCGGACGGTTTGTGCAGCATGAGGTAACGCTTTCCCGGGGCGGCCAAAAGCCGCCCTTGCAGAGTCACCTGATCCTGTTGGTCGATGTGTTCTCTCGGCAGTTTGGCAACGACGCCATTCACCAAAACCTCGCCACGCCGAATGGCGATGTGGATTTGGCTGCGAGACAGGTCGCTGCTGTGCCCGATGAATTTATCCAGTCGCATAGTACTCGTCGGGCAGGGCAGCCCGCGTTAGTGGTAATGGTGAGTTGTTGACTCGCTCGGTACGGTGTCCGTGTCGTTGGAGGGCTCGCACTCCCAGCCCCACTGTTCCTGATCGGAGGCGAAACGTTCAGCTTGGCTTTCGCAAAAGCCGGGCTCATTCTGCGCTCGCCACAACGTCTCTGACTCGCCGTCCTTGTGGTAGCGAACCTCGCAGGGCAGGGTGCGCTCGGGGTTGCGGTACACCACTTCGATGACGCGTTCACTGTCGCCAGACGTACAGACGAAGCGTGGCGCCTCGTTGGTGTCAGCGGTGACGGTGGTGGCTATAAACAATGAAAGGCTAGCGAGTACAAACATAGCTAAACGCATAGGGAGTTCCTTCTTATGGTTTTCTTCAGTTATTCAGAGGCCAAACTTTTTTCGCCGGATTCCACCGTTTGGTAAATCAGCGTGTTAATGGTCATGGGGCCGACACCGCCAGGCACAGGTGTGTAAGCCGCTACGCGCTCAGTGAGCGGACCCAGCTCGATATCACCAACGCGCTCACTGGGGTGGTAACCCGCATCCACGACTACGGCGCCGTCTTTGATCCACTCGGCTTTAATAAATTCGGGTTTGCCCACCGCGCCCACTACAATGTCCGCCTGTTTAATCAGTGCGGGCAAATCGCGCGTTCTGCTGTGGCAAATGGTGACCGTAGCGTTGGCGTTAAGCAGCATCATGGCCATGGGCTTGCCGAGAATGGGGCTGCGCCCAACCACCACCGCGTGCTGGCCAGCCAGAGGGATTTCATAAGCTTGCAACAAACGCATAATGCCCATGGGCGTGGCGCAACCATACGCGGGCTCGCCCATGCTCATGCGCCCAAAGCCCAGGCAAGTAACGCCATCCACATCTTTCTTGGCGCTAATGGCGTCAAAGCAAAGGCGTTCATCAATTTGTTCGGGGACCGGGTGTTGGAGCAGGATACCGTGAACGTTTGGATCCGTATTGAGCTCTTCAATTTTGGCCAGAAGTTGCTCGGTGGAGGTGGAGCTTGGCAGCTCTACACGCAGTGATTTCATGCCAATGCGCTCGCAGGCATTGCCTTTCATTTTTACATAAGTGGCGGACGCTGGGTCATCACCCACCAGAATGGTGGCCAGGATAGGCGGCTCGCCCTGGTTGCGCTGTTTGAGCGCCTCAACTCGTTGGGCCAGTTCCAGTTCGGTTTTCTGAGCAAGTGTTTTGCCATCAAGCAGAAGTGCGGGCATGGGGCCAAGTACCTTTTGGTCGCGGATAACGAAGCGCGGTATTGTCCCACAAGCCTTTGGATCGAGCCAAGGCATTTATGAAGGGCAAAGTTGCAAAGAAAGTAGCAAAAAGAGGATGGGTAGGGGAAATTGGGGTGGCTGACGGGGCTCGAACCCGCGACCACTGGAATCACAATCCAGGGCTCTACCAACTGAGCTACAGCCACCATTGCGGTGTGACAAACACTAAGGGCCTGAGTGGCCCCAAAATTCTCCTCGAGAGGAGAGTCCGGATCAGTACCGGGCTACCACTGGCATTGTGCGCCAAAAATTGGCGCGCCCGGCAGGACTCGAACCTGCGACCATCCGCTTAGAAGGCGGATGCTCTATCCAGCTGAGCTACGGGCGCGTGGCTGGACCCCTCGCAGGCCCGTGAAAATGGTCGGAGTGGAGGGATTCGAACCCCCGACATTCTGCTCCCAAAGCAGACGCGCTACCAGGCTGCGCTACACTCCGGCAAAAACATGATACGCCATATTTTGCGAGGTGCGCATGATACCCATGCCCATATCGCCCGTCAACGGCCAAAAGAGATATTGGTGCAAATAGGGTCGGCCCAGCGTGCCTCAGTGCGCGCTTTTGGGGTGCGGCTCTTGTTTCCTCTAGCGGGCGTCGTCAGAATAGCGGATTAATTTTTTAGCGGAGGCACTATGCAAGAACACGAGTTGGGCACAGCAATGAAAATGGGTATGCGCCGCCTGGCCTCGGGTGTTTCCGTTCTATCGGCTCGTACTGAACACGGAGACCGCTTTGCTATGACCGTCTCATCGGTCACCTCCGTTTCAGACACTCCGGCCTCACTTCTGGTCTGTGTTAACAAACAAGTGGCCCTGGAGGGGCACGTGTCGACCTTGGGCAGTCACTTCACGGTAAATATACTCGGCACGGACCAGCGGGATATTTCCAACGCCTGTGCCGGTATGGAAGGCTACCAGGATCGCTTTAGCCTGGGGGACTGGCGGGAGGGTTCGGATCAGGTTCCCTATCTGGCGGATGCCCAGGCGGTCTTCTTTTGCGCTTCGGACAAAGTGGTAAGCTACGGCACCCACCACATCGTCATAGGCCGAATCTTTGACGTACTCATTGGCCCTTTGGCGCTCGATCCTCTTGTCTATCTGGACGGTGGTTATGGCTCAGTGCACAAAGACTGAGCACAGTAACCCTGGAAAGCTGTCATCGAATTCAAAACTGACCGTTTGTGGAAGCAAGCGCCGCCAGAAATTGGTTCAAAATAAGATGACAGATACTGTCATCTTATTCTTGCAATATGAAACTTTTGAGGCTACGGGAGTTTTGCGGTTAAGAGACACTAACTCGTTTATGCACACCTCAGGTGCGTGCCGTGTCAATGGCTTGGCGTCGGTGTAAAAAAACGTAATTTAGTCTGCCAAACAAGCGTAACTTATTGATAAATATAGAGAAAATAAATAAGGTTAAATTTTGGACAATTTGTAGAGTGGGCAGGATTGATGCGGCTTTCGGCGGGTTTCCCAAAATGTATCCACTAACTTATCCACAGAAAATGTGGACAATCGTCATGTGAATCCCGTTGGGCAAAAAAGTGACAGTTTTCCTCGAGGTTATTACCTTGCCACCCGGTTCGGGCTACACTAATAACCATTAGGCAGGATCCTCACCGACATGATGGATGTATAAATTATGACTGAAGCTCTGACATGGGCAGTTCTCGGTGGCGGCAGCTTTGGTACCGCCATTGCCAATATCCTCGCCGCGAATGGTCTCCCCACTTATTTGTGGATGCGTGATTCCGAAAAAGCCGAGCGCTGTCAACGCGAACGCGAGAACGCCCAGTACCTCCCCGGTTACCCTTTCGTTGATGCGTTAACGGCAACGGGGGATCTCGAACTGGCGTTAAAGAATAGCCAGGTGGTGTTTCTATCGGTTCCCACCCATGGCTTTCGGGGCATGGCAAAGGAGATACGCCCCTGGTTACGCGCTGATGCCATGGTGATCAGTACCGCCAAGGGTATTGAACCCGAAGGCTTTACGCTCATGAGCCAGATTCTGGAGCAAGAGTTGCCGGATCACCGCTACGGAGTTTTGAGCGGCCCGAACTTTGCTAAAGAGATCGTGGCACGCCAACACACGGGCACCGTGATTGCCAGTGAGCACGCCGAAGTTGTGGAGGCGGTACAAAAAAGTCTGCGTTCGGAAACCTTTCGGGTTTACTCCAACAGTGACCGCTATGGGGTTGAGTTGGGTGGCGCGCTCAAGAATATCTATGCGATCATCTGCGGCATGGCCGCTGCCGTAGGCGCTGGCCATAACACTCAGGCGATGCTTCTAACCCGTAGCCTTGCGGAAATGGGGCGCTTTGCCAGCGCCATGGGGGCGAATCCCATGACCTTTTTGGGCTTGGCCGGAGTGGGGGATTTGATTCTGACTTGCACCTCCAATTTGAGCCGGAACTACCAAGTCGGTTACGCTCTGGGGCAGGGCAAGCCGCTGTCGGAGGTTGTGGCCGGTTTGGGGCAGGTGGCCGAAGGTGTAAATACCTTGAAACAGACCAAACAGAAAGCGGATGAGATGGGAATATACATGCCATTGATGTCCGGGTTATACGGCGTGCTGTTCGAAGGCAAAGCCATACCCGACGTGGTACGACAACTGATGTTGGGTGAACAAAGCCACGACGTGGAATACATGGGAGTACAATAATGAATAGCGAAGAATTAAAAAGTAATTTGACGTCCGGTACACATTGGTTGCGGCTCCTGTTTATGGTGCTGTTTGCCTTTATTTTGTACGTGGCCGTGATTGTCATGGCTGCGGTCGTGGTACTGCAGTTTTTGTTTTCTCTGATTACCGGTCGGGATAATCGCAACTTGCGCGAGTTTGGGCAATCGCTTGCGCAGTACATCTATCAGACACTACGTTTTCTAACGTATAACCGAGAGGACAAGCCGTTCCCGTTTGATGACTGGCCGGCAACGGAGGAAAGTACGGCTCCACCTCCTGCTTCTGCACGTAAGCCGCGCCCACGCGCCTCACGCGCCAAAGGAGCGGTAACCAAACGCGGCACCTCGGCCAAAGCGGCCGCCAAAACCAAGGCGCCGAAGCCGCCTACCGCTGAGGCGCCTCCAGAGGAGCCCACAAACAAGCCGCCTACCGACAAGCCAAACACCTGAGTGTGGGGGAGCTTATGAAGCTTTTTGTACTGCGTCATGGACGAGCCGAGCCCCATGCACTTACCGACGCCCAGCGTCGACTCACGCCGTCGGGCCGAGAGGACCTGGCGCGCTTGCTGTCCAGTTGTCGGGACAAGCTTGAATCGGTGGAGGAGTTGTGGGTGAGCCCCCTGGTGCGCGCACGCCAAAGCGCGGAAGTGGTTTGCGAAGTACTCGGGCGGCAGGTGCCGACTCAAGTGACGGAAACCCTCGTGCCCGAGGCGGATCTGGACGGGCTTTACCAGCAAATGTACAACAGCCATTGCGAAACTTTGATGTTGGTTAGCCATCAACCGTTGGTGGGTGAGCTGGTAAACGACTTGTGTGGAACCGAGCCCGGTTACCACCCATTGGGGACCTCCACATTGGCGTGTATCGAAATGGAGTTTGCCGCGTCCGGCATGGGCGAATTACTGTGGCTGCGTCACCCGCTTATGTAGGCCTCGGAGCTCATAACCGTAAGTCATTCTTGGAATTTAAACCTGTTACACTCCGGGGCTGGTACGAAGGCTAAGAGGTGAGGTTTGATGCCACGGGAGCTCAGGTTAGATGTCGATGGTTTGTCATTCGCGGCCCAGGATTGGGGTGCGGAGGGACAGATGCCCGTTATGGCCTTACACGGTTGGTTGGACAATAGCGCCAGCTTCAATGTTATCGCCCCTCAGCTAACCGGATTGCACCTGGTCGCCCTGGACCTGGCCGGTCACGGCCAAAGTGACCACCGCCCCGGTTCGGCGCCCTACAACATCTGGGAAGACGTGGCTGAAGTATTCGCCATTGCGGATCAGTTGGGGTGGGAGCGTTTTGCCCTTTTGGGCCACTCACGCGGCGCCATGATTGGCATGCTAGCCGCGGGTACCTTTCCCGAGCGAATCTCACATCTGGCCCTGGTCGAAGGGCTGTGGCCAAAACCACCTACTGCTGCTGATGCCCCCGGGCAGCTCGCTCGTTCTATCTCCGAGGGGCGCGCCCTGGCATGCAAACCCCTGCGCGTGTATAAAGATCTGGATCGCGCTGTACGTGCTCGTGAGCGCGGTATGTTCCCGCTCAGTTATCAAGCCGCCAGTGCCCTCACAGAACGAGGAGTCCGGCCGGTCGAAGGGGGGTATACCTGGAGTACCGATCAACGCCTCTTTGCTCCTTCGGCGGTCAAGTTGACCGAGGACCATATCAAAGCATTTATTCAGCGTATTGAGGCCCCCGTTAAACTGATACTGGCGGAGGAGGGGATTCCCGAAATGTTTCCGCATTACCGTGAAGCTTTAGATTTATTCTCACCCTTGAATATGGAATTACTGCCCGGCGGACATCATTTGCATATGGAAGAGCAGGCGGACAAAGTTGCCACTATCTTGCAGCCATTTTTTGACACTGCCACCGCCGTGGCCGTAGACGATTAACTAAAGAGAGGTTTCCCTTGGCGTTTGCACGTTACGCAGTCATTGTTTGGGCGGTTTTTTTGCTAACCAGTCATGCCCAGGCGCGTTCGGTAGAAGACCCCCTGGGATTAGAGGTTTTTCCCGGTGCGCGCACATTGCTTGATCAGCGTCAGGCTAATGCCGACTACACCTTGGCGCTGGGGTTATTTCGTCGCTCAGGAAATCAGTGGCAGATACAAAGGGAGCGGCGCTTGAAAGGCACGGTGATTCGCAGAACACTGGAATTGTCATCGGGTTACAGCGCGCCGGAGGGATTTGATTTTTATCGTGAGCAACTACAGCCTTTTTCACCCCGTCAGTTATTCTCTTGCACAGGTCGGGAATGTGGCAGTAGCAGCCGCTGGGCGAATCAGCATTTCAACGTAATTCAATTGCACGGCCTGGACCAGTATCAACATTATGCCGTGTATGAGTTAACTCGCGCCCAGCGCACGTATTATGTCACCTTGTATTCGGTGCAGCGTGGCAACCGCCGTGTGTATATGCAGGTGGACTTAGTGGTACCGACCGTAAGCGCGGAGGAGGAGATTGCCTCCGATCCGGCCAGTCTAGCGAACCAGCTGCGCTCCCAGGGTTATTTTGTGTTTCCCGGTTTGACCGTTACCGGAACCGTGGATGAGCGTGAAGTCCTGTTGTCAGAGGCTCACGTCGACGTGCTAGTGGAACTGTTAGAGCAGGAATCCGATTGGCGTTTAGCCTTAGTGGGGCATGACTACGGTGGTACGGATTTGGATGGTCAGCGGCGGGCGTCGTTACAATACGCCCAGGCGCTTCAAGCGGCGTTGCAAGAGGAGGGTGTTGAGAGCGGCCGCCTGGAAGCTTTTGGTCTGGGAGGGCTGGCGCCCGCGCGCCGGGGGGAGCGGAGCGCGCGGGTAGAGGTTGTGCTGCTACCTTAGCAGGCTATGGGAATGACACCCTAGTCGTGTGGAATGATGTACGGCGCTGTTAACGCAACAGAGACAAAAACTCGCCACGGGTCGCCTGGTTACTGCGGAAGCTACCCAGCATGGCGGAGGTTTTCATGGTGGAATTCTGTTTCTCTACACCGCGCATCATCATGCACATATGCTTAGCTTCGATAATAACGCCCACGCCTGACGCGCCGGTTATGTCCAGAATGGAATTGGCGATTTGCAGCGTTAACTGTTCCTGAATCTGTAGCCGGCGGGCGAACATATCGACAATCCGCGCAATCTTGGACAGTCCCAATACGTGACCGGTAGGAATGTAGGCCACGTGCGCCTTGCCAATAAATGGCAACATGTGGTGCTCGCACATGGAGTAAAGCTCAATGTCCTTAACGATGATCATTTCGTCAGAGTCGGAAGGAAATAGCGCGCCGTTGACCACATCATCGATGTTCTGATGATAGCCTCGGGTCAAGAATTGAAACGCCTTGGCCGCGCGCTCTGGGGTATCCGCTAGACCGGGGCGATTCAGGTCTTCGCCTACGCTTTTGATGATTTCGGCAAAGTGTTCTTTCATGTTAATTTCCTCGCCCCTGGGGGCATCGTTACGGTCGCGAGTCTCGGCGGGACCCTGAGCGGGCGCTAGACTAAGCGAAAGTGCAATCGGGGTAAAGTGTAGTGTATCCCGCCACTCATTTCATAACTTATAACGGCACCTCTTTCCGCCACTCTGCGTTGCTTTTCTTTGACGTAGGCCCACTATGCCTGCAGAAAAGCGCCTTGATTGGCGAAGAAATCCACTCGCCATAAGTTACAAAATAAGCGGCGGGGTACACTCGCGCTATTCATCAGCTTTGCGTAGCTTTACGGTTATCGCTTGAAAACGGCGTGGCGTGAGCTTACCTGCGCCCAAACAGGTTACAATGCCCCGCCGATCCACCGTTTTTTTTGAGGACCCGAACGCGTGAGCCTTTCTGAGCAGGATATCTGTAGCGAACTCCTTTCCGTACGCGATTACCTCCGCTGGGGAACCAGCCAATTCAATGCCGCTGAGCTGTATTTTGGCCACGGTACCGACAACGCCTGGGACGAAGCGGTGCAATTGGTGCTGCACGCCCTGCATTTGCCGGTACAGGAGGCCAACCCTCTGTGGCTGGACGCCCGCTTGACACTCAGTGAGCGGCGCGCCGTGGTCAATCTGTTGCAGCGGCGAATTCAAGAGCGTGTCCCCGCGGCTTATTTAACGGGTGAGGCTTGGTTTGCCGGCTTGCGATTTCGGGTGGATGAGCGGGTTTTGGTCCCGCGCTCGCCTATCGCCGAATTGATCGAGCAGCGTTTCGAACCCTGGTTGAGTCAGGAACCGGAGCGTATTTTGGATCTGTGTACTGGCAGCGGCTGCATCGGTATTGCGTGTGCCTACGCCTTCCCGGAAGCACGCGTGGACCTGAGCGATATTTCTCCCGACGCGCTGCAAGTCGCGGAACAAAATATTGTGGGCCATCAGTTGGAAGACCGGGTCGAAGCCCGGGAGTCCGACCTGTTTGCAGGGCTAGAAGGCCAGGTGTACGACCTCATTGTCAGCAATCCCCCCTACGTCGATCAGCAGGATCTGGCGGCTATGCCGGCGGAATACCATGCCGAGCCGGCGCTTGGATTGGCCTCCGGCGCCGACGGTCTGGATTTTACCCGCCGGCTGCTTCAGGAGGCCTCAGGCCATCTCAGTGAAGACGGCCTTTTGGTCGTGGAAGTGGGCAATTCACAGGCTGCGTTGGAAGATGCTTTTCCCGAGCTGCCCATGACCTGGGTGGAATTTGAGCGGGGTGGCCATGGGGTTTTTGTGCTCGCCGCGGCGGACCTGCGAGACAGCTTTCCCGCGAGTCACGTATAATCGCCCTCAAACACTCTTTAACTCTTGGATTCCGTTATGTCCGGTAATACCTTTGGCAAACTCTTTACCCTGACCACCTTTGGTGAAAGCCACGGCCCGGCCTTGGGCGCGGTGGTGGACGGCTGCCCGCCCGGATTGAGTCTGTCCGAGGAGGACTTGCAACAGGATCTGGATCGGCGTAAACCCGGTCAATCACGTTATACCACTCAGCGCCGGGAAGCGGATCAGGTGCGCATACTGTCCGGCGTGTTTGAAGGTAAAACCACCGGTACACCCATTGGTTTGTTGATTGAGAACACCGATCAACGCTCCAAAGATTATTCCAATATCAAGGATCAGTTTCGTCCGGCGCACGCGGATTACTCCTATATGCAGAAGTACGGCGTGCGGGATTATCGGGGCGGCGGACGCTCCTCGGCCCGCGAGACTGCCATGCGTGTGGCTGCCGGTGGCATTGCTAAAAAGTATTTGCGTGAACACTTTGGTATTGAAGTGCGCGGTTATTTATCCCAACTGGGTCCCATTGCCATCGAGCAAGTGGACTGGGAACAGATCGATCAAAACCCGTTTTTTTGTCCGGATGCTAGCAAAGTGGCCGCCATGGAAGAGTATATGCAAGCCCTGAACAAAGAGGGCAATTCCGTCGGTGCCAAAATTACCGTAGTGGCAACAGGCGTGAGTCCGGGATTGGGCGAACCGATTTTTGATCGACTCGACGCCGATATCGCTCATGGTCTGATGAGCATCAATGCCGTCAAAGGTGTCGAGATCGGCGCTGGCTTTGCGTCCGTGGCGCAAAAGGGCACTGACCACCGGGACGAGATAACCCCAGAGGGGTTTCTGTCCAACAATGCCGGAGGCATTCTCGGCGGCATCTCCTCCGGCCAGGACATCGTGGCCCACTTGGCCCTCAAGCCCACGTCCAGCTTGCGCATTCCCGGGCGCAGTGTGAACTCACACGGCGAACCCGTGGAGGTGGTTACCACCGGCCGCCATGATCCCTGCGTGGGTATCCGTGCGACGCCCATCGCTGAGGCCATGCTGGCTCTGGTGCTCATGGATCACGCCTTGCGGCAAAGGGCGCAGAACGGTGCGGTGGAACACAGCGTGCCGGTAATTCCCGCCCAGGCAGAGGGTTAGGGCGGCCGCTTATGGTGGCTCGGCGGGACTTGCCGTACTGGCGACTGTCGGGCTTCTATGCGTTTTACTTTGCGGTACTCGGGGCCCTGATTCCCTATTGGGGTCTGTACCTCAAGTCTCTGGGTTATTCCTCGCCACAAATCGGCCTGATCGCCGCCATCATCATGGGCACCAAGGTGGTGGCACCGCTGTTTTGGGGCTGGCTTGCGGAGCATTCAGGCCAGCGCTTGGGGGTAATCCGTCTAGGTAGTTTTCTCGCCTGTCTCACCTTTTTGGGTATCTTTTTTTATCGCTCGGAGTTTGCCTGGCTGGCTCTGGTCGTGGCCTGCTATACCTTCTTTTGGAACGCCGTTTTACCCCAATTCGAAGTTGTCACCTTAGATTATCTGGATCAACATTATGATCGCTATAGCCAAATTAGGCTGTGGGGATCGGTGGGCTTTATTCTGGCCGTGGTCGGTTTGGGCTGGGTGTTCGATGTGGTCGATATTTACCATCTGCCCGTTTTTATCCTCAGTTTTTTGATCATGATTTTGCTGGCCAGCCTCAGTTTGCCGGCCGGCGCCCAACAGAGTTCCGACGAAGTCACGCACAGTCTTCGGCATCTGCTGAGCCAGCCTGCGAGTTTAAGCTTTTTTGCAGTGTGCTTTTTACTGCAGCTAAGTCATGGACCCTACTACACGTTTTACAGTCTGTATTTAGTGGAGCAGTACGGTTATACCCGCTCCGCCACCGGTCTGCTTTGGGCGCTGGGCGTGGTGGCGGAAGTGGGCATTTTTTTGGTGATGCACAAGTTGGTGCGTCGCTGGGGTGTGCGCTATTTGCTCTTGGTTAGCCTGTTACTGACGGCTGTGCGCTGGGTCATGATTGGCTTTGGTGCTGGGAGCTTAGGTGTTCTTTTGCTAGCGCAATTGTTGCACGCGTTCAGTTTTGCGGTGGCGCACGCGATGGCAATTGAGTGGGTTCGGCGGCAGTTTCCAGGGCGGCAGCAGGGGCATGGACAAGCCTTGTACAGCGCCTTGAGTTTTGGCGCAGGCGGTGCCTTGGGCGCCATGTTAAGCGGGTTGGTGTGGGACTTTAGTCCGCAATGGACCTTTGCCGCCGCTGCCGTAGCGGCGTTACTGGCGTATGCTATTGGCTGGTGGGGAATTCGAGACGACAACCCGGGAGCGAGCAAACTATGAACAACTTACGCGTGGCCTTGATCCAAAGCGCAATTGTTGCCCGGGCACCGGAAGCGAACCTGCAGTGGTACGAGGAGCAGATGGCGGGCGCCCAAGGTTGCGATCTGTTGGTACTGCCAGAAGTGTTCACCACCGGTTTTAGCGCCAGTGCCCGGGATTATGCCGAGAGTGTGGACGGCCGTGCCTATCAGTGGATGGCGGACCAGGCACAAAAACTCGGTGCTGTGGTTACCGGCAGTTTGGTGGTGCTGGAAGCCGGTCGATATGTGAACCGGCTGGTGTGGATGCCGCCGGACGGTCGTTATCGGCACTACGATAAGCGGCACCTATTCCGCATGGCCGGGGAGCATCAACGTTTCGCCATGGGGCGGGAGCGGGTGCTCGTGGAGCTGCGTGGCTGGCGAATTCTGCCCCTGGTGTGCTATGACCTGCGCTTCCCGGTGTGGAGTCGCAATCGTAACGATTACGACCTGGCGCTTTACGTGGCGAACTGGCCCGCGGCCCGCGCTTTGCACTGGCAGCGATTATTGCAGGCGCGCGCCATTGAGAATCTCAGTTATGTGGTGGGCGTAAACAGAATTGGCCAGGATGATTCCGGGCAAGCGTACCAGGGAGATACCGGAGTCTACGGACCGGGCGGCGAAGTGTTGCTGGAGGCGGGAGATGAACCGGGTTGCTTTTGTGTCGAGCTGGATGCCAGCCGCTTAAGTGAATACCGGGCGTCGTTTCCCGCTCACTTGGACGCGGATCACTTTGATCTGAAGATGGACTGAGGGCCGGTCCCTGCGAGCTCCCGGCGCTTCGGGATACCTCACGACCCTGTAAGTCGGACCCTACGCGCTCCCGGCGCTTCGGGACACTCCTCACTTCCCTGTGAGTCGTTAATGGCCTTGGGGCGGACCTTAGAATTTAAGCGTAACGGCCGCGTAGGGTCCTTTAAGATCCATGTCTGCGTGAGCACCACCATTGTCCATTTCAACACTCAGCTGACGGTAACCCAGCTCAATGCCGGCATCGATGGCTGAGCGGAAGGTGTAGCCTACATTGGCGCTGACATCGGTGACGCTGTGATCGTTAAAGCTCAAAACATTGCCCTGAGCGCCCACGGACCAGCCGGAGAACGGGAGGCGAAAACGCGCCTGACCGTACACCATGGGAATGGCCTGATCAATGTCCACGGTTTCGGTGAAAGCTTCGCCTTCGGCGCGGATGTAACCGTCGAAGAGACGCAGAGTGAGACCCAGATTCAGAGTTACCCAGTTATCCATGATTTGGTAGTAAAGGGTAAGGTCGGTATGGGTCAAATCCAGATCCGTTGCTACCTCTTCATTGGCAAAGTATGTCTGGTTGTCCAGCGTGAACGTCTGGTCAATTCGGGATGTCTGACTGCTGCTGATGCGAGTATGTTGTACGCGGGCGTTGGGCAGCACGGGCAGAAAGTGCTCGAACGCCAGATAAACGTACATGTTGTCACTTTCTTCCAGCCCCAACTGCTCAGCGCTGATGCTGGGATTACCCACCTGACCACTGTACTCCCCCTGCCAGTAACCGGCGCCAGCATGCAGAGCCAAAAGATCGGCGGAGGCGAAGGGAGAGGCAAGTGCCAGGCCTGTGGCGAGAATAAGCTTTTTCATAGGGTATTTCCTGCAAAGTTGTCATGGGCTGCCGCCAGCGGTGTGTTCTTACTGGCAGAGCAAAAACCGCCCTGTGGTTGATAGTTACGTGCACCTATCTTAGCAGAGGTGGCGGGAAAAAGTGTGATTGGGCTAACTTTGTGATACTCGAATTGTGCCTAAAGCGCGTCTGTGTAGCCGTATGACGTAACTTTGCAGTCGACGCGTTTTCACGTATAAAGGGAGCCTCGCCAGAGGTGGAAGAAGAAAAAACGGCAAGCTTTATACAATTCCAATAAACCCCAAAGAGAGGTCCAATACATGAACACAATCAATCGAAGATCCTTTTTACGGCTGTCCGGTGGTTTGGCATCGGGCACTATGATTGCTGCCAGCATGGGCTCGGCAGCGTTGCTGAGCGCCTGTGGTCGCGAAGAATCCGCCGTTCCAGCCGCCGCTGGTCCGGGCAACAACGGGAATAAGTTTGGCTTGCAGCTGTACACCTTGCGTGATGTGATTCAAGAAGACCCTCGTGCCGTACTGGCTCAAGTGGCGTCCTACGATTATAAGCAGATAGAAAGCTACGAAGGCCCCATGGGGATTTACTGGGGCATGGGCAATACCGGTTTCAAAGAGTATATGGACGAGCTGGGCATGACCATGATCTCCAGCCACGTCAACAATTTTAACGATTTTGATAGCTTCAGCCGCAAGGTGGATGAGGCCGCTGAGATTGGCGTTAAATACCTAATTTGTCCTTACGCCCAACGCAACAGCCTGGACGAGTACCGGACGCTGGCTGAAGAATTCAACCGTGCCGGGGAGATCGCCAAAAACGCGGGTCTGCGCTTTGCCTACCACAACCATGGTTACACGTTTGAGGAGATGGAAGGCCAATATCCCCAAGACCTGCTGATGGAAAACACCGACGCCGACTTGGTGGATTTCGAACTGGATATTTACTGGGTTGCCGCTGTGAATGCCGACCCCGCGCAGTGGTTGCGCAAGTATCCGGGTCGCTTCGCGCTCTCGCACGTTAAAGATATCCGCACAAATGGTCAGCCTCAGTCCACCACTCTGGGTCAGGGTGCCATTGACTGGCCGACCTTGCTGCCGCTGGCGAGAGAGCAGGGCATGGAGTACTTCATCGTGGAGCAGGAAGATTACGAGGGCACAACGCCTTTGCAGGCCGTGGCTGACGGTGCCGAATACATGCGCAGCATCGAGTTCTAACTCGAGTTTCGGAGCTCAGAGGCAATTGTATGGCACGGAGCTGAGCGGGCTGCGCCCTTTGCGGGACCGTCGGAGGCATGGATGCCGACGTCGAGCGTGCAGGGACGCATTCACAGCGTGTCCCGCAAAGGGCGCAGCCCGCTCGGCTTACGGAAATCTTAAGCTCTAAAAGCCCTTAACCAACTGCAAGAACACCCGCGCGGCGTTACTCAGGTTGCGCTGCCGGTGATAGATCATTCCCAAATCGCGGCTCAGCGGCGGGTGCTGAACATTCAATACTCGTAGCTGGCCGTCTCCCAATAGACTCTGCGGTAATACCCCCCAACCGAGCCCAATGGACAGCATCATTTTTATGGTGTCTAGATGGTTGGTTACCATGTTGATTTCCAGTGTTTGGCTCTGCTTGTCGAACAATTCGCGCACCAAGCGCGTGGTATAGGTTTGAGCATCGGGCATGATGGCTTGCCAGGGGCTTAGGTCAGCCAGTTCCAGGGTTTCCCGTTCGGCTAAAGGATGGTTGTGAGCGGCGGTAAAGAGTAATTCATCCACCCAGACTTTTTCACCCGCGATGCGCGTGTCAGGTTCCGGCGCCAAAGTGACGGCTCCAAGTTCATAGCGCCCCTGCAGAACTTCCTCATAGGCTTGCTCCGAGTCCAAAAAGTGCAGATCCAATTTGACTTCCGGGTAGCGCTCAGTGAAATGCCTCAGGGCGGGCGGCAAACGGTGTAAACCGATGTGATGGCTGGTGGCCATGCTCAAGGTGCCCCGAACTTCACCTTGCAGATCCGCCACCGCGCGTTCCGCGTCGGCCACTTCCCGCAAGATGCGCTTGGCGTTGGGCAGCAGGGACTGTCCCGCCTGGGTCAGGGATATCTGGCGGCCGACTCGGTCAAACAGTGGGCTTCCCAGCTGTAGCTCCAAGGTGGCGATACGTTTGCTGATCGCTGGTTGAGTCAGGTGCAAGCGCTGGCCGGCTGCCGAGAAGGAGCCAGTTTCGGCCACGGCCACAAAGGCGTGTAAGTGCTGAGTATCCATAGTAGATCCAGAGGGTGATGGCGTGTGTGGGTCGGCTAGTCCGCGGCGCGACCCAGATGCGGTCAGTTTATGAATTCCACAATGGAATGCAATAGATAAAAATTATGAATTTGTGTTATTGGTGAGGCCGCCGTAAAATACGCTTCTTGATCAGTAACCCTTGACCCATTTACTTCGGATCCATTGACCTCGGACTCATTGACTTATGAGCGCTAGAACTCTTTACGACAAACTCTGGGACAGCCATGTGGTGCAGCAGCGCGACGATGGCTCGGCGTTGATCTATATCGATCGCCACATTATCCATGAAGTGACATCGCCCCAGGCTTTTGAAGGTTTGCGTCTGGCGGGGCGCAAGCCTTGGCGTGTGGACTCCATATTGGCCACACCGGATCACAATGTTCCCACAACTCAAAAGGAGCGCGCTTCCGGGGTTGCCGGTATCGAAGATCCCGTGTCCCTGATCCAGGTGCAAACGCTGGATGACAACTGCGATGCCTACGGCATTGTGGAATTCAAAATCAACGACGCTCGGCAGGGGATCGTGCACATCATTGGGCCCGAAACGGGCGCGTGTTTGCCGGGCATGACCGTGGTGTGTGGCGATTCCCATACTGCCACCAACGGTGCCTTGGGCGCTTTGGCCCACGGCATAGGCACCAGCGAAGTCGAGCACGTGCTGGCCACCCAATGCCTGGTGTCCAAAAAAATGAAAAACATGTTGGTGGAGGTTAATGGCACCTTGGGCGTTGGTGTTACGCCTAAAGACGTGATCTTGGCGATCATCGGCAAAATCGGAACCGCTGGTGCCAACGGCCACGCCTTGGAGTTTGGTGGCGATGTGTTCCGCAATATGTCCATGGAAGGTCGAATGACTGTGTGCAATATGGCCATTGAAGCGGGTGCCCGGGCGGGGATGGTAGCGGTGGACGACACCACGATTGATTACGTCCGTGGCCGGATGTTCGCGCCGAAGGGCGAAGACTGGGAAAAAGCCGTGGCCAGTTGGCAAGACTTGCACAGCGATCCCGGTGCCGTATTCGACAAAGTCGTTACCCTTCGTGCGGAAGATATAGAGCCGCAAGTCAGTTGGGGTACCTCTCCCGAAATGGTTGGCCCGGTGGGGGCTAAGGTGCCTGATCCGGCCGCCGAGTCAGACCCGGCCAAGCGTGAAAGCATGGTGCGTGCGCTGGAGTATATGGGGCTTAAAGCGGGTCAGCCCATTGAGTCCATTAAACTCGATCGGGTCTTTATTGGCTCCTGCACCAATGCGCGCATTGAAGACATGCGTGCGGCGGCGCAAGTGGTCAAAGGCCGCCGCAAAGCGGATTCGGTGAAGGAGGCTATGGTGGTGCCGGGTTCCGGCGCGGTAAAAGCCCAAGCCGAAGCCGAAGGGTTGGACAAAATTTTCCTGGATGCCGGTTTAGAGTGGCGCGAGCCTGGCTGCTCCATGTGCCTGGCCATGAACGCGGACAAGCTCGGTGCCGGTGAGCACTGTGCATCCACCTCCAACCGTAACTTTGAGGGCCGGCAGGGCTATGGCGGCCGAACTCATTTGGTCAGCCCCGCTATGGCGGCTGCGGCGGCTATCGCCGGTCACTTCGTCGATGTGCGCGACTTTGTAGAAGGAGGTCAGGCATGAAAAGTTTTACCCAAGTCACGGGTTTAGTCGCGCCCATGGATCGCGCCAACGTCGATACCGACATGATCATCCCCAAACAGTTTTTGAAATCCATTAAGCGCACGGGTTTTGGTAAAAACTTGTTTGATGAGTTGCGTTACTTGGACGAAGGTCAGCCCGATCAGGACTGCAGTCATCGGCCATTGAATCCCAACTTTCCGCTCAATCAGCGCCGCTATCAGGGCAGCACCGTACTGCTTGCGCGGGCCAACTTTGGTTGCGGCTCCAGTCGCGAGCATGCGCCCTGGGCGCTGGAAGACTTCGGTTTTCGCTGTGTGATCGCGCCCAGCTTTGCCGATATTTTCTACAACAACTGTTTTAAAAATGGGCTTTTGCCCGTGGTGTTGCCCGAGCCGGTAGTGGAGAAACTGTTTCAGCAGTTGTATGCCAATGACGGTTATCAATTGACCGTCGATTTGGAGGCGCAAGCGGTAACCACGCCAGACGGCGAAGTGTTTACTTTTGAGGTGGATGACTTCCGCAAACACTGTTTGCTCAAAGGCTTGGATGATATCGGCTTGACCTTAGAGCAGGCCGATGCCATTAAAGCCTACGAGGCGAAACGTCGTCAGGAAGCGCCCTGGCTGTTTGATGCGGTGAAGGCCGAAACGGCGAAACGCTAACAGTGAATGATTAAAACGCAGGTTGTTCAGCAGTAACCAACATAGGACAAACACAGTGAGTAAAAACATTCTGATTCTGCCGGGCGACGGTATTGGCCCGGAGATCGTTGCCGAAGCACGCAAGGTGCTCGAAGCCACCGACAAAAAAATGGGCTTGGGTTTGAGCTTTGATGAAGATCTTATGGGCGGTTGTTCCATCGACGCCCACGGTGTGCCTTTGGCCGACGGCGCTTTGGAAAAAGCGCGTGCCGCTGATGCTATCCTGCTGGGCGCCGTCGGTGGCCCTCAGTGGGATACGCTGGACCGGTCCATTCGCCCCGAGCAGGGCTTGCTGCAAATTCGCTCCAAGCTGGAGCTGTTCGCCAACCTTCGTCCAGCCTTGTTGTACCCGCAATTGGTGGATGCTTCCAGTCTTAAGCCGGAGGTGGTTTCCGGGTTGGATATCCTCATTGTGCGCGAGCTGACCGGCGGTATTTATTTCGGTAAGCCACGTGGTATTAGAACCTTGGACAACGGCGAGCGCGAAGGCTACAACACCTACGTGTACAAAGAGAGCGAGATTGAGCGTATTGGGCGAATCGCGTTTGAGATGGCACGAAAGCGCCAGGGGCGTGTCTGTTCAGTGGACAAAGCCAACGTACTTGAAGTCACCATGTTGTGGCGGGAAGTGATGGATCGGTTGGCTCCGGAGTATCCGGACGTGGAGTTGTCCCACATGTACGTGGACAACGCCGCCATGCAGTTGGTGCGCGCGCCTAAACAGTTTGACGTGCTGGTAACCGGAAACATGTTCGGCGACATTTTGTCGGACGCCGCCGCGATGCTCACCGGATCCATCGGTATGTTGCCTTCAGCCTCACTGAATAAAGACGGCCGGGGCATGTATGAACCCTGTCACGGTTCAGCACCGGATATCGCCGGACAGGGCTTGGCCAATCCACTCGCCACCATACTGTCCGCCGCTATGATGTTGCGTTATTCTCTTGGAATGGCAGAGGCGGCGGATGCGATAGAGGCCGCTGTGGGCGATGTGCTGGATCAAGGCCTGCGCACCGCGGACATTGTGACGGACGGCAGCAAGAAGGTATCCACCAAAGAAATGGGCGACGCTGTGGTTAACAGTCTGTCCCGGTAAAATTTTGTCTATAACCTTAAGTAAGCACGGAATTGAGAGGGAAAGGATACCCGGTGTTTTGAGACACGCTGTAAATACGTCCCTGTACGCTCCTCGTCGGCTCCCTGCCTCCGAGGGTCTCAAAACACCGGGCATCCTTTCCCTGGTGGTAACAATTTAGTCAACCCAGTTGGACTGAAGCCGGTTAATCCCGGCTGGTACATTCACACACCCAGGACTAAGAGAGAGACATTATGAAAGTAGGTTTTATTGGATGGCGCGGTATGGTCGGCTCCGTATTGATGGAGCGCATGCAGGAAGAAAACGACTTTGCCGGTATCGAGCCGGTATTCTTCTCCACCTCAAACGCCGGTGGCCAAGCTCCCGCTGTAGCGGCCGGTGTACCGCCGCTGCAAGACGCCTTCGACCTGGAGGCACTCAAGCCTCTGGACGCTATCGTGACCTGCCAGGGTGGCGACTACACCAATGAGGTTTTCGGCAAGCTGCGCGAGAGCGGCTGGCAAGGCTACTGGATTGATGCCGCGTCCACCCTGCGCATGAAAGACGATGCGGTACTTGTACTGGACCCGGTGAACCTGGATGTCATTCAGGATGGTATTGCCAAAGGCATCAAGAACTACGTGGGCGGCAACTGCACCGTCAGTTTGATGCTGATGGGCCTGGGCGGTTTGTTCAACGCCGGTGTGGTGGAGTGGGTATCCGCCATGACTTACCAAGCGGCCAGCGGTTCCGGTGCGCAGAATATGCGCGAGCTGCTTACCCAAATGGGTGAGCTCAACAGTGCC
The DNA here is from genome assembly GCF_030848505.1 of Marinimicrobium hydrolyticum. Taxonomy (GTDB): domain Bacteria; phylum Pseudomonadota; class Gammaproteobacteria; order Pseudomonadales; family Cellvibrionaceae; genus JAVDDU01. Next base: position 544,276 of record NZ_JAVDDU010000001.1, read on the forward strand.
GTCAAAGACAAACTGGCCGATCCGCGCTCAGCGATCTTGGAAATTGACCGGCAAGTAGCGGCCACCATGCGCAGCAGCGATTTTTCCACCGAGCATTTCGAGCATCCTCTGGCGGGCAGCTTGTTGCCTTTCATCGACAAGCAGTTGGATAACTGTCAGAGCAAAGAAGAGTGGAAAGGGCAGGTTGAGACCAACAAGATTCTCGGTCGTAGCGATAACCCGATTCCGGTTGATGGGGTGTGTGTACGAGTGGGCTCCATGCGCTGCCACAGTCAGGGCCTGACCATCAAGCTCAATAAGGACGTGCCGTTGTCAGATGTGGAGTCCCTGATTGCCGAATCCAACCAGTGGGCGAAAGTGATACCCAACGAGCGCGAGGCTACTTTGCGGGATCTCACGCCCACTGCCGTGACCGGTAAGCTGGAAATCCCGGTCGGCCGTTTGCGCAAGATGAACATGGGTCCCCAATACCTGTCGGCCTTTACGGTGGGTGATCAGTTGCTGTGGGGTGCCGCTGAGCCTCTACGCCGCATGCTGAAAATCCTAAAGGAAGCGTAAAATGGCGCGAAAAAGCGCATTATGAGTCGAAAACGTCACGACAAGAACTTGTCGTGACGTTTTTTTTGATACTAGACTGTACAAACGACGCCCGACACACCCCAAAATTGTGATTTGCTGCCAAAACTGTATAAAAATGTGCCATAAAGCAAGCTTGGGCGAGGGCTTAGTGTTGATAAAAAGCTACTTATAATGAATACTTACAGCGAATAGTGAATATTCATTCTAGGTTTAAACCGCCTGTAACCATAATTATTCGGGTTCGTCACAATTATATTCGGGTTCATAGTGCCGTAAAAATCGACGGGATGGTCGGTGAAGTCAGTTTGGGCACAAGGGAACCAGGGAGATAATAAAGGAAACATCCTATGCATGTTCTTCGTAAGCTGAGTTTTGCTGTTGGACTCACGGCCGTAATGGCAACGCAGCACGCCATGGCGTTAGGCCTGGGGTCCGCCGAAGTGAAATCGGCTTTGAATCAGCCCCTGCAGGCCGATATTCGCTTGAGCAGTGTCGAGGGCATGAGCCGGGATGATCTTATTATCAGATTGGCCCCTTCATCAGCATTCGAAAACGCCGGTATCACCCGACTGGAGTTTTACAACCAGCTGCGCTTTGAGCTCATCCTGGACCACGAATCCGGACCCATCGTTCGAGTCACCAGCCGCGAGCCGGTGCGCGAACCTTACCTCAACTTTCTAGTGGAAGCGCGTTGGGCCAGTGGCCGCTTGATGCGTGAATACACAATGCTGCTCGATTTGCCGGTGTTCGACGAAGATCGCGCCCAGCAGCCTGTGCAGGCAGCGGCGCGAGAGCGTGAAACGGTCCGCCCCAGCGAGCCTAGTGCAGCGCGTGAGCGTCCGGCCCCAACTCGTCAAGCAGAGACTCCTTCCACCCCAACGCGCAGCACCGCCACTGGTGGTGGTGATGTCTATGGCCCGGTGGGCAGTAATGACACCCTCTGGGACATAGCCCTAAAGTCGCGGCCTGGTCGCGATGTCTCCGTACAACAAACCATGCTGGCCATCCAGCGCGCCAATCCGGACGCTTTCATTAACGGCAACATCAACCTTTTACGCCGAGGCCAGGTTCTGCGGTTACCTAACCGCGAGGAAATCCAGTCGCTCGCGCAAGCCCAGGCAGTCAGCCAGGTGGCTCAGCAGAATCGTGATTGGAACGAGAGCCGCGGTGCCCAACTGGATGCCGGTCGGCGCGTGGCGTCCCAGCCTCGCCAAGCTAGTGAAGCCGCGGGTCAAGTGACTCTGGCGAGTCCCGCCAGTGCTACCGGTGGCGGCGCCGGGCAGAGCGGCGGGGCGAGCGAATCCCGCGGTCAAGAGCTGGAAAACGAATTGGCCGCAACCCTGGAAGAGCTGGATAAAAGTCGCAGAGAAAACCGTGAGCTGGCCTCCCGTGTGCGCGATTTGGAATCACAAATCGAAACTATGGAGAGCCTGATTCAAGCCAGCAACGAACAATTGCGGGCATTGCAGTTGGCGTCGGAGCAAGCCCGTCAGGCTGCTGGCGATGCGGATACAAGAGATTTTGTCCCTGACCTGATGCCGGAGGACGAGCAAACTGACTCCGATATCGAGCAGGTTGCCGGGCAAACAGAACAAACCGAAGTGGAGCAAGAGGTTGCACCCGCTGAGGAAGCTGATGAGGAGCAGACTGAGGTGGCTGCAGCGCCAGCCGCGCGTGATCCCAGCCGAGTCGTGCGCTCAACCCCTCCCCAGCCAACGTTGCTGGACCGTTTGATGGAAAACCTGCTGGCCCTTATCGGTGGCTTGCTGGTGTTGATCCTCGGTGCGGCTTACTTTGTTATGCGCCGTAAACAAGCGGCAGAAGGTGCGGATAACTTTGAGGAAGAGTTTGGCGAGGATGATTTCCTGCCTCCGGAGGCCGATGCGGCGGAGTTTCAGGAAGAGGCAGAAGAAGGGATTGAGTTGGCTGATGATGCCGGCGAAGATTTCGACAATTTCGACACCCTGTCCGACGAAGAAACCAGTGGCACAGAAGCGGAAACCGGCGATGTTGTGGGCGAGGCCGATATTTACATCGCTTACGGCAAACTGGATCAGGCCGAGGAGATGCTACTGAAAGGTCTGGCTAAAGAACCAAATTCGGCACCTATTCTGCTCAAGCTGTTGGAAGTGTATAGCGAGACTCAAGATGCTGAAGCATTTGATCGGCATTATGGAGCTCTGTTAGGCACTGATGACCGGGCAGCGATTCAGCGCGCGGGAGAGTTGCGTGAAAGTATTCCTGGCGCTGGCGACTTCGACATCAGTGCTCACACGGTTGCCGCTCAAGCTGCACCGGCGGAAGCGCCTGTCGAAAAGGCGGCGGCCGAGGATGCTGATGAACTTGATTTAGGATCATTGGATCTTGAGCCCGAAGAGGAAACAGCGGCAGAAAGTGGTGACGATGAGCTGACTTTTGGTGAAGACCTCAGCTTCGACCTGGAAGACGATGAGCCTACCGCGCCAGAGACGGCGGAAGCGGATGTTGATTCCGCATCTAGTCGATATGACCTCTCCTTCGAGGAGACGGCCGACGGTGAGCAGGACGAGGATTTTGCGTTTGACTTGGAGCTGGATGACGAAACGGATAATGCCCAAACTGACACTGGCGCAGATAAAAACCAGCCAGCTCTAGACAGCGGCGACCTGGAATTTGACCTGTCCCTGGAGGACGATACTCCCAGCCTTGAATTGGCGGACGAGGAGTCCAGTCTCGAGTTGGACGATGATGCGCCCAAACTGGAGCTGGAAGAGGCGCCTAGCCTGGAGTTGGACGAAGACGTTTCAGATCTGACCTTAGAAGCGCCCGAAGAGCCTGCCCTAGAAGACGCTCAGGCGAGTACAGAGGCTGACGCGGAAGAAGACGATTTCAGTTTTGATTTCGAGCCTTCTTCGGAGGCCGATGATCTCGGTAAATTGGACGAAGAACTGTCGGGCTTGGATGACGAGCCGTCAGACGCTGCTAAAACCCCCGCCTTAGATTTGCATGACGAGGACGACTTCGATCCCAACCTGGATGTGGGCAGCTTCGACCTGGAAGCTCTAGATAAAGAAATGGGCGAGTTGGATGACGTGGCGCCATCGGCTGACCCGGCGCCCCTGAAGCCAGCACCTGCAGACACAGCGAGTTTGGATGAGGACGGGATGTTCGAAGAAGCCCTATCTGGTTTGGATGATGGGGATACGTTGACCGAAGTGGCACCGGCGAAAACCGCCACCCCCGTTTCGGATGAAGATATGGATGCCGAACTGGATTTCTTGGCAGACGCCGACGAGGCGGCAACCAAGCTGGATCTGGCACGAGCCTACATCGACATGGGCGATACCGAAGGCGCGAAGGACATACTGTCTGAAGTTCGCCAAGAAGGTAACGATGAACAGAAGCGTGAAGCTGAAGAGCTGTTGACCCGCATGGATTAACAGCCAGTTTGGCATCAAGCCTTGCGTCAAGCCTCCGGCTTGCGCAAGGCTTTGTTGTTTCTGGGCCTTATACATTGAGATAACCAATGACCGACCAATCCAAACCTTACCGCCGCAACGCGGAAGTATTCCCTGACACCGAATGGCCCGAGGGTATGGAGCGTGTGGCACTGGCGGTGGAATACCTGGGTACCCACTATCACGGCTTTCAGACTCAGGCCAGCGGCGTGACCACAGTTCAGCAGACGCTCGAGCGCGCTTTGTCCGCCGTGGCCGCAGAGCCCATCACGCTGGTCTGCGCTGGACGTACTGATGCGGGCGTGCATGCCACTACCCAAATTGTGCATTTCGATACCCTCGCCAAGCGACCGGAAAAAGCCTGGGTTCGGGGCACCCGTGCTCAACTTCCACTGGATATCAGTATCCGCTGGGCGCGGCCAGTGGTCCCGTCCTTTCATGCCCGATTCAGCGCTACCGCGAGGACCTATCGTTACCTGATTTCTGACCGCTCCACCTATTCCGGCCTGGTGCACCAACAAGTCACTTGGTCCCGCAAACGCTTGGATGAAGAAGCCATGCGCGCGGCCGCAGAGAGTTTGGTTGGTGAACACGATTTCACCTCGTTTCGGGCCAGTCAGTGTCAGGCCCGCAGCCCGGTTCGGCGCATCGAGCACCTGCATATCGTTCGGCGCGGGGACTTGCTGGTAATTGAAGTTAAAGCCAATGCGTTCTTGCATCACATGGTTCGGAACATCGTCGGCGTACTCATGGCTATTGGTAGTGGAGAGGCACAGCCGGGCTGGATGGCGGAGATATTGGCGGCACGTGACCGCAGTGCGGGCGGAGTCACGGCGCGCCCGTTTGGTCTTTACCTGGTCGCTGTGGATTATCCGGTGGAATTCGGTTTACCGGTCAGTCCTCCGGGCCCTTTGTTTGTGCCGGAGCCGGTCGGGGGGTTGGCCTGAGGCCATGGTGGGGACAGCGGAGCGGAGCATTCCCACGGGATTTCTGTTAATATTTGCCCCACTCATTCAGTGGTAGCCATTGTGACGCAAACACGGGTAAAAATCTGCGGCATCACTCACCCGGACGACGCCAAACAAGCGGTTGCCGACGGGGCCGATGCCCTGGGCGTGGTATTTTACGCAGACAGCCCTCGGGCAGTGAGCGTATCCCAGGCGCGGGCCGTGGCAGAAGCCGCTGGGCCCTTTGTGACCCTGGTGGGGCTCTTTGTTAATGCCGAAGCCGAGCAGGTAGCGGATATTTTGGCTCAGGTCCCCATTCAACTGCTGCAGTTTCACGGTAGCGAGGAAGCCAAGTATTGCGAATCATTCAATCGCCCCTACATCAAGGCGATTCGAATGCGTCCGGAGCTGGATGTGGAGGCTTCCATGGCTCAACACCCTCGCGCCCTGGGATTTCTGCTTGATGCCTACCGCCCCGGCGTCCCTGGCGGTACCGGTGAAACCTTTGACTGGCGACGGGTGCCACGTGAGACTCGACAGCCCATAATTCTGGCCGGCGGATTGACGCCCAACAACGTCGCCCAAGCCATTGAGGCGACCTTAGCCTACGGGGTCGATGTCAGTGGTGGCGTGGAAGCCGCGCCCGGGCGCAAAGACAGACACAAAGTGAAAATGTTTATCCACAATGCCAAGCACACAACAGGTGATAGAGACGGTGACTAAGACTAAGCAGTACTCGGCAACGGACTACAGCGCTTTCCCCAATAGCGATGGCCACTTCGGCCCCTATGGCGGACGCTTTGTTTCCGAGACCCTGATCTATGCGTTGGACGATTTGCAGCGTATATACAACCAGCTGAAAGATGACTCTGATTTTCAGGCCGAATTCGACAAAGATCTCGCCTATTATGTGGGCCGTCCTTCACCTTTGTATCACGCCGAGCGCTGGAGCCGGGAGTTAGGCGGCGCGCAGATTTATCTCAAGCGGGAAGATCTCAATCACACCGGTGCCCACAAGGTGAATAACACCATTGGCCAAGCATTGCTGGCCAAATTTACCGGCAAGCAGCGGGTCATTGCGGAAACTGGCGCTGGTCAGCACGGCGTCGCTACGGCCACCGTTGCGGCGCGCTTGGGTTTGAAATGCTGCGTGTATATGGGCGCTGAAGACGTCCAGCGGCAGTCACTCAACGTCTACCGGATGAAGTTGCTCGGGGCGGAAGTGATTCCAGTTACTTCCGGGTCGCGCACCTTGAAGGATGCCATGAACGAGGCCATGCGCGATTGGGCCACCAATGTCGATGACACGTTCTATATTATCGGCACCGTCGCCGGCCCCCATCCGTATCCGCAGCTGGTGCGGGATTTCCAAGCCGTTATCGGACGCGAGGCCCGAGCCCAGTGCCTGGAACAAACCGGCCGGCTGCCCGATGCTCTCGTTGCCTGTGTAGGTGGCGGCTCCAATGCCATCGGCCTGTTTCACCCCTTTCTCGGGGACGACGGCGTGGAAATGTACGGCGTAGAAGCGGGTGGTGATGGCGTTGAAACCGGTCGCCACGCCGCGCCTCTCAATGCTGGTATTCCCGGCGTGTTGCACGGTAACCGCACCTACCTGATGGAAGACGAGAACGGTCAGATTATTGAAACCCACTCGGTATCGGCGGGCCTGGATTATCCCGGCGTTGGGCCAGAGCACGCCTGGTTGAAAGATCTGGGACGGGTGAACTACGTGGCCATTAACGATGAAGAAGCCCTGACTGCCTTTCGCAAAACCACCTTGACCGAAGGCATTATGCCCGCTTTGGAATCGTCGCATGCCCTGGCATACGCGGAAAAGCTGGCCCCGACCATGAGCCCGGATCAAACCATCGTAGTGAATCTGTCCGGGCGCGGGGACAAAGACATTCTCACCGTCGCCAAAATTGACGGTATCAACGTATAACCAACGCTTGGTGCGTGGCGAACTAAAAAGTACAGCGGGAAAACAAATAATGAGTCGTATTGGAACACGCTTGCAAGACATGAAAGCCCATGGGCGCAAAGCTCTGGTGGCCTACATCGTCAATGGCGACCCCTACCCAGAGGCCACACTGCCGGCGATGCACGCCATGGTGGCACAGGGTGTGGATATTATTGAGCTGGGCGTGCCGTTCTCAGACCCCATGGCCGAAGGGCCGGTGATCCAAAAAGGGCATGAGCGTGCACTCGTTCATGGCACCAGCTTGAAGGGCACTTTTGAATTGGTGCGGGAGTTTCGGAAAACCAATTCCGAAACTCCTGTAGTTTTGATGGGGTATCTCAATCCCATTGAACGCATGGGCTATAAGACAGTGGCTGAAACGGCCGCTGCAGCAGGCGTGGATGGCTTGTTGACGGTCGATTTACCGCCCGAGGAAGCAGCACCACTTAAGAGTGAACTGACCGCCGTAGGATTGGATAACATTTTACTGCTGGCACCTACCACCACCGTCGAACGGGCCCGGCGCGTAACCGCTTTGGCAACGGGTTTTCTCTACTATGTTTCGTTAAAGGGTGTCACCGGCGCTGGTCACCTGGACGTGGACGCGGTAAAAAGCAAGCTGGCCGAATTTGGGCAGTTAACGGAGTTGCCAATGTGTGTGGGCTTTGGTATTAAAGACCCCGCCACGGCGAGGGCCGTTGCTGACTTGGCGGACGGTGTCGTGATTGGTAGCGTTCTGGTCTCCAAAATGGGTGACCTGGCGGACGCCAGCGCGGATGATATCGCCGCCGCGGTGGGGGATATTGTGGGCAGTATTCGTCTGGCACTGGATGCCTAATGGGCGATCGATCTTTGGAAAATTATCAACAGGCAGATCAAAAACAGAGAGTATTCCGATGAGTTGGTTGGAAAGAATAGTTCCCAGTGCCGTCCGTTCCGATGGTGCACGATCCAAGAGCAAAGTCCCCGAGGGACTCTGGAAAAAGTGCGTGAAGTGTTCCGCGGTTTTGTACCGACCGGAGCTGGAACGCAACCTGGACGTCTGTCCCAAGTGCGACCACCACATGCGCATCGGTGCCCGTACCCGCCTTAATATTTTCCTCGATGAGGCCAATCGTGAAGAGCTGGCCGCCGATGTCGAGCCTATTGATCGGCTCAAATTCAAAGACGTCAAAAAATACAAAGAGCGCTTGAACACCGCTCAAAAAACCACTGGCGAGAAAGACGCTTTGGTGGCCATGAAGGGTGAGCTCAAAGGTATGCCGGTAGTCGCGGTCGCGTTTGAGTTTGCGTTTCACGGTGGCTCCATGGGTTACGCCGTGGGCGAGCGTTTTACCCGCGCGGCCACAGTGGCCTTGGAGCAGAACATTCCTTTGGTTTGCTTTTCCGCTACGGGTGGGGCGCGTATGCAGGAAGCGTTGATTTCGCTGATGCAGATGGCCAAAACCAGCGCCGTGATCGAGCGTCTGAAAATGCAGGGCACCCCGTACATTTCCATTATGACCGATCCGGTGTACGGCGGAGTATCCGCCAGCTTGGCTCTTCTGGGCGATATCAATGCCGCTGAACCCAATGCGCGCGCCGGTTTTGCCGGACCGAACATTATCGAACAAACCATTCGACAAAAACTGCCCAAAGGCTTCCAGCGCAGCGAGTTTTTGCTTGAGCACGGGGCCATCGACATGATTGTCCACCGCCGGGATATGCGCGATAAAATGGCCGGTTTACTCTCGAAGTTCACTCACCGCCCTGCGGTGTAAGGGTGCGGTTCTTCTAGCCTATGCGCTATGACACATTGGATGCCTGGTTGGGGTGGCTGGAAAAGCGCCACCCCCGGGAAATTGACTTGGGCCTGGACCGAATCCGGGAAGTGGCTGGGCGGCTCAATTTGCTCGAGCCCCAGGCGCGCCTACTGACGGTAGCGGGCACCAACGGCAAGGGCTCCTGTGTCGCGGCCAGCGCCTACCTGCTGGGTCGGGCGGGGTGCAAAGTCGGCGTCTATACCTCTCCTCACTTCCAACATTATTGCGAGCGTATTGCCATCGATGGCAAGCCTGTGCATGAAGATGAGGTGTGCCGCTCCTTCGCAACCATTGACGCCGCCAGTGAAGGTGTCAGCCTGACCTATTTCGAATTTGGTACCCTGGCTGCGTTGGATATCTTCCGCCAGCGAGGGGTAGATATTATGGTGCTGGAAGTAGGCCTCGGTGGTCGTCTGGACGCGGTGAACATACTGGATGCCGATGTCGCTGTAGTGACCGGAATTGACCTCGATCACCAGGATTGGTTGGGGACGAGCCGCGATAGCATCGGCCGAGAAAAGGCCGGGGTTTTCCGCCCAGGCCAGCCCGCCATCTGTGCTGATCCCACCCCTCCACAAGGCCTGCTGGAAAGTGCTGAAAAAACGGGTGCTCAATTGCAGCTTGTGAACCGGGATTTTGGCTTTTTCGCCGATCCGCACACCTGGCGCTGGTGGGGCAAAGGGCTGCACGAGGAATCGCTATCGTTTGACCAGCTGCCACTGCCCGCGCTGCCTCTGCCGAGCTTGGCGGCAGCAGTACAGGCGGTGAGTTTATTGGGCGTTAAGTTGGAACGCCCGTGGCTTGAAGGCCTGTCCCGTTTGAGCTTGCCCGGCCGCTTTCAACGCTTACATCACGCCGGCCGTGAATTTATCTTGGATGTTGCTCACAATCCCGCCGCCACAAGTTATTTGGCCCGCGGTCTCGCAGCCATGCCGGCTCTCGGGCGGACTCACGCCGTGGTTGGAATGATGGCGGACAAGGATCATCGAGGCAGCCTGGCGGCCCTGACAGGCCAAGTTGATACTTGGTGGCTGGCGGAATTGAGCCATGTGGGGCGGGCGGCGAGCACGGATCAGTTGATGGGCGTGCTGCGAGCTTACCATGCCGAAGTGGCGGGCTGTGGTACAGTAGTTGACTGTATTGAGCAGTGTTTGACGCAGACCGAAGAGGGCGACCGCATCGTGATTCTGGGCTCTTTCTATACCGTGGCCGCGGCTCTGGATTGGCTGGCCGGCCAGTCGGGGGAGGCACCGTGAAAGACGGCCTAAAGCAGAGGTTGGTGGGCGCTTTTGTGCTGGCCGCTGTGGCGGTGATTTTTTTGCCGAGCCTGCTACGCGAACAGCAACCCGAGCCGGTGGACACCCGCACCCAAATCCCCGACCGTCCCGCCATTGAATCAATGAGCTTCTCTGTACCTGAACAGCCCCAGGATATTGAGCCCGCTCCAGCTCCCGAGACCATGTTTGTTCCTGAGGAATCCTCTCAGCCCGTGGCCGAGTCGCTGGACGATCTGAGTGAGTCCCCGTCTGCCCGCGAAACTACTGAGTCAGAAGTTGAGCGAGCGGTCTCCTCAACATCGTCCGCCGCAGGCGAGGCCCCAGAGCGAGCGGCCTGGGTCATCCAGGTGGCCAGTCTTCGTTCTGCGGACAGTGCCAATCAGTTGCGGGATCGATTGCAGAATCAGGGCTACAAGGCCTATGTGCGCACGGTGAGCGTCAATGGTAGTGACGTGAGCCGTGTTTACATTGGGCCGAAACTGGATCGAACTGCTGCGGAAGGCATTAAAGCGGATATTGACCGTGAGTTGCATGTGGATGCGCTGATCTTGCGCTTTCAACCCTAAGTAAGTTTATGGTGCCCTTCGGGGTGTCTGACGGCGATTGGCTCTGTTAGAATGCGTCGCCTAGCTCAACGGAGAAGATCCAGGTAATGAATTGGGCAGATTGGGCCATTCTGGGCATATTGCTGGTCTCTAGTTTGATCAGTATCAAGCGGGGTTTCGTCAAAGAGGCCTTGTCGCTGGCTACTTGGGTAGTAGCCTTCATTATTGCCATGCTGTTCAGCGAACGGCTGGCCCCTCTGCTGGTCAATTTGATTGAAACTCCCTCTATTCGAGAAATGGTCGCCTTTGCCATTCTGTTCGCAGCCACACTCATCGTGGGAGCCATGGTGAACCATTTGATCAGTGAAGTGGTCCGTATGACCGGGCTGGCCGGAACGGATCGTTTCTTTGGCATGATCTTCGGTTTGGCGCGTGGCCTGGTGGTAGTGATGGCCATACTGATTTTACTGCCATCCATTGTTCCCTTGGATCAGGATCAGTGGTGGCACCAGTCCGCACTCATTCCCCATTTTTTAGCGTTCGAAAGTTGGGCTCGAGCCCTGGCGGCCGAGACCACGCAGTTTTTTTTACAGTGGTTCGATTAGCAGCAGTCTTACAAAGGTAGGTATTTATGTGCGGCATTGTCGGTATTGTCGGTAAGAGCGATGTGAATTTACAGCTATATGATGCTCTGACCATACTGCAACATCGCGGCCAGGATGCCGCCGGCATTATGACCTGTGATGGCAGCAAGCTGGCTCAACAAAAAGCCAACGGTTTGGTGCGGGATGTGTTCCGAACCCGGCATATGCAACGCCTGGTAGGCAACATTGGCATTGGCCATGTACGCTACCCCACGGCGGGCAGTTCCGGCCCCGCTCTGGCTCAGCCCTTCTATGTAAACTCTCCCTACGGCATTGCCCTGGCGCACAACGGCAACCTGACTAATGCCGACAAACTGAATGAAGATCTGTTTAAGACCGACCTTCGACACGTCAATACCGATTCTGACTCCGAAGTGCTGCTCAATGTCTTCGCTCACGAATTGCAATTGCAGGGCAAGTTGCAGCCCACCGCCGATGACATTTTTACCGCCATTGCCGGTGTGCACAAACGGGTGAGCGGCGGCTATGCCGTGGTTTCTCTTATTGCCCGCTACGGCATGATTGCCTTTCGCGATCCCAACGGCATTCGCCCGTTGGTCTACGGTAAGCGCGAAACCGCTGAGGGCGCCGAGTATATGGTGGCTTCGGAAAGCGTCGCACTGGATGTGTTGGGCTTTGAACTGATCGGGGACGTAGCGCCAGGGGAGGCCATTTATATTACGGCCGAAGGGGAGCTGCATCGTCGTCAATGCGCGGAGCATACCCGTTTAACCCCCTGCATTTTTGAGCACGTCTATTTTGCCCGGCCTGACTCCATTATGGATGGTATTTCCGTCTATAAGGCCCGTTTGCGTCAAGGGGAGAAACTGGCAGAAAAAATCCTGCGTGAATTTCCTACCAATGACATCGATGTGGTCATCCCGATTCCCGACAGTAGCCGCGTTGCCGGCCAGGCGCTGGCGTACAATCTGGGTGTGAAATTCCGGGAAGGCTTAATCAAAAACCGATATATCGGTCGTACCTTTATCATGCCAGGCCAGCAGCAGCGCAAAAAGTCCGTGCGCCAAAAACTCAATACCATTGAGTTGGAGTTTAAAGGCAAGAATGTCTTGTTGGTGGACGACTCAATTGTGCGCGGTACCACTTGTCAGCAAATCATTCAGATGGCGCGTGACGCAGGCGCGGCCAAAGTGTACTTTGCCTCGGCGGCTCCTCCGGTGATTTATCCCAATGTCTACGGTATTGACATGCCCACGGTGAAAGAGCTGATTGCCCACGGGCGGACTCAAGAAGAAATCTGTAAGGAGATTGGCGCCGATTGGTTAATTTACCAAGATCTTGAAGACTTGATTGCGGCGTCGGCCGAGGGTACTACCCGAGTAACGGAATTTGACTGCGCGGTGTTCAATGGCGAATATGTCACCGGGGATGTTGATCGAGAGTATCTGGACAAGCTGGAGTTGGCGCGTCAGGAAGGACAGCCAAAACGGACAAGTGCCAAGAACGCCCCGAAACCCGAACACGAGCCGACGTTGATCGGCTTACACAACGACACTGCGGAACATCACTAAGGCAGAGACCGTCATGACAACACCGGAGCAGCCATTGGCAGGCGCGGGCCTGGACACGGTGGCCGTACGCGCTGGAACGCGAAAAACCGAAGAGGGCGAACACAGCGAAGCCCTTTTTCTCACCTCCAGCTATGTTTTTGGCAGCGCCCAGGAAGCGGCCGACCGCTTTTCCGGCGAGCAGCCGGGCAACGTCTATTCCCGCTACACCAATCCCACCGTACGTGCGTTTGAAGAACGCATAGCCGCATTGGAAGGCGCGGAGGCCGCTGTCGCTACAGCATCCGGTATGGCGGCGATTTTGAGCACCTGTATGGCGCTATTGGAAGTGGGCGACCATGTACTGTGTTCGCGCAGTGTCTTTGGTACCACAACGGTTCTCTTTACCAAGTACCTACAAAAGTTTGGCGTTGGAGTTACCTTTGTTGAACCCACTGATTACTCGGGCTGGGAAGAGGCTTTCCAGCCCAACAGCAAATTGGTGTTTGTGGAAACTCCCTCCAACCCGCTGTGCGAAGTGGTGGATATTCAGCGCCTGGCTACGTTGAGTCACGCGCGGGATTGCTTACTGATCGTAGACAACTGTTTCTGTACACCTGCGTTGCAGCGTCCTTTGGAGCTGGGGGCGGATCTGATTATCCATTCTGCCACCAAATACATAGACGGTCAGGGGCGCTGCCTCGGCGGTGTGGTCGCTGGCCCCAAAGCGCTGACCGATGAAGTACTGGCTTTTATCCGCAGTGCCGGGCCGAGTCTGAGCCCATTTAACGCCTGGGTATTTCTCAAAGGGTTGGAGACACTCCGATTGCGTATGGAAGCGCATTCGCGCAACGCCTTAGCCTTGGCGCAGTGGCTGGGCAACCAACCGGCAGTGGAGACAGTGTTTTACGCTGGCCTCGAAACGCACCCGGGGCATGAGCTGGCGGCACGTCAGCAGTCGGCCTTTGGTGGCGTACTCTCATTTCGTGTCAAAGGCGGCAAAGCCGAAGCTTGGAAGGTTATCGACAGCGCAAGAATATTGTCTCTGACCGCCAACCTGGGGGACGCCAAAAGTACCATCGTTCATCCGGCTACCACCACGCATGGTCGCCTTACTCCTGAGCAGCGACTGGAGGCGGGGATTACAGACAACCTCATCCGGGTGGCGGTTGGCTTGGAAGACATAAAAGACATACAACAGGATCTTCAGCGCGGCTTGAGCCAGCTGTAGAGGCTCTCGAACACTCATAGGGGCAGTAGTTTTGCGGGACTCTATTCAGTCCATCGTGGACGAAGTCAGCCGGGTACTGCTCGGCAAAGAGGATAAAATCAAACTGTCTCTGGCCTGCCTGCTCAGTGACGGCCACTTGCTGATTGAAGATTTGCCCGGTATGGGTAAAACCACTTTGGCGCACGCCCTGGCTCGAGTGCTCGGGCTAAGCTATCAGCGCGTGCAATTTACCAGCGATATGTTGCCGGCGGATATTATCGGCGTACCCGTTTACGACCAGAACAAAAGCCAGTTCGAGTTTCATCCCGGTCCCGTGTTCACACAACTGCTGTTGGCCGACGAAATCAATCGGACCACGCCCAAAACCCAAAGCGCGCTGCTGGAGGCTATGGAAGAAGGGCAGGTGACTATTGAAGGGCAAACGCGCCCGTTGCCCGAGCCCTTTTTTGTTATTGCCACCCAAAACCCTCTTTCACAGATGGGAACCTTCCCTTTGCCGGAATCCCAGCTGGATCGTTTTTTGATGCGCATAAGCCTTGGGTACCCCGATGCCGAGGCGGAGAGACGACTGTTTCAGGGTGGAGACCCGCGCAAGTTACTGCAGGATTTGCGTATTTGCTTGCGGCCCGAACAATTGCGTGAGGTCAAGGCAGAGGCCCAAAGCGTGAAAACCTCCGACAGTTTGTTGAGTTATCTACAGCGGCTGGTCCACTACACTCGTAACGCCCCCGACTTCAGTTGTGGCCTTTCCCCACGGGGCGCCTTGGCATTACTTCGCGCCGCGAAAACCTGGGCCTATATGCACGCTCGCACCTATGTGATTGCCGAGGACATTCAGATGCTGTTGCCCTCGGTCGTGGCACATCGCGTGGTTTCTTCGACCGGTGCGTCAGAAGCCAGTGAGCCCGCCTTGATTACCAAGCTGCTTAATGATGTGGATGTTATGGCGTAGTCGGCGGGTAGCCCACTAGTCGTTAGCTTTCCCATTGTCGGGAGAGGTTTTTACCGTCGGGACCTCCTGGTGCTTGAATTCCCGAATAAATATTCCCCACACTACAGTAAACAGAGCAGCGATCACCGGTCCCATAACAAAGCCATTGATACCAAACAGTACTAGCCCACCCAAGGTGGATAGGAGTACGAGATAATCGGGCAGCTTGGTGTCTCGCCCTACCAAAATGGGACGTAAAAAGTTGTCCACCAAGCCAATTACAATAGACCCGAATGCGATCAGCACAATGGCTGACACAAAGTCTCCGGTGGCCAGCATATAGATCGCTACCGGGACCCATATCAATCCAGGGCCAATAACAGGGATGAGTGAAACAATCGCCATCACAACACCCCACAGTAGCGGCCCCGGAATACCCAGCACCCAAAATATTATGCCCCCCAAAGCACCCTCCACAATGGCAATGATGATGTTGCCCTTAATGGTGGCACGGGTCACTTCGGCAAACTTGGTGAACAGTAATTCTTCCCGCTCTTTATTCAAGGGTAGGGCCCGCATCAACAGGCCCACGAGTTTGTGTCCATCTCGTATGAGAAAAAAGGCCACGTATAACATGACGCCCATGGCCAGCACGAAGCCGAAAATATTCTGCCCGATGTTTAATGTACTTTGGGCCACGATTTGGCCCCCAGCCATTGCGGCCTCCGTAGCGCCTTCCCGGAGATCGTCCATGGATATGTCCTGCCGCTCCATCCACGTCCGCAAGACCGGCACCGCTTCCTGAATTTGCTCCAAGTACTCTTGCAGATCGATCTCGCCCTCATCAATCCGCTCGTACAAACTCATGCCCTGAGAAATAATGGAAGCTATCAAAAAAATCGCAGGCATTATGACGATGATAACGCACGTAAGGAGGGTGAGTAGGGCGTTTACATTTGGCCACCTGGGGAATTTTTTTAACAGCCATTGGAAAACCGGTCGAAAAATGATGGCAATGGCGACCGCCCAAAACACAGGCGCGAAGAACGGCATGATCAACCAGATGAAGGCCACAGAGGCGATCACCAGAATGCCGAGAAAAACTTGTGTTTCCAACTTTGCGTCCATGATTAAGTTTTCCTGCCGTTGTGGAAATGGGTGAGTGGTTGTGTATTGCGGTACCAGTGGGTCAGCAGCCAATAGGCCACTAGAGCGATGCTGGCGACGGCCAGCAGGGCGTGCAACCAGGCGTATGGGTAAATGGCATTTGCGATCCCGATGCGGTTGATGGCGATGGACAAAGTCACCAGCGCAATGGCGACACCGGTTTGGCGCTGGCGTATCAAAAGAACTAGCGCTAGAACTGTTAGAGCTCGAATCGAGGTGCTATAGAAAGCCACTAGCGGTTCGGCGCTTGCCAGGGTCATGGATCCGAGCCAAAGAAGCGCAAGCCCCCCAACCATCAACCAGCGAACGCCGCTAACGAGAAAGCGGGCGAGTCCCAGTGCTACCAATAGCTGCAGCAACGCGGGCGTGAACTCGGAAAAACCGCCAAAAATCGAGGTAAGCCAAGGGACGTAGCTGGAGTAATCAGCCACATAAGGTGAGGGTGCTGCGGTGGAGGGCAGCAACAAATGCTGCAATGCCTGTAGTCCACCGAATACTAGAGCCAGTGACGCGCCCAGACTGTAGTCTCGTCGAGGTCCATCCTCTGGTAAGGGGCGCTCGGCGTATAATGCCTGCGCGGCCAAAAACACAAACACAGCCACAAGTGCCGCTTCCAGTACCCACCCCGATACCATAATGGAAACTTGGGTACTCCAGCTTCCTGCGGTATTCAGTTCACCAAGGCCAATGTCCGCCCAGAGGACAGACACCATGAGCGCACCGGATACGGTGATCAGCATCCATGGCCAAGCCGATTGAATGCGCATCGGTTTACGTCCACCACGGAGCAGAAAAAACTGGCCTATGGCGATGACGAACAGCGCCAATGCTGTCGTAATTGCCGCGACTCGAAACGGTTGACGCTGCGAACGCTGCTCGGCTTGTGCGCGTAACCAATGGTTGGGGACATCAATGGTGCGAATACGCCGGGCAACATTCTCACCTGCTAGCTGAATCTGAATGATGGCTTCACCGTCATTTTCGAAGTAGGCGTTTCTATCCGAAAAAGTGATCGACCAATCCGTGCGAGCCGGTCGCGTATTTTGGTTCAAAGACGAAGTGTCCAGATCTACGGGGTCTCCCCAGCTGAGCTTCTGTAGCGCAGCTTCCGCTGTTGCCAGGGCGGTTTCCCGGTCGAGGTCGGCCCCAGGTGCAGCCTCGGGTAACCGGTGCTCAACTTGCTGCAAAGTGCCATCCGGGTTGATCCAAACTCGCCAGCGTTCGGTACGCTCTTCCACCGGACCGCCAAAATTTCGCCAAGTGACAGCCCACGTTGACACATCCAAGTAGGTGCCGAGCAATTCTCGAAACGCCTCCGGGCCACTGTTGTGCCAAACGAATTCGCGCGCGCCTGTACGGCCGGGACTGGTGCGCACAGTCGCACGCCAGTCACCAGAGAGTTTTATGTCTCGGCTCTCGAGGGTGTCACGCGCCAATGCTTTTGCTTCCGCACGATTAATCTGATATTCCGGCCACTCAATGGCGCTCGGCCAGAGCAATTGCAGGACAATTAACACCAGCGAAACAGCCGCGAGGGGAAACAGCCAGCGCGGCTGTAAAATAAAACTTTTTGCCACTCTGGCAGAAGGTTGATAGTCGGTAACCGGCGTGTCGAGCTGACTGGGTGGACGTATCGGGCCGGGCTGGCCATTGCGCCATTGCGGATTGAGTGAAGCAACGTTTCCGGCCCTGTAACGAGCCCAGGCTAAGAAAACCAGCGGCGCTAAAAATGCCAGTGCCACCAGAATTCGATCCAGCCAAAGGCCGGATGCGTCCGCTGCGAAGAGTAGGGTTGCCATCAAAATCAGGTTGTATTGAAAATGCGCCAAGATGCACACCATTAAACCGAAGCGTAAGTAGACTACACCGAGTGCGAGCGCCGGCAAAAACAGCTCTACTAGCCGATAGTACCCGGGTAGCTGGGGATAATTGGCGTGTACACCGGCGAATATAATCGCTTGCAGAATGAGTACTGCTATTACTAACGGCTTTTGAATGCCGAAACGGGCGCCGATAATTCCTGCTAGGCCCAGCGGTATGGCACGGAACAGGCTCTCTTCCCAAAAACCTGCTTGCAATGCGGTAAAAATAATTTGCAGGGCAGGGCGCCAATTGGCCAGAGTATTGGGATCCTGCTGCGGCAGGGCGGGGCTCCACCAGCCCAAGAACTGATTCGCCAGGAGCGCAAAAACCCCTGCATACAGCAGTAACCAGCAGGCAAAACTGTAGGCGCCTACAACACGCGCGCGAATCTCTGGGCTGGCCGCCACCGATGGCTGAAAGAAATCGTACAGCCTGGGATGGCTTGGAAAGGCTAGGCGAGACATGCCTTCAGCTACGGCGTAAATGATGGAAAACACAAGCGTAGCGAAGACGATTACGCCGAACGCGGAAACAACTTGCATCAACAGAAAATTAGCCGCTGAGTCTGTCGTTTGATAGTTCATCCAGGCCAGGGGTAGCTGGCTTAACGCCGAGGCACCTAGCCCGATGCCAATAAATGCCGACGGGAGCAGGGCGGGGCACCAGTGCAAGGCCCCCCGGCGGTGCAACCAAATGCCTCCCAGCAGTAACCCACCCAGACCAAACAGGCCGGCCATGGATAGCAGGGAGATTTGACTGATTTGATGATTCAGGGAACGCATTTCAGAGAACCGCTGACCGAAATCGGCAGGGATGTGCGTGCGGTGGGCAATGGTCACCAGTTGATCACCCGCGACGCGGACGTTCAAGCGTATACGCGCATCGTGAATCAGTAGCTGCTGATGCTCGAAGGTAAAGTGATGATCGAGACGTCCGGATGGTTGACGAAAAGTGCTGGCCTCTAGAAAAGCGTAGTCGTGAAAGCGCTGCCCCAAAAATGCTTCCGCTTCGGATTCGGCCAGACGCAGGGCATCCGCTTGCTCAAGTGCCGCACCCGGTTCGGTGTCGGGTACGGTGTAAGAAAACGACAGTGGCTCGCCCGAAGGCGTATAGGCAACTCTAAGTTCGCGCTCCTGGTTTTCGGCGAATTGTCGTACCAGCCAAAACTGTGCGGCGGCATCGGGTGTGTCTAGAAGTTCACGGTAACGTTGGAATCCTCCGCCCTCGAGCTCAACATAGGCTTGCAGCTGTTGATTGTGGGAGAATTCAATGGCGGTTCGATCTGCATCTAATTCAGGAAAGCGAGCTTCGCGAAAGTCCAGTGCAGCATCAAGCGCATCTTCCCGGGAGAAAGTGATATCTAAATCAAAAGTACTGTAGGCCGAGATTAATAGTCTAAGGCCAGCGATGGCTACCAATACGGACACAATAATAAAAAGTGCCCAAAAAACTCTGGTTTTATTACTCACCGAACTCATTTTCCCAGTCCTTATGGCGCCGGCATCTTAGCACCGGGATTTGGCTGCACTCACCGACACTGCCACAGCATTTTGTCAATGTAAACCAGACTTTATGGAAGGAAAAGAGGTGCCGTGGATGGTGTTAATGGATTGCGTCGACCGCGTGTTTTTCTCTTGACGCCTAATGGTGACTTACTGTCACCAAACTCGCGCGGGCACCACGTGTAGGAGGAAACGCACAACACGTTTTGGTTAACAAGAATGTTTTCGTCTGCTAATGTGAATTGACTAAGGATAGAGGGGTCGAGCGCGAACCATCGATTGATTCCTTGCGCACCGGACACAGGACGAAGTTATGCGTATCCCCAGGCTGGTCGTTTTGGCAGTTCTTTTTATGTCGGCCCTGGCAATGGCGACCGAGTCAATTGCCGATCCGAATATTTCATTACGCGCCGGTCAGGATGGACGCTGGGAGCTAGAGTATCGGTTTCAAGAGCCCATTAAGGGGTTGCGTTTTGCTGATCCGGCGGGGTTTATGCGAGAGGAATCCTGGGCGATTGAAACGCCGGGATATTATTTTGGTCGTGATGGTGACTATCAGGTCGTTGTGGCCTCCGCAAAAGCATCGCCTGCGCACAGTCTTCGAGTGTCAGTACCGGTAGATACGCGCAGCGACATAGGGAACCGCGAACTGTTTAATGTCTTTACCGATACCAGCATTGCGCTTTTTACCCGCCACTTTTATGTCTCCCCGTTCGACCCGGAGGCCATCGATTATGAACGCGAAACCGTGGTTTCTCATCTGGAGATTATTCCAAAAGACAACCAGCATGTGATCATCCGCGGTCGCAAATCCAATGGGCCCATGCGTTGGCAGGATCCCAGTACACAGGGGACCTATGCCTACACCGGCACTTTGGAGGTGGAGCGGTTACACAACGTGGCCATGATTATGGATCCCGGTATGCCGGCATGGCTGAAAAGCATCGCTCGCTTGAGCATTCCTGCCCTGATCGATATTTATTCGGAGCGGTTGGGTCGGCCACTGCAAACGACACCAATGGTACTGTTCAGTTACGAACCCGGCAGCGACATAGGCTATCACTATAACGGCACGGTGGTGGGAGAGTTGCTGCAGTTGAGGGTAAAGGGCGCGGCTTGGGAGCAGGAAAGCGCCCATATGCGCATTGAGCTAACCCAGTTTATTGCCAATGAGGTGATGAAACTGTGGAGCGGCCAGCTGGCAGGGGCAGACGAAGAGCCACCGGCACCCACTGTGGAGTTTAGCGCATCACTGAGGGATGAAATGCGCTAGTATTCAACTTGGGCAGAAGGCAGACGCGTCTCACCTTCGTTCGGGTTACCATCCATCCCTGCCGCTCAATTCAGGCGCCTCACAAACCTATAATCTATGCAGGCCATCAAACAACCGATTCAAAATGGCTTCCGGCGCTGGATTGAGCGTCGCTCTCCCCGAGCCGATGAAGTACTGCTGCGGCACAAAACTATTTACGTGTTACCTACCCGCCAAGGCGTGGGCTTTATGGTCATGCTATTGCTGCTGTGGGTGTTGGGCACCAATTACCAAAACAATTTGATTCTTGGGCTGGTGTTTTTGCTCATTGGGCTGGTCTTCGTCTCCGTAGTGCATGCCTTCCGCAATCTTTCCGGCCTGCGCTTAAAAGGGTTGCGCGGCACACCGGCGTTTGTGGGGGACCTGGCCGAGTTCGAACTGCTGATCAGCCGTGCGCCAAGCGCCCGCCACGAGAGCATAAGCCTGGGTTGGGAAGAGGGGCTTTTCTGTGAATTGGATCTAATCGATCACTCCGAGGCGCGAGTGACCTTGTCGCACCGGGCGCGGCGCCGGGGCTGGCTGCGGCCAGAGCGACTTTTGATTGAAAGCCACTTCCCGCTTGGGCTGATTCGGGCTTGGTCCTGGGCCTATCTGGACGTTCAAACCTTGGTGTATCCCAAGCCCTGCAGTTCCAAGGAAATCCCGCTGGCCCATATGACCACTGACAGTGGTGAGCGGCTATCGCGCGAGAATCAGGAGGAGTTTCAGGGGTTTCGCGCTTATCAGGAAGGTGCGCCCCTGACGCACGTGGCATGGAAGCTGTACGCGCGGGGGGCGGGTATGCACCTCAAAGAGTACATGGGCTTTCAGAGCGAACAGGTTTGGCTCGATTGGCATCGGTTGGCCGGGCTGGACCAGGAGAGCCGCCTTAGCCAGCTTTGCTATTGGGTGTTGGAATTCGGCAAAACCACGGCTGAATACGGCTTGCGCTTACCAAGCGTGGTGGTGCCTCTGGGGCGTGGAGCTGACCATCAGCGACGGGTCCTGAAAGAGTTGGCGCTGTACGGTATCGACTCAGACGAGAGGAGTGGATGGTGAGCGAATCCGTCCAAATACCGCGCAACAGTTTGGCTTGGCTGCTAGTGGCGCAGATCGCCATCTTCCTGCCGCACACAGGACACGCCCCTTTATGGCTATGGGCGGTGTGGTTGGTGGTGGCGCTCTGGCGTTGGCAAGTCTTCCGTGGCGCCTGGAGCTTCCCCAGTGGTTGGGTCAAATTGACGCTGATCGTGATCTGTGGCGCCGGCTTGGCATTTAGCTACGGGGGGCAGTTTGGCATGGGCACCATGGTCAGCTTGCTGCTGGCGGCGTTTATGCTCAAACTTCTGGAGCTGCGCAGGCGACGGGATATCCTGGTACTTTGCTATCTCGGGTACTTTGTGGCCGGCACCCAGTTTTTGTTTTACTCCAATTTGGTGGCCGCCTTTTATGGTCTGTTTTCAGTGGTGGTCCTCACGGCGGCGTTGCTGGCGTCCCATCAGTCGCTGCGTCAGTACCGGTTTTGGCGGACCTTTCGGCTAACCGGGGTTTTGCTTTTGCAGGCCACGCCCTTGATGGTGATTCTATTTTTAGTGGTGCCACGAGTCGGTGCGCTTTGGTCCGTACCGGCGGAAGCCGGGGGCGCCTCCACTGGCATGAGCGACTCCATGTCTCCCGGCGAGATCAGCAATCTGGCCCAGTCCAACGCTTTGGCTTTTCGTGTGACCTTTGAGAGTGAGGTGCCGCAACCGGCCGAGCGCTATTGGCGAGGATTGGTGTTTTCGGATTTTGATGGTCGTACTTGGCGGCAATCACACCGACAACAACTGCCGCACCTGGTGAACTGGGACGACGAGCCACCCGCCGTATGGCGAGACCAGATTGAACGACTTGGCCGACCAGTGCGTTATGAGGTGATGCTGGAGCCTAATCACGAGCGCTGGTTGTACACTCTGCCAGCCCCTTCCGAGTGGAGCGATGGCATCGGTATTGGGCCGGAATTCCGTTTGCAGAAACGTCAACGGGTCAGTCAGCGTATTCAATACCAGGTAACGTCGTATTTGGATTACCGCTACCAGCGGGTAGGCTTAGCGGACTGGGAGCGGCGTCAGGAAGTGCAATTTCCGTCCGCCAGTAACCCCCGTACCCAGGAACGCATACGGGAGTGGCAGGAGGAGTTGGTTTCCGATGAGGCCTTGATTGAACGCCTACTGGAACATTACCGGGCAAGTTTTCACTATACGCTGCAACCTCAGACCTTGGGTCGGCATTCGGTGGATGAATTCCTGTGGGACACACAGGCGGGCTTTTGTGAGCACTTTGCCAGCAGCTTTGTGTTTGCCTTGCGGGTTGCGGGTATCCCTGCCCGAGTGGTGGTGGGCTATCAGGGCGGTGAGCGCAGTACTCTGGAAGACTACTGGATTGTCCGTCAGCGGGACGCCCATGCTTGGGCTGAAGTGTGGTTGGAAGATCAGGGTTGGGTGCGCTTTGACCCGACCACGGCGGTGGCGCCGGAGCGGATCGAGCTGGGCTTGAATGAAGCCTTGGCCCAGGATGAGGCTTTCCAGGCTTCTCGCACCTTTGGTGCTGACAGGGGTTTACTCCTCCAGTTGTCGTTGCGTTGGGACTTGCTGAATTATCAATGGAACCGATGGGTGCTGGGTTACGATAATCGACTGCAAGATCGGTGGATGGAGAACTGGCTCGGAGGTAGGGATCCCTGGCGCGTCGCCGTGGCCATTTTGCTGACCGGTGGCGTGTTGGTAACGTTTATGGTTCTGGTGATCCTTTGGCAACAGCGGCCCCACTATCGCTATCCGGCGGACCGTTACTACGCACGGTTTTGCGCGCGCTTGGCGCGCGCCGGTTTATCTCGCTCACGAGGGGAGGATCCCCGGGCGTACGCTCACAGAGTCATTGCCGCCCGCCCGGACTTGGCGGAGCCTGTCGAGCGGATTACTCGCTATTATGAGTGGATAATCTACGGCGATGATCACAGCGCACTGGAGCAGCTGCGAGGGGCTGTGAAGGGTCTGAAAGTATGAGCAGGCTTACACTTGCCCGCGGAAGGCAATCAGGGCGGCGGTGACCGCCACGTTGAGCGATTCAACACCGTTGTTCATGGGGATTTTGAGGGTCTGATTGCAATGCTGCGCTACTTGCGCGGATACGCCCTCGGTTTCGTTTCCCAGCACGTAGATACAGGGACCCTTGGGGCTGAAATCTTTCAGACTCACGGAAGCGTGGGAGGATAGGGCACAAATGGCGAGCGCTCCCGAGTTGGAAAAGTCTGCCAAAGCAGAACTAAGGTCCTCACAGCGCAATATTGGCGCACGAAATACCGTGCCTGCGCTGGCTTTAATCACCAGTGGATCAATCGGTGCGCAACCTTTGCTGGGTAGCAGTATGCCATCAATACGACCCGCGCTGGCGGAGCGAATGATCATACCCAGGTTCTGAGGGTTGGTGATGCGGTCCAAAGCTAGCAAGGTGTAATGTGGTGCTTGCCCGGGTTGCGACTGTAAAAATTGCTGGTGGCTGGTGTAGCGGGCGCAAATAAGATCCGCTGCCACGCCTTGATCCTGCTTGCTGTTTTTGGAGATCCGCGCCAAGGCTTTGCGGTCGTGGTAGACAATTTCAGCGCCTTTTGCCGTGGCGGCTGCAATAATGCGCTCTATTAAGTCTCCCGACCGGTTACTGTCCGCCAAATGCAAACGATAAATTTTGGTTTGTGGATCCTCCAATGCTTCCAACACTGGTTTGCGGCCGTACACCGTCAATAGGGAGTTAAAGAAGTCTTTTTTGGCGCGGTAAGCGGCGCTGTCGGAGGTGCCTTTGTGGACCATAATGTCGCTTCATGCTGGGAAAAGTCCAGCATTGTAACTGCTGTCGCCCCATTGTGAACATGGGCGATGCATCTCCGCAGCATCGCCACGGTCATGCCGAGCCTGTTATGGCCATTCAGCTAAACATTCAAATAGCAATCTTCGTCGTTCTCAATCAGCCCGCGCAACACATCCCTACGATTAATCATACCCACCAGCTTGTCATTGCTGACAACCGGATAGTTTTTCGGCTTGTGGGCCAACATGATTTCAGCCAATTCTACAATGCTGGTGTCCGGGGCGACGGTGAGTACATCCGTTTGCATAATGGTCGATACGGCGGGAGGCTCTTCACAAAAGAAGGCGCCGTGGAGCATTTCTTTTATGCAGTCCTGTTCGGACACGAAACCCACCACTTTTTTGTGCTCGTCCACCACAGGCAGTCCGGTATAACCTCCTTTCAGCAGTGCCGCTACCACTTGATTGGTGTTGGTGCTGACGGAGATAGCCGGGATTTGGCGTTGCATGTAACTCTTAACCAAGATCGAATGCATACTGTTCCTCCCTAGTGTCTGTGACGAGCAGGGCGCCGGGGTGAAGGCCCCGCCCTCGTGTAAAGTATAGACCTACCTAATGGGTGTTTGGCAAATTTGCCGATAGGCGGCAACGGCAGGGGTAAGCCCCATAGCCAGGGCATCTACAGTTAAGGCATGTCCTATGGAAACCTCAGCCGCGCCCACTACACGCAGAAACTGAGCGAGGTTATCCAGGTTGAGGTCATGGCCGGCATTAACGCCTAAGCCCAGCTCACGCGCCCGCTCTGCCGCGGTTCTGTAGCGCTCCAGCAGTTGAGCCAGATCCGAGTGCGCATGCCGATGGGCGAGGGCATAGGGCCCGGTGTAGAGTTCAATGCGGTCCGCTCCCAGGTCGCTGGCACGCTCGATCTGATCCACGTCCGGGTCCATAAACAAGCTCACCCTGACGCCCAGGTCTTTGATTTGGCGAATAATTGGCGTCAAGCGCTGCCCTGCTTGCGTCAAATCAAAGCCGTGATCGGAGGTCAGTTGGTCGTTGCTATCCGGTACCAATGTGCATTGATGGGGGGGGTGTTCCGCTACCAGCGCCATAAAGCCTGGGTAGGTGCCCAGGCTGGGCGCAAACGGATTGCCCTCAATGTTGAATTCGGCCTCGGGCCAATGGGAGAGCAACGTGGTTAAGTCAGGGATGTCGGCGGCGCGAATGTGTCGCTGGTCAGGTCGAGGGTGAACAGTCAGTCCGTCCGCGCCAGCCTCCAGACACGTTCGCCCGTGCGCGATCAGGTCAGGGTAGTTGCCTTCCCGAGAGTTGCGAATCAGGGCGATTTTGTTGAGGTTGACGCTAAGTTTGGTTGGAATCATTGGTTGTCGTCTTGAGCCGTTTCCATACGTTGGGCTTTTAAAATGCGCACGGGAGTATTGGGCGCGTCCGGGTGAGCCCGGAAATTACCGCGCGGTTCCTCCACGATGGCGATGACAGTTTCCTGGCCGTCCACCACGCGTCCAAACACCGTATAGCCGGGCCGATCTTCGGTGGCATTGAGGCTTCGATTGTCATTGAGGTTGATAAAGAACTGAGACGTGGCGCTGTCAGGGTCGCTGGTGCGCGCCATGGACAGGGTCATGGGCGAGTTTCTCAGGCCGTTGTCGGATTCGTTAACGATGGGGTCGCGGGTCTCTTTGGGCGTAAAGTCGTAGGTCAGGCCGCCGCCCTGGACCACAAACCCTGGAATGACACGATGAAAGATGGTGCCGTTGTAGAAGTGGCTATCCACATAGGCGAGGAAATTTTCCACGGTAACCGGCGCTCGCTCGGGAAACAGCTCGATGATCATCTCGCCAACATCGGTGGTCACGAGCACACGTGGATTCTCCGCATGTGCCGGCAGCGCTGCGCCTATCAATAAAATGCACAGGTAGGCGCTTCCCAGCGCCTTGGCCAGTTTGGTCATATTCAGCCCCATTCAGATTTGCGGCGGCGTTTGCCAATGGCCTGCAAAATCAGCGACAAGATCACACCGGTAAATAGAATGCCGCCGCCAAACATCCACTCATAGTAGCGTCGATCATTGCGCAACTGCTCGTTCTCGGCCTGAATGACATCGGCTCGGGTTTGGAGCATTTGGTAGGCCTCATTGAGATCCTGATGCTGCTGGTGCAAATTCAAGGCGTCGGAGGAAACGTTGCGAAGTTCTTCAAATTCCGCTTGTAGCCCTTGGTGTTCGGAACGTAGGGCAGCAAGTGTCTGTTCCAGGGTGCTGTTCTCACCCCTTAACTCGGTGATGGTTCTCTCCAGCGCCCGCATTTCATTCGTCAAACGCTGTGCGCGGGTCTGGGCTGCTTCCAACTGCTGTGCGGCTGTGGGCTGATTGAGCAAGTATTGATTTTGAACCCAGCCCTCTTCACCTCGTGGTGGGCGGATCAGCGTCCAGGCGTTGCCATCGGCATCTTCTTCCTCGCGGATTACCTCGACTTGCGTACCGCTACGCAGGCCCCGGTGGACGATGCGAAACTGGTTGCCCATGCCGGAGCGCAATGGCACATGGAGGACGTCGGAAATGTAACGGGCTTCCCCTTCCTGAGCGTGCGCAGGAGTCATTAAGGGTAGCCAGAGAACACATGCCAGCAGGGTCATTGTTGTTGTTTTCACGGCAGTACCTGAAGGGCTGAAAAGTTCGGAAAATTTACACATATCGTTATAAGGCTTCTGTTATCACTCTAAACCAGATTAAGCGGCTGTCAACTGAGGGCCGCTGGCGTTTACGGGAGTACTCGCTTGAAAGGCTTGACCAGAACGCGCTCGTACACTCCGGCGTTCACATAGGGATCGGCATCAGCCCAGGATTGTGCGTCGCTCAGTGAAGCAAATTCTGCTACCACCAGGCTGCCGGTAAAACCCGCCGCTCCTGGATCGTTGCTGTCCACGGCGGGGTGAGGGCCGGCCAGCAGCAAGCGGCCGGCGTCTTTAAGCTCGTGTAGCCGAGCCAGATGGTCTGCGCGCGCACCTTTGCGCTTGTCCCCGCTGTTGGGAACGTCTTCACTGATAATGGCGTAGAACATGTCTTTGTCTCGAATCGGGGCAGGGATCAATCCGGGCTGCCATCGTTGATCACTTCTTCCAAGCTGAGTTCCGTGAGTTGGCGAATTCGCCGAAACAAAAAGAACAGAGCGCTGGCCATAACGATCATCGCTGGCAATACAATCACCGGAAAACTGAGGGCGGTCATTTTACCCAACTCTTCGTTGAATTCCACGGTTCCCGGAGGGCTCACCATAATGAACTTGGCGAGCATGTAGTTGAGCGCCGAGGATACGAAAAACGAAAACGCCACTAAGTATGATGCGTGTTGCAAAACTTTTTCAAAAGCCATTTCATTGCCACGTTCGCGCAGGGCAGCGGCGATTTTGTCTACCTTCAGCAGCTTATCGTTGTACAGAAAGACTTTCACCACGGGATAGCGTGTCTTCACTGAGATCAGTGTCAATAGGCCGATGATTCCAGGAATGGCCGCTTCTTTAATGGCAATGTATTTGGGGTCCAGCTCCATGAGGCTGATCCCGCCGGTGAGCATAACACTGACAAATCCGAGCGCCGAAAAAATGTTCAGCTTGCGGCGAATGATGAAATCGCGCGCCCCATAAATCAGCGGAAAGGCCAAGGCAACGATAATGCCCATCTTAATGCCCAGATGCTCTTCGCCGCTGAATTTGCTCAGGATAATCGTAGGCACCACTATATTGAGCAGGAGGTTGGCGAGTAGGCTTTCGCGCTTGGGATTGGGGCCGATGGTCGCCGTGGTATTTTCCTCCGGATTGGCTTCTTTAGGGGTTGCGCTTTCGGTCATTAGGGCCTCGGGTATTGGGATTCAATGTTATCACGCTTCAGGCATGCCATAATGTAGAGCATGACCAACTACGGAGCGTCTCTTGGTATTTGATTTACACAGCCACAGTAACTATTCGGACGGTATTTTAAGCCCTGAGGCGCTGATGTCGAGGGCCAAAGAGAGGGGTGTGACAGTACTTGCACTTACCGATCACGACACCATAGCCGGGATTGGGCCCGCGCGGCAAGCAGCCGCTGCTGAAGATATGACCCTAATCGCCGGGATAGAGTTCTCCAGTCAGTGGGGTAAGTCGGGTATTCATGTGCTCGGATTGGGTGTAAATCCCGAGTCGCCCGAGTTGCTTGCTGCTGTTGCCCAACAGCAAGATGCAAGAGAAGCGCGGGCCAAAGCCATAGCCGTACGGCTAGCGCAGTTGGGTATCCCAGGAGCTCTGGAAGGTGCTCAGGCGCTCGCCGGAGGGCAGGTGGGAAGACCGCATTTTGCGCAATATTTGGTTGCTGGCGGCTACGTCCGTAACGAAGCGGCGGCATTTAAAAAGTATTTGGGGGCGGGCAAACCGGCGGATGTGAAGTTTCAGTGGCCGGAGATGGCGCAGGTGATCGGCTGGATACACGGCAGTGGAGGTGTCGCTGTTTTAGCCCACCCGTACAAGTACCCAATGACTCGCACCAAACGCTGCGCTTTGGTAGCGGATTTCGCTCAGGCTGGTGGCGACGGTCTAGAAGTCATCAGCGGTCAACAAGCCTCCGGCGTGGCCGAGGATCTGGCAAAGCTCGCCGACACCCACCAATTGGCCGCCTCCTGTGGCAGCGACTTCCACCGGCCGGATGCGCCCTGGCAGGAGCTGGGCAATTTCGGCACTCTTCCAGCCCGGTGCCGCCCTATTTGGTCAATGTTGGGCTACGCCGCCTAGCGGGTGTGCATGCCGGGCGTAGTTACCTTGCTTGGCTTCTGTATAATTGTGATAAAAACCGACCAAGACGCGAGTCGAGGAGCTGTATGGCGCAATACTTTCAAATTCATCCGGAAAACCCTCAACAACGTCTTATCCAACAGGCGGTGGACATCATTCGTCGGGGAGGCATCGTCGCCTATCCCACGGATTCCGCTTACGCGCTTGGCTGTCACATCGGGGATAAGATGGCGCTGGACCGCATCCGTTTGATGCGTCAGCTGGATAAACACCATAATTTTACCCTGATGTGCCGGGACCTGTCGGAGCTAGCCACTTACGCCAAGGTGGACAACCAGGTTTTTCGGTTGTTAAAAAACCATACTCCTGGCCCCTTTACCTTTATTCTGCCCGGAACTTCGGAGGTGCCTCGGCGCCTGATGCATCCCAAGCGTAAAACGATTGGCCTGAGGGTGCCGGACAATCGGATCGCCTTGGCTCTGATGGAAGCGTTGGGCGAGCCACTGATGACCAGCAGCTTGCTGTTGCCGGGTCAAAGCTTGCCGCTCAGCGACCCGGAAGATATCCGTCATACCCTGGAGCACCAAGTAGAACTGGTGATTGATGGTGGCAATTGCGGCCTGGAGCCCACCACGGTGGTGGATCTGACCGGGTCCGTGCCGGAGGTGATTCGCCAGGGCAAGGGCGATGCCTCGCCATTCTTGGGCTAATGAATAGCCCGAGGCCCGAAAAAACGTGACGTGCGGGCGTATTCCCGCCGTCCGTTAGTCGCTATAATGCCCCGTTTTAGCCATACCAATAACAGGTCCCACTGAGTGACTAATCAAGCCGAAAGCACCGTTGAACTGGAGGAGGGTACGGCCCTTGCGGAGGCCCCTCACGAGCAAGGGCACCCGAGCCAGGAAGAAATGCCCTTCGCCATGGTTCATGGTAAGGCTTATACGCAGTTGCCTAAGGACTTGTACATTCCGCCGGAAGCGCTGGAAGTGTTTCTCGAAGCCTTCGAGGGACCCTTGGATTTGCTGCTGTACCTGATTCGACGCCAAAACATCGATATTCTCGATATCAATGTCTCCGAAATCACCTCTCAATACATGGCCTACGTGGAATTGATGGATGTGGCCCATTTCGAGCTGGCGGCCGAGTACCTGGTTATGGCGGCCATGCTGGCCGAGATTAAATCGCGCATGCTGCTCCCCCGTGCGCCCCATGAGGAAGAAGACGAGGAGGATCCGCGCGCAGCGTTGATCCGCCGTCTACAGGAGTATGAGCGCTTCAAACAGGCGGCCGAGGACATCGATGAGCTGCCGCGGGTGGGTCGCGACGTTTTTCAGGCGAAGGCCCAAGCGCCAGATCGCAAGCTGACTCGCCCCGAGCCGGAAGTGGAACTGCAAGAGGTACTGTTGGCGCTGGGTGAAGTGCTGCGCCGAGCCGATATGTTTGAGAGCCATCATGTGGAGAAAGAAAAGCTATCGACTCGGGAGCGTATGGCCCAAGTGCTCGACCAGTTGGCAGAAAAGAACTTTGTGCCCTTTGTAAGCTTGTTTCGGGTACAGGAAGGGCGTTTGGGTGTGGTGGTGACCTTTTTGGCGGTGATGGAGTTAATCAAGGAATCACTGGTAGAAATTGTTCAGGGTGAAGCCTTTGGGCCTATTCACGTTAAGGCTCGTGTTCAGTAGGCAATACGGCCCCCGCCCGATTAATTGATTGAGAGTGTGTGATAGACAATGACCATGGAATCCAAGCAGCTGCGGAATATTATCGAAGGCGCGCTTCTGGCTGCGGGTGAGCCGCTGAGCCTGGCGCGACTGAATACGCTTTTTGAAGAGGACGCCGCGCCAGCCAAGGAAGAGTTGCTTGCCGCTCTGGAGCAGATTGGCGCCGATTGTGAAGATCGAGGCTTTGAACTCAAAGAGGTCGGGTCCGGCTGGCGCTTTCAAGTACGCGCCGAGACGGCACCCTGGGTCAACCGTCTGTGGGAGGAAAAGCCGCAAAAATATTCCCGTGCGGTGCTTGAGACTCTCGCCTTGGTGGCGTACCGTCAGCCCATCACCCGGGGCGATATTGAAGAAATTCGGGGCGTCGCGGTTAGCTCCCACATTATCAAGAGTCTGAGTGAGCGTGACTGGATCAAAGTGGTCGGTCATAGAGACGTACCGGGGCGCCCGGCGCTCTACGCCACAACCCGTCAGTTTTTGGATTATTTCAACCTGAAGAGCCTGGATGAGCTGCCTTCTTTAGGTGATATTCGCGACCTGGAGGAGATTAACAATCTGCTGGATTTGGGCGACGCCGCCTCAGATCAGCCATCGGACGAGCCACAAGGAGAGGAAATGGACAATTCAGATCCGCACGCGGTTACCGATTCCCAAGACATTCCTGACGAGCCCGGTCAACCGGAACAACCGGAAATTCCTGAGCAGCCCGAGAAGCCAGAAGTGCCCGACGAGCCGGCGCCAGAGCCGGAAATCACCCCGGAGCCGGACAATCCGGAAATCCCGCGCCAGCCCGTAACCCCCGAGGCCCCTGAATCACCGGAAATACCGGAAGTAGGGCCAGAAGACACCGATCCCACCAAAACGGTGGATAGCGAGGAGCCCCACAGCGCGTAAGTGCTGCCACCCCTATGACTAAGCAACCTCGTAGTAAATCAGCGAAGCCCGACGTTGAATCCCCTTCGTCGGATGAGAAGCTCCAAAAAGTTTTGGCGCGTGCCGGCCTCGGCTCGCGGCGTGAAATGGAGAAGATGATCGAAACCGGTCACGTTCAGGTAAACGGTCGCCCCGCGCGCCTGGGTGATCGCGTCACCGCCACAGACAAGATTTTTTTCCGCGGCCAACGGATCCTGGTCAGTCAGCAGGTGCCGCGCCGTCGGGTACTTCTGTACAACAAGCCAGAAGGGGAAATCTGTTCCCGTTCCGACCCCGAAGGCCGGCGTACCGTATTTGACAGCCTGCCGTCCCTAAAAGGCGAGCGCTGGGTCTCCGTTGGGCGTTTGGACTTCAATACCAGCGGACTCCTGTTGTTTACCAATGATGGCGAGTTGGCCAACAAACTGATGCATCCCTCGTCCGTGATCGATCGGGAATACTTGGTGCGTATCCAGGGCCACGTCGATGATGAAATGAAACGGCAACTTCTGGAAGGGGTGCTGCTGGACGATGGCGTGGCGCGCTTTACCGATATCGTGGAAGGCGCCGGGGAGGGCCAAAACCGCTGGTTTTACTGCGTGGTTATGGAAGGTCGAAACCGGGAGGTTCGCCGTTTATGGGAATCTCAGGGCGTGAAAGTCAGCCGGCTAAAGCGCGTGCGGTACGGTAATATTTTTATCCCTTCCCATGTCCGCGTGGGTCAATGGACGGACTTGAACGACAAGGAAATTCGAGATTTGTGCATGACCGCTGGGCTCGACGATCTGCCTAAAGTCAAAGCGCCCACGCCGGAAGAAAAGCGCCAACGTGAACGTCACGAAAAACGTTTGCGCTCCTCAACCGGTCGACCCCCGCGTAAGCCACCAGCCCGTAAAGTCTGATATTAACCTGCCCGGTTCATGACCGGGCAGGCGTGTTTAACTGGCGTGTTCAGCCAGAGCGCCGCTCTCCGTCTTAATGCAGTTGCGGCCGTGGGCTTTGGCTTTATAAAGCGCTCGGTCGGCACGTTCAAACAGGGCGTCCACGTGTTCTTGCTGACCGGCGTTTCGGGTACTGATGCCGATGCTGACGCTGATACCCGGTTGCGCGTCAGTGGGTAGGGCGTTCACCTCCGCACGGATTCGTTCGGCGATGATTCTCGCCCCTTCCTGATGAGTGTTGCTTAGCAACACTACGAACTCCTCCCCACCATAGCGGAAACTCATGTCCGTCGAACGGCACACGTTTTTGATGGTGTCCGCAACTTGACGCAAAATCTGATCGCCATAGCTGTGACCCAAACTGTCGTTGATGCGTTTGAAGTGATCCAGGTCGATGGCGAGCAGAGACAGCTCGCGTTGATGACGCTCCGCCAATTGCAGTTCCCGATGCAGGGTATTGTCCAGAGCAGCGCGATTACCCAAGCCGGTTAGCGTATCTACCAGCGCCAGGCGCATGGCATTGTGGTAGTTCAAGGCATTGCGTAAGGGAAACACCACAGTACCAAGGAGCTCTTCCAGTACTCGGCGCTCACTTTCGCTGAAGCGCCGGTCGCGGCTGAAAATCAGCTGCCCCAGCGTTGTTTGCTCGCAGGTTAGGCTGTAATCACACCGGTGCCGCCCCGAGCTGCCAAACACCTCTCTCTCGCCGCACTCTGCGGGCAGGTACTCGAGGCCTGTGACGGAGACGAAGTTGGGGAGTTGGTTGAAAAACAACTGGAGAATTTTTTGGCAGCTTAAAGTGGTTTGCAGACTTCTGGCTAGCGCGAGGTGCGCTAGGGCTGTGTCGGCTACCGATGGTTCTTCCCTACTACTATTGGTGGAAGGGTAGGAGGAGAGACCGTGCAGCTCTTTAGCCATGGAATTATCCCGTTCTTGTTTGTTTTTTGCTGGTTTCCTAAAGCCCGCAGTGACCTAATTGGAAGTCGCGGATCGGTCCCAATGCTGAACAGTGTTATTTCTTCCGGAACTGCTCAAAGTCGCCTTGGAGTATTCTCAGGTGGATATACAGCAAAATGGCGGCCAACTCTGCTTTTTATAAAAAAAGAGTATAGTTATCAGTATGTTAAAAGGGTTGTGGATTGATTTCAAGGATTGGCGCGACATAAGCTTGGCGTAGTTTTGGCCGCCAGGCGGAATAATCTTGCCGCCTGTCAAAGAATTGTCGGGGTTTAGGAAAGCATGATTAGCTTAAAGATTCTCCATGAACGCTGGGAGGGGGCGATTGGGTAAGCTATTCCGTAAACGCGGTGGATACATCCTTGTAGCTCCCGCGCACCTTCCATGGCGCGAGGGTTACGGAACAGCTTCCCCAACCACCCCTGGTGCCTGTAGAGGTTGTTTGTGCTACGTCGGGTTGGGTTGTGGAGATGCTGTAAAACTTCGTAGGTCGTTAAAGGCACAGACGAGGGCCACCGCGCTTCCGAAACTCCGCCCCTGTAGCCGCCGGTACTCAACGGTACGCTGAGCTAACTAATTGAACCCTTTCAGGGTAAAGCACGATATGCCCATAGGTTCTCCATTTGGCGACTCATGAACGCTGACAGGGGGTGGTTGGGTAAGCTATTCCGTAAACGCGGTGGATACATCCTTGTAGTTCCCGCGCGCCTTCCATGGCGCGAGGGTTACGGAATAGCTTCCCCAACCACCCCTGGTGCCTATAGAGATTGTTGGTGCTAAGACTCGGGTTGAGTTGGGGTGAATCTTTTGAACTTCGTAGGTCGCTAGAGGCACAGAGGCGGATGCAGGGGGCGGAGTTTTGGAACCTTCGCGTCATGGCGACTGCATGGATGCAGGAGGTAGGGCAACGGAAGAACAGTTGCCGCAATGGCGCGCAGGAGCCACACGGACGTGTTCACCGCGTTTCCGAAACTCCGCCCGCTGTAGCCGTCGGTCTTCAGATTTACGATGAACTATGAACAAGCTCAAGTCAGCGCAGCTACTGGGCTTCTTCTTCCGCGGGTAGGAAGACGCTAACGCACAGGCCGCCTTCCGGCAGGTTGCGGGCCTCTATGCTTCCTTGATGCAGCGCTACGCTGCGCTGGGCGATGGCTAGGCCCAACCCGTAGCCGCCGCTTTCCCGGTTGCGAGCTTCGTCGGTGCGATAGAAAGGTTGAAAGATATCTTCCAAACTCTCTTCAGGAACCCCGGGTCCGGTATCGCAAATGGCGACTAAGTAGGCTTTTTTGTTTGGGACGAAGCTAAGCTCCACCCGAATTTCTGAATCACGGCTGGTGTAATGGACGGCATTGCGCAGAATATTTTCAAAGACGCCTACCAGCATATTGCCGTGCGTGGCCACCAAGGCTTCACCCAAATCGGTCAGCACCAGCAAGCGCACTTTTTTGCGTTCGGCTTCACCCTGGTAGTTTTCCACCAGCGTGTCGAGTAGCGAACGCAAATCCAAAGTGTCATCCAACTCCCAGCTGCCACTTTCGTGAACGGGCAGTGCCAAGATATCGGAGATGACATCGCCTAAATAATCAGCGGCTTTTTTCACCCGATCCAGCTCCCGGTCGACGCTACCGTCGCTGCGTTGTTTGGCGAGTCCCAGCGCTACTTGTAGTCGGGCGAGTGGCGAGCGCAATTCATGGGAGACGTCCTTGATCAGCCGTTTTTGCTCAAACATGGCTCTTTCGAGGCGCTCGGTCATGTGATCGAAATCGAGTCCCAAACGGGCAATTTCGTCTCTGCGGCCGGCGAGTTGAGGACTTACCCGAACGCTCAGATCACCGTTGGCGATACGATGAGTGGCTTTTTGCAGGGTATTAATGCCCCGAGAGAAGAAGCGGGCCAAGAAGAAACAGGCAAAGCCACAGATTAAAATCGACACCAGCAGAAGCGGCCAGATGTTGCGCAGGAATAGTTGTTGAATGACATCGACGTCCCTGGCCTGATCGGCTGTGGAGGAGAGGGTGACGACCTTCACTCGTTCACCATCATTGAGGGACAAGTAACGGCCGAAAATTTTTCGATGCTCGTCAGTCACCTTGCCAAAAGGACTGTCTTCAGTGAGTCGCGGGAGCAGCTCAACGACGCCCGGTGGCAGGGGGCGGCCCAGCAGGTCCTCTTCCTGGGCATTCACAATATAAAAATATTGAGTGGACCACACGGGCATAGCTTCCATATCGCCAGCCAGCTCGGTGGTGTTGCGATTGATGGCCGAACCGACCATTTGAAACAGCAGCCGGCGGGCCGGCTCGTATTCGCGGTCGTATTGATGCTTGTGCAGCTTGCGATCCGGGGTCAGGTCAAACCAGTGCACAATGACATTGGTAGACACAATGATCAGCGCCGTGATGACCCAGAAGGTGAAAAAGATTTTTAGGTACAGTCGTGTCATTGGGTGCTGTTGTCGCTGACAGTAAGCATGTAGCCGGCACCCCGGACATTGATGATCAGGTCCTTGTGAGCACCGGCGGCGGTAAGCTTTTTGCGAATATTGCTGACATGAACATCTATACTGCGGTCATAGGGCGTCAACTTCCGGTTGAGCGCCTGCTCAGTAAGTTCTTGTTTGCCAATCACTTTGCCCGCCTGGCGCACCAAAAGTTCCAGAACGCTGAATTCTGTGCCGGTTAGGGGGATCTCGATATCCTGCCAGGTGGTGGTACGGCTGCCCAAATGCAGGCTGATGCCTTCGGCATTGAGACGTTCGGCAGAGCTGCCCGTGGGCGTGTGCGGGGAGGTGCGACGCAATACGGCGCGCACTCGGGCCACCAGTTCACGGGGGTCACAGGG
This sequence comes from Marinimicrobium hydrolyticum, assembly GCF_030848505.1. GTDB lineage: Bacteria > Pseudomonadota > Gammaproteobacteria > Pseudomonadales > Cellvibrionaceae > JAVDDU01. The sequence continues at coordinate 580,949 of NZ_JAVDDU010000001.1, forward strand.
TTTGGGGAGGTAGTCGTCGGCGCCGATCTCCAGGCCTACAACACGATCAATGGTGTCGCCTTTGGCGGTGAGCATCAAAACTGGGGTGCTGTACTGTTGGCGCAGTTCTTTGAGTACTTCAAATCCGCTGCGAATAGGAAGCATTACGTCCAAGATTATGACGGCGTAGGGCGCTTTATTCACTTGTTCCAACGCAGCTTGGCCGTCGTGTGCCAAGTCGACACTAAAGCCCTCGGCGGTGAGGTATTCCTGCAAGAGCTGACAGAGCTCTTGGTCGTCATCTATCAGTAACAGCTTGGCCATAACCTACCCGTGTTGTCATAATTTGGCATTCACCGAAGCAAGTGTGCTACAGACTGTCGGTGCTGTCATGACTTGCGGTGGCATTTAACCATTCTTAACACAGGTCTGCTACTTGTCCGCCTTTAGGCTTGGGTCGATTGGGTTCGCCGGTCGGAGGGTGCAACTTAGCTTTCCCGGCTCAATTCTCTTAATTGGCACGCTGGGTCTGACGGAAAGTTTTGTACTTTAGTTGAGCGCTACGGGTGGGTTAGGTACTCCCAGACACGCCGTAAACCCTTCCCTGGGGGCTTGACGCAGACGTCCTGTCTGCGACAGTCCGGGAGCACCTAACCCACCCTCCGCTGTGCCACTTTGCTAAATCCGGGAGATTAGGAAATTGGTATTCTAAGCAGCAGGGTGGAGCAATCAAAGCAACCAGAACCAAGAGCTTAGCGGCACCAATCGGTTCGAAGGGTTAGGGGAGTTACCTCCGGGACCGTCCTCAACACATTCGATCAAAGTACTGGGCTCATCGTTCGAAGCCTCCATTGCTGAATGTGGCGCAGGTAGATTGTTGGGTTTCGCAAGCTCAACCCAACCTACGCGATAGGAATTACAATGGTTTCGCAGAGATCGGCTGGGCTTGTAGCCAGAACTCCTCACGACATCTTATTTCCCCAAGTCCTTAAGAGTGGCACAGCGGAGAGTGGGGTAGGTGCTCCCGGACTGTCGCCGACATGGAGGTCGCGGTGCGGCGTTCCGACGCCAAGTCTACAAGGACGTATTTACGGCGTGTCCGGGTGTACCTACCCCACTCGTAGCACTCGGCTAAAGCACAAAACTTTCCGCCGGACCCAGGGTGACTGCCTTAATCAAAGTTCTAACTCCCGGACCGTCCCAGATAAGAGGTCTGAAAAACAAGGAACCCTTTGAATACTCGATAGGTAGGACTCTTGCGTGGTTCCGGCAATATTGGGAGAATCCGCACTCTGTTCAGGAGGCGTGAGGTAACTGTGGGCGAGATTGGATTGTTTTTTGGTAGTGACGACGGGAATACCGAGCGCGTGGCTCACTTAATTCAGCAGTGTTTCGGCGACTCAGTGGTGGACGTTTATGACATTGCCGACGCCACCCAACTGGAGTTTGGGCACTACCAGCAGGTGATTTTGGGAATCCCCACGTGGGACTTTGGACAAATCCAATCCGATTGGGAAGAGTTCTGGGATGATATCGCCGCCGTGGACTTTTCCGGTAAACAAGTGGCGCTGTTTGGACTTGGCGACCAATTTGGTTATGGCGACTACTTCCTCGACGCCATGGGCATGCTGCACGACGTAGTGGTCTCATCCGGCGCACAAATCGTGGGTCACTGGCCCACCGAAGGTTACGAGTTTGACGCATCGAAAGCGGAAATACCCGGCGCTGGGGAATTTGTCGGTCTGGGCATTGACGAAGATCAACAGGAAGATAAAACCATTGAGCGGCTAAACCAATGGTGCGCACAGATTCATAAAGAGTTTGGATTGACCACCTCTTTGCATCCCCTGGAGGAGTGAATGGCTAAGGGCGATCTGGCGACGGTTCGGCCGCAAACGGCCGCTGAAGAGCTGGCCAATACCCTGAGCCATTTTGTCGGATTGCTCGCGGCCATCGTCGCTTTACCTTTTCTCATTTCGCGCGGTCTGACGCTGGGTGATCCCGCGTTTCTGGTGGGCGTTTCGGTGTTTGGCGGGGCAATGATTGTCCTGTACTTTTGCTCCACTTTGTACCATTTTCTACGACCGGGGCGGGCCAAAGACGTTTGTCAGATAATCGACCATTCGGCTATCTACCTGTTAATCGCCGGTACCTATACCCCGTTTACCCTGGGCGCCCTTAGTGGTCCCTGGGGTTGGACGTTGTTTGGTGTGGTCTGGGGTTTGGCGGCCCTGGGTATGGTGTTAAAAGCCTTTAATTGGCTCAACCATTCGGTGTGGTCCACGGGGTTGTATCTCTTGATGGGCTGGTTGATTCTGGTGGCCCTGCATCCGTTGACCCGAGTCGTGCCGTTGCCTGGGATCTTGTGGTTGGTGGGCGGGGGCTTGGCTTACTCGCTGGGAGTCGTTTTCTACGTCCTGGACAGTCGTATTCGCTTCGCCCACTTTGTTTGGCACTTGTTTGTGCTCACAGGCACCTTGTGCCACTATTTTGCGATTTTGTGGTACGCCCACTAAGTTTCCGCGACGAATACGGCTCGTACCGGAGCGGGGTGGCCCTCCACCGTTCGGCTGGAATCTTCAGGGTCCAGGAAGTCCGATAGTGACTGAAAGCGCATCCAGTCGGTGGCTCGTTGCTCATCTGGGCGTGTGGTGGAACTGTCCACCAAGCGTGCGTTTTTAAAACCCAGCTTGTTCATCCATGAGAGTAAACTTGGGCAGCTGGGAAGAAACCAGACATTGTTCATTTTGCCGTAGCGCCCCTCTGGAACCAGCACCTCGCCTAACTTGCCTTCGATGACCAAAGTTTCCAGAACCAGCTGACCGCCGGGCCGCAGGGCTTCTTTGAGTTCGCGCAGGTGATCCATAGGCGAGCGGCGGTGGTAGAGCACACCCATGGAAAACACCGTATCGAAGGCCTGCATATCTGCCGGTAAGGCTTCGATTCCCACGGGTAACACATCAATCGGGTAGTGGCGCCCCGCCAACTGTTTAATGGCCTGGAACTGCACCACAAAGCGAGGTGAAGGGTCTATGCCGATGACCCGGCGTGCTCCTTCGCCCAGAGTACGCCAGCAGTGATAGCCATTGCCGCAACCGACATCCAGCACCAAGCGGTCCTTCAAGGGTGCCAGATGAGGCTTCACCCGGTCCCACTTCCAGTCCGAACGCCACTCAGTGTCCAGATGAATGCCATAGAGCCAATAAGGGCCTTTGCGCCAAGGGATAAGCCCTTCCAGAGCCGTGCGCAGCGCCGCTCGCGTGGCGTCGTCGCAGTCGTCAGGGCGCCCCACGGTTACGCTGCCGTCCAGTTCCACAACCGAAGGTTGGAGGTCAGGCAACTGGGCCAGTGACTGGCGCCACTTGGGCAAATCCCCATAGCGCTGCTCGCTAAGACCGGCGGCTAGCTGCTTCGGTAATTGGGCTGCCCAGTCCGCCAGGTCCGTGTGGGGCAGGGCGTCGAGTAAGTCTTGATAATATTGAATCATTGACACACGGCTACTTAATGGCGATCAGAGAGGCAAAATTAAAACACTGAAACCAGACGTCCACACTGCTAAAGCCGGCGGCACGCAGGCGATCCCGGTGGGTCGCGAGTGACTCGGGAAGCAGTACTTGTTCCAGAGCAGAGCGCTTTTGGGCGATTTCCAACTCGCTGTACCCGTTGGCGCGTTTGAAGTTGTGGTGCAGCTCAATCATCAAATCGTTGTGGACTTGATCCTCAAACACCACTTTCTCCGAAAGAATCAGTACGCCACCCGGATTCAGCCCTTGGTAAATCTGCTCCAAAACAACGAGGCGTTGGTCCAGAGGGACAAACTGCAAGGTGAAATTCAGTACGGCCATACTCCCATTGGTTGGTTGCAGTGACTGAATGTCCGCGCAAATCAGCTCCACTTCGGGTTCTGCCGGATCTGCCGCCAGAACTTGTTGGCAGCGCTCGATCATCGCCGGGGAGTTGTCCACAGCGACTATTTTGACGTCCGTGGCGCGAATGCGGTGCCGCATCGCCAAGGTGGCGGCGCCCAGAGAGCAGCCCAGATCGTAGCACCGGCTGCCGGACAACACATAACGCTCCGCCAGATCGCCAATCATATTGATAATGGTTGCGTAGCCAGGTACAGAGCGCTTGATCATATCGGGAAACACGTCCACCACGGCCTGATCGAAGGCGAAGCGGCTGACTCCCGCCAAGGGGTCGGCATAAAGCCTGTCGGATCGGTACTCGGGCATTGGGCTTCCCCTGGGCCATTGGTTTGGGCGCATTATAGAGCATGGGCCCTTAGCCGTCAGGGTCAATTCATCCGTCTTCCTTGGGGAAAGTGAGCTATTCTGACACTATTGATGTGCGGTAGAAGAGGGTAATCAATGGCTTATGCTGGTTACGGCAAGCTGAAGGTTTTGATTGTGGACGATTTCGATAACTTCCGCATGACCGTCAGTAAAATGCTGCAGGAGTTTGGCGTACGGGACGTGGACACGGTGGGTAATGGCCAGCAGGCCTTGCACCAATGTAAAGACAACCAATACGACCTGATTTTGTGTGACTACAACTTGGGTAAAGGTAAGAACGGTCAGCAAGTCCTTGAGGATTTGCGGCAACGCCGCTTGCTCGGCAACCAGTGTCTGTTTGTGTTGGTATCGGCCGAGTCCAGTAAGAATGTCGTTATGGCGGCATACGATTGCGAGCCGGACGACTACCTGGCTAAGCCAGTTACCACGAAAGCACTGCGTCAGCGGCTGGATCGATTGCTGTTGCGCCGCGCCGTATTGGCGCCCATACACAAGGCCATCGACGGTGGCGATTTGGATACCGCGATCGGCCTGTGCCAGAAAGAAATTAAATCCGACAGCCGTTATGCCGGCGCCTGCCAGAAGTTACTGGGGCGTTTGTATTGCGAGCGTGGCGATTATGATTCCGCGGAAATGGTCTACCAGAAGGTGCTTGAGCAGCGCTCGCTGGATTGGGCGTTGGTGGGATTGGCTGAAGTGAAAAAAGCCCAAGGCGATTTGTTGGGCGCTCAGCAATGGTTGGAAGAGGCCGTTTCCACCAACCCTTTTTACATGAAAGCTTACGATCTGCAAGTCGATATCCTGCGCGAACAAGGCTCCACCGAGCGTCTTCAAGACGTGCTGCAGGAGTCTGCGGCGGCTTCCCCATTATCAATCTTACGGCAACAACAATTGGCCGATATCGCCATGGCCAACAACGACATGATTACCGCGGCGAGTGCCTACAAACGCTCGGTACGGCTCGGTGAGCATTCCTGCTTTGAGCGGGGAGGTGACTACCTCAACCTGGGGCGAACCGCCGCCGGTTTGTGGCACCAAGACAGAGATAAAGCTAAAGCCATTAGCCGCGATGCCGTCAAGGCGCTGGGAGAATACGACCAGCGTTTTGGAAAAAGCCCCGAGGACAAACTGCAGCGGATGTTGGTGGAGAGCCAGCTCTACTCCGGTCAGGGTGATACGGCTAAAAGTGAGCAATTATTGGCGGAGGCCGAAACTTTGCTGCAGTCTGAACCCATCAGTCGTGTGGATACTGAGATTGAACTGGTGCAGGCTTATCATGCGTTGGGTCAAAAGGAAAAGGCACAAAAGCTGCTGCGTGAGTTGGTAAAACGCCATGAGGGAGACGAGAATCAACTGCAGAAGCTCGATCATTTGCTAGAGGTTCCAGCGAGCAATAAAAACCGAAAGCTGGTGGCCGAAATCAATAAAAAGGGAATTGCTTGCTACGAAGCAAAAGAGTATGTCGGTGCTATTGAGCATTTTGCGCTGGCGCTGAGAAAGTTTCCGCACCACTTGGGCGTTCGACTGAATATGGCACAAGCCCAGATCGATCAGATGGAGGCCCAGGGCATCACCGAATCCACACTGGCTGAAGCGAGTGTAACCTTGGATTTCGTTGGCAAACATATTGATGCCAGGCATGAGCAATTACAGCGCTATCGACAGTTGCAGGATCTGCTCAAGCAATGTGAGCGAAAAGGTTCTGCTTAAACTCGGAGTAAAGTATGTACGATGACCCTAACGGCCGAGCCGACAAAGATCAGGTAAACACATTGGATTTCAGCTTCGTGTTAGCGTCCAGTGTTCACGACATGAAGAATTCCCTCGGAATGCTGCTGAATTCTCTGGAGGTTATGGTCCAGGAGGCGCCACCCCAAAATGACGCGCAAAAGAAGTACTTTTCCACGCTTAGCTATGAGGCCTCGCGCATAAATAACGAACTTGTGCAGCTTCTGGCGCTGTATCGTATGCAACATGAAAAGATCATGGTGCAGGTGGATGAGCATGTTGTTGTTGATGTCATTGAAGATCAATTGGCGCGTAACGATATGCTTTTTCAAACGCGTAACGTGCAAGTGGATGTGGTGTGTGACCCAGAGCTGCGTTGGTATTTCGACTGTGATCTGATTGGTGGCATAATCAATAATATCTTAGTAAATTGTGTGCGTTACTCGCGCCAGCGTATGGAGGTTCGTGTACAGGTGGTCGACCGTATGCTGTGTCTTGCGATAGCGGACGATGGTCGAGGCTACCCGCAGGCGATGCTCGACGCGCCCTTGCTTGAGAATGCCGGCGTTTCTTTTAGTACCGGCAGCACAAATTTAGGTTTACTGTTTGCCCATCGGGTAGCGGCTTTGCATCACGCGCATGGACGGCAGGGCTACATACACTTGGCTAACGAGGGGCCGTTAGGCGGCGGGGTATTGTCGCTTTATCTGCCCTAAATGGCTGGAATGGATTATCCAACCACAGGTACAGCGGCAATGCTAAAACTTCGCGATCCCAAGAACCGATACGGTGCCATTTGGCTGGTGGAGCCCGGCGTCAAAGTGGGTAGAAAAGCCGGTAACCACTTGGTTATCAACAGTCCAGTCGTTGCGGATTGCCAGTTTGAGATTCGGGTCAAGGGCGATCAGCTTATTTTAAAAAACTGCGCCCCTGATCACCCGTTAAACGTCAATGGCCAACCAGTGGCAGATGGCTATGTACTGCGGGAAAAAGACCTCATAGCGTTTGGCGAGATCGAGTTGCAGCTGGTTGACCCCAAGAAATCCGCGCCGTCCCTTAGTACGAAAAAAACGACTTGGACACTTAAAGCCAATAGTGTAGCGCTGGGTGGGCGAGTGTATCCAGTGCGTAACCCGACTCTTGTAGGCCGCTCCAGTGAGTGTGATATCACATTAGCCGTGGCCCATTTGTCCCGCCGCCATGCCCGCCTGGAAATCCAGGATGGGCTCCTGTACGTTAAGGACCTGGGCTCCGCCAATGGCACCTATCTCAATGGCGTAAGAGTATCCGAGGCGCGGGTGCGGCGGGGTGATGAGCTGTCCTTTGATACGTTGAGTTTTGGTGTCATTGGTCCCGTTGAAGATTTGGGCCGAACCAGCGTGCGGGCGATGCCTTCCAAAATTTCTGTACCTCCGAGGCTGCAGAGTCGACCGCAACCGGCTCCATCTGTCGAACGGCTCAGCACGGCTCATGCCCCGATCCATCGGTCTCGCCCGGTCACTCACTTGCCGCCGCGATCTTCCGTCGAAGTCTCGGGCCCGGGGCGCGCTTCCAGTGGTTCTGGCCGGCTGTGGTTGACGCTTTTAGTGCTGATTGCGTTGAGCTCCGTGCTCAGTTACCGCTATTGGCTTTAGCGCTGACGCCCCCCTTTTTTGTGGCGCGCCTGTTGCTCTTTTACCCGACCTGGATGTGTGGGTTACCATAGCCACTTAAGGGGCTGGCCGACTTTTCTGTTCTTTATGTGCGCGGAAACATAGCGGAGAACGGGTCAGCCATCTCGCGGACAACAGTCGATTGCGTTAACACATGAAGCAGATAATCCTTTACACGACGAGCGGTTGCCACCTTTGTGAACAAGCGCGCGCCTTAGTTGAACCGCATTTGGCCTCGCGGCGCCTATGGTTGAAAGAGGTGGAAATTGCAGATTCGGATGACTTGATTGAACGCTATGGTGTGCGGATCCCCGTCATTGCCGTGGCTAATTCGAACGCGGAACTGAACTGGCCATTTGACAGCCAGGAGTTGGAGGAATTTGTCCGGCGTCAGGTGCAAACTTAGGTTGCAGCCCTGTTCAGTGCGGACTCAATTGCGGCTGATGGCCATATTATCCATGGTGTCAGATACCCAGGCGAGGGCATCTAGGTACATGTGCGAGAGCACATCCGGCGTGATCTGTTGTTTTTCTAAGTAGTTCCAGTCGATCAGGTCCCACTCTCCGCGCTCGTAGTGTGCAACGATATTCAGAACCACACCTTCATCCCCTTCGTGTTTCAGTAATGCGGTCGTGATCTCTGGGCTGAGTGAAATGTTGGTTAGTAGGGATTCGAGCGGTACATCCATGAATGCGTCCAAGGTGGATAGCAAGCCAACCGTAAAGAACGTGTCGCATCGGGCTCCTTTGTGGCCAGCTTGAGCGATCGTTTCGCACATGCGAGCCCTGGTGAGCGCTGCCACGCTGAGCTCCAAGGGTTTATCTCCCAGGTTCGCCATGGCTAACAGGTTGACCCAATTTTTGATGATATTCATGCCCAGAAGGGTGATGGCCTGACGTAAAGATTCAATGGTGCGGGGAAGGCCAAACGCTGCGGAGTTCACCAGCTTCAATAGTTTATAGCTCAGCATGGGGTCCTGAGAAATCAGGCGTTCCACTTGGGTTGTCGAAACGTTCGGGTCGTGCAGTACGCTGAGTAACTGAAGGACGGCTTGTTTGCTCTCAGCAACCTTGCGCCCCTTGATGATTTTTGGGCGCGCGAGAAAATACCCCTGAAACAAATCGAAGCCCACGCGCTTACAAAACTCCAGCGTTTCGTACGTTTCCACTTTTTCCGCCAGGAGGATTTTTCCTTTCGGTTTCAAATAATCAATATGCTCTTGGAGCTGGCGCTCATTCAGGGCGAGCACGTCGAGCTTTACGATGTCGGCATAGGGGAGCAGAAGTTCAGTTTCAGGGCCCAGCACGAAGTCATCAAGGGCAATGGTGTAGCCCTGGTCCTTTAAAATTTTAAGGCTATCCAGCATTTCGGCATCGATTTGTTGGCCTTCCAGGACTTCAACGACCAACTGACTGCGATCAAACGGCGGCGGAGTCAGTAGCAGAGTGCGGGTGAAATTGATGTAAGCCTGGTGCTGCCCGACCACGTTGGCAATGGACAAGTCAGTGAAGGTATGCAGAATGACTTGGGAGCTAGCCCTGTCGCCATTATCGAAGATGGCCTGGTTTACATCGCTGGTCCGACACAGTAACTCATAGGCGACCACCTGCATTTTCCGATTGAAAATCGGCTGACGGGCTAACAGAGGGAGTAGCTCAGACATTGAAGTTACTGCCAAGTCCAGTGCAAAGTTAGAGCGTGAGCCCAGGGAAGGTTATACGACGGAGTGCCGACCGTCATAGTAGAGGCTATCGCCATCTCTGCCAAGGGTTTGGTGTCGATTGTCGTTTCGGATCTGGCCGCCACTGTGCAACTTCGCATTACACAGTGGGCAGCCGGGCCAGGTTACAATCGATTTTGAGCTTCTTCGGGGGTGATGACCGGGCTGAGCTCTCCCAGTCGATAGCCGTAAATAACGGAGAAGGCTAAGACGTTTTGCACATAGCCGCGGGTTTCTTGGAATGGAATGGTTTCGATCCAGACATCGTAGGGAAGCTTCCGCTCAGTGGCGCCGAGCCACTGCCGAACACGGGTGGGGCCGGCGTTATAGGCGGCGGCGGCCAAGATCCGGTTACCATTAAACTCGTTGAGCAGCTGGTGCAAATAACGGCTACCCAGGTCAATGTTAGTTTCCGGACTTAACAGGTCGTGCTTACGGTAGGGGATGCCGGCCCGCCGTGCCGTATATTGGGCTGTGGTGGGCATGAGTTGCATCAGCCCCAAAGCGCCGGCAGGGGAGCGAGCGTCGGCCATAAAGGCACTTTCCTGGCGGGCGATGGCAAACAAAAGATGCGGATTGATAGACGTTGCTTCGGCGGCAATGTCCATCTGCTCCCGGTAGGCCAGGGGGAAACGCATTTGCAAGTCGTCCCAGGAGCGGGCACGAATGGTGGCCTGAATGCCGGTGCGGTACCAACCCCAATGCTCCGCTAGCTTGCCAGCGGCAATGACGGATTGGGCATCCAGTGTCCGCGTGGTGTGGAACCACTCCCGGCTGGCATTGGTTACGTCTCCTGTTAGCAGGAGTTCACGCGCACGCGTTATGCCAGGCATTTGCTCTACGTTTTTCAGCATAATCTCGGTCACTTCCACCGGGCGGTCCAGCAACCGATATTCATAACCCAGAATGTCCGCTGACAAGAATCCGTAAAAACCGCGTGTCGCGGCCACCATCGCGTACAGATCTCTGGCGCTTGGGCGGCCTTGTTCCGGTTCCAGCTCCAATTCTTCCATCAGGCGTGCGCGCCAGTAGCGCCAGCGATCTGTCTGCTGACTGGCTTCCGGCAATTGTTCAAGCCAATTATAGGCACTTTGCCAATCCTGCTGGCGTAAAGCATTTCGAATCAAACGTTCAGTGAGATCGTCGCTTGTTAAGTAGGGGCTCTGCGCCAGCAGTTTTTCAGCTTCGCCATGCCTGTTTTGGAAAACCAACCGTGTGGCAATGTGCTGCTGTATTTCCAGTCGGTCATGGTCCTCAAATAACTGCTGAGCGTCGTAGCGATGCCACAGATGCAGAGCTTTGGGGGCATCACGACGGGCCAATCGATCCAGTCCATGCAGAATGATTTCGCGCATCTGGGGAGATTGGGTACTAAAACGACCCATTTGACTCAGGCGGTCGGGGTTGAGGTCAACTTCTCGGTAGAGTGCAGCCAGGCGCTGCTGCTCCTCGGACATGAGTCGTCCCACGTAGGCGGCCAAGCCCCGATTGCGAGCTTTTAGAGCTTTGCTGTGGCGCTCCCAGGCGATTTCTGGCGTGAGCCGGCCAGCTTCCATCCAGCGTGCAAACAACGGATCGCAGGCGTTTGGCTGGGATTGCCCGACATTCCACAGTGGCGCCACTTCATCCAATGCGCTGATGTCGTCATTGTGTAGGCGTGCGAAAAGTTGGTAACAGTTAAGGCGCGTGTCTCTGAGGTCGGCATGGTAGAACTGCCGGTACTCGTCCCAACGCTCTTGTCCGGCAAGGTGGTGTAGCCAGCGCTGGCGGAGCTGTTCGCCCAGGTAGCTGTACGGATGCTGATACAGAAAATTAGCCACTTCGTCGCTGGTGAGCCGGCTCAGGCTGCGGGTCATTTCCTGATATTGCAGGTAGGGCAACAGTGGGTAATCTTCCAGCTCGGCGGCTAGGCTTTGATAGCGCTGCATCTGCCGTTGGCCCAGGGCGCGCTGGGCTTCAAGGTAAGTTTCGCGTTGTTTCTCTAAAGTGGAAAGCGCCGAGCCTTCCTCGGCCTGGACGCCATGAACGGCCCAAAGGGAACTGAAAAATGCCAGGGCAGCCCAGGTTCCCCGGTAGCTTCGTCCAGCTCTCAAAATCGCCCACATTGACTATACCTCAGCTGTGTGACCTGTTATTGAATCTTTATTTTAGACGCTCGTCGCTTGCGGTGACGGTTATTTCGCCGGAGTATTTTTCCCCTGTGAGAGGGGTCCCAAACCCTGTATGATGCGCGTCGAGGCGTCTGGGCACCCGAGTGCCGAAAGTGTTCATGAGCATAGCAGCCTCCGCGTTAAGCCGCCAGCCCCTCCTAAGCTAATTCTATTTTTAAAAGTAGCCCCTATGCCCCTGATTAATATCGAAAAAGCTACCTTGAGCTACGGATTACAAGTTCTGCTCGATGGCGTAGACCTCAGTATAGAGCGCGGTCAGCGGTTGTGCCTGATCGGGCGCAACGGCACGGGTAAATCCACCCTGTTGAAAGTTCTGGCGGGTGAGGTTGATTTGGACAGCGGCACCGTCAGCCGCGATCCGGGTATCCGCATGGCGCGTCTGGAGCAGGATCTTCCCGAAGCGGATGATCGGCTCGTGTTTGATGTGGTCGCCGATGGCCTGGAAGGCATGGGCGCCTTGTTGAGTGAATATCACGCTTTGGCGATGCGTGGCGACGAGAACAGCCTGACCCGGATGGCTGAGCTGCAACAGCAAATCGAAGCCCGCGATGGTTGGCAGCTTCAGCAGCAAGTGGATACTGTGTTGACGCGCCTCGACCTGCCAGGGGACCGCTACATGCGTGAACTCTCCGGTGGTTGGCGTCGGCGGGTGGCTCTGGCCAAAGCGCTGGTGCTGGAGCCCGACTTACTGTTGCTGGATGAGCCCACCAACCACCTGGATATTGCCGCCATCGAGTGGTTGGAGAACCAGCTGCTGAACTACACCGGTGCTCTGGTGTTTATCACGCACGATCGCTCTCTGCTGCAAAATTTAGCCACCCACATCGCTGAGTTGGACCGGGGCCACCTGCGTACCTGGGCAGGAGACTACCAGCGTTATCTGGTGTACCGAGAGCAAGCGTTAGCCGAGGAGGCGCGCCACAACGCCCTGTTTGACAAGAAACTGGCCCGGGAAGAAACCTGGATTCGCCAAGGAATTAAGGCGCGCCGGACTCGTAATGAAGGGCGTGTACGCGCTTTGAAAGCGTTGCGGGAAACACGCACTCAGCGGCGGGAATTAATCGGCAGCGCAAAATTTTCCATCAGCTCTGGGGAGAATTCCGGGAAATTGGTGGCGGAGCTCAAGCATGTCAGCTACGGGTTTGCCGATAAGCAGATTGTGCGTGACTTCTCCACTGTCATTATGCGCGGCGACCGTATCGGCCTGGTGGGCGCAAACGGGGCGGGCAAGAGCACCCTGTTGAAGCTTATTTTGGGCGAGCTGGAGCCGCAGGAGGGCAGTGTCCGTCTGGGGACCAATCTGGCCGTGGCCTATTTTGACCAGCTGCGTGATCAGGTGGATCTGGATAAAAGCGCGGTGGATAACATCGCGGAGGGGCGTGAATACATTGAGCTCAATGGCCAGTCCCGACACATTATTTCGTACTTGGGGGATTTTTTGTTCACCGGCGAGCGCGCGCGCACACCCTTGCGGGCGATGTCCGGGGGTGAGCGCAATCGGGTTTTGCTAGCGAAGCTGTTCAGCAAGCCGGCCAACTTGTTGGTGTTGGACGAACCTACCAACGATTTGGACGTGGAAACCCTGGAGTTGCTGGAAGATATTTTGATGGACTACGACGGCACCGTGTTGTTGGTGAGCCACGACCGAGCGTTTCTCAACAATATCGTTACCAGCGTTATCGCCTTTGAAGGGCGCGCACAGGTACTCGAGTATGTGGGCGGCTATGACGACTGGCTGCGTCAAGGCGGCCGCTGGACGGAAGAGGGGCCTGAAGAGGGCGCGAAGGATGAGACACCCACGCCAGTGGCCCCATCCAGCGCGCCGAAGCGGCCCAAGGCTAAGAAATTAAGCTATAAGCTGCAGCGCGAGTTTGAGGAGCTACCCGGACGCATCGAGGCATTGGAAGAGCAGCTCAGTACACTGCAAAAGGAAGTCGCTGAACCGGATTTTTACTCAGGTTCAGCGGAGGATATCGACGCTCATATGAAACAGTTGGCGCAACTGGAACATGAGTTGGAGCTCTGTTTCGAGCGCTGGGCAGAGCTGGAAGATTTGCAGCAGGACGACGCTTAGTTATCTGGAGTGGTGGGCTGTCTGACCAACACCGCCAACACATCACAACCAGCGCCGTGCAGCACACTGTTGGAGGTGGAGCCCAGTAACAGTGCAAAGCCTTTCCGCCCGTGGCTGCCCACAATGATTAAGTCAGCGTTCTCCTGAGCGGCCAGGTAGTGCAGTTCGGTGGCCGCCTGACCCACCAGTACGTGTTCTTGTTGCACGGGGTGTTTGACCAGTTGGCACAAGCGTCTCAATTCCTGTTCGGCTTTGAGTTGAAGCTGTTCCTGGACTTCCGAGAGGTCGACCGGCATGTCCCCGCCGTAGGCGAAGGTCAGCGGCTCTATCACGTGCGCAACACTGAGTGTGGCGCCACAGGCCCGCGCCAAATCCCCGGCTCGTTCCAGCACTTGGGAGGATTCGTCGGAGAGGTCTAAACCGGCGATAATGTGTTTGTAACAGGGCATCGTTTTCACTCCCGTGTGTCGAACCTAAAAAGACAGGTAACCAAAGAAACCACGTGATTATACTAGCACGATGTTACCTCGGATATTCACGCGCCGTGGGGGTATCTGCTGATCAGCTTCCTGCAGTCGAGACACTATGAATATTTGGATTTTGGCGACGCTAATTGGGGTCATTGCAATGGCCTTTGGTCCCGTCATGATGTTGCAGCCAAGTCGCGCTGAGCGTCGCCAGGCTGACCTGCGCAACCGAGCCATGAAGCGGGGCATCAAGGTGTCCATAGGTGCGCTACCCAGGCAGGCCACGGACCTTGATGCACCTGAGCAGATGGCCATTTACCGCTTGCCCAAACATCATACCCGCGTACCGGAACGACGTTGGCTGCTGGTGCGAGCCGCCTACGACCACGAGCAACACTTTCTGCAGCGCTGGGCCTGGCAGGATAGCGGCCGCCCAGATCCGGCGGAAATGGACTGTCTGGAGCAATGTGTTCCAGAGCTGCCCACCTCGGTGCTGGGAATAGGTGCAGACTCGGATGGCTGGTACTGCTATTGGACCGAAAGTCGCGAAGCGGGGGAGCTGGAGCAGCTGTGCGAGATGCTGACGGCTCTGAGTAAGGCTCACGCTGGGTTGTAGCCGATTTCAGGCATCAGCTCTGGGCTTAGTGCCTTACGTTCACCCAGGATGATTTGGCTGAGCTCCTGGATCATCTGGCTCCGTTGCGGGTCCGGGTGAGCATGCCCGACCAGGAGGCTTTGCGCTTTCTTATAAAAGGACTGCCCAACTGAGTAATCGCCGCGCCGAATGGCTTTGTGGCCTTGGGCGACAAAGGAAATCACACTGATCATCAGTTGCGCCCAGGACAGTTGTTTCAGATAGAGGTCCAGTGCTTCGCGCTCAAGCTGGCCCCGCGTATGCTGGCGGCGTAGCAGCTCCCCGGCTTTCTGTAAGCCCTGTTGAGCGCGGGCAATCTGGCTGTCACTTTCCCGAAGGCGATTCAATGCTTGCGGTGTGTCCCACTCGGCCTCTCGCGCTTGTGCTTGACGCAGGCGCGCCTCCCAAGGCTCCGGGCTGTTGCGCTCGTAAAGGCGGATCTCCTCCAATAGGGTCATTACCTCCTGGTTCACGCGGCGCGCGACGTCCCGCTCTGGAAGAGTGTCTTCCAGGCAGATCAGTATCTCTTCCAGATCCTGCAGCTGAATGCGCAGACGCTTACGCCGCAGCTGGCTGCGTCGTTGACGCTTCTGCCAACGGTCAGCCAGGTGGGCCCCTATGAGCGCCAAAAGAATCACTACCAACAGCAGTGTGATCGAAAGCATGAGTCGGATCCGGTCCCAAAAAGGTCAGGGTTAAAGCAGATTTTGACGCCATCAGTGGAAAAATCCTAGCGAGAATTTCAGATCCGCGCCAGGACTCCGCAAACCAGGTTCTTGTTAGCGTAAAAAACCATTTAATATCAATAAGATACAACTCGTATGAAAGGTGCGGGCCCAGCTTGGTTAGAGTCGTTGCAAAACCTCCGTGAGACGCTGAAATCTATCCCTGCGACCTATCGGCTGGCGGTTACTGACTTGACCCTGAGGGAATCAGGTCTTATATATGCGCACCTCTGAGCCTGTTTTATTACAGATTAGCTCACTCCGTAGGCACCAGCTCGCCCATTGACGGGGGTGTTCGGTCGGCCCAATTCACTGTTACGGGAATATAAGAAGAGCGCTATGGGGAAATCCTTAGTTATAGTCGAGTCGCCCGCCAAAGCGAAGACGATCAACAAGTACTTGGGCAGCGACTTCGTGGTCAAGTCCAGTATTGGTCATATTCGCGACCTCCCAACCAGTGGTGGCTCCAAGCCGGTGGACCCCAAAGAGCGTGCGCGCCAAGCCGCCCAAACCCGAAAAATGGCACCGAAGGAAAAGGCCGCCTACAAAGCGAAGAAGCAAAAACAGCAGTTGATTAACCGTATGGGCATTGACCCTGAACACGGTTGGGAGGCGCACTACGAAATCCTCCCAGGCAAG
The DNA here is from genome assembly GCF_030848505.1 of Marinimicrobium hydrolyticum. Lineage (GTDB taxonomy): Bacteria > Pseudomonadota > Gammaproteobacteria > Pseudomonadales > Cellvibrionaceae > JAVDDU01. The sequence goes on from NZ_JAVDDU010000001.1 coordinate 597,030, forward strand.
GAAAAAGTAGTCGATGAACTCAGGAAGCTTGCCGCTCGCGCTGACACCATTTATCTGGCGACGGATTTGGACCGCGAGGGGGAGGCCATTGCCTGGCATCTTCAGCAGGCGATCGGCGGCAATGAAGATCAGTACCGCCGGGTGGTGTTCAACGAGATCACCAAAAGTGCGATCCAAAACGCGTTTAAAACCCCAGGCCGTATTGATGAAGACCGGGTTCAGGCGCAGCAGGCACGGCGTTTCCTCGACCGAGTTGTTGGTTACATGGTGTCGCCCCTGTTGTGGGAGAAAGTGGCCCGTGGGTTGTCCGCTGGCCGGGTTCAGTCAGTAGCGGTTAGGTTGGTGGTGGAGCGCGAGCGGGAAATCCGCGCGTTCGTCCCAGAGGAGTACTGGAGCCTGTTTGCCGAGCTGCGCGCAAACGATAATAAAGACGTGCGCTTTGAAGTTAAAAAGCATCGCGGCGAAGCATTTAAACCCATCAACGAAAGCCAGGCCATGGCGGCCGTTGCGGACTTAAAAGAAAGTCATTATGAGGTAGTCGATCGGGAAGATAAGCCCACCCGTTCCAAACCGCCTGCGCCCTTTATTACCTCGACTTTGCAGCAGGCCGCCAGTACCCGGCTCGGGTTCGGGGTGAAGAAAACCATGATGATGGCGCAGCGCTTATACGAAGCGGGCTACATCACCTACATGCGTACCGACTCCACCAATCTCAGTAAAGAGGCGGTGGAAAACTGCCGGGAATTTATTCTCGATGAGTATGGCAAGCCCTACCTGCCTGAAAACCCCGTAACCTATTCAAGCAAGGAGGGCGCGCAAGAGGCGCACGAAGCGATCCGTCCTTCCAGTGTCGGTATTCGTCCCAACCAGTTGAGCGGCATGGAGCGTGATGCCGAGCGGCTGTACAATTTAATTTGGCAGCAGTTTGTGGCCTGTCAAATGAGCCCTGCCGAATTTACCAGTACCTCAATCGTGGTCAAAGCCGGTGAGTACGAACTGCGCACTCGCGGCCGAGTTATCCGGTTTGACGGCTTTTTGAAAGTCCTGCCGCCCGTGGCCAAGAAGGACGAGGATGTGGTGCTTCCCGATCTGAAAGTCGGGCAAGACCTGCCGCTGACCAAACTTGACCCGAACCAACATTTTACCAAGCCACCTGCGCGTTACAGTGAAGCGAGTTTGGTGAAAGAGCTGGAAAAACGCGGCATAGGCCGTCCTTCTACCTACGCATCCATTATTTCGACCATTCAAGATCGCGGCTACGTGCATCTGGAAAACCGCCGTTTCTATGCAGAAAAGATGGGGGATATCGTCACCGAGCGGCTGGTGGAGAGCTTTGATGACCTCATGGACTACGGCTTCACCGCCAACATGGAAGAATCACTGGATGAGGTTGCCCAAGGGCAGCGCAACTGGCGGCAAGTGCTGGATAACTTTTACGCGAACTTCTCTAAAAAATTGCAGCAGGCGCAAAGCACAGAAAACGGTATGCGCAGTAACAGTCCCACGGATACGGACATTGCCTGCGATAAGTGCGGCCGGCCCATGCAGATTCGAACCGGCAGTACAGGTGTGTTTTTGGGTTGCTCCGGCTATGCGCTTCCGCCCAAGGAGCGCTGTAAAAATACCATGAATCTCGTCTCCGGCGATGAAGCGGTGGATGCTGATGCGGACGAAGAAGCCGAGTCTCGCTTGCTGCGTACCAAACGTCGTTGCAAGCTGTGCAATACGGCCATGGACAGTTATCTCCTGGACGAAAAGCGCAAGCTCCATATTTGCGGCAACAATCCCGATTGTCCCGGTTATGAAGTGGAGGAGGGCACCTTTAAATTAAAAGGTTACGAAGGGCCCACCCTGGAGTGCGACAAGTGCGGCAGTGAGATGCAGCTTAAAACTGGCCGTTTTGGCAAGTACTTCGGTTGCACCAACAGCGAGTGTAAAAATACCCGCAAGTTACTCAAGAGCGGCGAAGCAGCACCACCGAAAATGGACCCAGTGCCCATGCCTGAGCTTAGCTGCGTCAAAGTGGACGACCACTATGTGTTGCGCGATGGCGCTTCGGGACTGTTTCTCGCCGCAAGCCAGTTTCCCAAAAACCGGGAGACGCGTGCACCGCTGGTTGAAGAGCTTCTGCCGCATAAAGATGAGATCGATCCCAAGTATCGCTTTTTGTTTTCCGCTCCCACTAAAGACCCAGATGGGAATAAGACCCTAGTGCGTTTTAGCCGTAAAACCAAAGAGCAATACGTGCAGTCAGAAGTCGATGGCAAAGCCACTGGCTGGAAAGCGTTCTACAAAAACGGCAAGTGGGTGACCAATGAGAAATAGCCTGGCAGCTGACGCCAGGCTCGTTTAAACGGGAGTGGGGATGATGAGTGCGACCAGCCTGGGCATGGTCAACCAAAAGCTGGCGTATGCGCGCGCCGTCTTGGCGCAGCTGGACGGGCTGCCGGAAGGAAGCGCGAGCGAACGACTGCAACGCCAGGCTCTTCTGGATGCTGGCGCGTTCCACCTGATGTGTGCCTACAGCCATTATCTGCGCGAATTGGGTGAAAATTATGCGCTGACCCAGGTTGCTGGCATTCATAATGAAAGCGATTTGCACAAAGCCCTAATGGCTCAAGGCAAGTCCCCGGCCGAAGTACGTGAGCTTCAAGAGCTGCGTCGCCAGCCGGCCAGCTGGCTGACTCAACTACATGCCAGCTATGCCGCCTGCTGGCAGTTTCCCGAGAAACCGACCGCGCATCAGGATGCAGCCCGCATTCAGGCTGTTGACCTGGAAGCGGTGGCCGCGCCCTTACCGGTCACTGCCGAGCGCTTGCAGACGGCCTACCGAGCGCTTAATGAGTTGATCGTTAGGCAGAGGGAAAGCACCACCGAGTGGTAGTGTCCAGTCGCGCATTTCCCCTTGGCATGGTACAATCAGCCCCACATTGGTGCCTGGCGATTCAGCCTGGTGTGCGGAGTTTTTATGTCATCACCCCTTTACGAAATTGTTGAGTTGGCCAATGGCGACGTGGTGTTGCAGCGCGCCGATGAGCAAGGTGAACCTCTGGTCAGCATCCGCTTTTCCACTGAATCCCTTTCGTACATGCAGCAGGGAAAGTTTGACGTTGCCAAAGCGATGATCGAAGCGGGTATGGAAGCGGCCAGTGATTTGGCCGATGAAGGTATGGAAGACTTTATGGGTGAATTTAAAGACAACGAAACGCCCGTTTATCACTGATATTCAGCACGGGTGCTTGCACCTGCCCTCGTAGCCGAACCTACTCCCGAAGCCAGATAAGTTACTTTCCCACCTTTTTGAGTTGGCGGGTTGTAAGTTGTACGGGATTGGTCGCTAGCGCATTCTCAGCATCAATCCCTGGCACTCTCCGCGCTGAGCAGCTCCCTCCAATAAGTGCATTTCCCGCTTTGTCAGCTTGCCAGGAGCGGCAATGACCGTATGACTGTTGCCCTTGGCCAGTGCCTCCCAGACGATCCAGCGAGCATCGTGCTGGTCATTAATGTGAATTAAGCGGATGCGAGTGGTGTCGACGCCATAGCGCTCCAGCAAGCCGCGATCAACTGGGCCGGGGCTGATCCAGGTCAGCCACCGGTCTTGGCAGCTCCGGCTCAGGTGCGCCACCATAGGCAGTAGGAGTTGGGTTTGGTCCGGTGCGTTCTGAGTCAGAACCAGCTCGGTGATACCGCCTTTGGCGAGCGGCTGGGGTGCGCCATGCAAGCTTGCATTAATCACGACGAATCACTCCCACGCTCAGCCCCTCGATGGAAAACTCCTGGTCCCTGAGGTCTACTTCAATCACATCAAAATCCGGGTTTTCCGGCCACAGTTCGACCTGCGCCCGGTTGCCAATCCGCTTAAAGCGCTTTACCGTGACTTCCTCGCCAATGCGCGCCACTACGATCTGTCCATTGCGGGCCTGCTCGGTACGATGCACGGCTAACAGATCTCCGTCGAGAATGCCGGCATCCTTCATGCTCATACCGTTCACGCGAAGTAAAAAGTCGGCGCGGGGATTGAAGAAGCTGGGAGGCACATCGCAGTAATCTTCGATGTGTTCCTGGGCGAGAATGGGGTTGCCGGCGGCAACTCGGCCCACCAGGGGGATCCCCTGTTGGGTGTCTGGGAGCCTTATACCGCGAGAAGCTCCCGGGATAACCTCAATGGCGCCTTTACGTGCCAAGGCCTTAATGTGCTCCTCCGCCGCATTGGCCGATTTGTAGCCCAGGATACGGGCAATTTCGGCCCGAGTGGGCGGGTAGCCGGTTTCTTCAGCATAGGTTCTGATTAGCTGTAAGACCTGTTCCTGTCGACTGGTGAGGTTGTACATGGCGTCCCCCAAGTATTTTCTGTGTTTTTGTACAGTTAGTGGGATTATATACAGTATTGGGCGGTGTGCAACAGGAATTTTTAGAACGCGAGTTTGGTGGAGGGGGGAAGGCACTTCCCGCTCCGTGACGGGCTATGCGGCTGGCCGCTTGAAAGTTACCCTTCCGTGGATCTATCGCTCGTATTCGAAAAGGCCTTTTTTGGATAGGCCACTCATGGCGATCAAACGGTCGCGATAGCGGGCAGGATGGGGTCAGTCGTCGTCAGTGCCCGGAAACAGTTCCGGCTCTATATGATCGAGAGGGTCGTCCCAAGGGCTGAAAGAGGCGCCCTGATCGCCTAGCCAGCGATCTTCCCGGCTCAAACTAAACGCAGCGTCGGCGTCTTCAGGGGGTGATGCCGCCAGCAAGGGCAAGCGGTGCCAGGCGTCTAGATCGAATTCGCCAATGGCACCATCAAGGTATTGAATTTCGACGGTACCCCGTTGTTCGTCGATGGCGACTACTTCAAAGGTCTGCTGTTCCTCCCGATCCTTGTACCAGGCACCAATGATTGGATAGTGAAGCACCATAACTGTACTCCTGCGTCGTGCTGGTGAGTTTTCGGTACCTTAGCACGGCTTTTCCTTGCCGAATATTGCTGCCCGTTGCCAGGGCGGGGGTCACTACATTCGAGAATTTTATTCAGTAATGCTCCTAATTGTTTAATTTTTCAGTAGGTTTTGGTTTTTGTTTGGTGAACTGTATACTCCTGACAGCACGAATAAATCTAGCCCTGGCCGGCCAAATAAAATATCGGTCTAAGTGCGGCTTGGCAAAAATGCAGTCAGGGCTTTCGCAAGTGGAAATACACTAATGGCTTTATGGGAATGGCTACTGGATCTCGCGGATAGAGACATGCTGTGGATAGTGCACGCGTTCGGAGTGGTGTGCTTTACTCTCGTGGCCGCTATTGTGGCCTCCAAGGTGGTGGTTCGCATCGCGCGAAAAGCAGAAGACACTAATGGTCTTTGGTTTGCGTTGGTGCTTAAAGCTTTACAACCGCCACTCAAATGGCTGATCTGGCTCGTGGGCCTGAGTTGGGCAAGTTACCTCACGCACCGGGGTGCTCAGTTGGAGCTCCTGGAAGCGGTTCACCTGGTTCGCCAAGTGGGTGTGTTTGTCCTGGTGGCCTGGTTTTTGGTACGCCTCGTGGGTTTGGGGGAGCAGGAGTTTTTAGCGCCCCATCGAGGTGAACCCTCAGACCCGACAACGGTGCTGGCCGTCGGCAAGCTACTCCGTATCGCCGTGGTCATTACCGCTGGACTGGTGCTATTGCAAACACTGGGTTATAGCGTTGCGGGTGTGCTGGCCTTTGGCGGGGTAGGGGGGCTGGCGGTAGGGTTTGCCGCACGAGACTTGCTCGCTAACTTTTTTGGTGGGCTGATGATCTACATGGATCGACCGTTTGCCGTGGGAGAGTGGATCCGCTCGCCAGACCGGGAAATCGAAGGCACCGTGGAAGACATCGGCTGGCGTTTGACCCGAATCCGCACGTTTGACCGTCGGCCGCTCTACGTGCCCAACTCCATATTTACGCAGGTAGCGGTAGAGAACCCGTCGCGTATGGAGCATCGTCGTATTTATGAAACCATAGGTATCCGCTATGCCGACGCGGACAAAATGGCGCCGATCGTAGCCGACGTCAAGGCCATGTTGCTGGAGCATCCGGACATAGAAACCGAAGAGCGGGTCTTGATCGTGAACTTTGTGACGTTCAACACCAGCTCACTGGATTTCTTCGTGTACACCTTTACCAAGACCCGAGACTGGGTTGACTACCATGAGATCAAGCAGGATGTCCTGCTGCGTATCATGGCTATCATTCAAGGGCACGGAGCCAGCGTCGCATTCCCCACTTCCACTTTGCACCTGGCTGATCCCATTACTCTGGCTCGGGAGGCGTCTGCGCCGGCAGTGTCTCACGAAGGCAAGGACTTCCCCCGTGGATAGTGCCCAGTGGATGATGCCCTTGCTGGCTAAAGGCGTACGCTGCCTGTTCAGTGAAGCCGAAGTGCACGAGGCTTTGCAGCGCATGGCGGGAAAGATTAACGCCAGTTTCTCTGCGACAGAGCCGGTACTGGTGCTTGGGGTGATGAACGGTGCCCTGGTGACCCTGGGGCAGCTGCTGCCCCAGCTTCAGTTTCCACTGCAATTGGATTACGTCCACGCCACCCGGTATAACCAGGGGGAGGCAGGAGGCTCCTTGGAATGGCGACGCCATCCCCAAGAGGCGCTTGATGGTCGTCAGGTGCTGATTGTGGATGATATTCTGGATCGGGGTATAACTCTGGCCGCGATTGTTGATTACTGTCAGCGAGCGGGCGCCGCCGAGGTAAAAACCGCTGTGTTAGCACGTAAAACATTGCCTTCGGCGCCAGTGGTGGAGGCCGATTTTGTGGCCCTGCGAGTGCCGGATGAGTATGTGTTTGGGTTCGGCATGGATTACCGAGGCTTGTGGCGTAATCTGTCTGGTATTTACGCTCTGCCGCCGGGAGGTTGAGTGTGCAAGCAGCTGGCGTGACTTGTGCGGTAATCGGAGGTTCCGGCCTGGAGCAGCTGCCAGAGGTGGAGGTCGTGTCTCGACACTCTGACGCGACCCCTTACGGAGAGACCTCGGACGACATTCTTCTGGTGCGGCTCGCCGGGCAAAACGTCGCGTTTTTGCCGCGTCACGGGCGTGATCATCGCTTAGCGCCTCACGAAATCAACTACCGGGCTAATCTTTGGGCTCTGTCCCAGTTGGGCGTTAAACAGGTTTTGGCGGTCAATGCGGTCGGTGGTTTGGCGCCTACACTGAATCCCGGAAAAATCGCCGTGCCGGATCAATTGATCGACTACACCTGGGGTCGGAAGCACACCTTCAACCTACGCGACAACGGCATATTGCAGCACATCGATTTCACCCACCCTTACAGCCCATCATTGCGATCGCACCTGCTTCAGACGCTGGAGAAAATGGGCGTGGCTCATAACCCGATGGGAGTTTACGCTTGCACCCAAGGCCCGCGTCTGGAAACCGCCGCAGAGGTGCGTCGGCTGGTGCGAGATGGTGTGGATATGGTGGGCATGACGGGAATGCCGGAAGCGGCTTTGGCCCGGGAGCTGGCTATGGAATACGCCTCCGTGTGCTTGTGCGTAAATTGGGCCGCAGGTTTAGAGGCTGAGCCCCTAAATCTACCGCAAATCTACCAAACGTTGGAGGCCGGGATGGAAACAGTCCGAGACGTTTTGGTGGCCGCGCTGCGTAATATGCCCTTGCGCTATAACGAAAACGGCTAAGAGTGTCGCAAAAACAGCAAGTCAGGCTGGACATTGGGGCTTATATGTCTTAAAACAGCAGCGCGTCTGGCGTAAAAGCTCCAACTGATGGGGTTTTTGAAACGGGCTTCTTGGGGGAGCTTTGCCAGACCCAGTGAGAATTGAGCCAGCTTGTCACTGACGATACAGTGGGTTCACAGTAGAACGTTCAATAAGAATAATGGGGTATATCAGTATGTCTGAGCGCCAGTCAGGTACCGTTAAATGGTTTAACAACGCTCGTGGCTACGGCTTCATCACTCGTGGTGAGGGCAGTGCCGATGTGTTTGTTCATTACCGTAACATTCGCGGCGAAGGCTTCCGCTCCCTGAGTGAAGGGCAGAGTGTGGAGTTTGGAATCCTCGAAGGTGAAAAAGGTTTGCAGGCAGAAGACGTAGTGTCTTTAAATGAAGCCGTGATGACTGCAAACGAAGAACCGGAAGCCGTAGCGCACTAACCGCTGGTCAAAAAACGACGGCCGCTTGGCTCTGTGTAACTCATGCCTGGCACGATGTTTTCAATAGCCGTACAGCAGCGCAAGCGGCAAAATCTCTGCATCCCTTCAAGGCGGCCGACTGCTTAGCGGGCCGCTTCGGGTCGATCATAGGGCGTTATCCGGATCAGCAGTCCCATTAAAGGGTGATCCAGGTAATGCAACTCTTCACTGCGCATACGCCGTTGTTGATCCATGGTTACGATGCGAGTGGGCAAGTAGGGTTCTCGCAAAAACTCTGGCAAGCTGGCGTCATTGAGCAGCGCTAGGCCCCAGGCATTGTTGTCTCGCGTGTTAAAGGGAGAGGCGAGTCCGGAATTGACTACGGATGGCACCTCGGCCACCCGCTGACCGGGTCGATTGGGTAGCTGCGGCCAGCTGCCCGGCGCCTGCCCGGTATTGGGTTCAAAGCGCGTCAGCCACAGGTTCGTGTTCAAGTGCAGATAACGCGACAAGGTCAGTCGAATGCTGCCTTCCAGCTCGTAATGACTCCCGTAGATATCGCCACCGGCAATGATTAAGGCGGGAGTCTCCCGGTTGGCCGTAAACGGCTGACGCCAAGCCTCGTGAAATAATACTCGATGTCCCCCTTGGCGGCGCAGGGCGTTGGCATGGCGGTTTAACTGGCGCTCAGCGCTGGGCAGCTGGTAATAAGGGTCGCGTTGCAGGTCAGGCAATGTGACGCTGTCCGTCAAAGGATCCCGGATTGAGCGGGTGTCGCCCCAGCGTGAAGAGCCGCGTTGTGGCGGCTGAGGGTCTTCCGGGTCGCGTAGCTCTACCCAATTGAACGGGTAGTTCAATGTGAGGTTGCGTGGCCAGTTTTCCTCTCCCGAGTCGCCGCTGCCACGGGCGAACACGATCACTTCAATCTGAAACCAGCGCGCTTCTTCGCTGCTGTGACCGATGTGGCTGAAAAGCAGCAGCGGCAGCATGGCGAACAGGCTGATCAGTGCACGCCGCGCTGGGCGATTGAAACAAAACTGTATCATGGGGCGGTGGTTTCCTTTGGTGTAAGCACGTCCAGCAAGTCGGTAACGGCTGTCAGGCGAGTTTCAGTGTCGTCCATATCCTGCTTGAATTTTAGCTGATTCGCACCTGCCAATTGATAAATCTGCGGGTGAGTTTGCACCAGTTTCACTATTGTCATAGGGTCGACCCGCGTTCCCTCGGAAAATTCAATGCGGCCAGCGTTGCTGCCGGCTTCCAGCTTGTCTACGCCGATGGCTTGAGCCTTGAGCTTGAGGCGAGTGACTCGGAACAAATTTTTGGCCGGTTCGGGCAATAGCCCGAACCGATCGATCATTTCCACTTGCAGCTCCCGCAAATCCTCGTCGGATTCGGCGTTGGCGAGCCGTTTGTAGAGTACCAGGCGGGTGTGCACATCGGGCAAATAATCGTTGGGAATCAGGGCCGGAATGCGCAGATTGATGTCTACCGCACTTTCCAGGGGAGCGTTGATGTCCGGCTCCTTGCCCTGGCGAATGGCCTTGATGGCCCGGTCGAGCATATCCATATAAAGAGAGAAACCGAGGGTATGCATTTGCCCGCTTTGTTCTTCCCCCAGCAATTCCCCCGCACCGCGAATTTCCATATCGTGCGTCGCCAGGGTAAAACCAGCACCCAGGTCGTGAGCTGCAGCAATTGCTTCCAGGCGCTTAATGGCATCGCCGGTCATGGCGCGGCGTTCGGGCGTCAGTAGATAGGCGTATGCTTGGTGGTGGGAGCGGCCCACGCGACCCCGCAGCTGGTGCAGCTGTGCCAGCCCGAACTTATCCGCCCGATGAATGACGATAGTGTTGGCGCTGGGTATGTCGATACCGGTTTCGATGATGGTGGTACACACCATAATATTGAAGCGCTTGTGGTAGAAGTCCGACATGACCCGCTCCAGGTCCCGCTCACGCATCTGCCCGTGGCCAATCCCGACTCGGGCTTCAGGCACCAGCTCGCTGAGCTCCCGGGCCACGCGCTCGATGTTTTTGACTTCGTTGTACAGATAGTACACCTGACCGCCACGCAGAATTTCCCGAAGTATGGCTTCTTTTATTACCGCCTGATCGTATTGCCGCACAAACGTTTTAACGGACAGGCGGCGGGCGGGCGGGGTGGCAATGATCGAAAGATCGCGAATGCCCGCCATGGACAAATTGAGAGTCCGCGGGATGGGAGTCGCGGTCAGCGTCAGTATGTCGATCTCGGCTCGCAAGGCCTTCAACTGCTCTTTTTGCCTAACCCCGAAGCGGTGTTCCTCGTCAATCACCAGCAGCCCGAGATTTTTGTACTTAATGTCTTTGCTCAGCAGCTTGTGGGTGCCCACAATGATATCCACTTTGCCTTCCGCCAAGCGCTGCTGCACAGCCTCAACTTCTTTTGGGGTACGAAAGCGCGACAGAACTTCGATGGTGATGGGCCAATCGGCAAACCGATCCTTGAAGGATTCGTAGTGTTGCTGGGCGAGTAGGGTGGTGGGGGCCAGTACGGCCACCTGTTTACCACTGTGGCTGGCGATAAAGGCTGCGCGCATGGCCACTTCGGTTTTGCCGAAACCCACGTCTCCGCACACCAAACGGTCCATGGGTTGTGGTGCCAGCATGTCCGCGCGTACCGCTTCGATGGTGCGCTCTTGATCGGGTGTTTCTTCAAAAGGGAAGCCGGCGGCAAAGCTGTCGTAGGCGCTTTTCGGATCCTCAAAGGCGAAGCCCTTGCGGGCGGCACGCAGGGCGTAGATGTTCAGCAATTCCGCCGCCGTGTCTCGGATCTGTTCAGCGGCTTTGCGCTTGGCTTTTTGCCATTGTTCGCTGCCCAGGCGGTGCAGCGGTGCCAACTCTTCCTCGGCACCACCGTATCGGCTGATCAGATGCAGGTTGGTAACGGGAACGTAAAGTTTCGCCCCTTCGGCGTATTCCAGAGTCAAAAATTCTGTGGTTTCGCCATCGATATCGATGGTTTCCAGGCCGCGGTAGCGGCCTACCCCGTGGTCTATATGGACCACAGGTGCGCCGAGTTTCAGTTCGGTCAGATTTTTGACCACCAGGTCTGTGTCCTGGGTCGCCTTGCGGCGGCGTTTTTGCTGAACTCGCTCCCCAAATAGCTGTGACTCCGATATCAGTGCCAACCCGGCTTCCGGCAGCATCAGTCCCTGCTCTAGGGGGGCAATCAGCAGTGCCAGTCGGTCCGACCCGGTTACGAAGTCTTGCCAGTTCTCTACCAGGGTTGGGTTGACGCGGATGCGGCCCAAAAGCTCCAGCAGGCTTTCCCGTCGGCCGGCGGAGTCTGCGCAGAACAGAACGCGCCCCTCAAACTCCAGAAGAAAGCTTTCCAGCGCTGTTAGCGGATGTTCCGCTTGCGCGCGCACTGGCAGTTGTGGCGGTGGCTCAGTCGCGAAATTGTGGCGTCCCGCTCCGGTCTCCAAAGGCTCCGACTGAATAAAGGTTCGGCAATGACTTTTAAGCTGAGCAAAAAGGTCGTCAGGGGTCAGATAGATGGAGCGGGGGGGGAGCAATGGCCTCTGCGGGTCCACGCGCCGGCTTTGGTAGCGGTTTTCCAACTCATTCCAGAAGTGAGTCGCGGCATTACTGAGCTCGCCAAGAGCATACACCTGGGTTTGCTCGGGCAAATAGTCAAAAAGCGTACTGGTGGCTTCAAAGAAGAGTGGTAGGTAGTACTCCACTCCGGGCGGCGCAATGCCCGCGCACACGTCCTGATAAACAGGGCAGGCGCGGTGGTCGACGTCGAATTGCTCATGCCAGTGTTGGCGAAAGCGATTGATGCCGGCTTTGTCCAGAGGAAATTCCCGGGCGGGCAGCAGTTGGATGGAATCCACTTGCTCCAGGGTGAGCTGGGTTTCCGGGTCGAAGGTGCGCAGGGTTTCCACTTCGTCATCAAAAAGGTCGATGCGATAGGGGTGGGCGCTGCCCATGGGGAAAATGTCCATTAGCGCGCCACGCACCGCGAACTCGCCATGCTCATAGACGGTGTTAACGCAATGGTAGCCAGCTTTCTCCAGCGTGCGCCGCATGGCCTCCATGTCCAATTGCTCGCCGGGAGAAAGCATTAAACTGTTGCCGATTAAATAGTCCTGAGGCATGAGTCGCTGCAGGATGCTGTTTACCGGTACGACGAGTATGCCTCGCTGTGTTCGGGGCAGCCGGTACAGGGTGTTGAGGCGTTCGGAGATAATGTCCTGGTGGGGAGAGATACTGTCGTAGGGGAGCGTCTCCCAATCCGCCAGGTGCAGCACTGGCAGGCCCGGATCATCGGCGGAGAAAAAGCGCAGTTCGCTCTCCAGTCGCAGGGCGCCGCTGGTATCTGGGGTAATTACCAGGCTCAGGCCATCATAGGCACGTGCTGCGCTGACAATTGCCAGGGCTTGCGCGGCACCGTGCAGTTGTCCCCAATGCTGGCGGTTGCCGGGGCGGGTGGAGACGGGCGGTTGCGTGGGCTGGTGAGCAGTCATGGTTCTCCGCTATCGCGCAAAAAAGCGCTCATTGTAACCGACTATGAGTGAGCCGTGGGCGGCGGGTTGGAGCTGAATGGTTTGGAATGGATACCCTGCCTTGTGAGACACGCTGTGGATACATCCATGTACGCTCCGCGTCGGCTTCCTGCCTCCGAGGGTCTCACAAGGCAGGGTATCCATTCCTTCCATCTTGGTGGATTGCGACTGCATTTTTGGGTGTTTAGAGTGCCTTCTTGTGCACTCCTCGACGGCCTTCCTGTCTTGGAGGGGCCTCAAAACGCCGGGGATCCATTTCTTTCTACTTTGGTAGGAATTTTTTGGGGCGTTGTAGGTACTCCCTGTTGCTCCTTGTAGACCCGCACCCTCTGTGGATCCTGTGGATCCCAAAACGCAGGGCATCCTTTCCGTCCGCCGCGACAGCGAATTGTTAAAAAAACCGCCGTTTGGACTGGCCAGGAGTGGCCGCGATCTTTATAATTGCGGCGATTTTCTGATTGGCCTGCAACTTGTTCACTACAAATCGGAGCGCGGCAACCTGTGTGCGCACCGAAGTGCAGCTAACTGCATCGGTAGTGGCATCTGGGGCTTCGGGGTAAGTGCAAGGAACACCCGGAGAAACCGGTGTTTTTGAGCCCGCCCTACGGAGAGCGTTTGCGGCACTTCTGTCTTTTCCAGTACTGACCAGTTTTCATCCCGCTACTGGGCAGCGTTAAGGCAACCGGGTGTCCGTTCGGCACTCCTCTTCAATTGGCTCTGGCGGCAGCTAGAGCTCAAGACTATCCAACGAGTGATTAGGCAGAGACGTATGATAAAGATCCGTCGGGGATTGGATTTACCTATATCCGGTGCTCCCGAGCAGACCATCCAGAAGGGTCCCAGAATCCGCTCTGTGGCAGTGATTGGCTTCGATTATCATGGAATGAAGCCAACCATGGCCGTACAGGTGGGGGATAAGGTCAAGCTTGGGCAGTTGTTGTTCACAGATAAGAAGACCGAGGGTATTCGCTATACCGCACCCGCAGCAGGTACCGTATCCGCCATTAACCGTGGCGAACGCCGGGTGTTGCAGTCGGTTGTGATCGACGTGGACGGCAGCAACGATGCGGAAACCTTTGCATCGTACGCGGATGTCGACTTGAACACTGTGAGCGCCGACGCGGCCCGTGATCTGCTCAACGAGTCTGGTTTGTGGACCGCTCTGCGCACTCGCCCGTACAGCAAGGTACCGGCGCTCGATAGCACACCGAATTCCATCTTCGTCACTGCCATGGATACCAATCCTCTGGCTGCCGACCCCGCCGTGGTCATCGCCGATCAAGCCAAAGCGTTTACTCAGGGTTTGAAAGTCCTGACTCGCCTGACTAAGGGTAAAGTTTACCTGTGTAAAGCCGCTGGCGCCGACATCCCAACTCTGGAGAGCGATCAGGTTAGCGTGCACGAGTTCGGTGGTGTGCATCCAGCCGGTAACGCTGGCACACATATTCACCACCTCGATCCAGTAAGCGTTAGTAAAACCGTATGGACTATTGGTTATCAGGATGTCATCGCTTACGGGAAACTCTTTACTACTGGTGAACTCTACACAGACCGCGTGGTGTCTTTGGCCGGTCCGCAGGTGGAAGCTCCTACTTTGGTGCGCACACGTTTGGGTGCCAACCTTGAAGAACTGACCGCTGGCGCTCTGAAGCCTGCCGACAACCGCCTCATTTCCGGCTCCGTCTTTGGTGGCCGTACCGCGAACGGCCCGCTGGCTTACTTGGGCCGCTATCACCAGCAAGTCAGTGTTTTGGAAGAGGGCACTGAACGCCCCATGTTCCATTACTTGCGCGCTGGGTTCAATTTCTTCTCTGTCATGAGTATTTACATTTCCAAGCTGTTTAAAAACAAAAAGTACGGTTTCACCACCACTACTTTCGGCAGCGAAAGGGCCATGGTGCCCGTGGGTAGCTATGAAAAAGTGATGCCCCTGGACATTCTGCCTACGCAACTGCTGCGCTCTTTGATTGTCGGCGATACCGAGGTTGCGCAACAGCTTGGTTGTTTGGAACTCGACGAAGAGGACTTGGCACTGTGCACGTTTGTTTGCCCCGGCAAATACGAGTATGGCCCGATTCTCCGTGACAATCTCACCCGTATTGAGAAGGAGGGTTAAGCCATGAGACCTCTGAGAAATTTCCTCGATAAAATCGAGCCCGACTTTCACAAGGGTGGTAAGTGGGAAAAGTGGTATTCACTCTATGAAGCGGTAGATACGGTCTTCTATCGCCCCGCGGATGTCACCAAAACCACCGCTCACGTTCGCGACGGTATAGACCTCAAGCGGATCATGATCACCGTTTGGTTGTGCACTTTCCCCGCGATGCTCTACGGCATGTACAACTTGGGCTTCCAGGCCAATGCGGCCATGGCTGAGTTGGGTATAGCCGCCGTGGAAGGCTGGCGTGGCAGCTTTATCGAAATGTTTGCCGGTTATGATCCCAACAGCGTTTGGGACTCTTTCTGGCACGGCGCTGCTTATTTCTTACCGATTTACTTTGTCGTATTCGTTGTGGGTGGCTTCTGGGAAGTGCTTTTTGCCACCGTGCGCGGCCACGAAGTCAACGAAGGGTTCTTCGTTACCTCGGTGCTGTTCGCCCTGATTTGTCCGCCAGACCTGCCTCTGTGGCAAGCGGCGCTGGGTATCAGCTTCGGCGTTGTAGTGGGTAAAGAGATCTTTGGTGGCACCGGCAAAAACTTCCTTAACCCGGCACTTACCGGGCGGGCGTTTCTGTTCTTCGCCTATCCTGCCTACATCTCTGGTGACGAAGTGTGGACCGCTGTAGACGGCTATTCTGGTGCCACAGCCTTGTCAGTAGCCTTCACCGACGGTATGGCCGGTCTGCAAAATCAAATGACTTGGTTCGATGCCTTCTTCGGTAGCATCCAGGGCTCCATTGGTGAAACTTCGACACTGGCCATTCTGATGGGTGGCGCCGTGTTGCTGATCATGGGCATTGCATCCTGGCGCATCGTCGGCGGCGTTATGCTCGGCATGATTGCTACAGCGTTGCTGTTCAATGTCATCGGCTCGGACACGAATCCCATGTTTGCCATGCCCTGGTACTGGCATTTGGTTGTGGGTGGTTTTGCTTTCGGCATGATATTCATGGCGACTGACCCGGTATCGGCCGCCATGACGAACGCCGGCAAGTGGTGGTTTGGCATATTGATCGGTTTTATGGTGGTCATTATTCGAGTGGTAAACCCCGCTTTCCCGGAGGGCATGATGTTGGCGATTCTGTTTGCCAACCTGTTTGCGCCCTTGATTGACCATGGTGTTGTGCAGGCGAATATTAAGCGGAGGTTGGCACGTGGCTAGTAAAGATACGGTTAAAAAGACCATCACAGTTACCATACTGTTGTGTTTGGTCTGCTCTGTAGTTGTATCCGCCACTGCGGTGCTTCTGCGTCCCATGCAGATTGCCAACCAGGAGTTGGACGTTAAACGCAATATTCTCGCAGCCGTGGGCTTATTGGATGCTCAGCGTGGCATTGAGGAAATCTTTCAAGAGCGCGTCGTTAGCCGGGTGGTAGATCTACGCACTGGCGAGTACACCGATGCGATTACGGTAGAGGAGTACAACCAAAGCCGCATCGCCAGAGACCGTGCAACCTCGACTGGGCTGAGCCGGGCTGAGGATGTGGCGGGTATTCAGCGGCGCGAAAATTACGCCATTGTGTATCTGGTAGAAGACCTGGATGGTGAAGTCGAAGCCATTGTTCTACCGGTTCGCGGTTACGGCCTCTGGTCCACCATGTGGGGCTTCCTCGCGCTGGATGCTGACGCCAGTACAGTGCGCGGGTTGAGCTTTTTCGAGCATGGTGAGACACCGGGTCTCGGTGGCGAAATTGAAAATCCTCGCTGGCAAGCTCGCTGGGAAGGCAAGCAAGTCTATGATGATCAAGGTGAAGTCGCTATCAGCGTAATTAAAGGCAGTGTGGACCCTGACGCTCCCGGCGCTCAGCACCGGGTGGATGGCTTATCCGGTGCCACTTTGACGGCTCGGGGTGTGCATAACATGATGCAGTTCTGGCTTGGCGAACGAGGCTTCAAGCCTTATTTGATGAGTCGGAAAGAGGAGGCTTAAGCCATGAAGACTAAAGAGCTTTTGATAACACCGATTTTCAAGAATAACCCCATTGCCTTGCAGGTGCTGGGTGTTTGCTCGGCGTTGGCGGTAACCGTCAACCTGGCCGTTACTCTGGTGATGTGTGCTGCGGTAATTGCCGTAGCGGCGTTCTCCAACCTGTTTGTGTCCATGGTTCGGGAGCACATCCCGTCCAATATCCGCATTATTGTGCAGATGACTATCATCGCCTCATTGGTAATTGTGGTGGACCAAGTGCTTAAAGCTGTCGCCTATGACATGAGCCGTCAGTTGTCGGTATTTGTTGCACTGATTATCACCAACTGCATCATCATGGGCCGGGCGGAAGCCTTCGCCATGAACAACAAGCCCATTCCGAGCTTGTTGGATGGTATCGGCAACGGTTTGGGTTACAGCGTGGTGTTGGTTGCGGTAGCGACTTTCCGGGAGCTTTTGGGATCGGGTACTTTGTTGAACTACACGATTTTGCGCCCGGTAACCGAGGGTGGCTGGTATGAGCCCAATGGCTTGTTCATCTTGCCGCCCAGTGCCTTCTTTTTGATCGGCTTCTTTATCTGGGGTCTGCGCGTCTGGAAAAAAGAGCAGGTAGAAGAGCCGGACTTCAAGATTGCCCCCAACACTAAACCCCAGGAGGCCTAATAATGGAGCATTACTTAAGCATATTTATTAGCACCATATTCGTAGAGAATATGGCGCTGGCCTACTTCCTGGGGATGTGTACCTTTTTGGCTATCTCCAAAAAGATTGGTGCAGCTTTTGGCTTGGGCGTTGCCGTTATTGTGGTACAGATCATTACCGTTCCGGTAAACAATCTGTTGTTTACCCATGTGCTGTCTGAGGGTGCGCTGGCTTGGGCCGGTCTGCCGGATGTGGACTTGAGCTTCCTGGGGTTGGTGACCTATATCGGTGTTATTGCCGCGTTGGTACAGATTCTGGAAATGGTGCTGGATAAGTTTGTACCCAAACTCTATAGCGCTTTGGGCGTGTTCCTGCCTTTGATTACCGTGAACTGCGCCATTCTGGGTAGCACCATGTTTATGGTCGAGCGCAGCTATACCTTTAACGAAAGTCTCGCCTTCGGCGCCGGCTCGGGTGTGGGCTGGGCGTTGGCCATTACGGCATTGGCGGGCATCCGCGAGAAGATGAAATACAGCGATGTGCCCGAAGGGCTGCGTGGTTTGGGTATCACCTTCATCACTGTCGGTCTTATGTCACTTGGCTTCATGTCCTTTGGCGGCATTGACCTGTAATCAGCGAGGTAGGTTTAGATGAATTTGGAAATTATCCTAGGCGTCGTCATGTTCACAGCCATTGTGCTGGTGCTGGTGGCGGTAATTCTGAGCGCACGGTCGAAGCTGGTTAGCAGCGGTGACGTGAAAATTGAAATCAACGGTGAGAAGACGCTGACAGTGCCGGCCGGTGGCAAGCTGCTGCAGAGCCTGTCCAGTGCTGGTTTGTTCCTGCCGTCGGCTTGTGGCGGTGGCGGTACCTGCGCCCAGTGTAAGTGTGTGGTGGAGTCCGGTGGCGGCGCCATGTTGCCCACCGAGGAGTCTCACTTCACCAAGCGCGAAGCTCGCGAAGGCTGGCGCCTCTCCTGCCAGACTCCGGTCAAGCAGGATATGGTCATTGAAGTACCCGAAGATGTGTTCGGCGTAAAACAATGGACTTGCACGGTAGAGAGCAATCCCAATGTGGCCACGTTTATTAAAGAGCTGACGCTGCGTTTGCCCGAAGGTGAAAACGTGGATTTCCGGGCGGGCGGTTACGTCCAGCTGGAATGTCCTCCGCATCACGTGAAGTTCAAAGATTTCGACATTGAAGAGCAATTCCGTGGCGATTGGGAGCGGTTCGGGTTCTTTAACCTTGAGTCCAAGGTCACCGAGACAACTCAACGCGCTTACTCCATGGCCAACTATCCGGAAGAGAAAGGTCTGGTGAAGTTCAATATTCGTATTGCGACTCCACCTCCGGGAAGCAAGGGCATTCCCCCCGGCATAATGTCGTCCTATGTCTTTAACCTAAAGCCTGGAGATACCATTGAAGTGTTTGGTCCCTTTGGTGAGTTTTTTGCCAAAGATACGGACAACGAAATGGTGTTTGTCGGTGGTGGTGCCGGTATGGCGCCCATGCGTTCGCACATTTTCGATCAGCTGTTGAGACTCAATACTGACCGGAAAATGACCTTTTGGTATGGGGCGCGTTCGCTGAAAGAGCTCTTTTACAAAGAAGAGTACGATAAGCTGGCGGCCGAACACGATAACTTTGAGTGGCACGTGGCACTGTCAGATCCGCAGCCCGAAGATAACTGGGAAGGACCTACCGGTTTCATTCACAACGTCATGTATGAAATGTATTTGAAGGACCATCCGGCACCGGAAGACTGCGAATTCTACATGTGTGGTCCGCCGATGATGAATGCGGCAGTTGTCAAGCTACTCAAAGACTTGGGTGTTGAAGACGAAAACATCATGCTGGATGACTTTGGTGGTTAAACTGTCCACTTGGATGATAGAAAAGAAAACGAGGCTGGCACTGCTAGCCTCGTTTTTGTTTTTATGCGTCGCCCTCGTCGGTTGCCAACAGCGCGAAGTGCGCGACCATGTGCGGTTGGCAGGTCACACAATGGGGACCCATTACAACATCACCTTGGTGGCCAACGAAGGGGAGTCCCTGAATGTGGACTCTGAAGCCCTGCAAGCGGCGGTTGATGCCGAATTTCGTTATCTCAATCAGGTGTTTTCCACCTACATCCCCGATTCCGAATTGATGCAGTTGAGCCAGGCTGAGGTCGGCGAGTGGCAAAAAGTTTCCGATCCGTTGATGCAGGTCCTGCAAATCAGTCAAACGATTAGTGAGCGCAGTGACGGCGCTTTCGACATCACCATTATGCCCCTGGTTAGGCTTTGGGGGTTCGGCCCTGCCCCTGAGCCCGATCAAATTCCCAGTGCGGAGGAAGTGGCTTCGCTGCGCGAGCGAGTCGGATACCAGAAGCTGGAGTTGCAGGACGGACAGGCGCGCCGGCTGGCGGATGTCACCCTGGATATGGGCGGTGTTGCTAAGGGCTACGGCGCCGACTGGATGCTAGCGTTCCTGGAACAGCAGGGGTTCGATAATATCCTGGTGGAAATTGGCGGAGATCTCTCGGTACGAGGGGAGAGCCCTAGAGGAGATCCCTGGCGCCTGGCCATTGAACAGCCCAGTATGCTGCAGGGTGAGGTCCGCTTGGTGGTACCGCTGGTTGACCAAGGTATGGTCACGTCGGGGGAATACCGCAATTTCTATGAGATCGATGGCGAGCGGTTCTCCCACACCATAGATCCAAGCACCGGTTATCCGGTTAGACACAAATTGGTTTCAGTATCGGTGATCGCCCAGACGGCAGCCGAGGCGGACGCTTGGGCCACGGCGATCAGTGTTTTGGGTGAAGATCGTGGCATGGCATTGGCAGAGCAGGAACAATTACCCGTCTATATGATTCTAATTGAGGATGAGGGTTTCTCTGACCGTCATTCGAGCGCGTTTAAACCTTATTTGTACGATCAAAAGCACTAGGAAATGATAACCTGGGTTTAAAGATCTTGGTAGGCATGGAGCCGGAGGAGAAAGGGCCGGGCGGTTTCATCATCCAGCTAATCTTTCTTGATAATTCAGTGGGTAAAAAGCTCTTCGGGAGACTGCTATCGTGGCTATGTTGTTAGTGACTTTGTTGGTAATGCTGCTGGTGGTGACAGCCATGTCGGTGGGTGTCATTTTTGGGCGTAAGCCGATAGCGGGTTCTTGCGGTGGCGTAGGCAAGGCGCTCGACGAAGAAGATTATGTCTGTGAGCTGTGCGGCAACGACGAAAACAAGTGCAGCGAGATTAATGCCGAGGCCGCCGCTCCGGAGGTTAAGCAAGATCTGAGTTATGAGGTGGGCGCCGAGCCCGATTCAACTAGCAGAAGGAGTTAGACACGCGTGGCGGATCACACCTACGATGTGCTGGTTATCGGTTCTGGACCAGCAGGTGAAAGTGCGGCGATAGCAGCGGTTAAGGCCGGAAAAAAAGTGGCTGTAGTGGAACGCCGCCCTCTGGTGGGCGGCAACTGTGCACACAAAGGCACCATACCTTCCAAGGCGCTTCGTCATGCGGTGAAGCAAATTATTCGCTTCAACAGTAGCACCCTGTTTCGTGACTTGGGCGATACACGTTGGTTGTCTTATCCGCGAGTGTTGCAAAGTGCTTCCAAGGTCATCCCCAAACAGGTGGATTTGCACACCGAAAACCTGATTCGCCATAGGGTCACTTTGCATACGGGCGCAGCGTCTTTTTTGGATTCGCACACCGTAAGCGTGTCGATGGAAGACGGCCGCCGCGAAACCATTAGCGCCGAATACATTGTTTTGGCCACCGGCTCCCGACCCTACCGACCGGACGATGTTGATTTCACCCATCCGCGCGTTTACGACAGCGATACCATTTTGGATATGCGTCACACGCCCCGTCATATGATTATTTATGGTGCCGGGGTCATTGGCTGTGAGTACGCTTCTATTTTCTCCGGCTTGGGTATCCATATTGATTTGATCAACAACCGGGATCGACTGCTGTCGTTCTTGGATGATGAGATTTCTGATGCTCTCAGTTATCACCTGCGGGATAACGGCGTTACGGTTCGGCACAGCGAGGAATATTCCCGAATAGAGGCCGGAGATCACAGTGTGACGCTACACCTGCAATCCGGCAAGCGCCTCAAGGCCGACGCAATTCTTTGGTGCAACGGTCGCAGCGGTAATACCGACCGTCTTAATCTGGAAGCTGCCGGTTTGGAAGCGGACGGGCGTGGTAACCTGAAGGTCACACAGGACTATCGCACCGGGGTAGATAATATTTTTGCGGTTGGAGATGTGGTGGGCTGGCCGAGTCTCGCCAGTGCGTCTTACGATCAGGGCCGTGCTGTGGCGGCGGTGATTACGAATCAACCCAGCAAACCGGTGACCGGCGTGCCTACGGGTATCTATACGTTGCCAGAAATCAGCTCCATAGGGAAAACGGAAACGGAGCTGACCGCCGCTAAAGTACCTTACGAGGTGGGTCGCGCGTTGTTTAAGAATACGGCGCGCGGGCAGATTAGCGGTGAAGACGTAGGCATGTTGAAGCTGCTATTCCATGCGGAAACTTTGGAGCTTTTGGGAGTGCACTGCTTTGGCGCCCAGGCCGCGGAGATTATTCACATTGGCCAGGCGATTATGAGTCAGAACGGGGAGGGCAATACCATCCAGTACTTCCTGGATACCACGTTCAATTATCCCACCATGGCCGAAGCCTATCGGCTTGCGGCGTTGGATGGAATAAGTCGTATCAATCGCCGGTAGCGGCAGGGTGTGCGGCCCGGCAGATGTGCCGGGCCAGTCTTCGGGGTGATTAGTCTTCAGAGCGCTGAGGACGGTGCTTTAGCACGCTGTGCAATACAGTGTTGTGTTCGAAGTAGACCACATAATCACCATAGTCCCACTTGGATATGGGCGGGTCGCCCACTGGCCGGCCACGTTCAGCGGGAGCGCCAAACAGCTCTTCAACTCGCTCTTTACTCATTCCCGC
This sequence comes from Marinimicrobium hydrolyticum, assembly GCF_030848505.1. Classification (GTDB taxonomy): domain Bacteria; phylum Pseudomonadota; class Gammaproteobacteria; order Pseudomonadales; family Cellvibrionaceae; genus JAVDDU01. The sequence goes on from NZ_JAVDDU010000001.1 coordinate 619,377, forward strand.
TGAGGGTCGTTCCACATTGGCGCCCGGTTGCTGGCTGACGGGAATGCGTACCTGATCGGCGTGCGCTCCGTACGTTAAAGTGGCAATCAGCACCAGTCCCAACCATTTAGCCATTTTCATAGTCTTCCCCTTTAGGATGTTTTTTCTTCTAGGCGACGACGCTTGTCCGCCATCTGAGCGCGCATGATCTGCTGGCTCAAGACCTGCTTTTGGGTGCTGGTCGGTTGATAAAAGTTTGCCGCAATTTCGAATTGCCCGTTGCGATGTGGTTCACAGCGCGCCACTTGAGCGAAGATTACCACGCCAGCGTAACTGGGTAAAAAAAGTAAATGCAGCGCTAAACATTGGCCTTCTTCCAGTGCGGTGGCGTTGCTAAAGGCCACGCCACCCTCACTCAGGTTGACTTCTCGGCGTTGTGCATCAGTCTCGGTGGGCTCTCGGCTGGCCATAATTTGTTGCGACAGAAGCTCTATTTTACGGTTGAGCAAATGCAGGTAGTCGCCCAAGCGTCGATCATGATCTTTAATCTGGAACAGCAACTGCGCCGATTCGCTGTCGAGCTTTTTGAGTTCCGCTTGCAGGCTGAGCAGGCCAGCGTCTGGAAAGAGGCTCTCCGGCTGCACGCGATCCAGGGTATCCCGATCCACGGTTTTATAGGTTAACTCGACGTATTCGTCGATGCGAAAATAGCGGCGGCGTTCAGACATAACAGACTCCTGTGATAACCATAGCATAACCCGCGCCAGGTGCCAGAGGAATAGGGTGCTGGCGCCATTCTCAGGCTTGTGCACTGCTGTCCGGAATAATTTTGGTGAGATGGTGGAGATATACGAGTTGCCGGCGTCGCACCAGTTTTAGAACTCAGAGACTCGAAATTAGCTGCTAGCGAGTACTTCGTAAGGGAATCTTAGGCGTTCTCTTTTAGAGTGCCATAGTTTGAAGGTTACTGGGGGCGTGCAGGGTGAGTGTTCAGCAAGCCTCAAAAGAGGGGTGAGGCAAGCGTAGTATGCAAAGCACTGCTTTGCGCGCAGGCGAACGACCCCAATTTGCGATTGGGGGCAGGGCCGCTTGCGGTTTTGAGGCAGTCCCCATGGAAGGGTTTACGACGTTTGCTGAACACTCACCCTGCGCGGCCCGTGGGCTTGCTTACGAAGCTTTCCAGAGTAGTGCAGGCTTGTGGGAGTTCGGGCAATAGGGTTAAATGCGCGCATGCCCAATTTGATTCCCGTGAAAATCGGCCTGCGCTACACCCGAGCCAAGCGCCGCAATCAGTTCATTTCTTTCGTCAGCGGCTTTTCTCTTGTGGGAATGGCTTTAGGCGTTATGGCATTGATTGTCGTGCTCTCGGTGATGAACGGTTTCGACCGGGAAATGAAAGAGCGCATTCTTAGCGTAGTACCCCACGGCTTTATTGATCATCCTCCCGCTTTGGACGACTGGCGAGCCCTAGCGCAACGGGTTGAGGCCCATCCGGAAGTAGAGGCGGCGGCCCCTTACATCGAAGGTTTTGCCCTGGTTACCCATGCGCGCGGGGTAGAGGGTGTGCAGCTGCAAGGGATCCTTCCCCGTGAGGAGCAGCGGGTGTCCGTGGTGGAGGAGCATATGCTCGTGGGCTCCACGGACGCACTGGCGCCGGGCGAGTACGGCATCGTCATGGGCCGCTTGCTCACGCGTCACCTAGGCCTGGCACTGGGCGATCAGGTACGCGTCACTTTACCCGATGTTTCCATCACTCCGGCCGGCGTGTATCCACGCGTGCGGCGCTTTACGCTGGTGGGTGTGTTCGAGGTGGGTGCTCAGATGGACCAAAGTCTGGCGATGATCCATCTGGAGGACGCTCAGCGCCTGCTGCGCCGTACTGGCCCTCAGGGGCTGCACTTGAAGGTCAGCGACATCTACCGGGCGGCCCCGGTGATGGCAGAGTTGCGTGCGCAGTTGGGTGAAGATTATCTGTACAAAGACTGGAGTCAGACTCAAGGTAGCTTGTTCCAGGCCGTGCAAATGGAAAAGCTGGTAATTGCCACATTGCTGAGCATTATCATCGCGGTAGCCGCCTTTAATATTGTCTCTAGTCTGGTGCTGATGGTGGCGGATAAGCGGGGTGATATCGCGGTGCTGCGCACCTTGGGCCTGACCGCACGGCAAGTTATGGTGGTATTCGTGGTGCAGGGCAGTGCGGTTGGGTTTGTGGGGACTGTGGCGGGTGCGTTGATCGGCAGCCTGTTGGCCATTTACATCGGCCCCTTGGTGGCGGGGCTGGAATCGTTATTGGGGATGAGGGTGTTCGATCCATCAGTGTACTTTATCAGCTACCTGCCGTCCGAATGGCGCTGGCAGGATTTGCTCGCCATTTGTGCGACAGCGCTGATCCTAAGCTTGCTGGCGACGCTCTATCCCGCGTATCGTGCCGCCCAAATCGAACCGGCTGAGGCTTTGCGTTATGAGTAGTGAACAAGAGGCGGTATTGGTGTGCCGCCAGGTGCACAAAATTTACCGTCAGGGTCCGTTGGAAGTGCCGGTGTTGAAAGACGTCAACATGGCGGTAATGCGCGGTGAACGCGTTGCCATTGTCGGCGCGTCCGGTTCGGGTAAATCGACGTTGTTGAACATTCTCGGGGGACTGGATGTGCCCTGTTCCGGAGAAGTGCGTGTGGCGGGGGAAGCGCTGTCCAGTTTGAGCCCCGATGAACGCGGCCGGCTGCGCAATCGCAGCCTCGGATTTGTGTATCAGTTTCATCATTTGTTGCCTGAATTCACAGCGCTGGAGAACGTAGCTATGCCTTTGCTCATTGGCCGTCGCCCCAAGGCGGAGGCTCACCAGCGCGCGACCGACATGCTGGCGCGGGTCGGATTGGCGGAGCGCCTTGAGCACAAACCGTCCGAGCTATCCGGAGGCGAGCGCCAGCGTGTGGCCATTGCCCGGGCGCTGGTCACCAACCCTGCCTGCGTTTTGATGGACGAGCCCACCGGTAATCTCGACCGCAAAGCCGGCGATAGCATTCAAGCGTTGATGCTCGATTTGAACCGCAGCATCGGCACCAGTTTTGTGGTGGTTACCCACGATGAGCAGCTGGCCTTGCGTATGGATCGGGTCCTGACGCTGAGCGACGGAGTGCTTCATGGGGTCAAATAAACTGATGCTGTTGGTGGGGCGGCGTTACGCCGTGTCCCGGCGCCACAGCCAGTTGGTTTCGTTTATCTCCTCTGTGTCCATTGCTGGCCTGATCATCGGCGTCGCGCTGTTGATTTTGGTCATGTCCATTATGAACGGCTTTGACCGGGAGTTGCGCGATCGCATCCTGGGCATAATGCCTCATGCGGCGGTGTACCACCGGGAAGGCATTGCTGAACCTCAGCCGATGCTTGATGAAATCCGGCGTCACCCGGAGGTGCAGAGTGCGGTGCCGTTTGTGCGCCTGCAGGGTCTGCTCTCCCGGCACCGGCAAGTGGCTCCAGTGGAGCTGTACGGCGTTGAGGCAGATGACCCGCACCAACGGGACATGCTGGGGCGCTTCTTGCCGGAGGGCGTTATGGAAACCTTGGCTGACAGCCCTCAGGGCGTGATACTGGGAGCGGGTTTGGCACGCGCCCTGGCGGTGGAGCCGGGTGACCGACTAACACTGGTAGTGCCGCGTCGTGGCCGCGAAACGGTGGCGCCCGCGGTTAGCGCGTTGGAGGTGCTGGCCATTTTTGATAGCGGCACCGAAATTGATAACAATTTCGCCCTTACCGGTCTTGAGCGAGCTTCCGAGCTTTCCGAATTTCCCGGTTCTGTGACCGGCATTCGGCTGCAAATGCACGATTTGTTTCGCGCGCCGGTGGTGGTTACGGAGCTGGTGCGTGAACTCCCCATGGGTTTTTACTCGTCCGATTGGACCCGTACTCACGGCAACCTCTATCAAGCCATTCATATGTCCAAACGAATGGTGGGCTTGTTGCTGTTTTTGATTATTGCTATCGCCGCTTTCAACCTGGTGTCCACGCTGATCATGGTAGTGGTGGATAAACGTGGGGATATTGCGATTCTGCGGACCTTGGGCGCATCCTCGGTCGAAATTATGGGTATTTTTCTGGTGCAGGGCGGCTTGATTGGTCTGATCGGTACCGGGCTTGGCGTTATGCTCGGAGTACTTTTGGCACTTGGAGTGACGGATTTTGTGCTCTGGCTGGAACGTCTTCTACATATCCAGTTTTTGCATTCGGACGTCTATCCTATCAGCTATTTACCCTCAAGTATCCACTGGCCCGATGTCCTCCAGGTAGCGCTTACCGCTTTTGTGATTTGCCTGTGTGCGAGCCTATATCCGGCATGGCGTGCCAGCCGGGTGCAGCCTGCCGATGCGCTCCGTTACGAGTGACTGCCCTTGTCGCTGTTTTGCTCACGGCGTTGGCGGCGCCGCAGTTTGCGTAGCTGCCAACTCTTGGCTACCTGCCAGCGCCAAAACAGCTGCATAGTGATGTACCCCAGCCCGCCAAAAAACAGGCCGCTTAATATTGAGCCGGCCAGCAAGGGTTTCCAGATCAGAGCGAACTCGTTTGTCAGCCAGTGCCAGGAAAACTCCAGTGACACGTTCATCGGCGGGGTTTGCAGCAGCCAGCGCCCCAATTGATAGGTGGCGAAAAACATCACCGGCATGGTGAGCGGGTTGCTGATCCAAACCAACGCCACGGCGAGAGGAAGGTTACAACGCACCCATAGAGCAATAACCGCCGCCACCGGCATCTGGAATGGCATGGGAAGGAACGCCACGAATATGCCGACAAAAAAAGCCAGTGAAACCGAATGTCGATTTAGGTGAAACAAGTTGGGGTCGTGCAGAAGATCACCCAGGAAACGCAGCGCACGTTGGTCCTTCACGGCAGCGGGGTGGGGAAGAAAGCGTCTGATCAACTTACGTGCCATGCCAGAGTCACATTACTGCGGGTGAAGCGGCCATTATGCCTTGAATAGCGGCCAAAAAACACTGGGGGTCAGTGGCTGGGCCTGGGCAGGTTTTCCAGCTGCTCTAACAATTGAGTGCAAAGTTGATCGAGGGATTCGTCGCCACCGAAGACTTGGTCAATGCGGTGCTGGCATTCGCTGACGGCATTGGCAAGGGCGGCCTGTGCACTGGCGCTTAGGTCTAACGTGCCAGTCAGTTGCTGTAATTCCTCCCGCAAAGTCTGTAGTTGGCGCAGCACGTCTTCTGCCTGGTAGGCGTAACGAATTTCCAAGCCCATCAGATGTTCGCGAGTGGTGTTGGACCACTCATCCAAGGCGCGATTTTCTAGCGCCATGTCGGTGCTCACTTCCAGGTAGTGAATGCGCGCAGAACATAGGTTTAACAGTTCGGTCAAAAGAGTTTCAGTTTGAGCCAGCTCTCGTTCCTCCTCCGGCGGCTCTTTCAACAATAGGTGCATGTGGTTGCTGGCAAAAAATATTCCTTCGTTGAGGTAGGCCACCGGCGCCGCAATGGTAGTCTTTTTGATTAAGCGTCGCTCTTGGTCGGTAAATTGATTGCCCCGGTAAAAGTCTGCCTTGCCCAGTTTGGATTGCATGTAAAACCCAACAATGAGTTCTGAGGACTTGATGGCGTCCACCAGGGCGCTGGCCAAATCTTCTAAACCGTGGGCGTGGAGTATGTCCAGAGCAAACTTTTTCACAATGGCTTCCTTGCGATTGTGGAGCATGTTGTCTTCCAGTTTTTGAGACACGGCATCCAGTTCGTCGGTTAGCGCTCCTGGGTCGCTGCCGGTGGTTTTTTGAGCCTTTTGTTCCGCCTCTTCCTTTTCCCTCAGGCGGGTGTATAAAAATTCCACTTCGCTTTCCAGGGCACTGATGCAGTGCTCGCACTCTTTGACGAGCTTTTCCAGGCGTAGCATCTCTAGAATTTTCGCTTCCCGTAACTCCTCATCCTGGGTTGTATCAATGGAGTTGCGTAGCGTGCCGAGCTGTTTTTCCAGATCCACGATCAAACTGCGTTGTTGGCGGTTGTTGTTGCGTAGGTGCCGGAGTTCTTCCAGTGTGTAGTTCTTGTGCGTGAACTCCGCCTCTGGTTTGGGCTTGGCGCCCATTTGTGCGCGCTTGTCAGCCACGTTGCTGTGGATGATGTGCAGTGTTTCTTCTATTTTTCCCAAGGCGGCCTGTTCTGTCTGAACGAAGGGTGCCTGCGAGTGAGCCGCTTCAGCTTCAGTGCCTGACCGGACCTGAGCGGGTATTACAGCACTTTTTACTAAGCGCTGTTTCAGCGTTTCGATGTAGGCTTGGGACTTCTCCAGTTCGCGTTCCAGTCGCTGTACTAATTGCTCCAGTTGTTCGCTCCCGGGGTGCTCCTGTTTCCGGGACAAGTCGAGTACGCCTGCCGTAAGTTCAGAGTTCAGGTTGTGGTACTGCACCGAGAGCTGGTCCAGATTACGAACGGAGCGCTCGTTGCTTCCAAAAGGTTCGGGCGATTCATCGCCGAATGCTTCTTCCCCGACGGTTAGAGTCTGGCGGAGGGTGGCAGAAGACACTGGATCTTGGTTTTGAGCCACATGTAAAGCGTAATTGATGCGCCGAAGCTTATCGATGGTGCTCTGGCTTTCCTCCTGATACGCCTGTAGCTGAACCTGTTTCTCCTGGGCCAATTCCAACTTGTGCTCAAGGCGATGGGTTTCCTGTTCGAAAGGTTTAAGTGCTTGCACGCGTTGCTGTAACAGGCGGACTTGATTCCTCAAGTTTTTGTCTTTACTGGCTTCTTTGCGCTCTACCACCCAGCGCGCGATATCGTAGAGTTTGCGTTCCAATAAGCTCCAGCTGTGCTTGCCGGATTTTCCCCGTTGATAGGCTTCCATTTCTGCGCTGACGTAGATGTAGCGCAGGGCGGCTATCTTGGCGTTAAAGGGGGTCTCCGCGGAGAGTTTGGGGACACGGTTCTGGGTCACGGCGTGGTACCGCTTGCGTGCCGACTGTTGGCACTCGTACAAGTGCAGGGCCACCGGATCAGTTTTGGCGCCAGGCTCGGATTCAGACCCTTCGAATGTGCTCGGCAGGGGAGTAGAGCCCACCTTTATCGTACTGCGTATGCGCTGGTACTCAGCGCGCAAGCGTTTGTGGGCGCGTCTCTCACGGCGCAAGACGACCAGGAGGATTCCCGCCAGCAGTGCCAGAGCAACGATGAACTCGACCAGTACGATGTGTGTGAGCGTAATTGATTCTGGCATTCACTACCTCAATTGGAGCAGCGCGGGATCCAACAGCGGAAAGCGGCAAGGCCTTCATAGATCGCGGGCATCAAGCCGAGTATAGACGCCTGACGGCACCAAGGCCCTTGTTTGTGCTTAAATCCCTGCCATAATGTGGCGATAACCGCTTGATACTGGTGGTTTTCGCCAAGGAAGGGACCATGTGGAACGCAAGGTTGCTGTTATTCTGTGCTGGCATCTTAAGTGCCGCCTATCTATCCCGCTTGCCGGCGCCCGCTTGGCTGCTCGTATTGCTCTTGCCTCTATTGTTCTGCATCTGGCCGCGAATCCGGCGCTGGTTGAGTATGCCGGCCTCCTTCTGCGCCGGTCTTGCCTGGGGCATTGTTAGTGGCTACTGGCTCCTGTCTCCACTTCTACCCGTCGAGCGCAGTGGCGAGGACTTTTTCGTGCGTGGGGTGGTGGTTGGTTTGCCCGACACCGATTTCCGACGAACCCGCTTTGTGCTTGAGCTTGAGGCGCTTGAACCGATGGAAGGTCCACCGCTGGCTCGCTCACCCAGACGTGTGCAGGTCAGTTGGTATCGTGGCGAGGTGCCGGCGAGCGGCGAACACTGGCAATTGCGCTTGCGGCTCAATTCCCCGCGAGGTTTTGTTAACCCAGGAGGGTTTGATTATCAGGGGTGGCTGTTGCGCCAGGGGATCCATGCCAGCGGTTATGTGCGCGCCGATGGTGATAACCGGATCCTGGAAGGCGCCGGGACGGGTACGGGCGTCTGGCGGCAGCAGCTGAGACAGTGGCTAGTGGACTCCAGCGACAGTGACCACAAAGACCTTCTTCTAGCGCTGCTCATAGGGGACCGATCGATGATCGGTCCGGTCCAGTGGCAGCAGTTGCAAAGCACGGGCACCAACCATCTGGTGGCCATTTCCGGTCTGCATGTGGGGTTTGTGGCACTGCTGGGGTTTGTTGTAGGTTCCGGGCTGGGGCGGGTGGTTAATCTGCTCTGGCATCGGGTGCCGGCGGCTATCCCAGCGCACCTGTGTGCCAGCGGCCTGGCCTTTACGTATGCCGCACTGGCGGGTTTTAGTCTGCCAACTCAGCGGGCACTGATTATGGTGCTGGTAGCCCAATGGGCCTGGTTGCGGCGACGTACCTTTAAGCCTGTGCAGGGGTTACTGGTCGCGTTATTGGCGGTGGTGTTGTTGGACCCGTTGGCGAGCCTGGATTTGGGTTTTTGGCTGTCATTTGGTGCGGTAGGCGTTTTGATGCTTGCCTTCAGTGGTCGCCAGCCGACTCGCGCTCCTTGGCCGGGCCAGCGTCTGGTGCAGGCGCAGTGGGTTATTTTTATCGGCCTGATGGTACCGCTTGCCGTATTGATGCACAGCATCGCGCTGCTGGCACCGGTCGCCAATCTGCTTGCCATTCCCTTGGTTACTTTTGCGGTAGTGCCTTGGTTGCTTACCGCTGCGGCCTTAAGGGAGATTTGGCCTTGGTTAAGTGACCTGAGTCTCCGCATGGCTGAGTGGGGTATTCACGGGCTCGCTCAATGGTTGGATTGGTTGGTCCAACTGGGGGGTGCGGCGGTCAATCCGGTACTCAGCCTCGCTCCCGTCAGTTTGTTACTGGCGACACTGGCGGTGCTAATGCTTCTGCTTCCCAAAGGGATTGCCGTCCGATGGCTCGGTTATCCGGCGCTGCTGTTGGCGGTGCTGGCCCCTCCACGTGTGGCGCCTGCGTTGACCGTTACGACACTCGACCTGGGTCAGGCCCTGGCCATGGTCATACGCACACCCAACCACACGTTGGTTTTTGACACCGGGCTGGCGTACAGCGAGAGAATGGAGGCGGGTGGGGCGATCATCGCCCCTTATTTGCGTAGCCGGGGTAGCTCGCACGTGGATAAAATTGTGATTAGTCACGACCACAGTGACCATACCGGTGGGCTATTCGGTTTATTGGCACAGATGCCGGCTCGACGACTACTGGTGGGCCAGTCTTTAACTGACCCTCCTCCCTCTATTAAGAGCGAAAGTTGCCACACCACACCTCCCTGGCGTTGGGACCAGGTGGATTTCCGCTTTCTGACCTGGACGGGGCTTGAGGATCCATCCAGCAATAACCAGTCCTGCGTGCTGTTGATCGAGTACGCCGGTGAGCAGATTCTGCTTACGGGTGACATCGAGCGGGAAGTGGAGTGGCGGCTTTACGGGCAGGGGCAACTACCAGAGGCCATTCGACTGCTGCAAGTGCCTCATCACGGCAGTCGAACGTCCTCCACCCGGGCGTTGGTACAGCGCCTAGCGCCTCACTATAGCGTGGTCAGCGCCAGTTACCTCGGGCGCCATGGACATCCTCATGCCGAAGTTTTGGAGCGCTACCATAAGCAGGGGACGCAGGTGTTAAACACCGCAGACTCAGGGGCGGTCATTGTAGAATGGCACGCCCCCGGACAGCCGCCTGCGGTCATCCGCGCCCGGGAGCGTTGGCGCCGATACTGGTACCAATAAGGTCTTTCGGCTGTCTGACGACGAACTTATGGGCACTTCGCCCCTCCTAGTGAGTACAAAAACGGAAGTGGCGCATGGTTTTGTGGTGCCCTTGCCTATATGCTTACGCGCGCGTCCTGACAGCCCTTTCAACCTCGGGTATCATGGCGCCACTGAGAAATACGATAAGAGGAAAGCCCGAGTGTTCGATGTTATCGCCGCAGGCGGCTGGTTGATGCTGCCTATCCTGCTCTGTTCCCTATTTGTAGTAGCTATTGGCGCCGAGCGTTATTGGACGCTGAATCCGGCCAAGGTGGCGCCCAAGTCTTTGTTGGCTCAAGTCTGGAGCTGGATTAAGAACAACCAACTGGACGGCAGCAAACTGAAGGAACTGAAACAGTCCTCGCAATTGGGCCGAATTCTGGCGGCGGGGCTGAGCAACTCCAAGCACGGCCGCGAAGTGATGAAAGACAGTATTCAGGAAGCAGCCGGACAGGTGATCCACGAGCTGGAACGCTATATGACGCCACTCGGAACCATTGCCGCCATTGCGCCCCTGTTGGGTCTGCTGGGTACCGTAATCGGCATGATCAAAGTGTTTACCGCCATTATGTTGCAGGGCACCGGCAATGCTGGAGTGCTTGCGGGTGGCATCTCCGAAGCCTTGATCACCACGGCGGCAGGGCTGACGGTAGCGATTCCCGCCATGATCCTGCACCGCTATTTCTTGCGCCGCATCGATACCCTGGTCATCACCATGGAAGAGGAAGCGGTGAAGCTGGTGGATGCTTTGCACAGTGACCGACGCGTCGACGTCAGAGGCGGCTAGGCCGGGAGACTATCAGTGCAATTTCGTCGTCAGCCTCGTGAAGCCGAAGGTATTAACCTCACCCCCTTGATCGATGTGGTGTTTCTACTGCTGATCTTCTTCATGGTATCCACCACGTTTACCAAGGAAACCCATCTGAGCGTGGACCTGCCCGAAGCGGAAGGTCAAGCCAGCGCCGAGCGCGCCGAACAGGTGGTGATTCTCATCAGTGCCGAAGGGGATTATTCGGTCAATGGCCAAAGCTTGGTGAACAATCGCATGGCCACTCTCAGGGCCGCCTTGGAGGAAGTATCCGGCGGAGACAACCAACGTCCGCTTGTGATTACTGCCGATGCCAAAGCCTCCCATGAAACGGTAGTGCGTGCCATGGACGCCGCGGGCCAGTTGGGCTTTGTGCACCTGAGCATCAGCACCCGACACCCCGAAGCGACGGAGTAGGGCAGTCGTGGCCAGGAGGGCGGACAATCGCTGGCTGCGCGCCTGGTACCAAGGCGGTATTTGGGTGTACGTACTTGTGCCCCTTACGGGCCTGTTCAAAGCTCTCTCGGCACTGCGCCGATTTTTTTTGTGCCGTTTTGGGCAGCGCCGTTTGCCAGTGCCGGTTTTGGTGGTGGGCAACATCAGCCTTGGCGGTACGGGTAAAACACCGGTCATTATCGCGCTGGTTCAGTATCTGCAGAGCCGGGGTTATAAGCCCGGCGTGATCAGTCGTGGTTACGGTGGCCAAGCGCCCGCATACCCCTTAGTTGTCAGTCAGGAAACACCTGTGACCCATAGCGGTGACGAACCGCTTTTGATTGTGCAAGCAACCGGCTGCGCCGTATGCGTGGATCCAGATCGAGTGGCCGCTGGCCAGTGCCTGATCAACTTGGGTTGCGACTTTATCCTGAGCGATGACGGTTTACAGCATTACCGTTTGGCGCGGGATTTGGAAATCGCCGTGGTCGATGGCGAACGCCAGTTTGGTAACGGCTGGTGTTTGCCTACGGGTCCTTTGCGGGAGCCCGTCGGTCGTTTACGGCGTGTAGACTGGATTCTAGTGAATGGTCGTGCCGATAAGCTCAACATTCCGGGCGCACCCGAGTACTTTGAAATGAAGTTGGAGCCTGACCACTGGCGCCGCTTTGAAGACCATAACAAAGTGGGACTCGAACACTTTGCGGCGGGAAGCCAGGTGCATGCGGTGGCCGGAATTGGTAATCCCAAGCGGTTCTACCAAACCCTGCGCACACTGAGTTTGTCTCCGCAGGAGCACGACTTCCCGGACCACCATCAATACGCACCCGAAGATTTTCAGTTTGAAGAATCTTTGCCAGTCGTGATGACAGCCAAAGATGCGGTTAAATGCCGTGAGTTTGCGCAGCCCCACTGGTACTGGCTGGAGGTTAACAGCCGATTGCCGGAGCGCTTTTGGCAAGCGCTCGATACGCGTTTGGCGCGACTGAAAGAAAAATCAGAATCCGTACAAAAGGAGCAGTGATGAGTTTTTACGTGGTGATTCCTGCACGCTACGCATCCACGCGTTTACCAGGTAAACCCTTGCGGGAAATTGGTGGTAAACCCATGGTGCAGCACGTGTACGAACGCGCTCTGCAAAGCGGTGCTGAAAAGGTCATCATTGCCACGGATGACCCTCGCATTGAAGCAGCGGCTCACGCGTTTGGCGCGCCGGTGTGCATGACATCCGCGAACCACCAATCGGGTACGGATCGCTTGCAGGAAGTGGCCCAAAAAATGGGGCTTGAACCGGATGCTATTGTGGTGAATGTTCAGGGGGATGAGCCTCTCATCCCACCATCGGTTATCGATCAGGTGGCCACCAATCTGGCAGCTCATACCGATGCGAGCGTTGCCACCCTGTACGAGCCCATTAATCGCCTGGAAGATTTCCGCAACCCTAACGTCGTCAAAGCTGTGCTTGACCATAATGGTATGGCTTTGTATTTTAGCCGCGCACCGGTTCCCTGGCCTCGCGATCTCTTTGCGAGCGAGGACGTCACATCACTTCCAACGGACTTCCCCGCCCGGCGACACATTGGCATTTATGCTTATCGGGCGTCGTTGTTGGATCGCTTTGTTACCTGGCCCCAGGCACCGCTGGAACAAATTGAAGCGCTGGAGCAGCTTCGGGTACTTGCTCAGGGTGAGCGTATTCATTTGGCCGCCGCCTGCGCTGAAGTTCCCGGAGGTGTGGATACGGAGGCGGATCTGCAGCGGGTTCGTTATTTGATTGAGGACGGAGAGTAAGCCATGACCATCAACGTCATGTTCGTCTGCCTGGGTAATATTTGCCGCTCGCCTACCGCCCACGGTATTTTTCAGCACAAGGTCGAGCAAGCCGGACTCGCGGATCAGATCTATATCGAATCGTCCGGCACCGGAGGTTGGCATGTGGGCAAGGCCCCAGACCCACGTACCTTGAGTGCTGCCAGTCGGCGGGGCTACGATTTTTCAGCACTGCGGGCGCAGCAAGTGACTGAACAAGACTTTCAACGTTTTGACTACATTCTCGCCATGGATGAGGTCAACCTGGAAGATTTACGGCGCATGGCACCAGCGGATTTCTCCGGGCATTTGGGGTTATTTTTGAATTTTGGCAATCGCCGTGACTATCGTGAAGTGCCCGATCCTTATTACGGTGGTGGGGATGGTTTCAATTTGGTTTTAGATCTGGTGGAAAGCGCTGCCGAAGGCCTGCTGGATCATTTACAGCAGGACTTCGCTCGGCCGCCGCTTCGATAAAATAAGGATTTTACTCTTGCCTGACTTCTTAACCGACGTAAACCTGGAAGGTTACAACACGCTAGCTGTGCCCGCCCGGGCACGCTATTTCACCAGCCTAGACGATGAGCGGGAGCTGGCCACCGCTGTGGCGTTTGCGCGCGAAAAAGGGCTCCCGGTGTTGGCGCTCGGTGGTGGCAGTAACATTGTCTTGCGGGGTGATTATCCCGGCCTGGTCATTCACTTGAATTGGCGTGGACGGGAAGTCGTCAACGAAACCCGCGAGCATGTGTGGCTCAAAGTGGCCGCTGGTGAAAACTGGCACCAGCTAGTGGAGTACTGTTTGCAGCAGGAGTATTGGGGGCTGGAAAATCTTTCCCTAATTCCGGGCAGTGTCGGTGCCGCTCCTATCCAAAATATTGGTGCTTACGGCGTGGAGTTGAAGGAAGTCTTCGCCGAACTGGAAGCCATGGAAATTCAATCGGGGCAGCGCGTACGCTTTAATCGCGATCAGTGCGGTTTTGGTTACCGGGACAGTGCCTTCAAGAATGGTTTGCGAGACCGCTACATCATCACCTCGGTGACCTTGAAGCTCAATCGGTTACCACACTTAAAGTTATCATACCCCGCGCTCAGGGAGGCGCTGGCCGACAAGCCTATAGCTGACTTAACGCCTGTGGATGTGAGTCGCGCTGTGTGCTCCATACGTCAGGCTAAGTTGCCGGACCCGAAAGAAATACCCAATGTGGGCAGCTTCTTTAAAAACCCTGTGGTAGATGTAAAGACGTTTCTACGCTTGCAGCTAGATCACCCGGGTTTGATTTCCTACCCTGTGGATGCATTGCAAGTAAAGCTGGCGGCTGGGTGGCTGATCGAACGCGCGGGCTGGAAAGGTTTCGTGCAAGGTAACGTGGCGGTCCATGACCAACAGGCCTTGGTGCTCATTAATCCGGGTAGGGGTTACGGTCACGAGGTGCTGAGGTTAGCGCAAAGAATTCAAGACTCCATCGCTTCTGAGTTTGGGATTAGGCTGGAGGCGGAGCCGCGGATTTATCCTTAGATTTGCACGGCTTACTGTCCAGAATAAATTGAGTTAGCAACTTCGTAAGCTAGCCCTAGGGCCGCGCAGGGTGAGTGTTCAGCAAACGTCGTGAACCCATCCGTGGGGACTGCCTCAAAACCGCAAGCGGCCCTGACCCCAAATCACAGATTGGGGTCGTTCGTCTGCGCGCAAAGCAGTGCTTTGCATACTACGCTTGCCTCACCCCTCTTTTGAGGCTTGCTGAACACTCACCCTGCACGTCCCTGGCCGCCCCAAACTAACCGAGTTCTTTGCCGTAAGCCGACCTCATAACAGGAGTTTTGGGGCGTAAGAATGCCTTAGCTGGGGCTGTAAAGGTGATTTGCAGGAGGCTTTTCGAAACTCTCAAAAGAGGGATCTTTTGGGAGAGCCCCCAGGGACGGGTTTACGGCGTTTTCGAAAAGCCTCCTGCGAAGCGCCTGGGATTACCTTACGAAGCCCATCACCTGAACCTGCGTTTTTCGAGTCTCTGGCAGTAAACCTACTATCTGAGATCGCGCAAATTGTGGCGCTGCACTCCAAACAGCAGTGCGCGTACGCGGGAATGACGGAGTGGAGTTGGCAGTGTTTAGCCTAAATGGGTTAAACACGTCCAAGTCAATGTGGTAGGGAAGGTTTACTCCTTAGGATCTTCCTTTCGTTTACCGGTATCTTTATTTTTGGTTTTGTCTTCGTTGGAGGCAAAGCGTTTGAACAACTCTATCCATAAATAGGCGTAAGCGACCCCGACGCCAAAGGCGGCGAGATAGCTGAGCCAGTGACCGGTGTTGAGACCGATTTGCACGAACACAGCCAAGATCAGCAGTATAACTAGCGATCGGCGGAACAGTTGACGGTCGGTCCCACTGATCAGCCAGGCGTGAAATTTTTTCAATAAGTCGTCCATAAAAATTCTCAATGACAAAGCCAGCGTAAGTATGCCAGACGAAGAGTTTGGCGTAAGTACGCGCGTATGTTAAACGAGTTTAATAGAGTTCTACCACGACCCGTATGCCAATGTAATCTTCTCGACCATTAGCATTGTGGCCTTTGCGGGCGTGATTGGAAATGCGGCCAACGCTGCTGTTTTTGGAGCCGCCGCGAATGGTCCGTTCGCTACACTGTTCCACCTCCACGGCACGCCCGTCCCGGCGCGCGTCCAGGTGATGATTTTGATAACAATCCTGCACCCATTCGGCGACGTTACCGGCAGTGTCATGGAGGCCAAAGTCGTTTTCCGGGTAGGAGCCGACGGGAGCGGTTTTGCTGGTAAAAACACCCGCGAAATCGCTCTGGCAGCCGCGCCGACAGTTGGCGCGACCGCTCGCTTCATCGCGCTCCTCTCCCCACCAAAAGGTACTGTCCACGCCGCCGCGGGCCGCGTATTCCCACTCTGCTTCCGTGGGTAAACGGTAACGGACGCCGGTTTGTTCGCTGAGCCACTCTACGTACGCTTGGGCATCGTGCCAGCTCACGTTTATCACCGGGCGATTGTCGCGGCCCCAGGATTTGTCGTCGGGCAGGCGACGGCCGGTAGCGCGGGCAAAGCGGTCGTATTCTGCAAAGGTCACCTCGTATTTGCTCATACCGAACGGTTGCCTGATGCGCACTTCGCGCTCCGGCATAGTGTTACTTTCGAGCCGGCTACCCAGGGTAAATCGGCCTTGCGGGATGATAACCATTTCCGGGCCGCGACCACCATCGCTCAATGAATTGTGAAAGGTAGCGCCGGCCACAGGTGTACGCAAAAGCCGAACATCCACAGTTAAGGGTTCGCTTTCAATTTCCACCCATTGAGTTTGGCTGTCGTAGCCCGGATGAGCGACTTCCAAATGGTAGCGCCCCGGTACCAGTTCAATGCCGGGAAAGTAGCGTTCGGTAATGTTGAGAATACGGATTCGGGCGTTCTCCGGTAGCGGATTCACTCGAAGAGAATAGCGCGGTGGCGGTGCGGCCGCGGGAATATTGTCGGGAAGTGCACCCGCCAAGTTCGGAATCGATTCGGGCACGGGCACTGAGTTGGCCGGAAACTCGGTGCCGAGTAACAGCTGCAGACCTTGCTGGAAGTTTCTCTGCATGGCCGCTTGTTCAGGTGTTGTGTGTCTAGGGAAGAGGGCGCCCAAATCCTCCGGCAGTTCTTCTTCCTCAACCACCGGTTCGCCCGTGGTGAGCAAGGCCGCCGTGGCTAGGGCACCTCTATGCACGGCATCGGGTAAAAACCGCTCTCCGGGAATATCGAAGCGCTCTACGGAAAGGGCAAACGCCCCCCAGATAATACCGAGAAACAATACCAGGGTAAGTCCGCGTGCCACGCGCCGGGTACCGGGAAAAAGGGGCTGAAAATGGGCCGCTTGTTGAACACGGGTCGACACTACCGTGGCTTGCTCGCTGAGCCGCTCGCTGGAGTAGCTTTTTATTTCCGTGACGCTGGTGTTCGGGTGTCGGTACAGACCTCGTCGGGGTGTCCAGCGTATGGAGCGCAGCCATCCCAAGTATTGGTTAAACACCATGGCCAGGGCGTGGAAAGTGGTGCTGAGCAAAGCTCTCAGCAGCGACAGAATCTGCACGCGGCTGGAATCGGTGTTAGTCAGCAGGTCGTGAGGCAAGCCGACAGAACCCTCCAGCGCATCAATCGCCTGAACCAAATCGCGGCCACGCTGATAGCGATCCTCTGGTTCCTTGGCCAACAGCTTGTCGATGATTTTTTGATACGGCTGGTACTGTGCAGGCAAGCGTGGAATGGGGGCGGTTAAGTGTTTCACCGCCACGGCCACGGCTTCTTCCGCCTGATAGGGGACGCGCCCAGTCAGCATTTCGTAGAACACCACACCCAGGCTATAAATGTCAGCGCGCCCGTCAACGGGTTTGCCGCGAGTCTGCTCCGGGCTCATATAGTGCGGTGTGCCCACCACTGTACCGGCGTTGGTCATCCGCGAAGCGCTGCTAACGGTTTTGGCAACGCCAAAGTCGGTCAGCACGGCGGAGCCGTCTTCGCGAAATAAAATGTTTTCCGGCTTAATGTCCCGGTGGATATAGCCTTTTTCGTGCGCGTGATCCAGCGCTTTGGCGACCTCCCCCGTAATGCGCAGCGCTTCCTGAACGCTGATACCGCTGGCCATTTTGTCATGGACCGAGCCGCCGGCCAGGTAATCCATGGCGATGTAGTTGAAGTTCTCGTGGCGGCCGATGTCGTAAATGGAAACTATGTGAGGATGAGACAGTTGGCCGACAATGTTGGCTTCGCGCTGAAAGCGTTCACTGAACACCGGGTCACTGTTTAAAGCGGGCGACATGACCTTCAATGCCACCTCGCGACCCACACTCAACTGGATCGCCAGGTAGACACTGGACATGCCTCCCTGATTGATTTTGCGAATAATGCGGTAACCGGGTATCTGCATCAGCTGAGTATCCAGTAAAGCATTAAGGTGAGCGAAACCAGCGCGGCGCCATACAAACCGGCGTCCCACGCGCGCCGACCGGTGATGGTCGGAATCCACTGCCAGAGCGTATTCCAGCGAGAACTCGGAGTCAGAGGTGACTGCACCAGTTGCACGGTAATATTGTCCCGGCCACCGCGAGCCAAGGCTGTGCGCATGAGACGATGCAGCGCCCGGCGGTGGTTTTGGCGGCTATCACACAAAATCCGTGCAATATCCTGGTCGTCCAGCTCGTCCGTCAGGCCGTCACTGCACAGGAGGATCCACTGGTCCGGGAGCCACTGTCCCTGAACCGAGTCCACTTGTACCTCCGGCAGTTCGCTAGAGCCCAGGCACTGAGTGATGATGTTTTTCTCTGGGTGATCGTTTACCTCCTCTTCGCCTATGGCTCCGGATGCCAACAACATCTGCACATAGGAATGATCAGTGGTGAGACGTTCTAGGCGACCTCCGTCGGCCGTGTGCGTCCAGAGATAAGCGCGGCTATCACCCACCCAGGCCACTTCGTACTGATGTCGCTCACTGCGCAGGGCCACCACGGTCGACCCCATGCCTGGGGCCCCCTGGCCTTCAGCCGCCGCATGGACGACGGCGCGGTGCGAGTTCTGTATGGCGTCGGAAAGCTTCCGATAACTCTGATTGAGTAGAGTATCCCGCACGATGGCGCTGGCGACTTCACCGGCCTCGTGCCCCCCCATGCCGTCGGCAACCAACCAAAGTCCCTGTTCGGGAAGGCTTAGGTAAGTATCCTCGTTGTTGTCGCGCTTGTGGCCAACGTTAGTGGCGGCGCTGTATTCGAGTATGCGTTGGGACATGTGTTGGGGTTGTAACCTCGGTATTCGGGCCTTTGGATGCTAAAACACTTTGCCGTGGAACACCACGCAACCCTGTGTTTTTTATTTGGGCGAGAGCGCTGCCTTAGCAGCGTTCCCTCGCGTTCACGGTCATAGTGCCCGAATATTCAGCCCCAGCTCCTGCGCGGTAGACTTGTGTCCACTGTGCGTCACCACAGCAATGCTGGCGTGTTCAGGTTTTAAATATTGGTCCGCCACCCGGCGCAAATCGTCCAAGGTGACTTCCAGTACCCGGTTGCGGAACATCTCTCGCTTTTCCCGAGTGCGGCCGAATAGCTCGGCCTGATACGTCTGCTTGGCTTCCCCAGCCGGGGAGGCGGGCTTATCGATACTGCTAATAACCCCCAATATGGCTTCTTCCACTGGCTGCCAGCCGTGGTCTTCCGAGTGCAGCCACTCCAGGGCGCCATCGAAATCATCCAGTGTCTCGGTCAGGCGTGGATCCCGGTAGGAGAAGAACCGGAAGGCCGCACTGTTGCCGTCCTGACTGGCGCCGCCGCCGTAAGCACCGCCCTGTTCGCGAATGGCCCGGTGCAAATAGCCATTGCGCAGGAATCCGCCCAGAACCGTTAGCGCAGCCGAATCCGGATGCTCGCCGGGTACGGTGGGGTAGGCTTTGGCGCAGAAATTTACCTGGGTGTTGGTAATCCACGCCTCGCGAACCTGCTCCGAGACCGGCTCCAGAGTGAAGGCCGAAAAGTCTTCCCCTTTCGGCGTTTCAGGCCAGTGAGCCAAGAGTTCGTCCCGATACCGATCCAACTGCTCCGGCTCACCCACCAGTAAAAACTGTTTGGGCGCTTGCAGAACCAAACGGTGAATAGCCTGCAGTTGCTGGGAAAACCGCGCTAATTGCTCGGCATCTTCCAAGCCCTGGTCAAGCTGTTTCAATTTGGCGATACCTGCCAAACCCCCAAGCTGATGACTCAGCTTGGCTGCCGGGGCCATGCCTGCGGTAGCAGCCGCCATGGCGAGGCTGTGACCGCTGCCCGTAATGGATTGTTCCCGGCGCGCGCGAGTTTGCGCTATCAGTTCACGTAGGCGCGGTAATTCGTCAAAGCGCACCTGCTCCAGGGTGGCCTTCATCAGTTCGGTCATGGCGTTGTGATTGCGCGCCAACGCTTTTGCAGACAGGGTCAAATAGGCATCAATGCGCTGCACGTCGTCCGTGGCTCCGCGCACGCTGCTGGAGGCACTGATGGCGCCTACGGCGCTCGCCTGCCAGCGTTGGGTTTCCAAGTAATCACGCTCGCCCACGCCCAGTTCCGTCAGGCAATGACAGTAGTAGGGCAGCAGGGCTTGTTGCTCTTCGCTGAGCGCCGGTAGCTTGCAGTTGAGTTGTTGGTACACCAGGCCGTTGGTCCCGGCGCTGTAGCGGCGGAGGGGATAGCTGTTGGAATCTTGCGGATCAAGCGTTTCCCGGCTGCCATCGACGTAAGCCATGGCGTGAGGAATATCTTCCAATCCCACTTTGGGCAGCAGGCTGTCATCAACCTTGGCGTTCTGACGCTCTTCCAGGGCGCGGGCGCGCTCTATGATTTCCTGGCGACGTTCATCACTCAAGCCGGTACGAATGGCTTCCAGGCGCCGTTCTTCATCTTCCTGTGCGTGGCGCGTATAGGCTGTATCCGGGCGCAGAGTCAGGCGCAGACGGTGCGGGTTTTCGAGCAAAAGCGTGCGCACCAGGTTGGGAATGAAATCCGGCTGGTGAATTTTTTCCCGCAAGCGGGTCAGGGCGGTTTCTTGGTCCAGCAGTGCAATGGGGTCACCGCGGTGGGTGGCTGCGCCCAGGCCAGTCATAATCAGGTGCAGGCCATAGGGCATGCCGTCGCCGGTGACTTCCCGTTGTTCCAGCTCCAGTTGGTGCAGTGCAGATTCCACCAGTTCCTGGGGAACGCCTTCTTCGGCTACTTTGCGCAGCGTGTCCAGAATCAGTTGTTCCACTTGCGGTACTTGTTCCAGGGCGCAGCCTTCCAGACCACAAGCGAAGGCCATTTCGTAATGAGAGTCGTCTAGGCCACACAGGGGTGATGGAGCCTGGCCCAATTCTGTCGTTTCCAGCGCCTGCAGCAGAGGCGAGGCGCTGTTGTCCAGCAAAATGGCTGTGAGCAGTTCAGCTTCCAGCGCTTCCTGAAGGTTGGTACTTTTACCCAGCAGCCAGCTCATCACCACATGGGTTTTGCGCGCCGGGTCTTCACCTTCCTCAAGCGGATAAGCTTGCTCAACGGCAATGGGCGCGTGATAGCGTTTCTCTTCACCCACAGCAGTAACTGTATCCAGTGGTTCAAAGCGGCTTAGCACGCGCGCTTCGAATACCGCTTGATGGTCTGCGGCCGAAATGTCGCCGTAAGTCATAAAAATGGCGTTACTGGGATGGTAGTGGGTCCGATAAAAGGCTTTTAGCTGTTCGTACGTGAGATCTGGAATGTGCTCAGGATCGCCACCGCTATTGTGATGATAGGTGGTGCTTGGGTAGAGGTGGCGGCTCAGCGCCTGCCAGAGTTGGGCGGGCACAGAACTCATGGCGCCTTTCATTTCGTTGTACACCACGCCCTTGTGCACCAGTTTGGAGTCGGGGTTGTCGGGCTCGGCGAATTCCAGGCGGTGACCTTCCTGAGCAAAATCCAGTTCATCCAGATTGGAGAAAAACACCGCGTCCAAATAGACATCCAACAGGTTGTCGAAGTCTTTGCGGTTTTGGCTGGCAAAAGGGTAGGCGGTCCAGTCAGAGCTGGTGAAGGCGTTCATAAACGTATTGAGCGAGCGGCGAATCATCATAAAGAAGGGATCGCGCACCGGGTATTTTTCACTCCCACACAGCGCCGTATGTTCCAACACATGAGCCACGCCCGTAGAGTCGTGGGGCACGGTTCGCAATGCGACGAGAAAAACGTTCTCCGGATTATCGGCGGCCAGGTGAATGTGTTGCGCGCCGGTTTTTTTGTGGCGATATTCTTCCACGCGCAGTTTTAGCGCCTCGATGGTTTGGCTGCGCAGGTGTTCAAAAGCTGGGTGGGTATCCGGAGTCATTAGTTCTCTCTGCTTGATTGGTCGATGCGCTGTTTGGTGGCGTTCAGCGCCGCATGTTGGTCAATAAAGTCGTCAAAGGCCGCCAGTATTGGGCGGTAGGTGTTCTGGTCATTTTCCAATAGCGTTAAAGCGTAACAACTTGCTTCCAGTGTGGAAAGGTGGCCGGGCTTTGGAGCCCTTCGAATGCGGTAATTTGATGGCGCCGAGTTCGTTAATGCCATGCGGGGCAGTTGTTGTAGCGCTGGATTAAGGTAGAGCATCTTCTGGCTTTTGCGCCAGGTTCCGTCCAGCACGATCAGGCGCAGGTGTTCGGGCTCCAGGTCTTTCCAATCAACGTGAGGAGGCTCCGGTAGCGCCGGATCGGTGTTGCTCGGGTAGAGCAGCAGATTGGTTTTGTCGCCCGACAGGATTTGATTGAGTAGTTCGGTAGAAAACACTTCGCCCACATGGAGTTCGCTGTTGCTCAAGCTCAGGTGCAACAGACCGGCGGTATTTTTGGCTGTACCCGCTTCTTTTGGATGCTGCAGAATAATGACTTGCACACGGTTGTCCTGCCGATTGATCCAGGAGCAAATGCATCTGACTTTGGGTACGGCGCAATCAGGGCAAATTGGACGTGTGCGTGAGATTGTTCGGTTGGTGGGAGAGGAAAGGGTGCCCGGTGTTTCGAGACACGCAGAATAACGGCCCCTACGCGCTCCCGGCGCTTCGGGACACTCCTCGCTTCCCTGCGAGTCGTCCATGTACGCTCCGCGTCGGCTTCCTGCCTCCGAGGGTCTCGAAACACCGGGCACCCTTTCCTGGTCCTTGGGCAGTACATCTTCAAGGGCTGGAGAAACAGTTGTTTCGATTAGCTGTTCTTTGGAGCGCCGGTTTAGTTGTTTGATGGCTATTTCCCGTCGGGTGGCGCTGCTGCGGTCCGGGTGTTGTTCGAGTAAACACAGCTCTTTGGGCGTGCGACCGCGAAAATAGCGCGCGCCGGCAGGACCCTTGGTGTGCTCCTGCCAACGGCGTTTTATATCTGTGGTAATGCCAGTGTACAGCTGATCATCGTCGGTGCGAATGATGTACACAAACCAAGTGGGGGCAGTCATGAAGCTCGCGGGTTGTGAAAAGGTGGGTCAGGATACTACTGAATACCTACGAAAGGATACACCCTAACGGGGTTTAACGGGAAGCTCCACCGAAAGCCGTCATCCCCCGAATGCTTGCATACGAAGCTCTTGATTCGATCTTTTGTAAACGCGCAGTATTGCTGACCACATTGGTAACAGACTAACGCTTAGGTGGCGCGTACGAACTTTCGACAGCTGCATTAATCAATGCGCCCGATGGCGATACAAGGGGGGCAGATCGCCGGTTTCCCGTTGCTGTTTGCGTCGGCGTACACGAAGTGCATCCACTTCTTGAAGCAGCGTTTCGCGGCCCAGCTCTGGGCTCTCCCGATCACTGAACAGGCTGCGGTCCAGAGCCTGAAGTTGTTGTTGCAAGCCCGGCCGTTCGCTTCGTTGCGCAATGGCGGTGAGGCTGTGAATGGGTTCGTCCGGCCAGTGGCTGCGTGCCCAGTTCAGGAGTGCGTCGCGCACCTGTGACAAACTGCCGTCTCGAGTTTGGCGCTTGAGATTGGCCCACGCGGTTTTTTCTCGCGTGCGGTCCTGGCGCTGATTTTGAGTATGGCCCTCCACCAAGCTGTTCAGCTGTTGGCGTAGACGGAAGTAGCTGGCACTCAGGAACAATAGCAATAAAAGCAAAAGGGCACTGCTGACGATAAGCCACCAATGCAGAGTGGTGAAACCGGGCTCAGCGCGCGGCGAGATCGGCAGCTCGGTCGTGATGGGTGTTGGGTCCTGCGCAGCCTGGGGTGAACTGCCGGGGGGAGGCGCGAGGCCCGCAGGTGGGGTTACGCGCACTTGCCGCGCGGGCAAGGTTGCGTTACGCATTTCCCCAGCTTGAGTATCCCACCACGCGAGATTGACTTCCGGCAGCGTCAGGCGACCGGTTTGGTTGGGTACCAGCGCTAAGGTTTGGGTCACGGTGCTTTTGACGCCCTCGGAGGTGACTTGCTCGTCCGTTTGCGGTTGATCGGGGTAGAGGTTAACGCCGGCAACTTCGCCCACCGGAATAGCGGGCAATTGCGCAGCCGTAAGCCCCTGAGCGGTCAGGGTAATGCGTCGGGTGACCGGTTCGCCCTGGATCAGATTGTCCGGGTCTGAGCTCCAGTGTTCACTTAAGCGGATGTCGTCCGCCGGTAGCCAAATGTCTCCGGTAAAATCGCTGGCGGTGGGTTGGACGGGAACGCGTACTTCGTCCGTGCGCAGGCGCTGGCGCTCTCTGCCTCCGTAGACTCGGCTCCAGGGGTCCTGGCGGGCGCGGCTGGGGGCGACATCGTACACCAGGGGAGGGATGACCAGTTCGCCGCTGCGCTGGGGAAACACCGCGAATGTGGTTTCCAGTACCAAGTGGTCGCGGTTGTCGATTTCGGTGATGTAACTGTTCTCGTCCACCGCCTTCATAACCGCGTCTTGTAAATCCAGCGGCTGCATTTCGGCGCCATCAAGGTTAACGCGGCTGAACAGCCTGACAGTAAACAGCAGCTGCTCCTGAACGAAGACGCTGTCTTTGTTTACTTCAGTTTCTACAAAAATATCCTGGCCGCGGCTTCCCGGCCGGGCGCGGGTTTCGCTGACTTCAATCGTGATCGGTTGACTGCGTACGCCCTCGACTTCCAGTGCCGGTATGGTCAAGGTTCCGGTCTGGCGAGGCACCAGGCGCAGGGTCCATTCAAGCCAAGCTTCCTGGCGTCCGTTGATGATGGTGAGGCGGCGTTGGCTCTGGTTACTGATAATGTCGAAATCGCGTCTGAGCTCGTTTAGATCTGGAGTCGAGCCGGAGTGCGCTCCATCCAGCCGAAGCGTGAGGGTGATTCTGTCATCGATACTGACTTTGGTGCGGTCCACTGAGGCGGTCAGCTCGTTGGCCATAGCGTGACTTGCCAGCAAAATGCTCAGCAGGAGCAACGCAACCAAGGCTTTCCAGGTCTGTAACAGCTTCACGGTCATAGTGTTTAGGGCTCGTAGGTTTTCCTGGTGGTTCTAAGCTACCAACGCTCTTCCCGGTTTTGTGGGTCAGCTTGTCGGCGCAGGCGCTCGCGCTGTTGTTGTTCGGCTTGATACTGAAACTTGCGCCGTAACAATCCGCTTGGGTTGTCGGGTACGCGGCGCAGCCATTGCTCCAAGGCTTGCTTTTCTTCGTCGCTCAGGGTGTCTTCCTGGGCTAAATCGGCTTGGCGCTCTTCTTCGGTTTGTTCGTCTTCTGGGGTATCGGGCGCTTGTTGCTCCGCTTCGGCTTCTGGCTGGTCAGTATCGTCTTGCTCCTGGCCCTCGGCGTCTTCGTCCTGTTCTGGCGGCTGCTGGTCGGGACCATCTTGTTGGTCCTGCTGGGTATCGTCTCCCTGCGAGCCTTGTTGTCCCTCCTGCTCCTGAGAGTCTTGTTGATCCCCGTCTTGTGGTTGGTCCTGATCCTGTTGGTCCTGATTTTGGGAATCGCCATCGTTCTGTGACTCGTCAGAGTCCTGTTGCTCCTGCTGCTGGAGCAGTTGCTCTACCAGTTCTCGGTTGGCGATGGCGTCTTGCATATCGGGTGCATGACTCAACGCTTGGTCATAGGCATCGAGGGCGGCTTCCAGCTGGCCAGCGCGAGCCAGGGCATTGCCTCGATTGTAATGTGCCCTTGGGGTGTCGCTTTGAGCGAAGGCTTCGGCAGCCGCTTCATACTCACCCGCCCGGTAGTGAGCGGTGCCGCGCCATTCGGGATTCTTGAATTCACGTGCGGCCTGGTCCGGTTCACCTCGCTCCAGCAAACGCTCGCCGCGCTGGTCGGGATTAAACCACAGTGCTTCGAGTCCCTGCGCCTGGCTGGTTTGCGGTGCGGCAATGAGCACAGGCAGGAACACTAAGGCTAAGAGTACGCCGGGCCGAAATGCGTACAATATGACCGGCAGCATCAATAACACCAGCCAGTGCCCTCGGTCGTACCAAGTATCAAATTCGCGTTCCAGCTGCCGGTATTCAGCCAGCGCGGGAGAGGCTTGGCTCAGCAACCATTCCACGTCATCGTCTGAACGGGTCATGGTGTGATACCGGCCGCCACCGTGCCGGGCCACTTGGCGCAGCTGATCCTCATCGAGGCGGGGGATCACGATATTGCCCTGACTGTCGCGCGTGAAACCACCTCGCTCATTCGGAATGGGTGCCCCTTCAGGGGTGCCTATGCCGAGTATGGACAGCTGCACATTGCTTTCATCCAGTTGCCGAAACAAATCGGCCTGTGCGGATTCGGCAATGCCGTCCGTTACGAAGATGACACGCCCACCGTTGGCCGCGCCCCGGTTCAGTAACTCAATCGCTTTGGCCAAAGCTTCTTCGGCGTTACTGCCGGGCAATGGCATCATGTCCGGGTGCAGGGCGGGAACCAGATTGCGGATGGTGTTAACGTCGTCGGTCAGGGGCGTCACTACGTGGGCACTGCCCGCGTAGGCGACTAAACCGGTAAGGCCTTCAGCGCGTTGCAGCATGTCGGCGATTTTGAGACGAGCGCGGGCGAGCCGAGAGGGGGAAACATCTTCCACCAACATGGAGGGGGACAGATCCAGGACGATAACCATGGCGTCTTGCTGCCCGTGTACCGGCATCGGGCGCTGCTCCCAAGTGGGACCAGCCAGAGACACGGCGGCGAGCATCCAGGCAAATAACAAGGCCCAGACACCCCAGCGGCGGCGGCGAGCATGCTCACCGTCAACCAGGTAATTCAATAATTCGGGGGCGATCAGGGCGTGCCAGTTTCCGGCGCTATGGGCTTGGCGCCAAATCAACAAGGCCAGTATAGCCGCAGGCACCAGGGCCAGTAACCACAGTGGCCGCAGCCAATGGAACTGCTCGAAAAACAGCGATATCTCACTCACGAGGCCGCCTCCATCCGCGTAAGGTTCACGGCTCGGCCCCGGTACCAGTGGCCCAGAGCCAGGAATCCGCTCAAGCCGAAGGCAAACGCCAGCGGCCAATGGAAGAGGCTGCGGGTGGGCCTGAATACCTGGGTGTCGAATTCAATGGCTTCGATTCGATCTAACTCCGCGTGGACTTCGCTCAGTTCGGTGAGATTCCGGGCGCGGAAATATCGGCCGCCCGTTTGCTCGGCCACTGCGATCATCGCTTCTTCGTCCAAGTCGTGGGACGGGTTGATGCGGCGGGGGCCGAAAATCCCTGGGGTGATCATTTCTTCGGCGCCGAAGGCAATGGTGTGGATTTTTACGTTGTGCTGCGCGGCCAGGTAAGCGGCTCGTTCCGGTGTCAGCACACCGGAATTGTTGGCCCCATCTGTAAGCAAAATCAGGACCCGATTGTTATCCGGTCGTTCGCGTAACCGCTTGACGGATAGCCCAATGGCGTCGCCAATAGCGGTGCGTTCGCCGGCAAAACCAATCTGAGTTTCTTGGAGTAGGGTGTTTACGGTTTGCACGTCGTAGGTTAAGGGCGCATGCAGGTAGGCGCCGGTGCCGAACAGCACCAAGCCCAACCGATCCCCCTGGCGGGAATGGACGAAATCTTCCACGACAATCTTCACGGCTTGCAACCGATCAATAGGTTGCCCCTGGTACTCCATGTCCTGGATTTGCATGCTGCCGGATAAATCGACGGCCAACAAAAGGTCACGACCGGAGCTGCTATGAGTGATGGGGTCGCCATACCACTGGGGGTTGGTAGCCGCGAGCAGGGCAAAGGCCCAGATAAGCCAGAGCAGGCTGTAGTTGAACCAGCGGCGTGTGCCCTTGCCAGCCTTAGTCTCTTTAAGGTGTGCGACACGCTGATAAAACGGCACTCGCAGCGCTGGGTCCTGCCGTTGCGCTGAGGGCAGGAACGCAGCCAGTAGAGGCAGCGGCAGCAGGAACAGCAGCCAGGGCCACTGAAACTCAAGCATTGGCGCCCTCCAACAAACCTGGCGCCTTGCCAGCGGGCGATGTGCGCTTGTGCTCCTTAACCCACTGTTGGGCTAGTTGGTGCAGTGCTTCCACATCGACTTGCGGCTTAGGCTGGTAGGGGCCCTGCAGCAGTGCGCGGCCGACACCCTGAGTAAATTCATGCGTGTTGTTGACCAGGGTCGCGTCGAGAAACATCAACCAGTCAGTGCCGCGCATACCGGCGACGCCCGGCTCGGGAAAGGCCGCCAGAGCGGTTCGGCGCAGAATAATCGCGACATCCTGCAAATACCGAGCTGCATCTTCGTGTCGGCGGTACTCTTGCAGGGCCCGGTCCAACTCCTCTGCGGCTTGTAGGCGGTAGCGGTTTTTCCGCCGCTGCTGAACAAAGGTATAAATACCCGCCAGTATGGCGCACAGGATAACGGCCAGCAGCAACCACCAGCCCCAGGCCAGGGGCCAGAAACCTGTGGATTCGGGCAGGTGAATATCCCGCAATTGTGCCAGTGGATCAGTCATTTAAAGTCTTATCTATCCGTTGCTAAATAGGACGCTCGCTCAAGCCGATGGTTTCGTCGACGGTTTTCCGGGCCGGCTCTTTCGGCGTTTGCCGAACCGCTCCCGCATCAGCGTCTGAATGGGGTCGGTGGTGGAATAGGTCAACAGGGGCAACTTTAATCGCTGACAGCTGAGTACAAGTTGCTCCAGATTGTGTTCGAAATTGGCGCGGTATGCCTGCTGAAAGCCTTTGTCCTGGGCCGGTATCTGACAGCGCTCCCGGCCGTCACTAAGTGCTAGGCTGGCGGAGCTGGCCAGATGCTTTTCTATGGGATCGTAAACGTGAATCAGTGTCAGATCGCTGTGCCGGGACAGCTCAAACAACTGCTGCTCGCAGTGCGCATCGAAATCGTGAAAGTCGCTGATGATAAACAGTGCACTGCCGGGCTTGGCCAGTCGGCGTGTGTCTGCGAGCACGGCGGCCAAGGGCTGGCTGGGCTCTTCGGCCACGGGATTGTTAAGCTGGTGATTGAAATCGTGAATCCGGTGCAGCAGTTCTAGTACGGCGTGCTTGCTGCGTCGGGCGCGAACGTCCCGTTGCTGCTGGTCGCCAAATATCAGTCCGCCGATTCGGTCGCCCTGTTCCAGCGCGGCCCAGGACAGAAGGCTGCCGATGTGGGCGCCTAGAACCGATTTAAAACACTGGCGGCTACCAAAGAACATGGGGGAGCGTTGGTCCAAAATCATAAATATGGGCCGCTCGCGCTCCTCGCGGAATATTTTTGTGTGGGTAACTTGCGTGCGTGCTGTAACGCGCCAATCAATGGTGCGCACGTCGTCACCGGCTTGATAGAGACGCACCTCTTCGAAATCCATACCTCGGCCGCGTATGCGCGTGCGCAAGCCGCCACTGAGTTGACTGCGCGCTGGCGTGCGGGAAAAGAGGTTCATATCGCGAGCGGCAAAGCGCAGCTGACACAGCGAGCTCAGCTCGCAGTAGGCCCCTTTTGGATCCAGATCGTCGTGCTTCATATTAAGCGACAGGCACTGTGTTCAGAAGCTTGTTAATGACCTGGTCCCCGCTTACACCCATGGCTTCGGCCTCAAAGCTGAGGATTAACCGGTGCCTCAGACAATCGTGAGCCACCGCTTGAACGTCGTCGGGGCTGACGAAATCTCGGCCGTTTAACCAGGCGTAGGCGCGCGCTGTGCGGTCCAGGGCAATGGTGCCGCGAGGGCTGGCGCCGTACTCCAGCCATTGGGCCAAGTCGCTGTCGTAGTCACTTGGCCGACGTGTGGCATTGATCAATTGCACAACATACTCTTCCACGGATTCTGCCATGTGCGTGGAAAGAATTTCCCGGCGTGCGGCCATGACGGTTTCCTGGGTCACATGGATGGGCGTTGCCGGTGCTTCCTCGGCGGCCTCCGCACGTGCCAAATGAAGTATACGCCGCTCCGCTTTTACGTCCGGATAGTCAACGGCAACATGCAGTAAAAAGCGGTCCAGTTGTGCTTCGGGTAAGGGGTAAGTGCCTTCTTGCTCTATAGGGTTCTGAGTGGCCATCACCATAAACAAAGGTGGCAGCGGATAAGTGCGGCTGCCGACGCTCACCTGCCTCTCGGCCATAGCTTCCAACAGCGCCGACTGCACTTTAGCGGGCGCGCGGTTAATCTCGTCGCTGAGTACCAGATTGTGAAAAATGGGACCGGGCTGAAACTCGAAGCGCCCTTCTTCAGGACGGTAAATATCTGTGCCGGTAACATCTGAAGGGAGTAGGTCAGGGGTGAACTGTATACGGTGAAAGTCCCCTTCAATGGCTTGCGCCAGCGTTTTGATGGCTTTGGTCTTCGCGAGACCTGGCGCCCCTTCCACCAACAAGTGTCCATCGGCGAGCAGGGATATAAGCATGCGTTCAACCAAATGTTCTTGGCCCACAATTTGTTGATTGAGCCAAGTGTTCAGCGCTTGAATGTCATCGTATACCGGCATGGGGTCCTACTTTCTTAGTGTTGTTGGTTAAAATGTGAGCACGAGTGGCAGCAAAGACCACCAAAAGCGACTGGGTCGGTAGACTCGTTAAGTTGATGGCGGTTCCGTCATTTTTCAATGGGGCACGCATCGTAAAGGTTTTTAATGGTGGGATTCGTGGCTTCTTCCGTTGGTTTAGCTGAGAGAGCCAGCTCAAAGAGCAGCACGACAAGGTAAGTCGTAAACCGGAAAGGGGTCGACAAGTGGCTTTGTGCGAGCCACACTAAAGACAGGCGCTTGCCCGTCGAGGACGATATGAACTGGGCTTCACCCAAGGAGAAACCTAAATTCTACTCCGGAGGGATTTGTGGAAAGACTCATAGCGGACGTTGACACCCCGGCGTTGCTGAAAAAGTTACACAGCTTGGCCAGTGAGTCGCTTGGCGACGAGGAGCTGGCGTCCTGGGAAGAATTCGCTCGGCAGTTCTTTGATCGTTTTTTGCTCAGCGAATGGGCTGGGCGGGAAGTCAAAGATATCTACGGTGCCGTGCACAGCTGTTGGCGCATGCTTAAGCACTACAACCCCTCGGCTCCCGATATTCGCTTATTCAATCCCACGTTAGAAGAAGACGGATGGCTCTGTCCCCATACGGTGCTGCAAGTGCAGCAGAAAGACATGCCCTTTTTGGTGGACTCCATTCGGGTTGAGTTGAATCGGCGCAATATCGCCATTCACAGCATCAAGAGCACGTTGCTGCAAGTGAGTCGTGACTCCGAGCAGAAACTGGAGCGATTGTACCCACCGCCCGTTGCGAACGGGAATGTGGTGCATGAAGGAAAGCGTCCCGTGATTCCCGGAGCCAACCGGGAAGCCCTGATTTATATGGAAATCAGTCTGCACACCGAGCCAAAGTTTTTACGCTCGGTGATACGGGAGCTGCGCGAGGTGTTGAGAGAGGTAGAGGCGGTGGTGTCAGACTACCAGCCACTGCTGGATGTAACAGAAGAAGCGGAGGAAAACCTCCAGCGTGTTTCCCAAGTTCCCTTGAATCAAAGAGTCGACGAGAGCCGCGCCTTTTTGACCTGGTTACGGGACGATCACTTTACGTTTCTGGCGTACGCCGAATACGATTTGGTGAGCAAGAAAGGCATCCAGGAACTGCACGAGAACAAGAGCAAGCGTCTAGGCCTGTTTCGGCTTGAGGATACTCCGCCGGACATCAAAACATTGGACGACGACAAACCGGGTATATCGCAATTTTACCTTTCTCCCAAACTGATCGCGTTTTCCAAATCCGCTACCCGCGCGCGCGTGCACCGTCATGCCTATTCTGATTACGTGGTCGTAAAGCGGTTTAACGAGCAGGGAGAAGTGTGTGGTGAGGCCCGAATCTTAGGGCTCTATACGTCCAACGTCTACACCGTCAGTCCGCAGTTGATCCCACTGATACGCGAAAAAGTGGAGCAGGTCTTTTTGCGTACTGGCCTGGACCGGACCAGCCATGACGGCAAGGCGCTCCGGCAAATCCTGGAAACCTTTCCCAGAGATGAACTGTTCCAGAGCCGGACTTCCGAGTTGTATGAAATTGTGACCGGCGTGGCGTCCATCAACGAACGCTATATGGTGCGCTTGTTTATGCGGCCGGATACCTTCGGTAAATTCGTCAATTGTCTGGTGTATGTTCCTCGGGATTTGTTCAACACGCGTGTCAGAATTCGCATACAGGAGCTTATTGGCCGCTCGATTCAGGCCGAAGAGTTGGACTTCACAACCCATTTTTCCGAGTCCATTCTCGCTCGGGTGCACATGGTGTTTCGCATCGATCCCAACCTGAAGCTTAACTATGATGTGCGACGCCTGGAGCGGGAAATTGTTGAGATTACGCGCTCGTGGGAAGATCGACTGCTCACAGCGCTGGTCGAGGCAAAGGGTGAGGAGCGAGCGACCCAGCTATTGGAGCAGTACGGTGAAGCCTTTCCCGCCGCTTATCGAGAACACTTCGATGCCCGGACAGCGGTGCAGGATATCGACTTCATTACCGCCCTTGGAGATACCCACGATCTGGGCATGAGCTTTTATCAACCCGTGGATGTGGATGCCCGCAGTCTACGCTTCAAAGTCTTCCGTCGCGGTGAGCCGATGGAGCTTTCCGATGTGATTCCGGTGCTGGAGAACCTGGGGGTGAGAGTCGTCTCCGAGCATCCGTACCATATCGTCACACGGGATCACAACTCCGTGTGGCTGCACAAATTTAACCTGTTTTACGACTTGCCGGTTAGAGTCGATGTGCAGGCGGTAAAACACTCCTTCCAAGATGCCTTCGAGGCTGTCTGGCACGGCCATGCGGAGAGCGATGCCTTCAATCGGCTGGTGTTGGGTGCGCGCCTGAGTTGGCGTGAGGTGATGCTGCTGCGCGCGCTGGCGTGCTACATGCGGCAGACGCTCTTTAACTTTACCGACAGCTACATTGCCAGCGCATTGGTCAACCATATGGCCATTACTCGCAACTTGGTGGCTTTGTTTAAGGCTAAGTTTGATCCGCGTTTGAATCGCAGCAGTCGTAACCAAGGGCGCGTGGCCCGCTTACAAGAAAAAATTATCGCCGGATTGGATGCGGTCCCGAACTTGAATGAGGACAGAATAC
This sequence comes from Marinimicrobium hydrolyticum, assembly GCF_030848505.1. Taxonomy (GTDB): domain Bacteria; phylum Pseudomonadota; class Gammaproteobacteria; order Pseudomonadales; family Cellvibrionaceae; genus JAVDDU01. Next base: position 652,044 of record NZ_JAVDDU010000001.1, read on the forward strand.
TGCGCCGCTACCTGGCTGTCTTAGAGGGAACGCTGCGCACCAACTATTTCCAAACCAACAGCCTGGGTAGCCACAAAGACTATTTGTCCATCAAACTCAGCCCAAGATCCATTCCGGACATTCCCGAGCCTAGGCCGCTGTATGAAATTTTTGTGTACTCCCCGCGTATCGAAGGGGTTCACTTGCGTGGCGGTAAAGTGGCGCGGGGCGGTTTGCGGTGGTCGGATCGCCTGCAGGATTACCGCACAGAAGTGTTAGGACTGGTAAAAGCCCAGCAGGTCAAAAATGCCGTCATCGTGCCCAATGGTGCTAAAGGTGGATTCGTCTGCAAAAGACCTCCCGCTGAGGGCAGCCGTGCGGCGCTTCAGAAAGAGGCTATTGCGTGTTATCAGATTTTTATTCGAGGCCTTCTGGACATCACGGATAACCTGAAGGGCGATGCTGTAGTGCCCCCCAAAGATGTCATTCGGTTAGACGATGACGATCCCTATCTGGTAGTGGCAGCGGACAAAGGCACCGCCAGCTTCTCGGATATCGCCAATGAAATTTCTCTGGAGTATCAACACTGGCTAGGGGACGCGTTTGCCTCAGGTGGCAGTCAGGGCTATGACCATAAAGCCATGGGCATTACGGCCCGAGGCGCCTGGGTCGCCGTACAGCGTCACTTTCGAGAAGTGGGTGTGGATGTTCAAAAAGAAGACTTTACCGTGGTCGGCGTAGGGGATATGGGCGGCGATGTATTTGGCAACGGCATGCTGCAATCAAAACACATACAGCTCGTGGCCGCCTTTAATCATCTGCATATTTTTGTGGACCCCAACCCTGATGCCAGTTCCAGCTTTGAAGAAAGAAAACGCTTGTTTTCCGCCGAGCGCAGCGGTTGGTCTGAGTACTCGACGCGTTTAATCAGCTCCGGTGGCGGCATATTCACTCGCGACGCTAAATCCATTCGTATTACGCCCGAGATGAAAGAGCGTTTTGATATCAGTGCTGAGGAGCTGGCACCCAATGATTTGATCCGGGCTATCCTTAAAGCGCCAGTGGATTTGCTGTGGAATGGCGGTATTGGCACTTATGTGAAGTCGCGCTCTGAGAGTCATGGGGATGTTGGGGACAAGAGCAACGACAGTCTGCGGGTTAACGGTGAGGAGCTGCGCTGCAAAGTTGTCGGCGAAGGTGGCAACTTAGGCATGACGCAGGCAGGGCGAGTGGAATACAGTTTGAACGGCGGTGCCTGCAATACCGATTTTGTCGATAACGCGGGCGGCGTGGATTGTTCGGACCACGAAGTCAACGCCAAGATTTTACTGAATACGGTTATGGCGGATGGCGACTTGACGGAAAAGCAGCGGAACCGGCTGCTGGAATCCATGACCGACAATGTTGCGCGTCTGGTATTAAGTAACAATTACCACCAAACCCAAGCTATCAGTTTGGCGCAAACCGATGCGCTGAAGCGCAACGCCGAGTATCGCCGAGTGATGAATACGTGGCACAGTCAGGGGCGGCTGGATCGAGAACTGGAGTTCTTGCCCGACGATGAGACGCTCGATGAACGCTACGCGCAAGGGCAGGGGCTAACTCGGCCGGAATTGGCTATTCTGATTTCCTACGCCAAAGTCATTTTGAAAAACGATCTGGCGGAGGCGGATATTGCCAGCGACGACTACGTGGCTCGTTTTGCCTACAACGCCTTCCCGGAAAAACTTCGCCAGCGGTATCCCGAGCAAATTGACACCCATCACTTGCGGTGCGAGTTAGTGGCGACGCAAGTGGCTAATGATCTGGTTAACCACATGGGTATCAGCTTTGCTCAACGCCTTATTGACTCCACCGGTGTTGGTGCCGGTGATGTTGCAAAAGCCTACATCATTGCGCGGGATACCCACCGTTTAAGTGAATGTTGGAAGTCACTAGAGGATTTGGATTATCGGGTGGACGCCAATATTCAAATGGCCCTAATGACAACCATGATGCGCCGTGTGCGCCGCGCCTCCCGATGGTTTCTGCGCAATCGTCGCAGCCATCTTGATCCGGCCGAAGAAGTTGCCAAGTTCGCGCCGGCCGTGCATGAACTCATCCGCAATTTACCCGACTTGTTGCGGGGGGAAGCCCTGCAAGAATGGCAGGCAAGCTGCCAGGGTTTCAGCGAGGCGGGTGTGCCCGAGGCGCTGGTTTCTGAGATCGCTTCACCGGGCTATCTGTACGGTGGTTTGAGCGTTGTGGAGGTGGCGCAACAGCTGGATATAGAGCTGTTGGTGGCGGCCCAAATGTATTTTGACCTGGCCGAGTTGTTACAGTTACACGGCGTAGCGGGGCAGATCTCCGATGTCAACGTTGAAAGCTATTGGCATGCTATGGCGCGGGAGACCTATCTGGATGACCTGGAATCGCAATTGCGCAGTTTGACCAAAGCGTTGTGTCGGTTCGTCACTCCTGAGTTTCACGTGGATGCGGTGATTGAACACTGGAGCCGGCAGCAGTCCTCGCAACTGGAACGCTGGAGGAACATGGCCAACGAAGTTCAGAACAGCGCGGGCAATGATTTCGCAATCTTTTCCGTGGCGTTGCGAGAGCTTTTGGATTTGGTGCAAATTGCACAACACACGGAAACTTTGGATGGCGAGCTGGTTGAGTTTTCGGCTCGAGCTTCTGCATGATGAGGTAAAGCACAGACAATTGGCAGCGCGCCCCAATTCAAACACGACAGGAAGGAGTGGCAAATGAACAGGCCAAAGTTAAACTCAGCTGAACTTTTTCGGGAAAGCTGTTTTGTCGGGGGAGAATGGATAAACGCTGACAGTGGAGCGACCCTGGATGTCGATAATCCGGCGACTGGGGAGGTCATCGGCCGTGTACCGAATTTCAATGCTAAAGATACGGCCATGGCCATTGCCGAAGCTGACAAAGGCTTTCACGTTTGGCGGGACATGACCGCCAGCGAACGCGGTGACCTGTTGTATCGTTGGTACCAACTCATGGAAGAGAATGTCGATGATCTCGGCGCGATTATGACCCTGGAACAGGGCAAACCGCTCGCCGAAGCAAAAGGCGAGGTGCATTACGCTGGCGCTTTTTTTAAGTGGTTTGCTGAGGAGGCACGCCGAGCCTACGGAGAAACCATTCCCGGTGCCAAGCCCGGCCAGCATATTGTGGTTACACGCCAGCCAGTAGGCGTTTCCGCAGCCATTACGCCCTGGAATTTCCCCGCCGCCATGATCACTCGTAAAGCGGGCGCCGCCCTGGCCGCCGGCTGCTCTATGGTAGTCAAACCTGCAGAAGCGACGCCTTTTACCGCACTGGCGCTAGCGCACCTTGCCCAGAAAGTCGGGATACCCGCCGGGGTCTTTAACGTCATAACCGGCCAGCCGCAGCCTATTGGTGAAGCCCTCACCAGCAGTCCAGTGGTGCGTAAGTTGAGCTTTACCGGTTCCACCGGGGTCGGGCGCAAGCTTATGGCTCAGTGCTCCCAGAACGTTCAAAAAGTGTCTCTAGAACTTGGCGGCAACGCCCCGTTTATTGTCTTTGATGACGCTGATTTAGACAAAGCCGTCGAAGGTGCCATGGCGTCCAAGTTTCGCAATACCGGTCAAACCTGCGTTTGCGCCAATCGCTTTTTGGTGCAATCGGGCGTGCACGACCGCTTTGTAGAAAAGCTCTCAGAGGCCATGAAAAAACTCAAGCTTGGTGACGGCTTTGAGGAGGGCGTCAATCAGTCGGCGTTGATCAATCGCGCAGCGGTGGAGAAGGTCCAACGCCACTATGAAGATGCTTTGGGCAAAGGTGCACAACGCGTCGCTGGCTCCGTTCCCGATGGCGGCAACGGTAATTTCGTGGCACCCGTGTTACTCACCGGAGTCACGCCGGAGATGCAGCTTTGTCACGAGGAAACCTTTGGCCCTCTAGTGGGTGTGATACGTTTCGACAAGGAAGAGGAAGCCATTCGTATTGCCAACGATACGCCTTATGGTTTGGCTGCTTATTTTTATAGCCGGGACGTTCATCGAGTCTGGCGTGTTGCAGATGCATTGGAAAGCGGTATCGTTGGTATTAACGAGGGTGCAATCTCTAATCCCACAGCGCCGTTTGGTGGTGTAAAAGCTTCCGGGCTAGGGCGGGAAGGTTCAAGACACGGGATGGAGGAGTACCAAGAGATCAAATATCTGTGCATGGGCGGGGAGTAGCTTTCGCTATGAAGAGATTAGCCCTAATGCCGGGAGACGGCATCGGCGAGGAGGTCATGGACTCGGCGCAAGCCGTTCTAGCTTGCCTGCGAGATAAGTTTGATTTGGCTCTGGAGTGGGAACGCTTGCCCTGGCCAAGTACCCGCTGGCATCACGAACACAACGAAATGATGCCAGCCGACGCACTGGATCAATTGCGCAACTACGACGCTTTGCTGCTCGGTGCATTGGGAGATCCGGGCCCCAGCAGCGACAAGTCACGCTATCGTTTGCCGGATGGCATATCCCTCAGCCCGTTGCTGCAGTTTCGTAAAGGCCTGGACCTGTGGGCCTGCGAGCGGCCAGCTCGCTTGCTGGACGGTGCACCTCAGTATTTAGCTGATGCGCGGGCGAAAGACGTGGACATGCTGGTCATTCGCGAAAACAGCGAGGGTGAGTACGTTAACCAAGGTGGCCGACTGCACCCGGGCACTGCCATGGAAGTTGCAACGCAATTAGAAGTGTTCACCCGAGCGGCCACCGAACGGTTGATCCGGCATGGCTTTCGGCGCGCGCAGGAGCGTTTACAGCAAAGGCGCGAGCAGGGCCGGGAGCGCCAGTATTTGTGCGATTGGGCGGACGCGCGGGAAGCACAGGTGTGCCTGATCACCAAGCGAAATGCCTTGCCAGCCTGGGGCGAAATGTACACTGAAGTATTCGAACTGGTAGCCAGAGAGTTTCCCGATATTGGTGTGCACCATGAACTGGTGGACGCCGCCTGCATGAAGTTTGTGCAGAGCCCGTGGCAATTCGATGTGGTGGTGGCCAGTAACCTGCACGGCGATATTCTGACCGACTTAGCCGCTGTTTTGGCTGGCGGCTTGGGGGTTGCGCCCTCGTGCAATATCAATCCCGATGATCGGCGTTTACCGGCGCTGTTTGAGCCCACCCATGGCAGCGCCCCAGACATAGCCGGGCAAGGTATCGCCAATCCCTCGGCCATGTTACTCACCACCGCGATGATGCTTGAATGGCTGGGTGAGCGGCCGGCCAGCGAAGCCTTGCGCCAAGCGGTGGCCAAGGACTTGGTTAACAGTAAAGACAAACCATCCCGTTCGACCACGCAAATTACCGAGGCGATAACGGCTTGTCTTCCGGACTAGCAAAGCCAGAGCAAACTTCAATGATATAACGTCATGCACGGTGCCCCTAAGGTCACCCGCAAAGCAAAATAGGAGCTCCAGCTATGAGTCATTTGTCTCCCTTAATACAACAAGCCACTGGCGTATGTGCGCACCATGGCGAGGGTGCCTGGCTGTACGATACCAAAGACAACGTGTACCTGGATTTTACTTCCGGCATTGGTGTGACCAGCACTGGTCACTGTCATCCCAAAGTAGTCGAAGCGGCGCGAGAGCAAATTGGTAAAGTGATTCATGCTCAGTACACCACCGTCACCCACGAGCCTCTGCTCAAGCTCAGTGACGAATTGGCGAATGTGATGCCCAGTGGGCTGGACTCCATTGCGTTCAGTAATTCCGGTTCGGAAGCTGTAGAGACGGCGGTTCGTCTTGCTCGCCATGCCACAGGTCGCTCAAACATCATTGCCTTTCACGGCGGTTTTCATGGTCGCACTATGGCGGCCGCCTCCCTGACCACGTCGGGCACAAAAGTGCGCACGGGTTTCCACCCCATGATGGCGGGCGTAGTCGTCGCGCCGTTTCCTCACAGCTATCGATACGGGTGGAGCGAAGAGGAAGCCACGGAATTTTGCTTGCGCGAACTGGACGAGATTTTCCGAACTGAGTCGGCGCCCAGTGACACCGCCGCCATGATCATAGAACCAGTACAGGGCGAGTATGGGTATTACCCGGCCAACCCGGCGTTTATGCAGGGACTGGCCGAGCGTTGTAAAAAACACGGCATACTGCTCATTGCGGACGAGATCCAAGCGGGCTACGGGCGCACCGGCAAGTTTTGGAGCATGGAGCACTTTGAAGTGAAGCCAGACGTAGTGATCACCGCCAAAGGGTTGGCGAGCGGCTTTCCGCTCTCTGCCGTCGCCGCTTCAGGCAAGCTTATGAAACAGGGCTTCCCAGGCTCTCAAGGGGGCACCTATGGGGCTAACGCGGTAGCCTGCGCGGCGGCACTGGCGACGCTGGAGGTGATTAAAGAAGAATCGTTGGTGGAAAATGCACGTGCGCGTGGCGAACAATTGCTTGAACGCCTGGAAGCCTATCGCGACGAGTATGCCTGGATCGACGAAATCCGCGGAAAGGGACTGATGCTGGGAATGGAAATTGCCAATGGACCTCAGCGTCCTCGCCCCGATGTCGCTGAAAAATTAGCCGCGGCGGCAGAGCAGCAGGGCTTGCTCTTGCTGCGTTGCGGTACGCAAGGACAAATTGTTCGCTGGCTGCCTCCATTGGTGGTGAAGGAGGACGAAGTGGATGACGCTGTGAAACGTTTTGGCAAAGCCTTAGAAATAATTTCGGAAACACTATGACACACGTATTGATACTGACTGCCGAAGATGAGCCGGAATTGCCGGGACTGGAAGAGCTTCCAACATCTGTGCAGGTGAGCTACGCTCGGGATGAATCGGCTTTGCGAGAAGGTTTGCAGCAAGCCGATGTGTTGGTGGTGACCGACTTTCGCTCCGGCATGATTGAGCGCTGTTGGCCCAAGCAGCCCAGTGTTCAATGGGTGCATGCCACCAGTGCTGGCGTAGACGCGCTGATGTTTCCCGCTTTGGTGAATAGCGATATTCCGGTGACTAACGCCCGTGGTGTCTTTAATCGGGGCATTGCCGAATACGTGCTGGGCGCAATCCTTATGTTCGCTAAAGACACCTTGGGGAATTTACACAATCAACGCCTGCACCGCTGGCAGCATCGGGAAACCCACTTGATTCATCGCAAGCAGGCACTGATTGTTGGTGCGGGCTCCATCGGCTCGACCGTCGCCGAACTGTTATCCGCTACTGGACTGGAGGTTGTTGGCACAGCGCGTAGTGCGCGAGAAATCAGTGGTTTTAAAGCCGTCTATGCTCAGCATCAACTGCCGGAACTGTTGCCGAACGCGGACTATGTGGTGATTACCGCTCCACTCACTCCCGAGACCAAGGGCTTGTTTAATTCAGATTCTTTTGCGGCCATGAAGCCTAGCGCCTACCTGATCAACGTCGGTCGCGGTCCCATTGTGCACACGGAGGATTTGCTCAGTGCTCTCAGAAGTGGGCATCTGGCTGGTGCAGCGCTGGACGTATTTGAAGAGGAGCCGCTGCCGGAGAATCACCCCCTGTGGGATCATCCCAATGTGATGGTGTCTGCGCATATGGCGGGAGATTTTATTGGTTGGCGTCACGCCCTGGGTGAACAGTTTGTGGACAATTTCCGCCGCTGGCAGGCCGGAGAATCGTTATTCAACAAAGTCGAAAAAAAATAGCCATTTAATGCTGGAGTCCGTATTCAGTTCGAGTTACTAAGGAGTTGCCGATGAAGCAAGACGTGCTGCGAATGACCGCCACAAACCTGCGCGAGCAGTACAACAGCAGGGGACTATCTCCTGTGGAAGTGGCCACGGCTATGCTGGCGCAAATCTCACGAGTGGATAAGGTCACAAACGGGTTTAGCCTTGTCGATGAGGAAACGACCTTGGCCTTAGCACGTCAATCGGAACAACGTTATCAGGAAGGCCGGCCAGTGGGCCTGTTGGATGGTGTGCCGGTCGCCCTCACGGATGTTTTTCTCACGCCTATGTGGCCTACCGTCCGGGGCTCTAGAACCGTGGATCCAGCATCAACATTGGACAAGTCGTCACCTGCCACAGCCGCTTTGGCCCGTCACGGTTATGTACCTATGGGCAAGACCACAACCTCTGAGTTGGCTTGGAAAGCGGTTACCGATAACCCGGTGGATGGCATCACCAACAATCCCTGGGATCCAGACAAAACCAGCGGTGGTTCCAGCGGTGGCAGTGCGGTAGCCGTCGCCCTGGGGATGGCGCCCTTGGCGTTGGGAACCGACGCGGGCGGCTCCATTCGCATTCCCGCATCTTTTTGCGGCGTGGTCGGTTTCAAACCTTCTTTTGGTGAAGTGCCGTACTGGCCTCAGAGCCCGTTTGGTACGCTCTCTCACGCCGGGCCTCTGAGCTGGACGGTCGCGGACTGCGCGTTGATGATGAATGTTTTAACCGAGGCAGATCATCGGGACACCTACGCCATTCCTCGTCGTGGTATCGACTACACGGCCAATCTCGAGGACGGCGTGAAAGGTCTGCGTATCGCTTATAGTCCAAACCTGGGTTATGTGGATGTCGACTCCGACGTGGAAAAGGCGGTTGCACAAGCGGCCGACGTGTTCGCGGAATTAGGTGCCCACGTAGTGCGCGCAGACCCAGGCTTCAGCGATCCTTTACCAGCTTTCGGGCATTTGTTTTATGGTGGAGCGGCCAACGCGTTGCGCGAGTTGGGCCCCAAAAAACGTTCGTTGATGGATCCGGAGCTTGTTAAAGTTGCGGAGAAAGCCGGGCGTTTGAGTATGTTGGATTATTTGGGAGCGCTTAATGAGGCCAGAATGTTGCGCGAGCGCATGGCGAACTTCTTTAACAAATACGACCTATTACTGACTCCCACATTGCCGCTGACAGCGTTTAAAACCGGTCGAGAGGTTCCTCCGGATTGGCCTAGTACTCGCTGGCCCACCTGGACGCCGTTTACCTATCCGTTCAATATGACCGGCCAACCCGCACTGTCGGTGCCCTGTGCGTTTGACAGCGGCGCCATGCCCATTGGTCTGCAATTGGTGGGGAGGAATTACAACGATGCTCTGGTCTTGCAAGCCGGTCACGCATACCAGCAAGCCGCACCACTGACGGACAAGCGGCCATCCCTGTTTGATACTGTTTAGTGACTCACGCTTTTTTGTACGACGCTTAGGAGAACGCCATGGCGCTTAGCAGTCTTGACATCGACATGTACGAATCGGAAGACCCGATCTGGAATCCGGCGCTGCTAACCATTCCGATTCCCGGTATTCGGCGTATGGTTAACATGGCAGCACACCTGGATGATGTGATTCATCTGTCTATTGGCCAGCCGGATTTGCCGGCACCGAAAATTGTCGTGGATGCAGCTCGAGACGCACTGGAAGCCGGACAAACTGGCTATACCATGGATGCCGGGTTACCTGAGCTTTTGGATTCCCTGGCAGCCTATTACGGCGCGCGCAGCCATCGAAAATTGTCGGCGGAAAATATTATTGTCACCACGGGTGCAACCGAAGCCGTGTACTTGGCTTTGACCGCCATGTCGGCACCGGGGCGACAGTTTATTATTCCTGATCCTACCTTTATGTTATACGCGCCACTGATTCGCATGAATGGCGGGGAGGTGGTTCCCGTCGCAACACGCGCGGAGAACAATCATCAACTGGATCCGCAGGAAGTGATTGACGCTATTGAGCCTCAAACTCACGCCATAGTGCTCAATTCTCCCAGCAATCCTACGGGTACCGTATACCCCAAGGAGACGGTAGAGGCCATTGTAGAGGAGGCCGCCTACCGAGGTATCTATGTCATTAGTGACGAGGTGTACGACCATTTGATTTACGACGGCAAAGAATACCCGTCGGTGCTGTCGTGCTGTAGCGACTTGGATCACGTCATGGTCATCAGCAGTTTTTCCAAAACCTATAGCATGGCCGGAATGCGTGTGGGCTGGTTAATTGCCAGCCAGGGGGCGATCAAAAAACTGCGTCGCTACCACATGTTTACCACCACCGTGGCCAACACCCCATGTCAATGGGCCGGCGTGGCGGCACTGCACAGCGGCAAGGATTTTGTGGATGGCATGGTGGCCGAGTACACGCGTCGGCGTGACCGTTTGGTGGAGTTGGTGGCACAAACTCCACATTTATCCGGCTACAAACCCGAGGGTGCGTTTTACCTTTTCCCATCACTACCGGAAGGTGTAAACGGCACCAACGTGGCATTACGGCTGCTTAAGGAAACCGGCGTCTGTACGATTCCGGGAGAAACCTTCGGCGCGAGCAGCACAAATTCGCTACGGATTAGCTATTCCACTTCCATGGAAAACATTGAGCGGGCGTTTGAACGCATTATCCCGTGGATGGAAAAGCAGGACTTTGATTAAAGGTTTGCTAGTCCTAATGTATAGCCAGTGGCTCTGGGTAGTCAGCGACGGAAGTGGGCAAGAGCGTAGAGTGACGCTGAGTGCAAGAAGTAATCGAGGTGTTCAGTAGTGGCGTAAACTGAGGGTCATCCCGCTCGCGATACCCGCGAGCGTAATGCAGTCCGGTATAAATAATCGAATTCACAACTTCGTAAGCGAGCCCTGGCCGCGCAGGGTGAGTGTTCAGCAAACGTCGTAAACCCCTCCCTGGGGACTGCCTCAAAAGGTCCCTCTTTTGAGGCTTGCTGAACACTCACCCTGCACGCCCCCAGTAAGCTGAGGCTATGGCAATCTTTTCTCAAAGAACAAAGGCAAGGATGCCTTAGTTGCAGCAACGGAGGCGATTCGCAGAAGGCTTTTCGAAACTGTCAGAAGAGAGACCTTTCGGCCGGCGCTCCGGTGAGGCAGTCCCTATGGACGACTCACAGGGAAGTGATGAGTGTCCCGAAGCGCCGGGAGCGCGGAGGGACTGGGTTCACGACGTTTGCTGAACACTCACCCTGCGCGGCCCGGGAGCTTGCTTACGAAGCGGTAGTACGCCTTAGCGGGAATGACGATGACTAATGACTTTCGGTAAAGTAAAGGCTACCCTGAGTTTTGAGATTCCCGGAAATAGTGAGCCGACGAGGCGCCTACAAGAGAGTCTCTAAATGCAGAAGGTCCTCTCCCGTTAATTTAACCGTGAACTGCCATGAATGCGGTTTTTGTCAATATAGTCATCTCCCCTGAGGAGTATCAGCGCTGGTACCAGGGCACCGCCCGGGACGTACTTGCCAAAACCGTGGACGGACGCAGCGTGCGCTTTCCCGCGCCCATTCTCCGGCGCTTTGTTACTCGTGAAGGTATTCGCGGCCGCTTCAAAATCACCTTTGATGCGCAAAACCGCTTTCAGGACATTGAAAAAATCGACTAGGGTAGGGTAATCCAGTATCCTAGCGCTTTTGATTGTCGGAATCATTCCATGTACTCCCTGATCCGCAAGCTTCTGTTTTGCCTCGAACCTGAAACCGCTCATGATCTGACCCTGGATATGCTGGGCGCCGCTGAACGTCTTAAACTGTTGAAACTTCTGGCGCCGCGCGTCGATTCACAGCCCGCTGAAGTCATGGGGTTGCAGTTCCCGAATCCGGTTGGGCTGGCAGCAGGCCTGGACAAAAACGGTGATTATTTTAATGCCCTAGGGAGTTTGGGTTTTGGCTTTGTGGAAATCGGCACGGTAACCCCCAAACCTCAACCGGGTAACCCCAAGCCGCGTATGTTTCGACTTCCCGAGCGCGAGGCGATTATTAATCGCATGGGCTTCAATAACAAAGGTGTGGACCACTTGGTGCGGCGGGTCGAACGACGTCGTTACCAGGGTGTACTGGGAATCAATATTGGCAAAAATGCGAGCACTCCTGTGGAGCGCGCCGTGGATGATTATCTTCTGTGTCTCGATAAAGTCTATGATCACGCCGATTACATTACCTTTAATATTTCCTCCCCCAATACACCCGGACTCAGAGATTTACAGTTCGGTGATAATCTGAGCCGAATGCTCGAAGCCCTGAAAAACGAGCAGCAAAAGCGCTTCCATGAGTTTGGGCGCTATGTGCCACTGGCCGTTAAAATTGCCCCCGACATGGATGACGCGGCTATTGAGCAGGTGGCCACCGTCTTGTATGAGCAAGGTATGGATGGGGTTATCGCCACCAATACCACCGTATCCCGCGAAGGCGTAGAAGGCCTGAAGCATGGGGAGGAAACCGGCGGACTGAGTGGTACTCCTGTGCAGGAAAAAAGTACCCGACTAATCGCTACTTTGCATGGCCACCTGGGAGGCCGGCTGCCCATCATTGGTGTGGGTGGAATTATGGACGGCGAAAGCGCCGCAGAAAAAATCGATGCGGGTGCTAGCCTGGTGCAGTTGTACACCGGGTTTGTCTATCGGGGGCCAGCGCTGATCAGAGACGCGGCGCGCGCGGCCGAGCTGGCCTTAAATGATAGACGGGCTAATAGTACAAATTGATTGTACGTTTCTCGTTAACTCCCTTAATCCTAGGGGCTCAAATCACAGGTATCCGATCCTTTCGCTTCGATAGTCAATAGCCAGAGTGACAGAAGGAATCATTATGGAATACAAACAAGTAACCTTGCCTGCGGACAAAAGCATCGCTTTGGTCGCGCACGACAACAAGAAGCAAGACCTTCTGGCTTGGTGCGAAAAGCACCGGGAAACCCTGGCTACGCATAAACTGTACGCGACGGGTACCACCGGCACGATCATTGAAAAAAACACCGCCTTGCCCATCACGAAGCTGATTAGTGGCCCCTTGGGCGGCGATCAGCAAGTGGGTTCACTCATCACCGAAGGTAAGGTGGATTTCCTGATCTTCTTTTGGGACCCGTTTGAGCCACTGCCTCATGATCCGGATGTGAAGGCATTACTGCGTATCGCCGCCGTGTGGAATATTCCTGTTGCGTGCAATCAGGTGTCCGCGGATTTTATGGTGGCATCGCCGCTGTTTAACGGCACAGTGAGCCGTTCGATCCCGGACTATGAGAGCTATATGCGCTCGCGTGCCAAATCTTGAATGGCCCCCGCCACTAACCACCCGCGCGCCGAAGGAGCCAATCCATGGCGCGACTACTCAGTAGTCGTTTCGCATAGCCCATAAGATACGTGGGCGTGGTCACGTAGTAGCGCGCTTTGGGGCGACGGCTTTCCAGCGCGTGCCGCAAGGGTTTGTAAACGGCTTCCGGGCCGAGGGTAAAACGAGAGTTGGGGCCGGTTCTGGCCAACCTTTCAAACGCAAGCTCGTAAGTCTCTTTCAAGCGGCTTTTACTGGGATCGACGTTGGCTTTCAATGCCGCTAAAGCGTTTTTGCGGAACGCGCTGGTAATGGGGCCCGGCTCTATTAGGGACACATAAACTCCTGAGCCCTCCAACTCCAGGCGCAACGTATCGGTAAGGCCTTCCAGAGCGAACTTGCTGGCGTTGTAGGCGCCGCGAAACGGCATGGCAGCAAAACCCAGTACGGAACTGTTTTGAATGATCCTGCCCTGGCCTTGCTCAAACATGGCGGGGAGTAGGGCGTTGGTGAGTTCGCACAAGCCAAAGAGATTGGTCTCAAACTGCTGACGCAATGCCTCACGGCTTAAATCCTCCACGGCGCCGGGTTGCCCATATCCGGCGTTGTTAAATAATCCGTACAGTTGCCCCTGGCACAGCTGCAGAACTTCCCGAGCGGCCTCCTGTACACTTTCTGATTTGGCCAAATCCAACTGGATGCAGCTCAGTCCTTCCGCCTGCAACCGCGAGACATCGGCAATCTTTCGGCAGGCGGCAATGACCCGGTAACCGTCACTCAACAAAGCCTTCGCGCAGTAGTAGCCAATGCCTGTAGACGCCCCGGTTACTAGTACGGTTTTTGAGTGTTCCATAAACGGCCTCTGCTGCTGACTCTGCGTGGGCGCCGATGCTAACACAGCCAGGGTGGAGGGCACCACGGAACCCTGCCGAGCGTTATTGACGGATAATTCGTTGTCTGCTACTTTGGCTTGCGAATGGGCTTGTCTATGTTGTTTCTTTCGACGTTCTGTTGCCCAGTGATCAGTGATATATCCAAATCCGAATAAAAAAACAGATTCTTAATAAGGTTAAGGTATTTAGCCCTTCTCTTCCATTGCTTTCCAGAGTAGTGCTCGTCCCATAGTCGTGCTTTCGTAGCCGGGAACCGTAAAAGTCGATAGATAAAGGAAATATGCTATGCGTCTGTTTCAGTCAGAACTCCATTTTTCTCGCGCACTTGTGGTGCTTTCGATTTTGTTGGCCGCGATGCTGCTCACTGGCTGTGGCGGCAGCCGCGGCGGTACACCTTTCGAACCAGGTACGCCCACACATCAGCCTCCAGTCAATGACGGTGGCAGTCAGCAGGACGACGACCAGAACAACGGTGATGACTCCAGCGATGGCGGAGACACCGGCGGCGAGGGCTCGGGTGGCGATGAGGATCAGAACGGTAACGACGGCGATCCCAGCAGTGGCGGCGATCAAGACAGTGACGACGGGTCCGGCGATCAGGGCGGCGACTCCGGCACTGGCGATGATGACCAAAGCGGCGACGATGATTCTGGTACTGGCAGTGAAGACCAGGGCGGTGACGATGACTCTGGCACCGGCGGCGATGACCAAGGCGGTGACGATGATTCTGGCACTGGGGATGATGACCAGAATGGTGATGATTCTGGCACCGGCGATGACCAAGACAACGACGACAATTCAGGCAACGATAGCGACGACGCGGGCAGCGATGACGAAAACAGTGACGACGAGAGCAATGATGATGACCCGGCCCCGGTCAGTTACTCGGTAACCGTAAATACCGACGAAGGCGGTAGCGTAGATCCAGGCTCACTGGACGTGGCCGAAGGCGAAAGTGCCAGCTTTACCATTGCGCCCGATCCCGGCTTCGAAATCGGTCCAGTGACTGGCTGTGGAGGTTCGCTGGACGGAAGCGTTTATCTTATTAGTGAAGTCACTGAAGCCTGTCAGATCGATGTCACCTTCACGCCCTTAAGTTTTACCGTAACCGCCAGCGCGGAAGAGGGTGGCAGCATCAGTCCCGGCAGTGTTCAAGTCAACTACGGTGCTACCGCAGACTTTACTGTGGAAGTGGATGCTGGTTTCCTGCTACTTGACGTGGAAGGTTGTGGCGGTACCTGGAACGAGACTCCTAACTACATCACAGGTGAGGTTACCGGAGATTGCGAGGTGCAAGCCAGCATCAAAGATTTACGCCACACGGTTACGGCAACCGCCGAACAGGGCGGGACCTTCCACCCCACCAGTAAGCGGGTGCCCCCAGGTGAAACCACGACCTTCACTCTTGAGGTGCGCACAGGCTATACGTTTGAGGGGGTCCACGGATGTGGTGCTGTTATTGACGGAGATACCGTTACGACGGGACCTGTGGACGAAGCCTGTGAGATCACCGCCAGTTTCTCTACCCTGACCGTTGCGGCGCCGCTGAACCTAATGGCTACGTCTGGAGATAGTCAGCTAAGTTTGATGTGGGACGGGGTTGAGAATGCCAACGGCTACATGGTGTATTACGCTACCGAGCCGGGTGTTGTGCCCGGCGGTACCGGTGGGGACGTGGTCGAAACCGCTGAACCTGGGGCTACCCTCACAGGCTTAACTAATGGCACCAGCTACTATGTCGTGGTAACGGCCATCATTGACGATCAGGTGGAAAGCGATCCCAGTAACGAAGCCGTTGCGCTGGTCCATGAAGACATTCAAGGCTATTCCTATTGGCCCACCGATACAGGAATCTGGTGGTGCGCCGACAATGATGAGAGTGACCTGCTTTGCCCGGTCGAAGACTTCCCAGGCCAGGATGGCGACTACCCGGGTTCGGGCTTCAGCTTCACCAAACTGGATGCCAACGGCAATCCGCTGGATGATTCCGCCACCGAATGGCGTTGTGTCGAGGACAACAACACCGGACTGGTGTGGGAAGTTAAGCTGGATGACAGCAGCAGCTTACATCACTATTCACATCGGTATAGTTGGTATCAGCCGGACGGTCAAAATGGTGGGCACTCCGGCACCCAGGATGCCGGGAATTGCAAAGCAGGCACAGACTGCGATACCCACGCTTTTGTAGCCGCGGTCAATGAAGCCACTCTGTGCGGAGCTGCGGATTGGCGTTTGCCAACTCGGCAGGAGCTGCTGACATTGGTGGACAGCGGTACGACCAGTCCGGCCACCGATTCCACGTATTTCCCTCGCGTACAGTACAGCGGTACTCATGTTTACTACTGGACGGCAACCAGCGTAGCGGCCGATGGAGAACGTGCCTACCAAATCCACTTTGACTTAGGCTACATGGAAAGCTCTACGAAAAACTATGCCGACCATGTTCGCCTTGTGCGTGGCACTGGCCAGTAATTAAGCAGCCATCGAAACGGAGATTGAGCGATGAAAACTATTAACACGCAATGGGTTCGACTGGGTGTGCTTTTACTGGGCATGGGGCTTCACAGCGCCTATGCGGATAGCTGCGAAAACAGCAACACCAGCATCGATGTGAGTACACCCACAGAAGATTTTGCCATTAACGATAATGGTACAGCGATTCACAGAAAAACCGGACTAATGTGGATGCGCTGTCCACTTGGGTACGAACTAAGTAGCGAAGGCGATGTGTGCAGTTTAGTCGACGACGATGAGTTCACCTGGCAGCAAGCCCTGCAAATAGCTGAGACAACGGAATATGGACATTACGGCGACTGGCGCCTTCCGAATCGGAATGAGCTTGAATCCATTGTTGAGCTCTCCTGCTGGGAACCCAGTATTAATACTGAAGTATTTCCAGGGACACCGGACGCCGCTTTCTGGTCCTCATCACCACTGCAATCCGACGGTGCCCGGGCGTGGCGGGTTAACTTTATCAATGGCATCGTCAGTGACGACAACAAAAGCATCGCTTATCCCGTGCGTTTGGTTCGGGATCTCAACTAAGCGCACAGAAGCGAGAGCGACCAACGTTGCCGCTCTCGCTCCCTTCACTTGTCTTTAATGGATGCTGCTTTGATAGGGTACTCATGCGCTGCCACTTGCATTTTACCAAGTCAGGACTAAACGCCCTGGCTTAGTTTTCTGCGAAAAAGATCCACCGCCATCCGATAACACTGCAAGGCGAGCTCAGGGTCGTATCGATCTCCCTCATCACGCATAAACGCGTGCTGCCCGTTAACTTCCATCCAGCTAAACGTGCAGCCGGCGTCTCGTAAGGCTTGGTTGATCTGCGCCCGTGGTTCGTCCGGTACATGCGGGTCTTGGCGCCCCCAGATCAACAGCAATTCCCCTTGGATTTCTCCCGCGCGTGTCAGAGTTTGATCGGCGGGTTCGGCGGGCAGGGTGTTCGAGTGCAAATCCGTTGCGTAGAGACAGCACGCGGCTGAAATGTGTGGATTCAAGGCGGCACGGAAGGCCAAGTGACCACCGAGGCACACCCCCATGCTGCCAACGCGGCCGGAGTAATAAGACTGCTGGCCCAGAAAATCAATCATCGCTTGCGTATCGGTATCGTGATCTTTCAGCGGTTTGGCGAACTTGTCATTGTTGCCTTTTTCTTTGCCCGCATCGTCATAACCCAGGACGGTACCAATAGGGTTGAGTTCGTGCGCCACTTCCGGGACTAGCACCACAAAACCGTGGCCAGCCATAATGGCAGCGGAGCGCGCGATGGGTGCGGTCTGCTGAAAAATTTCCGAGTAAAAGATAATGGCGGGGTAACGGCCTTCGTCCACCGGACGGTAGATATAGGTGCGCATTGTGCCGGTAGGTGTGGACAAGTCAACGTAGTCGTTTTGGATAATCATGCTTTGGCGGACTCAAGTAACAATAATCGGATGCTGTTAAAAACGTTCATTCAGCGGGGCATATATCGGCTCGCAGATTAACCCAGCCAGACCGGTCTGACAAACGCCAAGGGCCGCGGGTACCTTGTGCTAGGATATAACGTAAATTAATTCACACACTTGATACGGAGGCTTTATGACGCGCACTCCCGGCAAAGGCGCCAAACTGAAGCCACAGGTGCGCGTATTGCTCGACGAAGAAATTGCGTTGGGACCAGGTAAGGCCGATCTTTTGGAAGCCATTGCACACACTGGGTCCATATCCGCTGCAGGCAAAAAACTGGGTATGAGTTATCGGCGTACCTGGTTGTTGGTGGATACCATGAACCGGTGCTTCAAACAGCCTTTGGTGGAGACCTCCACAGGAGGCAGTCGCGGTGGCGGTGCACGGCTGACGCCGCTCGGGTCTGAGGTTCTCACCGAGTACCGAACCTTGCAGGCCGAAGTGGCGGCCGCGAGTCAAGCCGGCTTTCTGCGGTTAAAAAAACATTTGCGCGCCAAGCCCCTTGAAGCTCAGTAGCCCTCAGGCTGCGTTCCCGTTACCCGGGTGACTTGTGGGTGGGGTGTGCGCTCGACTATACTCTTTCTCGTTATTTCCGCTCGTATATAATGGGATGCCGTATGCCCCATAGACCTTCAGGCCCGCTACGCCGCTACTCAACGCTGATAACAGCTTTGTCGGTGCTGCTCTGGGCTTCCTATGGGATGGGGGCCGAGCTGCGCATTGCCGTGGCCGCCAACTTTAATCACACCCTGCGCAGCCTGGTGGAAGAGTATCAGACTGAAAACCCCGAATTCAGGGCAAGCGTCAGTAGCGCCTCATCCGGTAAGCATTTTGCCCAGATTCGCCAGGGCGCGCCTTTCCATGTGTTTTTCTCGGCGGATGATCAGCGTACTGCGGACTTAGTGGCCAGTGGCGACGCACTCGCCGCTAGCCGCACTCCTTATGCGCTGGGGCAACTGGTGCTTTGGAGTTCAGATCCTGCGTTGATTCCAGAGGATGGCCTAGGGTTTTTACGCTCCGGTGAATTCAACCGCTTAGCTATCGCCAACCCACGCGTCGCTCCGTACGGTGCGGCGGCCGAAGCCTTACTGGAGGATGCCGGCATTGAGCTGGCGCGAGGACAACGGGTAACCGGACAGAGCATTGGTCAAGTGTTTAACTTTGTCAGTTCCGGTAATGCGGATGTGGGTTTTATTGCGGCATCTCAAGTCATCCTGCATGAGCGTCGGCAGCCGTCCGGCTCCCGTTGGCAGCCCCCAGCTGACAGTTATCCGCCCATCGTGCAGGAAGTTGTACTTTTAAAAGCCGGTGCCGATCATCCCTGGGCGAGCGATTTTTTATACTGGGTCGTGTGTGATTCAAAGGCTCACGCTCTGATCCAAACTGACGGCTACCTGATTCCCGATGACGAGGCGCGCCATGTCTGCACTGGGAATCAGTGAGGCTGACTGGGCCGCGCTTTGGTTGACCTTGCGCCTTGCCGGGGTCACAACCTTAATTCTGCTTGTGCTGGGTACACCTCTGGCTTGGTGGCTGGCCACCAGCCAGCGGCGAATCAAAGTGGCGGTGGAGTCTGTTGTGGCTTTGCCGCTGGTGCTGCCCCCCACGGTGCTGGGTTTTTACGTGCTAATGCTACTGGGTGCCCAGGGGCCAGTACAGGCACTGGGTGGGCCGGCGCTCGCGTTTACTTTTACCGGATTGGTGATTGGCTCCGTACTGTATTCCTTACCGTTTGTGGTGCAGCCGTTGCAGAACACCTTTTCCGGTATTGGCCGGACAACGCTTGAAGCCGCATCGACACTTCGAGCCAGCGCCCTCGACCGGTTTATCACGGTAACTTTGCCGCTGTCGCGTCGGGGGTTCTTAACCGCTGCCACCTTGGGGTTTGCTCATACTCTGGGGGAGTTCGGCGTGGTGTTGATGATCGGCGGAAATATTCCCGGTGAAACTCAGGTGATTTCCATCGCCATCTATGACCATGTGGAGGCGACCGATTACGCCTCGGCACATCGGGTATCCGGGTTTCTGTTGGTGCTGTCATTCACCATGCTATTTGCACTCTACGCCGTTAACGGGCGCTTTAGGGTGAGCGTGGCATGATCGAGTTCGACTTCACACTTGAGCGTCCAGGCTTTCGATTAGCGCTGGAAGGACAGATCCCCGATCGGGGGATAACCTCACTGTTTGGCCGCTCGGGGTGCGGTAAAACCACCTTGCTACGCTGTATCGCCGGACTTGAGCCACACTGCAAGGGGCAGCTGATCGTTAACGGAGTGCCCTGGCAACATGCTGAGCTTTTCGTGCCTGCGCATCGGCGGCCGGTGGGTTACGTGTTTCAGGAGGGTGCGCTCTTTTCGCACCTGACGGTAGAGCAAAATCTTCGGTATGGCTACCAACGCATCCCCAAAGCTGAACGGCATTTACACCCAGAGGACGTGGTTGAGTTACTGGGTTTGGAGTCGTTTTTAGACCGGTACGCTTCTGAGATGTCGGGCGGGCAGCGCCAGCGCGTCGCCATCGGCCGCGCCTTGCTCACCAGCCCGCAACTCCTGCTGATGGATGAACCCCTGGCTTCGCTGGATGAGCTTAGCAAAAACGATATCCTGCCGTGGTTGGATAAATTACATCAATCTCTCTCCATCCCCGTGATCTATGTGACGCACGCCCTCGAGGAGGTTGCGCGGCTAGCCGACCATATGCTTATGCTGGAGCAGGGGCGTTTACTCGCCTCCGGCACGCCGGCAGAACTCATGACACGCACGGATTTGCCCCTAGCGCACGCGGACAACGCTACCTCAGTGATTGATGCGCAGGTGACCGATTTTGACGAGTCCTACCATTTGCTCAGTCTAAGTTTTTCCGGCGGGCAGATGCAGGTGCCTGCTCGCGTGCGGCCGCAGCAGGATCGGGTACGGGTAAGGGTAGCAGCCCGCGATGTTGCCATTAACTTGGTCCAACAGCAGCAGGGAAGTGCCTTAAACCAAGTGCCCGCGCGTATTACTGCCCTGTGTGATGATCCACACCCGGCCCACCAGTTGGTGGTTCTGGCTTTGGGTGAAACAAAGCTGCTGGCTCGCATCACCCGTCGGTCCCGTGACCTGCTTGAGCTGGCGCCAGGTATGGCGGTTGTCGTGCAGTTCAAGGCGGTGGCGGTATCTTGAGCGTATTGAATACGGCTGTCTAAATTAAAATTTGCTAGTCTGCTTGTCCCAGGTTGATTTGCCCCATGCCTACGGCTATACCTTACTCATCACCCTTCAGTAAACGGTGGTAATAACCGGAATCGTAAATTTATCCCGCCCTTATAGCTTGAAAGACATGGAGTAGGTGCTTGTCGTCGGCACCTGCTTGGTCGTAGCAGGACTCCACACCGCTCGTCGCTATCAAACAACCACTTGTCGGGATATGGGATAAAAATCCCACGCCGTGCTAAAGTTTATGTACTGATAAGAGGAGTTCAGTTCATGCGGCAAGCTGGTTTTACACTCATCGAATTAATGATGGTTTTCGCCATCATAGCCATCCTGGCATTGATCGCTTTTCCCAGTTACCAGGATCACATCACTCGCGGCCACCGCACCGCCGCTCAAGCGCAGATGATGGATATAGCCAATCGCCAGCAGCAGTATTTCCTGGCCAACCGAACCTATGCCACGAAAGCCCAAATCGAAGACAGCGGCTATGCGCTGCCTAGCGATGTGAGCAGCCATTACGGCTACACAATTACCCTGGGCACCACGGCGGTGCCTTCTTTCACCATCACGTTCGAACCAAAAGGTTCACAGGCCAGTGACGGCAACCTGACTCTAAATCACGAAGGAAGAAAGACCCCTGCGGAGAAATGGTAACCATGCGCACCTTCGTCCCGAAACCTGCTCAGCGCGGCGTTACGCTGATAGAACTGCTGGTGAGTCTCATTATTTTGGCCGTTGGCTTACTCGGTACTGCCGCACTGCAAGCGCGTCTGCAAATGTCAGAGATGGAAGCTTATCAGCGCAGCCAGGCACTGATTTTGTTGAATGACATGGCTCATCGTATCGCCGTCAATCGGAACAACGCTATTGATTATGTCACCGGAACAGATAATCCATTGGGCGTAGGTATGACTAACTGTCCCGCCGCTACCAGCACCAGCACACGCCAGCAAATTGATGCGAAGGAGTGGTGCGAGGCTCTTCAGGGTGCGGCAGAAACAATCGATGATGCCCGGGTCGGCGCCATGGTGGGTGGGCGCGGTTGCATAGAGAATCTCGGCAGTGGCAGCTTCCAAATTACCGTGGCCTGGCAGGGCACTGGCCCAATTTCGGCACCGCCGGACAGCGTTGCCTGCGGCAAAAACAGCTATGACGGTGAGCCTGGCTCGAGCTGCAAGAACGATCTTTGCCGGCGTACCGTTACCACAGTAGTACGGGTGGCCACGCTATGATCAACTTCAAAGCCAGAGCCCAGCTCAATACCTCTAGCGGAATTGCTGCAAAAGTGCAGCGTGGTTTCAGCTTGATCGAGATGATGGTTGCCATCACCCTTGGGCTGGTGCTGACGACGGGCATTCTCCAGCTCTTTCTCAATACCAGTCGAAACAACGACGAGTTGGCCAAGACCAGCGCCTTGATTGAAAACGGCCGCTTCGCCATTCAATTGCTCCAAACGGATCTTACCCACGGTGGTTTTTGGGATACTCATGTGCCGCAATTCGATGATCTGACGTGGGAAGAAGTTCCCACCGACGTCCCAACAGCCGTTCCCGATCCCTGTTTAGCTTATAGCGAAAGTGATTGGGATGCGGATCACAAGCACAACCTGTTAGGCATCGCGGTCCAGCTTCACCAAAACGTTCCTGGAACCTGCGCCGGCATTATTAACAACCGCAAGGCCGATACCGATATTCTGGTGGTTCGCCACGCGGGCGCGACCCGTTGTGACCCTAACGTTACTGGATCCTGTGCCGCAAATCAGCTCTACTTTCAGGCATCCTTGTGTAACGATGACACATCGCCTTTCAAACTCGTCGATGACGTTTCAGAATTGGACCTGCGGGTAAGAACTTGCACCGATTTTGCTACGGCTCGCAGGTTCGTCTCCCACATTTACTACATCCGCGATTATGCGATCACTGAGGGTGACGGCATCCCCACACTTATGCGCTCGCAGTTCGGTCACAACGCTGCCTCCGGAGAGCTGACCCACCTGCCCGCAGAGGCACTTATTGAAGGCATCGAAGACCTAAAAGTTGAGCTGGGGATTGATCATCTGAGCGCCTCCGGCTCAAGTGTGAACTACGACACAGCAGTCAACTGGCCCAACCCAAACAACAAGGTTTCCCCTACCAATCGGGGTGATGGCGCACCCGACGGAGCCTTTATCCGCTGTGCAACCCCCTGTGATGAAGACCAACTGACTAATGTAGTTGCAGCCAAGATTTATTTTCTGGTGCGCGCTACCCAAGGCACCACTGGGTACACCAACACGAAGAAGCACGTACTAGGCTCCACCGAACTTGGTCCATTCAACGATAATTTCAAGCGGCATGTGTATTCCACTTCCGTACGCCTGATCAATGTCTCCGGAAGGAGGGAAACACCGTGAAGCCAATGGTTTTAATGAAGGCTCAGCGAGGTGCGACCTTGATTATCGCGCTCATTATGCTGTTGCTGTTCACTTTAATGGTTGCCAGCGCTTTCTCGCTCAGCAGCACTAACCTTAAGGCCGTAGGCAATATGCAGATGCGTGATGAAGCCATTGCGGCGGCCAATGTCGCCATAGAGCAAGTCATCAGCTCGGCCTTTACCACAGCTCCCTCTGCTCAAACTCTTGAGGTTGATCTTAACGGCGACGACACTCCGGACTATATTGTTTCGATTGCCACGCCTGAATGTATCCGCGCCACGCAAGCCACTCCTGCCGCTCTCAGTAGCGTAGCGTTGGCTGCAATGTCAACCGCATCCTCGTGGAACACGGTGTGGAGCCTCGACGCCACTGTAAATGATCCCGCCAGCGGCGCTCTGGTACGGGTACGCTCCGGCGTGCGTGTACTGCTCTCACAGGCGGAAAAAGACGCTGTGTGTCCTACTACTTAATGTTGGCTAGGCCAGAGGAAGTTAAAATGAACTCAAAAATGCTCAAAAGCCTATTCGCAGCGGCCTTGCTGATGGCATATTCGTTTGTGACGGCGGAAGACATCGACCTGTTCGTCTCGCCGCCACTGACTCCGGGTGATGCCCCTAATGTGCTGATTATCCTCGACAATACGGGGAACTGGAACGACGCATTCGAAAACGAGAAAGCAGCGCTAGTACGCACTTTTGAGTCGCTGCCCTTAGATGGTGTCAATGTCGGCCTTATGATGTATGGCGCTCCAGAGGTGGGTTACGTCAGAGCCGCAATTCGTCCAATGAATTCAGACAACCTACCCAAATACACAAAAATGATAGACAAGCTGGATAGGGTCGACGACAGGGCGTCGGCCCGAACCCTGGCGAGAACCATGTCGGAAGCCTACCGCTATCTCAACGGTATGGAGACTACCGCCGCCAGTGTGACCTTGTCGAATGATCTGCGTGACTACGCCGGTAACACCAATGACGACAACAAAGTCACGGATGAGAGCCGAGCTGTTTGGGCGCTTGAGGGTAATGCCCTTAGCTCTTCTACTGCCACAAAATACATTAGCCCGATCGATTCCGCGAGCTGCGACGGCCGCACGTTTATCATTTACATAGGCAACACCACTTCAGGCGGCAACGTCACGAAAGACAATTCCAATCGCAACAGAGCTGCGGGCGACGAACTTTATGCGGCGGGGGGAGACAGGACTCAAATCCAACTGTCCGAAAGCTCACACCAGGACAATTATGCCGACGAGTGGGCACGGTTTCTCCACCAGAGTATGGGCGTCGTTACCTATACCCTTGACGTAGACCCCGGTACCGGTGGTAACGGCCCGGGCAATAGCGCACTGCTAAGAAGCATGGCTGAGATCAGTGGCGGGAAGTATTTTCCGGTTTCCTCTGGCTCCGATGATGAGAACGAAGAAACCGCTGGCTCTGAAATTTCCGACGCGTTACTGACAATCTTTTCCGAAATTCAATCTGTCAACAGTGTGTTTGCCTCGGTCAGTCTGCCCGTCAGCGTGAACACTCAGGGTACCTACCTGAACCAGGTGTATGTGGGCATGTTTCGCCCGGACCCGCAGACACTGCCACGCTGGGCGGGCAACCTGAAACAGTATCGGCTGGCTCAGGTCAACAATGAACTGAAGTTGGTGGACGCTTTCCAGCCGCCTGAAGGTTCTGATGCTTACCGTCAAGCGGTTAACACCTCGACCGGTTTTATTACCGAGTGTGCACGGAGCTTCTGGACTCCGGAATCTGTGGACAGCTACTGGTCCTTTATGACCCCAGGGTTCGAGCAAACCTGTATGGCTGTGGCCGGGTCAGCAAATTCAAATTACCCCGACGGCAATATGGTCGAGAAGGGGGCGCAGGGCTATGTGCTTCGTGACAGTACCACGCGCAACCTTAAAACCTGCTCGCCCAATTTCGGTTCTTGCACAACCTTGACTGACTTCAATGTCGACAACAATGCAATTAACAAGGGCTTGCTTGGTGCTTCGAACGATGAAGAGCGTAGTGAACTGATCAACTGGGCACGCGGCTTCGATGTGGATAGCGAGAGGAGCGAGGATGCAAATAAAATGCGTCCCTCCGCACACGGCGATATCGTGCACTCCCGTCCCGTCGCTATTAACTTTGGTACGCCCGGCCAGCCGAAGGTGGCTGTATTCTACGGTGGTAACGACGGCATACTACGAGCAATCAATGGTAACCGATCCGAATCTATCGACGCGGTACCCGCGGGTGGCGAGCTCTGGTCCTTTATGCCACCGGAGTTCTACGGCAATCTAAGACGTCTGCGTCACAATGACGGGTCGGAAGATGGAAAGTATATTGACTTTCCTGGCTCGGCCGTAACCCATCGCGCACGCAAGGACTACGGCATGGACGGCGCCGTCACGGCTTACTGGTCAGATGCAAACAACAGTGGCGATCTCACAGGCCCGGACGATAAGGCTTGGATCTACGCCACCATGCGCCGTGGCGGCCGGGCTTTTTACGCCTTCGACGTAAAAGACCTGCATAACCCTACGCTGAAGTGGAAGAAGGGCTGCCCCAATCTGGACAATGACACAGGTTGCACCGACGGCTTCAGTGGCATCGGACAAACCTGGTCAGCTCCCCAAAACCTGAAGGCCGCTGGCTACGATTCACCTTTGCTCATCATGGGTGGCGGATACGACCCTTGTGAAGACAAAGAAATTGTTGAAACTGAGGTAGAGATTGATCTTGAGACTGACACTGAGATTGTGACTGTGACTAAGGCCGCCAATCATAGCTGCACAGCCAATCCCAAAGGCAGCGAAATCTATGTGCTGAACGCCGATACCGGTGAATTGTTGAATACTTTGAATACTACCCGCAGCGTGATCGGCGATATCTCAATCGTGAGGGATAGTAATGGTCGGGCCACATACGCTTATGCGGCAGACACCGGCGGCTACGTTTATCGTATAACTATCGGTGTTAATGAGCCGGAGGATTGGACCATTACCACGATTGCCTCGCTCGGCTGCGGCACGACAGCAGGCTGTAACGCCAATCGGAAATTTCTGTTTTCCCCGGATGTGGTGGTGGACACCAGTACCGGTACCCACTATCTGATGCTGGGGTCCGGTGACCGGGAAAAGCCCCTGGCAAGTTACGAGATAACTTACAACGTCCAAAATTACTTCTTTATGATCAAGGATAAGCCGGCGGACGAGGAGTGGTTGAGCAATGAAAGTAGCAATTGTTCGGATGAGCCCACAATTTGTCTAAATTCGCTGGTGATGATAGACGACGAGAATGACCCGGACCTGAGCGAAGTGAACGCGAAGAAGGGCTGGGCGTTGCGTATGGCTCCGCACGAGCAGGTCGTGACCTCTGCTATTACTGTCTTTGGTGTCGTAACCTTCAGTACTCATCAACCTGAGCCTCCGGTGCCACCAGAGGGCCATTGCCCGAGTCTTGGTAACTCACACGTCTACAACATTGATTACCGCGATGCCGCCAGTGCCAATGGCACCGGACTCCGAAGTGAAAGCCTTGTTGGTGGCGGTCTACCGCCTTCTCCGGTGGCGGGCATGGTCACGCTGGACGATGGCAGCACGGTGCCCTTTATCATCGGCGCTAGCCCTAACTCGCCGCTCGAAGGTTCGACACCGCCAACTCCGGGTTCCGCAGGGCAGCCCAAGGCTCGCGTGTTCTGGAATGTTGAGCAGCCGTGATGGGAGGGGTTGTTATGAGTCCCACTCAAACTTCGATGGGAACAGTTTCTATGATGAAACGTAGACAGCACGGTTTTACGCTGATCGAGTTGATCGTCACTATGACGGTATTGTCAATTTTGCTCGGTATGGCCGTGCCGACTTTCCAGGAGGTTTCGCTTAACAGCAAGCTCCGTTCGCACGCCAACAGCCTGGTTGCCAGCGCTATGCTGGCGCGTAGCGAAGCAATCAAACGCAACGGCGTTGTCAGAATGTGCGTGTCCACCAACGGCACTAGCTGTTCGAGCGACGCTGATGCGAGCTGGGAGCAGGGCTGGGTAGTGTTACACGAAAATACCGTGATTAGACACGAGTCACCGGCCTCCCCAGGATTCAAAATCCTATCCACAGTCAACAATATTGCGTTCCAGCCATCCGGGGTAGGTGCGAGCCAGGCAACGTTGAAGGTCTGTCGCGCCACTCCGAGTGTCGGCTCTCAAGACCGACAGGTGACCATCAGTGCCACCGGTCGTACTTCGGTAGACACGAAATATACGGCGACCTGCTCTTAACAATCCTGTCCTGTTTTTTAACAGCAATTATCTGATCCGTTAGACGTTACACAACAAAAAAGCCCATCAGTCACCTGATGAGCTTTTTTGTTTTAGACAGTTAAAACCGTCGAGCTACACTGCGACGCTTTCGATCTGCACCGCTGCAATCCGTTTACCTTCATCCGCAGACTTCTGGTACTGCTCGATCTCGTTGAAGTTCAGGTAGCGATAGATTTCCGCACCCATACTGTCGAGGTCTTTGGCGTAGGCCAGATACTCTTCCGGGGTGGGGAGTTTGCCCATAATGGCCGCTACGGCCGCCAGCTCTGCAGAACCCAGGAACACGTTGGCGCCGTCGCCCAACCGGTTGGGGAAGTTACGAGTCGAGGTGGAGATCACCGTGGACTTAGGGGCGACTCGCGCCTGATTGCCCATGCACAGGGAGCAGCCGGGCATCTCGGTGCGCGCACCTTTGCGGCCGAAGATGTTGAAGTAGCCTTCTTCCATCAACTGGTGTTCGTCCATCTTCGTGGGCGGTGCGATCCAGAGGCGGGTGGCCAATTCGTCTTTGGTGGCGTCCAGCAGTTTGCCGGCAGCGCGGAAGTGGCCGATGTTGGTCATGCACGAACCGATAAACACTTCATCGATTTTGGTGTTGGCCACTTCGGACAGTAGTTTTACATCGTCCGGATCGTTGGGGCAGGCCACGATGGGTTCCTTCACCTCGGCCAAATCGATCTCGATCACTGCCGCGTACTCGGCGTCGGCATCGGCTTCCATCAGCTCGGGGTTGGCCAGCCAATCTTCCATTTTGCGCGCGCGGCGCTCCAGGGTGCGCACGTCACCGTAGCCTTGCTCAATCATCCAACGCAACATGGTGATGTTGGACTTGAGGTACTCGATGATCGGTGCTTCGCCCAGCTTGATGGTACAACCGGCGGCGGAGCGCTCAGCGGAGGCGTCGGAGATTTCAAATGCCTGTTCCACTTTCAGATCGGGCAGACCTTCCACTTCCAGAATGCGACCGGAGAAAATGTTCTTCTTGCCTTTCTTATCCACGGTCAGCAAATCTTGTTGGATGGCGTAGTAGGGGATGGCGTTGACCAGATCACGCAGGGTGATACCTGGCTGCATCTCGCCTTTAAATCGCACCAGTACCGACTCAGGCATATCCAGAGGCATAACTCCGGTGGCTGCGGCGAAGGCTACCAGGCCGGAACCGGCCGGGAAAGAAATGCCCAGTGGGAAACGGGTGTGGGAATCACCACCGGTACCGACGGTGTCGGGCAGCAACATGCGGTTCAGCCAGCTGTGAATAATGCCGTCGCCGGGGCGTAGGGAGACACCACCGCGGGTCATGATGAAATCAGGCAGAGTGTGCTGAGTGTCGATATCCACCGGCTTGGGGTAGGCGGCGGTGTGACAGAAGGATTGCATGGTCAGGTCGGCGGAAAAGCCCAGGCAAGCCAGGTCTTTCAGTTCGTCCCGGGTCATGGGGCCGGTAGTATCCTGGGAGCCCACGGTGGTCATATGGGGCTCGCAGTAAGTGCCGGGGCGTACGCCTTCCATACCACAGGCCTTGCCGACCATTTTTTGGGCCAGGCTAAAGCCTTTGCCGGTATCCTCGGGCTGCTCAGGCGTGCGGAACAGCTCGGAGACGGGCAAGCCCAAAGACTGACGCGCTTTGGTGGTCAGGCCGCGCCCGACGATCAGCGGAATACGGCCGCCGGCTTGTACTTCGTCCAACAGCACGTCGGATTTAAGGCTGAATTCACAGATCACATCGCCACTGTCGGCGTTTAGGATTTTGCCTTCGTAGGGGCGTACTTCGATCACATCACCCATGTTCAGATCATCAACGGGGGCTTCGAACACCAGCGCGCCGGCGTCTTCCATGGTGTTGTAAAAAATCGGCGCCACTTTGCCGCCGATGCACACACCGCCAGTGCGCTTGTTGGGTACGCCCGGAATGTCGTCACCGATGTACCAGAGCACGGAATTGGTGGCCGATTTACGGCTGGAGCCGGTGCCTACAACGTCGCCCACAAATGCCAGTGGGTGGCCTTTTTCTTTCAAGGCTTCGATTTGCTTAATGGGGCCGATGCTGCCGGGCTCTTCCGGGTTCAGGCCTTCGCGTTCCATTTTGTACATGGCGCGGGCGTGCAGGGGAATGTCCGGGCGGGACCAGGCATCCTGGGCCGGGGACAGGTCATCGGTGTTGGTTTCACCGGTGACTTTGAATACGGTGAGCTTGATGCTCTCGGGGACTTTGTTTTTCTTGGTAAACCACTCGCCATCCGCCCAAGACTGAACCACAGCTTTGGCGTACTCGTTACCGGCTTTGGATTTTTCTTCCACGTCGTGGAACGCGTCAAACATCAGCAGGGTGTGCTTGAGCTGCTCAGCAGCCAGGGGGGCCAGTTCAGCGTCGTCCAGCACGTCAACCAGGGTCTCGATGTTGTAACCACCGAGCATCATGCCCAGCAGTTTGACAGCGTGGGGCCTGTCAATCAGAGGAGAGTTGGCTTCGCCTTTGACGATGGCGCTCAGGAAGGCGGCTTTCACGTAAGCGGCTTCGTCGACACCGGGGGGAACGCGGTTGGTAATCAGATCCAGCAAAGTCTCTTCTTCACCGGCGGGCGGGTTCTTCAGCAAATCCACCAGGCCTGCAACTTGCTCGGCATTCAGGGGTTTGGGGGGTACACCTTCAGCGGCGCGTTCTTCCACGTGTTTACGATAGGCTTCAAGCACAATTGACTTCCTCTGGTTGTGGGCTTACTCCCTTGGCAGGATCTCTGCGGCGGGAGACTATCCATGACCGACATGGATTTGGCGACCTCTTGCCGCCGGTGTGTCGCGCGGGTAGGGAAAGGATTGGCGCGACAGATCGGGCGCGAATTATACATGAACCTCCCTTAGCTGTTAAGGGACGCCAAGTGTCGCCGGAGTGTTTGCTTTGTTTAGGAAAGTCGATTAAAACCGGCTTCTTTCTGCACCAAAAAGGTGCTTGCCGTTGAGCGTGACACGAGCGCCGCTTTCGCGCTCAGGCTTATCGGTGGTATTGTGGCGCTGCAAAGACGCCTGCCATGGTAGGCACAAACCCTTTAGGGCTGACCCCAGGGACAGACTATCCAAATTACAGAGCTTTCGAGTACGGAGCGCTAGGTGCTGAAGAGGACATCGGTATGAAAACAAATAAGATCTTAATGGGCCTGATAATGGCGAGTTTTCTCGTGGCCTGTGAACGTGACCCAGAGACTCCGGAAACTCCCGGTGGCGATCCGCGCGGTGCGACCGGCCCTGCGGCTGAGGGACCCATACCAACCACTGCAGCGGATCCTGCAGAGCAAGAACCGCGTCCGCAGGAGTGGACTTGCCCGGCTGAGCCAGGTACGCCGCCATCTGGCGAGTTGGTGGCCGAGCGTATCGAGGCCACCGCGACCACGCGTGACGCGCCCGGTTTGTATGAGGGGCCGGCATGGCTGGACGGCGCTTTGTATTTTTCCGATTTCACGTTTGAGGACGGGTTTCCCTCGCGCATCCAGCGCTATTCCCCGGGTGCCGAAATGGTGACGGCGATTCCTAACAGCGGCACCAACGGTCTGACCATCGACAGTGAAGGGTACTTGTTGGCCGCGACCCATGACCGCAAAGAAATTTCCCGCTACAACCCTTATACCGGTGAGCGGGAATCCATCGTCGGTGAGTTTGAGGGCAATGTGTTTAACTCCCCCAATGATTTGACGGTAACCCACGATGGCGTTATTTACTTCACCGATCCTGATTTTCAGCGTTCGGCGGCACCGGGCGGACAGCCGGAGACGCGCGTGTACCGCGTTGAAAACGGCGAGGTAACGGTGGTGGATGACACTATGGCCAACCCTAACGGCATCGCGCTCTCCCCGAACCACGACGTTTTGTATGTGGCCGGCGGCGGTGAGGAAGGTACTCTGCGCGCCTATCCCATTGAAAACGGCGTGCCCGGCGAAGGTGTCGACATTGCCGATGTCTCGGTTCCGGATGGTATGGCCATTGACTGTGCTGGGAATATCTACGCCACCGAGCACACCTTGCAGCGGATCCGGGTGTTCTCTCCTCAAGGCGATGAGTTGGCCACTATCAAAGTGGATGCCAATGTCACCAACCCAACCTTCGGGGGGCCGGATCACCGCACACTTTACATTGCGGGCGCCGGTACTATCTGGAAGGTGGAGTTGGACATTGCCGGGTTTCCGAATTAAGGCTGGCGATGGCGATATTTAAACCGGTTAAAACTCCCTGCATCGGTGTGTGTTCCACCGGAATTGGTGATGCGGTATGCAGGGGGTGCAAGCGTTTCAGTCATGAGGTGATTGACTGGAACGCTTATGATCATGATCAGCGGCTGGTGATTGCTCAGCGGTTGGAGAGTTTTCTCAGTCAGGTGGTGCGCAACCATATAGAAATAGTGGATCCGAAGTTGCTGCACCAGCAGCTGACACTTCAGCAGATCCGTTTTAATCCTGACCAGGATCCCCATTGCTGGGTATTTGAACTCTTGCGCGCGGGTGCCAGTCAGATCCACAACCCCGCTCATTTCGGTGTCCGGGTTTTACCACCGGGTGACGCTGTCTCCCTCGCGCAATTACGCGATCTGATTGACCGGGAGTATTACGAGCTGTCCTGCGCCTATTACGATCGATATATTTCGCCCGGGTTTTCCACGGACGAATCACGCTAGTATTTTAGAATCAAGAACCTTCCATGACCGCAATTGCTCATATCCAGGAATTTCTCGCCTGTGAAACCCCAGACAGCTGGGTTCGCTGGGCTTTGGAAAACCAAAGCCTGTTGTTGCTCGATCACGCCAACTGCGAAAAGAAAGCCGCCTCTACCGCGCTGACCTTAATGTATCGCTACGTGGAAGATTTTGAGCTGATGCACAAAATGTCCCGTCTGGCCCGGGAGGAGCTACGCCATTACGAACAGGTTATGACGCTCATGGAAAAGCGCTCCGTGGCCTATGCACAGATTACTCCGTGCCGCTACGCCTCAGAGCTTCGCAAACCCGTGCGCACACACGATCCCGCGCGCCTTGTGGATACGTTGATTGTAGGTGCGATTATTGAAGCTCGTTCCTGTGAGCGTTTTGCTAAGTTAGCGCCGCATTTGGACGAAGAACTCAAAAATTTCTATCTGTCTCTTTTGAAATCCGAAGCGCGTCACTATCAGGACTACTTGGCATTGGCCCGTAAGGCCGCCAGGGACGAAAGCATCGACGAGCGCATTGCTCTTTTTCTTGAATTGGAAAAATCGCTCATTGAATCGCCCGACGATACCTTCCGCTTTCACAGCGGCGTGCCGCAGGCCGCCTAAGTCCTATGCCCAAACAACGTGCATTAGAAGACCGCAACTTTGACGATTTGGCCGCGCGTTTTCAGCGTAACGTCTACGGTGGATTGAAAGGTAAAATTCGCCTGGCGGTACTGCAGCGGGATTTTGCTCGTCACTGGGCCCAGCCGCCGTTTGTTCCCAAACTTCCGAATCAAAAGCCCCTGCGCATATTAGATGCCGGTGGTGGCCAAGGTCAGTTTTCCATACAGTTTGCGCAAGCGGGCCATGAGTTGGTGCTGTGTGACATTTCCGAGGAGATGCTCAAGCTGGCTAAGATTCAGGCCGTATCGGCCGGAGTTGAAGAGCGGGTTAGGTTAGTGCAAGAGTCAATACAGGCGTTATCCGAACAACAGGCGGAGCAGGGTGGGGCCTTTGATTTGGTGCTTTGTCACGCCGTTATGGAGTGGGTGGTTGATCCGCAGGCACTGTTGTCCGCACTCACCGCCATGGTGGCCCCTGGCGGTTATTTGTCTCTGACGTTTTACAATGTGCACGCCATGGCCTACAAAAATCTCTTGCGCGGCAATTTTGCCAAAGTTCAGAAGCAGGATTATGGCGGCTTTCGCGGCAGTCTGACGCCCATTAACCCTCTGCGCCCGGACGATGTGCACGGCTGGATGGAAGGTCTGCCGTTGCAAACCGTTTGCACCAGCGGGATTCGGGTATTTCACGATTACATACTGGACAAGGCCTTGCGGGAACAGAACCCCGATCAGCTGTTGGAATTGGAGTTGGCGTTATCCCAGCAAGAGCCGTATCGCGCTTTGGGCCGCTATCAGCATGTGTTAGCCCAGCGTCTTCAATAGGACTTCTTTGGCTTCGTTGATTTTCGCGGCCAAATAGTCGCTACCGCCGCGATCCGGGTGCAATCGCTGCATCAGGCGTCGATGCGCATCTACCACCACCGGGCGAGTCAGCTCTTCGCGTTTGAACTTCTCTTTTAGCCCCAGAGTGGCCATGGCTTCGTCAGTGGTCATTCCCTGTTGGGCGGGACTATGGCCTTGTTGCTGCTGTTGTTGACGACGTTGGCGCCAGAGTGGAAACATCTGCAAACCAATAGCCAGGAGAAACTTCACCACTGGGACCATAGCGCCCAGTACAGCCACCAGCCAATGCAAGCGGCCCGTCAACGCCATAAAAATCAACACGCCCAACAATGCCCAGCCGCCGTATTTTAACAACTGCTTGCGCTGGATTTCCGGAGGCAATTTACGCAACTTTGCCAGCCATATCCACGCGCCAATCACAGCAATCAGCGCCAATAAAACTTTTATCATAAAGCTCACTCGAACATGAAATGTTGGCACCCGGCTGTGCGGATGTCATTATACCGATTGGGACCTAAGGGTTATAGCCTAATGCCGTGGAGCTTGGATGAAGTCGTGTGGACTGGTTGTTTTCGCTATCGGATTCTCGTTCGTCTTGGTGTCCTGCGACAGCAGTCGCGGCTCGGAGACCGAAAAGCCCACAGTGGGCGAGCAGGAGCTGTCGGGCCGGGTCACGTATGATTTTGTGCCTTTTGCGACGAGTTCGCAATCGGGGTTTGGCGCGGGGTTAGACTACAGCGCCTCTGAAGAGCGGCCAGTACGCGGAGCCCAGGTTCTGCTGCTCGATGATCAAGGTGAGACGCTCGACCGAACGTTGACGGACAACGATGGCGAGTACCGCTTTTCCGTACCGGCGCAAACTCAGGCGCAAATTCGTGTTTTGGCGGCGTTGGAGCGAGAGGGAACCCCCGGTTGGGATCTAACCATTCGGGACAACACGCAAGGCAATGCCTTGTACGCGCTCGATGGCACTTTGCGCTCAACGGGTGACGGAGACTCGCGCCGTAACCTCCATGCGCCTTCAGGATGGGATGGTGAAGCTTATTCCGAGTCCCGCGCCTCAGGGCCTTTCGCGGTGTTGGATACGCTGTACCTGGGTAAGCAGCGGATTTTGGAATATGCGCCCGAGCAGATATTCCCGCCTTTGACCGTCTTCTGGAGTCCAGATAACCGCCCCGCTCAAGGCGAGATTGAAGATGGCGACATTGGTACCAGTTATTACCTAGACGGTGAAATTTATCTGCTCGGCGATGCCGACCTAGACACCGATGAGTTTGATCGCCATGTGGTGCTGCATGAGTGGGGCCACTATCTTGAGCATCTTCTATATCGTACTGATACGCCGGGCGGGCCGCATAGCCGTCAGAATATTCTCGATATGCGCGTGGCCTTGTCTGAAGGTTTTGCCAACGCCTTCGCCGCCATGATGCTGGATGACCCTCTGTATCGCGACTCGGTGGGTCCTGGCCAAGCCTTGGCCGGAGGGTTTGTACTGGGCCAGGATGGTGGGACTCAGCCCCAAGGCTGGTACAGCGAAGCGTCCGTGGGCGATATTTTTTACCGTTACTACGCGTCTGAAAACAATCAGCGGGAGTACGGTATTTTCCATCAAACACTCAGTGGCCCGGACTATCGTCAGGCGCAAAGCCTCACTTCCATCTACTTATTCGCCGATCAATTCGAGCAGAATCGACCGGGCGGGTTGGATGACTTTCTACTCCAGGAGAATATCTTTGCTAGAGGTGAGTGGGGCGCAGGTGAAACCAACAGTGGCGGTATCGAAGATAGCTTACCGGTTTATCGTGAACTGCTTCCTGATGGAGTCCCAGTGATCGCCTGCAGTCGAGCCGACTATGGTCAGTACAACAAGCTCCTCAATCGCCAGTATCTGTCGTTGAGCATTGGGGCAGCCGGGGACTATAGAATTGAATTGACCGCAGAAGGTAGCCCCTCTGCGAATCTCGGCTTCAGCTTATTTAAACGTGGAGAGCTGCTTGCCCGCCCCGCTCAGGAGGGCGCCTCCCTATTACAGAGGCAGGTGACGCTAGCGCCTGGCGAATACGTTCTTGAAGTGTACGATTGGCGAAACCTCAATGCCAATACGGCCGGTGTTAACACCTGCTTAGCGGTGCGTGTCCACCTCTGATGAGAGATTCTGCATGAAGAAATTTTGTGAAAAAACTAAGTGGGCAATACTGGTGACATTGACTTGGGCCGTTGTCGGATGTACGGGCGGCTCGGTCGCCGCAGGAGCGGAGGAAAGAGAACGGCATGCACATGACACCCACGAGCATTCCGGTGGCGCCGGTAAGCCAGTGGCGCACGTTGAGCTGGCGGACCTGGAGCCCGTGGAGCTTAAACCGGGAGAAGCACAGGCCCTTACCGTGACCCTGCAGTCTGCTTACACGCAAGGGGAAATGGTGGTGCAAGTGGCCGGTGCGAACTCTTTAGAAGTGCTCGGTGGTCCTCAAGAGTTTACCTTCGAATTATCCGCAGGCGGTGAATACCATTTGCCGGTGGAGTTGTACGCGCCTTCGCCCGGCCGCCACTACTTAAATCTTGCGGTTCAGGTTAATAGCCCTGAAGCACAGGTGGAGTTTAGGGCGCTGGCGGTAATTGTTAATGCGGGTGATGCGGCTATGGCGCAACCTCACATGGAGCCGCCCGTCACCACTTCGAGTAGCGGCGAGAAAATTCATTCACTGCCCGCCCGAGAGCGAGTCGACGAACCCTGATTTAGTTTACAATGGCGCCGCCGCGGGTAGGCCGCGCTAACTCCGTTTACTGAGGTGTGTATATGTCCGAGCAGCGTCTGCCTGCCGAGTGGGAACCGCAGGATGCGGTACTGCTAACCTGGCCGCACAAAAACAGCGACTGGAAGGATCTTCTGGACGAGGTGGTGCCGCTTTACGAAGCGCTTGCGGCGGTGATTGTGGATTACGCGGATCTCGTGATTGTGACGCCGGCCGACGAAGTCGCAACCGTGCGCGCGCGCCTGGAAACCATGAAGGTGCCTTCCGAGGACGTGCATTTGTATCCTGTCCCCAGTAACGATACCTGGGCGCGGGATCATGGTCCGATCACAGTGGGCACCCCCAACGGCCCCAAATTGCTGGACTTCCAATTTAATGGCTGGGGGCGCAAACACCCCCATCAACTGGACAATGCCGTTACACTCACTTTGCACCAGTCTGGCGCCTTTCCCGGTGCGACTTTGGAAGCTCAAAACTGGGTGCTGGAAGGGGGTTCAATCGAAGTGGATGGGCGCGGCACCTTGCTCACCACCAGTGCCTGTTTGCTCAACCCAAACCGCAATCCGGATTTGTCTCGGGAGGAAGTGGAAGCGCGCCTGAAAACGGCTTTTGGAGTACGCAAAATCAACTGGCTAAATCACGGCTACCTGGCCGGGGACGATACCGATAGTCACATCGACACGCTGGCACGGCTGTGCCCGAACGATACTATTGCCTACATGCAATGCGACGATCCCGACGATGAACACTTTGAAGAGCTTCAGGCCATGGAGGCAGAGCTTAAAGCCCTAACCAACGCCGATGGACAGGCCTACCGCCTGGTGCCTTTGCCTTGGCCGGGTGCCGTGTTCAGTGACGATGACGAGAGCAGGCGCCTGCCGGCCACCTACGCGAATTTTTTGATCATTAATAACGCCGTGCTGGTTCCGCAGTATGATCGCCTGACTGACGAAGACGCTTTGGAGCAAGTTTCTAACGCGTTTCCCGGTTATGACATTCTGGGGATTCCTTGCCATACCTTGATCGAGCAAGGCGGCAGCCTGCACTGCATTACCATGCAGATTCCGGAAGGAGTGCTTTACCAACATGACTGAATTGCCCATCGGCCTAGTTCAACAGGCTTGTAGCGCTGATCTTAAAAGCAATCTTGAAACCACCGTTGCCGCTATTCGTGACTTGGCAACACAAGGTGCGCGACTTGTGGTTTTGCAGGAGCTGCATCGCAGTGTGTATTTCTGCCAACAGGAAGATCCCGCCATTTTCGATTTAGCTGAGTCGATTCCGGGCCCCACGACAGATGTCCTGGGCGCTCTGGCGCGTGAGTTAAATTTGGTTATCGTGGCTTCCCTGTTTGAGCGACGTGCGCCGGGCTTGTACCACAACACGGCCGTTGTGCTGGATTCCGACGGCTCAATTGCAGGGCAGTATCGTAAGATGCACATTCCCGACGACCCGGGATTTTACGAAAAGTTTTACTTCACTCCCGGCGACATGGGGTTTCAACCCATCGCCACGTCTGTGGGAAAGTTGGGCGTACTGGTGTGCTGGGATCAGTGGTTCCCGGAAGCGGCCAGGCTAATGGCCATGGCCGGAGCCGAAGTGCTGATTTACCCCACCGCCATTGGCTGGAGCCGTGAGGACGACACCGATGAGCAGGAGCGCCAGCGCCAGGCGTGGGTGACTATACAGCGCTCTCATGCCATCGCTAACGGCTTACCCGTCGTAGCCGTGAATCGGGTAGGGTATGAGGACAACCCCTCGGGGGGCGAGGGCATTGATTTCTGGGGCACCAGCTTTGTGGCAGGCCCCCAGGGCGAAATCCTATACAGCGCCGGCACAGGCTCACCCGAGAACGCCCTGGTGAAGGTGGACCTGGCGCGCAGTGAGTCCGTCCGACGCATCTGGCCCTATCTGCGCGACCGACGAATCGATCACTATGGTGACCTGCTTAAGTTGTACCGCGACTAAGCACTGTTTATCAGCTTCGTCATCCCCGCGTAGGCGGGGATCCAGCTTTTTGAACTCGCGTTTTAGTGTCTGTCATGGATTCCCGCTTTCGCGGGAATGACGAGGAAATGCTGTCATTTCTTTTTAGTACAAATAACAGGAGTTTTGCTTTATGGCTTTTCCGAAAATCGGCAATCTTGCCCCCGCATTCAGCTTACAGAACCAAAACGGCGAAACGGTCAGCCTCAAGGATTTTAAGGGTAAGAAAAACGTGGTGTTGTATTTCTACCCTAAAGCCTCTACACCGGGATGCACCACTCAGGCGTGTGGGTTAAGGGATGCCATGACGGATTTGGCGGAGCTGGATACCGTGGTGCTTGGCGTCAGTCCCGATCAGCCCCCAGCACTGCAGAAGTTCATCGACAAAAAGGGCCTGAACTTCGATCTGCTTTCGGATCCCGACCACGCTGTTGCGGACAAATACGGTGCTTGGGGGCCGAAAAAGTTTATGGGGCGGGAATACGACGGCATACTTCGGACCTCTTTCCTCATAGACAAACAGGGAAAACTGCGCCATATTCTGGATAAGGTGAAAACCAAAACGCACGATCAGGACGTCTTGGCCTACCTTCGGGAGCATTTTTAAAGAATATTGCGCCAGCAGGTGACATTTTTTGGCGAAATGTGACATTTGTCCCGCAAAGAGTCGAAATTTTTGACACTCTAAGCGACAGATTTAGTATGTTGACCTATACTAGATTGATGTAAGTCAGGATTTAAATGCGCAAAGTAGCGTATAAATGATTCCGGGAAACGCTGGAACCCTGATAAGGCTTCTAGGTCCCAACTTTGGCAGGTAAGCCTGAGTTTGGTTGTAAACTTGGCTGGTGCGGCGATAATCGCCCGAGCGATAACGCAATAGCACCGGAATTGTTCACTCAAAAAAATGCCCGTTAAGTTTGGCAGAAGGAGACGCCGTATGATTCAGCTACAACGTATTGATGATCGTTTGGGAGAGGGGACACCCTACGCATTCGCGACCCCCGGGGTACTGTCGTACCACGAGTATCTCGAATTAGCAAAAATCCCCGAAGCTGAGGGAATTTCCGCTAAGGTACTTGAGGTACTGCATCGCCGGGTTGGCCAATCCTCATTGGCAATCGATCACATCGCCGAAGACCTTGGCTTGTCCAAGCGTACCCTACAGCGCCGGTTGCAGCAGCAGAACGCAAATTTCGCTCAGTTGCGCGACAGCCTACGCTTTCACTACGCGATAAAATACCTTATCGACCGGCACATGAGTGTGGACGCAGTCTCCAAAACTCTGGATTTCTCCGATCGGACCAGTTTTACCAACGCCTTTAAGCGCTGGACTGGTTTGTCGCCCAGCGTGTTCCGCAAGCTGTTCCGCGATTACGCCTGAGTTTCAACCATCCGGCCACAGGCAGCCGGACGCCTTGGACCCGCCTTCGGGCGGGTCGCATTCTTTTCTTCCCTCCTGTTTGCCTCCTCACTCCCCAATTGCCTGGACTACCCAAACAAGGTAGAGTTAGCGCTTTTCAAGAATGACGAGAGGCTAGTTTGATGGATTTCTTTATTCCCGCCGCCATGGCTCAAGATGCCGCCCCCCAAGGCGCCAACCCCATGGTTACACTGCTCATGTTCGCCGGTCTGTTTGTGTTCATGTATCTGTTTATCATCCGCCCTCAGCGGAAGCGGCAGAAAGAGCATCAGAACTTGGTGTCGTCATTGAACAAAGGTGACGAAGTGATTATGACCAGCGGCATGCTGGGTAAAATCAACAAAGTAGATGACAACTATATCGTGCTGCAGGTCAACGACAGCACTGAGCTGAAATTTCAAAAAGTGGCCGTTCACGCGGTGCTTCCGAAAGGCACAATTAAGTCCGTTTAAGATGCACTATCTCGGGCCGCTTCGCGGTCCGAGATACGTCAGGAACTTGCCATGACGAACTCTTTTCGGTTTCCTACCCGTTTATCCCTCGCTCAAACGCCTACGCCTTTACAACCTCTTGATCGAATCTCCGCCCGCTATGGTGGACCCCGCATTTGGGTAAAGCGCGACGACCTTACAGGTTGCTCACTGAGTGGAAATAAAATCCGTAAACTGGAATTCGTTCTGGCCAAAGCGCTAGACGAAGGCTGTGATACGTTAATCACTTGCGGTGGTCTGCAGTCCAATCACTGTCGTGCAACGGCCCTGTTAGGCGCGCAGCTCGGGCTTAGAGTGTGTTTGTTATTGCGCGGAGAATCCGAGCAACCTCCGGATGGAAACTATTTGTTGGATCAATTGGCGGGTGCAGAGATTCGCACTTATCCGGCGAGCGTATATCAAGCAAAGCAGCAGGAACTACTGGATGGTTGGGCACGGGAGTGTCGTGGGCAAGGGCGCAATCCTTGGGTAATACCTACGGGTGCAAGTGACGGACACGGAGCCTGGGGTTACGTGCAGGCCAGTCAGGAGCTGAGCGAAGATTATACTCGTCATAATATTTCACCGGAGTATGTCATCAGCGCGTCCGGGTCGGGCGGAACACTCGCCGGATTGCATTTAGGGCATCGACTCTATTGTCCGACGACTCAAGTTCTTGGCATGGCTGTTTGTGATGACGCGGAGTATTTCCGCACTAAGGCGCTTGCCGATATTGAGTCTCTTTGCCGCTTATATTCCGTGTCAGCACCAGCGGGGCTGGGTAAGCCAGAGGTGATCGATGCGTACATAGGTGAGGGTTACGCTAAGGCGGGTAGGGAGGTCTTCGATACCATTCGTCAATTGGCTTCAACAGAAGGCTTGGTGCTTGATCCCGTCTATACGGGTAAAGCGTTTTACGGCATGCTGCGGGAAATAGCGTTGGGGCGTTTTCAAGGCTGTCGGGATATCGTTTTCGTTCATACTGGCGGCGTGTTCGGTCTGTTTCCCTACCGCGAATTTTTTAACCAACAATAATTAACGAGAGCTTTTCTATGGAAAGTGCCCTGGAGTATCTCGAGCACAGTCTGCAAACCATCCAGTCCCTTGTGTGGGGAGAGTTTATGTTGGTGCTGATCCTTGGCACTGGCTTGTTCTTGATGCTGCGTTTGAAAGGCATGCCGTTGCGCAACGTGGGCCCCGGTTTTCGTCAGCTGGCTCGAGGGCGCAAGCCGCAGGGAAAAGGGGATATCAGTAGCTTTAACGCTCTTATGACCGCGCTGTCGGCCACGATTGGTACCGGCAATATTGTCGGGGTGGCCACCGCAATTGGCATCGGTGGACCGGGTGCGCTTTTTTGGATGTGGTGCAGTGCGTTGGTGGGTATGGCGACCAAGTACGCCGAAGCGGTGTGCGCCGTGCATTATCGGGAAACAGATGCGCAGGGACGCCATGTGGGCGGCCCCATGTACTACATCAAGAACGGTTTGGGTAAACGCTGGGCTTGGCTCGGCGTAATGTTTGCGGTGTTCGGTACCTTGGCAGGCTTCGGAATAGGCAATACCGTGCAAGCGAACTCTGTGGCGGACGCCTTGCAGGGGAGTTTCGGGTTAAGTCCCTGGATCACCAGCGTGGTACTTATGCTACTGGTGGGGATTGTGTTGATTGGCGGCGTCCGACGTCTGGCCAATGTTGCCGGTAAACTGGTGCCCTTTATGGCAACGGCATATTTGCTGGCGGGGTTTTTGATTCTATTGCTGCACATCCCAGACATTCCAGCAGCGGTTGCGCTGGTGGTCAGCAGTGCTTTCACGGGCTCGGCTGCCCAGGGCGGCTTTGCTGGCGCGACGGTTATGATGGCCATCCAGTTCGGGGTGGCGCGCGGTGTGTTTTCCAATGAGGCGGGCTTGGGGAGTGCGCCTATCGCCCATGCCGCTGCGAAAACCGACAGCCCTGTTCGCCAGGGGCTTATTGCCATGCTGGGCACGTTTATAGACACCCTCGTAGTGTGCACAGTCACCGGTCTTGTTTTGATTGTCACGGGTGCTTGGTCAGGCGGTGCTCAGGGCGCCAGCATGTCCCAGGAGGCGTTTGCCGGGGTCATCCTCTATGGTGACGTTCTCATCTCGATCTGTCTCGCGCTGTTCGCGTTTACGACGCTTTTGGGGTGGAGTTATTACGGTGAGCGTTGTGCACAGTACCTTATGGGGGAGCGGGTGGTCGTGCCGTTTAGGGTTGTTTGGCTTCTTGCCATTCCGGTGGGAGCCAACATGAGCCTGGGGCTGGTGTGGATCAGCGCGGATATTCTCAATGGCCTGATGGCACTCCCGAACTTGATTGCTTTGATTTGTCTGTCTGGGGTGGTGGTCGCGTTGACGCGTGAGTATTTTACCGCTGAGCGCAGCGAGCCGCTGGGGCTCTGATCACAGGCAATTAGTGGGGCGGGGTAAGCCGGCGATCTTGCTGGCCACCTTAGCTGGGCTGGGCGGAAAGAGTTGCATCAGATAAATACTGCGGCCTTTGTCCGGGCCCAGTTTAAGCGCAACCTGCTTGACCAGCGGCCGCATGGCCGGCGCTAATTCGTACTGATGATAAAATTCACGCAATAGTTCCAGGATTTCCCAGTGCTCCGGCGTGAGAGTAATTTGTTCCTGAGTGGCCAGGGCCTCGGCCACGGTGGGGGACCATTCTTCCCGGTGTACCAGATAACCGTCCTTGTCGGTTGCGAATTCCCGCCCGTTTACCACCAACGGCATGAGCGTCAGTACCAGCTCTGGACGCAGCGCAGCTCGCTACTCAGACGCACGAAGCCTGCGTAGTCGGACAACTCCACTTCGTCCAAACGTCGTCCCACTAGCCCCCGTGCTTCTATGTCCGGTTCCAAAGCATACACGCGAACGCCCTTGGCGTGCACAGCGCGTAGCTGTTCAGCTTGGGGGGAAGACGCCAAAGCTCCGTAGACGCCGTCTTCAATCAACAGCAGAGCGTCTCCGGGCTGGCATATCGACAGGCAGGAGGCCAGCGTCGAATGACTGAAGGGCGACTTGTTCACGGTATGCAGTGTGCTCATGGCGCTTCAAAAGCTCAAAAGTTGATCCTGTTGATTCATCAGCTCGGCCACTTCCTGGCTACTGATCACTTTAAATAATTTCGGCTCAAGCACCAGATCGTCCGCATGCAGCGCGCGAGCGCGCAAGGATTCGGAGTGCACAAAAATATTTTCTACGTCGTACAACGGCAAGGCGGGCAAATTGGCGCTTAAATTCTTTTGATTAAGCTTACTGGGATTTTGGGCATTTAACAATTGGAAGACCCCATCGTCCATAAACAGCAGGCTGAGATTTTGCCCATACGCGCTGGCCCCGAGTAGGGCATCCAGAGCTTCCCGAGCGATGCCCGTCCCGTAGGGTGCATGACGGCTGACAAACAAAAGGTTTTTCATGCCGTTACGCTCCGAAGGTTATCAGACGATCACTGGTGACAGCCGCCTCTAGCAGCTGACCCAATCCGGCGATCTCAAAGCCTGGGGCCAAGTTGCTGGCCGGTTTTCCGTAGCGCTGGGCTTCCTCGCCGTTCAATAATCCTCTCCGCAGCGCGGCTGCAATGCAGACTACCAGCTCCACCTGGTGCTCTCTGGCCAAACTGTGCCAGGCTTCGGTGAGGTTCTCTTCATCCTGGGGCGGCACGGCCAAAACGTTGGCGGCGTGAATGCCGTCCTGGTAAAAGAACACGCGTTCGAGCCGGTGACCGACGTCGATGAGAGCCTTTGCGAAAGCGTAGGCTGTCTGACTCGCCTGGGCGGAAAAAGGAGCGCCATAGACAGCGAGGGAAAAGACTAAAGGGCGACTGACCACAATGCGGCCCCTCCACGTAGATGCTCTGAAACGAAAAAGCCCCGCGGAGCGGGGCTTACCTGCTAAAGAATTCTCGAAAATTCCTTTAGTCGCTGCTAACGCCGAGCAGATGCAACAGGCTGGTGAAAATATTCACCACGGACAAATAAAGGGTAGTGGTGGCCAACAGGTAGTTGGTTTCTCCACCGTGAATAATGGCGCTGGTTTGGAAAAGTATCAGTGCAGACATCAGCAGGATCACACCTGCAGAGAATGCCAGATGGAACGCCGATACGTAGTAGCCAAACAGGCTGGCGCCCATGAGCACCAGCATGGCGAGAATCATGACCACAATGCCGGTTACCACAAACCCGCGCAAGAAGCTGAAGTCTTTACGTGTGGTTAAAGCGTAACCGGATAGAGAGAAGAAAATGATGGCTGTGCCACCAAGAGCCTGCAATACCAATGTGGGGCCATTGGAGAGCGCCAAATAGTGGTTCAGCATGGGGCCAATGCCAGCACCGATTAAACCGGTGAAGGCGAAGACCACACCCAGGCCGGCAGCAGAGTTGGCGGTTTTAGGAAGTACAAACCAAATTAAACCCAGCGCCGCGATGGTCATCATCAAGCCA
Organism: Marinimicrobium hydrolyticum; assembly: GCF_030848505.1. Lineage (GTDB taxonomy): Bacteria > Pseudomonadota > Gammaproteobacteria > Pseudomonadales > Cellvibrionaceae > JAVDDU01. The sequence goes on from NZ_JAVDDU010000001.1 coordinate 696,963, forward strand.
ACACCGTAAGGCAGATTAATTGCCATGGCGATACCGGCCGTTAACGCGCTGAACGCCAGAGTGATGGCCAAGAGCATGTAGGTGTTGCGCAGAACTTTGTTGATTTCAACTTCGCTGCTGGCTGCGCTGGTGTACCCAGTTTGGGTGTGAAGCTTGTTCATTGACGTTTCTCCAGTTAACGCGTGGTCGTGCTTGAGGCAATCATACAAAGGTAGGGGTTAAAAGCCAAGCTGTGTTGGGGGTAGCCGCCTTGCCAGCAGTTTTCCGTTCGTGGCGCGAACACGAGAATAGGAGTTTGGGAAAAGAACTCGGTAGTCTGAGACAACCAAGGGGCGTGCAGGGTGAGTGTTCAGCAAGACTCAAACGAGGGGCCTTTCGGCCGGCGCTCCGGTGAGGCAGTCCCCATGGACGACTCGCAGGGAAGCGGGGAGTGTCCCGAAGCGCCGGGAGCGCGTAGGGACTGGATTCACGACGTTTGCTGAACACTCACCCTGCGCGGCCCGAGGGCTAGCTTACGGAGCTGCTCGACGAACTGCACGTCGTCCTAATTGTAGCATCAAGCGGTAATCGGGGCGGAAGTGCAGGGATGTACCAGCGCACATCCGTGTGCGCTGCCCTTCGGGCGCCTGCGGCGGTACCGATCGTTCCGGACGATCGGTCGAACCCGCCAGGGTTCTCAAGCCTGCCCTTCCGCCATAAAAAAACCGCCCCATTTTCATGGGGCGGTTTGTTTATGGCGGAAGGGCAGGGATTCGAACCCTGGGTAGGCTATTAACCTACGGCGGTTTTCAAGACCGCTGCATTCAACCGCTCTGCCACCCTTCCGGAGGGGGCCGATTATACAGGGGATATTGTACGGGGCAAGATGCCAGGGCAATTTTTCCTCCCAGTAGAAACAAAAAAGCCGAGCTGCTAGCAGCTCGGCTTGGTTGAGTGCTTACCTAAAGGGCAATTACTCTTCCTGTTCTGGCTTTTCGGCACTTTCCGCAGCCCGGCGCGCTAGGCGTGGGTCATTGGAAGGGCGAGTCAGAGGTCTTGGCTTGTGCTCAACCGCCGGAGGCTGACTGGTGTCCAGCGCTCGGCTTGTATCCCGCACTACAGCTTCCGTTTGTATACGAACGGGAGCCGCTTTTTTAGGCGCTAGGCGAGGGTCGTTACTGGCGCGCTTGGGTGTGCCGCCGTCGGCCTGTTCTTCAACTGCCTTGGGCTCAGCGGGCGCTGGTGCCTGAGGAGCTGATTTAGGAGCTTCCGGAGCCTTAGGCGCTGCTGCTTCGACCCCCTGCGGCTGAGACTCAGCGGCTTCGGCTGGTTTGGCGGCTGGCTTGGGCGCTTCGGTTGCCTTGGTTTCTTCGGCGGCTTTGGGCGCCTCCTTCACTTCTGGTTTAGCTGCGGGGGCTGCCTTTGGGGTCTCTGGTGCAGCCGCTGGCTCTGCGGCTTGCGGCGCAGAGGAGGGTTCAGCCGGCTTGGAGGCGTCCGCTATTGGCGCGGTGTTTTCCGGTGCCGGTTTTTCCTGTTTTTCACGAGGTGGCTGCGCTTCAGGGCGGCGCTTTTCCCGAACGGGCGCGGCGCTTTCTTGGGCGCTTTCCTGTGTTCCCTCCTGTTTCTCCGCAGACCGAGGTTTTCTTTCTGGCCGAGGCTGCTTGGGCTCTTGCGGCGCTGCTTGTTCAGAACTTACTGCTGCAGCTTGCTCAGGCGCCGATGCAGGGGTTTGATCTGCACCATTGGGAGCTTGCTCTGCTTTTTGGCTCTGTTCTGCTGATGCTTCGCCGGTTTGCTGATCGCTAGTTTGACCGTTCGCAGCACCACCTCGGCGGTTGCGGCGGCGGGAACCGCTGCGGGTACGGCGACCGCTGGGCCGCTTGGGCGGACGCTGATCGTCGGATTCGCCAGCAGAGTCTGCCTCGGCAGTTTCTTTGGCTTGAGCAGGCACTCGTTCGGCAGTTTTCTCGGCAGCCTTGTCTTGGGGTTTTTGCTCTGGGCCTTTATCGGTGCCACGGGTGTCTGTGACACGAGCTTCAGGTCGACCACCTTCACGCTGTTCGTCACGACCGCCACGGCGGCCACGACCACCGCGTTTGGCTCCGGCACCGCGTGTTTCTCTGCCTTCTTGCGTTTCGGAATCGCGTTTGCCGCGTTCTTCAACGCGCTCTTCTCTGGGGCCGCGCTCATCTTTGCCACCGCGTCCGCGTCGACCGCGGCCGCCACGACCACCGTCGCGTCTGGTGCGATTAGCTGCGTCACCGCGCGTTGAGGTTTGCACGCGTCCGGACCGGTTTCTGCCCTTGTTTTGCTTGCTCGTGTCCTCTTTTTCTTCACCTTTGAAGAAAGTGGTGAGCATAGCGATGATGCGTTCAAACAAGCCGGGCTCTTTTACCGACTCGGTGGGCTTCGGTGGAGGCGCCGCCTGAGTGGGCGCTGAGGGTTGCACGGCCGGTTGCGGCGGTGCGACCGGTTGAGTTGGGGATTCGCCCTCGTCGTCATGTTCCTCAACGGTAGAGACGATTTTGTAACTTGTTTCCAAGGTGCCTTCGTCGTCGTCGCGCAGACGCTGTACCTCAAAATGCGGGGTCATCATGTCGGCGTTGGGGACCACAACCACACGGGTGTTATTGCGCTGCTCGATCTTGGAAATGGTTTTGCGTTTTTCGTTGAGCAAATAGGTGGCCACGGACAGCGGAGCAATGGCCCGAATCTCAGCGCTGCGTTCTTTTTGCGCTTCATCTTCCACCAAACGCAGAATGGACAGGGCGAGAGAGCGGGTGCCGCGAATGGTGCCCTGGCCATTACAACGTGGGCAAATTTTCGAGTGAGTTTCCCCCAGTGACGGACGGAGCCGTTGGCGGGACATTTCCAGCAAGCCGAAACGAGAGATGCGACCTACCTGTACTCGAGCGCGATCCATGGTGAGTGCGTCGCGCATGCGGTTTTCTACTTCCCGCTGGTTGCGCACCGGCTGCATGTCGATAAAGTCGATCACCACCAGGCCGCCCATGTCGCGCAGACGCAGCTGTCGGGCGATTTCATCGGCCGCTTCCAGGTTGGTTTGCAAGGCGGTTTCTTCAATGTCACCGCCTTTGGTGGCGCGGGAGGAGTTGATGTCGATGGACACTAGAGCTTCGGTTACGTCGATGACAATGGAGCCACCAGAGGGAAGCTTGACCTCACGCTGGAAAGCCGTCTCAATCTGGCTTTCAATTTGATAACGGTTGAACAGGGGGATGTCGTCCTGATACAGCTTAACTTTGCTGCCAAAGTTAGGCATAACCTGTTGGATGAAACCCGAGGCCAAGTCGTAGGCTTCCTGGTTATCCACCATGACTTCGCCCACGTCCTCGCGTAGGTAGTCGCGGATAGCGCGAATGATGACGTTGCTTTCCTGGAACAGGAAGTTGGGGGCTTTGGAGCTCTGCGCCGCCTTGTCGATGGACTCCCACAACTGCATGAGGTAATTGAGATCCCATTGCAGCTCTTCGGTGCTGCGGCCAACGCCTGCGGTGCGGATGATGATGCCCATACCAGAGGGCACTTCAACGCCGCTGAGGGCTTCTTTAAGTTCGGTGCGATCTTCCCCTTCGATGCGGCGGGAAATGCCGCCAGCGCGGGGGTTATTGGGCATCAATACCAGGTAGCGCCCGGCGAGGCTGATAAAAGTGGTCAGGGCTGCGCCTTTGTTGCCGCGCTCCTCTTTGTCCACCTGAACAATAACTTCGGTGCCTTCTTTAACGACTTCTTTGATTTTGACTCGCCCTTCGACTTCGTTGGGCTGCTTGGCAAAGTATTCGCGGGAAATTTCTTTCAGGGGAAGGAAGCCGTGCCGTTCAGCACCGTAGTCGACAAAAGCCGCTTCGAGGCTGGGCTCGACACGAGTGATACGACCTTTATAAATGTTGGCTTTTTTCTGCTCGCGATTGCGATTTTCGATGTCCAGATCGTACAGCCACTGGCCGTCAACCAGAGCTACGCGCAACTCTTCAGGGTGAGTTGCATTGATGAGCATTCTTTTCATGCGTTACCTAATCTTGTTAGTTCGGGCGCAGAGCGAACGAATAACCAAGGTTAACGCTGTTGTGTTTTAGGCAACCAGTTAAAGCGCCGCGACGTATAGCTCGTCGGGCGCGCGGTTGATGGCAGAAGTATCCGCACCTGGCCGGCTGCAACGGGCTCTAGCGTGGTGCTGAGCGCCGGGCGTGGCCTGGTTGTAACAATGGGATCAGTCTGCTCCATTAAACTCTCTGTGGGGTTGGGCTGAGCGAATCAGCTTCTCGCCGGTTCTAATCGGGTTGTGCTGGGGTCTGAGGCGAGGCAAGAGCGGCACGCTAATTGGATTCGGCGTCGCGGCTCATTGGTCTCGTGGGCGCTTATAGATTTGACCGCTTCGTGGGCGGTGGCCCAAATCAGAATCCGTCCAACAACACGTAGAAATTCAGAGTTCTACAAAACACTTACAGTTTTAACGATGGCTATCGCGCGGTTTGCGCAATGGTCATGGGGTGCCTGCAGGTTCTAGTCACTCTTGCAGTTACACCTTTTGTCAGTTTCTCTGAGCCGCGCCGCTGCGAATCGTTTGTGCAGCTCTGGAGGGGCTCTTTTGCTGGCAGCGGTATTTCCTAGCGACACGCCTGTAAATGCGCTGTCCGGAAACCTGCCTGTCCCAGCAGTCGCGAATATACCAGTATTTGCAAGCCCGTTCAATCAGGAATCCCGCGCCATGCGTGGCCGTCAGCCGCATAGCGCTCAGCGTTGAGCGGGATTTTGCGCTATGATGGCGGCTATGACCGATCAGCCCATACCTTTACATCCTCCCTCATCAACTGCTCAGCAGGTCCAGTGGCTCACCATCAGTGAAGACCAAGCTGGGCAGCGGGTGGACAATTTCCTGATGGCTCGCTTGAAAGGTGTGCCCAAAGCCCGTGTGTACAACATTTTACGCAAGGGGGAGGTGCGGGTTAATAAAGGGCGGATTAAGCCGGATTACCGGCTCCAACCCGGTGACTTGGTGCGCATCCCCCCAGTGCGCGTCGCCCAGCGTACCCCGCCGGGTAAGCCCAGTGATCAGCTGTTGCGGCTGCTTGAAAATAGCATTTTGTTTGAGAATGAGGGTTTGTTGGTCATCAATAAGCCACCCGGTTTGGCGGTGCATGGAGGCAGCGGCGTCAGCTTGGGACTTATCGAGGCGCTACGCTTGATGCGCCCGGAGGCCAGTTACCTGGAGTTGGTTCATCGCCTGGACCGAGATACCTCGGGCTGCATCATGGTGGCCAAAAAACGCAGTACGCTGCGTCACTTACAGGCGGCTTTGCGCAATAAAGGGGTCAGTGGCGTGCGTAAAGTCTATCAAGCCCTGGTGTTGGGGCAGTGGCCAGCCCGGCGTCATCGAGTTGATGTGCCATTGCTCAAGCTGGAGCTCAACAGTGGCAAAGAGCGTATTGTTAAAGTGCATCCCGAGGGTAAGCCGAGTCTGACGGAGTTTCGCGTCCTTCGGGCGTACGGGGACTGCACCTTGGTGGAGGCGCGCCCGATTACCGGGCGCACGCATCAAATCCGGGTTCATGCACAATACGCGGGGCACAGTCTGGCGGGCGACGAGAAGTACGGCGATGACGACGCTAATGACCGGCTTCGTAAGGTGGGGGTTAAGCGGTTGTTTCTGCACGCTACCGAGCTGGGTTTTTACTTGCCTGGCGAGTCTGAGCTGACCGTGGTTAGCGCGTCTTTGAGCGATGATTTGGCGGCCGCACTGGTCAAGTTGAGCTAAACGGCGACGGTTAGCGTTGTTAACGAGGTAAACCTTGCTTTTTATATTCGATTGGGACGGCACCCTGAGTGATTCCACCGGTACCATTACCCAAGCCATGCAGCAGTCTGCCCGCGACTTGGGTTGGCAGCCGCCAGAAGATCACCAGGTGCACAATATTATCGGGTTGGGTATGCCTGAGGCGTTGGCGCGACTGTTTCCGGACCGTACTGCTCACGAGCACGTGCAGTTGCGGCATCACTACGCTGAAAATTACTTGGCGGCGGACTTGGCGCAACCTGCCAAGCTGTTTCCTGTAGTGATGGAAACGCTTACCCATTTGCGGGAGCAGGGCCATCAGTTGACTGTAGCCACGGGCAAAAGTCGCCGGGGGCTGGATCGGGTGCTCAAGGCCATGGACTTGGACACCTTCTTTCACGGTTCCCGCTGTGCCGACGAAACCGCCTCAAAACCCCATCCACTGATGCTGCAGGAATTGCTGGAGCAGTTTCGCGTTCACCAGCACGACGCTGTAATGATTGGCGACACCGAATACGATATGGACATGGGGCGGCGAGCTGAAATGGCCCGAATTGCCGTCAGTTACGGCGCCCATCACATCGATCGGCTACGACCCTTCGGCCCGGAACTGTGCATGGATGGCTTCGGGGAGCTCTTGAGCTGGCACCGGCTTTAAGCGGGTGGGTTCAGAGGATCAACCCCCTCAGTTTGCAGCAAATCAATCAGAGCAATCAGCGGTAAACCGATTAAAGCGTTCGGGTCTCTGCCTTCCAGGGCTTGGAACAATCGAATTCCCAGTCCTTCTGCTTTGAAGCTGCCGGCACAGTCGTAGGGTTCTTCCTTCTTTATATACATTTCCACTTGTTGCGGGCTCAAATCTCTGAAGTGGACGCGAAAGGGTTCGCAGTGCACATGGCAGGTGCCGGTGTCGGTGTTGAGCAGGCATAGCCCGGTCAGAAACTCCACGCTTCGGCCACTGGCGGCCAGCAGTTGCGCTCGAGCCCGTTCAAAATTTCCCGGTTTGCCCAGTATTTGCCCATCCAGTACTGCCACCTGGTCGGAGCCGATGATCAGTTTGCCAGGATGCGCTTCGGAGAGCGCGCGGGCTTTGGCTTCGGCGAGTCGTTTAACTAAGGCTTTCGCCGGCTCACCGGGTGCAGGGCGCTCGTCAACATCGGGCGATTGACTGCTGAAAGGCAGGCCCAGACGTTCGAGCAGCTGGCGCCGGTAGGGGGAGCTGGAGGCCAGAATGAGTGGGCGCATGGGTGAAAAGTCTCCAAGGATCAGCGAATTTGCTGGGGATTTTACCTCAATGGGGCTCCAGAGCGCGCAAACAGCGCACTTCCGGGTTTTTTTCTTTGACAGAAGCAGGCCAGATCCCTATTATTGCGCGCTTATGTTTGAAGCGACTCCCAATAAGCCTTTGCCGCGCCTGGGCGACCCGCGCAAGTTTGCGCAACAGGGGGTTCGTCTCAGTGGCCATGTACCGCTCTCTGCGTTTGAACGCGTGTGCGAGGTACTGGCCGATACCAGCGGCAACGCGGGGGTAGAGTTGGAGTTCGGTATCAGTGCCGAACGCAAACTCGTCGTTACGGGGCGGGCGCACGCTGATCTGGTGTTAACTTGTCAGCGCTGTCTAAATCCTGTCACTGTGCCGATCGAGGCGGATATAGCCTTGGCTATCGTGATCGATGAGGAAGGCGCCAAAAACTTGCCTCGGCAGTTGGACCCCTGGATTTTGGCAGACGAAGGAAACGCTGATCTCTACCAGATGGTAGAGGACGAATTATTATTGAATTTACCGGCGGTGGCTTACCACCCGGAACCCTGCATCGAGGTTGAGTTTTTGAGCAGTGGTGAACCAGAGGTAGCCCCGGCAAAGCAAAACCCGTTTCAGGTTCTGGAGCAACTTAAGGGCACGCCGAAGAAATAGCTGCACTTTCTTGTGTGGTTAACGAGGCGCCCCGGCTTCAGTTGTTATGTAAATAGGAGAACACCATGGCCGTTCAACAAAACCGTAAAACTCGCTCCAGACGTGGCATGCGCCGCTCTCACGATGCGCTAACCGGACCTACCTTGTCCGTTGATCCCACCACGGGTGAGAAGCACCTTCGCCACCACGTGACCGCCGATGGTTTTTATCGCGGCCGCAAAGTGGTAGACAAAAGCACCGACGAGTAACTTTGCTTCGTCGTAAAATCAAGCTGTTTGTCATGCAATGATTCGAATAGCGGTAGACGCTATGAGCGGGGACTTAGGTCCCCGCGTTGCTATCCTGGCCGCGCTTCAGCTAGCCGAGGCGCGCGCTGGGTTAGAGCTAATCCTGGTGGGTGACCAAGCCCAGCTTGAGGCTATGCTGCCACCGCAATACCCTCCCGCCATAAAGATTCACCATGCTGCCGATGTCGTCACCATGTCCGATGACCCTCGCCTGGCTCTCAGGCGCAAGCGTGAATCGTCCATGTGGCAGGCGTTGAGTCTAGTTCAGCAGGGGGAGGCAGATGCTTGTGTGAGTGCTGGCAACACCGGGGCGCTTATGGCCATGAGCCGCTTTCTGCTAAAAACTCTCCCGGGCATCGAGCGGCCTGCGATCTGTAAGGCTATGCCAGTCATTGCCGGGCAAACCTATATGCTGGATCTGGGTGCAAACCATCAGTGCACGGTGCAGCAACTGCACCAATTCGCACTTATGGGGCATGCGTTGGCCCGCTCAGATGGTATAGATAAGCCCAGTGTGGCACTGCTCAATATAGGCGTGGAGCCGGGTAAAGGCACGAATCTGGTGGTGGACGCCCACGAACGCTTTGAAGCGGATGCTCAGCTGAACTACGTGGGGTTTATCGAAGCGGACACGATTTACAACGGCGTTGCCGACGTCATTGTGTGCGATGGTTTTAGTGGCAATATCGCGCTCAAGGCGAGTGAAGGTGTGGCCCGATTGATCAACCACAAAATTGAAACAAGTTTGGCTGAGCATTGGAGCTACCGTTTTCTTGCCTGGTTGGTGCGTCCTTTATTGCTGCGGTGGCGTCGTGAGCTCAACCCTGGTACCTATAATGGCGCCTTGTTTTTGGGCTTGAATAAGGCAGTTATTAAAAGCCATGGCAGCGCCGACCAAATTGCGTTCTGTCAGGCGATCGATGTGGCTGTGGAGCAGGTACGCCATCCACTTTCAGAAATCATAGAGGCTGAGCTGCGTACAAGATCGAATGCAGACTAAAAGATTATAAGTTTCGAAATAATAGCTTAGACAATCAAACCAGAAGGGATGATTTATGACTCAATCCAGTCTTGCCATTGTGTTTCCCGGACAAGGTTCCCAGAAAGTGGGAATGCTGGCGGAACTTGCAGATACTTTTGCCAGCGTTAAGGCCACATTTTCGCAAGCGTCGGACGTGCTCGGCTACGATCTTTGGGATTTGTCCCAGAGCGGCCCCCAGGAAGCGATCAATCAAACAGAGCGGACCCAACCTTTGCTATTAACGGCCAGTGTCGCCCTGTGGCGAGTTTGGCGTGAAGAGGGCGGAGCTCAGCCGGCGTTTTTATCCGGGCACAGTTTGGGTGAGTGGTCTGCTTTGGTATGTGCGGGCGTGGTTGATTTTTCCGCGGCTGTAAAATTGGTTCAGCAGCGCGGCAAATTCATGCAGGAAGCCGTTCCGGCTGGGCAGGGCGCCATGGCGGCGATCATTGGTTTGGATGATGCCGTCATTATTCAGGCCTGCGAAAACGCGGCTCAGGGCGCCGTGGTGTCACCGGTTAACTTTAACTCTCCGGGGCAGGTGGTGATCGCTGGCGAAGCGGCGGCCGTAGAGAGGGCTATGGCGGCGTGTAAAGAAGCGGGTGCCAAGCGCGCCTTGCCTCTGCCGGTCAGCGCGCCGTTTCACACGTCCTTAATGCGCCCCGCTGCCGAGCGTCTTGAAGCGCAAATTCAGGCCACGCCATTTCGCGCCCCTGAGATTCCCGTGGTGCACAATGTCACGGCCCGCACCGAGGCTAACCCGGACACCATCAAAGCTTTGATGGTGGAGCAGATTTACAGCCCGGTACGCTGGGTAGAGTGCGTGCAAGAGCTGCGTGATCGGGGCGTGGAGACCACCCTGGAGTGCGGTCCTGGCAAAGTACTGTCCGGACTGAATAAGCGCATCGACAAGGCTCTGACCGCCTTGGCCATCGAAACCCCCGACGACGTGCGTACCGCCATTGACGCGGTATGACTCTGATCAATCGAGAGCGAGATAACTATGACGATAAAAGATAAAGTAGCCCTGGTAACAGGCGCCAGCCGCGGTATAGGTGCCGCTATTGCTCAGCAGCTGGGCGCTGCAGGTGCTGTGGTGATCGGCACCGCGACCAGTCAGTCAGGTGCGGAGCGCATTACGGCCCGTTTGGCAGAGCAGGGTGTCACTGGCACCGGCATGGTGCTTGATGTAACCTCCGCCGAGTCGGTTACTGCCTTGCTGGCGGATATTAAGTCTCAGTACGGAGATCCCGCCATTCTGATAAACAATGCAGGGATTACCAAAGACAACCTGCTGATGCGCATGGGCGATGATGAGTGGTCCCAAGTGATTGATACCAACCTGAATTCTGTGTTTCGCTTGAGTAAGGCTGTACTGCGGGGCATGATGAAGGCCCGCTGGGGTCGGATCATTAACATCAGCTCCGTGGTCGGTGCCATGGGTAACCCCGGCCAGGCCAATTACGCGGCCAGTAAAGCCGGTATGGCTGGTTTTGCCAGGTCTCTCGCCGCTGAGGTGGGCTCCCGCGGCATTACTGTGAATACCGTGGCGCCTGGCTTTATCGACACCGATATGACTCAGGCGCTGGCGGAAGATCAGCGGAAATTGCTGCAAGAGAAGATTCCCCTGGCTCGTTTGGGGCGTCCAGAGGAAATCGCTGCGGTTGTCGCATTTCTTGCCGGGGAGGCCGGCTCTTACGTCAGCGGTGAGACAATTCATGTCAATGGCGGCATGTATATGGCTTAAAAGCCTGTTTAACTTGTTGATATATAAGAGAAAAGAAAAAATTTGGTGAGATGCATTACAAGCCGGCGCAATTCGATGTAAAATGCGCGTCGTTTCGCTTGTAGCATAATTACAGGAGGTCGCTCGAGTGTAATTATCGAGTAGGCTTCGTCGATTCTACCTATTAGGAGTTATATAACATCATGAGCAGCATTGAAGAACGGGTTAAAAAAATCGTTGCGGAGCAACTGGGTGTTAAAGAAGAAGAAGTGAAAAACGAAGCTTCTTTCGTTGAAGACCTGGGCGCCGATTCCCTCGATACCGTAGAGCTGGTTATGGCTCTTGAAGAGGAATTCGAGACCGAAATCCCGGATGAAGAAGCGGAAAAGATCACTACCGTTCAGCTGGCGATTGATTACATTAACGCCAACCTGGCATAATCTTCCCTTTTGCTGATTACCGTCTTTCCAAAGCCGTATTATTACCAATAGTACGGCTTTTCTTTTGGGTGCCCGTTGCTCCATTTTTCGCAGGAGCTAAAGTTCGTCGTCCGGAATTCCGGATGTTCGGCCGGGCTGGGCTTGCGCCCGGTGTTTGCTTCGGTATCCGGGTTACTTTTGTCGGAGAATAGTCGTGTCCCGTAAACGAGTAGTAGTGACCGGTCTTGGTATGGTTAGTCCTGTGGGCAATACCGTCGAAGATACATGGCGAGGGATTGTTAACGGCGTTAGCGGCGCTGCGACCATTACCAAGTTTGACACCTCCGCTTTCGCCACACGCTTTAGCGCTTCCGTGAAAGACTTCTCCGTGGAAGGTTACTACCCCGCTAAAGACGCCCGAAAGATGGACCCTTTTATTCAGTTTGGGATGGTCGCGGGTATTCAAGCCATGCGCGATTCTGGTCTGGAGGTCACTGAGGCCAATGCCCAGCGTATTGGTGTTTCTGTGGGCTCGGGTATAGGCGGTATCGGTGCTATCGAAGATGGCGCTCTGCTGATTGAACACAAAGGCCCGCGGCGCATGTCGCCGTTTTTTGTGCCGGGTGCCATTATCAATATGATCGCCGGTAACCTCTCTATTATGTATGGCATGCGCGGCCCCAACATCGCCATGACCACCGCATGTACTACGGGTACCCACAGCATCGGTTATGCGGCGCGCAGCATTATGTACGGCGACGCCGATGTCATGCTGGCCGGTGGTGCGGAAATGGCGACGACCCCCGTTGGCTTGGGTGGTTTTGCGGCAGCACGGGCCCTGTCTACCCGAAACGACGCGCCGGAAGCGGCTAGCCGCCCTTGGGATCGCGATCGCGATGGCTTTGTTCTCGGAGACGGCGCTGGAGTGCTGGTGCTGGAAGAGTATGAGCATGCGCGTGCCCGTGGCGCCAAAATTTACGCTGAATTGGTCGGTTTTGGTATGAGCGGTGACGCTTACCATATGACCTCGCCCCCGGCCGATGGCGCAGGTGCTGCCTTGTCTATGCGCAATGCCATTACCGATGCCGGCCTGAATGCCGAGGACATCAACTACATCAATGCCCACGGCACCTCCACCAACGCTGGCGACCGCGCCGAATGTTGTGCTGTTAAATCGGTGATGGGCTCCGCTGTGGACCAGGTGGCCGTCAGCTCAACAAAGTCCATGATCGGGCACCTTCTGGGCGCTGCCGGGGCTGTAGAGGCGATTTTCAGCGTTCTGGCCATTCGCGATCAGGTGGCACCACCTACCATTAATCTGGACAATCCAGATGAAGAGTGCGATCTGAATTTGGTGCCCCACACGGCGCAAGAGCGCAAAATCAACGCCGTACTGTCCAACTCTTTTGGTTTCGGTGGTACCAACGGTTCTCTGGTCTTTAAGCGCCTCGACTAGCCGTCCGAGAAAGCGTTCCTCGTCCCTAAAACGCCGGGAGTTCTGCTCGCCGGCGTTTTTGTATAGACTTCCGCCATGTCTGAGCTAAAGCAACCCCTTGTGTCCGTCAACGGCGTCCTTGGAGCGATGATCTCGCCTTTGGACCGGGGTTTCGCCTATGGAGACGGGCTTTTCGAAACCATACGCGTTCAGAGCGGGGGAGTGCCTTTGTGGCCTTTCCATGAACAGCGTCTAAGCTTAGGGGCAGGGCGGCTTGGAATTCGTTTTTCCCGCTCCGATCTGCACCAGTATCGGGATGACATGCTTGCCCAGGCGGCCAGCGGGAACGCGCCCGACGGGGTGCTAAAGTTGATTCTCACCCGCGGTGCTGGTGGGCGAGGTTACCTGGCGCCGGAGAATGGTGAACCGACCCTGTGTTTGATGCTTTATCCACAGGCGGTGCCTCTCGGTGACAACCATGGCGTGACCGTTAAGCTGTGTCAGTATCGGCTGGCGGATAACCCCGCATTGGCTGGAATCAAACATTTGAATCGGTTGGAGCAGGTGTTGGCTCGCAGTGAATGGCGAGATGGTCCCTGGACCGAAGGCCTGTTGTTGAATCAGCGGGGAGAGGTCGTCGAGGCCACCGCCAGTAATCTGTTTGCCGTGCTCAATGGAGAATTGCTGACGCCCGACTTGTCCAATGCCGGGGTCGCCGGGGTGGCGCGACGTTTGATCATTGACTGTCTGGCGCCCTCGATCGGACTTGTGGTGAAAGAGGTGCCCCTACCTTTAGATGCGCTGAGCACCGCTGAGGAGGTGTTCCTCTGTAATAGTGTCAAGGGTATTACACCTGTGGCGGTAATGGATTTAGGGGATCGGGTCAGCTTGCCAGTCGGGCCTGTCACCCGTCGCCTGCAAGAGGCTTTCAATCACCAACTGGAGTGCGGATTGGTTTGAGTAGTAATCCAAAAAAACGTAAAGGGCTCAATTTTTGGGTCCGTGTGTTCATGGTTCTGGTTGTCGTCGGTCTTTTGGGTGCTGGGGTAGGTGTCGGCTATAGCTACCACTGGTTGCACAGTCCTATGGAGGTTCCCGCGGAGGGGCGCGTCTACGAATTGCCTACCGGTCAATCGCTCAGTCATCTGAGCGCGCGCTTGAATCGCGACGGTGTATTGGAGTACCCCCGGCTTCTTCGCCTCTACGCTCGCCTAACCGAAGCCACCCGCGCTCAGGCGGGGGAGTACTTTCTTCAACCCGGCACCACGCCGGTCGAGTTGCTTGGCATGCTAAATCGTGGCGATACGGTCTTGCATCAGGTCACTCTCGTGGAAGGTTGGACCTTTCAGCAGGCCCTTACTGCTCTTCATGCTAGGGATACCATAACGCCCACTCTCAAGGGGCTGACCGCTGAAGAGCAGTTGCAGCGCCTAGATTTGGACATCGAGCACCCCGAGGGCTGGTTTTTCCCGGACAGCTACCGTTACACGCGGGGAACCAGTGATGTGGAGATTCTGCGCAAGGCACACCGTCGCATGGAGTCTTTGTTGGCCGAACTCTGGGAGCGACGTGCGGTAGGTTTGCCCTACGAATCTCCGTATGAGGCGCTTATTATGGCGTCCATTGTCGAACGCGAGACAGGCGCTCCTTGGGAGCGAGACGAAATTGCTGGCGTATTTGTGCGTCGTCTCGATAAGGGCATGCGTTTGCAGACCGATCCCACAGTGATCTACGGTATGGGAAGCAATTATCAGGGTCGAATCACTCGCCGGGACTTGCGTACACCCACACCCTACAACACCTATACCAATCATGGCTTACCGCCAACTCCCATCGCCTTGCCTGGAAAAGGTGCCCTTGAGGCCAGCCTTAACCCTCTGGACGGCGAAACCCTCTTTTTTGTCGCCAGGGGCGATGGCACCCACGTGTTTTCCCGTACTTTGGAAGAGCACAATCGCGCGGTTCGTCAATATCAACTCCAGCGTCGCGAGAATTACCGCTCGACGCCCCCCGCGCAACCGCCAGAACAGCTACTTCGAGACTAGCAGCCGCAAGTTTTTCTACCGCTTATTGGTGCCGCAGCCCGCTTCTACAGCTTCCGGTAGGAAAACCGGCACCGAGTGTTTACAATAAGCGGTTTTCCGAATCACTCCCGAGCCGGATTAACCTTCCGTTTGGTCAATTGGAATCCCAGCAGTATGAGCGATAACGACGCGTCCGCCACGAAAGAAAAAACGGCCGCCAGGCCTGCGCACTTTATTCAGAACATTATCCGCAAGGATCTGGAGCAGGGCACCGTCAAGCAAGTCATCACCCGTTTTCCGCCCGAGCCCAATGGTTACCTACATATTGGGCATGCGAAATCCATTTGTCTTAATTTCGGTATGGCGGAAGAGTTCGGCGGCTTGTGCAACCTGCGCTTTGACGACACGAATCCCGAGAAAGAAAGCGAAGAGTATGTAAATGCCATCAAGGCTGACGTGCACTGGCTCGGTTTTAGCTGGAACGGCCAAATCCGCTTTACCTCGGATTACTTTGAGCAACTTTATCAGTGGGCGGTGCACCTGATTGAACAGGGTAAAGCCTACGTTTGCCACTTGAGCCCGGATGAGGCACGGCAGTATCGGGGCACTTTGACCGAGCCTGGCACCAACAGCCCCTACCGGGATCGCACTGTCGAAGAGAATCTTGAGCTGTTCGAACAAATGCGCGTGGGTGAATTGGCTGAAGGAAGCTGCGTGTTGCGTGCAAAAATTGATATGGCAGCCCCCAATATCAATCTACGTGATCCAATTATCTATCGCATAAAAAAGGCACATCACCACAACACTGGTGATGCCTGGAAAATCTATCCGTCGTACGATTTCGCTCACGGGCAAAGCGATGCCATTGAGGGGATTACCCACTCAATTTGTACGCTGGAATTTGAAGATCACCGCCCCTTGTACGATTGGTTTCTGGATAATCTGCCCGTACCGGCGCGACCGCGTCAGTACGAGTTCGCGCGCCTGAATGTCAATTACACCATTACCAGCAAGCGTAAGCTCAAGCAGCTGGTGGACGAAGATCGTGTGGACGGCTGGGACGATCCGCGCATGCCCACATTATCGGGGATGCGGCGGCGAGGTTTTCCCGCCGAAGCCTTGCGCAACTTCTGTACCCAAATTGGCGTGACCCGCGCGGACAGCGTCGTGGATGTGGGTATGCTGGAGTACACCGTGCGGGACCATCTCGATAAAAATGCCCCGCGAGCCATGTGCGTGCTGCGGCCTTTGAGGGTGACATTGACCAATTACCCCAACGACAAGATGGAGGAAATGCGCGCACCGGGTCACCCCAACCGGGAAGACTTGGGTGAACGTGTACTGCCTTTTACTCACAACATTTATATCGACCAAGACGACTTCCGTGAGGAGGCCAACAAAAAGTACAAGCGTTTGGTCTTGGGGAAACGCGTACGTCTGCGCAACGCCTATATCATTGAAGCGGACGAAGTCATTAAAGACGAGCAAGGCAATATTGTCGAAGTGCTCGCTCGGGTCGTTGAAGACACCTTAGGCAAAGATCCTACTGATGGCGTAAAAGCCAAAGGGGTCATTCACTGGGTATCTGCCACGCATCACTTGAATTGCGAAGTGCGGCTCTATGATCGTTTGTTTACTGATCCTGCGCCTGATGCGGGAGGCAAAGACTTTATGCAGAGCCTCAATCCGAACAGTCTCGAAGTTCTGTCCAACTGCAAGGCGGAAATTAGCCTGGCCAGTGCAAAGCTACATGACCATTTTCAATTTGAACGGGAAGGATACTTTTGCCTCGATAGCCGATACAGCACGCTAGAGAAGCCCGTTTTTAATCGCGCCATTGGACTCCGTGACTCCTGGGCAAAAATTGAACAAACGCAGTAAGCCGGAAACCTTATGTCGTTGCAAATATACAACAGTTTGACTCGTAAAAAGGAAGCTTTCACCCCTTTGCAGCCGGGCAAGATCTCTATGTACGTCTGCGGTATTACGGTGTACGACTACTGCCATTTGGGGCACGGCCGATTGCTTGCTGTTTTTGACGTAGTGAGCCGCTTTTTGCGTAGCCAGGGGTGGGACCTCACCTACGTGCGCAATATTACCGATATTGACGATAAGATTTTGGCCCGTGCCGCTGAGCGCGGCGAAGACTATCAGGAGCTGACTCGGCACTTCATCGAAGCCATGCTGGAAGATGAAACCCGGTTGGGCATTCTGCGACCGGATATTGAGCCCCGCGCTACCGATCATATCAATGAAATCATCGTCATGATTCAACAGTTGCTGGACAAAGGTCACGCCTATTTGGCGAGCAATGGCGACGTGTATTACCGCGTGGCCAGCTTCGAGACTTACGGGCGTTTGAGCAACAAAAATCTTGATGATTTGTTGGCGGGTGCACGGGTAGAAGTGGACGATGCCAAAGAGGACCCGCGAGATTTCGCGCTTTGGAAAAACGCCCAAGCAGGCGAAGTCGGTTGGGATACTCCTTGGGGGCGAGGCCGCCCCGGCTGGCACATCGAGTGCTCTGCCATGAGCAAAGGCTGCCTGGGCGCCACCTTCGACATTCACGGGGGCGGGCCCGATTTGCCGTTTCCACACCACGAAAACGAAATTGCCCAGAGCGAAGCGGCCAATGGCTGCAAGTATGTAAATTATTGGATGCACGCCGGCGCCTTGCGCGTCGACGGGGAGAAGATGTCCAAGTCACTGGGTAACTTTTTTACCCTGCGTGAGGTGTTAAAAAGCTATCACCCGGAGGTCATTCGATACCTGTTGATCAGCAGCCACTACCGGAGCCCGATCAATTATTCCGAGGATAGTTTAATTGAGGCACGTGCCGGTCTGGAGCGCTTTTACGCCACACTGCGTCACTACAGCGATGTACTTCCAATTGGGCTTGAGGAATTGACGGATAGCCCGAACTATCAGCAATTCGTGCGCGCCATGAATGACGATTTTAATACCCGTCAGGCGCTGGCGGTTATGTACGATCTGGTGCGGGAAGTTAACTCAATCGCCGATGCTCAGCCGGAACAGGCACACGCTCTGGTGGGTGAACTCAAAGCCATGGCCGGAATACTGGGAATTCTTCAGGAAGACCCACAAAGCTTTTTGCACGCTGGCGCCGCCGATGCGATCAGTGCCGAGCACATTGAGCGATTGGTGGCCGAGCGGGCTCAAGCGAAGAAGGACAAACAATACGCCCGGGCGGACGAGATTAGAGCCTCCTTGCTGGAGCAAGGGGTTGTGCTGGAGGATTCACCTGCAGGAACTCAGTGGCGTCGTGAGCAGTCGCAGTCCAAGTAATACATTACGTGTCAACTGAGTAGGATTGACTATGTCGTTTCGAAGATGGTACCGGCGCCATCGCATGCTCTGGGTAAGTTTGTTTGCGTGCGTGGCTTTTCTGGCGCTGGCGGTCTACGGCTGGGGTGTTACCTGGCGGGATTTGTTTGTTGGGTTATCTCTGCTTCTGATCCTGTTGGGCTTGTTGGTGGCCTGTGCGGCTGGCCTCGGCTGGGTAATCTATAAAATCAGGAATCGCTGACTCCGTCGGTTATTCCTCTTCCTCGTTTTGAAGTTGGTGCACTTTTACCCACGCAATCATCTTCTCGGTAATCTGAGTTGTTTCCAGGCGGTAGTCCCCCAAGTCGAAGCAGATATTGCCATCGGGGATGCTTTCCAGGTACTCCATCGCCAAACCATTCAGAGTCTTGGGACCGTCCAAGGGTAAATCCCAGTCAAGATTGCGGTTGATATCGCGGATAAACGTACCGCCGTCAATTAGATAGCTGCCATCGTCCGCCGGGATAATGTCCTGATCGGCCTCTTCCGCCACGTTGGTGGTGAAATCGCCCACAATCTCCTCAAGCAAATCCTCCAAGGTGACAATCCCTTGTACTTCCCCGTACTCATCCACGACAAGCGCCATGCGGCTTTTTTGTTGTTGGAAGTTGAGTAGCTGGGTGTTCAGCGGCGTGGATTCCGGGACGAAGTAGGGCTCGCTGGAGAACTGGCGAATCGCCTCAATGGTGATGTCCTTGTCGTCGCCGAGCATAAAGCGGGCTGCGTCCCTTAAGTGCAGTACCCCAACGACATTATTGATATCACCTTCGAACAGTGGCAGCCGAGTGTAGTCGCTGGTACGGATTTGTTGCAGTAGGTCAGCGACCGGCCGCTCAAGGTCCAGTCCTTCCACTTCGTTGCGGGGAATCATGATGTCTTCAACGGTGGACTTTTCCAAGTCCAAAATGTTGAGCAGCATGCCCTGGTGTTGATCGGGAATCAGGTCGCCGGCTTCATCCACAACAGTGCGCAGTTCGTCCGGGTGCAAGTGCTCCATCGAGGTGTGGGTCTTCTTAATGCCGAAAAGGCGGGAAATACCGTTGGAAATGGTGTTGATCATAACCACCACTGGGTGCAGGAGCACGGCCAGGGGTTTGAGAAACCAGCTGGCGAAAAAAGAAATGCGTTCCGGGTACAGTGAGGCCACCGTCTTGGGTGTGACCTCTGCAAAGATTAACACTACTAAGGTAAGCAGCAGGCCGCCTATGGCCACGCCAGCATCGCCGTACAGTCGCATGGCGATCACGGTGGCAATGGCGGTTGCAAAGATATTGACCAGGTTGTTGCCGATCAGAATTAAGCCCAGAAGCCGATCAGGGCGCTGGAGTAGGTCGGTGACCCGGCGAGCGCCACGGTGACCTTTTTTGGTGAGGTGCCGCAACCGATACCGGTTGATGGACATCATGCCCGTTTCCGAGCTGGAGAAGAAGGCGGACAGCGCCAGAAGACCAACCAGTGCGGCGAAGAGTATTTCTAGCGGTGCGTCGTTCAAGGAAAAGGGTGCCCGTTTTGCCACAAGGCCCGGTATCTTGAAGGACTTTTAGCTCCGAATCAACACGTTAACGCTACTTTAGGAGCGACCCAGAATCAGTTCCAGAACCAGCTTGCTGCCAAAATACGCCAGCATCAGTAAGGCGAAGCCCACCAACGTCCATCGAATCGCCGTATAACCCCGCCAACCTTGCCGGTGGCGACCCCAAAGCAAAACCACATAAATCAACCAGGCGGCTAGAGAGAAGGCTGTTTTATGGACCAAATGCTGAGCGAACATGTCGTCCAGAAACACGAAGCCCGACAAGATGGAAAGGGTCAGCAGCACAACACCAGCCCATAGCACTTCAAACAGCAGGGCCTCCATGGTCTGTAGTGGCGGTAGCAGGCGGACACTGCCGCTGGGGTGCTTGTGTCGCAATTGGTGGTTCTGCCACGCCAGCAGCAGCGCTTGAAGTGTAGCGATGGTGAGCAAACTGTAGGCGAGAATCGACAGTAGGGCATGGCTGGCAAGCCCGAGCCGCAAGTCCACGTGGGTACCGCTTTCTCGGCCGAGCAGCGACGCGCAAATACCGAGTACCGTCAGGGGTAGCAGCAGGATAAACAAGTTGTGCAGCGGCTTGCGCAGGCAACTTACCAGTACAATGGCATTGATAACCCAGAAAATCAGTGTCGAAACTGGAAAGAAGCCCACCCTGACGCCGTGCTCACTGATCGTCAGAGCGTAAATTCCTACGCCGTGCGCCACTAGCGCGGCGGCCACCCAGCTCAGCAACCAGTGCCGGTTGGCGGGAGCCTTTTGCTTCAGGCAGTAGACCAAATAGCCACTGGCCCCAACATAAAGGAGCAGGGCAATGATGTTGGCGGCGAAACTGATCATGCGGTTAGGGCGGCCTCACGCATTGGCACAGGATAGGGTCCGCAGTTTGTCACAAGGAGGAACTAAAGAGAAGCATGTAGCCTCTCAATGGCGCGGCCCGTGTCCCCTGGACCGGCCCCCCGGTATTGGGGGTATAATCGCGGCATCACCTGTTACCAACTGTGGGAATTTTCATGTTTGATTCGTTAAGTGACCGGCTTTCCCAGTCGTTGCGCAAAGTCAGCGGCAAGTCGCGGCTGACTGAAGACAATATTAAAGACACCTTACGTGAGGTTCGCAAGGCGCTGTTGGAAGCGGATGTGGCCCTGCCGGTGGTGAAAACCTTTGTCGATCAGGTGCGTAGCCGGGCATTGGGGCAGCAGATCAGTAAGGCACTCAACCCCGGGCAGCAGTTCCTCAAAATTGTTGAAACTGAGCTGGTTGAGACCATGGGCAGCACCAGCACGGGGCTGGACCTGGCGGTTAAGCCCCCGGCCGTAATACTGATGGCGGGGCTTCAGGGGGCGGGTAAAACCACCTCGGTCGCCAAGCTGGCGCGTTACCTAAAAGACCGGGAAAAGAAAAAGGTGCTGGTGGTCAGTGCCGACGTTTACCGCCCCGCAGCTATTCAGCAATTGGAGACTCTTGCCGGTGAGGTGGGGGTCGACTTTTTCCCCTCCAGCAGCGATCAGGATCCCGTGGCCATTGCCAAGGGTGCTATTGATCAGGCACGCCGTCAGTTTGCCGATGTAGTGATTGTGGACACCGCTGGCCGACTGCATATTGACGAAACCTTGATGCAGGAAATCAAGTCCCTGCACAGCGCCGTAACGCCTGCTGAAACCCTGTTCGTGATTGATGCCATGATCGGTCAGGATGCCGTTAATACAGCCAAGGCGTTTAACGATGCTTTGCCACTAACCGGTGTCGTGCTCACTAAAGTGGATGGCGACGCCCGCGGCGGTGCTGCGCTGTCGGTTCGGCAGGTGACAGGCAAGCCCATTAAGTTCCTAGGTGTGGGTGAGAAGGTGGATGCACTTGAAGTGTTCCACCCAGACCGGATCGTCTCCCGCATATTGGGTATGGGCGATGTGATGTCGCTCATCGAAGAAGCGGAACAAAAGATTGACCGGAGCAAAGCCGACCGTTTAGTCAAGAAGATGAGCAAGGGCCAGCGTTTCGATCTCGAAGATCTGCGCGACCAGCTCCAGCAAATGCAGAACATGGGTGGGCTCGGTTCGATGATGGAGAAAATGCCGGGTATGGGCAACATGAGCCAAATGGTTCAACAGGCCAATATGGGCAACCAGTTCAAAGTTATGGAAACCATCATTAATTCCATGACCCCAGCGGAGCGGCGCAACCCCGATAACCTCAATGGTTCTCGTAAACGTCGCATCACCCAGGGCTCCGGGACACAAATTCAGGATCTCAATCGTCTGCTTAAACAGTACAAGCAGATGGCTAAGATGATGAAGAAAATGAAAGGCGGCGGCATGCAAAAAATGATGCGCGGCATGGGCGGCATGTTTCCAGGCGGTGGTGGAGGAGCCGGCGGCATGCCACCCGGTGGCGGTTTGCCGCCGGGCTTTCCGCGTAAGTGATTGCCTTGATGGCCTCATTAAGACTTGCGCTTGTACTGCTTTTGGGCGCTGTGTTGGTGGCCTGTCAGGCTGCGGGCGCGGTGCCCAGTGCTGCAGAGTTGCAGGGCTCATGGCGGGTTGAAACGATCGGCGGTGAGCCCACGGTTTCAGAAAGTCGGGCCAGCCTGACGTTTTTGGAATCCGAACTGAGCGGGAATGCCAGTTGCAATCGATTCTTTGGAAGTTACCGTTACGACGACGGAGAGCTGTTCATCGATCCGGAGTTGGCGGGCACGAAAATGATGTGTAGCCCCTCCGTTATGGCCCAAGAGAATGAATTTCTTGCGTTGCTTCCTCAAGCGATACGAGTCGCTATAAGCGGCGATGTTTTGCAACTGATGGATGGCGATGGTCAGGTGTTGATCAGTGCCAAACGGGCTGAGGAAAAACAGTGAAGGCTATGGCTAAGGATAAGAAAGCCAGCCGGGACCTGAAAAGCGAGGCCGCCAAAATCGTTCGAGCAGTCAATGCTCAGGGAGAAAGCCGAGCCGAAACTCAACGTATCAACGCCGCGGTTCAGCGCGCCATGGAACACCATTTACGCCAGCACAGTGCCAAGGCACGTGAGCTGGATAAAAAGGCGAAGAAAGTGCAAAGGCTGCAAGCCTCAGATGACACTGCAACGGATGACTCTATAGCCAATGTTACAGAGCCCGGTGTGGCGCCAGGTGCACGATTACCCTGGGCGTTGCTGGCAGTGTCATGGATTTTATTTGCGGCATACTTTCTGTGGGGCTAATGTGATCACGTTTTTTAAAACACGCTATATTATTGCTCGGCCACCTGGGGCCGTTTACCACTTTCTCTCCGATTTCCGGCACTACTTTGACCAACTTCCGGAGTTTCACGGCGCCCAACTCAGCACCGACGACGCACCCGTAGCGCCCGGCAAACGATTCATCATGCGCACGGATAACGAATCTCACGAATACGAGACGCACGTTTGCATGCTGCGAATGGAAGAGCCGACGCTGATTGAGTACGAATACACCTATCGGCATAGGGAAGCTGATGGTGAGCACAGTCCCATGCCTTGGCAAAAAGCCCGGGTGACTATGCAGCTTCAACCTTATGAAGATGGCACCCAGGTAAACGCCGAAATGCATGTATTTGGTGTGCAGGGTTTTTTCGCCCGTTGGAAAGTTTCCGCCTTGAAAACGGCGTGTGCTCGGGCGCAAAAAGTCGCCAACGACAGTATGGTGCGCGTCGCGGAGCGGGCGATTCCTGACGCTAGCGAAGCCGTCCAAATTTAAGCTGAACGCTTAGTCGCACTCACCGCCTACATAGCCCTTCACATTCTCATCCGCGCAAGCCACGCATGCGTTGCCGTAGGTTCGCCACTCATCTTCGTTTGCCATGCCACACACGGGTCTGTACTCGTGTGTACACATTTCTGGTCGCTGTTCGGGACACTTTACAAAACCGGTATCCTGAGGCGTTCCCGCCCGTTCTAGTTCGGCGTCGGGCTGCGTTATTTGACACGCGGATAGCAGCGCTGCCAGCGTGATCATTCCCACCAAATGTTGCATCTTTTTGTACTCCATAATCGGTAGAATCAGATAACTCAGAACAAGTGGTACGGGCGAACAGTAGAAATTGTGCCTTAACGGGCGACGTTTCACAAAGTTACAAGCGCAAATGGTAGCGCTACCTAGCCTGCCTATGCTGCCAAGGCTGTGTTAACATGCCACGAAAGTCGCGCCGGGGCATCCTCGGGCTGCTAGGATGCCGCCGCCAACTTAGAGTAACGGATTGAATGGTACAAAAACGCCCAATATACATTCCTTTTGCTGGACCCGCTCTGTTAGAAGCGCCGTTGCTTAACAAAGGCAGCGCGTTCAGTCGTCGTGAGCGCCAGCAATTCAACCTCGAAGGATTGTTGCCCCACAGTATTGAAGCTATTGAGGAGCAGAAGGAGCGAGCCTATCAACAGCTCTGTTCGTTCCAGACTGACATCGATAAGCACATCTATTTGCGCAATATTCAAGATACCAACGAAACACTGTATTTCCGGCTGGTAACGGATCATCTGCAGGAAGTCATGCCGTTGATCTACACGCCCACAGTGGGAGAAGCCTGCCAACAGTTTTCAAAAATTTACCGTCGCAAGCGTGGCCTCTTTATCAGTTATCCGGATCGCGACCGTATTGATGACATGCTGCAGAACGCCACCAAACAGAACGTCAAAGTCATTGTAGTCACTGACGGTGAACGCATCTTGGGGCTCGGCGATCAGGGCATCGGAGGCATGGGCATTCCGATCGGGAAGTTGGCGCTCTATACTGCTTGCGGAGGCATCAGCCCGGCGTATACGCTGCCTATCGTGCTGGATGTGGGCTGCAATAATGAAAATCTCATCAAAGACCCGATGTATTTGGGGTGGCGCCATGAGCGCATTAGCGGCGACGCTTATTATGAGTTTGTTGAGGAGTTTATCCAAGCGGTGAAAGTGCGCTGGCCGCAGGCACTGCTGCAGTTTGAAGATTTTGCGCAGACTAACGCCACGCCACTGTTAGAGCGTTATCGGGACGATCTTTGTTGCTTTAATGATGACATACAGGGTACCGCGTCGGTTACAGTAGGTACTTTGTTGGCCGCCTGCCGGGCCAAAGGCGAACGATTGAGTGATCAGCGAGTTGTATTCGCAGGTGCAGGTTCGGCCGGTTGCGGTATTGCTGAACAGATCGTCAATCTCATGCAACAGGAAGGACTCTCGGAGGTCGAAGCGACTGGGCGCATGTTTATGCTCAATCGCAGCGGTTTGCTGCTTGAAGGTGCTCAAGGGCTGCGGGATTTTCAGAAGGGCTTGGCAACGCCGCGGGAGCAAGTGCAAGATTGGACGCTGGCGCACAGTAAAGAGCCTGAAAATATTCGTCTGCTGGATGTTGTGATTAACGCTCGGCCCACGGTGCTGGTCGGCGTCTCGGGTCAACCGGGGCTATTTGATAAATCGGTGGTGGAAGCTATGCTTGGGCATGTTGAGCGGCCCATTATCCTCCCGCTATCGAATCCGACGTCTCAAGTTGAGGCGACGCCGGTAAACATATTACGCTGGACAGGTGGAAAAGCCATTGTGGCCACAGGTAGTCCCTTTGACCCAGTGGAGATCGCTGGCCAGCGGCATGAAATTGCACAGTGTAACAACAGTTATATTTTTCCAGGTGTCGGGCTTGGTGTTATCGCCGCCAAAGCGACGCGGATTACAGACAGCATGATGATTGCCGCCAGCCGCGCGCTGGCCGACTCATCACCAATGGTTAAAACGGGGCAAGGAGCGCTACTGCCACCACTGGGCGAGATTCGCCAGGTCAGTAAGCTCATTGCCCGCGCCGTGTTTATGCAGGCCGTGGAAGACGGTGTGGCCATGCCCGTACCGGAGGAGCTGATCGACGACAAGATCGCCGCCAATTTTTGGGAACCTGCGTATCGCGATTATCGCCGCACCTCTTTTTAAGGTGGTGCGAACGTGCTTTTTTCGAAACCTACTGAGTAAATACTAAGTCACGAGGCTAATCCAATGGACTATGAGAGCGCCAAAGAGTATATCTTGGCCAAACCAGAGGCTAAGGAACTTCATCCTTCGGGTGCAGAACTGCCAGTTTTCAAGGTGTGTCACAAACTTTTCGCCACATTAGGAGAAGAAGATGACGTGCCCTTTGTAAACTTGAAGTGCGATCCCGATTGGGCGCAGGAGCTGCGGGATAATTATCCCGGCATAGAGCCTGGCCGACGCATGAACAAAGTGCATTGGAACACCGTTCTGCTCGACGGTAGTGTGCCCGACGATTTGGTGCGCGAGTTGGTTGATCACTCTTACCAACGCGTGATCGAGAATTTGCCAGAGGCGGATCAACGGCGACTGCAGAGCTAGCGGGCTGTTAAAAACTATCTGCGAGGAAGGATTATGGGCTGTGTAGTGATTACTGGCGCCAATCGTGGTATTGGCCTCGAGTTGTGTCGGCACTATGTCAAAGCCGGTTATGAAGTCTACGGTGCGTGTCGTAAAGCATCGAAGGCACTCGGCGACAGTGGTGCCAACGTCATAGAGGGCGTGGATGTTAGTCGTGCCGCTGGCATCGGCGAGCTTGCACGCACACTGGATGGTAAAAGCATCGACATCCTCATAAACAATGCCGGAGTCTTGAAAAGCCAGAGCCTGGGCGATATTGATTACGCCGATGTTGAGCGTCAGTTCGAGGTCAATGCCATTGGTCCCCTGCGCGTTACAGAGTCGCTTCTGCCCAACTTGCGTAAAGGCGCTAAGGTGGCGCTGATTACCAGCCGGATGGGTTCCATTGCTGACAACACCTCTGGCGGTTCCTATGGTTACCGCATGAGTAAAGCCGCCCTTAATGCCGCTGGCATGAGCTTGGCTCACGATTTGGCGCCAAGGGGCGTTTCCGTAGCGATTTTGCACCCGGGGTTTGTTCAGACCGATATGGTAGGGGGCGCGGGCGATATAACTCCCGCTGTAGCCGCAGAGCGGCTGGCTCAACGAATTGAGGATCTCAGCCTCGAAACCACCGGCGGTTTTTGGCATTCCAATGGCGAGCGACTGCCCTGGTAGGGCGGAACACGTCAATGGCCATACCCGATAATATCGAATTCGACCTCGGCCAGCGGCTGAAATTAGTGCGGGAGCTCAATGGACTCTCTCAGCGCGAGTTGGCCCGCCGGGCCGGCGTCACCAATAGCAATATCTCCATGATCGAGCAGGGCGCAGTAAGCCCATCCGTAAGCTCCCTCGCTCGATTGCTTGATGCTATCCCTCTCTCTCTCACCCAGTTTTTTGCTTGCGATCCGAGTCAGGAGCCCAGGGCCATCTATCGAGCCCGCGATTTACGGCAAGACGTTTGCGGGGCTTCAGGTATTGAATGCGCCGCTTTGCCCTCGGAGGCCGACGGCGCTCACCTGACCATGCGCCGTTATCGATTGGCTCCCGGCAGTGACAGTGGGCCCGAGTGCCGCTCAGAGAGAGTGGGATTGGTAGGCTGGCTGGTAGAAGGGGAGTTGGAGTTGAGTCTTGGCGCGCGAGTGTTTGCATTGGCCGCTGGTGATGGGTTTTACCTGCCCGCATCTCAACCCTACCGAGTGCGCAACGCCGGTACAATCAGTGCTCTGGTGTTTGCTGCGCAAGCCGTAATCGCCGAGTAATGCCAACGTACTATTCTTGTCACCTGCAAGCCAGTAAAAACCTGTTACGCTATTTATAGGTATTCATTCTTAACTGATCGATAAGTGGGCCGCCCATTGGCCCGGTCAAGCGGAATAAGAGGCGCAGCTATGTACCAGGGAAACACATTGAGACTCACAGCGTTAGATGACGGTGTTGTGGAACTTACGTTTGATCTGCAGGGCGAGTCCGTTAATAAATTTAATGCTCGCGCGGTAACCGAGTTAAGCGAAGCGCTGGATCTCCTTGAGGCTCGAAGCGAGCTAACCGGTGTGCTCGTCACCAGCGCCAAGTCATCGTTTATGGTCGGTGCGGACATTGCCGAATTCGAGGCAGTATTTGCGGCCGGCGGTGATAGCGTAAAGGCCCATTTGACGAAAAATATTCGCAATTTTAATCGCCTGGAAGATTTGCCCGTGCCCGTGGTGGCGCTGGTAGATAGTCATGTACTCGGTGGTGGCATGGAATTGTGCCTGGCCTGTGATTACCGCATTGCAGCGCACGGGGCGCGCTTGGGATTGCCGGAAACCAAACTGGGAATAATCCCAGGCTGGGGCGGCACTGTGCGCTTACCTCGGTTGGCAGGTGTGGACACCGCCGTCGAATGGATCGCGTCAGGTCGAGACTACAAAGCAGATGCGGCGCTTAAAGTCGGGGTAGTTGATGCAGTAGTGGACAGTGGGCAGCTTCACGCGGCTGGCCTACATACCCTGGCTCAGTGCCGCTCTGGGCTGATGAGTTTTCAGGCTCGGCGCAAAGCCAAAACCGAGCCATTGAGATTAAATCCCACTGAGGCCGGTTTAGCGTTTGAATCTTCCAAAGGCGTCGTTGCGGCGCAGGCAGGGAAACACTATCCCGCGCCACTCGCGGCCGTCAAAGTGATGCAAAAAGCCGCTGGCCTCTCTCGTGAGCAAGCACTGGAACTGGAAACGGAAACGTTTGCGAAGTTGGCGAGCACCCCAACGGCTCAGGCGCTTGTGGGGTTATTTCTCAATGACCAAAAGCTTGGGAAAAAAGCCAAACAATGGGCGAGTAGGGCAGAGAAGCCAGTGAACCGCGCCGCCGTCCTGGGCGCTGGTATTATGGGTGGAGGCATCGCTTACCAGTCAGCGGTCAAAGGAACGCCCGTGAAACTAAAGGACATTGCCCAAGCGGGAATCGATCAGGGACTCGCCGAGGCCAACAAATTATTGGCCAAACAAGTGGAGCGGGGTCGGCTCGACGTGCGGGCCATGGGGGATGCACTCAATCGAATTGAGCCCGCGTTAAGCTACGACGGTTTCGAACAAGTGGATATCGTTGTAGAAGCCGTAGTCGAGCGCGCCGACGTCAAAAAAGCGGTGTTGGCAGAAACAGAGCGCCAAGTTTCTCAAGATGTCATTTTGGCCAGCAACACCTCAACCATTTCCATTACCTCGTTGGCTGAGTCGTTACAGCGGCCGGAAAATTTCTGCGGCATGCATTTTTTTAATCCTGTACACGCAATGCCATTGGTGGAAGTTATACGGGGCGAGCGCAGTTCGGATGAAGCCATTGCGCGCACGGTCGCCTATGCGCAGGCGCTGGGCAAAAAACCCGTAGTGGTGAAGGACTGCCCAGGCTTCTTGGTCAACCGGGTGCTTTTTCCTTATTTTGCCGGCTTCGCTGAATTGGTGCGTGAAGGTGTGGATTACCGGCGCATTGACCGGGTCATGGAGTCCTGGGGTTGGCCCATGGGGCCCGCCTATCTGCTCGATGTGGTGGGACTGGACACGGCGCTGCACGCGGAAAGCGTTATGGCGGAAGCTTTTCCGGATCGCTTGCAGCGAAAGTTTGTTTCCTGCACCGAAGCTTTGCACAACGCTGGCCGACTGGGACAAAAAAATGAGCGCGGCTTCTACGATTATCAACTTGATCGTAAGGGTAAACCGCAGAAGGTGGTTAGCGAGGAGGCCGAGCAGCTGATCAATGCGCAGGTGGAACACAAAGGCGCTGATATCGATGACGAAACCCTTATCGCTAGAATGATGGTCCCTATGGCAACAGAACTCATGCGCTGCCTGGATGAGGGCATCGTTGAAAGCCCTGCCGAAGCCGATATGGCGTTGATTTATGGGATTGGTTTTCCTCCGTTCCGTGGCGGGGTGCTGCGCTGGATCGACAGCTTAGGCGCCGACGCTTTTTCTGCAATGCTGTCCGCATGCGAATCCTTGGGTCCTCTTTACCAATTGCCTCCGAGTTCGCGCGAGCGCTTTAAGCAAGAACCGATTTTTTACCCTCGCCCCAGTTAAGCCAAGGAGACTGATTGTGAGCTTACATCCAAGAGACGTGGTTATAGTGGATTACGCCCGCAGTGCTATGGGGCGTTCCAAAAACGGCTGTTTTCGTCATACCCGTGCCGACGATATTTCGGTCGCCGTGATTCAGGGTTTACTGGCTCGTCATCCGGCACTGGATGCGGGCGAGGTGGACGATTTTATCTGGGGTTGTGTGCTCCAGCGCGAGGAGCAGGCCTTTAACATTGCTCGTAACATCTGGTTGTTGGCAGGGCTGCCGCACCACGTGCCGGCGCAAACCGTGAATAGACTGTGCGGCTCGTCCATGTCCGCCTTGCACACGGCCACGGCCAATATTCGTGCCGGGATTGGCGAGGTGTATCTGGTTGGTGGTGTTGAGCACCTGGGGCATTTGCCCATGTACGACGCCGTAGACCCCAACCCCTTGCTCGGGCTGACGGTCGCCAAGGCGGCGGGCAATATGGGCATTACCGCCGAGTATCTGGCGCGCCTCCATGGCATCGAGCGGCGCCAGATGGATGAGTTCGGTGCCCGTTCACACCAGCTGGCTTATCAGGCGCGCGAGCGCGGTGCTTTTGGACGGGAAATTATTCCTGTCCCGGGTCATACACCCGATGGCTATCCGGTACTGGTGACACAGGACGAAACTATTCGCGCCGATGTGACCGCCGAGAGTTTGGCCGATTTGAAGCCGGTGTTTGATCCGGTCAATGGTCAAGTCACGGCGGGGACGTCGTCACAGTTATCGGACGGCGCTTCCGCCATGCTGGTCATGTCGGCGGAGCGGGCGCAAGCCTTGGGACTACCGACACTGGCAAAAGTGGTTTCCACTGGCCTGGCCGGCGTCGACCCCTCCATCATGGGCTATGGCCCGGTACCCGCGACGG
The DNA here is from genome assembly GCF_030848505.1 of Marinimicrobium hydrolyticum. Taxonomy (GTDB): domain Bacteria; phylum Pseudomonadota; class Gammaproteobacteria; order Pseudomonadales; family Cellvibrionaceae; genus JAVDDU01. The sequence continues at coordinate 727,234 of NZ_JAVDDU010000001.1, forward strand.
AAAAAGCCCTGCGCGCGGCTAACCTTACCATGGAGGACATTGAGTGCCTGGAATTGAACGAGGCATTTGCCGCCCAGGCGTTACCGGTTTTGAAGGACCTTGGACTGCTGAATAGCGTAGACGAGCGCTTTAACTTGAATGGCGGCGCCATTGCACTGGGTCATCCGTTTGGTTGCTCCGGTACACGGATTACCGGTTCTTTGTTGACGGTTATGACCGAGAAAGATCTAACCCTGGGTGTGGCCACCATGTGCATCGGTTTGGGGCAGGGGATCAGTACCGTTATTGAGCGCATTGACTAGTCAGCCGTAACTTGGCTTAAGTGCGGCTGCTTTGCCGGCGTTCAGCTTCGCGCCATTAATGGGAATCTTTGTCCTCGCAAACGCTTCTGCTAGACTGCGCCCCCAGCGCCGTTTGCGAGGAAGGTCCTTACTTGGTCATTATCGACTCCCGTCCCAGCCCAGAGCAGGCTCTGGATGAGCAGATTGCCGCCTTGGCGCAAGTCGGGCCGGCCGAGCGCTGCTTTGCCTTAAGTTTTTCCTGTCAGCAGTACTACCTTCCCGGTGAGCCCAGGTTGCGCCTGCTGGCACTTCTGGTGCTATCCCGATCCGAAGCGTCAAGCAGTCCCCGTATCGAAGTGGCGCTCCTGCCATACACTCCCGTACTGGCTGATCAGGTTGCGGCGCTGCCCCCCGATCGAGGTGCTTTACTTGAATTCGCTAACAGCAGTGGCGCTCCTTGGCTCAGCCTGTCCGACCCTTTAGAGCTTGCCTCGGTTAGCATCCCCAAACCCTGGGGCAACGAAATCTGGTATACGGGTATTGAAGCTCGTGGCCAATCTGCGGTGACCGCCAATGGGTTGCTGACCCCACTGCCCTGGTTGCTCGAGCTGGCCCCGCGCCGACTCTCAGCGGGAATGCCCCGCCAACTCATACTGTTGAAGGAGCTTGACCCTCATCCTGCCCCTGTTTTTGGCGATCTTTACTTTGAGGTGCACCGGAGCAAGCTGGAAGTCTATGTGGTGACTCACCTAGACTCCGGAGCTTGGCCAGGGGGTGTTGGTGGCGTTCGCTATGGTTTTAGCCCCCAAAAGCGTGCCCGCTATGCCAGTGATCGGGCGTTTAAGCGTGCCTATCTTCGGGCGGTGCAGGAGTACGAAGCGGTCCGCAATAAAATCGACGCTTTGTTGGATGAGCGCCGACTACAGGAGGGGTTCAGTGTCAGTGCCCCGGTTCCCGTTGCCATGCTGGCGGGTTGGCTGGCTGATTTGCCGCCCGAGCTCAATGAAGCTGAGCGACAGCTGCGTGAAACCATGGAGGTTTTCACCGCCGTGCGTCCTGTTCGACCTGGCGATGTGGTCACTGTGACCCCGCTGACACCGCACTCGCTTTTGCATGGCGTGCGCGTGATTGAGTTGCAGACTCCGGATTACGAGCGACAGATACTCTCCTTTGGTCAAAAAGTATTGAATCAGCCTCGGTGGGACACGTCGGAGATTCTGGAGGAGATTCCACTGGAGTCGCCAATCCAGCATCCTCCACAGCGCTGGGTACTTTCCCCCGGGGTAAGTGCTGAACAGCTCGCGCAATTCCCCAGCTTTGAGGTATTGCGTATCGTGTTGGATGCCGGAGTGTCCTTGCCCTTAGCGCGCCTTAGGCGTGCCTTTTCCAGTTACGGAAAGGACGCCAATTATCTCCTCATTATGGGCTTAAAGGGTGGTGTCTCCTGGGATCAGGACGTTAACCAGCCTTTGCAGCCGGGTAGTGCTCGGCTGCTGGCTTCCTGTTGCCGAGAGGGGCACTTCCATACCGACGCTGGCGGCACCTTTTTGGCGGCTATGCCCAGGGAGGCGCTATGAGTAGATGGCTTACTGGGGCGTTAATTCTAAGTCTTCTGTCCCTGTTCAGTGCTCCAAGCTTTGGCGCCGAACCCGCACTTTGGCGAGTCGAACAACCTCAATCGGGGGCGCGGCTGTATTTGTTTGGCTCTCTGCATTTCGGGGCTGAGAGCTTTTATCCACTTCCAGGGCGTGTGCTGGCCGCTTACCAAGAGTCGGACGTACTTGCGGTAGAGTTGGACTCGGACTCGCTCCCCCCCAATCTTGCTCGACAAGCGGTGCGCCGCTTGGGGCAGTACTCCGAGAACCGCAATCTATCCCAGCACTTGGATCCCGAACTTTGGTTTCAGCTACAGCACCAAAGTCAAGCTCTGGGTCTCGACCCCGAGCAGTGGCTAAACATTAAGCCCTGGTTAGCCGCCTTACAGTTGGTCAGTCTGCAGGTGTCCCTAAGTGGCTATCAACAGAGTCTGGGGTTGGACAGCTATTTTCTGGGGTTGGCCCGGGCTGACCAGAACACAGAGATTCGAGAGCTGGAAACCCTGGAGCAGCAATTGGCGCTATTTGCGGGTTTAAGTGAACGCCAACAAAACGACTTTCTTGCCCGTACTCTGCAAGATTTCGATGCGGGTAGCGCTTACCTGAGTGCTCTGGCCCAAGCTTGGCAGGTGGGTGACGTGGAGGCCCTGGAGAAGGCCGTGCTCGGTGCATTCAATGAGGAAGACTACAGCCAGAAGCTCTATCATCGGGTTTTCCGTTTGCGTAACAAGGCCATGGTTGAGGTGCTGGACGGATACCTAAACCAGGGTGAGAAGGTATTCCTGGTGGTTGGCGTTGGGCACCTGCTTGGGGAGGACGGCTTGGTTAACCTATTGGGGCAGCAGGGCTACCGAGTCAGCCGTGTGGATTGAGGGATTGTTGAACCTCCCGGGTGCTTATGGCACAATCACCAGCCTTCGCGCCAGTGCTCGCGTTGATTTTTTGAGTTTCCCCATAAAAATCAACAACTTGTGATCTTTGCGAAAGAAATCGTCAAGCGCCCTAGTGCGCCTTGGCTCTTGCGGTCGTGGTGGAATTGGTAGACACGCCAGATTTAGGTTCTGGTGCCGAGAGGTGTGAGAGTTCGAGTCTCTCCGACCGCACCATATTTATTGTTCCGTGCCTCATCCTGACGCGCGGTTAGAACGCGAATTCATCGCCTTTATGCTACGAGGAAGATATGCAGGTTTCCATTGAAACGACGTCTGGTCTTGAACGCCGCCTGACCATTGGCGTGCCCGCCGAAAAGGTGGAAAGCGAAGTACAAAAACGTCTGCAAGAGGCCGCCAAGAACATTCGCATGAATGGCTTCCGCAAGGGCAAGGTGCCGATGAAGGTGGTCAAGCAGCGCTATGGCGCCGGCGTCCGTCAGGAAGTTGTAGGCGAAGTTATCAGCAGTTCGTTCTACGAAGCCGTGCGGAAAGAGTCCGTTAAGCCGGCTGGCCAACCCGCCATTGAGCCTAAAGAAATTGGCGAAGGTAAGGACCTGGAATTCGTAGCGACCTTTGAAGTTTACCCGACCGTGGAATTGGGCGATTTTTCCGGTTATGAAATCACCCGCTACGACGCCAAAGTAACAGACGAAGATGTCGACAAGATGGTCGAAGTTCTGCGCGAGCAGCAGGCCAGCTTTGAAGAAGTGGACCGTGCCGCCGCCGAAGGTGACCAAGTTAACATCGACTTCGTCGGCACCAAAGATGGTGAAGAATTCTCCGGCGGTTCAGCCGAAGGCCAAAACCTGGTATTGGGTTCTGGCTCCATGATCCCCGGATTTGAAGACGCCCTGGTGGGTCTGAAAGCCGGCGATGAAAAAGTGGTTCCCCTCACGTTTCCCGAGGACTACCAGGCTGAAGAACTGCGTGGAGCTTCCGTAGAGTTCAAAGTCAAGGTCAACAAAGTATCCGAGAAAAAACTGCCCGAACTTAACAAAGACTTCTACGCAAAATTTGGCGTAGAGAAGGGTGGTAAGACTCAATTCCGCAAGGAAGTAAAAGCCAATATGGCGCGCGAACTGGGTCACGCTCTTAAAGCCAAGACTAAAGCTCAGGTTATGGATGCACTGCTCGAAAGCCACAAGCCCGAGCTGCCTAAAGCGCTAGTTTCTAGTGAAATTGACGTTTTGCGCAATCAGATGATGCAGCGCTTCGGTGGTCAACAGCAAAACTTCGATATCAAATCTTTGCTGCCGGACGACATGTTCCAGAAGGAAGCCGAGCGTCGCGTTGCTCTGGGTCTGATCGTTGGTGAAGTCATCAAAGAGAACAAAATTAAGCCTGACGCCAAACGTGTGCGCTCCATGGTGGAAGAGCTTGCCTCCACTTACGAAGAGCCCGAGCAAGTGGTTGAGTACTACTACAGCAACCGCGAGCTCATGTCCGGAGTCGAGTCAGCGGTGCTTGAAGACCAGGTGGTCGATCACATTCTTGGCGAAGCCAAGGTGACCGATGAGAGCAGCAGCTACGATGACATCGTCGCCAACAAATCGGAAAATGCCGGCTGACGGATCAAAGTTGGATAAAAAAGCCGCGAAACGGTTGTTTCGCGGCCAGTCTCTCCTCCAAACACGCCCCAATGCTGGCATCCAGCGGTTTCTCAGGTTAAGCTCCTCTAGACGATTTACGCAGTCCACCTCTCACGGGGCGGACTGCCGGATGATGAATAAGGACACGCCTCTATATGTCGAATGAATTCCCGAACCGAATCCCCGAGGTCACTGCGTCTGGTCTAGTGCCAATGGTGGTGGAACAAACCGCCCGCGGTGAGCGTTCCTATGATATTTACTCGCGTTTGCTGAAAGAGCGGGTAATTTTTCTGGTGGGCCAGGTCGAAGATCACATGGCGAACTTGGTCGTGGCCCAGCTTCTGTTTCTTGAAGCCGAAAACCCCGACAAGGACATCCACCTGTATATTAACTCACCCGGTGGTGCGGTTACCGCCGGCATGGCCATATACGACACCATGCAGTTTATCAAGCCGGATGTCAGCACCATGTGTATAGGTCAAGCCTGCAGCATGGGTTCATTCCTGTTGGCGGCTGGGGCTAAAGGTAAGCGCTTTTGTCTGCCCAATGCCCGGGTCATGATCCATCAGCCCAGCGGCGGCGCGCAGGGCCAGGCATCGGATATCCATATTCAGGCTAAGGAAATCCTCAGCATCCGGGAGCGCCTGAACGAACTAATGGCCTTCCATACAGGTCAGACGGTGGAGAAAATCGCGATTGACACCGAGCGCGACAATTTTATGACCTCCCAGCGCGCCCAGGAATATGGGTTGGTAGACGAGGTCATTCAAAGCCGCGCAGGTAAATAACGGTAAGTCCGGTTTGAATGCTGGGCTCGCAAGCACTAAGATAGCCTTAACGATGGTTTTTTCCTGGAAATAGCCGGAATAAGACGCATCTTGCGCCAACTTGGCGATTAACAGGGGTTGGATCGGGTTCTCCATGAGCCATCCCCTATTTGGACCGGCCCAGTGCGGGCGGTCTCTGAATTTTGGAACAGGGAACGGCACCTTGTTCTATGTCTATTTGACGGAGTGGTTTAATGACCGATCACACCAGTGACAACGGCGACAAAAACGGCAAGCTGCTGTATTGCTCTTTTTGTGGCAAAAGTCAGCATGAAGTACGCAAGCTGATCGCAGGGCCTTCAGTGTTCATCTGCGATGAATGCGTTGATTTGTGCAACGACATCATTCGGGAAGAGATTCAGGAAAGTACTTCTGAGGGTGGCTCTGAAAAGCTGCCTAAGCCTCATGAAATTTCCGCGATTCTTGATCAGTATGTGATCGGGCAGCAACGCGCCAAAAAAGTATTGGCCGTAGCGGTGTACAACCACTACAAGCGTTTGCGCAGCGTCGATAAAAGCAAAAATCCCGTAGAGCTCGGCAAGAGTAACATCTTGCTCGTGGGCCCAACCGGCAGTGGTAAGACCCTGCTGGCAGAGACCTTGGCCCGGCTGCTGGATGTACCTTTTACCATTGCTGATGCCACGACTCTGACAGAAGCTGGCTACGTCGGTGAAGACGTTGAAAACATCATTCAAAAATTGCTGCAGAAATGCGATTACGATGTCGATAAAGCCCAGCAGGGCATTGTTTATATTGACGAGATCGACAAGATTTCCCGCAAGTCTGATAACCCCTCAATCACTCGCGATGTGTCGGGTGAGGGTGTACAGCAGGCTCTGCTAAAATTGATCGAAGGAACCGTCGCCTCCGTGCCGCCTCAGGGTGGACGCAAACATCCGCAGCAGGAATTCTTGCAGGTGGATACGGGCAGCATACTGTTTATCTGTGGCGGCGCTTTTGCCGGTTTGGATAAAGTGATTCGAGACCGCTCTGAGAAAGGCGGTATCGGGTTTGGCGCTGAAGTCAAAAGTAAGGACGACAGCAGTAAGTTTGGTGAGATTCTGCACCAACTCGAACCGGAAGATTTGGTGCGCTACGGACTGATTCCAGAGTTTGTGGGGCGGCTACCCGTCATCGCTACGCTGGACGAGCTGGACATGCCAGCGTTGGTTCAAATACTTACAGAACCCAAGAACTCACTGACCAAACAATACGAACGCCTGTTCGAAATGGAAGGCGTAGAAATTGATTTTCGCACCGACGCGCTTGAGGCTGTGGCTAAAAAAGCCATGGATCGCAAAACCGGCGCGCGAGGCTTGCGTTCCATTATGGAATCTGTACTGTTAGATACCATGTACCGTATTCCGTCTGAGGAGAATGTCGTCAAAGTTGTAGTCGACGAAGCGGTTATCCGCGGCGAGTCTGAACCTTTGCTGGTGTACGAACGTGCCGAGACGCCAGCGAAAGTAGCGAAAGAGGACTGATTGAACATGGCGTTTTTGCGTAGTTAAAGCGCCTTTTGGCGCTTTTTTTTGGTATTTTTAAGGCGATTACTTGCATTTTCGCCTGTTCGCCCCAACTTTCATCCTTTAAGCCCGAATTGCGGTTTGCTTATCCAGAACGAGGGGAAACTCGATGGTTGATCAAGACCCGAAAGCTGTACAAACCAATGAATTGCCTCTACTTCCATTGCGTGATGTAGTGGTGTATCCCCATATGGTGATCCCGCTGTTTGTCGGTCGGGACAAATCAATTGAGGCGCTAGAGAGCGCTATGTCTGCCGACAAGCAAGTGTTGCTAGTCGCGCAGAAAAATCCCGCTGAAGACGACCCCAAAGCAGAAGACGTTTACGGCATTGGCACCATTTCCACCATTTTGCAGCTATTGAAGTTGCCCGACGGTACTGTGAAGGTACTTGTGGAGGGGGGCGAGCGTGCCCAGATTGATCGTATCGACACGGTTGATCATCACTTCCGGGCCCAAGTGAGCGCATTACCTGAAGAGCCGCTAGACGAGCGTGAAGCAGAAGCGCTCATCAACTCCACCATCAATCAGTTCGAACACTACGTAAACCTAAGCAAAAAAGTGCCTTCCGAAGTCATGACGTCGTTGAGCGGTATTGACGACGCTGGACGACTGGCCGATACCGTGGCCGCTCATATGTCCATGGAGTTGCCCCAAAAGCAAAGCATTTTGGAAATGGTCGGTGTGCGTGAGCGGATTGAGCACCTGCTGGGTTTGATGGAAGCGGAAATCGATCTGTTTCAGGTTGAGAAAAAAATTCGCGGTCGCGTTAAACAACAAATGGAAAAAAGTCAGCGCGAGTACTATTTGAATGAGCAAATGAAAGCCATTCAAAAAGAACTCGGCGACATGGGTGACGAAGCCAACGAAGCCGATGACCTTGAGGCGAAGATTGCCGAAGCCGGTATGCCCAAAGACGCGGAAGAGAAAGCCCGCGCAGAACTCAATAAATTGAAGATGATGTCCCCGATGTCCGCTGAAGCGTCGGTGGTTCGAGCCTACATCGATTGGATGGTCAAAGTACCCTGGATCAAGCGCAGCAAAGTGCGTCACGATCTCGGGCGTGCGGAGGCTGTATTGGAGGCTGATCACTTCGGACTTGAAGAAGTCAAAGAGCGAATTCTTGAATACTTGGCTGTGCAACAGCGAGTCAAGAAAATGAAAGGGCCGATCCTGTGCTTGGTGGGCCCCCCCGGTGTGGGTAAGACCTCTCTGGGTGAGTCCATCGCTCGCGCCACCAACCGGAAGTTTATTCGTATGGCTCTGGGTGGCGTCCGTGACGAAGCGGAAATCCGCGGGCACAGACGAACCTACATCGGTTCTCTCCCCGGCAAGTTGGTCCAAAAAATGGCCAAGGTTGGAGTCCGCAACCCGCTCTTCTTGCTTGATGAAATCGACAAGATGGGGATGGATAACCGGGGCGATCCCGCCTCCGCGTTGCTGGAGGTATTGGATCCAGAGCAGAACAAACACTTCAATGACCATTACTTAGAAGTTGACTACGATCTATCGGATGTCATGTTCGTTTGTACTTCCAATACCATGAATATCCCCGGGCCGCTTTTGGATCGGATGGAAGTGATTCGAATCCCTGGCTACACAGAAGTTGAAAAACTGAATATCGCCACTCGCTACCTGATTCCCAAACAGCTTAAAGCCAATGGTTTGAAGGAGCAGGAAATTGAGATCAAAGACGAGGCCATTCGGGATGTGATTCGTTACTACACTCGTGAAGCGGGTGTGCGCGGATTGGAGCGCGAAATTGCCAAGCTGTGCCGGAAGGTGGTGACCCACCACGTTAAGTCCAAGGAAACCACGTCAGATGTCATTGACTCGGATTCGTTGGAAAATTATCTCGGTGTGCGCAAGTTTGACTTTGGCCGCGCTGAGAGCGAAAACCAAGTGGGGCAGGTGACCGGTTTGGCGTGGACCCAGGTCGGCGGTGAGCTGCTCACCATTGAATCATCGGCCGTGAAAGGTAAAGGGCGCGTGATTAAAACCGGTTCGCTAGGCGATGTCATGCTGGAGTCCATCCAAGCCGCACTCACAGTCGTTCGCTCCAGGGCGCAAATTCTCGGTATCGCCCCGGATTATCACGAGAAAGTGGATGTGCACATTCACGTTCCAGAAGGCGCAACCCCCAAAGATGGTCCGAGCGCGGGGATCAGTATGTGCACGGCACTGGTATCTGTGTTGACGGGCATACCCGTTCGGGCCGATGTGGCTATGACGGGCGAGATCACCCTGCGAGGCGAAGTGCTGCGTATTGGAGGCTTGAAGGAAAAACTTCTGGCGGCTCACCGCGGCGGCATTAAAACGGTGATTATTCCCAAGGACAATGAACGTGATTTGAAAGAAATTCCAGAAAATATTAAGGAAGATCTGCACATCAAACCGGTACAGTGGGTTGACGAAGTACTTCAGCTTGCTCTTCAGGAACTGCCCAAGCCGCTTTCGGATGAAGAGTTCCAGGCCCTGGAAAAACAAGCTCAACAGGAGGAGAGTGGAAACAGAATAAACACCCATTAAGGGAATTTTTGTTTCTACAGTTACTCCAATAAAGCACCCGGACAGCCGCTGGTTGGCAATAAGCGGTTTCCGGGTGAATTTACGAAAGAGGGTGGTGGTCGATGAGGTTTTCGAGGATATTTGCTCAAAATACAATCAAAGTCGGTAAGAATGAGTTAAAGGCCACAGAAAGCTGCATTGTCTTCTTGACCCGCTTAATATCAGTTGGTATAAATCGCAATTCATTCGCCGAACAGGCGGCATTGGGGCCTCAGTAGTCCGCACCACAGAAGCATACCTGTATATAATCGATTTCTGAACCAATAATCAAAAGGGGTTAAGTGTGAATAAATCCGAGCTAATCGAAGCCATCGCCGCATCTGCGGATATTCCAAAAGCAGCCGCCGGCCGCGCCTTGGACGCCATGGTAGACAACATTACCGGCGCTCTGCAGAAAGGTGATCAAGTGGTGCTGGTTGGTTTTGGCACTTTTGCGGTAAAAGAGCGTGCTGCACGTACCGGTCGCAACCCGCAGACTGGCGCTGAAATACAGATCGCAGCAGCTAAAGTACCGAGCTTCAAAGCAGGTAAAGCGCTGAAAGACGCCGTTAACTAAGCGTTTTGGGCCGCCAGCCCGGCCAGAGTGGCCGAGCTGAAACAGCACCATAAAAGCCGCCGGTACTTGGATGTCGACTGATGGTTTAACGACTAAACAGTATCCTTCCATGAAGGGCGGTAATATGAAAGGGCGCATCTGAACGGTGCGCCCTTTTTATTAGCTAAACCGGTGAGGTCGAATCCATCATTCGGCACTGCCAATTCAGAGTAGCACTGAACCAGGGATTCCCCGAAATCAGTGATCGTTGGCCAGCGGGCAGTGGACTGCCGCCGTTGGTCGCATAGCGCGGTCAGATACTGCGGCTATGCCAAATAATAGGAGCACACACACATGTTGCAAAGTCTTCGTGACAACACCAAAGGGGTTGTGGCGGGTATCTTAATCGGCCTTCTGGTGATTATCTTTGCCTTGTCCGGCGCTGAGGCGTTGTTCACTGGTGGGGGGTCGCCTAATACCGTCGTTACGGTGAATGGCGAGGACATCACCGAGCAGGAGGTCAGCCGACAGGTCAATATGGAAAGGCGTCAACTGCTGAGTCGTTTTGGCGATTCCGTGCCGGACGAATTTCTCAGTGATGAAAGGCTTCGCCCGGCTGCCATTGATACCCTGATTCAACGCAGCGTCCTGGTTCAGGAGGCTCGCTCCAAAGGTATGGCCATCAGTCCAGAGACACTCGACAGCATGATCGTCGCCACCGAAGAGTTTCGGGGCCCTGACGGTCGCTTCGATGCAAACCGCTATCAGCAACTGCTCCGCTCTGCAGGGTTTACGCCGTCCACTTATCGGCGAGCCTTGGAAGAAGAGATGCTGATTAACCAGCTTGCCAATGGCATATCCGGAAGTGGGTTTGTGACGCCCGCAGAGCTGGAACACCTGATCGCGTTAAGCTATCAAACGCGCGACTTTCAATACGTCACCCTGAACGCTGAGAGAGTGGCCGACGAAGTCAGTATTACTGATGAAGAGATTATTGAGTATTACGAGAATAATCAGGCCGAGTTCACCCAGGAAGAACAAGTCGCCGTGGACTATGTGGAACTGAGCGTGGAACGGTTGATGGATGACATCGACATTCCGGAGTCTGAACTGCGGGCACAGTTTAAGCAGAATATGGCTGCAGCCGAGCGTGAGGGCGTTCAAAGACGCGCTGCGCACATCTTGATCGAAGACGGTGATGAAGAGCGTCTTGAAACTGTGGCTTCACGATTGGCTGCTGGCGAAGATTTCGCCGAGGTCGCGCGTGAAACTTCAGATGATTTTGGTACACGTAACCAAGGCGGAGACCTGGGCTTTATTGAGCAGGGTGAATTCCCGGAGGCTTTTGAAGATCGCTTAGCCGCACTGTCCGTGGGTGAAGTGTCTGAACCCGTTGAAACAGAGTATGGCGTACATTTCATTAAGCTGATGGATGAGCGTCGCTCGGATCCGGTTCAGTTTGAAGACCAGCGTGATGAAATTGCCCGACAGCTAAAACGAGTGCAGGCAGAAAACCAGTTCGTTACGATGATGACTAGGTTGAGCGAAGTCTCCTTTAACGCTGAAGACTTGGCAGAAGTCGAGGAAGAGTTGGGTCTGCCGGTTCAGAACACCGGTCTTTTCGGTCGCTCTGGTGGTGAAGGTATTGCGGCCAACAGACAAGTTATCCAGGCCGCCTTCTCAGAAGAGGTGTTGGAACACGGTAATCCCAGCGATGTACTTGAGCTTAGCCCAAGTCGTGTTGTGGTGGTGAAGAAGACTGATCGACAAGAAGCGTTCGTTCGGCCTTTGGACGATGTCCGTGAGCAGATCGCGACTTACCTGGAAGAGGAAGAGACGCGTCGCTTGTTAACAGAGCGTGGAGAGCAGGTGGAAGAAGCGCTGCAAAGAGGCGAGCCGGTAGACGCTGTAGCTGAGCGCTGGAACCTGGACGTGCAGGAAGTGCAAGGGATCAGTCGCGATGAAGCCGATCTGCCTCGCCAATTGGTCAATCACGCCTTTGCAATGCCTCGCCCCACGACCGACGAGCCTGTAGTGGGCGGTGTTCATGTTGGTTTGGATTACCACGTAGTGGTATTGGCTAATGTGGATCCCGGCACGCTGGAAGCGTTGAGCGCTGAAGAGCGCGATGCCATGGCACAGAACCTTCGTCGCATGTTCGGTCAACAGGACTATGCGGCTTATCAAGATATGCTCCAGGAGCGTGCTGATATTCGTCGTCGTTAAGACGTAACACGCCACGCCCAATGTCCGCTTTTTTAGGCGGGCATTGGGCGTTTTCGTTTCGGTGGGGTTTGACTGGCGGAGTTGGTGCTGGTCACTTTTCGTTCCTTGCGCTTTCCCTGCGCTTTTTTATCTAGCTTTCACGCGTTATGCGGCGCGAAACAGATTGCCAGCCTAAAGCTTACTTAACCGTTCTAAATTCAGTTGCCAGTAACGTCTACGAACAGGGTTAAAGACTGACCCGGATGGATGTAGCTGTTTTCAGGAACCTGATTCCAGCTCAGCACATCGCTGACGCTAACATTAAAACGATTGGCAATCCGGGCAATGGAGTCTCCCTGCCGGACTCGGTAATTCACTCTGCGCACAGTCGATCGGTTGTTGAAGGCTGGGCTCTGCTCAGCACTAGCACTGGCGACTGCCTGATTTCTCGTCCAAACCACCAGTTTTTGCCCCGGCATTAAACGATCCCCTGGGGCCATTCCGTTCCAGTTGGTAAGGGCGCCGACCGTTACACCATGCTGACGGGCAATCCTCCAAAAACTATCTCCAGAGCGAACGGTATACTCGATTCGCTGACTGCCGTCTGCACCGCGCGCGCGATTTTGTTGTCGTTCCAACCGCTGGCCAGCGCTATAGGCATAGTGCTCATCCGGTTGAGTCGCGGTGGGAATCATCAGTGTTTGACCGACGCGAATAATGTGACCGTTGAGGTCGTTGACGCTCTGCAAAGTCCCAACGCTGGTTCTGTGCCGCCGGGCAATGGTGCTCAGGGAGTCGCCCGACCTAACCTGATAGCGTGTCCAACTGACTCTTTGTTCAGGAGAGAGCTCTGCCAGGCGCTGGGTAAACTGGCCTGCGTTCTGAACCGGGATCAGAAGGCGATGCGTGCCTTCCGGGTCTGTCGCCCAACGGTTGTACCCGGCGTTCAACAGGTAAAGCTCGTCGATGTCGATGCCGGCCATCTCGGCCGCCTGCGCCAGGTCGATCTGCGAGTCCACCATGATCTCGGCGAAATAAGGCTCGTCAGGAACAGGTTGCAGAGTAATTCCGTGGGCTTCGGGGTCCCCAATGACTCGGGCTAGGGCGATGAGCTGGGGAACGTAATTCCGGGTTTCCCTAGGTAACCTTAGGGACCAGTAATCTGTGGGTCGGCCTTCTCTGGTATTGCGGCGAATGGAGCGATTCAGATTGCCTCCGCCGGTGTTGTAAGCCGCCAGAGCCAAAAACCAGTCGTTGTCAAAACGGGCGTGCAGGCGCGAAAGGTAAGTCAGAGCTGCGTCGGTGGAAGCCACTACATCCCGACGTCCGTCGTACCACCAGTTTTGATCCAATCCGTAGTAACGGCCGGTGGCCGGCACGAACTGCCAAATGCCGGACGCGCGGCTATGGGAGTAGGCAAAGGGATCAAACGCACTCTCGATGATGGGCAACAGCGCCAACTCCAGAGGCATGTCTCTGGCTTCCAGCTCGTTGACGATGTGATAGAGGTAACGGCTGCCGCGCTCCACCACACGATCGATGTAGTGAGGGTGGCGTTTATACCAGTCTACGTACGTCTGAATGCGTTCATTGTCCGCTTCAGGAAAACCATAGCCGGCCCTTAATCGCGGCCAAAGATTGCCCAAATCGGCAATTTCGTAGTCGCCATGAGTCTCTGGGTCAAAATGACAGTATTCATCCGCGATGTTGATACGCGCGCTGGAGGGCAGGGCAAAGGAATCATTTGGCTGACTCACGAGGGAGCTGCACCCACTTACGCTAATCAAGCCAAAAGCGATTACTACGGGGTTTTTTAAGAACTTCATGAAGTCACGTATTTGTTATGGGTCACGGCGAGTGGCGCTAGGCTCACCCGCTCGGAGGATTTATGCGATTCTAGGTGCTGGTCAAACCCTGGTCAAGGTAACTTGGGCGCCTAGCCTCAGATGGCGCCTAGTGCCACAAGTTCCAAATTAGCGCCTAAATAGAGTTTAGCAGGCGGTTGAAAAACAACCTGTTCGGGGAGGGAAATTAGTTGGCATCCTTCCAGCTTCTAAGGGCCGCAAAAACGTCAGCTTCGGTTTTCAGCTCTCGTCCGGCGTGGGCTTCAACCTGTTTTCGTATCGCCGGCTCCCGACAGCGCAGGAAGGGGTTGGTGGCCAGTTCTTCGCTCATAACGGTGGGTAGTGTGATGCCGGTGCGGGCAAGGGCTCGTTCTTCCCGGCCCCGGCGGCTTTCCAGTGCGGGATTGTCGGGGTCGGCCAAGCGCGCAAAGCGCAGGTTTGCCAAGGTGTATTCGTGAGCGCAGTAAACGAGCGTGTCGGGAGGCAGCTGCGTGAGTTTTTTTAGGGAGTGTAAGGCCTGCTCGGCCGTCCCCTCAAACAGTCGTCCGCAGCCGCCCGCGAACAGTGCATCTCCACAAAATACGACCGGCGGCTGGTTGGCGCCTGCCGGAGAGTAGTACGCAATATGGTCCAAGGTATGGCCGGGCAGGGCAATCACCTCAAAGGTGACATGCTCCAGGGTGAGGTGCTCGCCCTCTGATAGTGGCTCCGACACCTGCCGCACAGAGCTGGGGCCGTAAACGGGCACTTGAGAGTACGCCAAAAGGTCGTCGAGTCCGTCTGTGTGATCCCAGTGGTGGTGTGTGATCAGTACGCCCGCCAGTGTCAGCTGGCCTTCCTGAAGCCGCTCTATCACCGGAGCCGCCTCGCCGGGGTCCACTATGTAGGCTCGGCGATCGGTGCCCTTGAGCAGCCACACGTAATTTGTATCCAGGGTCGGAATGGCTTCTATGTCAAACATGGGGCCTCACGTCTCTGGTTGTATGGCGATGTAACTGGCATGATAAAGAATCTGATCGCCAACACCAAACTGTAGCCTGGACGACCATGCCTAATCGCTTGATTCGCCGAATGCGCGTTTTTATGCGCCAGCGCTTTGGTGTGGTGCCCCTGCGCCAGTCCTTACCGGATGTAGAAGCTTGGCTGGAAACGCCGCTCGGCCAGGCGTTGCTCGAGCAGGAACGCATGTTATTGGAGCCAGAGCTGCAGGATTTATTCGGCTACCACCTGCTGCAGATGAGTGTCGATCCCGCGTTGGATCTTACGCGGGGCAGTCGCATTACCCACCGGTTTACCCTGGCTCCCACCACGGCCACCCAAGGGGCGCTGTCGCCACTGGTAGCGGAGTTTCATTCGCTCCCCTTATCAGCGGAATCACTGGATTTGGTGTTGTTACACCACCTACAGGATTATTCCCAAACCCCGCACCAACTGCTCAGGGAGGTGGCGCGTGTACTGATACCGCGAGGCCATTTGGTCATCGTGGGCTTTAACCCATGGAGTCTGCTGGGAATAGGGCGCTGGGTGGCGCGCTGTTTTAGCGACAGCCCCCGCTGGCGACATCAGTCGTTGCGCTTGGGCAGGGTACTGGATTGGCTTCAGCTGTTGGATCTTGAGTTGGTGAAGGTCAATCACGGTTTTTACCGCCCACCGATTCAGCGCCCCGGAGCATTGCGCCATTTGCATTGGTTGGAGCGCTGGGGTAAAAAGCTGCCCATGTTTCCGGGCGGGGTCTATATCATCGTGGCCCGGAAAGACCTAGGTGCGCCCATTCCGCTGAAGCCTAGCTGGGAGAGCGTCAAAACCGCCCCGGGCCTGGAGGGCGTCAAATCGATAAGAAAAGAGCAAAAGGCTTGCAAATCAAGCCAGTAGAGGCGATATCTTGAAAAAAGTTGAAGTGTTTACCGACGGTGCCTGTCGTGGCAATCCTGGCCCAGGCGGGTGGGGGGCGTTGCTTCGGTTTGGAGACGTCGAGCGCTCCCTGTACGGGGGAGAAGCACAGACCACCAATAATCGCATGGAGTTGCGCGCGGCCATTGAGGCGTTGGCCGCCCTGAAAGAGCCCTGTGAAGTGACTTTAACGACCGACTCCCAGTATGTTCGACAGGGCATCAGTGGCTGGCTGGCCGGCTGGAAACGCAATGGCTGGAAAACGGCCTCCAAGGCGCCGGTTAAAAACGTCGACCTCTGGCAGGCTCTCGATGCGGAAAATCAACGCCATAAGGTAGTTTGGCACTGGGTCAAAGGCCACAGCGGCCACCGGGAAAACGACATCGCCGATCAGTTGGCCAACCGCGGCATTGATGAATTGAGGAGTTAAACGTGCGTCAGATTGTGTTGGATACGGAAACCACGGGTTTGGAAACGGCGCAGGGCCACCGGATCATCGAGATAGGTTGCGTTGAACTGGTGAATCGACGCCTCACGGGCCGCCACTACCACCAGTACATCAATCCCGAGCGGGAGGTGGACGCCGGGGCGATGGAAGTCCACGGCATTACCAATGAAATGCTGGCGGACAAGCCTCTGTTCAGCCAGATCGCCGATGAATTTATGGCGTTTGTGGACGGTGCTGAACTGGTAATTCACAACGCCCCCTTCGATATTGGCTTTATCGACGCCGAGCTAAAGCGGCTGGGCGGTAAGGTTTCGACCATAACCAGTGTGTGTACCGTGATGGACACGCTCCTGCTGGCGCGCTCCAAGCACCCAGGGCAGAAGAACAATTTGGATGCCTTGTGTAAACGCTACGGTGTTGACAACACCCAGCGTGAACTTCACGGCGCGTTGCTGGATGCTGAGATTCTGGCCGACGTTTACCTACTGATGACTGGCGGTCAGACGGCTTTGTCTCTCGGTGGAGAGGATTCCAAGAGCGGGCGATCCGGTGTCGCCGGCAGCGAACCGCGACCACTGCCTGCCAACCGTCCGGTGTTGCCGGTGATAGAGGCGGTCGCAGAAGAGTTGGCTGAGCACCGGGAAAAGCTGGAGGCAATCGCCAAAGCCAGCGGCGGCATTTGCCTCTGGGCTGAATAAGGGTCCAATCAGCGGCAACTGTGAGACGTATTTAACAATCAGGACAAGGACTTACGCCGGGTTTGTAAAGTTGCCATAAAAACTTGGGTAAGTGGCGTTACATTGCTATTCTTAGTGGAATAGAGGTCTTAGTGGCCTGCTGGGGGCGAGGGAAGTGAACATCATTCAGTCCTCGGAGAATAAGCCAAATCAACAGGATAGCCGCAGTGACCGGAGTCGAAAAAGTCAACCTGAGTTCACTCAAGCTGGTACAGGATGAGCTGATTGCCACCATCGAGCAATCGGCCGTGCACTTGGAGCAGTTTGCCTCTGAACGTAATAACGCCGAGCTGTTACAAAGCTGCATTGATGGCATCAAGCAAATCAGCGGTACCTTGAGCTTGCTGCAACTTAAAGGCGTGGATCTTCTGGCGCAAGAGCTGGTGGAGCACATCACCGATATTCCCCTGGGCGAAGAGCCCAACAGCGACCGACAGCTCGACGTACTCACTTCCGCTTTCTTTATTTTGCCCCGTTACCTCGAGTACTGCCTACAAACGTCACGCAGCATGGCCATGCTGTTAATCCCGTACATTAATGAGCTGCGCCAGATTCGCAAAGCGCCTCTGCTCCCAGAAAGTCATTTCTACGTATTCGATATCCCCAAGGTGGCGCGCACCGAGCAGCAGAGTGCGGCGGTACTGGGTGAAGATCTGAATAGCGTGGTGCGCCGCTTGCGACACATGTACCAAGTGGGCTTATTGAAAGTGCTACAGGGCAAGGGTACTGGCCCAGCGCTAAGCATGATGGCACGTTCCATGGAGCGTTTGGACTCGGCTTGCGTTGGTTACCCGATGGGGGAGCTCTGGCGAGTTGGCAGCGCCTTTCTGGAAGCCGCAGCCGAGAAAAAACTGCACCTAACGATGGGACGAAAACGCCTGCTCAGCACTTTGGATCGTGAAGTGAAAAAAGTGCAGGCGGAAGGGAAAAGCGCTCTGGATAAAGCGCCAGATCCTGCCCTGTTAAAGGAGATGCTCTACCTGGTGGCCCTGTCTCGTTCCGACGCGCCTAAAGTAGTTGCGGTAGCCAAAGCTTACGGAGTTGAACACTTACCGTACAACGATGCGGAGCTAATCCGGGAACTGGAGTTTCTTAAAGGCCCCAGCGCCAATACCATCGACTCTATGAGCGCCGTACTCAAAGATGAGTTGCGTAGCACCAAAAATATTCTTGAGCGTGCCGCTCAAGGTGGTACCGAGCTTCTGAACGAAAGCCCCGAGTTGCTGGATACGCTAAAGAAAGTCGCGGACATTCTGGCCGTGGTCGGGTTGGTTTCCGCCAGCAACAGCCTGCGCCAGGAGATCCAGAAAATCGCCGGCTGGCAGGAAGGCAAAGTACAAATAGACCCCGAAGAGCTGCTCGCCGTGGCGGACACGCTTTTGTACATTGAGAGCTCGGTGTCCGGCTTGGGTAAGACCAGTCTTTCCGATGAGCGTCTAGCGGAGATCAACGCCACCTCTCGTCACGACATCATCGCCCATAGCCAATTGGCGGAAGCGGAACAACTGGTGTTTGAAGAGGCGGAATCAGGCCTTTCCCTGGTCAAAAGGGCGCTAAGCTCCTTCGCTGAATCCAATTACGATGTCGGGCACATCAAGAACGTTGCCAACACCTTAAATTCCGTTCGTGGCGGTATGACTCTATTGAACCTGCCCCGTGCGGCCGCCTTGGTGTCCGCTTGTGTGCGCTTTGTTGAGCAATCGCTGCTCCAAAACGAACAGCCCGCTGCCGTGCAACACATGCTGGAAACGTTTGCGGATGCCGTCATCAGCCTGGAGTACTACTTGGACACCATCAAGTACGAGCGCGATGCAGACGACAGCGTGCTTAAGGTGGCGGAAGAAAGCGTGGAGGCGTTAGGGTACCCGGTCCGTTAGCGGCCCACCACCATGAATCCGACCGAACCTAAATCAGTCCGGCCCCAAGGCGCATATCTACTGGTGTATGACCAGCAGCTCCTGTGTCGCGAGGAGGGAGGCCTGTACCTGTGTTCTGAATCGGAACTGACCGCAGTTCAGAGCGTCATGGGCAGCAAGCCTCAACTGCTGGGCTATGTACGCGGACGCCCACACTTTTTGGTTAGCCTGTCGCAGCCCCAATCTTTCGCTCATGCCCAATGGCAAGGCCTACGCAGCCAACTGGGCGAACTGGATGACCAACTATTCGCCCTGGCAGGGCAAGCCTTACAGTTGAGCCGCTGGCGTAGCGAGCACCGTTTCTGCGGCCGCTGTGGTGGGCCCACGCAGGATGTTCCCGGAGAACGGGCTACCTTATGCACTCAGTGCGACCTTCGGTTTTATCCGCGCTTGTCCCCGTGCATGATTACCCTGGTCACCCGTGGTGACCACTGTTTGCTGGCGCGTCACGCCCGGTCCAAAAACCCGATATTCACTGCTCTAGCGGGGTTTGTAGAGGTAGGCGAACGGGTGGAGGACACAGTCCATCGGGAAGTTAAAGAAGAAGTCGGCCTGGAGGTCGAGGGGCTGCGCTACTTTGGCAGCCAACCCTGGCCCTTTCCCGGGCAATTGATGCTGGGCTTCCATGCCCGGTATGCGGCCGGAGCGATCCGGGTGGATCAAACGGAGATCGTGGAGGCAGACTGGTGGCGCTACGATCGCCTGCCCGAGGTGCCCCCACCGGAAACTCTTTCCGGTCAGCTGATTGCGCATTTTGTCGCGGAACAGCAGAATAAGAACCAATAATGACGAACAGACTGTTATAAAACGCTGTAGCGGCTCGGAGCTAGATCCCAGGAAACGTTTCAGCAGGCGGTTAGTGAGTCCAGATTTGTCTGAAAAGGGCGTACCATGTTCTACACAATACTTGCGGTGTTCGTGCTGTTGCTGGGTGGCCTGTTAGTCTATAGCGCAGTAAAGACCCTGGCGCGAAGTCGCTGGTTCCTGGGTTGGTTAAGAGGTATGTTCGGCCTGGCTCTAATGGGCGGTGCAGGAGCGCTCGCCATGGTAGCCTATGACATCATCAGTTATAAACAACTGCCTAAAGAACAGCCAGTGGCTACCTTGAGTTTTCGCCAAATGGGTAAGCAGAATTACCTGGCGACTTTGGTGCACAGTAACGGCAAAGAAGTGGAGTTTGATTTGCGTGGCGATCAGTGGCAACTGGACGCCCGCGTTATTAAGTGGCAAGGTTTTGTCGCTAGCATGGGTGTAAAGCCCGGCTATCGCCTGGATCGAATCAGCGGCCGCTACTTTATGCTTGAGGATGAGCGCAGTGTTGAGCGTACCGTTTATGATCTCAGCGACAGCCAATGGCGCCTGGACACATGGCAATGGCTGCGGCGTTACCCGCAGGTAATGCCGCTGGCGGATGCCAATTACAGCAGCGCCACGTTTGTACCTATGGCGGACAACGCCCTGTTCGAAGTAAGCCTGTCCAGCGCCGGTTTACTGGCAAGACCTTTGAACGGTCCAGCGCGCGATGCGCTGGCCATCTGGGACGATTAAATTTACCCATCTAAAGACGGAGTCTGACTTTGGAATTTTTAGCGGAGTACGGTTTGTTTTTGGCCAAGACCTTGACCTTTGTTCTGGCGCTGGCGGTGATCGTGAGCCTTATTGGAGCGCTGGGAAGCAAAGGAAAGAAAAAGCACGACAAAGGCCATATTGAAGTCACTAATCTTAATGACAAGTTCAAAGAGATGGCGGATTCGCTCCGCCACGCGGCCTTGGATAAGCTGACCCTAAAGCAAGAAGAAAAAACCGAAAAGAAAAAGCGCAAGCTCGAAGAAAAAGAGCTTAAAAAATCCCTTAAAGAACAGGGCGGCCAGCGGGAAAAGACCACGCCGGTGCCAAGCCCTAAAAAGCGCGTTTTTGTACTCGACTTTCACGGCGACATTAAAGCCTCAGCGACCGAGAACCTGCGTCAGGAGATTACCTCCGTTCTGAGTCTGGCGACGGAAAGTGACGAGGTGGTGGTGAAAGTGGAAAGTGGCGGCGGTATGGTCCACAGCTACGGCTTAGCCTCCAGTCAGCTGGCCCGTATTACCGACCGAAAGATTCCCCTAACCGTGTGCGTAGATAAAGTCGCTGCCAGTGGCGGTTATATGATGGCCTGCGTAGCCGATAAAATCCTCGCCGCACCGTTCGCCATTCTCGGCTCCATTGGCGTACTGGCTCAGGTGCCCAACTTCAACAAATTGCTGAAAAAGAACAGCATCGACTATGAGATGTTCACGGCCGGTGAATACAAGCGTACCGTTACCATGTTTGGTGAGAACACCGATAAAGGCCGGCAGAAATTTAAAGAAGACCTGGAAGACATTCACGTGCTGTTCAAGGAGTTTGTCTCCGAGCATCGGCCCCAGGTGGACATAGCCAAAGTGGCTACTGGTGAGATCTGGTTTGGTCGCCGTGCCACCGAAGTGAATCTGGTGGATGGCCTGCAAACCAGCGACGAATACCTGCTAGCTCAGCACCCGGAGGCAGACATCTACCAAGTGGAGTTTGTGCACAAAAAATCCCTCCCTGAAAAATTCGGCTTTGCCGCCCAGGGCGCTGTCGATCGCCTGCTGCTGACCTGGTGGGAGCGCGGCAGTCAAAACCGTTGGTTTTAATACCCAATAGCCGTCATCCCCGCGAAAGCGGGGATCCAGTTCAAGAGTTTACTGGGTGTTAGTTTGGTTTGAGAAAAGAGTGCCATAGTCTGAGACTACTGAACACTCACCCTATTCCGGACAGCACTGCGCTTTCGCGGGAATGACGGCGTCTAAGAGGGTGGTGCTTTTCGTTGTCGCGCTTGGGCACGAGTCGGGCGAGTAGACAGCGCGGCAGCGCTTATCAACAGCAAGTAGGTTCATCGGTTTATTTGCTTTATCGGGAGGTGCGTCATGTTTTTCTCCGAGCGTAAAACCCAAATGCCCAAGCCCGAGGATGCGCTACCCGGGCGATCTCAAGCTGTGCCTGTCACCAACCGCCACGCCGTAAAAGGTACGCCTCTGAAGCCGCCGTTTCCGAAAGGCAGTGAGCGATTGATTGTGGGCATGGGGTGTTTCTGGGGTGCCGAACGCGCGTTTTGGCAGCTGCAGGGCGTCTACACCACCGCCGTCGGTTACAGCGCCGGTTATACGCCCAATCCCACGTACGAAGAGGTGTGCAGCGGTCTTACCGGTCACAATGAAGTGGTGTTGGTGGTGTACGACCCTGAGCAGGTAGCGTTTAACGAGCTACTGGAGTTCTTCTGGGAAGAGCATGACCCCACCCAGGGGATGCGTCAGGGTAATGATCGCGGCACCCAGTATCGCTCCGGTATTTACACTTTCAGCGACGCTCAATTGACCAAGGCCAAAGAGAGTGCCGTAGTTTATCAGCCCGCGCTGACGGCAGCCGGTTTTGGCGAGATTACAACGGAAATTAAACCGGCGTCTGAGTTTTATTACGCTGAGGATTACCACCAACAATATCTGGCCAAAAATCCGGGCGGTTATTGTGGTTTGGCCAGTAACGGAGTCGAGTACCCCAGAGCGGGATTGTAAGAAGGGGTAGGGTGCTGTCGCGGGCGGTTTAGGATGTGGAGCGTTTACGAAAGAGGGCGGCTTATTGCCGCCCTTCGTTTGTACTGGGCTCCAGGACCTCTTTCACTAACTTCAGGTAAACCGTATAAATTTCCGGCTTCCGGTTTTCTCGTTCCACGATAAAAAAAGGCGCTTTGTTTACCTGATACTGACGTGCCAACTGCATGCCGGGGCTGTCGGGGTCGGTCTGGTGTGCTTCCAACACTTCATCGATTTTTTTTATCCACCCGGATGTTCTCAACTGGTTTTCAACGTCTCGGCATTTCCGACAGGGCGAGCCGTCCGGCAGAATCTTTTTCACCAGGGTGATTTTCATTCCAGCCTCCGCGTGGCAGACAGTTAGCTCTCAATGTTTTGAGCGTGTAGCCCACACTCCTTCTTGGTTGCTTCCTCCCACCACCAACGGCCTTCCCGCTCGTGCTGCCCTGGCCCAACCGGGCGGGTGCACGGTTCGCAACCGATAGAAATAAAACCGCGGTCGTGCAGTTCATTGTAAGGGACTTCCAGGGCTCGAATGTAGTCCCATACCTGCTGGGAGCTCCAGTTAGCCAAGGGGTTGAACTTCACCAGGCGATCGCCGGGGCGGGCGAACACTTTGTCATCCTGAATTACAGGAATGCCCGCGCGGGTGCCAGGGCTCTGATCTTTGCGCTGACCCGTCACCCAGGCGTCAACCTCAAGCAACTTCCTGCGCAGAGGTTCAATTTTGCGAATCCCGCAGCACTCGTGGTGGGTGTCTTCATAAAAACTGAACAAGCCCTTTTCGCTAACCATTTGACGCACCGCTTCGGCATCGGGGGCCATCACGTCAATCTTGATGCCGTAATGTTTACGCACACGCTCGATAAAGCGATAAGTTTCCGCGTGTAGACGACCGGTATCCAGAGAAAAGACTTGTACGTCAGGGTTAATCTGGTGAGCCATATGCACCAGCACTACGTCTTCGGCGCCGCTAAAGGAAATGGCCAAATTCTCGTACTGTTCCAGAGCGTACTGGAGAATCTTTTGGGGCGATTGCTTCTGCAATTCAGCGTCCAGATCGACGGTGGTTACCAATTCATTGCTCATGGCGAGGGTCTCAGCTGCATCCAAACAAAGGCCGGAAGAATACCAGAGCGCTCGCCAAGTTCCCAATACCCAACGTTTATGACCTTATAGCCAATGGCGTCACCATCATTATCCTTTCACGTCCAGGTGCTCGTCACCACGAGCAGGAACGACTCAACAGCATCGGCTCGAACTGGATTCCCGCCTGCGCGGGAATGACGAGGGGCGGTAGAACCGTAAAGAGTGACGGCGTATCCGCTCGAGTCGTCATCCCCGCGAAGGCGGGGATCCATTTTGAAAGGTACTAACCGGGCACATGGGTAACAGATAAAACCGGGCACATT
>NZ_JAVDDU010000010.1 GCF_030848505.1 Marinimicrobium hydrolyticum
TTTGGTCTTTATTACCGGTATAGGTTCGCCTCGCCCTCTAGGAGTGTGGCGGTGGCGGAGTCTTCGGCGGTTTCTTCGTCCAGGCGGAAGTGGACGCGGACTTTGGCGGCTTCGGGGCTGGTGTTGACCAGGCGGTCGTTGGGGGAAACGTTGTAGGCGTCGCCTTGGGTCATTTCCACTTCTTCCGGCTGGGTGGGGTCTGGCGGTTCTGTGGGGTCGGTCACGTCATCGGGGTCCGAGTCGGAGCTGGTGCAGGCGGTGAGCAGGCCGGCCAGCATAAGGGCAAGCAGCCGGGCTTGAAACGGTTTCGCCAACGCGGCTGTGGTTTGCTCTGTTTTCGTCTGCAGTGTGTTCGCCAAGGTGTTTTTCACGGTCAGGGCGCTCCTAGAAATAGAGATCATTCAGTATATCCGTTTCGATGATGACTTCGACGGCACCATCCTCTCGTTCCAATACTACGCGGCTGCCAGCGGGGAAGCGGGACTCCTTGAGCAGGTCGGAAGTGTCCTCCCATTGGTCGCTCACGGAGTTGAAGCGCTGGTATCGAACGCGCAGCTCCACTTCATCGTCCACTTCCAGCAAGGCGCGCAAAGCCGGATCCGCCGACTCTGGGATGAGCAGCTCGGTACGAATGTGTGCTTGAGCGTCGGCGGATACGGATAGACCGGGGATTCGGCTGAGCAGGTGCAGCAGTTCGTCGCCATTGGTGGCGACTATTCGGTGCCGACTGCGGCCATCGGAGTATGCTTCCACCAAGTGTTCGCTGTTCAGAGTACCGTAGAAGCGGGTAATGAGCACCGGTTGACCCTGCACATCGGCGATCACCCGCGTCCAGGTGCCGGACCGTTCCCCGGCGAACTCAGAGCTCCACTGGGCAGCGCCCTCACCGTCTAGGCCCTGCAGTTGGTGCCGGTGCACGCCATCGTCTGGCAGGGTTACATTCAGCGTCCAACTGTCCGCGCTCACTTGCAGGTTGCCGCTTTCGTCCATGCTGCAATCGTCGATTTCACAAATAATGCCCGGCTCGCCCGGCTGAAAATCAATGACGATGGGCATGGCTTCGGAGGCCGCGGCTTGCCAAGTCAGAGCCACATCCCCTTCCGCTTCTTCAGCACCGGCTACGGCGATGCGGTAGGTTTCGCCGGCCTCGGCTAAAAACCAAAGTTGATCCGCCGCCAGGTATTGCGCGGGTACGCGGGTCAGATTTTCCAGATCATCGCCCACGTATACGGCCAGCACGGTATCAATGTAGCTTTGGTGGGTGCTGAAGCGCATGCGTTCGGTTTCCGGCGCTTGCCACACCCACCACACGCTATTGCCCGAGGTGACCGTTTCCAACTCGGCGGCGTGATCCGGCTCGCCGCTTTCGGTGCTGGCATCCAGGGTGGTGCCCAGGCGGCTGCCGCTGGCACCGCTGATGGGTTGCGCTTGCGCAAAGCGATGGTTGGCGGGTGCGTTGGGGTGATCCGGGTCCGGCTCATTGGGCGTTACTGGAGTTTGGTTCGGCAGCGGCTTCAGGTGCAGGCTGATGTTGTTGAAGGTAACTCTGTCACCGTTGTCCGTGGTCATGTCATCGCCCACGAAACGCATGCGCACGCGGAAGTGCGGATTGTCGTTCACGGAATTTATGTTGGAGAAATCCGCTTCGTACAATTGGTAACTGTCCTCCAACAACGCAAAGGTGTGCCCTTCCAGCCCCAGTGTTCGCCACACCGGCTGTCCAGCGTTTATGGCGTAGTCGATGCGAACGTACTGCGCGGCACCTTCATCCATGGCGGCGAAGCGGAAAACGGGATTGGCCATGCCGGCGGTGGGCATATGGAAGATAAGCGTGTTCTCGCCAGCCGCGCCTTGGAACGGCTGGGTCACTTGCATACCGCGCATGGAACCTTCGGCCTCGCTGAAGTCGAGCCCGTAGTTGCCCTCGGTCTGATAGTTGAGTTCCACGGGCCGGTTGCGCCGCTCCATGGATGCGGTGCGGTCAGTGTCCGGGTAGGCTTCCAGCGCAGATTGAAATTCAATATGCGCACCGGGCGCGATAGCAAAGTGCGGCGCGATGGTTTCCAGTTCGGTGTTGTTAGCCAGGTTGTTATCAAAGAACCAGAAGTAACCCAGTTGCGAGTCCTGCTGCAAATCGAGAGTAATGTTATTGAAGGTTACGCGGTTGCCATCATCCGCGTGCATGTCTTCGCCTGCGAAGCGAATGCGCACGCGAAAGTGCGGGTTATCGTTGACGGCATCCAAGCCGGCGAAGTTAATGGAATACAATTGAAATTCATCGCCTAGCGGGAGTATGGTTTGCGCCAGACCGGCGGTGGTCCACACAGGGTTTTCACTGACAGAGTAATCCACTAGCAATTGCTCAGCCGCGCCTTCATCCACCGCGGCGAAACGCAACACCACGTCACTGTGGCCGGTGGTGGGCAACTCAAGTATCAGTGTGTTTTCGCCTGCATCGCCTCGGAAGGGTTGTTTAATTTGCAGTGCGCGCAGGTTCGCGTCGGCGTAAGGGGTTTCCAACTTGTAGTTGATCGGTGTGGCTCCGCCACGGCGCTCCATAGAGGCGCGGCGCCAATCCTCGTGTTCTTCATCAAAGGGATAGCCTTGCAGGGCCGAGTGGAACACCAGGCGCGCGCTGTGCTCGGTATGGCTGAAGTGGGCATTAATGCTTTCAAACGGCGTATTGTTGGCCATGTCGCCGTCGAACAACCAGGCGTGCAGGAACGATGGTGCTTCCACAAAGTGTGCGGTTACCTCCAGATTGCTGCTGCGATTGACGGTGGTCTTGGCGGGCGTACCATCGGGCAAACCTTCCCAATGGCTGAATCGATAGCCCGGTGCTGGCATGGCTTCCAATTCAATGGGTACGTTGGAAAAATACTGTCCAGTCCAAGGATAAACGGCGTCCCCAACTCCAGGTGTACTGTCGTTAATTTCGATGGTATTAACCCGCACATGGCCACCATTTTGTCCCCGGTCAATGGTTAACTGATAGTCACCACTCAGACCAAAGTAATCGCGTATATGCTGGCGTTGGTGATTGGGGCGCGCGTTGGCGAAATCAGTCATGATTTGGACTTGATAGTGCCAATTGTCAAGGTTTGACGGATGGCTCCAGCGATCGATGTGGTTGGGAATCTCCGGTTCCAGTGTGGCTTTCATGGAGTCGATAACGCCGGTCACATACTGAGAACTGAAATTGGTGTTCAGTAGGTCCGCAAAGCGGTTAATAAAGTCGTTACGGAAATTAGCGTTCTCCAACAAGCTGCGCAACAATAAGGTGGACCAATCCGGGTTGGGCCAATCGGTGTTGCCCGCTTCCGTGGCAAAGGTCAGCGTGTCGCGGGTGGCATTGGAAGCGCCGTCGTACAAGCCGAAACCAAAGTCCGCGTCAAACCAAAGCCAACGCCATCGTCCATCGTGCCCTTCGGGGCTGCCCAGACGATACTCGTCGGTGCGCAAGCGCCAGTAGTCAATATTATTACCCGGCCAGTCTCGGTTGTCCGCGAAAATGTTGGCAATGGTGTAATCCATGTAGTTGTCGGTGTCCACACGGGTTTGTACATAGGCGAAATTGGAATTGACAGTAAGACTGTTGTTTTCGATATAGTCGATCGTTTCCCGGTAATGTGTGTCATCACCTTCACCGATGTCGTTGTAGTTGGTGATGAAATCGACATTGTCCGGATCGACGCCGTAGGTGCGCCCCAGGTAATGGCGGTCATAACGCTCGCGTAAATTCAAAATGCCCCAATACTCGCCATTAAGGTAAAGCGCTGTAGGCCTATAGGCCTGAGTGTCCATGCGCATGCCCTCGCCTAACGCCTGGATCATGGCATCGCGGAACATCGTATAAGTTCGGTCGTTGCCAGAGTTGCGTAACAACAGGCGATTGAAGCCGGTGTCGTCTCGGCCAGGGAACATGGGGTAATTAAAACGGGAATCGCCGTAGGCGTTGCGCGCGTACAGGCGGAAGGATTTGAGTTTACCGGAACGGCTCCAGCCGCCATGCACGCGCACACCTATGTCCTGTTTCAAGGCGGCTTCGCTGCCTTCCGGCTCAAACAGTTCCAGGTGCGCAAGGCGCTCCCACTCCCTTCCACGCATTTGATAGTTGGCCGCCGATGCTCCGTCGGCGTTAAGGCTGGGGTTATTGATACGCCATTCGTCAAACCGGGCACCCGGTACGTAAATGCCGTCGTCGTAGGAGAACAGGCCGTCTTCCTGAACACCTAGGGAAATAATCGTCAATTCGGACGGTCGCTGGCCGTCTTCGGTTATGAAATACGTGTGTGTGGTGATGGGGCTCGGAATGGCGCCGTCCTTAATAGCTCGGGCGCGCACCATGGTGCCTTTGGGGACCGGTTGGCTGGGTAAATAGTACGGCGGATTGTGGTAGCTGGTGGCAATGGCAGAGATGGTGTTGTCTTCATCG
Organism: Marinimicrobium hydrolyticum; assembly: GCF_030848505.1. Classification (GTDB taxonomy): domain Bacteria; phylum Pseudomonadota; class Gammaproteobacteria; order Pseudomonadales; family Cellvibrionaceae; genus JAVDDU01. The sequence goes on from NZ_JAVDDU010000010.1 coordinate 4,436, forward strand.
GAGCGATCTTGAATCTCCACCGCTTGCGCATAGGTGTGCGAGCGAAATTCCCGCTCAAAAAGTTCATCGGTGGGTTCGCTATTTTGCGTTTGCGGATAACTCATTTTGTACTGGTAACTGGTGCCGTCCAGATTGTTGGCGTTGGGCACGGAGCCATCCAGCGTGTAGACGATAGTCACGTCAGGGTCGGGATGAGTGATTTCCAGATCAAAGGCGTTGTCGTAAAAACCACCCGTCGCGGAGAAGGATGGGGGCTCAAGTATTTCCTGATAGCCGTCGGTGTCGTTCGCCGCACCGGGGGTAGGCTCACTAAAATAAACCCAGTTATCGGCGCCGCTGGGTGAGCGACCCCAGGATACGTCGGTGGGAATCGGCCGTGGCTCCACTTCATCCAGCAAATCTCCCTCAGCGTTATGCAGTAGAATTTCTTCGCCGCTGGCACTGATGCTGAAGTTGGTGTGCAGTGGTTCACCGGGCGTGCGGCGGTTTTTGCCGGAGGCCCATACCAGGAGTGTGTCGCCGGCTTGCAAGGTTACATCGGGGAAGGTCCAGCGAGAGGGGTTGCCGTAGTCGTCTGATAGCCAGTAGCCGTCTAGGCTGACTGCTTCTGTTCCGCCGTTGTACAGCTCGATCCAGTCTTCACTGTCGCCATCTTCATCATCAACGGTAATGCCGTTGGAGGATTGTATTTCATTGATGACGACTTGGCTGTATGCGGGCAGTGCCAGACAGATGAGAAACAGTAGCAGGCTGCGAGCCATGGCTTTTCTCCGGTGCGCTTATTATTCGTGACTACTCAGGCGGTGTTTTAGCGCCTTGAGTTAGCGATAGATCACTTTAGCGCAATTGTTGAGCGATTCCAAATGCGGGGGTTTATGTGGGATTTTTTCGTCAATTGCGAAGTATGGGTCAGTATGGATTCCCGCGTTCGCGGGAATGACGTAGAGGATGCTTTGTGGATACCAAGGCCCCCTTCCCCTGTCATCCTCGCGCATGCGGGGATCCAGTTTTCGAAGGAGCTAGTGTAGCGTCGATTCTGGATTCCCGCTTCGCGGGAATGACGCGAAAGCGGCATTGTGAAGTGGCTGCGATAATTAAAGAATACTGGCGCGGTGCTTAACTTTGATAGCGGGTTTGCAGAGCCGTGTACAGGTCGTCTTTAAAGGTTGGGCGGCTGGCGTCCAGGGTTTGCACCAACTCTACGAGATGCTCATTGTCCTCACGGCCGTCTTGCCAGTTTTTACGGTAGCTGCCGTCTTTGTAGCCGTGATCTTGGCGAAAGAAGTTAAGAACGTTTTTGCCCACGTAGCCGCGATAGAGTGCGTCCAGGTCCATTTCAATACCGGCCATCAGGCGGGCGAACTCGCGCACGTGAAATTGTCGGTCGGCCAGTGTGGCGGCGGCGAAGGCTTCGAGGTCTAAGCGAAAATCGGGTTGATCGGTGCTGATAACCAGTTGCTCGTTAATTTGGGCAATGAGTTCATCTTCAGTGCGTCCGCTTCGCAGCAGGATGCTTAGGCCAAAATGCCAGATGTCGATCAATTCCAAAGCCACTTGTTCGGTATCGGGGCTTTGTTTTTTCCACCACTTCCAGCCGTAGTGATCCATCAGCTCGGCGCATTCCACCCAGATAGCGCGGTAGAATTCGAAGTTCTGCTCTCGCCATTGGGGGTGCACTTTGGTGTTCATGCTGTTTTGCAATTCCAGCATTACGCGTAGCTGCTGCGCCTGGGTGTTACGATCGGCCATGGTGGTCTCTTTATTGTCTTGGGTTGGAATTGCGTTAGTTTATCACGCAATGACTATGAAAGCGGAAGCAAAGGATACCCTACACTCTTTGCCCGTCATCCTCGCGCACGCGGGGATCCAGTCTTGAAGCCTCCTTGTGCCACGGTGCTTATGGATTCCCGCTTTCGCGGGAATGACAGGGAGGTGCGGGAATGACAGGAAGGAGCGGGAATGACAGGGAGAAGCGAGTAATACCGTGCGGAGACTAGGGGTCTCCTTCTCCGTCATCCCCGCGCATGCGGGGATCCAGCGTTATTACCAGCCATCACCTAAAATCAAATTGCGTCATCCCCTCGAAGGCGGGGATCCGGCGCTTTCACCATCCGTCACCCAGAAGCAAATTGGGTCATCCCCGCGAAGGCGGGGATCCGGCGCTTTTACCATCCGTCACCCAGAAGCAAATTGGGTCATCCCCGCGAAGGCGGGGATCCAGCTTTTTGCGGTTTGCCCCAAGCGCGGAGCACCTGGATTCCCGCTTTCGCGGGAATGACAGGGAGGTGCGAGAAGGACGTTAGCGCGAGTGAACAGCGCGTACATTAACTCACCTACTCGTAACAAACGCCTGAGCTTTTGGAAACAAACGATAAAAGTTAGCCGTGGTTTGTTCGGCTAACTGCTCGAAGGAAACGCCTTTCACTTCCGCCACGAACTCGGCTACGTCGCGGACGAATTGCGGCTCGTTGGACTTGCCTCGGTGCGGTACGGGGGCCAGGTACGGGGAATCAGTCTCGACCAATAGTCGGTCCAGGGGCATTTTACGGGCCACATCGCGCAGGGCTTCGGCGTTGCGGAAGGTGACTATGCCGGACAGGGAGATGTAGTAGTTTCTGTCCATAGCTGCCTTGGCCATGGACCAGTCCTCGGTAAAACAATGTAGAACGCCGGCGTGTTCCAGGTCGCCGTGTTCTTTGATCAGTGCGAGGGTGTCGGCGCGCGCATCGCGGGTGTGCACCACCACGGGTAAGCCGGCTTGTGCGCCCGCTTGCAGGTGCATGGCAAAGCTTTCTTGTTGAAGGGCTTTGGTCTCGGGGGAGTAGTGGTAGTCCAGGCCGGTTTCGCCCAGGGCGACGACTTTTGGGTCCTGGCTCCAGTTGACCAGCTGTTCCACGCTGGCTGTGCCAGACTCAACGTCGCAGGGGTGGACGCCCACGGAGGCCACTACGTCTGGGAAGCGGTGGGCGATGTCCAGTACGGCGTGGCGGTTATCCAGGCTGACGCCGATACACAGAAACTGTTGGATGTCCCGTGCGCGGGCCGCGTCCAGGGCGGCGGACAGGTCGCCGTTGTAGGGGTCCAGTTTGAGTCTATCCAGGTGGCAGTGGGAGTCTACAAGCATAGGGTCCGCTCGGTGCTGGGCAATGGAAAGCCGTTGCGCGAGCGCGGCGGCTTCGAATTCAGGGAGCAAATCTTACACTGGCGTCCGGTGGCTGAGTCAAGCCGGGGCGCCGTTTGTGGGAGCTGGGGTGCCGCAGGTGCACCCGCTTTTTACATGGTGTGGGTGGCGCGCTCGGATTCCAGGGAGCCCGCCAAGTAGGTTTCGATTTTGCTGACGGCTGTGTTGTCCTGATCGCTGAACTGAACCCCAATACCGGCGGCGCGGTTGCCCTGGGCACCTTTGGGTGTGACCCAGACGACTTTGCCGGCCACGGGGATTTTTTCCGGCTCGTCCATCAGGTTGAGCAACATAAAGACTTCGTCGCCCAGTTTGTAGCTCTTGTTGGTGGGGATAAACAGGCCGCCATGCTTTACAAAAGGCATGTAGGCGGCATAAAGGACCGCTTTATCCTTAATGGTCAGTGAGAGGATGCCGTTGCGGGCACCGCCGCCAATTGCTTGCATATCGTATCCTGTTTAAAAAATCGCTAAACAAACTTCGCTTCGTCATTCCTGCGCAGGCAGATATCCATTGGCAGTAACGTTACCACTACAATCTGGATCCCCGCCTGCGCGGGGATGACGGGTACCCGAGATACCGTAGCCCTGAGGGGCTCAAAACGTAATTACCCTTTCCTTCTGCCAATTCTCCGGTTCCCCCTCACTCCGTCATTCCCGCGAAAGCGGGAATCCATAGGCAATACGATTACCACCTAACTGGATCCCCGCCTGCGCGGGGATGACGGGTACCCGAGAACCCTGGCCCTGAAGGGCTCAAAACGTAATTACCCTTTCCTTCTGGCAATTCGCCGGTTTCCCCCTCACTCCGTCATTCCCGCGAACGCGGGAATCCATAGGCAACCACGTTACCACTACAATCTGGATCCCCGCCTGCGCGGGGATGACGAGGGTTGGGGTACTTGTCCCGACGCGTCCAATCCCAGCCTTTCTTCCGCTCGATAATTACCCAAGTATATCCGATTTGGGCATACAAAATAGGTCTACTGGCTCCGCTCACGCTGCTTCAGTAAAACACCCCAATCGAGCAGTAACTCCTCCAATAATAGCTGCTTATTGGGGTTGGCGCCGCTGAGCAGCTGTTTTTTTGTGGTGAGCAGCTTTTCCAAGTACCGGTGCAGTACTGGCAGCGAGAGCTGCCGAAAACGCTGTTGAGCCGCCTCAGGCAGCTCATCCATGACCACGCTCGGGGCGCCGACGCGCCAGCGAGCCAGGTCATGCACCCAGCCCAGGAGCCATTCCAAGGTGGCCGCCACGTCGGCGTTTTGCCACTGTGCGGCGAGCGCAATAGCGGATACGCGATCTTCGCTTAACTGGACTAAGCCATCCTGGAGCTGTTCGCGCCACTCCAGGGCATCACCTTCCAGCAGAGCTAGGGCTGTCAAAGGCGCACCGCGCGCGGCGGCCAGAAGGCGCTCCGGTGCCACCTGGCTTCCGGTCATTAGCGGCGTCAACCAACGCAGTACTTGTTCCTCGCCAGGGAGGGCAAGCAGGTGCATTTGGCAGCGGCTGCGGATGGTGGGCATGACCGCACTGGGGGTGTGGCTGATCAGAATCAGCAGGGTGTTTTCTGCGGGCTCTTCCAGGGATTTCAGTAAGGCGTTGGAGGCATTGGCGTTCATGGCTTCGGCGGGGTCGACGATTACCACCTTGTAGCCGCCCTGCTGTGCGGTTTGGCCGAGGGTTTGGATCAGCGCCCGTACGGAATCAATTTTGATGGCTTTGCCGGGCTCTTCGGGCTCTAGCCAGGTGATATCCGGATGGGTGCCGGCTTTCATCAGGTCGCAGGCACGGCATTTGCCGCAGGCGGTCCCGCTGGCGGGAGATAAGCAGAGTACTCGCTGGGCCAGCGCTTCGGCCAGGTGCCGTTTGCCGATGCCTTGGGGGCCGGCCAGCATTAGCGCATGGGGCAAGTGGCGCTGTTCCAACTGCGCGCTGAAGCTTTGCCAGTCGTTCTGCTGCCAGGGGTATGGAAGGGCCGGAAAGTCTCTCATGTTCTCTAGGGTCGCCAGTCTCTTGCCAAAGTCTTCCGACACGCGGCCGGGAATGAGCGCCATGGTAAGGCACCCTTACGAGGATTGCATCTACTCTGCACCTTCGTCATTCCCCGGCTGACGAGAATCCATGTGGACGGTTAGCACCCTAAAAGCTGGATCCCCGCCTTCGCGGGGATGGCGAACGGCCGTAGTGCCATTCCACAACCTTCGTCATTCTCGCGTAAGCGGGAACCCATGTAAGTCCGGGTCCGCTCACCTAAAAACTGGATCCCCACTTTCGCGGGGATGACAAGCGGGCCGGGGGGCAGGCGCAACCGCGCCAGTGCAACGCGCGTTTCGTCTTGGGGCGCTTTCTGCAATAATCCGCACCCGTTTGTGTCTGAGTCGCCCCCATGTCCACCGCCCTGCCCGACATTTTGCACCGCTGCGATGCTTTTCTGATCGTCGATAAACCAGCGGGCCTGTTAACGGTACCGGGTAAAGGGCCCGAGAAGTGGGATTGCCTAATCAACCGACTGCTGCCCGCCTACCCTAACGCGCGCATTGTGCACCGACTGGATCAGCCCACGTCTGGTTTGTTGGTGGTGCCTCTGGGCTATGAGCCGTTGCGGCATATTGGTCGGCAGTTTGAGCAGCGCGAAGTCAGCAAGACGTATCAGGCGGTGGTGAATGGCCTGATGGCTGATGATGAAGGAGAGGTAGATTTACCGTTGATTTGCGATTGGCCTAACCGGCCCCGCCAGATGGTGGACCACGAACAGGGTAAACCCTCCTTGACCCGTTACCGGGTAATGAGGCGTGATATGGAGCGGCAACTGACGCGTGTGGAATTGACACCCGTGACCGGCCGTTCTCATCAATTGCGGGTGCACATGCTTGCGATCGGCCACCCTATTCTTGGCGACACGTTGTATACACCCGGCGCTATTCCCGTCACCGCTACCCGCCTGCATTTGCACGCCTGTACTCTGGCATTTACGGATCCTGGCGACGGTACTCGGGTTTGTTTTCGTTCAGCCCCCGCTTTTTGATGAAAATTTAGCGCATAAACTTTGCTAGGCGCCCGATTCCAGACTACTTTCATATAAGGTATTCGTCATTCCCTTGAAGGTAGGGATCCAGGATTTACCGCCGCTTTGACCTTGCATTCAAAGCTCTGTGCAGACATGGATTCCCGCGTACGCGGGAATGACGAGAGTGGCGGATTAATTGAAGCGGAGCGGTTGGCGACAAAAAGGTCGCATACAGGTCTTTCCGCAAAAACTCATCCGCAACGGCATGGATCGATTTACATTTAATCTTTAACAACATCGGGTCTGCTAATTATGAAAAAAACACTGCTCAGCCTCGCCCTTCTCGCTGCGACGGGAACCGCTTACGCTTCCGATTTAGGCAATGCTCGCCTAGCCGGTTTATCGGGAGCTGGTTATGCCACTGGCAGTTACGCCGATGGTGTGCTGTACAACCCGAGTCTAGGTGCTTCGTTTAAAGAGGGTGACCGGTTTGCTGTGGTGGGAAGTGTCGGTGCGTTTATTTCCGCCGACGTTGAATTGCTCGACGACCTGGACGAGCTGACCGACTTTCTCGATGAACTGGATGCGATCACCAGCTACCAGGATCTTACGCCAGACTTAGCCCAACGCGCCATTAGTCATTTGGAAAACATTGAAGATCAGTACGTCCTGCTCGACGTAGGCACCAGTTTGGTGGTGGCGATTCCAAACAATCTCGTATCCGTTAGTTTTATTCACCGGAGCCGCCTGAGCGCCGATGTGTATACCGTGGTGGACGAGGAAGATTATCTCAGGATCGAAAACGCCATCAATGATTACTTTGATCCTGATGACCTGAGCTCCTCCATCTTCGCACGCGGAGCCGTGATCTCTGACCTTGGCGTGGCCTTGTCCAAGTCATTCAGTCTGGGCGAGGGTCAGTTATTGGTGGGCGCAACACCGAAGCGCGTGACTGTAGAAACCTTTGCCTATAACTCTACCCTGCGCGAATTTGAGGAAGACGACTTCGATGCGGCCGACTATACCGTGAAGAGTTCCAGTACTAACCTGGACGCCGGTGTTACTTACATGGCGGGAAGCATGCGCTATGCACTGGCCGTGAATAATGCCCTCAGTCGGGAATATGAAACAGTGGACGGTGGCGTTATGGAAACTGAGCCACGCATAACCGCAGCTTTGGGTTACCAGACCAACCGCGTGAGCCTGGAAGGTGCGTTAGACCTGGCCGCTAGCCCCGACTTGGCCACAGGCGCTGACCGGAGAAGCCTTCGTGCAGGCGTGGAATTCAGTCCTTTGAGCTGGATGCATTTACGAGCTGGTCTGCAAAAGGATCTGGAGAACAATTTCAGTGATACTATTTCGGTCGGCTTAGGCTTTTCACCCGGTGTGTTTAATATCGACCTAGCAGCCATTTCTGGGGATGATGACTCCGCCGGTGCAGCGTTGCAGATTGGGTTGAGGTTCTAGACTGTTCAAACGCAATACCGAGACAAAAACTGGATCCCCGCTTTCGCGGGGATGACGAGTAACAGTTAAATTATCTACGCCTTTCGTCATTCCCGCGCAAGCGGGAATCCATATACGACCGGAGCTCCGAGCGAAACGCTTAAGCCGAGGCGAAAGCTGGATCCCCGCTTTTGCGGGCGTGACGAGTAACAGTTAAGTTATCTACGCCTTGCGTCATTCCCGCGCAAGCGGGAATCCATATACGACCGGAGCTCCGAGCGAAACGCTTAAGCCGAGACGAAAACTGGATCCCCGCTTTCGCGGGCGTGACGAGTAACAGTTAAGTTATCTACGCCTTTCGTCATTCCCGCGCAAGCGGGAATCCATATGCGACCGGAGGTCCGAGCGAAACGCTTAAACCGAGGCGAAAACTGGATCCCCGCTTTCGCGGAGACGACGAGTAATAGTTAAGCTCTTCTGGATGCCCGCTTTTGCGGGGATGACGGCTGCTAGCCGTTTAGCCGTTCCAGCACCTTCGCAATATCCTTCTGCACAGCCTCCAGCGGTTGACCGGCATCCACCACGGCGTAACGTTCCGGTGCACGCGCCGCCAAATCACGGTAGGCGGCGCGGACTTGTTCGAAGAATCGTACGGTCTCGCCCTCGAAACGATCCGGCTCACTGCGTTGGCGGGCGCGGCTTAAGCCCAGTTCGATGTCGATATCCAAAATCAAGGTCATGTCTGGGCGCAAGTCTCCTTGCACCAGTGTTTCCAACAAGCCAATCCGATCCTTATCAAAACCGCGGCCGCCGCCCTGATAAGCGTAAGTGGAATCGGTAAACCGGTCGCACAGTACCCAGGCGCCCCGGGCCAGCGCAGGCTTTACCACTTGCTCCAAGTGTTGAGCACGGGCCGCAAAAATCAATAACAACTCGGCGGTTGGGGATACGGGCTCGGCCCGGTTGGTCAGCAGCAGGGAGCGAATTTCCTCCGCGAGCGGCGTACCACCCGGCTCGCGCGTTACCACCACTTCCCGGCCCTGGCCACTCAGCCAGTCACGCACAAACGCCAGGTTTGTGCTCTTGCCGACGCCTTCCGTGCCTTCAATAGTGATGAATTTACCCTGACTCATAGCTCTAATCCGATTGTGCTTGACCTTCCAGCGGCGGTAACCACCAAGCTGCCTCTTAGCGACGCAAGTCTACACACTCGCTGGCCGCTAGACGAGCTTGAAAAAAGTTAATGATTCAACTTTACATTGTTAACTTTGTGGTGTTAACTTTAGCTCCATCAGCCCCGAGCATTCACGGCGTTGATCCGCGCGCCGCGCTTACAAGGAGAAGTCTCATGAAAGGTTTTATTCATGGCTGGGCCAGGTTTGTCACCCAATGGCGCTGGCTGGTCATTGCTCTGTTCGCGCTCGCGGCGGGGCTCTCGTTCATACCCATGAATAACCTCTACTACGACAATTCCAATGAAAGTTACTTCGTAACTGGTGACCCCAATCTGGATAACTTTAACGAGTTATTGGATTTGTTCGGTGATGTGGAATACCTGTCCATCGGTGTGGTGGCTCCCGATGGCCACCCTGATGTGTTCACGCCGGAGACTATTGCCGTAGTAGAAGAACTCACCCGCTTTTTGGAGTCGCGCCCGGAAATTACCCAGGTGCGCTCGCTCACCAAATACCAATACACTCACTCCGATGGCGCCATGCTGGCGACGGATGATTTGATCGAGTTTATTGACGACTCGCAATCACTGGCGGAAGCGCGAAACACTATCCTGGGTGAACCCATGGCTTTGGGGTCGCTGATAACGGAAGATCTGCGCCATACACGGGTTGTGGGCCGAATTCGCTATGAGGTAGGCAGCAGCGACAAGAAAATGTCTTTGATGGGCGCACTCAGGGAGCATATTGCCCAGCACGAGTACGAAGCGCAGGGGTACCCGCTTTACTTGAGCGGCCAGCCGGTGTTCACAGAACAGTTTGAAGTGCTCACCAAACGGGATCAAAGCTGGATTCACCCGACCATGGCGGCGTTGATGATCCTGATTTTGTTTATCAGCTTTCGCTCCTTAACCGGCATGCTACTGCCCTGGGCCGTGATTGGCACCGGCATTGTGTTGGTGACGGGCATGCAGGGGCTACTGGGTTGGCCCCACTCTGTGGTTAGCTCTGCTCTGGTGCCGACGCTGATTATCATTGGTGTGGGTATCTCCATTCACGTACTGGTGGAGTTTTACCACTTTCGCACTCAAGGGCAGACGCCGCAGTTGGCCGCGCAATCAGCGGTTGAACACTTGTGGGTACCCGCCTTTTATACGGCCCTGACGACCGCTGGTGGCTTCGCCGCCCTCGGTGTTACCGAACTGGTTCCGGTGCGTCATTTCGCCTGGCTGGGTTCAATAGGCGCGCTGACGTTGTTTTTGGTCGCCATGACATTGATGCCGGCGTTATTGAGCTTCATCACCGCCTTCTCACCTAGAACCCAGCACGCGGTTGATACGGGTCGCATTGCTCGTCTTACCAAACAATTACCGGACTTTACCCGCCGCCATCGCAGGCCCATCACGTTGATCGGCGTGCTGTTTTTGGCGGGTAGCCTGATACTGATTCCACGCCTGGAAGTGGATTCAAACTTTATTACCTACTTCAAGGAGAGCAACCCGACTCGGTCAGATCTGACTTACTTCGATGACGTTTACAATGGCATTCAAAATATTGATTTGCTGATTGATAGCGGCGCAGAAGGCGGCATTCACCGGCCGGAGTTTTTGCAGGAAGTGGCTGAGCTACAATCCTGGTTACAAGCGCAACCGGAAGCCGGGCGTATCAATTCACTGATCGACTTTCACCGGGAGATTAACCAGGCCCTACACTATGATGACCCGTCCATGTATTTGTTACCGGACAGCCGAGAATTGGCCGCGCAATTTCTATTGTTATACGACAATACGGGGCCGGAGGAAGACCTGACCGATGCAAAAGACTTCTATGAGCGCTACCTGCGCGTTACCGCGCCCATTACCAATATGGCGGCCAGCGACACCAGCGCCTTTTTGGAAAGGCTACAAGGCTATATTCAAAGCGAACACCCAGACTTGAGCGTTGAGCTGACTGGCAGCGTGGTGATGTATCACGCTCAGGATGTCTACATTAACCAGGGCATGTTCAGATCATTTATGATAGCGCTGCTGATAATCGGCGTAAGCTTTGTGGTGTTGTTCCGCTCCGTAAAATACGGGCTGGTTGCGCTTATTCCCAGTGTGGTGCCGATTTTAATGACGGGCTCCCTGCTGGTGCTGCTGGATGTCCCCCTCAACTTAGGCACCATGATTGTGGGTGCCATGACCATGGGTATCGCCGTGGACGATGCCATACATGTGCTAAACCGGTACTTGCGCGCTAAGCGCACTGGGGAAAGCACCCACGATGCCATTACACGGGCCATGACAGAGGCGGGTCGCGCGGTGATTTTTACCTCTATTATTCTTGTGTCCGGGTTCAGCGTCATGCTGTTGGGCTCGTTCATTCCGTACATCTATACCGGCTTGTTCGCTGCCACTATTATGGCCCTGGCGCTGGTGGGCGACTTGATTGCCCTGCCCGCCCTGCTCTATTGGTTGGACGGTGAAAAGGAACCGGACTCAGAAGTCTCACAACAATTTTCGGCGTCGGAGGCCAGCCATTCATGAAAGTATTTACCCGATCCTGCGTCCTATTCGCAGCTCTGTTTATGGTGTCGCCCTTCACTGTGGCGGAAACTTTGGACGCCCGCGCCATTATGGAGAAAGTCGACAATCGCTACACCGGTGACTCTTCCGTGGCACGCGCGCAACTGATTTTGATTGACCGCCGCGGACGAGAGCGAGTGCGCGACATCCGACTTTTTACGTTGGAAACCGATGAAGTGGAAAAGTCCATTTCGTTCTTTCTTTCACCCACGGATGTGGCTGGCACTTCCTATATGAATTACGACTACACGGACGACCGTGACGATGATTCCTGGCTGTATTTGCCGGCGCTCAAGCAGGTGCGCCGAGTCGCTGCGGGCGATCGTTCCGGCTCATTCATGGGCAGTGACTTTACTTACTCGGACATCAACGGTGTCAATATTGATTGGTATGACTACGAAATACTGGAGGACGACGCTGAAGTGGATGGCGCCAAGACATGGCTTATTCAATCAACGCCCAAGCCGGAGTTTGCTGATCGTGTAGCCCGAGAAACGGGTTATGAGAAGTCTCACCTGTGGATTCGGCAGGACAATTTTGTACAAGTGCAAGGCCAAATTTGGGTGACGCGTGGTAACCGAATCAAATATTTTACCGCCAGCGATTTGCAACTGATCGATGACATTTGGACGCCTATGCGCCTGCAAATGGTGACCACCCGCAACGGCGAACGCGAACACGCCAGTGTGTTTCGCTTTAGCGAGGTGCGTTATAACGAGCATACGGATGAGAGCTTGTTCACAACACAGTCTATGCAACAGGGTTTATAGGCGGCGGGGAAAGGGAAACCTGTGTTTTAAATCACGCTGACATTACTTCCCTGTAACCATAAAACTGGATCCCCGCCTGCGCGGGGATGACGAATTGTGAGGCACCCCTATGCTCCATCATCCTGGCACACCCCCGTCATTCCCGCGAAAGCGGGAATCCATTGGAGCGTGGCACATGGCGCGATAAAGCTGGTTCCCCGCTTTCGCGGGGATGATAATTAGGGAGCCAACGAAAGTGACTCACCATGAATAGAATGAAAACCGCCTTTTTCTCTTTCGCTCTGGCACTGCCATTCGGTAGCGCCCAGGCCGATTTTTTTGGTGAGGTGGATACCACTAGCCGCGCGGCGGAAGACGAGCCTAGTGCGTGGAGCCATCGCGGCTGGGTACAGCAGAAAACTGGCTACGGGTACCGGACGCCTAGCGAGGGCTTTACCCGACAAGGTTCGGACTTCACTCGCACCGAAACGCAGCTGTACGGACAGCTAACATGGCGTCGTGATAATTGGCGGGTGCGCTTGGCGGGTTCCGTCATTCACGACTGGCTGCCGGAGCTGGAACGTCAGGGCGCTTGGTCCGGCTATGAATTTACTCGCGAACAGCGTCGTGCTCGTGAGTGGCGCTGGGAAGCGGCGGACAGCTACCTCTCCTGGCAGGACGGTGACTGGTGGGTTAAGGGCGGGTACCAGACGCTGGCCTGGGGTGAATCGGAAACCTTAAAGGTCACGGATGTTCTGGCGCGGCGGGACCAACGTTGGCCTGGGCAGGAAGATTTGGAGGATCTGCGCCTGCCCGTTCCCGCCTTGACGTTGACTTGGAACAACCAGCTCGACTTGGTGCTTTTGCCGGAGATGCCCACTGACCGCCTGCCCGCCGCGCGGGAGGAGTTCGACCCGTTTATCCAGTTTCGAGGTGGTGCGCCGAACGAAGCGCCAGACCTACAAGTTCGGCGCGGTAGCTCACCAGGCTGGGCGGTGCGTTGGCACACTCGCCGGCCGGGGCTGGACGCTCAGTTTATGCTGGCTGATGTGTACAGCTTTGACACTCGCCCGACCGGCTTTGGACAGCCCGGAGTGGACCCGGTAGTCCCAGAGGCCGTACCCGGCGATATTATCCTTGAGCCCTGGCGCCAGCAAGTCGCCGGCCTGGCGCTGCAAAGTACGCGTGGTGTTTGGTTGCTGAAGACCGAGCAAGCCTGGCACCGGGGTGTACACCTGCCTTATCAAAACCCCCTTGAACCCTGGGCGGAGCACGACCAATGGCGGGCCATGGTCGCCGCTGAGTACAGTGGCATTCAACGCCTTACGATCACGGGTGAGTTCAGCTGGAGCTACACCGATGATCACAGTGCCGAGCTGGCATCCGACGAATGGCAAACGGGTCAGGCGTTACGGCTCCGCTATACCTTGTTTAATGAGCGCCTGGCGCTGGGCGCGCTGGGCATTCGCTTAGTCGGGGATCAGGGCGACGTGCTGCGTTTTTCCGCCGACTGGGACCCGGTGGATAATTTCTCTGTTAGCCTCAGCGTGATTGACTACCGCGCCTCGGACCAGGCGCAAATGATCTATCCCTATCGCTACAACGACAGCGTTCTGCTAACGCTGCGCCGGGGCTTTTAGCAACCTACCGTTAACGCTGGATCCCCGCCTTCGCGGGGATGACAAATGGGTAGAGAGAATTCGCACGGGCCCGCTCACGTCCTTCCCGCGAACGCAGGACGCATAGAGTAGAGGGCATTCGCTCGGCCCCACACACGTCTCTCCCGCGAACGCAGAACGAATGGGTAGAGAGCATTCACTCGGGCCCGCACACGTCATTCCGCGAACGGGGGGGGGGAATCCAGAATAAATTATCATGCAATGACGCGGCGCTCGCTCGTCATTCCCGCGAACGCGGGAATCCATCGCCTCGTGGCACATATTGATTTCCCAACCCCTTTCTGAAACAGATACACCCACGGTACTGTGGCGAAAGGATGACATCTGCTAGACTGAACGTCAGAGGGCAGTTTGCAGAATTATGAATCAAGTCAAAAAAGCCAATTACCACCACGGCAATTTACGTCAGGCACTGCTGGAAACGGCGCTGGAGGCACTGGCCTCGGAGAGTCTGGACAAGTTGAGCCTGCGCGGCCTGGCCAAAACCCTGGGAGTCACCCCAACGGCGGTTTATGGGCATTTTTCCGATAAAACCGCGTTGCTTATGGAGTTGCGCACCCTGGGCTTTGCTCAACTTAGCGACACCATGGCGGAGTCCCTTGAGGCACTACCTGCCAACAGCCGAGCAGAAGACAAAGTGAAGGCGCTGGGCCATGCCTATATGCATTTCGCCCTGGAAAAACCCCACCTGTTCGACACTCTATTTTCATGGAACCCCGATTTCGAACGAATCACCCCGGAGTGTATCGAGGCAGGCGTGTGCAGCGAATCAATGCTGCGCGACACTCTGATTGAGCTGATTCGTGAGCAAGGCGCCGAGGCTACGGAATATCAAGCATCCGTGGCATCTTTTAGCGCCTGGTCCCTGGTCCATGGCATCAGTACGTTGCTCAAGACCGGCAGCGTGGAAGGCGCCATCTACTGCGACAACTGGCCCGAGACCTTCTCTTCCCGCCATCCTGAAAGCCAAGCCCGCGTAATTGACCACCTTTTGACCATTGAGATCGAGGGCCTGAAGGTCGCCGTGACCAAGTGTCAGGAAGCCGACTGAGCCTTAAACAACAAGCGGGTTCCGTCCAAGCGTCAAGCCGCGTATCATTAGCCTTTCTGTTTTTTGCACATTCAAGGAGCGCCAATGATTACGCTGCATACCAACATGGGTGACATCACCCTAGAGTTAAACCACGAAAAAGCCCCCAAGACCGCCGCTAATTTCAAACAGTACGCCGAAGACGGTTTTTTTGACGGTACGATTTTTCACCGTGTGATCAGCAATTTTATGATCCAGGGCGGTGGCTTCACCGAAGACATGCAACAAAAAGAAACCCGCGACCCCATTGAAAACGAAGCGGACAACGGCCTGAACAACGCCGTGGGTAGTGTGGCTATGGCCCGCACCAATGATCCCCACAGTGCCTCTTCCCAGTTTTTTATCAATGTGCAGGACAATGGCTTTCTGAATCACAGCAATAAAACCCCTCAGGGTTGGGGCTACTGCGTGTTTGCCAAAGTCACCGATGGCATGGATGTGGTCAATAAAATTAAAAACGTGAAAACCGGCAGCAAAGGCGGCCACCAGGACGTACCGGTGGAGCCGGTGGTCATTGAACGCGTAACCGTTAACGAATAAAAACGGCCCACTATGACAACTCTTTTTATCTCTGACCTGCATCTGCACGAATCCAGACCGCACATCACCGAGGGATTTCAGCGTTTTCTGCGTGAACAAGCGCAGAGCGCCGAAGCCCTGTACATTCTCGGTGATTTTTTTGACGCCTGGGTCGGTGACGATGACGACAGTCCCCTAGCCTTGGAAACCGCGGCAGATTTACGCCAGCTTTCCGATCAGGGGGTGGGTATTTATTTGATGCATGGCAATCGGGATTTTTTGCTCGGCGGAGATTTTGCCAGCGCCGCCGGTGCCAAGCTGATTGATGATCCGACTACCATCCAACTGGGTGATCGCCGGGCATTGCTTATGCACGGCGATAGTTTGTGTACGCGCGATGTGGAGTACATGGCGTTTCGTGCTCAAATGCGCTCACCACAGTGGCAGGCTCAGGCGCTGGCGCAACCTCTGGCGGCGCGCCGACAGTTAGCCACTGAGCTGCGCAATCACAGTAAGTCGATGACCAGCATGAAAGCGGAAGACATTATGGATGTGACGCCTGAAGAGGTGGTTCGGGTTATGGAGGAGGCGAACGTCGATTTGCTGATTCACGGCCATACTCACAGGCCCGACCGTCACCAACTGACGGTGAACGATAAGCCTGCCGAGCGTATTGTGCTGGGTGACTGGCACGACCACGGTTGGTGTGTGCGTGCAGAAGGGTCGGAGCTGTCGTTGGAGTCTTGGCCACTGAAAACTGAAAGCTGAAAGCTGAAAGCTGAAAGCTGAAAGCTGAAAGAGTATTCGGAAATTGCGGGCAGGAAAGAATCCCCCGCGTTTTGAGACACGCTGTATATACTTCCCTGTACGCTCCGCGTCGGCGTCCTGCCTCCGAGGGTCTCAAAACGCGGGGGATTCTTTCCTTTAGCTCTGAAAGTACATCCTGTTCTACGAGTTGTGTGGCCTATGGATTCCCGCTTTCTCGGGAATGACCCGATTTCCCATGTAACGTCATCCCCGCGAAAGCGGGGATCCAGTTCTTGAGCCATAGCCGGTTTCTTCAGCTACGCAAGGCTTTTACTGGCCACTTCGTACACATCTTTGGAGATTTTGGGTTCCGCCAAAATACGTTCCAGTTGGGCGCGCATTTGCTCGCTACGCTCACCCGGGTATCGGCGCCAGCGTGTTAATGGCGTTAGTAACCGCGCCGCAATTTGCGGGTTTTCCGCATTCAAGCGCAGCACATGGTTGCCGAGAAGTTCATACCCTTCGCCAGACGTGGCATGAAAGTTAATCGCGTTACCGTTAGAGAACGCGGCCACCAGGGCGCGAATTTTGTTCGGATTCAATGGGTCAAACGCTGGGTGTGATTCCAGGGCCCGCACTCGTTCCATAGTGCCCGGCAGTGGGCAGGTTGCCTGTACCCGGAGCCATTGATCCACCACCAAAGATTCACCCTGCCAACGCTGATAGAAGTCATTAAGAACATCTTCTTTGCGCTCGGCGGCTGCATGGGCGGGGCTATTCACGATTTGCGTGAGGGCCGATAGGCGGTCTGTCATATTACTGGACTGATGATACTGTTGTTCACACAAAGCCACGACGCCAGGGCCTTGTCTCAACATCAGATACTCAAGCGCCAGGTTAGCCAACGAGCGCTGAGCAATGGCTTGGGCACTGACTTCGTAAGCGACGCTGTAATCGTGGTCTGCGTAAACGCTTCGGAACTCCGCTTCCAACTCGAGAGCCAACGCATGGCGCACAGCTTGTCGGCTGTGGTGAATCGCCTCCACCTCAATCTGTTCCATCTGTTCACTGATGTACGCCTCCGAGGGCAGCGTCAGCATGAGTGCAACCATGGCCTTGTCCAAGTGCTCGTCGTTCAGCAGTGTTCGGTAGGCTTCGATGAGCCGGGCATCAACTTTGACTTGAGTCAGGTCTTCGCCACTCAGGTACGCGGCCATAAAGTCTTCAATAACTCTCCGGGCCAACTGCTGACTGGCATCCCAGCGGCAAAAGCCATCGCTGTCCAGGCTCATGAGTTGCGTCAAATTATCGCGGGAATAATCGTACTGCAGTTTTACCGGCGCGGAAAAATCGCGCAGCAGCGCTGGCACAGGTTGCTCGTGAATGCCTTCAAACGTAAACGTTTGCTCTTCTTCGGTCACCTCTAACACCCGGTGCGTACTGGAGGAGTCACCGCCCTCCCCTTGAAGCAACAGCGGTAGCGGCCCGGCGGCGCCGAGCAATCCCATCGCCACGGGAATATGAAACGGCTGTTTACGTCCACACTCGGGCGTTGGGCGACAGCTTTGTCTAATCGTTAAGTGGTACTCATCTTGTTCAGCATCGTAGGAGTCAGACACCTCAAGCAGTGGCGTTCCGGCTTGGGAGTACCAGCGTTTGAACTGCGTGAAATCACGCCCTGACACTTCTTCCATCGCGGCAACGAAATCTTCAGTGGTCACGGCTTGGCCGTCGTGTCGGTCGAAATACAAATCCGTGCCCTTACGGAACAACTCAGGGCCAAGCAGATTCGCCAGCATGCGCACCACTTCGCTGCCTTTTTCATAGATGGTCAAGGTGTAGAAGTTACTGATTTCGATGTAGGAGTCTGGCCGAACTGGGTGGGCCATCGGCCCAGCGTCTTCCGCAAACTGAGCGGTGCGCAACATGCTTACGTCTTCGACACGTTTGACCGTCGGCGAACCCATGTCGGCGGAGAACATGGAGTCACGGTATACCGTAAAGCCCTCTTTAAGGCTTAGCTGAAACCAGTCACGACAAGTTACCCGGTTACCTGACCAGTTGTGAAAGTACTCGTGGGCTACAACGGCTTCCACGCGTTGGAAACCCGTGTCCGTGGTGGTTTCCGGCTTGGCCAATACACACGCCGTGTTGAAAATATTCAGGCCTTTGTTTTCCATGGCGCCCATATTGAAGTCGTCCACCGCTACGATCATAAAGATATCCAGATCGTATTCCCGCCCGTAACGCTCTTCATCCCAGCGCATGGCGTGTTTTAGCGACTCCATGGCGTGCCCGCACTTGTCCAGGTCTTTCTCTTCCACATAGATCTTCAATGTCACCTCCCTGCCGGAGCGGGTGGTGAAGTGATCTGTAATGTGCTGCAAGTCGCCAGCGACCAGCGCAAACAAGTAAGCGGGTTTCTTATGAGGATCGTGCCAGGTGGCAAAGTGGCGGCCGTGTTCTAAATCGCCCTCTTCCAACAAGTTGCCATTGGAGAGCAGCAAGGGGCAGCGGGTTTTGTCTGCCACGATGGTCGTGGTGAATTCACTCATGACGTCCGGGCGATCCAGATACCAGGTGATTTTCCGGAAACCTTCTGCTTCGCATTGCGTGCAGTAAATCGTGCGGGATTTGTATAAACCTTCCAGGGACTTGTTAAGCTGAGGTTTAATTTCTCCCAGCGTTTGCAAGCGAAATTCCTCAGGCGGATTGATGAGTACAAGACTCTCTTCATCGACTCGAAATTCGTGGGATTCCAGCGGCCGCCCGTCTATGGCCACTGAGATCAAATGCATATCTGAACCGTTGAGCGCCAGTTCAGGGACAGGTTGATCCGCGCTGGGGTTACGGCGCAGCGCCAAGTCAGCCGAGACTTGTGTCACCTCGTCTCCAATGTCCACTCGAAGATCCGTGCGATCGATCAAGTAGTCGGGTGCGCGGTAATCTTTGAGTTGAATGGCATTGGGTTGCGCATCTCGTGCGGACATAAGGGGCCTTCCTTTTGTGAATCAGAGGTGACACGTACAAAGCCGGTGGTTCAGCGCCACTTCAGTGGCGCTTCGGCATCGGTTTCTTCAGTTGCGCAAGCGCCGCCAGGTTTGGGCGGAATGTATCCGGTGCGTTCTTCCGGCGGCAGATTTTTTTGCTCGAAGACGATAATGGCTTCCATGCAAAGCTGCCGCTGTTCTGCGCTGAGGTTATTGCCGTCTGGCCATTTCCCCAACTCTACCGCGCGCTTGAGGCGCTGGTAAATATCCGGTGTCACTGACGACAATAACTCTTGATAATTCATGTTTGCACTCTTTTCACGATTGGACGTTTTACTGGGAAGAAAAGGATGCCCTTACCTCTTTTCTCTAAAGTCCGTCATTCCCGCGAATGCGGGAATCCATAGACTGCGTGGCGCAAAACAGCCTTTAACGCTGGATCCCCGCCTTCGCGGGGATGACGATGCATCAATGGCGAGGATTCCAAACACAAAGACGCCTTCAACCTCTACCGAAAATCCGTCATTCCCGCGAAAGCGGGAATCCATAGACTGCGCGGCGCAAAACAGCCTTTAACGCTGGATCCCCGCTTTCGCGGGGATGACGAATAGGGAGGTACGTTGATTTCCTCGTCACCAAAAAATTCGTCTGCGATGTCCGCCTATAGGCATTTGACAACAAAGTTCGCAGTATAACAAAACACTAACGCTTGCTGCCGAGTATTCCCCACGCCATTCCAGCCATAAGACCGCCTACATGGGCGCCGTTGGCTACTGAGCCTTGCATAAATTGGTCGATGATACCGGTCAGACCGATGATGAGAAAAACCAGCATAAACCCGATGATGCCGGGCGGAACGGCCAGTACTGGGTGCGGAGCTTGGCGTTGGCGCATCCAGATGTAACCCACCAAGGCGTAAACCACGCCAGACATTCCACCGAATAGAGACGGCCCGCTCCAATAGTACTGAGCGATATTGGCCAATGTGCCGGTAATCAGCACAAACATTAAATACTGACGCCAACCTACGGCAACTTCGAGACGGCGGCCCAATTCCCAAAGCCAGAGTCCGTTGAATACGATGTGAAAAATACCGAAGTGCAAAAACGCCGGCGTGAACAACCGCCACAATTCGCCACTGCCGATGCCTTCAGCAACGGGGACGAACTCGGGG
Source organism: Marinimicrobium hydrolyticum (assembly GCF_030848505.1). Classification (GTDB taxonomy): domain Bacteria; phylum Pseudomonadota; class Gammaproteobacteria; order Pseudomonadales; family Cellvibrionaceae; genus JAVDDU01. The sequence continues at coordinate 24,759 of NZ_JAVDDU010000010.1, forward strand.
CCGGTCATGCGCAAGGTAAAATCCTGGAAGGTGAGCATGGGCACCAACACTTCCGCCCAAGGTGTCATAACGGCCAGGGCACCCAATACACTCAGAGCCAGAAGCACCAACGTTAAAGGCGCTTGATTAGGGCTCGGGCCAAAGCGAATGAGCGGAGGTGATTGCCGACTTTGTTCTTGCGGCGCATCAAATTCACCGGAAAGCCAGCGTTCGGTCAGGCTCGCGACCGGTTCTGCCATTGCCGGGTCGTCGACCCAAAGCATTTGCCGATCACCTTCTTCGGTGATGCGGTGGACGAATCCCCTACTGCGCAGGAAACGGCTCAGACCTGATAAATCTTTCGAAATAGGCAGTTGTTTGACTGGAGTCCAACTCACAGGCGCTCTCGTGTTTGATAAAAAAGATCAAGGATCTACGTAGATCCAGACAAATTTCTCTTCGCGCAGTTGCGCTTCGCCATCGAACCGGTAAGCCACCAGGCGCCCGAATTTTACGGCACTGTAATCCAGGCATGCGATGTTGGGCGCTATGGGTTGCGGATGCCCTTTTAGCCAATAATGACCAACAAACAACGGCGGCTCGTCCGGCCCGTAGGTTACCATTTGTTCGCGATGCTCGGGGCTGATGCGGCTTTGTGCCACACCGGGGGGTAACGGGTCGGGCTGAAACAACAGATCGCCATAGGTTTGCGCATCTGGCGCCCAGAACTTGGTGCGAAAGTTGTTCCGTTCATAGCCATCACTGGACACAATACTCATGCCGTCCGGCAAGGGCAAATCCACACCGCTGGTCAGGCGCTGTTTGATGCGCCCTTCCAAGCTGTTGGGGTTGGCGGAGGCCTCAAGGAATTCTCGATTGATATAGCCTTCACCATAGCGCTGCCGATGCTGCTCAATCAGTTGCGCATCCCAGCAAGCATGTACCACTCGAAAGTTTTCGAACTCCAAAAACAATGGCAGGCTCAAAAACCAGTCCAAGTAATCCTGCCATTCTTCCGTCGTATCACCAAACTGCTCTCGAGTTTCCGCCAACTGGCGCGCGTTGCGAGGGATGTGTGGACGAAGATAGTCACGCTCTGGGTCAGCGGACGGGGTGAAGTACGCAAGGGCATTAAATTCATGGTTACCCAGAACCATTTGCGCTTCCCCGGCCTCAACCATGGCGCGCACTAACCGAAGAGCTTCACGTATGTGGGGGCCGCGGTCAATAATGTCACCCAGGAAGACTACCTTGCGCTCTGGATGTCGGTATACGCCTGCCTCCTCCTGGTAGCCCAGTTTTTCTAACAGGCGTTCCAAAGCAAAGCCGCAACCGTGCACGTCACCGATAATGTCATAGCCCTTTGGGGCCGAGCTCCGATCCATCACTACTCCAACAAGTGACCACCCCACCCCAGTTTGGAGCGACAGCGTTCATAAAAGTTGTGACTGAGTGGATGAATCAGCTTCAAATGCTGAGGTTTCTTGCGGATCAGGACTTCGTCGCCTGGATGTGCCATGACATGAATTTGGCCATCAAAGGTCACTTGCGGGTTGGTACTGTTATGCTCACCCACGACCACTCGGATCAGGCTTTCACCGGTCACCACCATGGGCCGGCTGCTTAAGGTATGCGGGTTCATAGGCACCAGCCCGATGGCGTCCAGCTCTGGATGCAAAATGGGGCCGCCACCACTGAGCGCGTAGGCCGTTGAGCCGGTCGGCGTGGAGATAATGATGCCGTCGGAGCGCTGGCTGGTTACGAAATGACCATCGATGTAAATTTCAAATTCCAGCATGCGGATAAATTTGCCTGGGTGCAAAACCACATCGTTCAGCGCGTCACTGGCACCCATCAATTTGCCGCGCCGGTACACTTCTCCGGTCAATAGAAAACGCGGCTCTTCCACATACTTACCCGCCAGGACTTCACCGAGCTTGTCCTCAATGTCTTCGGGCACCACGTCGGTGAGAAAACCCAATCGGCCGCGGTTGACGCCCAGCAAAGGCACATTATGATCCACTAATGCACGTGCACCACCGAGCATGCTGCCGTCACCGCCGACGACAATGACCAGGTCACAGCTCTCGCCCAAAGCTTCAAGCGGGGCCAGGGCTTGCGCCGAAGCGCTGACTGCCGCATCCGCCAGAAGCTCTGCCGTGTCCTGCTCCAGGACGTATGCGATACTCTGGTCTTGCAGAAAACGAATGATCCGCCTTAAAGAGTAGGCGGCGCGCTCGTTGTCCAGTCGACCGACCAAGCCGATGGTGGAAAATACTGACATGAAGTGTTCCCGGCCTTTAAAGGTGTGTTTTGGGCGAGTATAACAGACGAAAACCCGGTGCCGGTCGAGGGAGCTCAGGAAAGGATGCCCTGGGTTTTGAGACACGCTGTAGATACGGCCCCTACGCGCTCCCGGCGCTTCGGGGCACTCCTCGCTTCCCTGCGAGTCGTCCATGTACGCTCCGCGTCGGCTTCCTGCCTCCGAGGGTCTCAAAACCCAGGGCATCCTTTCCTCCACCCACCTTAAACCTTAAGTAAAACGCTTTTATGTCAATTCTAGCTTTGAAATTCAGCGCCTTTCGCCACCAGGCGGTACGTGATCTGGCGTGGAGCTGCTTCAGCCCCTCGCTGATGGACGCCTTGCCCGGCAGCGATGCAACGCTGCTGGCGCCAGTCCCTGATGCCAGAGATTGGCTCTGGCTGGAGCAATTGGATCACAACCCCCAACCACTCCTGGACGCTCTGGCTATTAACCCCAGCAATCGTTTGGGGCTGTATTTCGAGAGCTTGTGGCGTTTTTATTTACAGCACCATCCAGACTGGACCCTACTGAGTCATAACCTGCAGGTCGAGAAGGCCGGCCGCACCCTGGGGGCGTTTGATTTCCTGTGTCGATATCAGGATCAGTACTGGCACCTGGAGCTGGCGGTTAAACTGTATCTCGGTCTGCCGGGCTCGAACGAACCCTCACGCTGGGATCAGTGGTGGGGTCCGAATGCCAATGATCGACTGGATATTAAACTAGCGCGGCTGACGTCGCATCAGCTGCCACTTAGCCAAACCGACGATGGCAAGGAGATACTGAGTCGTTTTACGGAGCGGGAAGTACCCTGGCGACGCGGGCTGGTGCTGAGAGGCTATTACTTTTATCCGGGCGGGACGAACCTGGCACCACCGGCCGAAGCCCACTCGCAGCATCAGCGTGGTAGCTGGTGGCATTTGACGCGTTTTCTCCCCCAACTGGACGGTGCCTACTGGTACCCGCTGGCAAGAAAGGAGTGGCTGGCACCGGCACAATTACGTGCTGAGCAGGTTCCCCTTACGGGAGCAGCCATGACAAAAGAATTGATGCAGACGGTAGGAGGGACAGGACGACCGGTGCTGCTGGCCAAGATGCAGCAGCGTGATCTTGGCTGGCACGAACAAGAGCGGGTGTTCGTGGTGCCGGATTATTGGCCCAGCACTGCCCTGCCGTGACGTAAGACGTAGTTTGAATCGCGCTCCAACAGCGTTTCCCATTCAGGGTCATTAAACAGCGACGGGCAATCCTCCAGCGCCACGGCATTATGCCCCAACTCCTTAAGGAGGTGAGCCGCCGCTCGGCTGCGTCGACCGGTATTGCAGTAGCAAATGTACTGCACCTCTTTGCTCAACAAGCGGGACTTTATAGCCAGCAAACTAAGCGGGATGTTGGCCGCGCACGCTAAATGCCCCTCGCTGTACTCCTCTTCGCTGCGCATATCCACGTAGACGGCACCCGTCTGAACGGCCTTAGCCATGTTCGCTAGAGGCAAACTGTCGACGCGAGGTTCACGCAACAGGCGATAGAAATCATTTTTTGATAGCCGCATCAGCACGCCATCGGTCAGCATTCTCACGCTGGCATTGCGCGGAGCGTCATTCACCAGCGCGTCTTCGCCAAAACAACGGCCGGTAGTAATGGTAGCCAGGTGCTGACGCTGCTCACCTTGGTGGCGAATGACGTCCGCTTGACCCTCTTTAATAAAGTAACAGCAATCGCCCAGCTCTCCCTGACGGATGATGGTATCGCCGGCGTAAACCACTTGCGGCTCCAGACGGGAAAAAATGTGCTCTACGTTGATGGGCGGGACTTTGAAAAACAAATTGGACTTGAGCACGGTCATCATCCACTCAAAATCCTCGTCCAGATCGCGCTGGCGTGACATATTCAACTGCAGATAATCGCTGACTTGGCTCCAGGTTAGGAGTTTGTCCAGGCGCTCGCCATCGATGCGCAAAATACTGCCGTCAGTCTCCGCTACCGCCGTTTCGCGACGCGGCTGATAAGCGCTCAAAGGCATGAGTGTGGAGCGCCCCTTCACCTGGCAGCGATTACCCTTGGCATCTGTCAAGGCCACATCGCCGTGCAACAGATAAAAGTGATCACCGTCGAATTTTCCCGCCGAGAACAAGGTCTGCCCGGCAAAGGTCATCTCCACCGAACTGTTGTGCAACAAATCCAGCAGGTGCGCCTCACTCATATCTTTTAACGGCACCAGTGTACGCGTCAACGCAAGGTCGAATGCGGTTCCGTTCGGGTTGTCGGCTTGTGGTGATAGCAGCATAGAATTGCGCTTCCTTAGTTAGCCACGCAGCGTTGTTTTTTATTGTTAGGAGCCATTGCGTCGGGCGCCCAAACAGGGGCCTGGTCGAGAAAGCCCCGGCGCCCCTGCAGGCCGCCGGTGTGTATCGCCACCAAGCGACTACCTCGGGGCCAATAGCCACGCAGGGCCAGTTGTTCTATTCCCCAAAACATCTTCAGGGTGTATACCGGGTCCGCCAAAAGCCCCGAGTCATGCTCGAAGCGGTGCCAAAAATTCTGCAGGTTCGGTTTGAGCTTGCGCCCATAACCGCCACCGTGAAACCCGCTGATCAAACGCCAGTTTGACGAATCGCTGCTCCGACGCACTTCGGCGCCGAGGCTTCCCTCGCCCTTGAGGACAGAAAAACCAAGCGCGATTTTGCCGCTGGGTAAGCCACTGGCGACACCCGCCAAGGTGCTTCCAGTACCACTGGGCAGACAGACGGTATCGTAAGCTCCCTGCAGCGTTTCATCCAGCGCCCGACCCATTTCGCGGGTACCCTGGCAACCCAGATCATTGGCGCCGCCTTCAGGTATTGCAAACAGAGCACTATAACGGTCTTGCAAGGGCTCCAAGACCGACTCGGATTGCCGATACTGTTGGCGAGGAATGAAATGCAGATTCATTCCGAATGACTCCGCATCCTGCAAAGTCGGGCTCAAACTTTTGGGGCGCTCACCCCGCACCAGTCCGTGGGTCGTGAACCCGTAGGTGCGTCCTGCGGCGGCTAAGGCGTGCAAATGGTTCGAATAGGCCCCACCAAAGCTGACCAATTGAGTATAGCCACCCCGGCGCGCGGCGCTAAGATTATGGAAGAGCTTATAAAATTTGTTGCCGGGCATGGCTTCATGCACCAGGTCATCCCGGCGCACCAGCACTTCTATACCCAAGCGGGACATGATCGGCCAATGCACTGGATCGTGAGGCACGGCCAAGGCCCGTTGACGAAGCTCCGCTAACTCTAAGGATGCATTGGGGTCGGCCTGCAAGTTCATCTCTGTTCGGCCGTACGCTGTTGCCCAACGTCCTGATGCACTGGACAGCGATCGCTTTCCCCTGGATGAAAGTCACTGGGATTATCAATACGAGCAATCGGGCGACCGCAGCCCTGACCATTAGAGTCTACAGCGCAACAGGCGGGGCTCTGGTAGTGCATGAGCCACTGACGGTAGTGATCCGCATCGACGCCACATTTCTCGGCGGCATAAGCCATAGGATCGTTTAGATATCGGCCCATATCATCAAGCGTGATGGTCATGTGCCCGGCACCGGGCTGGAAGGTAACGAAGTTGATTCCCGCCTGACTGAGTTTGTTCAAAAGGTGACCGCCACCCTGATTCAAAAGGGATTGGTTTTCCTCTTGTAAGCGGGCGATTTCGTCTTTGAGGTTACTCTCCTGCTGGTGGCGATAAAACAGCTCCATCTCCCGCATATCCAGGCGCTCCTGAAGCTCGGTGATGGCCGCTTGCACTCGGGCCGCCAATTCCATCTCATAGTTTTCCTGCAACGCCTGCAGTTGACTGCTTTCGCCTTGATGAGCTGCTTCGAGTTTGTGGGTAAAATATTCCCGCATGCCCTCGATTTTTTGCACCTGGGTGTCGAAGTTTTCCCGCAGCGATTGATGGCGCCGGGTCAGTTCTTCATTCTGCTCCTGCAATTGATGTATTTTGTCCCGATAGAGCTGTATCCGCTGTTGATGCTCCTGCTGCAACTTTTGTACTTTTTTCGCCTGTCGACTGCTGAGCGTGGTCACGCGCAAACGCTGCTCGCGCAGCATGTGGGCCATGCGGTCACGCAGCTCCTGGGAATAATGTTGATGCAATTTTTGTTGCAGCTGTCGGTGGCTTTTATCCTGTGCCGCTTTCTCGCTCGCTGGCGTTTCCTGCACAAGCAAACCAAGCCGGTTGACTTTTACCGCTTTGCGCATCAACACGAAGCTGTTGCGGCCCGGGTCCATCTGAGGGTCCCACAGGTTTTTCTGCTGCCATTCGATGGGGCATTGGCTAAAGCACACCAGTTTGATGGGGCCAGCGCCCAGGTCCGGCCCCTTGGCGGCCATGCTAAGCATTTGCTCCAAGGGGATATTCCAGTGGGGACTGGCTTTACCGGAAGCGTCAAAATCTAGCAGAAAGAACGCCGCCCCGACGATGCACAACTGGGAATCTATACGCAAATAGACGCCTTTGGCCGTGCTACCGGCGTGCTCGGGCATGGGGACGAAACCATCCAGGATCGCTTCAAATTCGGGATAGAGCATTTCCCGATCGATCGCATCCCCACTGAAAAGTAAGACAGCTTCGTTTAGCTGCGGAGTCTCTTGGGACATAAGCCGGTCCGACGGTGAGAGTGAACTGAGTATAGGGCATCCCCGGTCACATCGTGAGCCGGATTGGCGCCTCAGCACTCATTATGCCGAAGGCTTGGCAGTGACGATGTGACGGGTTAGGCAGATTGTAGCGAGGGGGAACGAGCGAACTGCGGAGGGATGGCCTTAAAGGTCGGAATAATCCTCCGCTTGATCGTCGTCTTCTTCGTTAACTAACTCAAGTAGTTCTTCTACATAGTCTTCCATAGCGTACCTCTCCTGTTTAACTGTGTTTAAAAATCGGTCATTGGTGTATGGGTCTGTTCCAGAAGATCTGGAATCCAGCACAAAAGTAATCCCTCCCTATAGAGATCCATTGGGGGAGAAATTACCATGGTTATGTGACCGTTTTGTGACCAAAGAGTTCGATATGTGATCGAAGTCAACCTAGCGGCGAGGATGAGGTGACGAGGGGCGGATTCTTCTACTCGGGGGCCTGCTGCAGGCGGCTGGGGCGTTTTTTCCAAGCATAAACTGGTGGGGGCTTTTTTGAATAGTTCCGGGCTGGCGGAAAACATGGGCGCCATCCTTGGTGTCCACACCGGGGCGGGAAAAGCATTGCGTCATTACCGCGCAAGCGCACTGCTGTCAGGAATTTTCTTGGGTAGATAGAGGAGATCCACGATTTGCGGCAGCTTCGCATCAGTTTTGAATGTCAGACACTCAAAAATTGGCTGATAGCGAGCACTTCGTAAGAGAAGTCTCAGGCACTTCCCAGGAGGCTTTTCGAAAACGCCGTAGACCCATCCCTGGGGGCTCTCCCACAAGGTCCCTCTTGTGAGAGTTTCGAAAAGCCTCCTGGGAAGCGCCTCCGTCGCCGCAACTAAGGCATTCTTGCCCATGGGTTTGAGAATAGAGTGCTGAAGCGAGGGCTAGAAGGGGCGTGCAGGGTGAGTGTTCAGCAAGCCTCAAAAGAAGGACCTTTCGGCCGGCGCTCCGGTGAGGCAGTCCCCAGGGAGGGGTTTACGACGTTTGCTGAACACTCACCCTGCGCGGCCCGAGGGCTAGCTTACGAAGCTGCTAATTCGATTGTTTATTCCAGACAGCAGTACATGAAAGCGAGGACCAAATATCTACACGGCTGAGTGCGACTGACTGGATTCCCGCTTTCGCGGGAATGACGAGGGTTCTGGGGTTCGAGCCCCGTCCGCGCCCAGCCACGGCGGTTTTCTTTCAGGCATAAAAAAAGCCCCAACTTGTGGGGCTTTTTTGAATAGTGGCGGACCGGACGGGAAACACTCGGGCCATCCGTGACCCTCGCCCTTCGGGCAGCCTTCGGCTGTGCAAATCGGCTATCCTACCGATTTGTCGAACCCTGGGGTTCGAGCCCCGTCCGCGCCCAGCCACGGCGGTTTTCTTTCAGGCATAAAAAAAGCCCCAACTTGTGGGGCTTTTTTGAATAGTGGCGGACCGGACGGGAAACACTCGGGCCATCCGTGACCCTCGCCCTTCGGGCAGCCTTCGGCTGTGCAAATCGGCTATCCTACCGATTTGTCGAACCCTGGGGTTCGAGCCCCGTCCGCGCCCAGCCACGGCGGTTTTCTTTCAGGCATAAAAAAAGCCCCAAACTTGTGGGGCTTTTTCGAATAATGGCGGACCGGACGGGACTCGAACCCGCGACCTCCGGCGTGACAGGCCGGCATTCTAACCAGCTGAACTACCGGTCCGCGAATGTCTTGGCGATACGTTGTTAGTGGTCAACTTCAACCAGGCTAACAAATGGTGGGTGGTACAGGAGTCGAACCTGTGACCTACGCCTTGTAAGGGCGCCGCTCTACCAACTGAGCTAACCACCCTCGCCGAGAGCTGCGCATTCTACCGATTTAAGAATCCATGTCAAACACTTTTCACAAATTCCCTAAAAATCGGCCAACATATTGATTATTGGGCATTTTTTGACCATTTTCGCCTACACTGTATGGGTCGCGGAGCTGTGCTGGGCGGGGGATTCGTTTTTCGCTCGGGCTCTGGTTACAATGACTTGACTGAATCCGCTAATAACCGGGGTCTACCGTGCCCATACAACGATTCGCACCCGCTTTATACGCCTTCACGGTGATCGGATTGTGCCTCCCTGCCAGCGCATGGGGCGCTGAGCCGTCGGGTTCGCTGGGCATAAGTCTGCTGGTAGCGATTCTGCTTCTCTTACTCCTTCAAACCTTGCTCATTGTGGGGCTGCTGCTCAGTCGGCGACACAATAAACGTGCGCAGATTTCGCTTAAAGACACTCAAAAGGAACTGGAGCGGCGCATCGCTGAGCGTACCGACAGCCTGCATCAGATGAATAATCAGCTCCATGATGAGATCGCTCATCACCAGGCGACGGAGATTCTCCTTCGGGAAACGCAGGACTATTTGCACAGCATTATCAACTCCATGCCCTCGGTGCTGATCGGCGTTACCACCGAAGGCCACATCACCCACTGGAACAGTGCTGCCGAGCTGGCCACCGGCCTGACGGCGGACGAGGCACTGGGGCAACATATCAGCGCCGCCTACCCCGCACTGCCGGTAAAAATGGACATCATCGCCCGCACGATCGACACCGGGGTTCCTTACGTCAATGAGAACATCCAAGATGGCCAGGGCAGTGAAGCGCGCTACACGGATCTGAGCATTTACCCCCTGATCGCGGTACAAGCCATAGGCGCGGTGATTCGGGTTGATGACATCACCATGCGTGTGCGTATTGAAAACATGATGATTCAAAATGAGAAGATGATGTCTCTGGGCGAGCTGGCCGCGGGTATGGCCCACGAAATCAACAACCCTTTGAGCGCGATTTTGCACGGGGTGCAAAACATCACCCGGCGCACTTCACCCGAGTTCCGGCAAAATCAAAAAGTGGCCGAAAAACTGGGGATAAGTCTCATGCAAGTTCACGCCTACCTTCAGGAACGGCATATTTTCAAGTTCCTTGACCACATACGCGAGGCGGGTGAACGCTCCACGCACATTGTCAGTAATATGCTTGAGTTCTCTCACAGCAACAACCGGCATCGAGACAGCTTTGATTTGGTCCGGGTGATCCAACACAGCCTGGATTTGTGTCACAACACCTTAGACATCCACACCAGCATGGGTCTGGAGAAGCCCGAGATCGTCAGCGACTTGCAACCGAACATTCCCCCGATACTGGGCTCGGCGGCCGAACTGCAACAGGTGATTCTCAACCTATTGCGAAATGCCATTCAGGCCTTCGTGAGTGAGGACTATGGCCCACCGCTGGACCCTAAAATTACCCTGCGTGCATACAGCCACAAAAATACCGCGGTTCTGGAGGTCGAAGACAATGGACCGGGGATGAAGGAAGAAGTACGGCGTCACATTTTCGAACCTTTTTTTACCACCAAGGAGGTTGGCAAAGGCACAGGGCTGGGTTTGTCTGTATCCTACTTTATAGTCACAGAGCATCACTCGGGCACCATCGAAGTAGACTCGGTGCCGGGAAAAGGTACGCGATTTATCATTCGCTTGCCGTTTGCGCAGAGTGTTAAGAATACGCAAAGCACCGCCAAGAGCGCGTGATGGTATACGAACACAAAAATAGCCCGAATAAAAACAGGACCCATCGACCATGAAATCCACTGCCTCTTTTTGCCTTTCCCGCTCACCTTTTGCCGGCGCGTTGCTCCTGGTAGTGGGCCTGTTCGGCTGCGCCAGCCCAGAGGTTCCGCCGGCCACCGAAGTAGAGCTGGACATGGCATCACGGCAAATTTTGCGCGAAGCCGTCTACGTTAATACGATACTGGACAACTGTGCCCGTTTTAGTCGGGAGCTGGGCGAACAAGCTGGCCTATTGCGTCAAACCTGGCAGGATAAGAATGGCGATTATTTGGCGGCTGCCGATGCTCATTTTACTGAACGACTTGCGGATGACACCGTTCAATACCGAGGCGCTCCCCTGGCCTTGTCGGCGATACAGCTTAGCCACCGCCATCAAACCCGTGCACATGAAGAGCTTCGACTGGATCAGCGCAGCCCCAACAATCAACGCATCGTCTGCGAGCGGCGCCTCAACACCATGGAATCCAGTTTACAGCGCATAACCCCAAATCAGGGTCAACGCAGCACCTTGGTGCTGGACACGCTCCTATCCAGCCACCCACAAGCGGGGGAAACCCTGGCGACTGTGCCCACCCTGGGCGTACATATCGCTCGCAATCAGGAGCCAGGCCGCTCTTACTACCAGTTGCTTGAACAGGAACAAGGCGAATGCCCTACTCCTGAACTGCGGGTTATCGACAACCAGTGGCCGCACGAAGCGTACGGCGCTTACTGCGAATCCATACCCTACGCCTTCATTAAATGCGAGTGGGGTGAGTGCACCCGCCGCTAGTAGGTTATCCTACGCCCAACCTTTACCGTCGTGACTGAGAACTAGATACCGCATGCCCATAAACCGTGTTTTTCCACAGCAGTACCAAGAGCAATTGAACGATAAAGTCAGCCGGATCAAGGAAGATTTTTCCCCATTCAATCCGCCCGAAATTGAAGTGTTCTCCTCACCCAAAAGCCACTACCGCATGCGCGCGGAGTTCAAGATTTGGCACGAAGGTGATCGCGCGCATTACGCCATGTTTGAACCGGGCGAATACAAGCGGCCATTTGTGATTGACGAGTTTCCCGTCGCTTCGCAGAAGATCAACGAGCTGATGCCAGTACTGCTGGAGGCCGTGAACGCCGATCCGCTGCTGCGCCAGCGACTTTTCCAGATGGAATTTCTGACCACTTTAAGCGGCGACGCTCTCGTAAGCCTTATTTACCACAAAAAGCTAGACGACACCTGGGAGGTGGCCGCTCGCCAGTTGGCGGATTCACTGAACGTGGACATGATCGGTCGCAGTCGCAAGCAAAAGCGTGTGATTGGGCGGGATTTTGTGATTGAAGAGTTGCAAGTGGGCGATCGGGTATTTTGTTACCAACAAGTGGAAACCGGATTCACCCAGCCTAATGCCCGGGTGTGTGAGAAAATGCTGACCTGGGCCGTCGATAAGAGTCGGGGCTTTTCCGGAGACTTGTTGGAGCTCTACTGTGGCAATGGCAATTTCACCTTACCCCTAGCGCAGAACTTTGATCGGGTTTTGGCTACCGAGTTGGCGAAAAGCTCGCTGGCATCCGCGCAGTACAATCAGGAGCTGAACGGCATCGACAACTTGACGTTGGTGAGAATGTCCAGCGAGGATTTCTCCCAGGCACTGGACAAGGTTCGTCCGTTTAACCGGCTTAAGGACATCGACCTGGACAGCTATAACTTCAGCACCATTTTTGTCGATCCTCCCCGCGCCGGGTTGGATGAACACACTACGGAAGTCACGCAACGCTTTGACAATATTTTGTATATTTCCTGCAACCCCGAGACACTGAGACACAACCTGACGCGGATTATCCAGAGCCACGAAATCAAGCACTTCGCGGTCTTTGATCAGTTCCCCTATACCCCGCATCTGGAGTGCGGCGTGGTGCTGCAGCGCCGCTGATTGGATTTTTGCCTCTGGTTGCAGTTTAAACCAACGAGGCATGGCAGCGCTCAGGCGATTTTCACATACTGCTAGAAGGTCCGCCCCTGGATTCGCTGTGCTGCGTCAAGAATAAACTCCTGGTAGTGCACCTCCTGGGTAACACGCTGTTGGTCGAGCGCAAATTGTTGTTTGGGCGAGAGCTTACGCCATTCTTCCAGGATGGGGATGTGGCTATTCGCTTCCGCCAATTGGTAGAAGGCTGAAAACTCTTCGCGCACCGGTTCCTCTACTCCCAGGCTGTCCAGTAACACGCTGATACGGATGCTGGCTTCGGTTAGGGTGATGTCATCATTGCCCACCGATTTTGCAATGATCTGGATACTGCGGTTTACCCGTTCCCGCTGGGCTTCGCCTTCACGCTCCATCACGGCCTGACGCTCATTTTGATCCCGCTTGAGCTTGTAGAGCCGATACTGCAATTGTACGGCGACAACCGCCAAAGCCAGAATGATCACCACGGCGATGACCAGCAATATTACTTCAAGCGTCATGTTTATTTCTCCGAAATTTCGATTTTGGCTCTGTGGGCCTGCAAAGGCAGAAGTGCTGCGATAGGGCCCTCGTTACTTTGTCATTCCCGCGTAGGCGGGAATCCATGGACGCTAGCGCTTGAATGAGGTGCCCTGGAAAAGCTGGATCGCCGCTTTCGCGCACTGGTGTCCAGAATAAATAATCGGGATAGCTTCGTAAGCAAGCCCTCGGGCCGCGCAGGGTGAGTGTTCAGCAAACGTCGTGAACCCAGTCCCTACGCGCTCCCGGCGCTTCGGGACACTCCTCGCTTCCCTGCGAGTCGTCCATGGGGACTGCCTCACCGGAGCGCCGGCCGAAAGGTCCCTCTTTTGAGGCTTGCTGAACACTCACCCTGCACGCCCCCGTAACCTCAAGCTATGGCATTCTTTTCTCAAACCCGATTCGCGGGAGGCTCGAGACTCTCAACCTTACGGAACACATCCCCTGCACCTGCGTTCGCGGCTTGAAAAGTCAACTGTCGTCCAACTCCAGGTGCACTTCCGATTGGTCTTCCAACAATCTCTCATGTTCGTCAGCGGCGTCTTCCACCAGTTCCCGGGCAATGCTCTTTTTGGTTTTAGCGCCAAGCCGGCGAATGTCGTCCACGCGTTTAACCAGGTTGCCACGCCCGCTGTACAAGCGCTTGTGGGCCTTATCGAAGGCCTCCTGGGTTTTACCAAGGTGCGCGCCTATGCCGTCGAGTGACTCCAGTAGCAACACAAACTGATCGTGTAGAGAGCCGGCGTCCCGGGCGATACGCTCGGCATTTTTGTTTTGTTTTTCATAGCGCCAAATGTTTTCTACGGTGCGCAGAATCGCCAACAAGGTAGTCGGGCTGGCCAAGATAATGTGCTTATCGTAGGCCTCGGAGTAAAGGTTCGGCTCGTGCTGTAGGGCCAGCATAAAAGCCGCCTCGATGGGCACGAAAATAAACACGAAATCCAGGCTTTTCACCCCTTCAAGCTTTTCATACTCCTTCACACTCAAGCCTTTGATGTGGCTGCGCAGGGAGTTGACGTGCTGTTGAAGGTAGGTCTGGCGCTCCTGAGCGTCTTCGCTATTGCAAAATTTTTCGTAATCCACCAGTGAGACTTTGGCGTCAATGACGATGTCTTTGTTTTCCGGCAGATGTACGATCACATCGGGCATACGACGCGAGCCATCGGCGCCGCTGTAACTGACTTGGGTGTCGTACTCCCTGCCCTTTTGCAAACCGGATTGCTCCAGAAGCCGCTCCAGAACCACTTCGCCCCAGTTGCCCTGAGACTTGGTGTTGCCCTTGAGCGCCTGGGCCAGGTTGACCGCGTCTTCGCCAATCTTTTGGGCTTGTTTTTGTAGCTCCACCACCTGACCAGAGAGCCGGTTGCGCTCGGCATTTTCTTTTTCGTACACGTCTTCCACTTTGCGGCGGAACTCGCTCAACTGTGTTTTGAGTGGATCTATGGTGGTCTCCAAAAGGCTCTTACTGTTGTTGGAGAACTGCTGCTGCTTGCTGTCAAAAATTTTGTTGGCGAGGTTTTCAAACTCGCCAGTGAGCTGCACTTTGGCGTCTTGGAGCAGTTTTAGTTGCTGTTCGTAACTTTTCCGCTCCTGGCCGAGGCGGGTTTGCAGCTCGGTGGCCTCGCTCCGCGCGGACGCCAGCTGGCTGTCGCGCTCGCGCAGCTGTTGTTGCAAATCGCTTTGGTACTGGGCTTTTTCCCGCGCCGCCGCCAGCTGCTGTTGCGCGTCACTCAAGCTTGATTGCAGCGAGTCCCTTTTTTGCTCCAGCTGAAGCAGCTGTTCCCGGCGCTCACGCGCTTGCTCTTCGTATTGCCGGAGCTGGTGTTGCAGGTCAGACTCTCTGAGCGCGAAATCGCTCTGTGACTGCTGATACTGGACTTCCAGATCGCGAGTACGGGCCGCCACGGATTCCTCCAGGCGGCGCCGGTACAGCACGTGCGTGATAAGCACGCCCACCAACAGCCCGGCTAAGAGGGCGAATAACGATAGTAAATCCGGGCTTTGCAAACGATGATCCTCAATAATAATGATAGGTGGCACCAGCGGCGGGGCCATGAATCCTGGAAAACTTGTGTGTCCGGAACCGGCCCCCTACAATCCCATCTTTTGGGACTCCAGTACACCTTTATGCTGCCGATCGAGAAACAGCGTCTTACGCAGAACATACGCCAGCAGTGTGCCCGAGGCTATCAGCTGTACGATGCCGGCGATTTTCAGGGCGCTCTGCGACTATTCTACCAAGCTTGGCTCACCCTACCCAAACCGCAAACCGACTGGGCTGAAGCGGGCTGGGTGCTCACGGCTATTGGGGACACCTACTTCCGTCTGGAGCGGTACCGGCCGGGCTGTGAGGCTCTGAGCTCTGCGTTGTGCTGCCCAAACATGGATCAGGCTCCGTTCGCTTACTTGCGCCTGGGCCAGTGTTTGTGGGAGCTGGGCGGTGAGGAGGAGGCCCGTACCGCACTCCATGAAGCCTATAAGCTGGCGCAGCTGGACATTTTCAAGGGCGAAGACGATAAATACCAGCTGGCCATCAGCGATTTGATGGCCGAGGCCCCTGCTCCCGAGGCCTCAGACCCGGCAACCCAGAGTCCTACCAACCCAAGTCCTATAAGCCAAAGTCCTATAAACCAAAGCCCCGAGTCTACTGAAGACCCTTTATGACCATAAAACGGAATCCCCGCATACTGGTATTTGACTCGGGCGTCGGGGGCTTAAGCATTGTTCGTGAGATACAGCGGCAGCGACCGGGTTGCGACCTGATCTATGCCTCCGATAACGCGGCCTTTCCCTATGGCACTAAAGGTGAATCGGAATTGGTATCGCGGGTCGATCAAGTGCTGCACCGACTGCTGGCGCACAGCCCGGCGGACATTCTGGTCATTGCCTGCAATACCGCCAGCACACTGACGCTGCCCCATGTGCGGCGGCATTTTTCGCAGCCTGTGGTGGGTGTGGTCCCGGCGATAAAACCCGCGGCCGCCCTGTCCCGCTCCAAGGTCATCGGCTTGATGGCGACGCCGGCCACGGTAGAGCGTCCATACACCTTGCAGCTGATACGAGATTACGCGGCCAACTGCACGGTGATTCCACTCGGCAATGCGGAGTTGGTACAGCTGGCGGAAGCGAAGCTGCGCGGAATAACGCCCGACATGAAAAGGCTCAAAGCGATCACTGCCCCTTTTACTGAGCATCGCGACGGTGCAAAGATGGATACGGTGGTCCTGGCGTGCACCCACTTCCCGCTGCTCCGGGACGAACTCAGTCAATGCCTGGGCTCACATATTGCGTTGGTTGATTCTGGAGAGGCTATCGCCCGGCGAGTAGATTACTGGCTGGACACCATGCAGCTTAACGGCTCTCACCAACCTGAGCGGCACCTGGCGCTGTTCACCCGCGACTCCAAAGAGATTGCCGAGCTCAGACCAGCCTTGGCGGATCTTGCTATCGACGCTCTGGATGTGGTGCCTGTATAGCGATTTAGATCTTGAGCTTACGCGCGGCAGCGGACGGGTCCCAATCAAATAAAAGTCGCATTAGCTCACTGGCGGGCACGGGTTTGCTGAAATAAAAACCTTGGGCAAAATCGCAACCGCAGATCTCCAAAAAGTCCAGTTGCGCGGCAGACTCCACCCCTTCAACCACCACTTTGTAGTTGAGGCTGTTGGCCATGGCAACAATCAATGAAGTAATGGCTCGATCCTCATCATCGTCCGGCAAATCCTGAACAAAACTGCGATCGACTTTTAAGCTATCCACAGGCAAACGCTTAAGAATACTCAGTGACGAATAACCAGTCCCGAAGTCATCAATAGCCAAACTAACTCCAAGCTCGCGCAGACGATTTAAGCGATCCAGTACAACATCCGTGTCAGCCATCAGGGTGCTTTCGGTGATTTCCAGTTCCAGACAGTTCGCATCCAGGCGGATTTCACGCACCACGGAAGTGAAGTCCTCCACAAAATCGGCATCATTCAACTGCCGTGCGGACACATTAATGGCGATTTTAACATTCTGATCCAAGGATTTTTGAATGGTTTTAGCCTGCTGGCAGGCGGTTCGAATCACCCAGCGCCCAATGGGCACTATCAAGCCGGAGTCCTCAGCCACCGGAATAAAATCATCTGGCTGGACCAATCCACGCTCTGGATGATGCCAGCGAATAAGTGCCTCGGCAGACACTATCTCCCCCGACCGCATATCGATTTGGGGCTGATAATAGAGCTCAAATTCGTTGTTTCGAATGGCCTGCCGAAGGTCGCGTTCCAGGTTCAGCCGGCTCTCCACTTCCAGATTCATCTCCGGCGTGTAAAAACGGAACGAGTTGCGCCCCTGATATTTCGCCTGATACATGGCTAAGTCGGCGTTTTTCATGAGCCCATCGGGGTCGCGACCATCATCCGGTGCAACGGTAATACCAATACTGGTGCCGACCACCACCTCCTGGCCGACTAACATCATGGGCCGATTCAAAGCGCCAATGATTTTACTGGCCACCACAAAACAGTATTGGGCGCTATCGACATGTTTAAGTAGCACGGCAAATTCGTCACCACCTAGGCGCGCAACACAATCTTCTTCGCGCAGGCAGCGCCGCAAGCGTGTTGCCACCTCGATCAGCAGCTGATCGCCCGCTTCGTGGCCAAGAGTATCGTTAATGCGCTTGAAGTGATCCAGATCCAGATACATCAGCGCCAAGTGGTGCTTCTCGCGCTCGGCCATGGATAGGGCTCCGCGCAGCTGCTCCTTGAACAGCAAGCGGTTTTGCAACCCCGTAAGCTGGTCGTAATACGCCAGCGTCTCCATCCGTTCCTGGTTCTGTTTGATGTCGGTGATGTCCTGGCCCACGCACACGTAGTGCTTAATCGCGCCATCCAGATCACAGATGGCGGAAATGGATTGCATCAGCCAAAAGTGCTCACCATTTTTACGCCGCGCGCGATATTCGGTACGCAACTCAGGTGCGCTGAGTGGACCGACACCATCAACTTGAGCTTGCAACCTGGCCTGAAGGACGGAGCGTATGCCCGCAAAAAAGTCATCGCCCTGTACATCAGTATCGAGCAGCAAAGCTTCTTCTGGTGTCAGTTTCGAATCGACGTCATAACCACTGAGTTCCCAAAACTGTGTGTTGGCATACTCCAATGCCCATTGGCGGTCCAGAATCACCACTATGCTTGAGCTGTGCTCGATGGCACTAATGAGTTTTTGAGACTCGAGATTGGCTAGCTCTAACTGGCTGATATTGGTATTGAGGCCACGAAACAGGTCATTGATCTTATTGAGCATACTGTTAACACTATGGCCCAGATTAGAAATCTCGTCCTCGCCGGTCTCCGGCACCTTTACTTGCCAGTTCTGAGCGTTTACGCGCGAGGTCGCTCTGGCCAAGCGCGCAATTCGATCCGTGACCAACAGCTTCAAGCTAAAAAACAACACCAAAGTCAGAAAGATCACCAAACCGACAATGTTGCTGTAAATAACCACCATGGTCCGACCGTGTTCGTCTTGGATCAGCTCCGTGGAGTACGCAAGACTCAAATACCAGTCCATGGTGGGCAAACGATAATGGCTGAGGCGGTACACCTCCCCATCCATTTCCTGGCTATGCACATGTCCAGTCGGGAGCACACCACTGATAGCAGCGTTAATGTATGCATCAAGCCCGGGGCTCCGCGCGGAAACATCGTTCAACAAATCGTAACTATCATCGGGCGCGGCTCTTCCTGGCTGTCCGCTCTGCAAAATTAATTCGCCTTCAGTATCGAACACAAAAGCGTTATAGGTGGCGATATCCGCGTCCAAGGACGCCAACTTGTCGAACAAATAGCTCATCTTCAGGTCCGCACCCAAAACACCCCGAAATTGGTCGCCTTCATACACCGGCGCCAAAAGGGAAAGCATCCACGTTTCGGTGTATAGGTCGTAATAGATGGGAGTCCAGCGAATACGCCGCTCCGGATTGTGCTCAGGATCGGCGTAGCGAAAGAAAATTTCCTCTGTGACATCGTGATCAGGGCGGTGGTTGGCAACGATCACCCCCGGCCATATCCGGCTGGCGCCCTCAGGCGTGATAAAATAAAATGCGTCAAATTTGGTTTTCAGTAGTGGCTCAGTGTGTAGCCATAAGCGGCCAGAGGCGTGAATCAAACGATTGAGCTGCTCATCCGGATAGACGCCTCTGGGAATAAATAACCCCGACTCACCTTGATACTGCCGAAAGGCTCCATCCTCATCTCGAAGTTGAGCGAAATCCTCCGATAGAGGATTTTCTGGTTGCCGATCTAAACTGGCCAGCAAAGATTGACGGGCTGCTGCCAGTAACGCCCCGCGCTCCTGAAAGGATTCGGCAACATCGTGCCGGTAGCGAAACAATAGCCGCTGAAGGCGCCTGTCGTGAGCTTCCTCAAGCCGATGCAACTCCACCTCCCCCTGCCACCAACCGATGAGGAGCCCGCTTGAGGCCACCAAGCACACGACAATAAGCAGCAGCTTGGTGTTAAGAGATTTCATCAACCGCATGAAAGAGAGGACCTATGCAAAAAATAAAGCTCCATCTAAAGCGACAGCGCGACAGTGCAACCGTGCGCATGACTACCTAAATTACGTATCCCAACTGAAGTCGCAGCGGTAGCCAGACTTCACTAAATGCGCCATGATAGCTGTTTGGTCCAGGGCCCCTTTTTCGCGCTCACACAAGGGCCGGGATAGATAGCACGGCAGTAAGGAGTGCCGGACGACAATTAACCCATCAGGATGATTAATTGCCGGGTTAACAGTTTAACCAAAAATGGACTCCCCCGTTATGGTCGCCGCATTATTTGATCTCACGCCACTTCGTCAGGCTCTGCGCGACGGAGAGCTTATCTTGACAGCCAATGACCGCCTGCGTCGACACATTCTGCGCGCCTGGTCAGAAGAGCAGCGCCGCCAAGGCATCTCAGTTTGGCACGCGCCGCGGGTTCAGGCGTTAAATCGTTGGCTGGAGAAACAGTGGCAAACCCTCGTAGAATCCGGCTATCCGGGCTGCCGTGCGGCCATTGCCGATCGACAGCAACGCCAACTGCTGTGGGAGCGGGTTATTGCCGACTCCCCCGAGAGCGAGTTACTTTTGCAGGCCGAGCCTCTTTCGGGCGAGGCCGACGCCGCTCTGCGCACGCTGGAACTTTGGCAAACAGAACTGACAGCATGCCCTGAAGTTGAGTCCGATGCCAACAGTGCGTATTTTGTCCGCTGGTTGGACAGTTTCCAGCAGCGCCTGAGCGAACAAAAGTTGATCACCCCAGAGGCCGCCCACGGCGTGGTGGCGACTGCGTTTCTGGAAGGGTCACTACCCAAATCGGAACGCATTTGGCTCGAAGGTTTTGATGACCTACCGCCACTACACCAACACCTGCTTGAAGCGGCATCGCGGGAGCTGATCACAGTGCCTTCGGCCGCCGTCGCCAACAACCGCCTGATACGTACCGAAAGCGCCGATGCCGAAAGCGAGATTCGCGCTGCGGCCCTATGGAGTTTGGAGCGGCTGCAACAAGATCCCGCTGCAGTACTCGGCATCATTGTGCCCGACCTGGGGCAAAGACGCGCACAGTTGGAGCGACTGTTCAGTGAAGTGTTTGAAAGCGCCGCAGCCTTACCAGATACACCGCGCTACACCCTGCCCTTCAATTTTTCCGCCGGCCAACCGCTCGGCACCACTGCCCTAGTGCACTCGGCGTTAAGTCTGCTGCGGTTAACATTGGATGAAGCGGAACTGGAAGCACTGTGCGCACTGCTCCACTCCCCGTTTTGGGGTGAGCCCGAGGAGGAGCGAGTGCTGCGCACTCAGTTAACCGATCGGCTCCGAAACCTGGGGAAATTTACCCTTACCGGCAGCGACTGGCGCTACCACAGCCAGCGCCTCATCCAACAGCTGGGACTGCCACAACCAGATAGCCTGGCAGAGCGCCTGCAAAAACTGGACGAGCATCGACGGCGCCATGCCGGGCGTGCCAGTGCCGCGCATTGGGCGGAGATTTTTTGTCAGCAACTGACCCTACTTGGCTGGCCGGGCCCACGTCGCCTGGACAGCCAGGAGTATCAGCAATTGACCCTCTGGCATGAGCTTTTGGAAACCTTCAGTAAGCTGGACGCGACCGGCTTTCAGCTTTCCCACACCCAGGCGCTGAAGCAACTCAGCCAACTGGCCATGCAAACCCCCTTTCAGGCCCAAACCCCGGACTCACCGATCCAAATTCTTGGCGTTCTCGAAGGGGCGGGTTTGCGTTTTAGCCATTGCTGGGTCATGGGCCTTCATCACCGGCAGTGGCCGCCACCGCCCGCACCTAATTCGCTACTGCCGCTCGATTTACAGCGCGCAAAACACATGCCCCACTCCAGCGCCGAACGCGAGCTCAGTTTTGCCCTGAGTCTGACGGAGAACTACCGGCATTGCGCCCAAGAGGTGGTTTTCAGTTCTCCACAAACCGACGCTCAGGGCGAGCTGCGCGCGAGCCCCCTGATTCGTTCACTACCGGCCACGGCCATTGAGACTTTGACGCACACACAGCTCACTAGCCACCAACAATACTACCGGCAACTGGCACAAAGCCGAGCTCTGGAGGCTGTGGACTGCGCTCGCGGGCCGGCTGTCGATTTGCACGCTCAAGCTCCGGGCGGCAGCAGCCTGTTCAAACATCAGGCAAGTTGCCCGTTTAACGCCTTCGCTCGCCTGCGCCTTGGCGCCCAGCAGCCGAACGCACCCGTAGTCGGCCTATCGCCTGCCGAGCGGGGCACGGTGCTGCATGAGACTCTGGCCTTTGCCTGGAAACAGCTAAAAAACTCCACCTCCTTGCAACAACAGTCCGATGACGCTCTGCAACAACTGCTCGGCGACTGCTGCGATCAAGCGCTGGAGCCGTTTCGTAAACGCCGCCCGCGCGAGCTTGGCCCCACCTATTGCCAATTGGAGCGCGAGCGGCTGCAACAACTGCTGGGCCGCTGGCTGGCATTGGAAAAGCAGCGACCGCCGTTTGAGGTGGTGGCCATTGAAGAACAACGCGAGCTTGTTTTTGAAGGTCTGAAACTGACCCTGCGCATCGACCGTGTGGACCGACTGGCTAGCGGCGAACTGCTGCTGATCGACTATAAAACCGGTATGCCGTCCACCAACAGTTGGTTAAGCGAGCGGCCCAGCGAGCCGCAACTGCCTCTGTATACCATCAGCCAGCCCGACGGCGTGGCCGGAATCGCCTTCGCCCAACTCAATGCCAAGGCGTTGCGCTGGATCGGCATGGGGGAACTGCAATCCCCATTGGAGGGCGTTAAGGCACCACCAAAAGCCTGGACCGAACAAGTTGACGAGTGGCAGCAGGTATTGCAACAACTGGCCCGTGAATTCATTGCCGGCGATGCCCGCGTGGACTTCAAGGATAACGAGGCCAGCCGCTTCAGCGATGACTTATTGCCATTAAACCGCGCCTTGGAGGCCGACACCTTGCGCCACCTTTTGACTGAGCCGGACGGACTTAACCATGGGTATTGATCAGCTGCCCCACGCCAATTTCACCGCCGACAACCCACCGGACTTGGATGCCCGGCGCGCGGCGCTGGACCCGAGCCGGTCCTTCGCGGTATCCGCGCCCGCCGGCTCCGGTAAAACGGGACTGCTTACGCAACGGTTGCTGACCTTGCTGGCCCATTGCGACGAGCCCGAAGAGGTGTTGGCGATTACCTTTACCCGCAAAGCGGCGGGCGAAATGCAGGACCGTATCCTCCAAGCACTGTGGCACGCCAGCGAAGAGCCAGAGCCGGAAAGCCCCCACGCCCGCCTCACCTGGCAATTGGCTCAAGCGGTATTGGAGCGGGACCGGGCGCGGCACTGGCAGCTTATGCTGAGCCCGCAAAGACTGCGCATTCAAACCATTGATAGTCTGTGTCGATCCATTACTCGACAACTCCCTCTGGCCAGCCAAGTGGGCGCCCAGCCGGATACCCTGGAAGACCCCGCTCCGGCTTACCGCCAGGCGGTGCGAGCCTTGTTGGCGATTCTGGAACAGGACCACCCGCTGCGCGACGATTTAATCCAGCTATTGCGCCATCTGGATAACAACCTGCAAACGGTAGAAAACCTGTTGGTTGCGCTACTGGCACGACGCGAACAATGGCTTGCCATGTTATTTCAAGCCCGAACTGAAGATGCGCGGGTTTATCTGGAGTCAGTGCTGGCCAAAGTTAGTGAAGAGCACCTACAGCAACTAAGCGATGCTTTGTGCCTGCACGCCAGCGACCTGTGCGCCATTGCCGACCGCGCCGCCAGCAATTTAGCCGAGGAAGCACCGGACAACCCCATCGCCCGTCTAAAAGGCATCACTTGTTTACCCGCTTGCAATGCGGAGGCCTTACTCCACTGGAGTGCACTGGCGACTATGCTGCTGACCAACGACGGCCAGTGGCGTAAGAGCATCACCAAGAACCAAGGCTGCCCGCCAGGTGCAGCGGGCAAAGAGTTGAAAACCCAACTGACCAATGCCATCGCCCTGTTGCAGGAAGAGGCCCCCGAAACCCTGGAGCTACTGCAGGACGTGCGCACACTGCCGCCCGAGCAATACACCGATGCCCAGTGGCAACTGTTGGAGAGTTTGACCCGTTTACTTCCGTACTTGGCGGCGCAGCTCAAGCTGGCCTTTAAGCAGTTGGGTGCAACCGACTACAGCGAAATTGCCCAGGCTGCCAACCTCGCTCTGGGCAGCGAAGACGACCCGAGTGATATTGCCCTCAAGCTGGATTACCGGATTCGGCACATTCTGGTGGACGAGTTTCAGGACACATCCAGCCCCCAGTTGGCACTGCTGGAAAAGCTCACGGCCGGGTGGCAGCCCGGCGACGGACGCAGCCTGTTTATCGTCGGCGACGGCATGCAGTCTTGCTACAGTTTTCGGGATGCCAACGTAGGTCTATTTCTGGATGCGCGCCAACAGGGTATCGGCGACCTATCCTTGGAAGCACTGGACCTCAACGTTAACTTTCGCTCCCAGGCGGGTGTTGTTCAGTGGGTGAACGAAACCTTCCACTGCGCCTTCCCCCTACGCGACGACATAGGCCGCGGTGCGGTGAGCTATGCGGCGTCCGTGGCCTTCAACCAGCCACTGGCGGAGCCAGCGGTACACTTCTACGGCTGCATTCATCAAAAAGAGACTGAAGAAACCGAGCAAATCTATCCGGATGTCAGTCCGGATAAGGATCTGGCACGACTGCAGGAAGCGGAGTCGGTAGCGATTCTGGTCCAGCAGGCGTTGGCCGACGACCCGGATGGTACCGTAGCGGTACTGGTGCGCTCGCGCCCGCACCTGGAACAGATTCTCCCGGCTCTGGCCCGAGCCGGCTTGCGCTGGCAGGCCACGGATATCGACAGCCTGGCCAGCCGCATGGCCATTGTGGATCTGATGTCCCTGACCCGCGCCCTGCTCAACCCGGATGACCGTATCGCCTGGCTGTCGATTTTACGGGCGCCTTGGTGCGGCCTGGATCTTCACGACTTGCACCGCTTGGTCACCACTGACCTGGGAGAAACCAGCCCGACACTCAGAACCTGGCCGGTGATCTGGCAACAACTGCTCCACTGGCGCGACATTTCTGGCCTGTCTGAGGCGGGAAGCCAATGTCTGGAACGCCTCATGCGTGCACTGGAACCCGCTTGGCGCGAGCGTCAGCGCAAACCACTGCGCCAATGGATTGAGGGTATTTGGTTGGCGCTGGGCGGGCCGGCAACGGTGCTCGACGTGAATGACCTGGACAACATCCCCAGTTATTTCGATCTGCTAGAGAAGCACCAACAGGGCGGCGGCTTGCGCGATTGGGCGGAATTTGAACAGGCGGTTCAGCGCCTATACGCCGCACCCCGCGCCGACGCGGATCCCAGGCTGCAGGTAATGACCCTGCACAAATCCAAGGGATTGGAATTCGATACCGTGATTATCCCCGGCCTGGACCGAACACCCGCCAATGAAGACAAGGCGCTATTGCTGTGGCAGGAGTACCTAACCGGTGACGGCCAGCGCGAACTCTTGCTAAGCCCCCTGGCACCCACGGGTGAAGACCAGGACGCTCTGTACGGATTTATCCGCAAAGAGGCAGACCGGCGCCGCCGGCATGAAGCTACTCGCCTACTCTACGTGGGCTGCACGCGGGCGGCCAAACGCTTGCACCTGCTGGCTACGTTACAAGCCAACACAAAATCCGGAAAAGTACGCGCACCGGGTGCCAACACCTTGTTGAGTTGTATCTGGGACCAAATTCAGCCGCAAATGAAAGTGCCTCCCAGCCCGCTGGTCGATCGCTCGTCCAATCCGGACAACAGTGAAACTCAGACCGGACAGCAGCACATTCTGCGCCTGGCGCCCGAATGGCAGGCACCACAGCCAGAATCCATAGAGCTGCTGGCACGGTATCGGGGCCGGGAATACGACGACGAGGAAAACCGGCCTGAGGTGGAGAGTCGTGCCGCACGCCTGGCCCAGCACACGGGGACGGTTCTGCACAACCAACTGCAGAGGCTCACCGAAGCAAATATCCGCCAGTGGTCAGACGACTGGGCCGAACGACAAGCGCCCTTCTGGGCACTGCAGCTGCGTGAATTGGGATGGCAACGGGAAGTTCTGGACGGCGCTTTGGCAAAAATCCGCCTGGGACTTCAACTCACCCTGGAAGATGCCGATGGCTTGTGGCTTCTGGATGCCAATCACAAGGATAGCCAATGCGAACTGGCTCTTAACCATTGGGACGGCACAAACACCCGAGAATCGGTCATTGACAGAACCTTTGTCGCAGACGGCGTCCGCTGGGTCATCGACTACAAAAGCAGTACGCCGGCCGAGGGCCAAAGCCTGGAAAACTTTCTAGTGCAGGAAACCGAACAGTACCGTGGACAGTTACAGCGGTATTGCGCCGCTTTCCAGGCTTTGGGCGAAACGCAGATCGTAGGCGCCTTGTATTTCCCACTCTTGGAAAGCAGTCCACGCCTGCATCGAGTTCTCACGATGCCCGCTTCTGACTATTAACCCAATAAGCAAAAACATCCCACTTTCAAGCCCAAGTTCAGTAGAATAGAGGCTTAATGTAAGAACTCTGATTTTTTGGACCTATTCATGACCGACACGCAAGTAGACGACCTCAACGTAGTTTCCCAAGAGCTGCTGATTTCCCCCGCCGAACTCAAAAGCAAACTGCCCATGAGCGAAAAGGCCAAGCAGGTAGTAACTGAAGGCCGGGAAACCATTCGCAACATCCTCGACCGGAAAGATCCGCGCCTGTTCGTGGTCATTGGCCCCTGCTCCATCCACGATGTGAAAGCGGCCAAAGAATACGCCAAGCGTCTTAAGGGTCTAGCTGAGAAGGTCAGCGAAAGCATTTATGTGGTCATGCGCGTCTACTTCGAGAAGCCACGTACCACCACCGGCTGGAAAGGCCTGATCAACGACCCTTACCTGAACGATTCCTTTAAAATCCAGGAAGGTTTGCACATTGGTCGGGAACTGCTGCAAGACATTGCAGAAATCGGCTTGCCTACCGCTACCGAGGCTTTGGATCCCATTTCTCCGCAATACCTCCAGGACTTGATCAGCTGGTCAGCTATTGGTGCGCGTACCACGGAATCCCAGACTCACCGGGAGATGGCCAGCGGACTCTCGTCTGCCGTAGGCTTTAAAAACGGCACCGACGGTGGCCTAACGGTGGCCATTAACGCCCTACAGTCAGTTTCCAAACCGCATCGTTTCCTCGGCATAAACACCGAGGGTCAGGTGTCGATTGTGCACACTCGCGGCAACAAGTACGGCCATGTGGTGCTGCGCGGTGGCAACGGCAAGCCCAACTACGATTCAGTGAGTGTGGCTGTGTGCGAGCAGGAACTGGAAAAAGCCGGTGTCCCCGTGAACATCATGGTGGACTGCAGTCACGCCAACTCCAACAAAAATCATGAGCTACAAACGCTGGTGATGGATAATGTGGCCAATCAGATCGTGGAGGGCAACACCTCCATCATCGGCCTGATGGTGGAAAGTCACCTGGGAGCGGGCAACCAAAAAATCCCCGAGAACTTGGCGGATTTGGAGTACGGTGTGTCAGTTACCGATGCATGTATCGATTGGGAAACCACAGAAAAAACACTGCTCGCGATGCATGAAAAGATTAAAAGTTACATGAAAAATAGAGCATAACCTACTGTAACAAAAGGATTTTTATAGAGACTTGAAGGGTGGGCATGGCCCACCCTTTTGCGTTAAGTGATCAGACAAACATCCAAATCAAAATCACACCCAATACCAGCCGGTACGCCACAAACGGCATCATGCCAATGCGTTTGATAAACGCCAAAAAGTAGTGGATACACAAAAACGCGCTAATTCCCGACAAAAGCACACCCACCGCCATCGGCAACCAATTCACCTGCACCTGAGCCTGCATCAGAGTCACCGTTTCCAGACCACAGGCCAACACAATCACCGGTATCGACAGCAAAAAAGAAAATCGCGCCGACCCTTCCCGGCTCATTCCAAGCATCAAAGCCGCCGTTATGGTAATTCCGGAGCGCGACGTACCGGGAAATAACGCCAGTGCCTGCGCGCAACCTACCACCAGCACGTCTTTCCAATTGATCTGGTATTCCGAACGGGTACCCTTATGGCGCCAGTCCGCCCAACCCAACAGCAGACCGAACACGATCAGACCCGCCGCAATATATAGCGGTGAACGCAACACCGTTTCAATTTGGCCCCTAAAGGCCAGAGCGGCCAGGCCAACGGGGATGGTGCCTAAGATCACTGCCCAAGCCAGGCGCGCTTCGCTATCCAGCTGGCGGGTGCGCAGTGAGCTGAACCAGCTTCGGGTCATGAGTATTAAATCTTTGCGAAAGTACACCAACACCGCTGCCAAAGTACCCAAATGCAAAGCCACATCGAACGCCAGGCCCTGGTCGTCCCATTCGGTCAACACGGACAGAAGTATCAAGTGCGCAGAGCTTGAAACTGGTAGAAACTCGGTTAGGCCCTGAATGATCGAAAGTAAAATTACCTGCAGCCAATCCATCGGTACGCTCCCGTAGTGATCGAGGAAAAGTGTCGGCTTTTTATCATAGAACGGCGTGCGGGGCTATGCGGGGCGCCAAAACTCCCCTCAGCTGTAGAGGATGACGCGCGTAGAAGGTCAAAAACTCGAAGAGAAGTAGCCGGCCAAATTAACTGGCCGGCTCTGGCGGATCAATCAAATATAGGCGTTGGAGCGGTCACTGTGATCGGTGACATCTCGAATGCCCTTCAATTCAGGCAACTTGTCCATTAGCGCCACTTCCACGCCATTTTTAAGAGTAACTTCAACCGCACCACAGCCCTGACAACCTCCGCCAAACTGCAGCACCGCAAAGTTGTCATCGGTGACCTCCACTAGGCTGACGTTGCCGCCATGAGATGCCAGGCCGGGATTCACTTCGTTGTACAAAATGTAATTAATGCGATCTTCCAGCGGGCTGTCGTCATTGACTTGCGGCATTTTGGAGTTGGGCGCCCGAATGGTTAGCTGGCCACCCATACGGTCCGGGGCGTAATCAACTTTGGCCTGCTCCAGGTACGGCAAGCTGCGCTCCTCAAAATAGGCCTTAAAGCCGGTCAACTCGACCACCTCGTCCTCTTCTTTTTCCTCACCGGGACGACAATAGGCTATACACGTCTCCGCCTGTGGGGTGCCAGGATTGGCCACAAACATACGGATGCCGATCCCCTCGCTGTCCTTTTGTTTGTCCAAAAGTTCTTTGAGGTACTGCTGCGCGGATTCAGTAATTTCAACGTTGACCATGGCGGTAATAGCTTGAACTCCGATACCTGATTGATTTAGTCAGGTATTCTACTGCAACTGGCTCCGGAAACAAAGGCCGCCTAGCGCTCAAGCTGCCGAACTCTCCACCCCGCTGCCCGCCCAAATCTGTTAAAATCCCCGCTTTTTCCGCGACATACCAGGTACTTATGAGCATCGATCCCGCACGCCAAGCCCGTCTGGACGCCCTTCACAGTGCGCTACGCAAACGCATCCTGATTCTGGACGGCGGCATGGGCACCATGATTCAGAGCCTTAAGCTGACTGAAGCCCAGTACCGGGGTGAACGCTTTGCCGAATACCACCTGGACGTGGCTGGCAACAACGACCTGCTGGCCATTACCCAGCCGACCATGCTCAAAGAGATTTATCAGGGTTACCTGGACGCCGGCGCAGATATCATTGAAACCAACACCTTCAACTCGACCCGCTTGTCCATGGCGGATTACGAGATGGAACACCTCAGCCACGAGCTGAACCTGGCCGCCGCTCGCCTGGCCCGCAGCGTTGCCGATGACCAAAGTGCTGATACTCCGGATAAGCCGCGTTTTGTGGCCGGTGTTTTGGGCCCTACCAGCCGCACCGCTTCTATTTCCCCAGATGTGAACGACCCCGGCGCGCGCAACGTCACCTTTGACGTGTTGGTGGAAAACTACATGGAATCCATGGACGGGCTGGTGCGTGGCGGCTCGGACTTGATTCTGATCGAAACCATTTTCGACACCCTGAACGCAAAAGCCGCTGTATTTGCCGTTAAGAAGTACTTTGATCAAGTGGGTTTCGAGCTGCCGATTATGATTTCCGGCACCATTACCGATGCCTCAGGCCGCACACTGTCCGGACAAACTACAGAAGCGTTTTACAACTCACTGGCCCACGCCCAACCACTCAGCATGGGTTTGAACTGCGCCCTGGGTGCCGAAGAACTGCGTCAGTACGTACAGGAGCTGTCACGCGTCGCGAGCTGTTATACCTCGGCGCACCCCAATGCCGGCCTCCCCAATGAGTTCGGAGAATATGACCAAACGCCAGAGGAAATGGCGGAGATCGTAGAGGAGTTCGCTAAAAGTGGCCTGGTGAATATTATCGGCGGTTGTTGCGGCACCACCCCGGAACACATTCAGGCCATTGCCGAAGCTGTGGGCCAATACCCGCCCCGCCCTCTTCCAGATATTGAACCCGCCTGCCGGCTATCCGGCCTTGAGCCGTTCAACATCACCAAAGACTCACTCTTTGTGAACGTGGGTGAGCGCTGTAACGTCACCGGCTCGGCGCGCTTTAAGCGTTTGATTGTGGAAGAGGATTACAGTACTGCCCTGGAAGTCGCCCTGGAACAGGTGGAAAACGGGGCGCAGGTTATCGACATCAATATGGACGAAGCCATGCTCGATTCCGAGCAGGCAATGGTCCGCTTTCTCAACCTGATCGCCGGTGAGCCGGATATCTCCCGCGTACCCATTATGGTGGACTCCTCCAAATGGGAAGTGATCGAAGCGGGTCTGAAATGTATTCAGGGCAAACCCATCGTCAACTCCATTAGTTTGAAAGAAGGCGAAGCGGAATTTGTTGAACGCGCGCGCCTGTGTCAGCGCTACGGTGCCGCTGTGGTGGTGATGGCGTTTGATGAACAGGGTCAAGCCGATACTGCCGCACGCAAGCGCGAAATCTGCGAGCGCTCCTACCGGGTACTGGTGGACAAAGTCGGCTTTGCACCCCAGGACATTATTTTTGACCCGAATATTTTTGCCGTGGCAACGGGCATTGAAGAGCACAACAACTACGCCGTGGACTTTATTGAAGCCACGCGCTGGATTCGTGAAAACCTACCCCACGCTGGTGTGAGCGGCGGCGTGTCCAATGTTTCATTTTCCTTCCGTGGCAACAATCCGGTACGCGAAGCCATTCACTCGGTGTTTTTGTACCATGCCATCAAAGCCGGTTTGAACATGGGTATCGTCAACGCCGGTCAGCTGGCCGTGTACGATGACTTGCCCGCTGAGCTGAAGGATCGCGTCGAGGACGTCATTCTCAACCGCACACCCGAAGGCACCGACGCACTGCTGGAGATTGCGGAAAAGTACCGCGGCGATGGTTCTGGTGGCGAGAAGAAAGAAGACTTGGAGTGGCGCAGCTGGCCAGTGAACAAGCGTATTCAACACGCACTGGTTAAAGGTATCACCGCCTACATCATTGAAGATACAGAGGACGCCCGCGTTCAGGCCAAAAAACCTTTGGACGTGATCGAAGGTCCGCTCATGGACGGCATGAATGTGGTGGGCGATCTGTTTGGCGACGGCAAGATGTTTTTGCCTCAAGTGGTGAAGTCCGCCCGGGTTATGAAACAGGCGGTTGCTTACCTACAACCCTATATTGAAGAAGAAAAAACCGAGGCTACCAAGCCTAACGGCAAGATTCTCATGGCCACGGTTAAAGGTGATGTACACGATATTGGAAAAAATATCGTCGGCGTGGTGTTGCAGTGCAATAACTACGACGTAGTGGATCTGGGGGTAATGGTACCCACCGACAAAATTCTTGAAACCGCCGTGAATGAGAACTGCGATATTATCGGCTTATCAGGCCTGATCACTCCCTCACTAGACGAGATGGTGACCGTAGCCAGAGAGATGCAGCGCCGGGGGATTAACAAACCCCTGATGATCGGCGGCGCCACAACGTCCAAGGCTCACGCCGCGGTAAAAATTGAACCGGCTTACAGTTTAAACCAAGTGGTTTATGTGGCCGACGCCTCACGCTCAGTAAGCGTAGCCAGCAATTTGCTGTCCGATGACCTGCGGGACAAGTTTGTCGCCGACATCAAAGCCGAGTATGAAGCCGTGCGGGTACGCAACGCCAACCGCAAGCCGCGCGGCACTCTGCGCACCTACCCCGACGCCATTGAGCACGGCCCCAAATTGGATTGGGACAACTACACACCGCCTAAGCCGACCTTCACGGGGGTCAAAGTGTTTGAAGACTACCCGCTAGACAAAGTGGTGCCTTTCATCGATTGGACGCCGTTCTTTATCTCCTGGGATCTGGCCGGTAAATATCCGCGTATTCTGGACGACGAAGTGGTAGGCGAAGCGGCGCGCAGCCTCTTCCAGGACGCTCAGAATATGTTGAGCAAGCTAATCGACGAAAAACTTCTTAAGGCCAATGCGGTTATCGGCTTCTGGCCCGCTAACAGTGTGAACCACGATGATATTGCGGTGTACAACGATCAAGGCGAGCAAATCAGCACCTTGCATCACATTCGCCAACAACAACAGAAAGCCGGCAACAAGAAACCGAACTTCTCGTTAGCGGATTTTGTTGCGCCTAAAAACAGCGGCAAGAGCGATTACGTCGGCGGCTTTGCGCTAACGTCCGGCATTGGCGCAGAAGAGTTGGCCAAAGAATACGAAAAAGCCGGCGACGATTACAACAGTATTATGGTAAAGGCTTTAGCGGATCGCTTGGCGGAAGCTTTCGCTGAGCATCTGCACCAACGGGTGCGAACGGAGTTCTGGGGCTATGAGCCGGAAGAGCAACTTAGTAATGAAGAGTTGATCAAGGAAAAATACACCGGCATCCGCCCCGCTCCTGGCTACCCTGCCTGCCCGGATCACACGGAGAAAGCCACGCTGTTTAAGCTTTTGGAGGCGGAAAAGAACACCGGTCTTATACTCACCGAAAGCTTCGCCATGTACCCCACCGCCGCTGTATCCGGCTGGTATTTCTCCCACCCGGAGTCCGATTACTTTGCCGTAGGTAAGATAGAGAAAGACCAAATCAAAAGCCTAGCCGAACGCAAAGGAACAACGATTGCCGAGCAAGAGCGTTGGCTAAGTCCAGTTTTGGGCTATGAACCTGGGGCTGAGTGATCAGCCTCGCTAACCACCCCGTCGCCTTCGGGCGGATATTGCCTGGGAGCATCTGGATCACATGCTGGGGTAGTTCGGACCCCCGCCCCCTTCAGGGGAGACCCAGGTTATATTCTGCTGCGGATCTTTAATATCGCAGGTTTTGCAGTGTATGCAGTTCTGGGCGTTGATCTGAAGGTAGGCATCACCTCCTGCATTCTCCAAAACCTCGTACACGCCTGCAGGACAGTAACGCTGAGCTGGCTCGCCGTATATGGGGTAGTTTTTCTGCATGGGCAATTCTGGCGAGGCTAAGCGCAAATGGCAGGGTTGATCTTCTTCGTGGCTGGTATTGGCCAGATACACTGACGACGGCAAGTCGAAACTCAAAATACTGTCGGGCTTGGGATATGTGATGGGCTCAACCTTTGCTTTGGGTTTGAGCGCTGCATGATCCGGTATAGGGTCAGAAAGCGTCCAGGGCAGTCGGCCTCGAAAGATGTTGATGTCTAGATACGCGTATGCAGCGCCTAACACGGTACCCCACTTGTGTAGCGCCGGGCCAAAATTGCGCTGTTGATAAAGCTCTTGCCAGGCCCATGAATTCCGCCAGGCATCTTCGAATTCGTCGAGCTGATCGTGCGCCCGGTTGTCGATAATGGCGTGGGCCACGGATTCAGCTGCGACCAAGGCGGACTTCATTGCGGTATGAGTGCCTTTGATCTTTGCAAAATTTAGTGTTCCTGCATCGTCCCCGATCAAAAGTCCACCGGGGAAGATCATCCTGGGCAAGCTCTGCAGGCCACCTTTGGCAATAGCACGAGCACCGTAAGCCACACGTTTTCCTCCAGCAAGATGTTTCTGGATCTGTGGTTGGTGCTTATAGCGTTGAAACTCTTCGAATGGATTGACGAGGGGGTTGCTATAGGAGAGATCGGTGATCAATCCAACAGCGATTTGATTCTTGCCAACATGGTAGAGAAAGCCTCCTCCAGTGCTTCCGGTTTCGGTCAGTGGCCAACCAGCGGTATGCACTACCAAGCCGGCCCTGTGATTCTTCTCTGGAATTTCCCACAGCTCTTTTATTCCCAGTCCGTAATGCTGAGGATCCATACCCTGGGAGAGGTTGAACTTTGCAATCAGCTGTTTTCCCAGCTCGCCACGACAACCTTCAGCGAAAAGTGTGTACTTTGCGTGCAACTCCATACCGGGCATATGAGTATCCTTAGCCTCTCCGGTGGCTGAGACTCCCATATCACCCGTTGCAATACCTATTACCCGGTTGTCGCCATCATAGAGGACTTCCGCCGCGGCAAAGCCGGGAAAGATTTCCACACCCAAGGCCTCCGCCTGTTCCGCGAGCCAACGGCAAAGGTTGCCAAGGCTAATAATGTAGTTGCCCTGGTTGTGCATGGTGGAGGGAGTAAGGAAAGCAGGTACCTTTAGGGACTTTTCCCCGGATTGAAATACATAGATTTCATCACTGGTCACTGGCGTCAACAGTGGCGCACCTCGTTCCAGGTAGTCGGGGAAAAGCTCCGCAAGTGCCCTGGGCTCGAAGACAGCGCCCGATAAAATATGCGCCCCCACCTCCGAGCCCTTCTCAACAACACATACGCTGAGGTTGGTATCGATTTGCTTGAGTCGACATGCAGCACTGAGGCCCGCCGGGCCAGCGCCAACAATGACAACGTCATACGGCATGGATTCGCGAGCCATTGGATTCCCCTTCAGCGGTAGAAACGTGTATAGGTCTATTTCAAAAAAAGAACCCGGGCTACCTCCGGTTCACATCTTTGGATAGGAGGTAGCCGGGTCCAGGCCGCAATAAGGGGCGGCCACACTTAGAGGAGGTTTACAATGAGGCGACGGGTTCCCAGCCTCCCCTAGGCATCGACGGTCTCCTACCGTTGATGCCGTGATCGTTGCAGCGCGCTAAGCGGATACGGCAACCGGCGCATCCACTTCAACACCGTAAGCTGTCAACAGGGCTTCCAACTCCGGCACAGCTTCATAAAGGTCTGCGACCAAGCCATAGTCTGCGACTTCGAAAATGGGCGCATCTTCATCTTTATTGATAGCCACAATTACCTTTGAGTCTTTCATGCCCGCCAGGTGCTGAACTGCGCCGGATATACCCACCGCAATGTAGAGCTCTGGCGATACAATTTTTCCAGTTTGCCCAACCTGTAGATCATTCGGGACATAGCCTGCGTCCACCGCCGCACGCGAGGCACCTACAGCGCCACCCAGTTTATCCGCCAAGCTGTACAAAATCTGAAAATTCTCGGCACTCTGTAGGGCCCGCCCACCTGAAACCACGACGCGCGCTGTGGTCAATTCGGGACGATCAGATGTAGCCAGATCTTGACCGACAACGGTGGAAAGCCCGGCATCGAATTCGAAAGACAGCTCCTCAATCTCACAGGGGTTTTCCGAATAGGCTGCTGCTTCAAATGCGCTGGTACGAATTGTCATCATCTTGACGCTATCGGTAGAACTAACCT
Organism: Marinimicrobium hydrolyticum; assembly: GCF_030848505.1. GTDB lineage: Bacteria > Pseudomonadota > Gammaproteobacteria > Pseudomonadales > Cellvibrionaceae > JAVDDU01. The sequence goes on from NZ_JAVDDU010000010.1 coordinate 59,937, forward strand.
TTGCCACCAAGTTACCTGCATAGATGGGTCGGACAAAAGTTTCAGTCGTTTCTATACCGACCACATCAGCAATTGGTTGAACATCAGCCAGGGCGGCAGCGCGAGGAATGATGTTCTTTCCCGTGGTTGTGGCTGGTGCCAAAATATGGCTGTACTTGGAAGTCAGTTTCTCCAGCAAGGGGGCCACGTTCTCAGGCAGTTGATAATCATAAACTGGCGCATCTGCCACCAGTACGGCTGAGACACCCTGGATGTTGCGGGCAGCGTTTGCAACCGCACCACAACCATGCCCAACCACAAGAAGGTGTAACTCCTGCCCCAGCTCAAGGCCCGCCGTCACTGCGTTGAGAGTGGAGCTCTTCAGGGCCTGGTTGTCGTGTTCAGCATAGATAAGTGTTTTCATCAGATCACCTTCGCTTCGCTTCTCAGTTTGTCCACAAGTTCTTCAACGCTGGAAACTTTTGTTCCCGCGCGACGTTTATCCGGGGTTGATACCGTCACAACCTTCAGACGAGGAGTTCCATCCACCCCTAAGCTCGCAAAAGGTATGGTTTCGATCGATTTCTTTTTCGCTTTCATAATTTGCGGCAGTGAAGCGTAACGGGGCTCGTTCAAGCGCAGATCTGCCGTTACCGCCGCGGGCAGCGATAACTCCACCGTCTGTGCGCCTCCGTCAATCTCGCGGGTAACCGTTGCTTTACCGTCCGCTACTACCAGTGCCGAGGCGAAAGTACCTTGAGGTATTCCCGCTAGCGCAGCAAACATCTGCCCAGTCTGGTTGTTGTCGCCATCAACGGATTGTTTTCCGAACATAATCAACTGAGGTAATTCCTGGTCATAGACCGCCTTGAGGCACTTGGCAATAGCCAGAGGCTCCAGGTTCTCGTCGGTCTCCACGATAACTCCGCGATCAGCTCCAATCGCCATTGCTGCCCTGATCTGCTCCTGCGCCTTGGCTGGGCCAATACACACCGCCACTACTTCTGTGGCGACCCCTGATTCCTTCAGGCGAACGGCCTCTTCAACCGCTATTTCACAAAAAGGATTGATTGCCATTTTGACATTGGTCAATTCGACATCGTTGCCTTCAGAATTGGGGCGAACGACTACGTTAACATCCGCCACACGTTTGATTGCTACCAGTACTTTCATGATTCCTGTTCCCATTGGAAAACGGTTAGATCTCGACGATTCGAATTTCTGGCCCCGCCGACTGCTCCAGGTTCTGTTTCCAAAGCTGAGCCGCGGTCTGGTTGGCCAGATCGAAAAACGCCCTGGCTAAGGTGCCGGTCGGGTCACTGGCGACCGTCGGTAAGCCTGCATCCGCGTTCTCACAGATTCGTTTATCGAGAGGCAGCGACCCCAATACAGGAACACCATATTCCAATGCCATACACGACGCGCCCTCGGACCCGAAAATGGACTCTTCGTGGCCGCACTTGGCGCAAACATGAGTGGCCATGTTCTCCACTACACCCAACACCGGGATGTTGACCTTATTAAACATTTCAACACCTTTTCGAGCATCGACAAGTGCTACTTCTTGAGGCGTCGTTACCACCACAGCCCCGGCTATATTGAACTGCTGAGCCAGGGATATTTGAATGTCGCCGGTCCCGGGAGGCATATCGACAATTAAGTAGTCCAGCTCGCCCCAAAGAGTTTGCTCGAATAGCTGTTGCAGTGCCCTGACCGCCATGGAACCACGCCATACCATGGGAGTTTTTGCCGCGGACATATACCCGACAGACATGGACTTTACGCCGAGTCGCTCAATGGGCTGTAAGAACTGATTGGCAATTAGATCAGGCTTTTCCCCGTCGGGGATGCCCAGCATGGTTCTCTGGCTCGGGCCATAGATGTCAGCATCCATGATGCCTACTTGCGCACCTTCAGCCTGTAGAGCCAGGGCCAGATTGACGGCGGTTGTAGACTTGCCAACTCCACCCTTCCCTGAGGCCACCATCACAATATTTTTGACATCACTCAGATTCCCCTTGTTTCGACTCGGACAGTGCAGCACCGAGCTGGAAACCTCAACCTGACAATTGGCAATGCCGGCCCGGGCAAGCGCCGCTCGCACTAGCATGGCAATGGCGTTTTCCTGCGATGCCACCTTGATTCCCAGCTTCAGCTTAACGTAAACCTTGCTTCCGTCGACACGAATAGAATCTATAGCACCCAGGCTTCGATAGCTCTGCTGTAAAAACGGATCATTGATCTGATCTAGCACCTCGTGCACGGATTCTTCTGTCTCACTTCTGGTTAGCTTACATTCAGTCAACATAGCAATTACTCCGTTGATGGTTCGCACACTGGGTACTTGGTAAATTCAGGATTTCTCAGCCGACAATAACGACATTATGATTCAACAAACGCACGCTCGATCGCATATTCACCCAACTCGCCATGGCGGGATTCCCGAAAGCCGAGATTTTCGAGAATTTTGCACGTATCCTTCAGCATCGCTGGGCTGCCACATACCATTGCCCGATCTACCTCCGGGTTTAACGGGGGCATGCCCAAATCCTGGAATAGCTTTCCGGACTCGATCAGGTCAGTCAGTCTGCCCTGGTTTTGGTAGGGCTCGCGAGTCACTGTGGGATAGTAAAGAAGCTTTTCCTGAACATATTCGCCAAAGTACTCGTGATTCGGCAATTGAGAGGTAATCATTTCTCGGTACGCCAATTCATCAACCGTACGGACACCGTGGGTCAGTATGATCTTGTCGTAAAGTTCATATACTTCTGGATCCCGAATGATGCTTAGAAACGGCGCCAATCCGGTACCAGTACTGAACATGTATAAGTTCTTACCGGGAAGCAGATTATCCGTTGTCAGGGTTCCAGTTGGTTTGTGGCTGATATAGATCTCATCCCCAACCTTTAGATGCTGAAGCTTCGAGGTAAGCGGCCCATCGGGTACCTTGATGCTGAAGAATTCAAGCTGCTCCTCATAGTTCGCGCTTACGATACTGTAGGCGCGAAGCAGTGGTTTTCCATTGTCGTCAAGACCAATCATGGTAAAGTGGCCGTTTTTGTAACGAAACGACATATCCCTGGTTGACTTGAAGCTAAACAAGCTTTCGTTCCAGTGATGCACTTCCGTTACGGTTTCGGTACGCAGATTTGCCATGGTGTACTCCTATTGCATTGTCTATATTAAATATACTTGTAAGCTTTCAAGCTCTAGTAAAGAATCAACACTAGAGCTAGACCAGCGATAAAAATCGTATTCAACACCAGCAACAAAAGCGGCTTAATGCCCATGTTCCACATTTCCACCAGATTGGTTTTTGTTCCCAAAGCGGCCATCGCGATGATCAGGCAAAGGCGAGACATATCTCCCGCGGCCTCAACAACAGAGCCCGGCATGACACTCATGTTTGCGAAAACCATAAACGCCAGAAATGCGATAATAAACGGTGGAAACACAGACAGAAATTTCGCGCACTTGGATCGATCGTTGGGTTCTGTTCGGCGGAACATGAGAGCAATGATCATGACCACCGGAACCAACATGCCCACCCTCAACATCTTCGTATATGTGGCTAGCTCCGCCACCTCATCGGAAATCATGTGTCCCGCACCAACGACTTGAGCCACGTCATGAATACTGGCACCCAAAAAGATACCCATTTGTTCGACGGACAAGCCCATGCTGACCAGAACACCCGGATAGACAACCATCACTATGGTGCTCAGCCCCGCAACACCCACCAAAGTACACAGAAGGTGTTGGTCCATAGAATTTTCGCAGCCGGTACTCTGGCTGCCCCGCTTTTCTGTATGCAGCAACACGGCTGCAACGGCGAGAGCGGCGGAGGCGCCACAAATCGCCACAGCGGCAGCGGAGATCAGTGCCTTGGTTCGATCGATCTTCAACATAGCCGCCAACAGCAGCCCAAACACAAAGGTGGCAATAACCACTGGCAGAACCACCGCAACCGGCCCAATGCCTAGTGAATGAACCTGCTCAAAACTAATTCGGGCACCCAGCAGAGCCACACCAAAACGAAGAACATTTTTTGCACAGAAATCGATTCCCGCGGAAAACTCTTTATGCTTTGAGATACTGTTGAATGCCATCCCCAGCAATAGCGCCATCAGAATTTGGGGGCTGCCATAGCGGTCACTGATATAGCTGGCCGCCAAAACCAAAACAATGGAGAAACACAGGCCCGGGGTAAGCTGAACACCAATACGGCGCGCAGCGCTGAACTTGGCCAGCATATAACGATCAACCGATGGGTCAGCTTCACGCATACAAGTACTCCATGGCTTCGTCCTGACCGATGCGATAGAGGTATTCCCACGGATAGATGCCACGGTCGTGTCCATCGGCGAAGACGACCTGCATTCCCGTAGTGCCCATCAACTCCAGGCGAACAACGTCATTGGCCTCCCCTGTTTTTCGTAAGCCAATTTTTTCTTTGGCCCGACATTCAGAACAGGCACAGTAACGGCGCAGATCCTCACCCGTGATAGAGCTGGTTTCTCCGTGGCGCCAGACAATGGTCACCACGCCTTCTTTCCGCCGATGCTGGATCTGGGCTGGTTGAAACGTCTCTCTGTTCATTCGCCTGCCTCTGAAGAAAACGCTGTTTTATGACCACTTGTCATGACAAGTTGAAAGCTTAAAAAGAAAAACCTGACCTAACCATCTTCCGCCTCAAGAATCAGAAAGCGACGCTTGTCGGGCTGATCCGCCCAGGTTTCGGCATCTGGGAGAGGATCCTGGGTCGCGGTAATTTCCGGCCACTGCTTCGCAAGCTCCGCATTAATCTGGATGAAGTCAGCGTACTCTTCAGGCAAGTCACTCTCTTCGTAAATCGCATCGATGGGACACTCTGGAACGCAGAGTGCACAGTCAATACAGACCTCCGGGTCGATGACAAGGAAATTGGGTCCCTCATGAAAGCAGTCGACAGGGCAAACATCCACACAGTCGGTATATTTACAGCGTATACACTGCTCGGTTACGACAAAAGTCATGGCCTACCCTCCTAAACAGCTAAGTCAGCAGAAGCGATTTGTTCTTTCGCCCAGCGCGCTAATTTGCGCACGTCGGGATCGTTGTCGTCCAAGGCAGAGGTTACGTAAGGCAGTGCGCTAGCATCGGCAATTTCGCCCATCGCAGCCACCGCTGTTTTTCGGACATTGGAGATTGGATTTCCAAGACAGGCCCCCAGAGCGTCAACAGCCTTGACGGCTTTAAGCTTGCCCAGTGAATCTGCCGATTGTTCCTGGATTTCCCACCGGTCATCGCTGGTGGCGACTATCAGTGGATCGATAGCACTCTGGACGTGCAAACGCCCGCAGCCCTTAATGGCCTCAACTCGCACTCGCCAGTTTTCGTCATCTAGTGCAGAGACCAGGGCTTCCCCCACCTGCTCAGCGGTTGCATACACCAGTGTGCCTACGGCTGCTCGACGTACCTCAGGGTCTGGATCGCTGTGGGCAACAGACATCAGCTGGGGTAGATTCTCTACCTCTTGCAGATAGCCCAGCACACCCACAGCCTCACGACGTACGCTAGGGTGAGAGTTACCCAGAAGCTCAATTGCGTAAGGGCGGGCGCTCGTCAGACGAAGTTGTTTCAGCGCTCGCAGTATGGCGGACAGGACAAAGGGGTCATCCTCTTTCAACGCTTCCAGAAGCGCCGGTGCTGCGCTGGTGTCCTTCAGATCTGCCAGTGCGCTGGCAGCAGCGTTGCGCACATTTTCGTCGTCGGAAGTGAGTGCATCCACCAAGGAACTCATCATTTCTCGGGGATCGAACTCGTCGATAACCTTGGCAGCTTCCAGACGCACAGATTCGTCTTCGTCGCTGAGCGCGGCGATCAAAAGCTTGACCGCCTCGTCTTCGGGGCTGTCAACAAGATCCATTACCGCTACGCGGCGTATGCCTGGATCTTCATCGCTGAGACGAGTGGCTATCGAGTTTAAATGTGGATCGGAATACATTGGCATATCGGGCCTCATCTCAGCAAGTAAGGGATAGTTACGGTAACAGCATCCGTCGGGCAATCCGCCTCGCACGGCATGCAATACCAACACTCGTCATACTTCATGTGGGCCTTGCCGGTTTCCTCATTGATCCAAAGAACATCCAAAGGACATACATCAATGCAGGTTCGACAGCCCTTGTCGGCTATACACTTATCCTCATCAACTAGTACGGGAACCGTTGATATTTGTGAAGCAGTAGGCATGGTGATACTCCCAGTAAAAAAGATTAACCCGCTTGACTGACACGCAACTGTTGATACGCGTTTTTCTCAACTTCGTCCAACTCGACAACGTAGGGCTCAACGGGCCGGGTATGGCAAGCCATTTGCCCCTTCTCGTCTTTATAAAGTTGAACGTGGCAAAACCAGTCTTCGTTGTTGGTTTCAGGGTAATCCACATAGTGATGATAGAGACCCCAACGACTTTCCTGCCGGTAGAGCGATGCGCACGCTGCCATCTGGGCGCAATCCCAGATATGTTGAGCTTCATTGGCTCTCAGTAGCTCATGAGCATCGCGCGCATAGAGCATGGAAATATCGGCTTCCATGTCTTTTATGCGCTGCCAGCCAATATCCATCTTTTTGGTAATCTTGGGAGGCTGCAGATAGTCATTAACTAGGCGACGAACCTTGTACTCAAATTGATTGGGAGGAATTCCGTCAGTGCGCTTAAGCGGAGCTAGAATGCGCTCTTTCTCTGCGACAATAAAATCCACATCCAGCTCTGGAAGCTCCCGATTGCGGGCAAACTCAACCGCATTTTCACCACAAATTTTTCCGTAGACAAACGCACCCAGCATATAACTGTGGGGGATGCTCGCCATGTCGCCTGCCCCATAAAGCCCGGGGACAGTGGTCTCACCTTTCTCATTGATCCATACACCTGAAGCGGAGTGGCCTGCACAAAATCCGATTTCAGAAATGTGCATTTCGACCATCTTGCTCCTGTAGTCCGTGCCCCGCCCGTCGTGGAAAAGGCCTCGACTTGGCCGCTCGTTGGTGTGCAGAACGTGCTCGATCTCCTGGATCGTCTCTTCTGCCAAATGATCTAGCTTCAGAAACACTGGGCCGTTTCCACCCTGCAGCTCGTTGTAAAACTCCATCATCATTTGACCACTCCAGTAGTCGCATTCGATGAAGCGATCGCCGTGCGCATTGGCGGTATAGCCACCCAAAGGGCCGGTAACGTAGGCACACGCTGGACCGTTGTAATCCTTGAGCAAGGGGTTTATCTGGTAACACTCCAACCCACTGAGTTCGGCGCCCACATGGTAGGCCATGGAGTGGCCATCTCCGCAGTTTGAGGGGTTCTCATAGGTACCAAACAGGTATCCGGAAGCGGGCAAACCAATGCGGCCGGCAGCACCTGTGCATAGGATGACGGATTTAGCCCGAATCACTATGACGTCTGCGTCTCGGGTTCCCAGTGCAATACAACCAGAAACGGTACCGGTTTTGTCTTTCAGGAGACGTATCGCCTGATAACGGTTTTCAACGATCACCCGATGCCGGCGCAATCGCCGGTACAGGATCTTCTTGATGTTGTGACCTTCAGGCATGGGCAGAACGTAGGTTCCCAGATGGTGAACCTTCTTCATGTCGTACTCGCCCGTCTCATCCTTCTGGAAATATACGCCCCAGCTATCAAGTTGCTGAATCATCTCGTAAGATCGCTCAGCGTAGGCCATCACACCTTTTTGAAGCACGATGCCATCGTTGGCAATGGTGATTTCCTTCACGTAATCTTCCGGGGTGGAGTGGCCTGGCACTACCGCATTATTGAGGCCATCCATACCCATACTAATGGCACCCGAACGTTTAACGTTTGCCTTCTCCAGCAATAGAACCTTGGCGTCGGGGTTTTTCTCTTTCGCTGTAACAGCTGCCATGGGACCAGCGGTACCACCACCGATTACCAATACATCAACGTCTGTGACAGGAATGTCGTCGGGGAGAGTCATTTCATATCCTCGTGGTTGTGTGCACTTCTAAGCGGGTCGCGCTCAACTTGGAACCTGTATTTGTAAGAATCGCCTCTTACCGCCAAATACTCATAGTCGATGGGACGGTCGTTTTTATCTCGTGTTAGACGCTGCACCCACATGATGGGACTGCCGCTTTCCATTTCCAAAAGCGCGGCATTGTCGGCGCCAACAGGGCGTGCTTCCAGACTGATCTCTGCACGGCCCAAGGAAATGCGTAAATCATTTTCCAACATCGGGAAGATGTCTCCTTCCAAGTTTTTGGAAAATAATTTCTTGCCAATTTCCAAAGGAAAGTAGGATGTATCGACGGAAATTGGTTGACGATTGAGGTAACGGACCCGAATAACCTCAACGGCGTTTTCCTTTGGTTGCAGCTCCAACTTTTCCTGCACATCCTTACTCGGTTTCACTTCTCGGATACTCAGTAAACGTGCCGAGGTGTCGTACCCTTGCGCTACCATGGCCTCCGCCAAACCCTCCAGGTGTTGTACGTCCTGCATGACTTTCGGCTTGCTCGCAAACGTACCCTTACCTTGCGAGGTAAAAATCAGCCCCTCGCTATGCAGATCCCTTAAAGCCTGACGTACGGTGATTCGACTCACTCCATAGCGTTGCTTTAGTTCGCTTTCCGAGGGCAGGCGCTGGTATGGCCCATATTCGCCACTCAGAATCTGCTTTTTGAGCTCGTCCTTTATCTGAAGATAAAGAGGCTTGTGTGGTGTCATGTCTCGGCCAGCTTGGTCCATAGTTAGCTACTCAAAATCGGAAGTTGGCATTTTTTACCCTACCTAAAATACTACTTATCATAACCAGTTATTACAAGCTATTTATCACCTATTTCAGTAACTTTTGGCACTTTTTTCAACCTCAAGAGGCGTAGAACCTAGATAGGTCGCGACCGTCTTTATATCGCCTTCACTCAGGGCCCCAACAATGCTCCGCATCACACCTCCATCGTTGGTTCGGTCTCCGCTTTGAAAATCTCGCAGCTGTTTGACCAGATAATCCCGATGCTGGGTAAACAGCCAAGGCGCTGGAGAGTCTGCACGTGCATGGCACTCTGCACAGGGCTTCCCACCCTCCACTCCCTCCTGGAACAATCTGCGACCAGCCTCGTACAGGGAGCGCTCGGACTCCGCCAATGGCGCTGGCTCGGGGGGTGGCAAGCGTGCAAAATAGGCGACGGCGTCATCCACGTCAGAGAGTTTTATCTCAGTGGTAATGGCAACCATCTGACCACCGTCGTTGGTGCGGCTCTGGGTGTGAAAATCCATGAACTGCTTTTTAAGGTAGTCGTGCTTTTGTGCCGCTAGCTTGGGAAACTTCGGCATGGGACTGATCCCATCGAAGTTGTGGCACAGGGCACATGTTTCCCAGGCCTCCATCCCCTCTTTGTCGATCATCCCGGCCAGGGCACCGGAAGAGAACATGGCACCCAGAAGTACTGCGCTGCGCGCCAAGCTTCTAACGGACTTTAAGTTTCGGGCTTCAACACTCTTAACTTCGCACCAGTCAAAGCATGAAACTTGAGTAAGACTAGTGCCCATGATGTGAATGATCCATTTCCAGGCCTGTCGCCTCATTGGCGGCCTGTTCCCGGCGTTTGACTTGCATGTTGAAAGTCACGTTTTCGCCGTTGGAAAAATGCAGTGATACGGGGAACTGATCGCCGACGCTATAACGCCGATCTGGACGCTTCAACATCAAATGCAATCCGCCCGGAGAAAACTCGACCTTATCGCCGGCTTCAACCGAAATCTGGTTGACTCCACCCATATGAACCAGGCCGTCCTCAATGAACGATCGGTGTAAAGCGACTTCACTGTAAGCCGGACTTGTTGCCTCTACGATAGTCACTGAATCGCTTGAGAGGTTGGATGCCACGAAATAGCCAGCCGCTACATTTACCGTTGATGGTGCCAGCGGCGACCAGGCATCTGTGATTGTTAAATAACCAGCCCCGGCAACTTCATCGGTACCGGATCCACAAGCGCTGAGAGAGGCGATTACAACCCCGGCGAGCAAATACCGTTTCAAGTCAGTCATTAAACTTAACTCCGCGTATTATGTTGAAGAGATACTCACCTGTCGCAACTGGATCGAAGGGTGGATTCATCTCAGCCACCACTTCAGCTTGCGGATTAGTTATATAAACAGTAGCTGCGTGAACCACGTCGTAGTTCATGTCATCGGCGCCTCGCTTTGCCAATCTGTAGAAACTTCCCAGCCCTTTGATCAAGGTGTCTATCTGTTCTTTTTCCCCGGTAATACCGATATAATTCGGATGAAAATATTCCAGATATTCCCCTAGCACAGCGCGGTCCCTATCAGGGTCGACGGCAAGAAAGATAACTCTAGGCAGCCGGTCCGGCCGAACTCTCAAGCTCAAGTCAGCCCGAACGGCCTCAAGATTGGCCAGAGTAAATGGACAGACATCCGGACAGGTGGTGAAACCGACAAATATGATTGACCAGTGGCCCTTTAGAGCGTCTAACCCAAATTTCTCACCATACTGATCCTCCATCGAAAACTCTGGAAGCGTCTTGGGTGGCTTGACCTGTTTGTACTGGCTGGCACCTAAAGTCCAAGCTGAGACCAGGGATAGCGTAAACAAAAGAGTAAAGCCTAATGAGACTTTCATCAGTGTCCTCCCGAGCCTTCAAAGGCCTTAAGACTTTCTGAACGGATCTGTGAAAGGCATTGCTTTTTGAGCTCGATAAATTCTTCCGAAGTGGATATCTCTGGGTTCCGAGGCCTCTCCAGGCCAACTCGGAAATCAGAAATTATTGAGCCTGGACTTGCACTCATCACAAGTACTCGGTCTGCGAGAAATATCGCTTCATCCACATCGTGAGTGATGAAAAGTACTGTCGTGCCGAACTCCGACCAGATATTGAGAAGGCTTTCCTGCATCATCAGTCGAGTCTGCGCGTCCAGGGCTCCGAACGGCTCGTCCATCAACAGGACACTTGGATAATTTGCCAATGCTCTGGCAATACCAACACGTTGCTGCATACCACCAGAAAGCTCTCCTGGAAGGCACTTAGCCGAGTTTGACAAACCGATCATAGACAGCAAAGTGTTGGCGATTGACTTACATTCTGTGGAACTATATCCGGCAATCCTGGGACCAAAGGCGATGTTGTCATGAACAGTTTTCCATGGAAAAAGGGAGTACTGCTGAAAGACCATCCCTCTCTCAGGGGATGGGCCTTTCACGGGTTTTCCATCAACCAGAATTTTCCCTGAGGAGGGACTTACATAGCCAGCCACAGCATTCAAAAGAGTTGACTTTCCGCACCCGGATGGACCAAGTATGCATACAAACTCTCCAGGAGTTATGTTCAAGGTTGTCTCTGTTATTGCAAGCTTCTTTGTTAGTCCTGAACCAAATGAAATACTTACATTGTCTATGCTGATTTGCCCTTTAGACGTAGACTGCTTTTCTCCCAGTCGTCGTCCTGCTTTCTTTTCCATCGACACTACGCCACCTAAGTTCATCTTGTTCTCCCAATTTCTTTGGATTCCGACAACTCATCACCAGAAACACTCTGAGATGCAGCCACATATACACTGATAATAAGCAAGGTAAATCCGATTGAGCTAAGCCAAGGTCCGATCGGTTCAATCCAAAGAGAAGTTGATACCCCTAAACCCAACATAGCAAGGCCAACAACCCAGGTAGGCGTCGAACAACAAACCACCCAGTACAAGCTTATCGATGCTACGCCGACGCAACCTGCACCCATGCCAGCTGTAGCACCAGACGTTCTCGCCAAGAAAGTAGAACATGACTTTCTCCGGCCTCTAATCAATAACACGTAGGTCGCTACTAGAGCACTAAGAACGAAGACTGCCAACATTTTTGCGGGCGCTAGAACCAGGCTCCACTCCGATAAACCCAGACCGAAGTCGTAGTTCATATATCCAATTTCGACAAGCCACTCTTGCCGGATAATATAGATTTGGTCCCTCAAGGACGGCGTAGATGAAATAATCATTCGAATGCTGGATATCCAGTCGTAAAAGTTGACGTAGTTAGGAAGACTCCCAAATCGCACTACTAAACTCAGCATGAGAAACATGTAATAAGATAGAGTTAGCCCAATCGCTATTAACCACCAACGCAAGGCATTGTTTGCAATAGTTCGTACGATGACGGACGCAATTCTAGCCATGACATCACTACCTCAGTTTTCTATTCCAGCGCAGCATGGGCCTGGTAATGAGTCTGACCAAGTATGTGGACAATGAACCCAGCGCCCCAATAACTAACATTCCAACCACGATATCTGTGTAGTTAATCATTGAGTAGGCATGCCAAGTAAAGTAGCCGATACCGAACTGACCAGAAATTATTTCCCCGGCCAGCAGGGAGAACCAACTGATACCCATGCCAATGGCCAAGCCTGCGGCGATGCTCGGCATGGCTGCCGGCAGCACGACATGCCAGAAAACCTGGGCACGATTTGCTCCAAGTGATTGTGCTGCACGGACCAAAACCTCTGGGGTTTGCTCAACACCGTGCACGGTATTCAGAATTATTGGAAATAGCGCTCCCAGCAAGGTGATGTAAATAATCGATGCTTCTTCCGTCGGCCACATAAGAATGGCTAGCGGAATCCACGCTACCGCAGGAATGGGTCGTATAATTTCGATATAGGGAAGTATCGCAGATCGAGCTGTGCGCGAACGGCCCACTATCAAACCAATTACGATGCCAAGAACTACCGCTATGCTGTAGGCAAAAAATATCCTACGCAGGCTCACAAGTACGTGAGTGTGAAACGCAGGATCAAAGAAGTGTCTGGAAAACGCATCCCCCACAAGCAACGGAGCGGGGACATGCTCGAAATTCACAAAATAGTTGAATTTATAGAGGGTAGCCCAGTGCCAGAGAAATAGACCGATAGTTACTGATATCGCCCCGACTGCGATAGCCCGAATAGGAAGCTGTCCAAATAAATGTGCAAGCTTGTATAAAACAGAGTTTCTATGAGCCATTGGATCCAAGGGTCCGTCGGCAATACTCCCCACTCCTAAGGCCTTCTGCTTACCCATTGAACCGGCAACATCACTGCCGTCGACATTACTCTCCGCTTTGTCTAAATATGCTGCTCTCATATTCATGCACTCGTTTCGTTTATCGTTCGCGCTGAAATCAGGCTGCCCGTAAGGAGGGCAGCCTGGCATCATGGTTCTAGTCTACTGAGGCGAGAAGCTCTCTTTGGGTTTCAATGGCGCCATTAAGGTCCATCACGACGCCTTCTGTCTTAGCCGCATAAGCATCCGCCTCTGGCTTGCGCAGAAAGGTTGTGAACCCCTCACTGTTCTTGACGAAAAAGGCCGTCTTCCCAAACAGTTTCAGGCCGGTTTCCTTGTCGTAAACGTAGCTGGCATTAAGTTTTGCTCCGGTATCTTGAAAGCTTGCAATCGCCGATAGAAACTCGGGGAATGTTTCGTAGGTAGAAATTCCGTCCCGTGAGTGCCAGATTTCCATTGGCCGCCCTACGTTTGCTTCAACCGGGTCAACAATGGATTCCTTTAGCTTGAGGTAATCGATACCCAGTTCCTTGTAGGCCTGGATGAGATACTCCTCAGTGATCCACTCGTCAAAATCCAGGGGGGCTATATCCATCTCTTTGGCAAGGACTCCATGGTTGAACTTCAATGCATCCACCCATTTGTCTTTGATGCTAGGCTCTAGGGTCAGGTGGCCACCTTCAGAGAAGTATATGTACAGGACTTCTTTCTCTACGCCAGTCCAACCTTCCATTTTCTCAACCGCTCGCATCGGGTCTTCGCGTATCCATTCTCCCGCTTCATGTATCGCCTTCACAAAGGCGACGGCCACTTCCGGATATTTGTCCAGGAAATCCTGCCGAACTACCACGCCGTGAAGGTAAGGAATGCCGGTCTCGCTGCCATCGTAGATTTTCCGGGCTGTACCGCGGAACTCCATGAGTTCTGACCAGGGGCAGAAGTCGGCGTGTGCATCGATTCGACCCGCGGCAATGTTGGCCGCACCCACCGCGGGGCTCTGATTCTTCAAGACATACTGGCTGCTGGAAATTTCAGCATCCTGCATGGCTTTGAGCAGCATGCCCCAGGCCGCGCTTCCGACAGGGACCGAAACTTCACGCCCGACTAGGTCTTCAAGCTGATAAATATCGGATGCAACCGGAACCACAATGGCGTTACCACTGCCTTTCAGGTTGTAGCCTGTACCAGCTATGTACTTGGTCCGAATTGAGTCGGTTTTCTGGAAGTTGGCACCGTTAACGATCAGCGGATAATCCCCCATCACGCCAAAGTTGAGGCGGTTAGCCATCATCTGGTTGGTAATTGGTCCGCCGGAGGAATAGTCGCTCCAGCTGATATCGTACTTCGCGTTCTTGTACTTCCCCGTTGTGGGCAAATGCTTTTCCAGAAGCTTCAGCTCCTTGACCACAATACCGGCTGTGTAGGTATCGGTGCACATACTTTGGTGACCGATAGCAATACGAATTGTCTCGGCCTGTACCGACACGGCCATGACTGACAATAGCAGCGCTGCTACTAATCTCTTATAGATTGACATTTCATTTCCCCTTAATTGGATTAGATTGAGTAATGCCAGACAGCTTGGCTCAACTTGTATTGCTATGTTATGACCACCACCATTAGAGTTGCATTTGTCGTGCCATTGGCTCTAAGCGGGCCACCAAGTTATGCTTAAGTGCTTATTTCTTAGAGAATTTTTTCGCCAGGAATAGGATGGCGTCATCTGAACCGTTCTCGGCAGCACCTTCAAAAAGGCTCCCACACAGTGCAGCCAAGACCAGAATGGAGTGCCATCGCAGTGCATCTAGACCAGGCGCGTCGATGTTGAGCAGTACAAGAGGACAACTACGGGATAGGGACATTCAGGCGCTTTCTATGCGCCCACCTTCATTTAACGAGAGAGGAAACTCGAGCGGTTAATGCCAACAAAGAACCAGTCTTGCAAGAGGGGAGAGGATCGTCAGAAAGCAACAAATAGCTCCAGCTATCTGTTGCTTCTTCCGATCAAGTAGCGGAGTTCACTGACTAGAAGACGTACTGCAGCTGGAATCGATGGTCAGAATGTTCTGCAGCACTAACGTCAGCCGAAACGATTTCCATGCGGTATCTAAGGGACAGACCTTCCACAAACCCGCCGAGATTGTACGTAACGTCAAAATCCGTCGCATTTCGGTCAACGGCGTTCTTGTAGTCGAATACCGCGTAACTAAGTTTGATATCAAGGTTTGGAAATGTATAAAACAAGGAAACCTTGAAGGAATCTCCCGCGTCAGAATTTTCCATTGTTTCCAGCATATTGTTGGTAAACATTGGTCCAGTCGAAAAGTTGTATGGCGCCAGGAAAGCCCCATTGTTGACGCTGCCGGGCTCCTCAGCCACATTATTGTAGCCAACGACAAGCCTCGCCCGGTTAAAGGATAGCCCACCTTGTACCCCAAACATCGTGGAATCTACCTCCCCCAAGAGGGCGTCGCCACTTTCACTTTGGGTTCCGTATTGAACTTCCACAAAGGGAGCCAAACTCCCACCGAACGTGTACCCAGCATGACCGTAGAAGGTACTGAACAAGTCGTCAAAGTCATAGTACCAGCCGGAAATCGAAAGCCCCGCATTGTTGTACCTGGCCCCAAGAATTAGGGTTCCCGCCGTTTCCTCCTGTTCGACACCGTAGCGACCAGTAGACCAGGTTCCGACATTGACGAACTGGTCACTATTCCGCATTTTTACCCGGGTAATGTAGCTCGCCTCCAATGAGACATTGGCAATGCTCTTGTTGGAAAAACTTACCCCCTCGTAAGTAATGGGGATAATGAAGGCATCACTGGGGTTCGCCATGGGCGTCGCAATTCTCTGTCTCCCGACAGTGAGCGCGCTGGATCCGGCGGCCAAGTTAAAGTACGCCTCCCCGAGAACCTCCAGATCGCTTCCCATCCGACCATCTACTTCAGCCGGATCACTTGCGTTCAGACCAAGATCTTGTGCGGTATAGTAGCCAACACCCATCTTGAAAAACCCCAATCTGGCTGTTTCTGCACGGAGCAAACCACCTACCGCTAGCCCGGTTTGATCTGGACGCTGGTCGAACTCACGCATGTTGTAATAGGAACGAATATTCCCGCTGACTGTTCCTTCACTGAAGGCGGACTTAAGATCCGGCGCTGCGTAAGCGATGCAAGGACATCCCATACCCAGCGCCAGCGCCATGCCCATTTTTTTGACTTTCATACTAGCTCCTCGATTTCAATTGAATGGTATTAACGCCCTCAATTCCCTCAAGCTAAAGGTGGTTGAGGTTGGTCTGGTGGTGGTCAATGACAGCGAAGCTGTCTCGAGTCAACTTGTACTAACATGGCAATATGGCTCGCAGTAAAATCTGCTATTTTTGTGCCAACCATCATAACGCCACCACAAACGTCAACTAACGCGTTGTATTTCATTTGTTTTGTTTAACTTTTTGGTCACAGGTTTTCCTCCAAAAAATGTTCAAGCATTCTTTTTTTTGCAACAATTAGGGACGATCTCGATATTAGTGGTCTATTCTTGGAACGCTTGAAATCTCCCGACTAGGACAATTAGTACAAGCATTTGGCCGCTGTAGCGTTCATGAGGCACTACCGGCATGATAAGGCGCGCGGAAATGTACCTGATCCTTGTCACTCTGCTCACAGGCACTCAAAACCTGTAACTAAGCCCACTGGGAAGAGCCGCTAAGGCCGAGGGTTTTCGGAAGGGTGGGTGAATATAAGCGTGTTGCAGGTCCGTTAGGCCCTGCACAAAAGCTCTGTAGCGCGAACGCATTAGCGTCTCGGGCATTGCGGCTGGTTCTCCTTGACGGCAGCTCCAGAAGCGGGATGGGTAATCGAAGCCACAGCCAGTGGGGTAAGAGTGCGGAATTACTCACGCCAAGCAAGTAGCACTGGGCCGGTCAAACACTTCTCCATAAGTCGTTTAATCCACAACTAGTATCGAGTCCGTGATCGTCGCAGTGGTTGCCGTGAGGGTGATGCAGGGCGCCATGATCCTCGAGCAAAAGCCTTTTATGACTCGTTAGTTGCTCGGGGCAAGAAGAAGATCCAGGCTCAACGCGCAGTGATGAGAAAATATCTGACGGGAATGTGGGCTTGAATTAAGAATGAAACCGCTTTCGACTCCTCACTGCTGTTCAGTGAGGAGCATATGGAAGCTTGACTTGGAACAGAGTATCTACACGGACGTATGTCCGGGCGTGTCTGCTCCGCTCGCAGCGCTCGGCCAAAGCCTTCAAAAAAAATCCAGGTTCTTATTCTTCAGAATCTTTCAACCTATCCATAGCGTCGTCAATTTTATCGCGCCATACACCAGGGTCTTTAATGCCTACGAAAGTGACTTCAGCGGCTGCAGAACCGGCAGAGTAGAACGCTAGATTACCGGTTCCGAACAGGCGTTGAAAGAGACTTTGGTCCAGCTCGATACTGCGCAAGTCTCTGATTCTTACGCTTTGTTGATTGCGGGAAACTAAACCATAGTGGCGGGAAACGCGACTGTCGTTGACGGTAAACTTCCAACTGAAGCGTTTGAATATGACAAACCCGAGCACCAGCACGGAAGCTATTAACCAGAACCATGGACTGATGTTAAAGATGTTTCTGCCCTGGCCGGTTAGAACAGATCCCAGCGACAAAAACAAAAAAACGGCGGCAAGCAAAAACCCGAACCAATAGTTTCTCCACGCCGGCCTGAGCTCAACAAGTACATTCCCCATCCTAGTCTCCTCGGCTTTCCTTTGAGGTGAGCAAACACACTGGACACGCTTTGACTATGAAAGAAGTTGTGAGGGAATGCAAGAGGTGGACTGGGAGGCAAAACGGGAACGTGGCGCATAAAAAAAGGCCGGCAAAATGCCGGCCTTTTTTAACGCTAAACTCGGACGACTTAGTCCTTGTTTTCCATCTGCGCCTTGATCAAATCACCCAGTGTAGCGGGCTGTGCTTTCTCAGCCTGCTTAGAACTGTGCTCTTTGACAGCGGTTTTCTCTTCAGCCACGTCCTTGGACTTGACTGACAAGTTGATGGTGCGGTTTTTGCGATCCACAACAATGATCTTGGCTTCTACTTCATCGCCAACATTCAGAACTTTAGTCGCGTCTTCTACTTTCTCGCGGCTCAGTTCAGAGGCCTTCAGCGTGGCTTCAACATCTTCCGCCAAGGTAACGATAGCGCCTTTGGCGTCCACTTCCTTAACGGTGCCTTTCACTACGGTGCCTTTGTCGTTCTCAGCCACGTACTCTGAGAAAGGATCCGTTTCCAACTGCTTGATGCCCAGGGAGATACGCTCTCGCTCGGGATCAATGGCCAGGACTACGGTTTCCAGCTCGTCGCCTTTCTTGTACTTGCGTACGGCTTCTTCGCCAGTTTCGTGCCAGGAGATGTCAGACAAGTGAACCAGACCGTCGATACCGCCTTCCAGGCCGATGAAGATGCCGAAGTCAGTGATGGACTTGATCTTGCCGCTGATCTTGTCGCCTTTGGCGTAAGTGCGTGCGAAAGCGTCCCAGGGATTTTCCTGGCACTGTTTCATGCCCAGGGAGATACGACGACGTTCTTCGTCGATGTCCAGGATCATAACTTCTACTTCGTCACCCAGGTTTACAACCTTGGATGGGTGGATGTTCTTGTTGGTCCAATCCATTTCGGATACGTGAACCAGACCTTCCACACCTTCTTCCAGCTCGGCGAAGCAGCCGTAGTCCGTGAGGTTAGTCACGGTGGCTTTAACGCGCGCGCCTTCGGGGTAACGGTTGGTGATTTGCACCCAAGGATCTTCGCCCAGTTGCTTCAGACCCAGGGAAACGCGGTTGCGCTCGCGGTCGAACTTGAGCACTTTCACGTCAATTTCGTCGCCAACATTCACGATTTCGCTCGGATGCTTGATACGCTTCCAGGCCATATCGGTAATGTGCAGCAGGCCGTCAACACCGCCCAGGTCCACAAAGGCACCGTAGTCGGTAAGGTTTTTGACGATACCTTTGATCGCCATACCTTCCTGCAGATTGGCCAGCAGTTCTTCACGCTCTTCCGAGTTCGCCTGCTCCAGTACGGCGCGGCGAGAAACCACGACGTTGTTGCGGCGCTGGTCCAGCTTGATAACTTTAAAATCCAGCTCTTTGTTTTCCAGGTGAGCGGTATCACGTACCGGGCGCACATCTACCAGAGAACCTGGCAGGAAAGCGCGGATGCCGGATACATCCACCGTGAAGCCACCTTTTACTTTGCCGTTGATAATGCCTTTGATCACTTCGTCGGCACTGTGAGCCGCTTCCAGGACTTTCCAGGCTTCGGCGCGTTTGGCTTTTTCGCGAGAGAGGCGGGTTTCACCGAAACCGTCTTCCACTGATTCCAGGGCAACTTGTACTTCGTCGCCGATTTGGATGTCCAGCTCACCTTGCTCATTCAGGAACTGGTTAGTGGGGATAACACCTTCGGACTTCAGGCCGGCGTGGACCGTTACCCAGTCCTTATCGAGGTCGATCACAACACCGGTAACAATGGTGCCGGGTTGCATATCAACCGACTTTAAGCTCTCTTCAAACAGTTCAGCAAAACTTTCGCTCATGCTCATATTTACCTATCAGTAGGACCCGGCTCAACAACACAGTCGCTGTCCGGTTTACCGTACGGCCAGTCGTACGGGCCAGTGAGTTAAAAACAGGAGGGCCTTCTTAGCTGGCACGCCAGCCCACCTGTCTTTTTGCGGATTTCGTCATACAGACACTATCCAGCAAGCGCGGCAGGCTAGCAGATTCGAGGGTAGGATTCAAGCAATAGGCGGGAAAACAGGCCGAAACAGCGCCGAACGCCCTATTTCCGGCGTTCGGCTCGCCCTTTTTAAGCGGCTGAGGAAAGTGCGTTGAGAATCTTAACTTCGACCGTAATTGTCGTCGAAGCGCTGGATATCGTCCTCACCCAAGTAGGGGCCGGACTGCACTTCGATAAGTTCCAGGGGGATTTTCCCGGGATTACTCAGGCGATGGCGCATGCCCACGGGAATAAAGGTGGACTCGTTCTCCGACAACAACAGAGTTTCATCGCCCTTCTGCACCTCGGCGGTACCCCGTACAACAATCCAATGCTCGGCACGGTGGTAATGCATTTGCAGTGAGAGTCGTGCACCGGGCTTCACAGTGATCCGCTTGACCTGATAGCGGGTGCCTTCGTCAACGGAGTCGTAACAGCCCCAGGGACGGTAGATTTCCCGGTGCTGCAGGTGCTCGGTGCGGTTTTGCTGCTGAATCTTGGCGATGACGGCCTTAACCTCTTGAGCGGCGCTCTTGTCGGCGACCAGAACCGCGTCGGGGGTATTGATCACCATCAGGTTGTTTACGCCGATGGTAGCGACCAGTTTGTCCTGGGAGAACACCAGAGTGTCGGTGGAGCCCACGTCAATGCTGTCGCCCACAAAACTGTTGCCCTGCTCGTCCTTGTCTGACAGCTCCCAAAAGGACTGCCAGCAGCCCACATCGCTCCAGCCAGCGGTAAACGGTACGCACACGACTTTTTCGCTGTTTTCCATAACCGCGTAATCAATGGAGATATTGGGTGCGGCCGCAAAGGCATCCCGATCGACCCGCACGAAATCCAGGTCGGAGACCGCTTCCTGGTAGGATTTTTGCGCAGCGGCCAACACATCCGGGGAATAAGACTCCAGCTCCGCCAAAAAGCCCTCGGCCTGGAACACGAACATACCGCTATTCCAGTAGTAGCCGCCTTGCGCCAGGTAGCTTTGCGCCGTGGCCAGATCCGGCTTTTCGGCAAACTGCTGCACTGGGAAATAGCTCTGAGCGCCTTTGTCATGCTGAGTCTTGATATAACCGTAGCCGGTCTCGGGCCGCGTCGGCTCAACCCCAAAGGTGACCAAGTGCCCGGCCTCTGCAGCCGAAACGGCCGTTGCCACGGCCTGATGAAACAGAGGCACGTCGTTGATTACGTGATCAGCGGCCAGTACCAGCAAGGTGGGATTCTCGGCCATGGTCTGAGCTTTAACCGCCGCCAATGCCAGTGCCGGGGCAGTGTTGCGGGCCAGAGGCTCCAACAGGATAGCGGCTTTGGACTGCCCGATTTCCTGAAGCTGTTCAGCCACCATGAACCGGTGCTCCTCGTTGCACACCACCACAGGGTCGCCTAGGTCGGGCAGCCCTTCCAGACGCAACAGGGTTTGTTGCAACATGGTGCGATCCCCAAACAGCTTTAACAGCTGCTTGGGGTAGTGTTGCCGGGATAAAGGCCAGAGGCGAGTGCCTGAGCCACCCGCGAGAATTACCGGTATGATCAAAAGATGTTTCCTCTATTCTCTTGCGTACAATAACTCGCGTATTACTCGCTGGAGGCCGTAGCCCGAGCTTCTAAGTAGGCCCGAAAATCCTCGGCCAGTTCCGGGTGACGTAGCCCGTATTCTACATTAGCTTTCATATAACCCATTTTTGAACCGCAGTCGTGGCTCCGGCCGGTGAGGCGGTAGGCTTCCACGGTTTCGGACTGCAATAGCTGGTCTACCGCATCGGTCAATTGAATTTCATTGCCTGCTCCGGGTTGGGTTTTGGCCAGCAGATCCCAGGTCCGTGCGGACAGCACGTAGCGACCGACAATGGCCATATTGGAAGGCGCATCGTCCGGATGTGGTTTCTCCACCATGGCAGCCAAGGGTGCGCTTTCGCCCTGCTCCAGCTTGACGCCCGAGCAATCCACCACGCCGTACTTGTTCACTTTCTCCCAGGGCACTTCTTCCACCAGAATCTGACTATGGCCAGTCTCGTGGAAACGACGGGTCATTCCCGCCAAGTTGTCTTTACGCAGGTTGGACTTGTGTTTGTCGATCAGCACGTCCGGCAGCAGAACCGCAAACGGCTCTTCACCCACTACCGATCGAGCACAGAGGATTGCGTGACCCAGGCCTTTGGCTTCCGCCTGACGAACGGAAATGATGGTCAGACCTGGAGGAGTGATGGAGCGCACCTCTTCTAGAAGTGAGCGCTTGAGACGCGCTTCAAGCTGGGCTTCGAGCTCAAAACTGGTATCGAAGTGGTTTTCTATGGAATTTTTACTGGCGTGGGTGACCAGCACAATTTCCTTGATACCCGCCGCGGCGGCTTCTTCAATAACGTATTGGATCAACGGCCGGTCTACGACCGGCAGCATTTCTTTGGGAATCGCCTTGGTGGCCGGCAGCATCCGGGTGCCCAAGCCCGCCACGGGGATTACCGCTTTTTTGATCAGCATTGCATACTCCTTTGGTGTCTACTGTTTCTATTAGTTGCCCCGCCTGTGCCGGCGGTTTAGGCAAAGGGTTGACGTTAGTTTTGGTTTAGCAACGCCAACACCTCGTTGGTTTTCTCCTGCACCAGCTTGGCATCACCTCGGCTCTCAGCGTTCAAACGCACCACCGGTTCAGTGTTGGACATGCGCAGGTTGAAGCGCCACTTATCAAACTCCATGCTAATGCCATCGGTTTCATCGATGTTTTTTGCTTCGGACCGGTAGTGCTCAAGAACACGCTTAATGGCCTTGGGTGGATCTTCTACTTTGCTGTTGATTTCGCCCGGAGACGGGAAGCGAGCGATACAGTCTTCCAGCAACTCTGACAGAGGTTTGTTCTTACGGCAAATCAACTCGGCTACCAGAAGCCAGGGGATCATACCGGAATCGCAGTAGGCAAAATCGCGAAAGTAGTGGTGTGCGCTCATCTCGCCGCCGTAAATGGCATCTTCGTTGCGCATACGCTCTTTAATAAACGAGTGGCCCGTTTTTGATTGGATGGCGGTGCCGCCGTTGTTCTCGGCAATATCGATGGTGTTCCAGATCAGGCGCGGGTCGTGAATGACCTTGCTGCCGGGGTTTTTGATCAGGAAAGCCTCGGCAAGCAGGCCGACGATGTAGTAACCCTCGGTAAAAGCGCCGGTTTCGTCAAACAAGAAGCAGCGATCAAAATCGCCGTCCCAGGCAATACCCATATCCGCCTTGGCTTCGATAACGGCGTCACTGGTAGCCGCGCGGTTTTCGGTCAGCAAGGGGTTGGGGATGCCGTTGGGGAAGTTGCCGTCGGGCTGATGATGAACTTTCACAAACTCGAATGGCAGGTGAGGCTCCAGGGCGTCAATCACATGCCCCGCGGCACCATTACCGGCGTTCACTACCAGTTTCATGGGCTTGAGTTGGCTTACGTCAATGTAGCTCAGCAGGTGTTGCACATAGGCGTCTAGGACACTTTCCTGGCGATAGCTGCCCCGTGCACCCGCTGCAGGCTCGCCAAAGTCGTTAACCTCAGCCATGTGTTTAATATCGTTCAGGCCGGTGTCGCCACTGATTGGCCGGGAGCCTTCCCGCACCATTTTCATGCCGTTGTAATCCATGGGATTGTGGCTGGCGGTAATGACAATGCCACCGTCGGTTTTCAGATGGCTGGTGGCGAAGTAAATTTCTTCGGTGCCGCACAAGCCAATATCGATAACATCGGCGCCTTCATCCTGAAGACCGCGCGCTACGGCCTGCTTGAGGGACTCACTGGTGAGGCGCATGTCGCCGCCTACGACGACAGTTTTGGGTTTGAGAAAACGAGCGTAGGCACGGCCGATACGATAGACGATGTCTTCGTTTAGCTCTTCGCCCAATTTGCCGCGAATGTCGTAAGCTTTAAAACAGGTTAAGGTCATTTGTTCCCCATCCTTATGCGTTAGATTTGAAGTTACCTTACAAGGGCGGTGCAAAGATGCTTCGCGAGCTGAACCCAACCTCCCAGCTTTAAGGGAAAGGATACCCTGCGTTTTGAGACCCTCGGAGGCAGGAAGCCGACGCGGAGCGTACAAGGATGTATTTACAGCGTGTCTCAAAACGCAGGGTATCCTTTCCCTTCCACCAAAGCGTCTATGCCTAGGCCCCAAAAATTTAGCGTTTAGCCTCTTCCACACGCGCCAGCATGGCCGCCAATACCTGACCTATGCTCATATCAGTACTGTCCAAAATATACGCATCATCGGCTGGCTTCAGGGGTGAAACGCTGCGCTCGCTGTCGCGCTGATCGCGAGTTCGAATATCTTCTACCAACTGTGCCATGTCCACCCACTCCCCGCGCTCTTGCAGTTGCTTGTAGCGGCGCTCGGCTCGGGCTTCGGGGCTGGCGGTGAGAAATATCTTCACCTCAGCGTCAGGAAAAACCATCGTACCCATGTCACGGCCATCGGCGACCAGTCCCGGGGCCTGGCGAAAATCCCGCTGCCGCTGCAGCAATGCATTCCGCACCGGAGGAAGAGCCGCGACGATGGATGCCACGCGACTGACCTCTTCTGTACGGATTGCAGCCGTGACGTCGCGGCCGGCTAGGCGGATTCGCATATCTTTGCCGCTGACATCAAACTCGACGTCGAGGTTGGCTGCCAGTTCGGCCACTTTATCTTGCGCTTGCGGGTCAACGCCTTGACTGATGGCTGCTAGAGCTACCAGACGGTAAAGTGCACCACTGTCGAGCAAATGAAAGTTAAGGTTTTGTGCCAGCAACTGGCTCAAGGTGCCTTTCCCGGAGCCGCTGGGTCCATCAATGGTCACGACCTGGGCTAAGCTGTTATGGCTATTCAAACTCGATTTCCTTTGTAATTCTGTGAACGATGAACTCGGGGTAATCGTTATACCAGCGATTCAATCATTGTACGGCAAGTGGCGGCCGGATCCTCTGCCCGAGTGATGGGTCGACCCACCACCAGGTAATGGCTTCCCGCAGCAATGGCCTCAGCGGGGGTCATGGTACGTCGCTGATCATCCGCTGGCGAACCCTCTGGCCGGATACCGGGAGTCACTAAACAAAAATCCGGGCCTAGCTGGTTGCGTAAGGTTGTGGCTTCGCGAGCTGAGCAGACCACGCCGTCCAAGCCACAACGCTGACTTAGCTGGGCCAAATGCAGGACCTGCTGCTCCGGCGTCCGTTCGACACCCAGGGAGCGCAATTCGGCTTCGTCCATACTGGTCAGCACTGTTACGCCAATTAATAGCGGGCGTGAACCGCGCACCTGCTCCAGGCGCTCCCGCGCCGCAACCAGCATTCGTTCGCCGCCGGAGGCATGGACATTGACCATCCAAACACCGAGCTCAGCCGCCGCTTTGACGGCCCCGGCGGTGGTGTTGGGGATATCGTGAAATTTCAGGTCCAGGAATACGTCGAACCCCAGGTTCATCAGTTGCTCAACCAGCGCTGGGCCAGCGGCTGTAAACAGCTCTTTTCCTACTTTGAGACGGCAGTATTCCGGACTCAATCGCCGAGCCATGGCTACACAATCTGCAGCGTTATCGTAATCCATAGCCACGATTAAGCGCGGCGCTATTATGTCTCTCATCCACCCTCTCCAAACAAAAGCAGCCTGAACCCAGTGGGTTCAGGCTGCAATTAAAACAAACTTGAGGCTGTAGTGCAGCTTTATCTTACGCTACGCGCGTCACTCGACACTTAAAACCTCTCGATTAGCCTCTACTGTGGACTCGCCGATACCGCGGACTTCTACCAATTGGTCGACACTGACAAAGTCACCATTGGCTTCGCGCCAGGCGATGATGGCTTCAGCGCGCGCGGGCCCAATGCCGCTTAAGGTTACCAGGGTTTCGACATCGGCACTGTTAATGTTAACGCTTTCAAGCGCGGCTGGTGCTTCATCCGCAGCGGCCATTGGAGCCAGGGCACAGAATAGAAACAGGGAGAAAACTAGGGAGATGACTTTTTTCATAACGAACTCCTTTTCGGATTGTATTAGTTAGGATGTATGAATGGCGCGACTTCCCTCTGCGCCTATTCAGATTATTCATCCGCACTAAGGCTGACAAGCCAGAAAAGTCTGAATTTTCTGTACGACATATCCCACGGAAATATGCGCCAGCTGTTCGCCCCCAACCCTGAATCCCTGTCCGTGCGAGCCGCCCATGGGACTCTCCCACCGGGCGCCGGCCGCAAGTTCCCTCTAGTGAGAGCTTCGAAAAGCCTCCGGGAATCGCCTCCTTAGCCTAAACCACCTCATTCTACCTGGATTCCCCACTGTCGCTGGCAATGGCGGTGGAGATTGGAAAAGAACTTGATGGCCTGATGCAAGGGGGGGGGGCCGTGCAGGGTGAGTGTTCAGCAAGCCTCAAAAGAGGGACCTTTTGAGGCAGTCCCCAGGGAAGGGTTTACGACGTTTGCTGAACACTCACCCTGCACGGCCCGAGAACTTGCTTACGAAGTAGTTGTTCGATTAAACAACAGTGCGCGGAAGTGGGAATCCATGGAGGGTACAACTCAGCCTTAAAAGCTGGATCCCCGCTTTCGCGGGGATGACGAGTTTGGAGTTTTTCAGCCTCGAAGCATACCTAATGAGGATTCTTTCTGTCCCCGCTCAGCAACAAACGACGTTTTCTAAATCCCACTAGCGAGAAATATCTTTGGCACCCCAGTGCGGGAAGTGCTTACGAACCAGGGCATTAAACTCCAGTTCAAATTCGCTGTAAGGCTTGTTGTCCGCGCGTGTTTCAGCCAACCCTTCTATCACCATGCCGGCGCCCACGGTCAGATTGGTCAGCCGATCAATCACAATGAATGCGCCCGTGGTGCGGTTATCTTGATACCGTTCCACTACTACAGCCTGACTCAGTGCCACGCGCACCACGGCGATGTCATTCAGTTGCAGCTTTTCCGCTGGCTGATGCTCCTGGGTGTTTACGTCCACTTGATAATCGATGGCTTCTACTTGGCCGCCAACCACCTTGGTTGCAAACTTGAACAGGTACTCCGTCCCCGGCGTGCAGGGCTTGTCGATCATCCAAACCAGATTGGCTTTCAGATGGTTGGTTTGCGCGACCAGATCGTCAACGTGCACCAACATATCGCCGCGGCTGACATCGATCTCGTCGGTCAGTGTGAGGGTGACCGACTGATCGGCAAAGGCTTCATCCAGATCACCGTCATAGGTGACAATGGACTTAACTTTACTGGTCTTACCGGAAGGCAGAGCTTTAACCTCGTCACCAGGCTTTACAATACCGGAAGCGATGGTGCCGCAAAAACCCCGGAAGTTAAGATTCGGGCGATTGACGTATTGGACGGGAAAGCGGAACTGCTCCAGATTCTTGTCCGCCGCGACAGGGACGCTCTCCAGAATTTCCATCAGGGTTTCGCCCTTATACCAAGGCGACCGCTCGCTGCGGTTGACCACATTGTCCCCGTCCAACGCGGAGATGGGTACAAAATGAATGTCTGGCGCGCCCAGCTTCTGAGCAAACTTTAGATAATCCGCCTTGATGTCTTCGTACACCTGCTCGTCGAAGTTCTTCAAATCCATTTTGTTGACGGCAACAACAATATGCTTAATACCGAGCAGCGAAGCGATGTAGCTATGGCGACGCGTTTGGGTCACAACCCCGTGCCGGGCGTCAATCAGAATAATGGCCAACGAGCAGGTAGAAGCGCCGGTCGCCATGTTACGAGTGTATTGCTCGTGCCCCGGTGTATCGGCAATGATGAACTTGCGCTTGGAGGTGGAGAAATAACGGTAGGCCACATCAATGGTAATGCCCTGCTCTCGCTCCGCCTGTAGGCCATCCACCAGCAAAGCCAGATCGATTTTTTCGCCGGTAGTGCCGTGTTTGGTGCTGTCGGAGCGCACTGAGGCCAGTTGATCTTCGTAGATCATTTTGGAGTCGTGCAACAAACGGCCAATCAAGGTGCTCTTGCCGTCGTCCACGCTGCCGCAGGTCAGCAAGCGCAGCAGCTCTTTTTGCTCATGTTGGGCAAGGTAAGCGTCAATATCGGTAGCGATCAGGTCAGACTGGTGGCTCATGGTGCTGTCTCAAATGTTCGTGGCTCGTTGGGTATCCCGGTTTACTGTGCTGGCGGTATTAAAAATACCCTTCCTGCTTTTTCTTCTCCATGGAACCGGAGCTATCGTGATCGATGACTCGCCCCTGGCGTTCGGAGGTACGGGTTAACAACATTTCCTGAATGATTTCCGGCAAGGTGGTCGCTTCGGATTCCACGGCGCCGGTCAGTGGGTAACAGCCAAGCGTGCGGAAGCGCACCATCTTGTGTTGGATTTTTTCGCCGGGCTCAATGGGCATACGATCGTCATCGACCATAATCAAAGTGCCGTCGCGCTCCACCACCGGACGCTTGGCGGCGAAGTACAAGGGGACGATGGGAATATTTTCTAAATGGATGTACTGCCAGATGTCCAGCTCAGTCCAGTTGGACAGAGGAAACACGCGGATGCTTTCGCCTTTATCGACCCGACCGTTGTAAATGTTCCACAACTCAGGACGCTGATTCTTTGGATCCCACCGGTGGTGTTTGTCGCGGAAGGAATAGACGCGTTCTTTGGCCCGGGATTTTTCTTCGTCCCTCCGAGCACCGCCAAATGCGGCATCGAAACCATATTTGTTTAGCGCCTGCTTGAGGGCTTGGGTTTTCATGATGTCAGTGTGCTTGGCGCTGCCGTGGGTAAACGGGCCCACGCCCATGTCTACCCCTTCCTGATTGGTGTGCACGATCAGGTCCCAACCTAAGTCTTTCATCAGGCGGTCGCGGAATTCGATCATTTCCCGGAATTTCCAGGTGGTATCCACATGCAGGAGCGGGAACGGGGGCTTGCCGGGGTAGAAGGCTTTTCGGGTGAGGTGTGCCATCACCGCTGAATCTTTGCCCACGGAGTAAAGCATTACCGGGTTGTCGAACTCGGCAGCCACTTCCCGAATAATGTGGATGCTCTCGGCTTCCAGCTGCTTCAAATGAGTCAGTTTGTATTGCTCAGACATGCTGTTCTCTGTCAGTTGGATTTTGTATCGGTTTCAGTTGATCATCGTCATACCGAAACTACTTCAGCTACGTGAGTGAGCAGCCAGCAGCTGGCCGCTTAGGGCCTTACCCAGGGGGCTTTCTGAAACCCTCGCTTCAGGAAGAAGCGCGGGAGCCCCATGGATGGGTTCACGCGTTTTCAGAAAGCCCCCTGGGTGAGGCCTGTACACACTACGAAGCACCTCGCGCTCCAGACGGTCCGCGCCGATTGGGGAGAAGGGGTCTGTGACACGCCGTAAACCCTTCCCTGGGGGCTCGACGCCGACTTCCTGTCGGCGACGGTCACAGACCCCTTCTCCCCAACCGCCGCTTCGAGGTGCATCACCTTCGGTCGGTTTTCCTACGATAAATGGCGCTCGGTCACGAACTTCTGCTCTCCAACCACCGCTTTGTGCCTGCATCTTTTTTCGCGTTGCAATTGTGAATGGCCCCGCTAAAAGCGCGCTATTATAGGGGATCAGCCCCCCAATCGCTAACTATCGATTACTTCTAAGGTTATGCCTGTTTGCTTGGCTAGCTCCACGAAGGTCGGAAAAGACGTCGCCACATTGGTTGCATCCTTCACCCGAATGGGCGCAGAAGCACGCAGCGCCGCAATGGAAAACGACATGGCTATGCGGTGATCGTGATGGGTCTCGACTTCTCCGCCACCCATTGGACCACCTTGGATGACAATGCCATCCGGCGTCGGTTGGGCGTCAACGCCTAGGATCTGCAGGCCATCAGCCATGGCTTGAATCCGATCGCTTTCTTTTACTCGTAATTCTTCGGCACCCGTAAGCACGGTTTTACCTTCTGCACAGGCCGCGGCGATAAACAGTGCGGGGAATTCATCGATGGCCAAGGGCACCTGATCTTCCGGAATCTGGATGCCTTTTAGCGGCGCATAACGCACGCGAATGTCCGCCACCGGCTCGCCACCCACGGTACGCTCGTTGCTCAAAGTGAGATCAGCGCCCATCAAGCGGAGAATATTGATGACGCCGACGCGTGTCGGGTTGATACCCACGTGCGTCAAAGTCAGATCTGAACCGGGCGCGATACTGGCCGCCACCATATAAAAGGTGGCCGAGGAGATATCCGCGGGTACTTCGATTTTGCAGCCGGTCAGTTTGCCGCCGCCGGTCAGCTCGGCCGTGGCACCGGAGCGTTTTACCGAGTAACCAAAACCGGTCAACATACGCTCGGTATGATCGCGAGTAGGCGCGGGTTCAGTCACACGAGTGGTGCCCTGGGCGTAGAGTCCTGCCAGCAAAACACAGGATTTCACTTGGGCACTGGCCATGGGCAGGGGGTAATCAATGGCTTTGAGAGTTTGACCACCTTTGATGCGCAGCGGCGGCCGGCCACCTTCAGCGGTGTCGATAACCGCTCCCATACTCCGCAAGGGATCAGCCACTCGGCCCATGGGGCGCTTAGCCAGGGATTCATCACCGCTCATTTCTGAATCAAACTTTTGGCCCGCCAACAGTCCGGACAGAAGTCGAATGGTGGTGCCGGAGTTACCCACGTAGAGTGGCTTGGCGGGCGCTTTGAGCCCGTGCAGTCCCACGCCGTGAATCTTCACCCGGCCTTCATCAGGGCCTTCAATCACCACGCCCATATCGCGAAACGCCTGTAAGGTTGCCAGGGCGTCTTCGCCTTCCAGAAAGCCTTCTACTTCAGTCACACCTTCGGCGATGGAGCCGAGCATGATGGATCGGTGAGAAATGGACTTATCGCCGGGGACGCGGATGGTGCCGCTTACTTGGCCTCCCGGCTGCAACAGGTAGTCAATTTTAGAACTGCTCATGGAATTTACGAAGGCTCTCTTGGCTAGAATGTTGGTGAAGTGGTCGCGGGCTGCTTTGGCGCGGGTGAACACGCCCAGTAGATAATCGCTGTCCTCGCTGGCGATGGCCGTGCGCAGGCGGGTCAGATTGTCGACAAACAAATCCAGGGCGTTGAGGACGCTGTCCTTGTTGGCGCGCATGATGTCATGCCACATAACCGGGTCGCTTGAAGCAATGCGGGTAAAATCCCGGAAGCCCCCGGCCGCGTAGCGGAAAATATTGGGATTGCCGATATCCTGGGCCAGAGTATCAACCAGAGAATACGCTATGGCATGGGGCAGATGACTGGTAGCGCCCAACACTTCATCGTGTTCGGCCACGGACATAGTCAACACTTCCGCTCCAACGAACTCCCACAATTTCATCACTCGAGCCAGATGTTCCGGGTCGGTATTATCCAGCGGAGTTAGGATGACTCTGTGTTGCTCGTAGAGATCGGGATTGGCCGCCGCCACACCGCTGCGTTCGGACCCAGCAATGGGGTGACCAAGCACCAACTGGGGCGGCGCTTCGCCAAACACCTGTTCGGCGGCGCGTTCGACACTGCCTTTTACGCTAGCGCCGTCGGTGATGGTTACTTGGGGAGAGAGACAGTCCCGCGCTTGCTGCAGAACCTCAGCCACCGCTAAGGTGGGCACCGAGATAAACACCACATCGCCCTGCCCTAATTCACTCGCCACCTCTTCCAGAGAGCCGCAAGCGCGGTCCACTACGCCCAATTTAACCGCTTGAGTACCGATATCCGGCCGGCGCACCACCCCGATAGTTTCGACACAACCGCCGCGGCGCTTTAAACCCGCGGCCAGACTGCCGCCGATCAGGCCAAGCCCGACCACCACCAGCTTGTTAATAATGGGTTGCGGTTCGGTCATGAGCTTAGAGTACGGCCTTGGGGTAGGAACCCAACAGCTTTAGGTCCGCCGCCCGCTCGGCCACTTCTTTCAGCAGCTTGGTTACTTCGGGGTCCTGGGCGTGTCCGGAAAAATCGATAAAGAACACGTAGGTCCAAGCGCCAGTGCGCGAGGGTCGGGATTCGACCCGAGTCAGGTCAATATTACGACGATGAAAAGGTTCGAGCAGATTATGCAAAGCACCTGGCTCGTTGCGCATGGCTACCACCAGGGAGGTTTTATCCTCACCGCTGGGTGGCACAGATTGGGCGCCGATGATTAGAAAACGTGTGGAGTTGTCTGGCTCGTCTTCAATCTTTTCCGCCAGAACCTGCAGCCCGTAGAGATCAGCCGCCATGCTGCCGGCAATAGCCGCCGCATTCCATTCGCCCTTCAAACGCTTGGCTGCTTCCGCATTGCTGCTCACGGCGACGCGCTCCGCTTTCGGGTAGTGGGCATCCAGCCATTTGCGACACTGGGCCAGTGACTGGGCGTGGGAGTATATGCGGGTGATGCTGTTCACGCTGGTGACGTCAGAGATCAACAAATTGTGGTGAATGCGCAGCTCCACTTCGCCGCAAATCTTCAAATTGGAGGTCATAAAATTATCGAGGGTGTGGTTAACCACGCCCTCGGTGGAGTTTTCCACCGGCACCACGCCGTACTGAACCGCCCCGGCTTCCACTTCGCGAAAGACTTCGTCAATAGCGGAAAAAGGTAAGGCCACAGCCGAGTGTCCGAAATGTTTCAGGGCGGCCTGCTGAGTAAACGTACCTTCAGGGCCCAAATAGGCGACTTTGACCGGCTGCTCCAGCGCCAGACAGGCGGACATAATTTCGCGGAACAGGCGCGCCATTTCCTCGTTGCTGAGCGGCCCCTGGTTGCGCTCCATCGCTTTGCGCAAAACCTGCGCTTCGCGCTCGGGGCGATAATACGCCAGCGTCTGCGGGTCAACCGCCTGGCCTTTTTTCACTTCAGCCACTTCTTGCGCGCAACTGGCCCGCTCGGAGATCAGATGTCCGATTTGATCGTCGATGCTGTCAATGCGTTCGCGCAGCTGCTGCAGCTTTTGCTCTTCGTTCATAAACCTCGATCTCAAAATTCCTGCGAGAATGGTAGGGGCAGATCACCGGCTGGTGCCCTCCCCCTGACGGGATTAAGCCTCTCCGTCACCACCCTCGTCCACCAGTACTTCGGCACTGTCTTCGTCTTCTTCGATACGCTCGAGGCCACGCAAATGTTCATTGGGCTTCAGGCGGATGAGGCGTACACCTTGGGTATTTCGACTCAATACTGACACCTCGTCCACACGGGTGCGCACCAGCGTACCCTGATCGGTGATCAGCATGATTTCTTCGCCGTCCATCACCTGGACTGCACCCACCAGCGGGCCGTTACGCTCGCTGGTTTGCATACCGATAACACCCTGAGCGCCGCGACCTTTAGTGGGGAAGTCCTCCACTGCAGTTCGCTTGCCGTAGCCCTGCTCGCTGAGGGTCAGTACTTTGCCGCCCTCTTGAGGAATGACCATACCCACGACTTGTTGGTCTTCGGCCATACGAATGCCGCGCACACCGCGAGAAACACGACCCATAGAGCGCACTTTGGACTCTTGGAAGCGCGCAGCTTTACCGCTGCTGGCGAACAGAATCACATCGCAGTTGCCATCGGTAACGGCGGTGTAAACCAGCGAGTCGCCTTCATCCAGCTCAATGGCTTTAAGGCCGACGCTGCGCTGACGGGAGAACTGAGTCAGCGGGGTTTTCTTGACCGTACCTTTGGCGGTGGCCATGAAGATAAAGTGATCTTCATCGTAGCTCTTAACCGGCAGTATGGAAGTGATGCGCTCATCTTTCTCCAACGGCAGAAGATTCACCACTGGCCGACCACGCGACTGACGACCGGCGACCGGGATCATATACACCTTCAACCAATACACTTTACCGGCGTTGGTAAAACACAAAATGGTATCGTGGGTGCTGGCAATCAGCAGGTGCTCGACAAAGTCTTCGTCTTTTACCGACGTGGCGGAACGGCCCATGCCGCCGCGCTTCTGCGCCTGATAGTCGTCCAGCGGCTGACTCTTGGCGTAGCCGCCGTGAGAAAGGGTCACTACGCGGGTTTCTTCGTTGATCAGATCTTCAGTGGTCAGATCCAGAGTGGAGGCAACAATTTCGGTTTTACGCTCATCGCCGTGCTCGGCCAGTACGCTTTCCAGCTCTTCGCGAATCACTTCCATCAAGCGGGTCACGTTGTTCAGAATTTCCAGGTAGCCGGCAATCAGCAGCAGTTTTTCTTCATATTCCGCCAGCAGTTTGTTGTGCTCCATACCGGTTAAGCGGTGCAGGCGCAGTTCCAAAATGGCTTGAGCCTGGGCGGGGGACAGATAGTATTCGCCATCCCGCAGTCCGAACTGATCTTCCAGATCTTCCGGGCGACAGGCGTTTTCGCCGGCGCGCTCCAGGAAGGGTTTCATGGCGGCCGCTTCCCAGCCTTTAGCCATCAAGGCCTCTTTGGCCTCGGCCGGCGAGGGAGAGCTTTTGATCAATTCGATGACCGGATCGATATTGGCGATAGCCACCGCCAAGCCTTCGAGAATGTGCCCACGCTCTCTTGCTTTGCGCAGCAGGTAAACGGTGCGCCGGGTAACCACTTCGCGGCGGTGACGAACAAAGGCTTCCAGCAGCTCCTTCAGGTTAAGGATTCTGGGCTGGCCGTCCACCAAAGCCACAATATTAATGCCAAAGACATTTTGCAGCTGGGTTTGCGAATAGAGGTTGTTGAGCAGCACTTCTCCGGACTCGTTGCGCTTGACCTCGATGACGATGCGCATCCCGTCTTTATCCGACTCATCGCGCAGCTCGCTAATGCCTTCGATTTTCTTCTCTTTCACCAGCTCGGCAATGCGCTCGATCAGGCGCGCCTTATTCAGCTGATAGGGAATTTCGTGCACGATGATGGTTTCGCGCCCTGTTTTGGGATCCACCTCGACTTCCGCCTTGGCGCGAATGTAGATGCGTCCACGACCCGTACGGTAAGCCTGCACTATGCCCGCGCGGCCATTAATAATAGCGCCTGTGGGGAAATCCGGGCCTGGAATGTACTCCATCAACTCGTCGATGGTGATGTCTTCGTTATCCATCAAGGCCAGGCAGCCACGCACCACTTCACTCAGGTTGTGGGGAGGAATGTTGGTGGCCATGCCCACCGCAATACCCGAAGAACCATTAACTAGCAAATTGGGGATACGGGTAGGCAGGACTTCAGGAATGCGCTCAGTGCCGTCGTAGTTGTCGACGTAATCAACGGTTTCTTTGTCCAGGTCCGCCAACAAATCGTGGGCGATCTTGGCCATGCGGATTTCGGTGTAACGCATGGCGGCAGCGCTGTCACCATCGACGGAACCAAAGTTGCCCTGCCCGTCCACCAGGGTATAGCGCAGCGAGAACGGCTGGGCCATACGCACGATGGTGTCGTAGACGGCAGAGTCACCATGGGGATGGTATTTACCAATGACGTCACCCACGACCCGAGCCGACTTCAAATACGGGCGGTTCCAATCGTTTTTCAACTCACTCATGGCGAACAGCACCCGGCGGTGTACGGGCTTGAGGCCATCGCGCACATCCGGCAGCGCGCGCCCGACGATCACGCTCATGGCGTAGTCGAGGTAGGACTGCTTCAGTTCATCTTCAATATTGACCGGTGAAATTTCTTTCGCTAATTCGCCCATGGACTACAGCGTTCCTTATTATGGTGACGGCTGATAGGCTGGCCCGACCGGCGCCAGTGAAGCGCTTCAAGCGCTGCCACAGAACGCGGCTACCGGGGATGGGGCCACCTGCACAAAGCGCGTGATATTACCATAAAAACGCCCCTACAGGGACTATTGGCGGCTTTCCTGCTCCCCCTGCCCGAGGGCCCGCTTTGGGTTATACTGGCGGGTCTGTGTACCCAGTCAGCTTTTAGGCCCCAGGAATGTCCATGTCAGCACCGGAAACCATCAACCTCCTCATCAAAGCACGCTGGATCGTACCGGTAATCCCGGAAAACAAAATCTTCGAAGATTGCGCCCTGGCCATTGATAAAGGCGTCATCCTCGCCTTGCTGCCTCAGGAAGAAGCGGAAAAGCGCTACGCGCCTGCGCAAACCCTGAACCTGGGCAATCACGTGCTGATCCCCGGCTTGGTGAACGCCCACGGCCACGCGGGCATGAGCCTGCTGCGGGGCTACGCCGACGATATTCCTCTTATGCAGTGGCTCAATGACCACATCTGGCCCGCTGAGGGCCAGTGGGTCAGCGATCAGATGGTGCGCGACGGCACCGAGCTGGCCATGGCGGAAATGATTAGGAGTGGCACTACCTGTTTTTCCGACATGTACTTTTTCCCTGAACAGGCAGCCCAAGCAGCACAGCAAGCGCACATGCGCGCCCAGATCAATTTCCCCATTCTGGACTTCCCCACGGCCTGGGGCAGCGGACCGGAAGATTACCTGCACAAAGGCTTGGCATTGCACGATGACTTCCGCGCCAGCCCGTTGGTGCGCATCGGCTTTGGCCCCCATGCTCCCTACACAGTCTCGGACGAGCCGCTGGAAAAAATTGCTGTTTTGAGCCAAGAGTTGGATGCCCCTGTGCATATCCACCTGCACGAAACCGCCCAGGAAATCGCCGATTCGGAGCAACAATACGGTAAACGCCCCAGCGTGCGCTTGCTGGAACTGGGCCTGATGTCGCCGCTCACCCAGTGTGTGCATATGACGCAGGTGAACGACACAGACCTCGCCCTTCTGGAGCAGACGGGCGCCCACGTGATTCACTGCCCCCAGTCCAACCTCAAGCTGGCCAGCGGTTTTTGCCCTGTACAGAAATTGATAGACGCGGGCATCAATGTGGCCTTGGGCACCGATGGTGCCGCCAGCAACAATGACCTGGATATGTTCAGTGAAATGCAAAGCGCTGCCCTGCTCGCCAAGGCAGTCTCAGGCCAGGCCGACGCCCTGAATGCCCACCGGGCACTACGCATGGCAACCCTGGACGGCGCCAAGGCGTTGGGCCTGGAGGAAACCACTGGCAGCCTGGAAGTGGGCAAAGCGGCAGACATCACCGCCGTAGACTTGAGCGCCCTGGACATGCAGCCGCTTTACAATCCGGTTTCGCAACTGGTCTACACCAATTGCGGTCACAGAATCAGCCACGTGTGGGTCGGCGGTAAGGCCTTGATGCTCA
Organism: Marinimicrobium hydrolyticum; assembly: GCF_030848505.1. Taxonomy (GTDB): domain Bacteria; phylum Pseudomonadota; class Gammaproteobacteria; order Pseudomonadales; family Cellvibrionaceae; genus JAVDDU01. The sequence continues at coordinate 96,754 of NZ_JAVDDU010000010.1, forward strand.
GCCGGCAGCTGCAAACCTTGAACGAACGGGAATTGATCGGCAAAGCCCGCTGGTGGCGTAAGCAGATCGGACGTTAGTTAGGTGGATGGAAAGGACGGCCTGCGGCTTGATACTTCGGTAGCTAGGACGAACCCGAGTACTCGCCAGCCCCACGAAAGCGTACTGCGATCCGGAATAAATTGAATTAGCGACTTCGTAAGCAACCCCGGGGGCCGCACAGGGTGAGTGTTCAGCAAACGTCGTGAACCCATCCGTGGGGACTGCCTCAAAAGGTCCCTCTTTTGAGGCTTGCTGAACACTCACCCTGCACGGCCCTGTTAGCCCAAAATACTGAGCTCTTTTCCGTCATCTCGATCCACCGCTGGTATAGCAGGAATTGCTGGGCAGTAAGAATGCCTTAGGTGGGGTTGCTAAGGTGATTCGTAGGAGGCTTTTCGAAACTCTCACAAGAGGGATCTTGCGGCCGGCGTTCCGGTGGGAGAGCCCCCATGAATGGGTTCACGGCGTTTTCGAAAAGCCTCCTGCGAAGCGCCTGGGATCTACCTTACGAAAGTGCATCTCCCGCACCTGCGCTTTCGAGTCTCTGGTAGTATGACTACCGTGCGAACTGAATAACTGGAGCTTTTTTATGGCCAACGTCGACGCGGCGGAAATTGAAAAATTTGAAGCACTGGCCAGTCGCTGGTGGGATAAAAACAGCGAGTTTAAACCGCTGCACGATATTAACCCACTGCGAGCCAACTACATTGATCGACGCTCTCCTGTGGCGGAAAGCCGCCTGTTGGACGTGGGCTGCGGCGGCGGCATACTGACCGAGGCTATGGCGCACAGAGGCGCCAAAGCCACCGGCATTGATATGGGCGGCGCCCCCTTAGCCGTGGCGCGATTGCACGCCAAGGAAAGTCAGCTGGACGTGGACTACCAGCAGATCACCGTCGAAGAAATGGCCTCCAAAGCGGCCGGACAATACGACATCGTCACCTGCCTGGAAATGCTCGAACACGTTCCCGATCCGGAGTCGGTAGTGCGCGCCTGCGCTCAGCTGGTCCGGCCCGGCGGCGATGTGTATTTCTCCACCATCAACCGCAACCCCAAAGCCTATGTGTTCGCCATACTCGGCGCTGAGTATGTTCTTAACTTACTCCCCAAAGGCACTCACGATTACGACAAATTTATTCGCCCGGCCGAGCTGGGCGCATGGATGCGCGCGGCGGGTTTGGAGCTGCAAGATATTACCGGTATGACCTACAACCCGTTAACCAAACACTACAAATTGGACGCCACCGACGTCAGCGTCAACTATCTGGTGCACGCTAAAAAATCCACGTAGAGTTTTATATATGTTGAACAACTTAGCTCAGGAGTCACCCCGCGTGCCCGACCAAAAAATCCGCGCCGTCATTTTTGATTTGGACGGAACACTGCTCGATACTGCCCCGGACTTTGTCGTCGTCGTCAATCAGCTTTTGACTGAACGCGACCAGCCTACTCTAGCCCCGGAAACCATTCGCACCACCGTATCCAACGGTGCCCGCGGGCTGATCAGTTTGGCGTTTGGTATCGACGAAAAGCACTCGGATTTTCCCGAGCTTCGCCAGCGACTACTGGATATTTACAGCAACCATCTAGCGGTGTACACGCAGCCGTTTCCCGGCATGATGGAACTTTTGCATGACTTGGATCAGCGCGGTATTTATTGGGGACTGGCAACCAATAAGCCTTTTGCGTATACAGAACCTTTGATGGCTGCACTGAACCTGCAACCCGAACCGGTGACCGTAATTTGTCCGGACCACGTGGAGCAACGCAAGCCCCACCCGGAATCGCTTCTATTGGCCGCGAAGCATGTCGGTTGTTTGCCTGAAGAGATAATCTATGTGGGCGACCACAAGCGGGATATCGACTGCGGGCGACAAGCTGGCTCCATTACCATTGCCGCCGGCTATGGTTACATCGAGCCCGAAGACGACATCAATACCTGGGAGGCGGACTATCGAGCCGACAGCGTGGCAGAGCTGCGCTCAATTATCGAACAGCTTCTGATCAACCAGTAAATATTCGTTATTAAACACTGTATCGAAAGACACGAATTGCACGAGAAGAGTTATGAAACTACCCAAGGATTACCGCCCTGCCCCCGACTTGCTTAAGGACAAAATCATTTTGGTTACTGGTGCCGGGGACGGCATTGGTAAAGTGGCCGCCAAAACTTTTGCGGCCCATGGCGCCACCGTGGTTTTGCTGGGGCGCACCCAGTCAAAACTGGAACAGGTTTACGACGAAATTGAAACCCTCGGCGGACCACAACCGGCGATTTACCCTTTCAACCTGGAAGGCGCTGCGCACAAAGAATACCAGGACCTGCGCAACGTATTGGAAGAAACTTTTGGCGTTTTGCACGGCTTGGTGCACAACGCTGGCGAGCTGGGTGAGCGCACGCCGGTGGAAAACTATTCTCCGGATGCCTGGATGCGCGTAATGCAGGTGAACCTCAACGCGCCCTTCCTGCTCACCCAAGCCCTGTTACCGTTAATGGAGCGGGCTGATAACGCCAGTATTGTATTTACCAGCTCTGGTGTTGCCTACCAAGGTCGCGCCTTTTGGGGTGCTTATGCGGCATCCAAGGCAGGCCAGGAAAACTTTATGCAAACCCTGGCGGACGAGCTGGACGAAGCTTCGTCCATCCGCGCCAACAGCATTAATCCCGGCGCAACTCGCACGCGTATGCGAGCCACCGCCTACCCGGCGGAAGACCCAACAACCGTGCCGACGCCCGAAGCGCATATGCCACTGTATTTGTATTTGTTGGGGGATGATTCGGTGGGTATTAGCGGCCAGCAGTTTCAGGCCTGAAGGCACAGACACCCCAGAAGCTTATGGCTGGGGTTGTAACTGTTTTTTTGTCTCAGCGGTGCTCAGCCATGGCCATGGCTCCTAGCAGTGATACTTCCGCTCGGGACAAACCGCAGCGGCGCGCTACTTCGTCAAGATCCAGCCCCTGCTCAAGCAGGGTACTGGCTTGTGAATAGGGATAATCCGTATTGGTGTCGGAGGAGAACTGAGCGGCTGCCGGCTCAGCTTTGATCAAACGCTTTTCCAACGCGATGAGTCGCTGCCCCATACCAATCGACGCACTACCAGTGCTCGCCAGCTCGCGCTCCAGACGCGCGCATTGTTGGCGCAAGGCTATAATGTGCTGACGACTGGACCAGAGTGCCCACAGACTCACCAACAGCGCCACTGCCCCTGACGAAGCACCGATCCACAAAGCCAGCTCTGATCCACTCATGGTCCGCCCTCGCTCAAATTTCTTCGAGCTCTGCCCACTCTTCATCGGTCAGCAATTTGCTGAGCTCAATCAATATCAACAGTTCATCGTTCTTGTAGCAAACGCCCTGGATAAACTTGGCGCTCTCCTCGTTGCCCACATTGGGCGCGGTTTCGATCTCGGACTGCTTCAGGTATACCACTTCCGAAACGCTGTCCACCAACATACCAATCACGTGATTATCGGTTTCGATAATCACCACACGGGTGTTATCGGTAATCTCACCCTGAGATAAACCAAAGCGCTGCCGGGTATCCACCACGGTAACCACATTGCCGCGCAGGTTGATGATGCCCAACACGTAATCGGGCGCTCCCGGCACCGGTGCGATTTCCGAGTAACGGAGCACTTCCTGCACCTGCATCACATTAATGCCATAGGTTTCGCCTTCTAGACGAAACGTTACCCATTGCAATATCTGATCGTCCGGGTCGTTTTTACCCTTTTTGTCAGTGCTGGTCATACCGCTTTCCTCAAAATCTCGTGTGCAAATTCAACAGGCGTCAAAAAAATTACGCTTTTCCTTGGTTTTCTCTTTATTGAAACTATAGCTGGTACAAACGTCGAATCTTACTCGCAGGCGATAAGCCTGCTAAATCAATGGGTTATAGCCGCCGGCTAGAGAGCAAAGGTTCCGGACACCTGTTAACTATAGTCAATTCACGTACTTATGTTGTCCTTTGTAGCAGCTATTGTGCCAAGCTGGGGCTTTTGAGCCGAAACCGTCAGGCGCGCTGCCTGCGCTCGGCTTCCATCAAAATTTGGCCGATGCGCGGCACATCCAGCAATGCGCACATCCGTTCTTTCACCATACCAGCCAGCCACGGCCGTTTGCTTCGCTCGCCACGCCATTTGACATCACTCGGTTCCAGAGTGACCGGCTGACGTACGGAGTCCACAGCCAGACCCCAAGGTACACCATCGATAGAAATCACGTATTTGGCGCTGTCCAAAAACGCTTCGTCATAGCGCTCGGGCATGACGAATTTGGCCGTGTTAACGGTGCGAATCTTTCCCGCGGGTGTTGGCTGAATGCCCATAAACCAATCCACCTGGCCGAACAGTGGCGTAAGCGCATCGGTAATGGGCTGGATCTGACCCAGAGAAATCAGAGGTACCGCCAACGTTAGCCCAGAGACATCGAACAGCAACACATCAAAACGGCTCTGAGCCCAAGCTGGGCGGCCGTTGGGCAACCACTCCAAATCCTTGGCCTGGTAACTAAACGCCTCGGCGCTGACAGGCTCGACAATGGCTTCTTCAATGTCAGGCGCTAAGGTCGACGGCACTTGCGTAGAAGCCAGTGGCTCTTGGATGGCTTCAGGGAGAGGCGTCGGTTCAGGATCAGAAACCAGTGTGTGCACGGGTTCGATCACACTCTCTGCTCGCTCCAGTTCCTGAGCGCTAATAGCGGCGCTGTACAATAGTTTTTGCAGTCGTTCGCGCTGTTCTTCCAACGGGTCCGCATAGCGTGTGGGTGACGCGGCTTCATCGGTGTCCAGAAGCGCGTCGAAATAATTCTGTAAAACCTGATCCGGCGACGGCTGTTTCATGGTGCCACCTTATCCGGTGCGCCGCGCTGGGGCTCACGCTGACACAGCCAGCGGTAGAGGGAGCGATAGGCTTCTACGCCACGACTCTCTGGCTCGTAAACATGCGGTGCCTGACCAGCTTTACTGGCATCCCGGAATTTAGTGTCTATAGGGATCATGCCTGGCCACACGTGCTTGGGGTAAGTGTTGCGAATGGTGAGCAAACTGCTCACCGAGGCCTGAGTGCGGCGGTCAAACATCACCGGTAAGATGGTGTATTCCAGAGGCTGGCGGCGTGACTTGCTCATCATGGTGAGCGTATGCACCATCCGCTCCAGCCCCTTGAGCGCCAGAAACTCAGTTTGCACCGGCATAACAAGGCGCTGCGCCGCCGCCAACGCATTAACCATCAAGACGCCGAGCAGAGGCGGCGTATCCATAATAACCAAATCGTAATCGTCATAAATCTGCGCTAGCGCGCGGGTGAGGACCAGCCCCATCCCCTCCTGTCCCATCGATTGTCTTTCCAATGTAGCCAGTGCGGTGGACGCCGGCAGTACGTCCAGGTTGTCTGTACCTGAGGAGTGTATCAATCGCCGCACGCTTTCCTGAGTCAGGCTCTTACGCTCCTGAAACAGTGTAAATACGCTTAATTCCAAGGTGTCGGGATCTTGACGGAAATAGCTGGTGAGGGACCCGTGCGGATCTAGGTCCAAGAGCAGGACGCGCTTGCCCTGCTCGGCGGCTAAACCGCCCAGGGCAACGGTGGTAGTGGTCTTGCCTACACCACCTTTTTGATTGGCTACCGTCCAAACTCGCAAAATAGCTACCTTTTGTCCTGCTCAGAAACGGCAGGAATCTGTCTTGTGACCGCGTTATCAAGAACGCCTGTAGAGCTTGAGCAATTTCTGTGCCTATCGCGAACGATCCCTTGGCAAATCCGGATCGCTGGAAAATAGTAAATCCCCGTCCTCCAACTCGATGGCCTCAATCAGTGCTTCGCTGCCGTCTGGCGCTTCAGTGGGCAACTCCTGTATTGAAGGCCTGCGCTCCGCCTCGGCGGGCGCTAAGCGGGACTCCACGCTGGCGCTGGGTCGCTCGATTTTCGCGCGGGCAATCATCAATGCAACACGCCGGTTCTGTGCTCGGCCTATAGGGGTATCGTTGCTGGCCGCCGGCTGATGCTCACCATAACCCACCGCAGACAGTCGTTCAGCGGCTACGCCGTCGCGCTCCAGCAGTTTAACCATCGCCGCCGCGCGAGCTGCAGACAACTCCCAGTTACTGGGAAAACGCGCACTGCTGATCGGCACATTGTCAGTGTGCCCTTCCACTTGTATGGGGTTATCCCGGTCCTTCAAGATGGCGGCAATTTGGGAAAAAATCTGCTGTGCCTCCACACTTGGTTCGGCGCTGGCGGATCCAAACAAAATGCTGTCCTGAACTTCAATCTGCAACCAGAATTCGTTGCTGTGAACTTGTATCAGCCGGTCATCAATGAGCGAACCAAACTCTTCGGAAAAAATCTCCGACAGTTGCTCCAGACCATCGAAGCCGTCGCCCAGTTGATCGCCCTCCCCCGCCACATGATCAAGCGGCAACTCAATAACACTGGTGGCTGGTGCGCGGCTAACTTCACCCACCTGGATAGGTTGCATCGAGCGGGGGCTAAACGCCTCCATCAAAGTTTCGGAAAGTTGCCGATGCTTGTTCTCACTCACTTGGGAGACTGAATACATCACCACAAAAAACGCAAACAATAGGGTGATGAAGTCGGCGTAGGAAACCAGCCAGCGCTCGTGATTAACATGCAGTTCAACGGGTTTACGGCGCGGCATGGCAAAGCCTATTGAAGGTAGCCGGTGAGTTTCATTTCGATGGCCCGGGGGTTTTCACCGTCGGCAATGGCAATAATTCCCTCAATCATCAATTCCCGATGTTGGGAGCGTTCGTTGATGCACATTTTCAGTTTATTGGCGATGGGCAGGAGAAACAAATTGGCCAAGGCTACGCCGTAAATCGTCGCCACAAACGCCAGTGCGATACCCGGCCCCAGCTGCTCCGGGTCGGCCAAGTTGCGCATCACATGGATCAAACCCATGACCGCACCGATGATACCGATGGTGGGCGAATAGCCACCCATGCTTTCATAGAACCGAACCGCGTCCTGATCCCGCTGCTCGTCCAGTACCAGTTCATTTTCCATGACACGGCGAATCACTTCCGGTTCGCTGCCATCAACCATCAATTGCAAACCTTTACGGGCGAAGGGGTCGGTTTCGCGTTCGGCAATTTCCTCCAGCCCTAGCAGCCCTTCCTTACGCGCCGTCACCGACCAACGCACAATTTTGTCGATGCCGCCGCGAAAGGCGTTTTGCGGTGGCTTGAATATCCAGCGAAAGATTTTTATCGCTCGCTTTAAATGCACCATGGGCGTTTGCAACATGGCCGCACCCAGGGTGCCGCCAAAAACGATCAAAGCCGCGGGGCCGTTGATGAGTGTGGAGATGGCGCCACCCTCGATGAAGTTGCCCCCAAGCAGAACCGCAAAACCGATGATAACGCCGAGAATACTGAGAATATCCATCTACAACACCTCGCGAGCTATGCTCGGGCCCATATCCGTGAGGCTGAGTATCCGATCCGTCAGCCCGGCCTGGGCCACCGCCATGGGCATGCCGTAAATCACACTGCTGGCTTCATCCTGAGCCCAGATTTCCGAGCCCACCGCTTTCAGCATGCGTGCCCCTTCTCGACCGTCTGAACCCATTCCGGTTAAGACCACACCCAAAACACCAGCACCGAACTGCTTGGCAGCCGAGCCAAAAGTAATGTCCAGGGAGGGTTTATAGGTCACCCGATCATCCTGCATGATTTTAACCGTAGCGCCGTCACCATGGCGCTCAACCAGCATTTGTTTGCCGCCGGGGGCCAACAGGGCCAGGCCTGGCTCCAGCCGGTCACCATCCACCGCTTCACGAACACGGATCTGACATTGTTTGTCGAGCCGATCGGCAAACGCTTTGGTGAAATTTTCCGGCATGTGCTGAACCAGTAAGATGGGCGCCGCAAAAACTCTGGGAAGGCGAACCAGTACATCGGTCAGAGCCACCGGGCCACCAGTGGATGCACCGATAATCACCAGCTCAGGTCTGGCTCTGGAAGAACGGGCTTTGGGTGCTGATATCGGGCGCGGTTGTACCGGCACCGCTGGGCGCTCCGGCTGGGGGGAGACCTTAGGTATGGGTGTGCGGCCACTTTTTCCGAGTGTTAACAGGCGCTCATGCAGCTTGTCACTTAGACTCTGCGCACGCTGGGAGACTTCGCCAAAGTTTTTGGGCATAAAGTCCAGCGCGCCGGCGGCCAGTGCGTCCAAGGTGACTCGAGCGCCTTCGTAGGTCAGAGAGGAAAACATGAGAATGGGGGTCGGGCACTGCGCCATAATCAAACGCACGGCGGTTACGCCATCCATCACCGGCATCTCAAAATCCATAGTGATGATATCGGGTTTGAGGCTCAGGGTTTTGTCCACCGCCTCGCGCCCATTGCCCGCAATACCGACCACCTGGAGATCAGGGTGCCGGTTAATGATTTCCTTCAACCGTTGTTGAAAGAAATTGGAATCGTCGACCACTAATACCCTTAGGGGCATAGGTTAAAACTCCACTGCAAGAGCGACGCGCTGTTAAGGGCGGCGCCAGGAATTGCCCGCTTTGTGCGCATAGCGTTTGAGCAGCCCGGGAACATCCAGAATCAGAGCGATGGTGCCATCTCCGGTAATGGTTGCGCCGGCCATGCCCGGCGTGCCCTGAAGCATTTTCCCCAAGGGTTTAATGACTACTTCTTCCTGCCCCACCAATTGGTCCACCACAAAGCCCACCAGTTGACTCCCCACGGCGACGATGACCACGTGGGCTTCGCTGGTACGATGGGCGCGGGCATCGCCTTTGATCAGCCAATCCTTTAGATAAAAAATGGGAATGGCGTGATCTCTTACTGAAACGCATTCCTGACCATCCACCACATGGGATTTGGTCAAATCCATATGGAAAATTTCCTGCACACTGACCAGAGGCAAAGCAAATGCCTGATCAGCTAACATGACCATCAGGGTTGGCATGATCGCCAGTGTTAGAGGCACTTTGATATTGAGCCGGGTGCCTACCCCAAGGGTCGATTCAATCTCGACCGAGCCATTGAGCTGAGAGATTTTGGTTTTCACCACATCCATGCCCACACCGCGACCGGACACATCAGAAATTTCTTTCTTGGTGGAAAACCCCGGGGCAAAGATCAAATTGAATGCTTCGGTATCGGACAAGCGATCAGCCGTCTCAATATCCATAAGCCCTTTCTCTACCGCGAGAGCACGCAACTTAACGGGGTCCATGCCGGCGCCATCGTCGGTGATGGACAGCAGTATATGATCCCCTTCCTGTTCAGCCGAAAGAATCACCTTGCCTTGCCGTGGCTTGCCATTGGCTTCGCGCACGTCGGGCATTTCAATGCCGTGATCCACAGAGTTACGCACTAAGTGGACCAAAGGGTCGGCCAAAGCTTCTACCAAGTTTTTGTCCAGGTCAGTTTCCTCACCGACCATTTCCAGCGCCACGTCTTTTTTCAGATTACGCGCCAGGTCCCGCACTACTCTGGGGAAGCGGCCGAACACCTTCTTAATGGGCTGCATGCGGGTTTTCATCACCGCGGATTGCAAATCGGCCGTAACGACATCCAGATTGCCCACGGTTTTTGCCAGAGCTTCATCTTGAATATGGTTACCCAGTCGTACCATGCGGTTACGCACCAGCACCAACTCGCCCACCATGTTCATGATGTCGTCCAGACGCTGGGTGTCGACCCGCACGGTGGTTTCCACCGCGGCGGCACCCGCTGGCTCACCTTTGGGCGCTTCCGCCGCCGCGACGGGTTTTGCTTGGCCAGCATCCGGTTTAGGTGCAGGCGTTGCTGGCTTAGCGGCAGGTGCTGGAGACTTGGGTTTCTCTACCGCTGGCTCCTGTGCAGACTGTTCGGATTTTCCAGCCGCGGAACCCTGTGCAGCCGGCCCTTTGCCCCGACCGTGCAGCTCATCCAGCAGTGCTTCAAATTCGTCTTCAGAAATGGTGTCCTGCGCTTCATCTTGACCAGGATTTTTCGTTGTACTCTTGGCTGGCTCTTGGTCCGCTTTGCTAGTTGATTGGTCCGAGTCGGACTTTGCACTCGGGCCTTTGCCCTTGCCATGCAATTCGTCGAGCAACGCTTCGAATTCGTCATCGGCGATTTCGTCACCAGAGGATTGAGGGGCGGCCGCTTTACCGCTGCCAGGCCCTTTGCCCTGCCCGTGCAACTCATCCAGAAGTGCTTCAAACTCATCTTCGGCGATGGTGTCCGCACTCTTTTCGGTTGTTTTTTGATCGGTAGGAGCTTGAGCGGGAGCATCGCTTATGGCATCCAGCAAGCGCTCGAACTCTTCGTCCGTAATATCCTCGCCGGCACCGGCCGACGATGCAGAAGCCGGATCGCGCTCAGCGTCTACCGCACCAGAACTTTGCGGCTCAGATGCCGGCTCATCCTCGGCAGCAACCAGATCCTGGCCTGACACCAAGCGCTCAAGGGCGGATATCAGCTCTGGGGTGGCGGGAACCAGCTCTTTGCCGCTGGAAATTTGTGAAAACTGGCCATTGATGGTGTCCAGCGCCTGAAGCACCACATCCATCAATTCGGGCGTTACGGTGCGCTGACCTGTGCGAAGAATATCAAACAGGTTTTCGGTAACATGGCAGCACTCAACCATGGCGTTAAGCTGCAAAAAGCCAGCGCCCCCTTTCACGGTGTGAAAGCCGCGAAAAATGGCATTCAACAGATCGGTATCGTCGGGTCTTTGTTCAAGATCCACGAGCTGTTCGGACAGGGATTCAAGGATCTCGCCCGCCTCTACCAGGAAGTCCTGAAGAATCTCTTCGTCTTCACCGAAACCCATTCAACCTTCCTCTAAAATCCGAGACTGGACAGTAAGTCGTCCACTTCGTCTTGCCCGGAAACCACATCAGCACGCTCTTTGGCGTTAATTTGGGGGCCTTCAGCAGCCGTCGTTTGACGTTTTTGCTTGGGCTGACTCTCTTTATCGGCATAACCCGATAAACCTGTAACCTCTTCTACCTGTCCAGCGATGCGCACCAAGCTCACTAGATCTTGCTCCACCTCGCTGATCAAACCGATCACTCGCTTCAGTACCTGGCCGGTCAGGTCCTGAAAACCCTGTTCAAGGATGATTTCCTGAAGGTTTTTACTCAGTTGATCAGTGCCGGTGACCATCTGCTCGAAGAACTGATCCATGCGGGCGTAGAGCGCGCGAAACTCGTCAGCACTCATATCGCGGGACTTGAGTCTTGCCCACTCGGTGCTCAATGCGGCGGCCTCTTGCCCCATATCCATGGCAATGGGCGCAGCTTCTTCAACCATATCCATGGTTTTCTCGGCAGCTTTCTGAGTCAGATCTATGACGTATGTCAGACGGTTGGAGGCATCGCGCATTTCCGAATGCTCGATGTTGGGGGGCTCTCGGCTGAGATCGCCGTCAACGTTGAAGTTTACTATTGCGTCGTGGAGTCCCCGGGTGAGGCGACCGACGGACTGGAAGATGTGTCGGTCACGCGCCTCAGTCATGGCATGAATCATTTGGGACGCCTCTTCGTAGCGGTCCCCCTGAAGCTTTTCAACCAACAGTTTGGTGCACTCTTTTAACTCGGCGATGAATTCCTCGTTTTCGTGCAGCTGGGTTTGTGACGCCATTACTTAGCCTTTTTGATTGTTATGATCGAGTCGGAAGCTGGCCGAAAGCCCGGCCTGTCGCGCGGCAACAAAGCGGCCGGTTAACCCACCCGTTCAAAAATCTTTTCAATCTTCTCTTTCAAAGCTTGCGCAGTGAAGGGCTTGACCACATAGCCGTTCACACCTGCCTGCGCCGCTTCGATAATCTGATCGCGCTTGGCCTCGGCGGTGACCATCAACACCGGCAGCGCACCGAGCTTGTCATCGGCACGCACCGCTCGCAGCAAATCGATACCCGTCATACCGGGCATATTCCAGTCGGTAATCAGAAAATCGTAGTCGCCACTACGCAGCATGGGTAACGCTGTCACACCGTCATCCGCCTCATGGGTGTTGGAAAAACCCAGGTCTCTAAGCAGGTTTTTTATGATCCTTCGCATTGTCGAAAAGTCGTCGACAATCAGGATCTTCATGTTTTTATCCAATGCAACCTCCGTCGTAACTGGCGGGACTTTGTTAGGGGCTTAATCCAGCCCTAATTATAACTTTACCTGCTTCCAGTTTAGCAGGACCGGGCCGGAGCGCGGAGCTTCGGGGAGAAAATGGTTCAGATCAGGCGGGCAAACTACCTGCAATCGTCATTTTGGTCAATTATTGTTCTGCCAATCAGACAGTCGGTTGCGCAACCGCAAGGCGGCTTGGCTGTGTATTTGACTGACCCTGGACTCACTAACGCCCAATATTTGGCCAATTTCTTTCAGGTTGAGCTCTTCATCATAGTACAGCGCCAGAACCATTTGCTCCCGCTCAGGCAACTGGGTTATCGCCTGAGCGACGGATTGCTTGAGGGAATCGCGCTGAATATTCTCTAAGGGACTCGCGTATTCGCCACCGGAGCCAGCCACCTCCATCCGCTGTTCGTCATCACCGAAGGTTTCTTCGTAACTGAACAGGCGGCTGGCGCTGGCGTCCCTCAACATAGCAAAGTACTCGTCCAGCTCCACGCCGAGTTCCGCCGCGATTTCCGCATCCTGGGCGTCACGGCCGGTTCGGCCTTCCACGGCGGACATGGCATCGGCGACGCGGCGGGCGTTGCGGTGCACGGAGCGCGGCGCCCAATCACCACGGCGCATCTCATCGACAATAGCACCGCGAATACGAATGCCCGCGTAGGTTTCAAAGCTCGCTCCGCGTGAGGCGTCGTACTTCTGAGCCGCTTCCAACAAACCAATCATGCCGGCCTGAATCAAATCATCCACCTGCACACTGGCGGGCATGCGCAGCATCATATGATAGGCAATGCGCTTCACCAAAGACGCGTGGTCTTCGATGCGGATCCCATTGCCAATTTGTTGGGTCTTATCGTACATGGCTAATCCGGTGACTGCGGCCATTTTTTAGTTACCTCTGACATGCAGGGCTGCGTTTTTTACTTAGCCATCTAGCAAGATCATCCTGATCTGTTGGATGGTCGTCTTTGAAAGACTCGCGCTGACCCTTGGCCAGAAGCGGCGCCTTCCTGCACCGCGTCATGTTTAAGCTGGACGAGTGCTGGCTTGCAGCAATCGTTCGATAAAAAATTCCAGGCGGCCACTCGGAGCACTCGGCAGCGGCCATTGATCCACTACCTTGGCCAGCTCACGGATAGCCTGAGAGGCTTTACAGTTAGGAGCGTACTCCAGTAAAGCGGTCTGTTTTTGCACGGCTTTGCGCACGTTTTCATCAAAAGGCACGTTGCCGACATACTGGAGCGTAACATCCAAAAAGCGTTCGCACACGGTATTCAGTTTATGGAACATGGAGCGGCCTTCTTGCGGGTTGCGGGTCATGTTAGCCACGACGCGAAACCGCTGGCCTTCGTGCTCTCTATTCAGAACCTTAATCAGAGCGTAGGCATCCGTAATGGACGAAGGTTCGTCGCACACCACAACCAGCACTTCATTGGCGGCACGGACGAAGCTAATGACGGTATCGGAGATGCCAGCGGCGGTGTCCACTATTAGGGTGTCCACCTGTTCACCCAGTTCGCTGAAGGCGTTAATCAAACCGGCGTGTTCGCGCGCGCCCAGTGCCGCCATGTGTGGCACACCGGAGGCTGCCGGTACAATTTTTATACCGCCGGGGCCATTAACCAGAATTTCTCTCAAGGTATGAGTGCCGGCCAATACGTCGGCCAAGGTGTGTCGGGCTTTGAGGCCGAGCAGAACGTCCACGTTGGCCAAACCCAGGTCGGCGTCCAGCAGAACTACCCGGCGGCGCAGCTGGGCCAGGGCCAGGCTCAAGTTCACGGAAATATTACTCTTCCCGACTCCGCCCTTACCGCCAGAAACCGCGATTACCTGTACCGGTCGCATTTGACTCATGTGTAATTCAACTCCTCAACTCCCCTGCCGGGCCGTTTATACGGACTCGGCGACCTTCGGCCAGCCCGTTTCGGTACCAGTCCGAGCGTGAGCGGTGGGAGCGCTTTTCAGTAAGGCAGCCGCTTTGGCTACCAGCGTGTGGGCGCGGGCAACATCGATATCCCTGGGTATATCCTGCCCATCGGTAGTATAGACGATCGGCAGACCGCTCTGCATGGCAAGCCCCAGGGCTTCTCCCAGGCTCGCCGTTTCATCCAGTTTAGTAAAAATACAGCCCTGCAAGGCGTTACCGCCATAAGCGTGTACGGAGGCGCGCAGCATTTGCGGATGGCTGTTGCAAGACAGCACCAACAGCGGAGTCACTTGGGGCTGCTGAGCCAGGGTTTGCATTTGCTCGGCCAGGCGGGGATCACCGTGATTGAAACCGGCGGTATCCACCAGCACCAAGCGGCAGCGTCGCAGGCTAAAAAGAACGGATTCGAGGGAGTTGTTCTCATCCACCACGCGCACGGGTACGCGCAGAATTCGGGCCAGAGCGCGCAACTGATCCTGGGCCCCGATACGATGACTGTCGGTGGTCACCAGAGCCACTTCACGTGGGCCGTGCTCCATGACATAACGAGCGGCCAATTTACCAATGGTCGTGGTTTTGCCTGCGCCGGTTGGTCCCACCAACGCATAAACGCCGCCTCGGCTGACTTGGTCGCTGGCATCCACCGGCAACTGTTGCGATAAGGTGGCCAGGGCGTCTGACCAACTATGCCCCAAGCTGTCCGGCCGTTTGCAACCGTGCAGCACCCGGGTGGTGATCTCTTTCGGCAAACCCAGGCGTTCCAGCCGGCGCCCAACACTGGCCATGACTGGTGTACCGGGGGTGCCCTGGGCGCCCAGCATTTGGGACAATTGTTCTTCAAGCAACAAGCGCATTTCTGCCATTTCGGTTTGCAGCTGGCTTAGCTCGGTCTGGTCCGATTTGGCTCGCGCGGATTCCGGCAAGTCTTTCAGACCGTAACGGTCCGCTGCGGAGCCCGGCTTGGGGGCGGACATGGGCATTGCATCGTTAACCGCTGTGCGCCGCGGAATGCCGGCGTTTACCCGTTGGTTCGCACGCAGAAACTCATCCGCGGACTCCTGAGCGGCGCGGGTGGCCATTTGTCTTTGACGGGCTTGCTCAATCGCTTCCACCCGCTGCTGGCCTGAGGTGACGGGATTGAGGTCGTTTTCGCTGTCTAAGGCTTGGGACGGAGCGCGCTCTTGCGCAAGAGGCGGAGCCGCTTGTTTGGTGGTCAAAATTTCCACACCGTCTTTGGTTCGGTTGCTGGACAAGATGATGGCATCCGGCCCCAACTCCTGCCGCACCATCTCCAAGGCGCGCCGCATATCCGCCGCTAGAAAACGTTTTACCTGCATGTCTCTCTCCTCGGTTCTCTTTAATCAGGTCACGGTCCGTGCCTGTGAGATGATGGCTCCGGGTGGTTATTGATTCTTGTCCGCCCCGACAGTGGCATCGATGGTTATTTGTTTGGTTTCCGGTATCTCGGTGTAAGCCAATACCTGCATGTCTGGGACGCTGTGGCGAGCGAAGCGCGAGAGCATCATTCGCAGCGGCGCGGCGACCAACAGCACCAGCGGCTTACCTGCCATTTCCTGCTTCTGCGCCGCAGTGATCAAGGAGCGCTGCAGCCGCTCGGCCAGACTGGGTTCGATAAATGCACTGTCATCGACGCCAGATTTTTGTGCTTGTTGAACAGTACCCAGCAATATCTGTTCCAGTTCTGGATCCAGGGTGATCACCGGCACATTTGGCTCGGAACCCACGATGTTCTGTACGATCTGGCGGGCCAGGGCCACCCGCGCCATAGCCGTAAGTGCGGCGGGATCTTGACTCTTACCACCACTGGCCGCCAAAGCTTCGGCGATGGAGCGCATATCCCGAATCGGCACCCGCTCCCGCAACAAGTTCTGCAACACCTTCAACAACACATTGATGCTGATGGTATTCGGCACCAGTTCTTCCACCAGTTTGGGCGAGGTTTTCGCCAGCATGTCCAGCAACTTCTGAACGTCTTCGTGCCCCAGTAGCTCCCAGGTGTGCTGCTGCAGAATTTGATTGAGATGGGTGGCCACCACGGTACTCGCGTCCACCACGGTGTAGCCGAGCGTCTGCGCTTGCTCTTTCTGACCAGCGTTAATCCAGACTGCGTCCAGCCCAAAGGCGGGGTCCTTGGTTTTTACACCCTCCAGCTCACCGAACACCTGGCCGGGATTGATGGCCATTTCCCGATCTGGATAGACTTCCGCTTCGGCCACGGCCACGCCCATCAGGCTTATCCGGTAACCGTTAGGCGTCAGCTCCAGGTTGTCCCGAATATGTACCGAGGGAATCAAGAAGCCCATTTCCTGGGACAGTTTTTTGCGTACACCTTTGATACGGCCAAGTAGCTCACCGCCCTGAGTGTTATCCACCAATGGAATCAACCGGTAGCCCACTTCCAGACCAATGACATCCACCGGCTGGACGTCGTCCCAGCCCAACTCGGCGGATTCGGTAGAGGGAGGCAGTTGCGCTTGCGGGCGGCTGGCGCCAGCGGATGGTTGAGGTGCGGACACCGACTCGCCACCGCTGCGGCTACTGGAAGGAATAAATTCGCTCTTTCGTTCCTCTACCGCTTCCGGCTGCTGCTGACGCCAATAGATGTAGTAAGCCAGAGCCGCACACAGAAGCCCCAAGCCCAGGAAGGCCACGTGAGGCATTCCCGGAATGGAGCCCATCAACAATAGAATGCCGGCGGCAATGGCCAAAGCCCTGGGCGATGAGAACATCTGCCCGATAACTTGCTGACGCATGTCCTCAGCGCTGTTAACCCGGGTTACCAATATGGCGGCGGAAGTGGACAGCAAAAGCGAGGGAATCTGAGCCACCAGGCCATCACCAATGGTGAGTAGAATGTAGTTCTCCAGCGCTTGCTGGAATTCAAGATCGTGCTGAACCATACCGATGACGAGCCCGCCGATGATATTGATGACGAGAATCAAAATACCGGCAATGGCATCACCGCGCACAAACTTACTGGCACCGTCCATGGCCCCGTAGAAGTCGGCTTCGCTGGCCACGTCCTGGCGTCGGGTCCGCGCTTCATCCTGATTGATCAGGCCGGCATTGAGATCGGCATCAATGGCCATCTGTTTACCGGGCATGGCATCCAGGGTAAAACGCGCGCTCACTTCAGAAATACGTCCCGCACCTTTGGTAACCACCACAAAGTTGATGATCATCAAGATCAAAAAGACCACCAGACCAACGGCGTAGTTACCGCCGATCACCACTTCACCAAAGCTTTGAATCACCTTTCCTGCCGCATCACCACCTTCGTGGCCATTGAGCAGTACCACACGAGTAGAGGCGACGTTAAGGGCCAGGCGCAACAGTGTGGCGATCAACAGGATGGTCGGGAAGGCCGCAAAGTCCAGGGGACGCATGGCGTACACACCCACCAGCAAAACCACCATGGACAGGGCAATGTTGAAGGAGAAAAGTGCATCCAACAAAAAGGTCGGCATGGGCATGACCATCATGCCCAGCAACATAATCAGCAGCAGCGGGATACCCATGTTGCCCAAACCAGCACCGCGGATCTCCCGGAACAGGGCCCGGCGATCAACGTTGTTTAACTGGCGGAAATTGGGTAATGCCATAACGGACGATTTCTTGACGTTTTAGAATGCTTTGGGCATCACTCGCAAGAACCGTACCTATTTGCGTGCCGAACAAAAATTTATGCTCGGCGCTGGCCAGGGGTTAATCGAAACGCATATCTGGAGGGACTTTAACATTGCGCGGGTACGCCGGGCGCTCACCCTGCCCCCGACGATAGCTGCGCAACTGGAATACGTAGGCGAGCACCTGAGCCACGGCCATGTACAAGCCAGAGGGAATCTCCTGCTCCACTTCCGTGGTGTAGTACACCGCCCGCGCCAATACCGGAGATTCAATGATCTCGATATTGTGTGCCTTGGCGATCTCGCGGATCTTCATGGCGGTGTGATCGCCACCTTTGGCCAACAGAATGGGCGTCCCCATGGTGTCCGGGTCGTAGCTCAAAGCCACCGCATAGTGGGTCGGGTTGGTAATCACCACATCCGCCTTGGGCACATCGGCCATCATGCGGCGCTGAGCCATCTCCCGTTGTAACTGACGGATACGACTTTTCACCTCAGGCTTACCTTCGGTGTCCTTCATCTCGTCTTTAACGTCTTGGCGGGACATCTTCAGTTTTTTGGCGTGCTCCGAAATTTGAATAGGAATATCGATCATGGCGATAAAAATCGTCACCGCCGCCATAGCGATGGCCCCGTAGGCACCTAGTTTCAGTGCGTAGATCACGCCAGCGGTGGTTTCCATATCGGACAGGCGAAGTATTTCCTGACGCTGAATCGCCAACACCACAAGCGCCGCACCCAAAATCAATAACACTTTGCCGATGGACTTGCCCAACTCCATAAGTGATTTTTTGGAAAACATGCGCTTGAGCCCCGCGATGGGATTCAAACGGCTCGCTTTTGGCGCCATGGCTTTGGCGCTCAAGAGCCACCCGCCGAGCGATATAGGCCCGATGATCGAGGCCACCAAAAGCACGCCGAACAGTGGCAACATGCTCAGCAAGCCGTGGTAGCCGGAAGCCACCAAATGCTCGACCATAGACGAGGTGTTAAAAACCACATCCCGGCTAAGATCAAAGTTATGCCGGCCAATCGCCAATAACTGGCCACTCATGTAGGTGCCAAAAAAGTAGAGGGAGAAAGTCCCCAGAATCAAGATGGCACTGGTGGTCAGTTCCCGGGATCGGGGAATTTGGCCGTCGTCACGCGCCTTTTCTTTTTTTCGGGGCGTCGCCTCTTCCGTTTTTTCCTGGCCGTTTTCGTTCTCTTCAGCCATTAGGGCAGCCTCAGGATCTCACGTGCGGTGGTAAAGCCCTCTTGCATGACCAGTTCAAAACTGGACAAAAATACCGACAGGCTCACCCACATCACAAAAATGCCAAAAATCAGGGTTAATGGAAAACCCACCGTAAACACGTTCATCTGCGGTGCGGATCGGTTCATGGCTCCAAACGCCATATTGACCACCAGCACGGCCGTAAAAATCGGTAGCGCTATCGCTAAGGCGGCGCGGAACATCCAAGAACCCAAATGCGCGATGTGAACAAAACTGTCAAAACCCAACCCGGGACCGCCAATGGGAAAAGTGCCGAAGCTCTGCATCAGAAAATCAATCACCATTAGATGACCGTTGACGCTTAAGAACAGCAGTGTCGCCAGCAACAGGTAGAACTGGGACAGAATCGTCACATTGACCCCGGTTGCAGGGTCGTTCATGGCCGCAAAACCGAGGCCCATTTTCATGGCGACAAACTGCCCCGCCAGTACAAACACATGCATCACCACCTGGAAGATAAAACCAATGGCGATACCAATCAGCAGCTCCCGGACAATCATTGACATGGCTTCGACCGAGATCAACAGAACATCCGGCGGTGGCGGCAGCAGTGGTGCCACCAACAAGGTGGTGAAGAAAGCCAGGACCACGCGCGTACGGGCGGGAATGGTTTGCGCACCGATCACCGGCATGGCCAGAAACAATCCACTGATGCGCAGCATGGGCCAAATGTATTGACCAATGAACTGCATCAGTTGCTGTTCACTCACCACCAGTTCTTGCATGCCGAAGCTCCGCCCTACCCGATTAGGTAGGGCACGTTGGTGTACAAGCGGTCAAACAGATCCATGAATTCTCGCAACAACCAGGGGCCAGCCACCATGATGCTGGCCAGAGTTACCAGCAATCGAGGCAGAAAACTCAAAGTCTGTTCGTTAATTTGGGTGGCGGCCTGAAACATACTCACAATCAAACCAACCACCAGGCCGGGACCAACAATTACCATCAGCATTAATACAGTAAGCATCAATGCGTCAGCGAAGATATCCATGATGAGTTCGGGGGTCATAGTGTGCCTCCGCTAAACGCCGAAACTGGCTGCTAGGGTGCCGATAATCATGGCCCACCCATCCACCAAAACAAACAACATGATCTTAAACGGCAGGGAGATGATCAGTGGCGAGAGCATCATCATACCCATGGCCATCAGAACACTGGCGACCACAATATCGATGACCAAAAAAGGAATAAAAATCAGAAAGCCAATTTGAAACGCGGTTTTCAGCTCACTGGTTACAAAGGCAGGCACCAAGATACTAAAGGGGATATCTTCAGGCCCATTAAGTACTGGGTTGCCGGCGATCCCCACAAACAGGGCGATGTCCGATTCCCGAGTTTGGCTCAGCATAAAGTTGTGAAACGGCTCTGCGGTTTGGGCCAGCGCCTCTTGCGCCGTGATTTGTTCATTGATGTAGGGTTGCAGGGCATTTTCATTTACGGTTGTGATCACCGGCTGCATAATGAACAGTGTCAAAAACAGGGACAATCCGATCAAAATCTGATTCGAGGGCGACTGCTGCAGGCCCAACGCCTGACGCAGTATCGCGAACACGATAATGATTCGGGTAAACGAGGTCATCATCAACAACAGCGCCGGCAAAAACGTCAGCGCCGTCATGATGGCCAAAATCTGCAGCGTCACGGTGTATTGCTGCGTGCCGTCTGGCTCGGTGGTTACCGTCAACGCAGGCAAACCGGGAATCGCGGGTAAGCCGGTGGCATTCACTTGCGTGGCGAGTGCGCCCGGCTCGGCATCTTCCTGTGCCCAAGTGGGCGCGTTGACCAGACTTAACACCAGCAGCAGACCCAGGCATATCAACCAGCGTGGGGCGACGCTTTGGGGAAATTTATTTATGATAAAATTCACTGGAAACTACCTATCCCCGCCGTCTTTTTTCTGCAGCACGGCCATCAACTTACGACTGAAATCTGACGGGGGCGCTGCCTGACCTGGGTCGATAACCGGCTCTTCAAACACATGCAGTGTGTTGATTTCCCGAGCCGTGACGCCCAAAAGAATTTGCTGGCCGCCCACATCCACCACCACCAGTCGCTCACGCGTGCCGAGGGCCATGGCGGCGACTATTTTTATGGCTTTTTGATGACTGAACATACTGCTTTGACCGAAGCGCCGCAGTAACCACGCCAGGCCCAGAATCAGCCCAACAATCAGCAATAAGCCCAAGGTCATATTGAGTAAGTGGGCACTGGTGCCTACTACAGGGGTGTCAGGTTTTGCGCTCTCGGCGTTCGCCCACAAGGGAAAGGCGAGTGCAATGAGGGTTAGCAGATGCAAGCGGCCGCGCAGGAAGTGTGGCATTCCGAACTCCAAAAAAACGTATTGTACGAGCCTGCTGAGGCGCGGGCAGCGCCGTCAGCGAAGCTTTTTGATGCGTTCGGCGGGACTGATGACATCGGTCATACGAATACCGAATTTTTCATTCACCACAACCACTTCGCCATGGGCAATCAAAGTGCCGTTTACCAACACATCCAGCGGCTCCCCGGCCAGGCGATCCAGTTCTATAACCGAGCCCTGATTCAACTGCAACAAGTTGCGGATGGTAATGGAGGTACGCCCCACTTCCATGGAAATGGACACGGGAATATCCAGAATGACATCCAACTCAGGGTTGGTGTTGGGCCGCTCGTCATCATCCAACTCGTCCAGCGGTGCGGCGCTCACACCACCCGGAGCGTCAGACTCAGTTTCCAATTGCTCTTCCATGGCCGCCGCCCAATCGTCTGCCATATCGTCCTGATCGATAGTCCCGTCTTTATCGTTATCGTTCGCCACTTTTGCCACCCCCTTCGGTCGCCGTTATGTTGTAGGCGTTGCTGTGATCAATAAAACCCTTAACTTTAAGGGCCAGGTTGCCCTGGTGCTGCCCCAGATGGGTACGGAACATGGGCACGCCGTTGGCGGTTACCACATGGTATTCCGGCATTTCCACGGGAATAACATCACCCGTCTTCAAGTTCACAATGTCTCTAAGGGTGATATCTCGACGCACCACATCGCATTCCAAATCCACTTTTGCGGCCAGTACGTCTTCACGCAGCGCCCGCACCCAGCGCTCATCCACATCGTCACTGTCACTTTGCAGACCTGAGTCCAGAACTTCACGAATGGGCTCAATCATGGAATAAGGCACAGTGATGTGCATATCACCACCACCGCCATCCAGCTCCACATGAAAGGTACTGACCACTACCACTTCACTGGGGCTGACGATGTTGGCGAGGGACGGATTCACCTCAGAGTTGACGTATTCAAACTTGATCGGTAAGACCGCTTTCCAAGCCTCTGCCAAATCGATAAACACCTGGTCCAACACCATCTGTACGACGCGCAGTTCTGTGGGCGTAAACTCTCGCCCTTCGATTTTGGCGTGACGGCCATCGCCGCCAAAAAAATTGTCCACCAGTTTGAACACCAAACGCGCATCCAGAATAATCAGAGCCGTACCGCGTAAGGGGCGAAACTTAACCATGTTGAGGCTGGTGGGCACATACAGGGTGTGCACGTATTCGCCAAACTTTTGAATCTGGATACCACCCACCGCCACATCAGCGGTACGACGCAACATGTTGAACATGCTGATGCGGGTATAGCGGGCAAAGCGCTCGTTAATCATTTCCAGAGTGGGCATGCGCCCACGCACGATGCGATCTTGACTGGTAAGGTCATAAGCCTTGACCGAATCCGCCTCCAGGTCGTCGTCGGTATCTATATCACCTTCGTCGACGCCGTGAAGTAGCGCATCAATTTCATCTTGTGAGAGTAAGTCTTGCACCGGCGGCTACCTTTGCGATCATTGCATTACGAAACTGGTAAACAGAACCTGCTCCACGGCGGGCCTGCCAATTTCCTGTTCCAACACATTCTGCACCTGACGTAGGGCGTCTTGACGCAGAAGCTCCTTACCTTCGGGCGTTTGCAGATCTTCAAATACCTGGCCGCTAAACAGCATGACCAAATCGTTCCGAATTCTCGGCATATGGGTTTCTATGCCCCGTACTGCGGCGTCGTCCCGAAGCATCAAGGTGACCTCCACCTGCAAGAAACGCTGCCGGCCACGCACGTCGTAGTTAATGGTGAAGCGCTCGGCCAACGGGTAGTAAATCGCCCGTTGAGCAGCGGCCTCTGGACGTTGAGCCTCTCGTGCCGCCAGGGCTTCCTCGTCAAGTGTTGCGGCCAGGAAGACCCAAGCCAAGATTCCAGCCAGGGCCAGCACCAGTACAGTGGCCCCTGCCCCGATGTAAATAAGGCGTTTTTTACGCTTAGCGGCCTGCTGCTGCGCAGCGGCCCGCTCTTCTTCGGTTAGCTCCTGGTCGTCGTCTAGGTCGGCCATGTCAAAAGTCCGTCAATTTTTCTGATTAATGGGGGTTGAGCAATACCCGTGCCATGACCGTAATATGGCGCCGGGCGATTGCGACCCAAGTGTAGGACAGATTGACGTCAGACGCATCGAACGGCGCCTCGCCTAAGGAGAGAGAGTTAACGAAAGAAGAGGTAAAGCGCTGACGTGCCCGGCCAAGGAAGGAGCCGGGCACGTATAAGGGTTGATGCGGAGGTATGTTTACACGTAGCTATCCACAAGATGCAGACTCATTGTTCTGGTCGGGGTGGGGGGCAAGTCATCGTCCGGGTTGTCGGAGTCGCCCCGCCCTCCTCTTTGGTCACCTTGGGCAAACTCTCGGCCTTCAGACTGATCGGACACATTCACATCCCCCAGATTTAGGCCCTGCTCACTGAACATGTCTCTGAGCCGTTGAGCGCTCTGGTCCAGCGCTTCCCGCACGGCGATTTGGTTACTGGTAAAGGTCACCGTGACCTGATCGTTCTGGATCGCTACTCGAACCTGCACGGGGCCCAGATCTGGCGGGTCCAGACGCAGCTCCGCCGATTGAATGTTCTGGGAGGCTAACCACAAAACACGCTCGCCCACGGCCTGCCCCCACCGGGGCTCGCCCACCGGCACACGCACTTCTGGCTGCACTACAAAACTGCGTTCCCCCGGCTGGAGTTGTGCGCCTCTGGCACCAGGCTCTGCCCCCAGCAAAGTTTGTATCATTGGGGTGGACTCACCCCTAGGTGTTGCTCCGTCTGCCTTCACCATCGCCTGAATATCGATTTCGCCCTTGGTGGAGGCCTTCATCACTTGGCCAAAGTCCAATTTGTCACCCAATTTGCTGACATCCAATTCGGCGTTCTCGCGGCTCATCTTAAGATCTCCGGAGTTGGGCTGCTGGGGTGTCAGCGCCGCTTTAAAGCGGGCCATAAGTTCGCTGTCCCCCGCTTGGCCTCGTTGTGTCTGGTCCGCATGCGTCCGTAAAATAGCGCCGATCTGAGCCGCCAGTCCAGGCATGTGTTCTTCCGGAACGTCCAGCCCCAGTTGAGAGAGAAGTGCGTGCAGCTGTTCTTGGCCCTCTTCGGTATCGAGTACCTCCAGCCCTTCCTCTTCTATCCACTGCAGAAGCCCTTGTAGAAGGTCCTCTAAGGAGGTGCTGTCTAAGACGACGTTCGGCAGGTCCAGCTCAACGGGGGCGGCGAGAGCAATGTCGCCGTCATACCCGTCAGGTGGTAATGTCGTATTGTTTTGACTTTCCGCTGGCTTGGGCGCCTGAACGGCGGATTTTGGGGCCTGGGCGTTAGCTGGGTGATCGCTTGAGCGAGCTGGCGCACGCGCTTGGGCTGCCTCCACAGACCGCTCTTGGCCAGCACGCGCGTCGGGCGCAGAACGGGCTTTGGAACGCGGGTTTTGCGGAGGGCTTTGCGGCTGCTCCAACAATCGGCGGAATTCCTGGTTAGCGGTGTCTCGCGCCGGTTTCAATTCGCGCGCTTCGGATGGGCCACGCAGATTAAGCGATAACAGAGGACTGACTTCAGAAGAACTGGGCATGAAAGTACAAACTCCAGAGTATGGGCGGCAAGCCATTGCCGCTCTTATACCAAGTACAAAGGTCTGGAGTGATTAGTGCAAGGAGGGTGCCAATTCCCGACAAGAGCCGGACGCTTAGCCAGTAAAACTGCGCAGGATGCTTTTAATTTGGGAGAACTCCTGCTGGATATCCACTAAGTGGCATTCGAGGCCTTCCAACTCACCTTCCCGGCCCCGATGCTCCATATGCTCACACAGGGTCGCCAAATACTTGGCGCCTAGGTTGTGGCAACTGCCTTTGAAACTGTGCGCGGAACGCTGCAGAGCATCACTATTTTGGGTGGCCAACGCTTTTTGCAGGCTACGGATACGCTCGTCGGAATCGTTAATAAAGGTGGTAATTAAAACGGGAAACTCGTCGCCCATAATTTCCTGGAGGGTTTGCAGAACCTCGCGGTCCAGGTGATTCTCAGAGTTCATAGGTGTCGCCTCTCACCAGCCAGCATCCGCTGGATCTTCACTCGTCATTGCGCCAGGAAAACACAGCTTCGACTTCGTTGCCCTCGCCCAGGTAGCGGACAGCATCGCACAGTTTATCGACCAGCGCGACCCCCCGGCCCCCATAACGATTGGCGCCCGGCTCTTCCCGCACCTGACTTTTAGCGCCGGTAAATCCGGGGCCACTATCCTCGACACGAATCGTCAAGGTGCCCCCCTCATCGGTGGTGCAGTGATGCAGATGCAGGCGAACAAAACCCGTACTTACTTCATTGAGCCGTTCCTGACGCTGCTGGTAGTAATTGGTAAACCCATCCTGTGTCTCCTTTAAACTGGAGTCCAGCGCCAGAATCCCGTGTTCCAGGGCATTAGAATAAAGTTCAGAAATAATGGTGTAAAGCGTGCCACTGTGGCCCCTCAAACCGGGGACTTCCACCAGGATATTTAACAGTAGCGGTAAAGGGTCAAACATTCGAAAGCTGGCGGGCTGAATGTCAAAACTCATGCCCCACTCAGCGAGCGTGGATTGGTTGCGCCGTTCGGCTTCCGCCGCCACTGCGTTGACGTGTTGGGGCTCCGCCATAAGTATTTCGATCAGGGACAGATCGTCATTCCGTTCGCCTTGGCCAATAAAATTCTGCACCCGGTCAAGAATTTCATCGTACAAACGCTCCGGACGGGTGTTGTGATCAAAGACCGCTTGCAACCGCTCCTCGCCGAACATGTCACCTTCGGGATTGCGCGCCTCATGAATGCCGTCGGACCAGATGTACAAACGATCTCCCAACGCCATGGGAAAGGTGATGCAATCGTCGCGAAAATCCTTGTCAGATAAGACCCCCAACGGAAGATGTCGGGACACGATCGGTTCGTAAGCGAGCGTATCGCCCCGATAGATAAAGCACTCCGGCAAACCGCCGTTCCACACCCGCATCTCCTGCTTACGGAAATTAATGTCCACCATGGTGGCGCAGCAAAAAATCCCTACGGGCAGTATGGTTTTAAGTTTGCTGTTCATTTCCCGGAGGATATCGGTCATGGCAAAACCTTTCGGTACCATGCCATAAAAGACCGACGCCAATGGCATGGCGCCCACAGCGGCCGGCAAACCGTGGCCGGTGAAGTCGCCTAAAAGCACCATCATACTGCCGGAGGGACGCATGGCGGCCAACATGATGTCGCCGTTAAAAATGGCCAGAGAAGACAAATAGTATTTGACGTTATTGGCGTCCAGGCAGCCGCTGTGCGCGATATTGTCGAACACCTGCTTGGCGACCGTTTGCTCCTGCATAAAGTGTTCGTTATGCAGAGCAATTTGGTTGCGCTGCTCAAGCATGGTGCTGTGCAGCTCTCGCATGCGATAGAAGGACTTTATCTTGGCCTGGAGAATCACTCGGTTATAGGGCTTGGAGAGAAAATCATCACCGCCCGCGTCCAGGCATTGAACCAGCGACTCAGTATCGGTGAGGGAGGTAAGGAAAATAATGGGGACCAGCTCTTCGCCAGCTAAAGCCTTAATTTTACGCGCCGCGCCAAATCCATCCAGGCGCGGCATAAGCGCATCCAGCAAAACCAAGTCTGGCCGCTCACGGGTAAAGATATCAACCGCTTCGATGCCATCCCGAGCGCTCAGTACTCTGTGGCCCTCGCTTTCCACAATGGACGTTAATATCAAGCGATCGGTGTCGGTGTCGTCGGCCACCAATATGGTGAGCCGGTGCTTGTCCGTCATAAACGAGATCCCTTCAGCGGTCAAATGAGGACAGCAACACTATTTAATGTCGAACAGCTGCTCAAAATTTGAAATGGTCAGGATCTTTTTGACATCCGGGCTGCAATTGAGAATCTCAATGTTAGCGTCATCACCGCCGGCATGATCGCGTAACAAGAGCAGCATGCCCAGAGCAGAACTGTCCAGATAGTTGGTGTCTTTCATATCGACTCTATAGAGCGATGGTTCCTCTTCCAGCTGTTCATAGGACGCACGAAATTCCTGGTGGGCGCCAAAATCAAAGCGACCTTGAATGTAAAGCGTTAGAGTGTTGCCATCGGGTGATACTGAAGAAGTAATCGCCATAATGTGTCTCATCCGTCGTCCATTTCCGTAGCCGCCCCCTGCGGGGGACCCCATTAGCATAGCGTATTCGCAGCAGAAACCCTAGAGCCAGTTCAGCCCCGAGCGGAACTGGATTATGTCTCGCGCCTATGCCAGTGCTGTTGAGATGATAATTCATCCAACTCGCGCTGCAGCTTTTGCTCAAGGGCGGCGTTTTCTTCTTTCTTTAAGCGTGCAATCAATTCCTGAATGGATTGTTTGCGACGATGCATTTGCTGCCATTGTTGCTGGCACTGCTGAAGTAATTGTTGCACGTGCTGCAACTTTTTTTCCTGCTCAGTTAACACAGCCGCCAAGCGCTGAATAAAACCACTGTAACTGATCAACTCGGAGGGGTGTACACCCTCGCGGCGGCTTTGATATTCCTGTACGTATTGTTCGCGGTAAAGCTGCAGCTGCTCCAGTTGCTGCTGTTCTGCCAGCGTTCTTTCCCGACACGCTTCAAACTCACGGGCGGCCTCCTGTTCCGCTCGCTCGGCGAGGATCAGTACGGCGCGCATTCGTTCCGAACGGGCCATGTTTGGCACCTCTTACATTATTGTCTGAGCTAGCGGGGTGTTTGGTTTACCGCGTTAACCCGTGGGCTTGGCCGCACTGCGGTGTTGGGCCGCGAGCGGACCTCGAGCCTTGGTGTTGGCATTGGCGTTCGGTTCAAGCAGTGTTCGCAAATGAGTAATGCTTTCGGCAATGGGCACTGGTTGATCAAGCCCTTGTTGAATAAAGGCTCTTAAATGGGGGAAGCGCTCAATGGCCGCATCTGTTTCGGGGTCGGCTCCCGGGCTGTAGGCGCCAATGGCAATCAAGTCCCGGTTTTGTTGGTAACGGGACAGCAGTTGTTTGAAGCGCTGCATTAGCCCAAGCTGCTGTTGATCAACAATATTGGGCATGGCTCGGCTGATGGATGCCTCCACATCGATGGCGGGGTAAATGCCCTCTTCCGCCAACTGCCGGGACAACACAATGTGTCCATCCAAAATGGCGCGAGAAGCATCGGCGATAGGGTCTTGCATATCGTCCCCCTCCGACAGCACTGTATAAAACGCCGTAATGGATCCCTCTCCCTGCTCCGCATTGCCAGCACGCTCAACCAACTGAGGAATCTTCGCAAACACTGAGGGCGGATACCCCTTGGTGGCCGGTGGCTCCCCGATGGCCAGAGAGATTTCCCGCTGCGCCTGAGCGAAACGGGTCAACGAGTCCATCAGCAACAATACGTTCAGCCCCTGATCGCGATAGTATTCAGCAATCCGGCTGGTCAGCTGGGCGGCGCGCAGGCGCATCAGGGGCGCATCGTCGGCGGGCGACGCCACTACGGCGGCACGGGACAAGCCCTCGGGGCCCAGAATATGATCGATAAATTCTTTAACCTCTCGCCCGCGCTCTCCCACCAACCCCACCACCACTACATCAGCGGTGGTGTACTTGGTCATCATGCCCATGAGCACACTCTTACCCACACCACTACCGGCAAATAGGCCCATGCGCTGGCCTCGGCCGACGGTAATCAGAGCATTGATGGCGCGAATACCCACATCCAGCGGTTCGCTGATGGGGTGGCGTTTAAGGGGGTTGATATCTTCGGGCTCGAAATCCAAAAAGTCGTCGCCGACCAGAGGACCGGCACTGTCCAGCGGTTGCCCCAACCCGTTCACTACCCGGCCGAGCAGCTGAGGGCCGATACGCATGCCCTGATGTCCCGCCACGGGCACCACTCGGGCACCTGGCTCGAGCCCTTCCACCCGTTTGACGGGCATCAGGTAGACAACTTCGCCAGCGAAGCCAACCACCTCAGCTTCGACAATGCGGCCGTCTTTGTTAATGACGTGACACTGACGGCCAACTGAAACATTCAAGCCCACCGCTTCCAATGTCAGCCCCACAGAGCGGGTCAGACGACCTTCCGATTCTGGGATCGGTGGCGCCACGACCGAGCCCAAGCGGTAAGCGCTGAGGCGTTGCTTTGGAGTACGCCGGTCATTCAAGGCTGCTGTCCCGCCTGTGTGTCGGAACCAAATTCAGCATCGTCCTCTTGACCGTCTTCCTCACCACTTAACTGGTGATTCACAAAAGCTTCCAGCTGTTGCTTAAGGCAGTTCTCCACCGAGTAGTCGACTCGACTCTCGCGGGTTTCCACCCGGCAGCCACCGGGCACCAATGACGCATCGGCAAAAAACTGCCAATCCAACTGCTGTTCTTCGGCGTAGGCCTCCACCACGGCCAGATCGTCTGGATTTAGGTAGAGGCGGAGATTTTTGGCGCCCTGGGGCAAGGCCGCGACGGCGGATTTAACCAAGGTAAGAATGTGGCTGGAATCGGTGAGCAGCTCCCGGTGCACCAAGCTCCGAGTCAGTGTACAGACGGTATTGAGCAACAACTGCTCCAGTTCCGCATCCTGCTCATCAATGGGTTTTAGCAAGGATTCAGCCAAATGTTGGAAGCGTTGTTGTTCAGCGGCCAGCTCTTGGCGTTTTTCCATCAGGCCCTGCTCGCGGCCAGCCTCATAGCCTTCGGCCATGCCTTTTTCGTAGCCAGCCTGGCGGCCCTGTTCAAACCCTTCGCGCTCCGCCGACTCGACGATTTTTTCCAGTTCGCTGGCGCTCATGCCAGAGGTGAGCTCGCCCTTATAGTTAACGTCCTCGACGCGCTCGCCACGCTTTTTTTGTTCTGCCGCCTTCCGTGCCGCCGCCTCGCGCTCGGCGCTGGGCAGAACCTGGCCTTTATCGTCAATCAAAGGCAGGTTCCAGCGCCGATAGTCGGCGATGTCACTTTCGGGAATGCGGTTGGCGAGATTTTTCTTTTCCGTCATGGACACATCACCCGCGTTTTACACCATTTTCTCGCCGCTACTGCCCAGCACGATTTCGCCAGCATCGGCCATGCGACGGGCAATGGTAAGAATTTCTTTTTGGGCGGCTTCCACTTCGGACAGACGCACCGGCCCTTTTACTTCCAGATCATCACGCAGCAACTCCCCTGCGCGCTTGGACATGTTGCTGAATATTTTGTCCTGCAGCTCGTTGTCCGCGCCTTTGAGAGCGACAATCAGCACCTCGGAGGACACCTCCCGCAGCAACATCTGTACGCCCCGGTCGTCCACATCTTTGAGGTTGTCGAACACGAACATCAGATCCTGAATCTGGTTGCCCATGTCCTCGTCCAGCTCTTTGATGGAGTCCATCAGGTCCGCCTCAATGGAGCCGTCCAAATGGTTCATAATTTCCGCGGCGGTTTTGTAACCGCCCACGGCTTTGGTTTGGGAGCTGGCGTTGCCGGCAAATTGGCGTTCGAGAATATCGTTCAGTTCTTGCAGAGCGCTGGGTTGGACGGTATCCAGGGAGGCGATACGCATCATAATGTCGATACGCATTTTCTCGCTCAGGTGGCCAAGCACTTCCGCCGCCTGGTCCGGATCCAGGTAGGACGCCACAATGGCTTGTATCTGCGGGTGTTCATTGCGAATAACATCAGCGACCGAGCGAGGCTCCATCCACTTGAGGGTGTCCAGGCCCGAGGTATTGCCGCCCAACAAAATACGGTCGATCAGCCCGCTGGCTTTATCTTCACCTAGGGCGGTGACCAGCATGTTGCGAATGTAATTATCGGCATCGGTGCCCAAACCCGTCAGGTTGCGCACTTCTTCCAGAAAGCTGCCCATCACCGACTGCACATCGCGCTGCTGGACGTTTTTGAGTTGCGACATGGCCGCGCCGATGCGCTGCACCTCTTTCGGTCCCAGGTGGCGCAGCACTTCCGCTGCATCGCTTTCCCCCAATGACATCAGTAGGATCGCAGCCTTGTCCACGGAGCTTACATTCGTGGCAGGGGCATCGGCTTTCTTGGTGGGTACGGTCGGGTTGTTCATGGCCCCTTACTCGCTATTCGTCTTTGTTGATCCAGGCTTTTACCACCTGGGCCACTCGGCCCGGATCGTCCGCCACCAAACCTTTAATGGCATTGAGTTGTTGCTCGTAACCCTCTTCCGGCCCAGGAAGGCCCAGGGCTCCGCCTGTCAGCGTAACGGTTTCATCTGAGCTACCACCGTAACCACCCAGGCCGGCCGCTTCAAGGGCAGCCAATTCACGGGCTTCCTGCTCTTCGGAAATCCGCCCGCCGGTGCTGGCTAGGTTTTTCAGTACGGGCCGAAGCAAACCAAAGATCAACATCAGGATCACCAACACACCGGCACCCTGCTTTAAATAGGATAGCACCCATTCTTCCTGCCACCAGGGGATTTCCGGAATGTCCATGCCCACGATGTCGCGTACCCGGAACGGGGAGTTCAAAACATTGACGCTATCGCCGCGCGCCGCAGAGAAGCCCACGGCATCGCGCACCAGTGTCTCCATACGCTCGATCTCAGCGGCGGTCCAGGCCTCGCGCAGTTCCTGGCCCTCCTCCCCCATGACTACTTTATCGTCCACCACCACGGCTACGCTCAAACGCTGGATGCGGCCTTGCTGGTGGCGGGTGTAGCTGATGGTTCGATCCAGCTCAAAATTGCGCGTGGCCTGCTCACGCCGGTTGCGAGGGCGCTCGGCCGGCACGGGGAGCCCGGTTTCCGGGTCAATTTGTTCTGGCGCCTCGGCGGTACCCGGAGGCTGATTGGTTAAGGCGCCGGGAATACCCACACCGAAGTCAGCACCATCGCGCGCCTCGTTGAGAATCTGTTCACTGCGTATTGCCGCGAGATCCGGATTGAAGGTTTCGGCCGCTTGCTCCACCGCCGTAAAATCAATGTCGGCACTGACTTCGGCGCGGTAGCGATCGGAGCCCAGAATGGGCTCCAGGATGCCGTTAACGCGGCTGGCAATTTGCTCTTCCACTCTACGCGCATAAGCGCGCTGCCGATCGGCGAGTAACAATTCTTTGTTGTCTTCCATTTTGGACAGTAGGTTGCCCCGCTGATCCACCACGGTGACTTCCTCAGGAACCAACTCGGCAATGCTCGAAGCCACTAAATTGATAATCGCCGTGACCTGCGCCGGCTCTACGGATCGGCCCGGAAACACTTCCAGAAACACGGAAGCTTTGGGCTGGCGAACGTCCCGGACAAACACCGATCGTTTGGGAATGGCCAGGTGCACACGGGCGCTGCGGACACTGTTGATGCTGGTGATCGTGCGCGCGAGCTCCCCTTCGATGCTCCGATGGTAGCGGGTACTTTCCACAAACTGGCTGGTGCCGAGAGGTTGCTCCTGATCCATCAGCTCAAAGCCTTGAGAGCGACGCCCAGGAACACCCACTTCCGCGAGCCGAATACGGGCCATGTGGATATCATTGGCCGGAACCAATAAGGCGCCGGTCGACGAGTCGATTTTGTAGGAGATGCGGTTTTGATCCAGGATGTCGAACACTTCACTGGTATCCAGACGATCCAGACTAGCGTATAGGGGGCGGTAGTCTTCGCCTTGTGTCCACAGTACCACGGCAAAGCCTATGGCCACGCTGGCCGCCAGGCCGACCATCAAGCCGGCCTGACGAAGAAGGCTCAAGTTGTTGAACCCCTCAAACAGGTCACCCCGAGGCCGACTTTTCGTGGGGGCCATGTCCATATCATGTGTCGCGGGCGAATCTGCAGGAGGCATAGTCAGGTACCGTTATTCTTGTTGTCCGTTAGATGGGCATGTTCATAATGTCACGGTAGGCTTCCACCAATTTGTTGCGCACTTGCACCGCCGCCTGGAATGAGACGCTGGCTTTTTGTGACGCTACCATCACGTCGGTGATGTCTACACCGGGCTCTCCGCGCTCGTAGGCCTGTGCCAAGGCACCAGAGGCTTTTTGGGTTTCGTTCACTTTATTGACGGCCTGTGCCATGACCTCGCCAAAACCCGGTACTTTACTGGTGCCAGGTGTGCGGAGCCCGCCCATTTCGGTGGGTTTGAGGCCTTCAGGCTTTTGGAAGGCCTGTGTCTGGGACTTCAGGGCGCGCATTTCATGCAGTAAGTTATTGATATCCACGCGATCAGTCATAACCATCTTCTCTTTGCTGCGACAATTAATTGGCGTTTACGGTGCCAAGCCGAGGCTTAACAGCTTTTGTGCACAAAGTGGGCCAATTGTTGCCGCCGGTAGGAAACTGCCGGGAAGAGGTTGAGCGATCCGAAAGTGTTGTGCTTTAGTTTGGGCATGATGGATTAAGAGCTTTGGTCGAGTGCTGCGAGTGGGGCAGGCACACCCGGACACGCTGTAGACCCCTCCCTGGGGGCTTGGCGCCGACATCCTTGTCGGCGACAGTCCGGGAATGCCTGCCCCACTCTCCGCGGTGCCATTCTGGAAGTTTCGGGAAATAAGAGAATTAAGAACTCAGAGCCCTTGGGTTAGATAAAACTCAGCGTCGGGTACCACCAACCAACACTATTGGCACCGGAGGTGATTGGAGAAGCTTACTGGCACCCAACGTCCCGTAAGGGTTTGGGGAGCTACCTCCGGGACTGTATGCGGCAGGGATGCCGCATCCAAGCCTACAGGGAAGTATCTACGGCGTGTCCCGGAGGTAGACCGCCAAACCCAACCCCCTCTTTCGAACAGAATACCGAAGCTGGAATAGCTTACCAAATCGCCCAACTTACGGGATTCCTGAATTCTAAACTGGAGACCGAGACTTGGACTCGAAACCCTATACCCCGCAACTGGCTCAGCGCCACTACGAAGATGGATTCCCGCGTTGGCGGGAATGACTAGACGCTGTGAATAGAGAGGAGAGCTTTGGGACAAGTAAACTCAATCAACCTGCGTCAACGCTTGCCGTGCTCGCTCTACCAGAGTTTTGCGATCGAACGGTTTCACCATAAAACTGTTCGCGCCGGCTTCCAGGCTGTTCTTGACCACATTCTTTGTATTGATGCCGGAAACAATCACCACTGGCGTTTTGGCGAAAACGCGGGTTTTGCGCAGCTGACGCAACACATCCAAACCACTCATCCCCGGCATCTCAATATCAATAAAAATTAAGTCGGGGCGCAAGGTGCGTAGGATTTCCAGCGCCTCGCGGCCATTGGAAGCGGTCACGACGCGGAAATTTTCGGCACTGAGAATACGATTTTGCACCTTGCGCTGCAGCTCATTGTCTTCAACGATGAGTACCGTTTGCTGTGCCCCTTCACCGCTCGCAATCGCTCCGCCTGACTCGGGGACCAATTCACGGCGCAAGCGTTGATTCCATACTTTTAACCAGGGAGCGATATCGTCCGCTGGCATGGGTTTGGCGATCAGGTAACCTTGTGCCTGATCGCAGCGCGTGGTACGGATAAACACCCAGTCTTCCTGAGTCTCCACCCCCTCCGCGATAACCTGCAAATCCAAATCCTTGGCAAGGTTCAAGCTGGTATCGAACATGGATCGAACCCGGCCCTCACTCCAGGCGTTGTGCACAAAAGTCCGGTCCAGTTTGAATTTGTTGAAGGGCAAATCCCGCAAGTGCGCAAGCGATGAATAGCCCGTGCCGAAATCATCAATGGCCAGCACAAAGCCTTTCAGGCGCAGGCGCGTTAAATTGTCCAAGGTGGCGGCTGGGTCGCGCATGGCGCGGCTCTCGGTAACCTCCAAAATAAACTGCCCTGGGGACAGGCCAGCCGCCTCCACTTTGGAACTGAATGTGTCAGCGAACTCAACCTTAGACAGGTTTTCCATAGATAGGTTGATGCCCACCGGAAGTTTGATCCCCTGGGAGCGCCACACCTTTATCTGAGCTATCGCCATATCGATAACGGCCTCGGCCAAGGCATCGATCAAATCGTTTTCTTCCGCCAGACCGATAAACACATCTGGCGGCACCAGCCCATCATCGGGGTGCTCCCAGCGCACCAATGCTTCGACGGATTCCGGTTGCCCGGTTTTTACGGAGACGATGGGCTGGTAGTAGTTGACCAGCTCTCCCTTGGCAATGGCTTCGCGCAATCGCGCGGGTTCGTAGTGACGCACAGCATTCTTGGCCAAGGGACCTGACAGATTGGGTAGTTTACCCAGTAGTTCGGCGAGCAATCCGGGTTTTACCGGTTTGTGTAGATAACCTAGAATTTCCATATTGTGTGCTTTGACCAGCTTCTCTGCGCTCCGCAACATGGCCTCGTCCTGGCCGCTGATCAACAACAGGTGCCCCTGGAATTTGCGCTCCACTAGGTGACGTAGGAATTCTATGCCGTCCATCTCCGGCATTTTAAGGTCAAGCACAACCACGGCGGGCGGCTTCGGCTGAGCATCGAACCACTCCAACGCCTGCCGGCCCCCAAGACACGAGACGACGGAGGTAAAACCCTGTTCGCCCAAAGCCTTCTCCAGCACTTTGAGCATAAAGGCGTCGTCGTCAATGGCTAAAATATTCACGGCGGATGGGTGCATAAACCTCTCTCATTACATTAACGCAAACGCGATTAAGCGTCAGTCAAACATTCATCAAGATACCTTTCCACCGCCCCAATCTCAGTTTCAAACTCAAGCATCAGGGCAGTCAATTCCTCTGGGTCGTCAGATTTGCCCAGGGCTTCCAGGCGCTCGCAAAGATTCCCCAAGGTCACCCCACCCACCGTGCGTGCGGATGACTTTAAAGAATGGGCCGCAGAGCCGAGTGCCGCCAGATCATCCGCTGCGGTAGCAATCCGTATTTCCGCGGCGAGTTTGGCGCAATTCACGCGAAAATCCTGCAAGAACTCTTTGACCACCTCAGGCTCTTCCCCTACCAATTCCTCTAATACAGAAAGGTCCAGGGGGGCCTCAGTATCCGTTGCGGCGGTTGAGTCTGATTCCGAGCCAACCGCCGGTAACCGACCCTCCAACTCTGCCTCTAAATCCGCCAGGGAGGCAGGTTTAACCAGGAAAGCGTCAATACCGGCTGTACGGCAACGCTCTTCCTGGCCAGGGGTGGCATTGGCACTTAGAGCGATGATGGGCACGGAGGTACCGCTCTCTTCAGCACGTATGGCTTGCGCGAGCGCATAGCCATCCATATCCGGCATGTGCAAATCCGTAATTACCAGCGCGTAAGTGCCGACGCGCCACATGTCCAAGGCTTCCCGCCCGTTACACGCCAAATCCGCGGCGTGCCCGAGCATAGCCAACTGGCGCACCATAAGTTTGCGGTTTATGTCGTTGTCTTCGGCGACAAGGATCAACCGCTGTTGCTGCAAAGCCGCTTCACGGTTAGGTAGCGGCAGCGAAGGGCGACAAGGGTCGGTGTGTCGGGATTCATTGACTTCATTATGCAGTCTCCCCGTAGCCATGGCGACCGCCCGAAAAAACTCCGACCGATCCAGCACATTGCCGTCAATGGACATCAAATGCGTGTTTTCCCAGCGGGCTTTACGGCGCCGCCCCCGGTCAACCACCAAACAGGGAATGCCCAACGCCAAGCATCGGTCCGCCCGCTCCTGCGCGCTGCTCTCGTCTTGGTGAGCCTGCTCGGTATCAACGATCCAAATGTCGTAACCGCGATCCTCTATGCCACCAGGGCCGAGACTGCCTACATCTTCCTGGAACCAGTCCGCCTTAGCCCCCGCTGCTGTGAGGTAAGTGGCCAAGTCCTCGGCCAGGCTTCCATGCCTGCCTACGATGGCGCACACCAGCCCAGATACATCGGGCAGGGGCTCGGGTTCCGATGCTGAAGAATTGACCGGCAAACTCAACGCCACGCGAAATTCCGTGCCCACCCCAAACTCGCTGGACACTTTGATATCTCCACCCATGGCGTCCACTAGATTACGGGTAATGGTCAACCCCAAACCCGTGCCACCGTAGTGCCGCGTAGTGGAGGCA
This sequence comes from Marinimicrobium hydrolyticum, assembly GCF_030848505.1. Lineage (GTDB taxonomy): Bacteria > Pseudomonadota > Gammaproteobacteria > Pseudomonadales > Cellvibrionaceae > JAVDDU01. The sequence continues at coordinate 133,990 of NZ_JAVDDU010000010.1, forward strand.
TCCGCTTGGACAAAGGGGCTGAACAAGCGCGACAGAGTTTTGCCTGTCATGCCAATACCGTTGTCGATAACGCGGAATACCACTTGCACCCTGTCAAGCGCGCTTCGATCCTGGCAATAGGCCCGTATCGATACACGCCCCGGACGCTCTCCGCCACTGGAAAACTTAATGGCATTGCTGAGCAGGTTAATTAAAATTTGCCGCAAGCGAAGCTCATCTCCAACCACTTCGGGAAGGCGCGGATCAGTAAAAAGGGTGAGTTCCACGGCGTGACTTTCCGCCACGCGGTCGAGCATAAGGCAGACGTTTTTCAAGAGGTGGAACAGCGAAACCGGCTGTGACTCAAGTTCCAGCTTGCCCGCTTCCAGTTTAGAAAGGTCGAGAATATCGTCCACAATGGCCAGTAGCGATTGAGCGGATTCGCGAATAACGTCTACGATCTCAGTTTGGTACGACTTTAGGGGCGATTCCTGCAGCACTTCCACCATACCAATCACACCATTGATCGGCGTACGGATTTCGTGGCTCATGGTCGCTAGAAATTCTGACTTGGTCTGATTCGCCAGTTCCGATAACTTGTGCGCTTGTTCTAGTTCTGCAATGCGCTCTCGCTCCGCTTCCGCCAACTTGCGTTCTGTAACATCCCTTTGTACGGCCACACAATGCGTGTAATTACCGGAATCATCGTGCAAAGGAACCAAATCCATTTCCACCCAGAATTCTTCGCCGTTCTTTTTGTAGTTGATCACCTCAATTCGAACCGGTTGCGCTGCTTCTAAAGATGAGCGCAATCGATCCAGCTCCGCCCGCTGAGTCTTTGGCCCTTGCAAAAAACGCGGGGACTTTCCCAACACCTCTTCCTGGGCGTAGCCGGTGTGTTTTGTAAACGCGGCATTGGCAAAAAGAATTCGGGGGCCGGGCTCATCCAGCGGGTGGGCTTCTGTGATCAACACCATATCGTTCATGTGCTGCACGCAGGTTTCCAGCAGGCGTAATTGCTGTTCAGCTTCTCGGCTGGCGGTGACGTCCTGCAAATAAACGGCAAACCCTTCATTGGAAGGATACACACTGGATCGAAACCAGACTTTCCAGGGCTCATAGTACGCCTGAAAGGAGGTCTTCGTGTTCGACTCGGCTGCGGCTCGAAACTGGGTTTCAAACTCGCTATTTCTTAGCGCGGGAAAGGTATCCCACAAATTGCGGCCCAACAACTCCCTTCGGGGGTGGCGTAGAAAATTCTCGGCCTGGGTGTTGATGTAGGTAAAGTTCCAATTTTTATCTGTGGTGTAGAATATATCGGTAATGCTTTCCAAGGTCACCGCGAGCCGGTGTGCCAACTGTTTCATTTTCGCTTCGTTGGCTTTACGCTCGGTAATATCCGCCGCCAGACCTGCAACCCGATAGATCTGACCATCGGCATCCCGAATTGGAAACGCTCTGTCTTCTACCCAGCACTCTGCGCCACCTGGCCGAGTCAGGCGGTACACTTCGTGGTAGCCGCCGTGCTCTTCAGTGAGCGAGGCCTTCTTAACACGCGCCCGATCTTCGGGGTGAATTCGATCAAGCCATTCGGATGCATTTCGGTATAGGGCATCGCAGGATTGCCCCCAGAGTCGTTCGTAGGCTGGAGAAATATAGAGCATCTCCCCACTCTTAACATCCCGCAGCCAAAATACCTCGGATACGTGTTCGGCTAGTTGTCGAAAACGCTCCTCATTTTCTCGAACCAGTAGCTCCGATTTCAAACGCGCACGCTCGGTGTTCAGAATAAACACCAACACCACCAAGAGCAGTGCGATGGCGAGTACCAGCGCTACCCAAAAAAAACGATCTTGCTGATCCAACATGCCCAAAGTAGCCACTCGGACATGCTGATCCAGCTCCGCGCCGAGTTGCGAAAGTTCCGCAATGGCTTCTTGCAGGTTTGTATTTCTGGGGGATATGACGCCCGAATGGACATCGGCTAGCAAGTGGCGCACTAGATCTATTTGGCGGCTAACTTCCCGAAGGCGTGGCTGAAAACTCTCGAGGCGATTAAATTCCGGCAGGGTGATCAGTCGTTCATAGGTGTCTAAGGCGCCGGTTACTAAAAGATAACCTTGCTCTGCTTCCCAGGTGGACTGGTCGTCGCCATCCAAACTGAGATGAAGGTAACCCTGCAGCAAATTGACTTTGGCATAGCCCAAATCACTGACCACAGTAGCGGCATGAAAAAATTGCTGCTTGTGATGAAAATGCAGGCCCGTGAGTACAGCGGCCATGAGCAAAGCCACAACCGTGCAACCCAGCACCCGGCGTTTGAAGCGAACTCCGCTGCTAGCGTCCTGCCAAGATCTTAGCCTCATAAGTCCGAATCCATTACGATGACCCGCTCACCGCATATAACCAGAATAGAAAATTCAGCTACACAAAAAAATACAGGGTTATAACGCAATAAGCCCTGATTACTCAGCCATCAGTCTGACTTAACCCTCGATGGCGTGCGCTCCTGTAAACATAGCACAGCTAAACAATGCATGTCGCATTTTTCATTCCGAGTAAGGACTGCCTGCGGTGAAGCAGTCCTCATTAAAACCACGAGTAAGACGAGCCTTGCGCTCAGTGGTAGTAGGCAGGGTTAGTATCGAACACTTCAACCATCAATAGCAAAGCCAGCCTCTTTTAGGCGCGCGACTTTATAACGCAAGGTGCGTGCGCTAATGCCCAGGCGCTCGGCGGTTTTCTTACGGCTTCCACCCACCCGCTTGAGCGTATCCATGATGATTTCGTATTCGCGCTGTTTGAGGTCGTTGCCCAAAGCCGGACTCTCATCCGCGAGCGTCTCCACTGCAAATGCTTCGTTTGGCGCTATCGGCACGTTGACAGGCGCGTACTCCTGATTTTGCACTTGCAATGCGGCTTGCTCAGCGGCCTGCATCAAATCCGGTTTCTGGCTATAGACGGTTGTGCCCTCCAGCGCCAAGTCAGCGGCGTCTATGCTATGGCCTGGCTGCAGTATCAGAGCGCGTTGAACCACATTGTCCAGCTCGCGCACATTACCCGGCCACGGATAGGCCAACAGGGCTTGTCGGGCATTGTCCGACAATCGGACTCTACCGCGATTCTGCTTTTGCGCGTGTTTTACCAAAAGCTTTTCCGCCAGGGGAATAATGTCTTCTTTACGGTCGCGAAGTGGCGCCCACTGCAACGGAAGTACGCTCAATCGATAGTACAAATCTTCGCGAAATTTCCCTTCCACGACTTGGGCGCGCATGTCGCGGTTGGAGGTGGCGATTACCCGCACATCCAGCTTAATGGTTTTGCGGCCACCCACGCGTTCCACTTCCCGCTCTTGCAACACGCGCAACAACTTCGCTTGCAGGCCAATATCCATTTCGGATATTTCATCCAACAGCAAGGTGCCGCCATTGGCTTGTTCAAATTTTCCCGGTGCACTGGTATGCGCGCCCGTGTAGGCACCTTTTTCATGGCCAAAGAGCATGGCTTCAAGCATATTCTCTGGAATCGCCGCACAGTTAACGGCGATAAATGGTTGCTCGCTCCGGGGCGATGCGTTGTGAACGTAGCGCGCCAAAACTTCCTTACCTGTGCCGGACTCACCCACGATCAACGCTGTGGAGTCCGACATGGCCACCCGACGTGCCAGCTGTAACAACTGCTGGCTGGTTTGGGCAACGGCGATGGGCTCATCGCCACTGACTTGAGCCACGCCCAAGTGGCGCGCCAAAGCTTCCACCAATACCTGAGGTGCAAACGGTTTAACCAAATAATCCACCGCACCTTGCTTCATGGCATCCACGGACTGGCTGATACTGGCGTAAGCGGTAATCAATAACATGGGAATTTGCGGATAGTCGCGCTTCACTTCACGCAACAGATCCTGACCGCTCATACCCCCCATATTGATATCGGACACGATCATGCCAATGTCTAATCCTCGGGCCAATACGCGCAGCGCTTCTTCAGCGCTATCCGCTTCCACAACGGTATAGTCCGCCAGGTGCAAGGTATCGCACAGGGCTTCACGCAGATCATTGTCGTCTTCCACTACCAATATTGTGCCGAGGGTATCGGCTTGTTCTTCTCGGGCAGCCAGAGCCATGGGTGCTTCTCCGTAAATAAAAGTTAGACTTTCGCCAAGGGCAAAATAAGTCGCGCGCAGGTACCGCAGCCCGCCTCGGACTGAAGATCAAAAGCGCCCCGATGCGCACGTGCGACGGCCTTCACCACCGCCAAGCCCAGACCGGTGCCTTGGGATTTGGTGGTCACAAAAAGATCACCCAAATTAGGCATCAGTTCCGGGGCGATACCCGGGCCCTGATCGGTGAGGCTGATCATCAGGCACTCATCATCGTCATTGTCGAATTGTTCAAAACTCAAGTGCAGAACGGCGCCGGTCCCAACAGCCTGAATACCGTTGTTCACCAAATTGATCAGCGCACCCACCAAAGCTTCGCGATTGCACTGCAGGTATTTGTCCCGGCACTGCACGTCCCACGTGCATTCGGAATGGGAGGTCATCAAAGGCACTTCCATGGCTTCCTCCAGCGCCAATTGCAATTCCGTGACACTGAGTAAGTCGCCCAGGGGCAATTCACCTTTGACGAACAGCAACATATCCTGCACTTGCCGTTCGATGTGGTTGAGGCGCCCGGATATTTTTTCCGCGAACACTTGTTTTCGCGCTTCCGGCAAGGCGGAGTTGGTTAAATGACCCGCGTAAAGCATGGCCGCGGACAGCGGTGTGCGAATTTGGTGTGCAAGTGCAGACATCATTTTGCCCAGAGCGGACAGGCGTTCGTGCCGGCTCAGTTCCGTCTGCAGACGACGGGTTTCTGTTTGATCGGTGAGAAGGATTATTTGCCCATCGATACCCAAGTCGCGGGTGGCAATACTGATACGGCGACCATCGTGCAGAGACACTTCGTGACCGTCGTCGCGTCGGGGCATAAAACTGCGGCCGATGACGTCACGCCACAATTCGCCCTGCAGGGGCTCACCCAGCAATTCCAGGGCAGCGGGATTGCACTCGGATACCCGGCCGGAGGAATCCAGCACCACTACCCCGCCGGGCAAAAAGTTGAGCAAGCTCTCCAGACGATGAGCCAGTTTTTCTTTTTCTGCGAGCTCTTGCATGCGCTGATCAGAAACACTGATCAGCTCGCGATTCAGTTCGGTAACCCGATCTTCCAGCAAATGGTAAGACTCCACCAACTGCTGGGACATGTCGTTGAACAGCTCAAATGCCTGCTTGAGGTCTTGAGTTTTCTTGGACTCATCCTGACCCGCAGCTTCGTCGGGGCGTAACGCCACAACGGCCGCTTTACTGAGCATTTCCGCGCTGGCCGACACTTTGGCCATGGTCTCACTCCTGCTGTTTACGGGATTGGGCGTCAAGAAACACGCCCAGTCAGAGTTCTAAGCAGGGATATTGCAAATGCAGTGCCAACGATAGTTTTCTAACATTTTCAATAAGTTACGCTGGCACCGCAGGGTTGCCGGTCAAATTGTTGACGTGTCTGGCGCTAGGATAGCGAGACGAGGTGAATCCAATGGTTGTCATTATTTTGAAGAAAGGCGTAGTTTTGGTAGCGGATCCCACAACAGGGTGATAGACTCCGCGCTCGGTGCCCTTCGGTCGGCACCGCCTTTCACTTTCGCGTTGGTTGAGGTACACAAACCCACCTGTCGCGACTCAAAAAGTGCTCTCCCAGACCGTGCCAACTCGCTTGGTGGGCTGAGCCACAGGAAATCCTCAATGAATTTTACCGATCTCGGCCTGCGTGCCGAACTGCTGCGTGCGCTTGCGGACGCTGGCTACACTTCGCCTACGCCCATTCAGGCCAAAGCGATTCCAACTGTACTTGAAGGTGGCGATCTGATGGCCGCCGCCCAAACCGGTACTGGCAAAACCGCAGGCTTTACCCTGCCGCTGCTGGAAAAACTCAGCCGCAAAGAAGTGCCCGAGGGCAAACGCCCGGTGCGCGCCCTTATTCTTACCCCAACCCGCGAATTGGCGGCCCAGGTGCACGACAGTGTGCGCACCTATGGCCAACACCTGCCGCTGCGTTCAACCGTGGTATTTGGTGGCGTAAGCATCAATCCGCAAATGATGAAGCTGCGCAAAGGCGTGGATATTCTGGTGGCAACACCCGGTCGTTTACTGGATTTGATTCAGCAAAACGCGGTGACGTTGAGAGAAGTGGAAACACTGATTCTCGACGAAGCCGATCGCATGCTGGACATGGGCTTTATCCACGATATCCGCAAAGTGCTGGCCATGCTGCCTAAGCAGCGTCAAACCCTTTTGTTCTCGGCGACTTTTTCCGATGACATCAAAGCTCTGGCGGATCAGTTGCTGAATAAGCCTGATTTGATTGAAGTGGCCCCGCGCAACACAGCGGCGGAGCGTATTACTCAGGTAGTGCACCCGGTTGACCGTCAGCGCAAGCGCGAGCTGTTGTCACACCTGATTGGTACAGGCAACTGGCGCCAGGTGCTGGTGTTTACCCGCACCAAACACGGTGCCAACCGTCTGACTGAACAATTGCAACAAGACGGTATCAGTGCCGCTGCGATCCACGGCAATAAAAGCCAAGGCGCGCGCACCAAAGCGCTAGCCGATTTTAAAAACGGTCGCGTTCGCGCTCTGGTAGCCACGGATATCGCCGCGCGTGGTATCGATATCGATCAGTTGCCCTATGTGGTCAACTACGAGTTGCCCAACGTGCCGGAAGATTACGTGCACCGTATTGGCCGTACGGGCCGCGCGGAGCGTGAAGGTATTGCGGTATCGCTGGTATGTGTGGATGAGCACAGTTTTATGCGGGATATCGAGCGCTTGTTGAAGGCTCAGGTGAAGAAGCAGGTTATTGAAGGCTTTGAACCCGATCCGACCATCCGCCCAGAACCGATTCAGCTCGGCCGCAAACCTGCGGGTCGCAATGCGCCGCGCGCGGGTAACCCACGAAGTGGCCAGCGCGCCAATAGCGGTCAACCTGGAAACGCCCGTCGTAAACCTGCTAACGGTAATCAACCGCGTACGGCATCGCGGGGTCGGCGTTAAGTCGCGGTCTTAGTCGAATGCTGGTTGTTTGATGCGTTGGTTGAGTGCTGATTGTTTGATGCTTTGGTTGAGTGCTGATTGTTTGATGCTTTGGTTGAGTGCTGCGAGTGGGGCAGGCACACCCGGACACGCCGTAAATACGTCCGTGTAGGCTTGGATGCGGCATCCATGCCGCATACAGTCCGGGAATGCCTGCCCCACTCTCCGCTGTGCCATCCTGGACGCTTCGGGAAATAAGGAAGTTGGGCATGGGATCCACTAGGTTATGTAAAAACCAAGCATTGGGTAAGGCAAAACGATGCAATTGGCACGGGGGCGGTTGGAATGCTTAGTGGCACCTAACGTCCCGTAAAGGTTTGGGGAGCTATCTCCGGGACCGTATGCAGCATGGATGCTGCATCCGAGCCTACACGGAAGTATTTCACTGGGCACATCCGTGTGCCCAGCCCTACGGGCAGCCTTCGGCTGTGCTAATCGTCTTTCCTGACGATTAGTTCGGCGTGTCCCGGAGGTAGATCGCCAAACCCAACCCCCACCATTCGACAAGCGCGCCGAAATCAGAATAACGTACCCAACCGCCCCTACTTTCAGTTTATTCGAGTTTCAACTAGAGACCCGAAACGAAATTCTTCTTCATCTCGCACCCATGTCGCTGGGCAAATGGATTCCCGCCTTCGCGGGAATGACGAGGAAGTGACAAACAGTTACCTCTGCAACCCATACTTACGCATCTTTTCCACTAATGTCGTGCGGCGAATGCTGAGTTTTTCGGCAGCTCGCGCTACTACGCCTCCGCAATCATTAAGTGCCTGCTGAATCAAATCCTTCTCCAGCCCGGTAATGTAATCGCGCAAATCGATGCCCTGCTCCGGCAGTAACGGCGTGTCGTTGGGATTAATATAACCGGCACTACCATTGACCGTCGGTTCGCTTTCCGCGGGGGCGAACTCCTCGTCCGCCACTTCAACGTGGCGATACTTGGGTGGTAAATCCTGAACGCCGACCACACCAAAAGGCTGAATGATCGCCATGCGCTCCACCAGATTGGCTAGCTCACGTACGTTACCGCTCCAGGGGTGACGGCATAGGGACAAAATCGCCGCCGAGTTAAAACGTAATGAACCACGCTCCTCACTTTCCATGCGAGAAATCAATTCGTTGATTAGGAGGGGAATATCTTCAGAGCGCTCCTTCAGTGAAGGCAGCTCAATGGGGAATACATTTAAGCGGTAGTACAAATCTTCCCGGAAGGTGTCTTCCGTAATCATTGTCTCCAAATCCCGGTGAGTCGCGGCGATGATGCGCACATCACTGGGGACGGTTTTGTTGCTGCCCACGCGCTCGAAACAGCGCTCCTGCAATACGCGCAGAATCTTCACCTGCATGGTGAGTGGCATATCCCCGATTTCGTCCAAAAACAGCGTGCCGCCTTCGGCCAGCTCAAAACGGCCTGCACGGGCGTTGATGGCGCCGGTAAAGGCGCCCTTTTCGTGACCAAACAGCTCGCTTTCCAGTAGCTCAGCGGGAATCGCGCCGCAGTTCACCGGCACAAACGGCTTATCCCGGCGTGGTGAATTGTAGTGAAGGTTACGAGCCACCACTTCTTTGCCCGTGCCGGACTCACCGGTGATCAGCACAGACACATCTTTGTCTGCCACCTGTGCCATCATCTGTCGAACGTGCTGGATTTCCCGGCTGGTTCCCACGAGGCTGCGGAACAAATGAACGGGGCGGCGTTGCTGCTGGCGCTGCTTGTCCATCTGAGCGTGATAATAAAGCTGGCAGCGATGCAAAACATCCAGCAGCGCATTGTAGGTAGGGGGGATACTGAGGGTATCGATCAACATACGAGACAGTTCGGGTTCCAGCTCCTGAACGCCGTCCGGGGCCTCGCCCAAAAGAACCACGGGCAATTCGCCCTTCCAAGATCTTAAAGTCCGAAGCTGCTTCTCGAGTACGTCCAGGGTCTGGATATTGCCGAGGAACACGGTGGCGCAGTCAGCGGGCCCCACTTCTTCTACTGCCTGCTGCCACCCTGCCCAGCCGGTACACCGCGTGGACTGGCCCAAAAACTCTAAAATTATGCCCAATTCGTGCCGACGTGTTTCATTGTCGTCGACGACCAGTACCCAATCATTAGGCCCCATACCACTCGTGCCCTTCGTTTGTCGTTATTGTCGTAGATACCCGTCGCTGCCGCGTACCATCTGAATCAACGTTAGTAATAGTCGCATAATAACGCCTAGTCAAATTTATGACACCCCTGAAGTTTGCCAAAGCTGGGCAGCCGGGATGGTCGGAATTCCGAACGAAGGGGGTTTTGTACGGGATATGGGGCCTGAGGAGGACCTTGGGATGAAAACGGCGCCACTTAGGGCGCCGTCAATTTTCTGCTCTACAACGCCATTGCCTTTGCTTCCCGGTGGCATTGCTGAATGAGGTTAGCGTAGACGCCTTTCAGCTCACTCAGAGCCTGTACCAGGGTCGACGGATCATCCCCATTGGCAGCGACGATTTTCTCGACCAATGCGGCGCAGGATCGGTCCAGCTCGCGCACCCGCAGCCAGTCTTCCGCCTGGAGGGCGCTGATTATGTCCCTCTGCATTTGGCGCAGCAGTGCCAGTCCAGGGGCACCCCGGTAGTCAGGCTCGGCGGCCAGCTGCAGGGCCATTTCAGCGTGTTTCCACAGCAATGCTATCCCAAGCGGATTTCAGCTCCGCCAGAAGGCGGCCGCATTCATCCAGGATTTCGGTGTTGTTTTCGTAGTTCGCTTGAACGAGGCGACGTATGATGTAGTCGTACACGCCGTCGAGGTTAGCGGCCAGTTCGCCCCCTTCTTTGTCGTTCAGGCTGCCCAGCAATCCGCCGACGATGTTGATGGCTTTGCTGATCAACTCACCTTTTCGCTCTATTTCTTTGCGTGCCATGGCGCCTTTGGCCTGGGCGATGCGCTCCAGGGCGCCTTCAAACAGCATTTGTACGAGGCGATGTGGCGAGGCGTCGGTCACACTGGACTGCACTTTTACCGAACTGTAATTTTGAGCCGCTCGAGCGTAGGCATTCATAATTGTTATCCCGTCAGTTGTGTGAAATACCGCATAAGTCAGTGATAAGGCTAACGGCGAGTGAGGGGGGAACTTTAGGGATAGGGGTGAGATTTTTTGGTTTTACAGGTTCCTCTTGTTTGTCTTCAAGACCGGAAGGAAAGTGCATCGTATTCTGCTGGATCGGCGGCTACGGGAGATTGAGTTTCGGAAACGCGGTAAACACTTCCCTGTGGCTCCTGCGCGCCCTCCATGGCGCGAAGGTTCCGAAACTCAATCTCCCGCACCCGCCTTCGAGCCAAACAACAGCTATGGTGCCCTCGATAGTCCAAAAAGAGCTTAGCATAACGGGATTGGTTGGAAAGCTGCTATTGCTGTACTGGGGGACTTGATGGACCGGTACTGGATTCCCGCTTTCGCGGGAATGACGAGAAGGTGGCAACTTTAAAAAACCAGGAAAGCCCGCGATCATCCTACCGTCATCCCCGCGCAAGCGGGGATCCATTTGCTGA
>NZ_JAVDDU010000011.1 GCF_030848505.1 Marinimicrobium hydrolyticum
CTGAACAATTTTGACAGTTTTTTTTGCTGGCGCATATTTCATTGATCGACGCAAGGGAAGATCACTCATCTTTCGGCTTTTTGGGCGCCCGTCGAGGACGTCTTTTTTTGGGACCGGTCACCTCCCCTTCAGGCTGCGGAGGTGTTTCGATCTGCCCTTCTCCCTCCGGGCCCCCTTCCTCCCGACCGTCACCCACCTGCTCACTATCGCCTTTGCGCTGCAAGACCTCCCTGCGACGCCAAAGCCACAGCAGTGGCCCAGACACACCGTAGGTGACCGACATGAGCAACAGCATCAGGGGTGGATTGATGGAAATCACCACAAATACTAGGATCACCAGCAACATGACGACAAAAGGTACCCGCCCCCTGAAGTCAATATCTTTAAAGCTGCTGTAGCGAACGTTAGAAACCATCAGCAACCCGGCCAATACCGTTACCAGCGCTGCACCGGTGGCCAAAATCAAATCGGGCTCATAATTGTGTCCGAGCCACACCATGGAGGCGAGCATCGCCGCCGCGGGTGGACTGGCCAGGCCGACAAAAAACTTTTTGTCGACCACGCCTATTTGGGTATTAAATCGAGCCAAGCGTAGAGCGGCGCAAGCGGCGTAGATAAACGCGGCTGCCCAGCCGAGCTTGCCCAATGTGGACAGCGCCCAACTGAACATGACCAGTGCGGGCGCCAAGCCGAACGAGACCATATCGGAAAGGCTGTCGTACTGCTCGCCGAAAGCACTGGACGTTTTGGTCAAGCGAGCCACCCTTCCGTCCAGGCCATCCAGGATCATAGCCACAAAAATAGCTATAGCAGCGCCATTCAGATTGCCGTTCATGGCAGAAATAATGGCGTAAAAGCCTGCAAACAACGCACCGGTGGTAAATAGATTGGGTAGGAAGTAAACCCCGCGGTGCCGGACTTTCTTGCCCCCCTCGGAGACAACCTCGAAGTGCTCGTCAAAGGGCAGGAGGCTCTCGTCCTCACGGGGAGTTTCTACCCCTTCGCCTTTGTCTGTACTCATAATCACCTCTGATACTTGAATTCACCGCCCATTATGGCACGTAAGGACAGTCGCCCCCAGGGCCAGCCCCATAAAAAAACGCGGCCGAAGCCGCGTTTTGTTTACCTGAGTTCTGACTCAGCAATCCCGACTCAGTTTTTGCTCTTGTCGATGATCTTATTAGAGCCAATCCAAGGCATCATGGCCCGCAAACGCGCGCCCACTTGCTCAATGGGGTGCTCGGCGTTCAGACGACGACGGGCGGTCATTTCTGGGTAGTTCAGCGCCCCTTCACTGATAAACCGCTTGGCGTACTCGCCAGTTTGAATGTTTTTCAGCGCCTGACGCATAGCAGCTCGGGATTCATCATTAATCACCTGGGGGCCGGTGACGTACTCACCGTACTCGGCGTTGTTGGAGATGGAGTAGTTCATGTCCGCGATGCCGCCTTCGTACATCAGGTCAACAATCAGCTTCAGCTCGTGCAAACATTCGAAGTAAGCCATTTCAGGCGCGTAGCCTGCTTCGGTCAAGGTTTCGAAAGCCGCTTTTACCAGCTCCACGGCGCCGCCACACAGGACCGCTTGCTCACCAAACAGATCAGTTTCGGTTTCGTCTTTAAAGGTAGTTTCAATGATGCCGGTACGTCCACCGCCGATGGCGCTGGCGTAGGACAGAGCTACATCTTTAGCTTTGCCTGAGGCGTCCTGGAATATCGCAACCAGATCGGGGATGCCACCGCCTTTGACGAACTCGGTACGCACGGTGTGGCCCGGCGCCTTGGGAGCGATCATGATCACGTCCAGGTCAGCGCGCGGCACAACCTGGTTGTAGTGGATGGCAAAGCCATGGGCAAACGCCAGAGTGCCGCCTTTTTTCAGGTTGGGCTCAATCTCTTCACGATACAGCTCGGATTGGAACTCGTCCGGAGTCAGCACCATTACCACATCGGCGCTGGCCACGGCTTCGGCCACTGGAGCCACTTTCAGGCCAGCGGCTTCGGCTTTAGCTACGGAACCGGAGCTGGTGCGCAAGCCGACCACTACGTCAACGCCAGACTCTTTAAGGTTGTTGGCGTGGGCGTGGCCCTGAGAGCCGTAACCCAAAATAGCGACTTTTTTACCTTGGATAATGGAAAGATCACAATCTTTATCGTAATAAACGTGCATGTTGCCTCCTGAAGAGCAGTGACCGGCGGAACGCCGCAAATAGAAAGGGCGGGAGTTTAAGCAATTACACACGTAACGTAAAATGATATATTCGCAATTTTATATTGCAGTATCTGCAACAACGGATTACCCATGGATCCCAACAAACTGCGCCTATTCGTCTCACTCGCCACCAGCCGCCATTTCGGACGCGCTGCTGCGCACTGCCACGTCAGCCCGTCGACCGTCAGCCGTAACCTCAAGCAGTTGGAGGACGAGCTGGGCTGCGCTCTGATGCTCAGGGACAACCGCTCCGTGTCTTTAACGCTAGAGGGCGAACGGTTTCTGCGCTTTGCCCGGGAGACGCTGCAGCACTGGGAAACCTTTCAAGATTCACTTCAAGGAAGCATGGGTGAATTGCGCGGCCAACTCAGCATCTACTGCTCGGTCACGGCCAGCTACAGCTTCCTATACGATATCTTGACTCGTTTCCGAGTCGAGCAGCCCGGCATCGGCATCAAACTCCATACCGGTGATCCAGCCCAAGCCATTGAGCGGATTCTGGGCGGGCAAGAAGATATTGCTATTGCCGCTCGCCCCGCCAAGTTGCCCAAGGGACTGGGCTTTAAACCCATCGCACAATCCCCTTTGGTTTTTATCGGTCCCGCCGACCCGACCTTACTTTGGGGCTCTCGCGGCGAGACGCCATGGCAGCACTTGCCGATGATTATTTCCGAAGAGGGGTTGGCGCGCGAACGATTTAATCAATGGTGTCGAGAACAAGGGTTAACTCCCGACATTCACGCGGAAGTGAAAGGCAATGAGGCAATCGTGAGCATGGTGAGTCTGGGTTTTGGTATTGGCTTAGTACCCAGAATTGTTTTAGACAACAGCCCGCTGGCCAGTCGGGTAAAGCTCCTCCCGGATCAGCCTGATCTTGGACCTTTCGAAACCGGTATTTGTGTTTTGGAAAAACGGCTGAAAAGTCCGATTGTAGCGGCGCTGTGGGAGCAGGTGGTTGGCAGCTAATGGCTGAGTTTCCAGCGGCTGTGTCGTTGGGTTGCGAACTCAATCAAATTCGCTTAGTTCCCGAATATTCCAGAGTGGCACAGCGGAGAGTGGGGCAGGCATTCCCGGACTGTATGCGGCATGGGTGAGGGCAAGCGTTTGCAAGGCACTGCCTTGCGCGCAGACCGAACGACCGAAACCTATGGTTGAGGGCCGGTCCGCTTGCGGCCGCATCCAAGCCTACACGGATGTATTTACGGCGTGTCCGGGTGTGCCTGCCCCGCTCGTAGCACTTAATCAAAGCGCCGGAAGTCACAACTAAAATTTCGCAGCTTCGACTTTTCCGTTTCGGTAGCATTAGCCAGAAAATGGATTCCCGCCTTCGCGGGAATGACGAGGAGGATGTGGGAATGACGAGCAGGAGATGAGAATGACGGAGAATATGCGGGAATGAAAGGGCAGCGGCAGAAAGTCGAAGCGTGAACCCCAGGAAAATTGCCTACGGTTCACGCTCCGGACTTTAGAGGCTCAACACCTTCTCGCCACGGGAGATACCGGATACACCGCTACGCACCGTTTCGAGAATGGACGCTTCACCCACCGCCTGCAAAAAGGCATCCAGCTTATCGCTAGTACCGGAAACCTGAATGATGTACAGGCTGCTGGTTACATCGACAATCTGACCCCGGAAAATATCAACACAGCGTTTCACTTCCGCCCTCTGAGCGCCGGACGCTTTGACCTTAATCAGCATCAGTTCGCGTTCAATATGCGCGCCTTCGGTCAGGTCCACCAGCTTCACCACGTCAATCAATTTATTGAGGTGCTTGGTGATCTGCTCGATCTTGTGATCGTCACCGATAGTGGTCAGAGTCAAACGCGATAGCGTCTCGTCTTCTGTGGGCGCTACGGTCAAACTTTCAATGTTGTAACCGCGCTGGGAAAACAACCCTACCACTCGCGACAAGGCACCCGGAGCATTTTCAATCAAAACTGAAATAATACGTCTCATATTAGGTGCGCTCCGTCTTGCTTAACCACATATCACGCATGGAACCGTTTGGCGCTACATGCATGGGGTACACGTGTACTGAAGGGTCAACCATAATGTCCATAAATACCACACGATCTTTCATCGCGAAGCATTCTTCCATCTTGGTTTTGAGATCTTTCTTGTCAGTAACTCGCATACCTACGTGGCCGTATGATTCCATCAGCTTAACAAAATCCGGCAAAGATTCTTCGTACAGGCTTTCCGAGTAGCGGCTTTCGTACTGCATATCCTGCCACTGCTTCACCATGCCTAACGCCTGATTGTTCAAGCAGATAATTTTGATGGGCAAATGATATTGAGTGCAGGTGGAAAGCTCCTGAATACACATTTGAATACTGCCTTCACCCGTAACACAAGCGACCACCCCTTCCCGGTCGGCAATCTGCACGCCCATGGCCGCCGGCAAGCCGAAGCCCATGGTCCCCAGACCGCCGGAGTTGATCCAACGGCGAGGTTTATCGAACAGATAATACTGGGCCGCAAACATCTGGTGCTGCCCAACATCCGAAGTGACGTAAGCATCGCCTTTGGTCACTTCGTGCAGAGTACGAATCACGTCCTGAGGCATGATGGCGTCGCCATCGGTTTTATAACGCGGTTTTGTATACAGACCGTGGCGGGCGCGCCACTCGTCAATCTGCTTCCACCAAGCGGCCAGGCCTTCCGCGTCGGGTTTCTTCTCGTCTTCTTTGAGCAACGCGAGCATTTCCGTAAGAACACTCTCCACTGAACCTACAATGGGTACGTCCGCCGCAACGGTTTTGGAGATGGAGGCCGGATCAATATCAATGTGAATGATCTTGGCCGAAGGACAAAACTTACTCACGGTGTTAGTCACACGGTCATCAAAGCGCGCGCCAACGGCGAGCAGAACATCGCAATGATGCATGGCGGTGTTCGCTTCAAAAGTACCGTGCATGCCCAGCATGCCCAAAAACTGCCGATCAGTACCGGGGTAGCAACCCAAGCCCATCAAAGTATTGGTAACCGGAAAGTTGAGCTGGCGCGCCAGCGTGGTGAGCAACTCTGAAGCATCCCCCAGGATCACACCCCCACCGGCATAAATCATGGGACGCTTGGCTCCCAGCAGCAACTGCACGGCTTTTTTAATTTGCCCAGTATGACCCCGAGTCGCCGGCGTGTAGGAGCGCATTTTGACTTTCTGTGGATACTCGTACGGAAACGTCTCCGCTGGACTGGTGATGTCTTTGGGTACATCGATAACCACAGGCCCAGGGCGGCCCGTGGACGCAATGTAATAAGCTTTCTTGACGATTTCGGGAATCTCGCTGGCGTGCTTAACCATGAAGCTGTGCTTCACAATCGGCCGGGACACACCCACCATGTCAGTTTCCTGAAAGGCGTCTTCCCCGATGCGCTCGGAAGCCACCTGACCGGAGATCACCACCATGGGAATAGAATCCATGTAGGCCGTCGCAATGCCTGTAATGGCATTGGTAGCACCGGGTCCGGAGGTTACCAGAACCGTGCCCACCTTGCCGGTAGCCCGGGCGTAACCGTCGGCGGCATGAGTGGCGGCCTGTTCGTGGCGCACCAAAATGTGTTTAACGTCTTTCTGCCGAAAAAGGGCGTCGTAAATATGCAGCGCTGCCCCACCGGGATAACCAAAGACGCACTCAACGCCCTCGTCCCGCAAGGATCGGATCAACATATCTCCGCCTGAAAGCATGTCCACTTGATAACCTCTCAATAACTGAATGTTTGTGCGTGCCGGGGCGCACAAGGGATTGTGCGAGCGGGCACACGACAATAGGCACTAGCCTCCGCATCGGGGCTGAGTCGCTCGAATCCGTGGTCAACTGGGTTTCCCGACCTCCGCGCTGGTAGCGACTGCGGCAGGCTCTGGGCAGGCGGCGTAGGTTAACGCGCCTCCGCGATAGCGGATGGTTCGATAAGCGGGTGGCTCACCGGAGTAGAGCATGGGTACCGAGGTTGTCGGCCGGCTCTACAGGCCATCTAGCGAGCCCGTAATTCTGGCAAACTGACGCACAAAGTCAAGGGGCAAGCGACTTTCAGGGCGATTTACCGCCGTTTCGTGGCGCCCTGGGTCACACTTTGCGGATTTCGAGTTCGCCTGACGTCTAAATCAGGCTATAGTGAACGTATCGATGATCGGTACGGGTTCACCATTATGAAATACGGCAGTTTCCTGATTGCGCTCCTAGTTCTGGCCGCTCTGCCCACCAGTGCGGACACCATATACCGCTGGGTGGACGATAACGGAGTCACTCAGTACACCGCTCACCCCCCTCGAGAGCGCGAATCCACCCGGGTGAACACCCGTTCCGGCCGCAGCGCACCCGTGGACAACACCACTCAGAGCAGCGCTTCTGAGCCTTCTCCAGCTGAAGAGCCAACAGCCCAGGCGGAGCCACCCGGGAACGAAGAGCCCTGTCAGGTGGCCAGACAAAATCTGAACACTCTGGAAAGGGGCGGACGTATTCGGGTTGAGGGCAGCGACGGCCCCCGTTTTATGGGGGAAGAAGAAATCCAGCAGCGCATTGAGGAAAACCGGGCATTTATCGACGAACACTGCTGAATCACACACCCTGACTGACGGCAGTACTCCGCCGTCAGCCAGTATTCCTTCGCAAACGCTACTGGTTCTCGAACCCCAGCCGATCCCCTTCCACCCGCGCATGGATGTTGTCACCGGGAGCGAAGCGGCCCTGCAGTATTTCCTGAGCCAATGGGTTCTCTATTTGTTGCTGAATAGCCCGTTTCAAAGGCCGAGCCCCATAAACCGGATCGAACCCCGCCTCAGCCAGCCGCTCCATCACCTCGTCGTCCAAACTCAGAGTCAGCTCCCGCTCGGCCAAGCGCTTACGCAACAGACCCAACTGAATATCGGCGATACCTCTAATTTGCTCCCGGCCGAGTGGATGGAACACCACCACCTCATCGACACGGTTGATAAACTCCGGCCGGAAGTGCTGCCCCACAACTTCCATCACCGCCGCCTTCATGGCGTTGTAGCGATTCTCGTTGTTAGTGGATTCACCGCGCCCGGCATCGGTGTCGAAACTGACCGTATCGAAGGACCGGTCCTCGGCCACATCCTGAATCCGGTCAGAACCGAGGTTGGAGGTCATAACAATCACCGTGTTGCGGAAATCCACGGTGCGGCCTTGCCCATCGGTAAGGCGACCGTCGTCAAGCACCTGCAACAGAATATTGAATACGTCCGGGTGGGCTTTTTCGACCTCATCCAAGAGCAGCACGGAGTAAGGCCGGCGACGCACCGCCTCGGTCAAGTAACCGCCCTCTTCATAGCCCACGTAGCCCGGAGGCGCACCGATCAAGCGCGCCACTGAGTGCTTCTCC
The DNA here is from genome assembly GCF_030848505.1 of Marinimicrobium hydrolyticum. Classification (GTDB taxonomy): domain Bacteria; phylum Pseudomonadota; class Gammaproteobacteria; order Pseudomonadales; family Cellvibrionaceae; genus JAVDDU01. The sequence continues at coordinate 7,556 of NZ_JAVDDU010000011.1, forward strand.
ATAAACTCGGACATATCGATGCGCACCATGGCGTCCTGACTGTCGAACAGAAACTCCGCCAAGGATTTGCACAGCTCGGTTTTACCCACGCCAGTCGGGCCCAAAAACAAGAAGGAACCATTGGGCCGATTGGGCTCTGACAAACCGGCCCGGGAACGACGCACGGCGTTGGCTACAGCTACCACCGCCTCGTCTTGACCCACAACGCGCTTGTGCAGAGCATCTTCCATGCGCAGCAGTTTATCCCGCTCACCTTCGAGCATTTTGGACACGGGGATGCCGGTCCATTTGGACACCACCTCGGCAATCTCTTCGTCCGTTACCCGATTGCGCAGCAGCTTCATCTCCATCATTTCCACCTGACTGGCCATGTCCAGTTGCTTCTCCAGCTCGGGAATCACCCCGTACTGCAGTTCGGACATGCGTCCCAAGTCCCCAGCTCGGCGGGCGGCTTCCATATCCAAGCGGGCCTGCTCCAGGTTGCTTTTGATTTCGTGAGAGCCTTGCAGTGCGGCTTTTTCCGCGCGCCAGACTTCATCCAAATCCGCGTACTCGCGCTCCAGATTGCTGATGTCCTCATCGATTTTCGCCAAGCGTTTTTTGCTTGCTTCGTCCTCGTCTTTTTTTACCGCTTCGCGCTCGATCTTCAACTGAATCAAGCGGCGCTCCAGCCGGTCCATTTCTTCCGGCTTGGAATCGATTTCCATGCGAATCCGGCTGGCCGCTTCATCGATCAAATCGATGGCCTTGTCCGGCAGTTGGCGATCAGTAATGTAACGCTGCGATAATTTGGCGGCGGCGATAATGGCCGAATCGGTAATGTCTACACCGTGGTGCACTTCGTACTTTTCTTTCAGGCCGCGCAGGATGGCGATGGTATCCGCTTCGCTGGGTTCATCCACCAACACTTTTTGGAAACGCCGCTCCAACGCCGCGTCTTTTTCAATGTACTTGCGGTATTCATCCAGCGTGGTGGCGCCCACACAGTGCAACTCGCCTCGCGCCAGCGCGGGCTTGAGCATATTGCCGGCATCCATGGAGCCCTCCGCCTTACCGGCGCCTACCATGGTGTGTAGTTCATCGACAAACAGAATGACTTGCCCTTCTTCCCGAGACAGCTCTTTCAGTACCGATTTGAGGCGTTCTTCGAAATCACCGCGGAACTTGGCACCAGCCAGCAAGCTGCCCAGGTCCAGCGATAGCAGACGTTTGCTTTTTAGGCCTTCCGGAACCTCTCCATTGACGATGCGTTGAGCCAAACCTTCGACAATCGCGGTTTTACCCACGCCGGGTTCGCCGATCAGTACCGGGTTGTTTTTGGTGCGCCGTTGCAGCACCTGGATGGTTCGGCGAATTTCATCGTCACGGCCGATCACCGGGTCCAGCTTGCCAGCTTCGGCCCGAGCGGTGAGATCCAGTGTGTATTTTTCCAGCGCCTGGCGATTGCCCTCGGCATCGGCATCATCCACGGTTTCGCCTCCGCGCAGCTTTGAAACCGCCTCTTCTAACCGTTTGGGATCGCCGAATTTTTTCAGCAACTTGCCCAACTCACTGTCGCCATCGAGCATGGCGGCCAGCAGCAGAGTTTCGCTGGATACAAATTTATCTCCGCCCTTTTGGGCGCGGCGGTCGGCCAGGTTCAGCAGTCGCCCCAGCTCTTGGGACATGCTGACTTCACCCGTGGGGTTCTGGACTCGAGCCAGCCCCTCCAACGCTTTGGCGAGCGCATTGCGCACTCCTGTCACGTCGAATCCGGCTTGGGCCAAGAGAGGGCGCACAGCGCCGCCTTGCTGATCCAGCAATGCCTGCAATAAGTGGAAGGATTCCAATTGACTGTGATCCCGTCCCACGGCCAGAGACTGCGCATCGGACAGGGCGGTTTGTAATTGGTTGGTCAAACGATCAATACGCATGGGATTTCCTCGTACTCTTTATGCCTTGATTGGCCTTAGGTGGAGGCCAGCCTTGGTCAGACTTTGGCAATAACCACAATATACTGAGGGAAATGGGGGCAAGCTCGGGCAAATGCAAGTCAGGGTGCAGACGGGAGGGCTCCGGGCGGAAAACGTCGGCGCAGCGTTAAGGCGCCAACCAGATCAAACTAGCCATACGTCCGGTAACCCTGTCCCGGCGATAGGAGTAGAAACGCTCCGAATCCGCATAGGTGCAATAGTCACCACCATAGATTTGGGTGACGCCCAGCGCGCTCAATTCAGCCCTGGCCAGGGCGTAGAGATCCGCAAAAAAATGCAACGGACGCACACCTGGGCTGAAGCTAGCCGCGATGCGGTCGGAGTGGGCTTGGTTCCGAGCGGAGCGGAAGAAGGCTTCCAGCACCTCTACACCCACCTCAAAGTACTCTCGTGAGATGGCTGGTCCCAGATACACCAGTAAATCCTGCGGCCGATCATCGAAGCGGCTCACCGCACGTTTCACCACACCCTTGGCCAACCCTCGCCAGCCGGCGTGGACCGCCGCCACCTGAGTACCAGTGCGGTTGCACAAAAGCAACGGCAAGCAGTCGGCAGTGAGCACGGCACACGCAAGGCCGGGCGTGCGGCTGTAGCAACCGTCGGCGGTGCGTACGCGTCCATCAGCTCGAGCTGCAGGTACTTTGGTGCCATGAACCTGGGTCAACCACTGGGGATCTTCGGGCAGCGCCAGCTGTGCTCGTAAGCGCTCGCGATTGGCCACCACGGCACGCTCGTCATCCTCTACATGGAAAGCGAGATTGTTCGATGCGTAAGGTCCGTGACTTTGGCCCCCCGACCGCGTGGTGATGGCGGCGCGGACATTCGCAGGCGCGGGCCAATCCGGTAGAATCAAGGTCACTGTGTCTCTGCCTTCAGTTGAGCCAACAAGGCAACCATGTCCTCAGGCAAGGGCACCTGCCATTCGCAAGGTTCCCCGGTAACCGGGTGCTCCAGCCCCAGGCTGGCCGCGTGCAACGCTTGGCGGGGAAAGCTTTTTAGCGCCAAAACCAATTCCGGACTGGCGCCCTTGGGAATTTTGAAGCGCCCAGCGTAGGTGGGGTCTCCCACCAATGGGAGGTTGATGTGCGCCATGTGCACCCGAATCTGGTGGGTGCGGCCGGTCTCAAGCTTGACTCTGATATGGGTGTGGCGGGTGAAACGGGTCAGGATTCGGTAATGAGTCACCGCTGGCTTGCCCGTGGCCACTACCGCCATTTGCTTGCGCTGCTTCGGGTGGCGGCCAATGGGCGCATCTACCCGACCGCCGCCGGTCATAGTGCCAATAACTACGGCTTCATACTCCCTTTTAACGTCCCGCGCCTGCAATTGCGCGACTAGATCGCTGTGGGCGGTTAGCGTTTTGGCTACCACCATCAGGCCGGTGGTGTCTTTATCCAGACGATGCACAATCCCCGCTCGGGGTACATTGACTAGCTCTGGGCAGTGGTGCAGCAAGGCGTTTAGCAAAGTACCCGTTTGGTTGCCTGCCGCGGGGTGAACCACCAACCCCGCCGGCTTATTGATCACCAATAAGTGTTCGTCCTCGTACACTATATCTAAGTCTATGGACTCGGGCTCCCACTCCCCTTGGGGCTCCAGTTGGGCCCGCAGCCATAGATTTTCACCCCCCAGCAGGCGCTCCTTAGGCTTGGCGGTACGTCCGGCTAAGGTTAGCTGGCCGTCTTTTATCCAGGACTGCAACCGCATCCGCGAAAACTCAGGGAACAAGGCGGACGCCGCCTGGTCGAAACGCATGCCGTTCATCTCGGCAGGTACCAGGACACTCTTTTCCAACAAATCTGTCATAACATCGATAACCTAAGCACCTGGTGAAGAGCATTTCCTCCCGATACCGGCCAGATTCAGGACTTTGGTATCCGAGACGCTCTGTGTTTAAATAGCTCGCCGTGCGCCCCATCGCTGGCGGCGGCACCTTGTTCACTTATTTAAGAGTCTAAAAATTTATGCAAGCCCTGCGATTTTTGCTTATTGGCGGTCTGATACTGCTAACCGCCTGCTCTACCACGGACCGGGACGAGTATATCAGCGAGGCCGATCTATATCAGGCGGCTCAGGAGCAATTGGAGCGGGGCCAATGGGAGCCGGCGATCCGAAACCTGCGCAATCTGGAAGAGCACTTCCCCTTCGGCACCCATGCCGAGCAGGCGCAGCTTGAACTCATTTATGCCTACCACCGCTCCAACCAGCCCGATTTGGTAGCCGCTACGGCGGATCGCTTTATTCGTCTGCACCCCCAACATCGCAACGTCGACTACGCCTATTACATGAAGGGCCTGAGCTCGTTTACGGAAGGCCGAGGGATGTTCGAGCGAGTATTGCCCACGGACTTGACCCAACGCGACCCCGGTGCAGCCCGGGAATCCCTGGCCCACTTCTCCCAGCTGCTCGCCCGCTTCCCGGACAGTGAATACGCCCCGGACGCCAAAAAGCGCATGCTCTATCTTCGTAATTTGCTGGCACGCTATGAGATTCACGTCGCCAACTATTATTTCAAACGCGGTGCCTACTTGGCGGCCACCAACCGCGGGCGTTTTGTTGTGGAGAACTTCAACCAGACGCCAGCCGTACCCGACGCGCTAGCGGTAATGGTACAGGGGTACCAACTGCTGGAAATGCCCGAACTGAGAGATCAAACCCTGGAATTACTCCGCCTCAACTACCCAGAGCACCCGGCTCTGCGTCGCAACGGCGAGTTTAACTTTCAGTACCATTCGGATTCCGGGGACCGCAGCTGGCTGAGTCTGGCCACCTTTGGACTTTTTGACAAGCGCGATCCACCGGGTTTCGACAGCCGTGAGCTGTACGACCCCGAATACCGGTAATCATTGCTCCGGCTCCAGTCTCGCTGGAGCCGTCACTCCCCTGGGCGCCACCCTGAAGTAATGGGGTAACGCCGATCACGCCCAAAGCCCCGCTCAGTCATACGCACCCCAATGGGGGACTGGCGACGCTTGTACTCATTCAAGTCCACCAAGCGCACTATTCTCTCCACCACTTCACGCTCAAACCCTTGCGCAATAATGCTTTCCGCACTCTTGTCCTGCTCTACGTAGAGCGCCAGAATCTGATCCAGGGTCTCGTAGGGAGGCAAGTTGTCTTCGTCTTTTTGGTCCGGCGCCAACTCGGCCGATGGCGGGCGAGAAATCACACCGGGCGGAATGACTTCTCCCATACTGTTGCGGTAGCGAGCCAACTCAAACACCAGCATTTTCGGCACGTCTTTTAAGGCATCGAAGCCCCCGGCCATGTCTCCATAAAGCGTGGAGTACCCCACGGCCAGCTCACTTTTATTTCCCGTGGTCAGCACCAGATAGCCTTTTTTGTTGGACACGGCCATCAGAATCACCCCACGACAGCGGGCCTGGAGATTTTCCTCGGTGGTATCCGCCTTCGTACCCTCGAAGGCGTCTTCCAATGCACCCGTAAAGGCTTCGTACATGGGCTCAATGCTGATGGTGCGGTAATTAACGCCCATCCGCTTGGCCTGATCAGCGGCATCGGCAATACTTTGTTCGGAGGTATATCGAAAGGGCATCATGATGGCTGATACCCGCTCCGCTCCCAAGGCGTCCACAGCGATCGCCAGGGTAAGCGCGGAGTCAATTCCGCCAGACAAGCCCAGCACCACCCCTTTAAAGCCGTTTTTGTTGACGTAGTCCCGGGTCCCCAAAACAAGAGCGCGATAAGCCGAATCCAAATCGGTCATCTGCGGGGCCAGTTCCTGGTGGGCAATATGGACGGCCCCGTCCTGCCAATTGAGGGAAACGGCCACGGTGGTTTCTTCAAAAGACGGCAGGCGACGGCAAAGATCGCCTTGCGCACTCACCACCACGGACCCGCCATCGAACACCAGCTCGTCCTGTCCACCCACCTGGTTTACGTAGACTACCGGCATATGGCCTTGCAGGGCTCGCTCGGTTGTCAATTGTTCGCGTTCGCGCTGTTTGCCCAGATGAAAGGGAGAGGCGTTGAGGTTGAGCATAAGGCGGGCCCCCGCCTCGCGCGCCTGAGTCATTGGGCCGGAGTGCCAAATATCTTCACAGACGGTCAGCGCCGTCGGGATACCTTTGAAATCAAACACGCAGGCACTGTCACCGGGAACAAAGTAGCGCACCTCGTCAAAAACCTGGAAGTTGGGCAGGCATTGCTTGGCATACTCACATACCAGCTCCCCGTCACTGATCACGCCGGCCATGTTGAACACTCGGCCCGCCACCACGCGCGGATAACCCAGAATTAGGGTGATATCCAGCTTGGCGGCCTTAATGTCTTCCAAGGCCCGATCAATTCGCAACCCCATACTGGGGCGCAACAACAAATCTTCCGGGGGGTAACCACTTAGCACCAGCTCGGGAAACATAACCGCATCCGCGCCAAGCTGCTCCTGGGCATAGCGGGCCTGCTCGAGGACCTTGCGGGTGTTGCCTGGGATATCGCCCACCAGCGGGTTAATTTGGGCCAGGGCGAGAGTCACATTTGCCATAAATAAGTACGCCTTTACGTCCGATCTTTGTGGCTGGGTCGCTTTACTGCGTATACTATTGCTATCGAAGCGGAAGGAAAGGCTACCCTTTCCATGTCATTCAATAATAAGGTCCATCGTCGGGAAATCGAGCCTAGCTGGCATAACAACAGGCCGAACGACAATCTTGCTCGACAGCGCGTCCCGAAGGGCGGGCATTGTCGGTCAAAAATGACTCTTTAGGCAAAAAATAATCGGCGACCTAGCCCCGCCCGCAGCCCTTTTTCGCGATCCTCAGTTCCTATGAAAACAAGCACTGTCCAAAATATTCCCAATTACAGTACTTACGAATTACTACGGGTCTACACCTATTATCGCACGCTTCTGGGCAGCCTACTGCTGTTGATGTTCCAGGGACAAGTCGCACCCAGCATTCTGGGTTACGAAAATCCCGATCTATTCTTTTATACCTCGGCCATTTACACCGCCCTAAATGTGGTCACTTTAGGCCTCTTGTGGCGCGCCAAATTTCTCCCATCTGTCCAACAGCTGTTTGTATTGTTATTGATTGACCTGCTGGCCGTTGGGCTGTTGATGCACGCCAGTGGCGGCGCGCAGAGTGGCCTAGGATACTTGCTGCTGGTGGTGGTAGCGGCCGGCGGCATGCTGTTGCCGGGCCAACTGGCGGTATTGCTGGCAGCGTTGGCGAGTATCGCTGTGCTGGGGGAAAGCATTAGCCGGATTTGGCTGTTATCCGCCGACTACCAAATCCTGTTTTCCTCAGGGGCGCTCGGCGCTTTACTGTTTTTCACCGCCATTGCCTTTCAATACCTGACCAAAAAAGTACGCACCACCCATGAGGAAGCCCAGAGTCAGGCCGAACAGGCGGCGCACCTGCAAAAACTGGCACAACTCATTGTAGAGCGTATGCGCACAGGGATTCTGGTCCTGAACCCGAACCAGCATATTGATTTATTTAACAAGTCGGCAGCAAACTTACTGGCGATTCCCACGACGAAACAGGCTGACCTAACGCTGGCAGATTTACCGGAGCTGCAAGAGCATCTCCAGCAATGGCGCCAACACGCGTCTCCCCTTCCTCCTGTGCGAGTAGGCGCCGATACCGCCAGTGAAGTGAAAATCAACTTTGCCCCCCTGGGCGAAGACGACCAGTCCGACATTCTAATTTTTGTTGAAGATAACCGCCTAATCACCCAGCAGGCGCAACAATTAAAGTTGGCCTCCCTGGGTCGCCTGACGGCCAGCATTGCCCATGAAATTCGCAATCCTCTGGGCGCCATCAGCCATGCCAGTCAGTTGCTGGCAGAATCGGAAAATCTTGAATCTGATGATTTGCACTTGTTGTCGATCATTGATAATCACAGCAAGCGGGTGAATCAAATCATCGAGAATGTCCTTCAGCTATCCCGTCGAAGAACTGCTACCCCGCAGCAAGTGGATCTCGACCTGTGGCTGCCGAAGTTCATTAGCGATTACAGCACCGAATCGGGCCAACAAGACGACATTGAGTTGCGCCTGCTGTCCAGCAACATCATCGCCAAATTCGATCCGGGTCAGCTTCACCAGGTGCTGAGCAACCTATGCGATAATGGCCGACGCTACAGCAAGCTGGCCATCGGCAAGAGTCGAGTAAAACTGGAGGCGGGCATCGAAAAGCAAGCACAGCAGCCGTACATTCGCGTCATTGACTGGGGCAAAGGAATCGATAAGCAAGAACGCAAACATGTGTTCGAGCCTTTTTACACCACCTCTAATACCGGATCTGGGCTAGGCTTATATATATGCAAGGAACTGTGTGAGGCGAATCAGGCGTTTATTCACTATACACGCACCAAAGAAGGCCTAAGCTGCTTCCATATCCAACTGGCGCACCCTGACCGAGCATTATAAGAAGAGGAGCATAAGACGATGAGCCGCAAGCGCGCCCTGGTTATTGACGACGAGCCGGACATTCGCGAACTCCTGGAAATCACCCTAGGTCGCATGCAGATTCTCACCGATAGTGTCGACAGCGTTAAGCGCGCGAAAGAGCATCTGGATAAGGCCAACTATCAGTTGTGCCTGACGGATATGCGTTTGCCGGATGGTAACGGGCTGGAAATCGTGGAATACATTCAGCAATACCAGCCAGGGCTGCCGGTTGCGGTGATAACCGCTCATGGCAGTATCGACAGTGCCATCGAATCCATGAAGGCGGGTGCGTTTGACTTTGTTAGCAAGCCGGTAGACCTTGGCGCCCTGCGAAAACTGGTGACCACTGCCATCCAATCCAGCGAGTTGCCCCAGGGGGATGCTCAAAATCAGGGGCTGATTATCGGTCAGTCCACCGCCATCCAAAGACTCGGCGCCAGCATTCTTAAGCTGTCCCGATCCCAGGCACCCGTGTACATCAGCGGTGAGTCCGGCACTGGGAAGGAGTTAGTGGCACGATCCATTCATCACTTGGGGCCTAGATCCAACCAGGCGTTTGTACCGGTAAACTGCGGAGCCATTCCCCGGGAACTGATGGAGAGCGAGTTTTTTGGCCACAAAAAAGGCAGCTTTACCGGCGCCCACCAGGACAAAGCCGGCCTCTTTCAAGCGGCCGAGGGCGGAACCCTTTTTCTGGATGAAGTGGCCGACCTTCCCCTGGATATGCAAGTGAAACTGTTACGTGCGATTCAGGAAAAGGCTCTTCGGCCCGTGGGTGGTCAGGAAGAAATCAAAACCGACGTGCGCATTCTGTGCGCCACCCACAAACAATTGGAAGAAGAGGTTAATGCCGGTCGTTTTCGTCAAGACTTGTTTTACCGTCTGAATGTCATACAGCTGAATGTGCCGCCTCTGCGCGAGCGCCGTGAAGACATTCCCTTACTGGCCCGACATCTGTTAGAAAAGCTTGCCAGTGCCGTCAATTTTCCAGTCCCGCAATTAACGCCGGCGGCGCTCAAGCTTTTATGCGAATACCCCTTCCCGGGTAACGTGCGGGAGCTGGAGAACGTACTAGAACGCACCTTTACCTTGTGTGAAAGCGACGTAATAGACGCGGAAGATCTACACCTGCCAGGCGCCCGCCCCCCACGCAGTGGGCCACAACAACAACCGCAAGGTGAACTGGATCACCCGGCTCGCTGCGCCGAGTACCCGTCTCTGGATGAATATCTGCAAGATATTGAAAAAGAAGTGCTGTGCAGCGCTTTGGAAGCGGCCAAGTGGAACAAAACCCAGGCCGCAAAAAACCTGGGTATTAGTTTTCGATCACTGCGGTATCGACTGCGAAAACTGGGGTTGGATGGGGAATAAACCATCCAATCAACCTACCAGCAGCTGCCCGCATCGGTCCCAGTAGCACCGCGGACCCCCGCTTGATTCAAGGTAAGCGTCGTGCACTTGGCATCGCTCGCTTGCATGGTTCCCGCAACAGGAGTAGCCGTTAATGTATAAGTGGTGTTGGTGACCGCGCCGGTAATGGTGTAAAGCCCTTCCCTGGACGTAATCGCGTTTGTTCCGGTAATCGCGGCATGCACCGCACAGTCGTCATCATCATAGGCACTGTACGCGGTAAAGCACCTCTGCAAACGCTGAGCCACACTACTAAGTTCAGCCTTGGCATCTGCCCGGTTGGTGCTGCGCACGTACTCGGTGTAAGCCGGGAAAGCAAAAGCCGCAATCACCCCGATAACAGCCACAACTACCATCGCCTCAATAAGTGTGAAGCCGCGTACTGATTTTTTTCGTACCATCTTGAACTTCCTCGATTATCGCAATTGCCGCCAGGACATGCGGCCCAAGGCACCGCCAGGCAACTCACCTTTTTCTATGTCTATATCCCCGCGAATATTGCTGGTAGGAATATAGGCGTTTTCCCCACCCCGAATAACATCGGATAAGGACAAAACAGCATAGTCAAGCGCCAAACCGTCTGCTCCTAAAATTGAGTGCGTCGGATACCGGTCCCCAACCGCAATCAGCTCCATCAACCAGCCACTGCCACCCAAAGCGCATGGATGATCAGAAGTAATCAAGGTCGGGAACAACAATCGGTCGAAAATCAAAAGCGGCTTGCTGATGACCCGCTCGCCGGTTAGCGTACTTTCTCCATCCCAAAAATCCAAATACCAACCCCGTTTTGAACCTTCCCCAGCCCACCAGCTGTCATCATCGTTTTTACCAATCTGCCTAACTCGTCGATCACCTTCATCTACCTGACTTCCCTCGTTGTCAACAAAACCTTCGTAATCTATGGTCTTTTCCATTAGGTCGCTACGGTCGGTAGTGGTAATGCGCGTACCAGTGTCCGCAAGTGCGTAGAAGCTTTGCACTGTGTCACCGGGCTGGTTATCCTCATTCGTCAAATAACTGCCTGTACCGAAATAGACCATGACTGCATTGTCTTTTTTGGCATTGCGGCCGAGGGTGGGCGCGGCAGTGATGGGTTGCACTCTATCCACCTCGCCACTTGTATCTCGAGCGGTGAAGAAAGGATCTGTACCAAACGACGATCCCCAATGAGCAACCTGATTGTGGGTGAAACTGAATTTCCACATACGCCCCAATAGGTCCCCCGCGTAAGCATGCGTAATTACGCCCCGACCATCAGGGAGCAATGCGGGCGCAGCCATGCCGTTACCAGATTCGTCATCGGTGCTCATCACTTTGGTGTTGCTTCCCTTGGGTTCATTCAGATTAACCATGACCAAACTGGCTTTTCCATCGTTAGAATTGTAGCCGTTACCAAAAAATATTTTCCAGCCTTTGTCCGTTGGTGCAACCAAAGGCTGCCCGGTAATATGGCCTATTTCTGGGTAGTCATCTTCAGTCAATTCGAATAAAACATTATTTTCGTTAAAGTTGTCCGGGTCAGTGACATCCAGAACGAATATACCTTTTCCTCCAGCCCCTAGCGTTCCCACGAGAATGTTACGCCATTTGGTCACGCTATTGTGAGTAAAGTAAGCATCGCCCACGAAGATAGGACCGTCGACATTATAGCGGTGAGGATTCGAAGAATTGCCGTAATTCGATTTGGTAAGATTCTCCAGCTGGTCATAAATCATGGAGGGGACATAAGCAAACAGTTCATCGCCTGATTCAGCATTAAAAGCGTGCATCATTCCACCATTCGCCCCGATATACAGAACTTCTGTGCGGCCATGTTTAACGTCCCGAAGGTACTCACCATAGGGGTCGGCGTCCGCGGTTCGACCACCGAGTGTGGCGGGCAAATTATGAAAGTGATAGTTTTGAGATCCCGCATAAATCGGATTAGAGTTCACAATGTCGCCCAGGAGAGTCTCTTCGCGTTCTCTCAGGCCGGGCACGTCCTCCCCCCGCAACCACCTCAGAGTATCAATTGATCCAAGAGCCTCCTGCTGCGCCGCTGATATGGAGTCCCATAGAAAACGAACCCCTGTCGTTCCATCGTATGTCACAATGTTCCGATCATCGGGATCGCGGAACTTATCCAGCCCTGTACTCCATGCCAGCTCTTCTCCGATACCACCTTCCGCCGTCAGAGGGATAGCTTTGATTTCCCCTGTCCAGTGTTTACTGTTGAACAGCGCCTGGTAAATTACCGTATCCGTGCCAAGCCGTGTGGAGTTGGTTGCTACTGCTGACGCAGACCCCGCGGCCTCGGCCACATTAAAAAATGCGTCTCGTAAAGATTGTTCTAGCTCCCGAGGATCGGTTGCATAGTAATAGGTTTCAGGCGGGTTCGCAGCTATCTCTGAGATTTCTGTATCATCATCGTGATACCCACCCCATTTCGCAGCGTAGTACAGTGGCTGTTCAAGTGGGCTACCGGTGGAGGTCCCTATTAAATGGGTGCTTTCGGTAGCGCCATCGCCTACATGACAACCATTCAAATCATCATTTTCGTCATCGCTAGCACAACCCAAAATATTAGCGCCCGCTACAGTTACAGGCGAACTCGAAAAGCCGTTGATACCTGAGTGCACATGAAACCCATCCGATGTCGTACCGCTAATCACATAGCCAAATCCCAGCTCATGGGGGGTAGAGTCAGCTATGACATTCGTCTTAACCTTGGCATTAAGCGACGTAATCTCGTAGTCGATGATGCCCCACATATCCTGGTCAAAGTCACCGCCTTGTTCGCTATCTTCCCAGTTTACGTAGAGCTTTCCAGAGTGCGTAAGTGCACCGTCAACCACGCTTTCACTTTGTTCAACAATTTTGAAATCGACGATCGCACAATTGGTGGGAACATCCGTTCTCTGGCTGCGACATGCAGGCTGAATAACAACCGTTTGGCTTTCCGATCCTGGCACAGGTACAGATACGCGCGGAACGGCTGGCGCCAGAGCAACGCCATAGGTCCGCACTGTTTGACGACTTGCCTCTGTCACGCCGGTTAAAGGAATCCCCTTCGATCTGGCGTAGTGCGCCAAACCTGCAATCTGATAACTTCCTCCCAGGCGAGGAGCATCTGGGCAAGTACCCTGAACATTGGAAAGCCCCGACACATTCTTCGCTGTGCAGAGTTCGTTATCGGAGCCAACTTCGTCACTGCCTAACACTTTCCCTACGAAGAACTCGTTTCCCTCAATTCCCTCCGCGACACCAATTGCATCTGTTTGATTCGCTAGTGAATCGGAACCCTGGAGAATATCTGAGGCACCACTTAGTTGATCCCCGTCATAAGAGCTGGTTGACGCATTGAATTGCACAACACTAAGCGGAGCGCAATAATTTGCGCTGGATACCGGAGCGGCCCACACAGCAGTATTTAGGCCGGCAATACGACTGGAATCGTCGACATCAAAATCCGAAGTCTTCGGTAGGCCTGCCAAGTAGCGCAATGACTCCAAATAAATCTCTGACTGGGGATTGCCCCAGTTGCTACACGTTCCATCGCTGAAGGTATGCTCACCCCACTCACAAGCGTCGCTTCCTGTCGCGCCAAAGTAAGTTCCGTTCTCATAGCGGTACCCATAAATACGCAATCGGTTGAGGGTGTTTATTATCCCTTCAAAATCATCCAACGCATCTCCCACAGGGACTATGAAGGTACCGTTATCAGCATCGATCTCATCAGTAACACTACCAATATTTTTACGCAACACACCGCCAGACTTGTTTTTTCCAAAGGATCCGGTCATCAAACCGAACAGTATGGAATTATCCTCACCAAACTCTTGTAGCAAACCTGTGGGTTTGAGAGAGGTCCCATAGGATTCGCAGTTTTCATTATTCGCTTCATTCGTCCAATTCGAATCACAAACCACAACACGCACGCTATACTCTTTTTCCCCTAGACCTTTTTCTTTCTTCGGGCTGTCGGCGTACGCCTGAATACCAGTCAAAGTCGGGTCATTGCCATTCTTTCCTCTATCGCTTTGGGAGATATCGTCGCGCCATCGACATTGCCAACGCTCGTTACTGGCCCACAGAGAATAGTTTCCTTTTACCGTACGCAGCAACGGAGGTGAAGTGACGTTTTGAGACAGTGAGTTGTCACCGGGATCGGTGACATTACATAGAGTAACGCCTCGATCCCTAGCATCCTCTGCGGCACTGTTGCTTCCGAACGGCGTTAGTCGGTTTACATCGTCCCCCCCATAATATTTCGCGAACGAATGGGCGTCTGCAGGTAGAAAGCTTCGTTCAAGCACTGTTTCTCCCGGAGTATCAACTGCGCGATAGCCGCCATAGAGAATTTTACGAACCGCATCCATACGGGTCATGGTAGCCCAATTGAGAAAGTTTCCGCTCCACTCATCAGCCGTTTCACCCAAATTACAATAGCCTGACTCATCTACGTCATTGCTAGGTTGATACCGATCGCCATCCGTGCTGTACACATAGCATTTGGTGCTATCAAAGTAGCCATAGTAATCATAATCGTGGATATAAGTGGTATCAGGGCTGCCATCCTTCGTAATATCCGAGTAATCATCATAAAGCTTAAAATACAATTGATGATCATTCGACATATTAAGCATCACTAGCGGGCGCACGGGGTGCGACAGGAAGAGAGGGTTTTGTGCTAGATCCAATGAAGCGACACTGTGAGTGCTCGCCAGACTGATCCCGGCAGCAAATAACATCAGGCAAAATTTTGTGGTAATCGCCTTTATATTCATGATGCATGCTCCTGCCAAATTAGGCCTAGCGTTTAAAGGTGGTTTGAAGAATAACGGTAGATTCTTGGGTGGCACCGTACCCTATACTGGTGATCCGGTAGAGTACGGCGTCCTCTGTATTTAGGCTGTTTTCAAAGTCAATTGCGCCGCCATCTACCCCGGCCATAACAGAATAAGTCACCTCTTCGATCACATACCTAGGAGGTTGGCTGACTCTTTCTATATCTAACGTTGACTGAACCGATTGCGTAGCCCAATTGTAATTATCCCAGTAGCCCGTGCGGACCGAACTTGGGATCGCTTCAATCAGGCCAGCCGTACTCCCATTAAACTGCGGAAGTGTCGCTTGGTTAAAGTACATCTCCGCTTCTCGCAGCGCCGCTTCAGCCGCCTGGAATGCAAGATTTCGGTCTCGTACGTTGCCTGCCATTAACTCCTGCAAGCTGCTACCACGGATGGCTGCCAGGGCCACCAGACTGATCAGCAGCACCATAATCAAACCCACGATCAACACAACGCCTCGCTGTGAATCTCGCTGTTTGAAGTGACCCTTAAAATTTAGCGCTAAACGACCCATAACAATCTCCTGCAGTGCCATTCAGGGAAGGCGGCTGCGAATCCCAATGGTGTTAACGAAGACCTGGCGCATCCGCCTGTCGCTATCGTCGGGTGTAACCGTAGTCCCATTAAATGTGTAAGGCTGCGGCTCTTCCAGTACATTGTTATTCAGACTTACCACAAGTAGTTGTACCCTTACACTGAGCACATCATCCCAATTGCTTCCTACTGCTGCCGCATCTAGGTATTCGTTGGGTACGCCATTGCCGTCGGTGTCCAAACCGTAAGTCAACTGCATGTTCTCCACACCCTCCAGCACCTCTTGAGCCGCTGAATTTCCTATTTTTTGCCATAAGCCTGGGCGGCCCGCATCATTCGTCGCGATATAATAAAAGTTTGTAGTTACCCTTATAATCTCAGAGTCTGGTCCAAACTGCTCCTCCGGCGGGCCGGAGTTTCCACCCCACGATGCTGTATCGTTACCGGGCGAGAATCCCCCATCACCGGCTTCTCCTTTTTTCGAGTGCACAACATTACCATTGCTGCCCTGTATATTAGTGATTTGAAAAGCCCTGGCTTTTTCACAATCGGTGATGATGACAACGTCTCCCTTACACAACCCACTGATCATATTGTCACTGCCATTGTTACATGCGTTGGCAACCACACTGTCAGTGGCAATCTTTAGACTGGTCGAGTTTTTGTCACTGACCACATGAGCACTATTGCCGCTGGCACTGCGTACAACTAGTATATCGGTGCCTGTCAAAGCGGCGGGGTACCCCGTTGGTTGACCCGTGCCAGCTGTAGCTCCTTCGATGCCCACACCAAAGCCGTAAAGTACCTCTGCCTCTGCATCGTCAATTTTAAGAGTGTTGGTGAACTCCATATTGCGGCTCATACATCCCATGAATCCGGCCATACGAATGTCCCTTGACATAAATTCCATGGCCAATCGGCCGTTTTCTTGAACCCGGGAGATGGCCTGATGAGTGGTATAAACAGTCCGACTGGAGAGAAACATTTGCATAACACCCGTCATTAGCACCAACCCCAGGGTAATGGAAATCATGAGCTCGACTAGGGACAGCCCTTGTTGCTTGCGCATCAAATTGGACTCCTCATTTGGCTGGTGTAGGTGAACGTTGAAGTATCTTCGCTCTCAAGCCCGGAAGTATTTTGTTCCTCCCATCGGACAGTAACCGTACAAACCCTCGTGTCATTATCACATTCAATGCCTCCAGAACCCCCGGGAAGCGTAGCTTCAATTAATGCTCGCCACTCCCCTAAGTCTCTTTGAGCCAAAGGAGCATTAGCGGTCGGTGCATCATCATCCAGTTCCAAGTTGTACGCAGCGAGTTCACGCCAGTTAATTCGCACCCGGTCCAATATGTCATAAGCAAAGATGTTAGCTTGCGAGCGCAGATACGCACTGTGATTGAACTGCAAGGAGCGGGTCTGTAAAGCCGTTAGTGTCAACAAGGCGGTAGAGAGGATTATCATTGTCACCAGCACTTCAATAAGGCCCACCCCCCGAATACGGTAGGCCCAAGGGCATGTTGGCTTTCCGCCTTTATTCGTCATCGCAGTCTGCATTGGTTGCACGAGCTACCCCTCCCCGGTTGACAGTAATGGTACGGGCGGAGTCGCCGGTACAACCCTCAATTTTCGAACTGATCACTACATTGCCGGCTCGGGCGAGCGCCCCCACGCCTGTAAAACGGAAGAAGTTGGTATCGGCACCATTTTGGGTAACCGTTATGGATGCGTTTACGTTTGGAGCCTCCCAGTTGCGGAGCACGGTAGTCACCGCCAGGGCAGCGGTATCAGAGGTCGCGCCATCGGTAAAAACGATCCAACCGTCAGTCCAATTTCCGATGCAGGCAGTACCGTTCGAGCTGGCGCAAAGAGAGACCCGGCCACCCCTTTTCACTGCTTCAGCACGGGCGTAATTGATCGCGGCGATCAGATCGTCCCCCAAAGTAGTGGAACGGCTGTCTCGCACCATGGTATTAAAGTTCGGAATCGCAAACGCCACCACGATGGCAAGCACTACCATGGTCACCACAAGCTCGATCAAGGTAAATCCGCGCATTCGTCGCATATTTCAACAACCTATTCGTTATATGGCCAGCTAATAAAAGCGGGCTATTTTTATAAGCAGATCATCTCACTGCACTGTGGACGCTGAATTCTACGGCTAGTATATTGATGAAACCTAACACACACGGTTTGTTTCCGTGCTGTTTAGGCGATATGCGGTCGACAGGGATGTATGAACGGCGCGCCACATTGACAATCCAAGGAGGGATTTATGGCTTCTCGTGGTTTTACTTTAATTGAACTTCTCGTAGTCCTGATCGTGCTGATGCTGTTGGTGGCCATCGGCATTCCCAACTTATCCCAACACATTCGAGAGAGTCGCACCCAATCTCAGGCCCAGGAACTGTTCCAGGCAGTCCAGGTGGCCCGCACCCATGCCATCACCACCAACAGTCGCGTCACTCTCCGAGCAACGGGGAGCTGGAATGAGGGCTGGCAGGTGTTTATGGATCCAAATCACAACGGCGAACTGGATCCTGGGGAGAAATTACTGGCCAGTAGTGGCCCCATAAAAGGCACTCACATCGTAGGCAATCATTGGGTCGCCAGGCACATTTCATTTATCGGTACGGGCGAGAGCCGCTTTGCGAATGGCAGTTCCGGTGGAGCCTTTCAGGCGGGACGAATAACCGTGTGCGGAGAGGAAGGAGAACGCGGGTATCAGTTGGTACTGGCGCGCAGCGGCCGCATGCGCATGAACACCATCGAGTCGGAGCAGTGCTTGTAGGTGTAGCTACACCGCCTGCGCCAAACTGAGTGTCTAGCGCAGTTCTCTGGGTAAACTGAAACTGATGTTTTCAGGAATGCCGTCGAGCTCTAAAGGCGGTTGGGCGCCCAAACTCTGCAAGTGCTGAATGACCCGCTCCACGAGCACCTCCGGTGCCGAAGCACCGGCGGTAATGCCAATGGCGCTCTTGCCTTCCAACCACTCGGAACGAATGCACTCGGGACCGTTAATCAGATAGGCCTCGGCACCGCAACGCTCGGCCAACTCACGCAAACGGTTGGAATTGGAGCTGTTTTGGGACCCCACCACGAGCACCAGTCCGCACTCCAGTGCGAGTTGACGCACGGCGTCCTGGCGATTGGTGGTGGCGTAGCAGATGTCGTCTTTGCGTGGCCCCTGAATGAGCGGGAATTTTTGCCGTAGGGCGTCGATAACCTTGGCGGTATCGTCCATGGACAAAGTGGTTTGGGTAACGTAGGCCAAACGCTCCGGGGTGTTTACTTCCAGAGCCGCCACGTCAGCTTCGTTTTCTACCAGGTAAATCGCGCCGCCTTTGCGGTTGTCGTACTGGCCCATGGTGCCCTCGACTTCCGGGTGACCGGCATGACCGATCAACACGCACTCGCGACCCTCGCTGCTGTAACGCATGACTTCAATATGTACTTTTGTCACCAGCGGGCAGGTGGCATCGAATACTTGCAGACCTCGCACTTCCGCTTGGTTACGCACCGCGCGGGATACGCCGTGGGCGCTAAAAATTACAATGACATCGTCTGGCACTTCGTCCAGCTCATCCACAAAGATAGCGCCCCGCTCGCGCAGGGTATCCACCACAAACTTGTTGTGCACCACTTCGTGACGTACATAAATAGGCGCGCCAAACACATCCAGGGCGCGATTCACGATATCAATGGCCCGGTCCACACCCGCACAGAAACCGCGGGGATTGGCCAATTTAATTTGTAGCGGGGCGGTGGCTTGCATTGGAGCTCCAAAATTGGTCATTCGTAATACAGCAGCGGCTTCGAAGGTGGCTCTTCAATACCTGTCAGTGTAACTGGGCGGGCTCGACCCGTAAAATCGCCACTTCAAAGACGATTTCACGGCCCGCGAGCGGATGATTAAAATCCACCACGACTCGTTCGTCATCGAACTCCACAACAACACCCGGTAGTTCCGTTTTCTGGGCGTCGGCAAAAGACAACACCAGCCCCTCCTCCAATTCCAGACCTTCCTCGAACTGCTCGCGCGGCATTTCCTGAACGTTGCTGGGATTGTGCTGGCCGAAGCCCTCTTCGGGCTCTATGTGAAAAGCGCCCGTGTCACCCGCCTTTAGGCCAAACAGCGCTTTTTCAAAACCCGGTAGCAATTGTTCATCACCCACCGTGAAAGTGGCCGGATCGGCTTCGAAATTGGAATCGATCTCCTCACCGCTGGGAAAGCGTAAAGCAAAATGTAGGGTCACGCTGGTTCCCGGGCCCACCACCAGTTCAGGGTCAGTCATGGGATGGATTCTCCTTACTGAACAGCATGTCGAAAATTAGCAAAAAGGCTCCCACCGTAATGGCGGAGTCGGCAATATTGAAAGCGGGAAAGTAATAGTCCCGGTAGTGCACGACAATAAAGTCCACCACATACCCCAGCATCAAGCGGTCGTACACATTGCCCAGCGCGCCACCTAAGATAAGTGCCAGTGCCAACGCTTCCAGCGGCTTGGCGACACAAACTTTCGCCAGCCAAATCACCAGCACTACACTCACACCCAACGCCAGTACCGTAAAGAACCAGCGCTGCCACCCACCGGCATCCGCGAGAAAGCTGAACGCCGCGCCGGGATTGTGCAAGAGCGTAAAATTAAAAAACGGTGTAAACACCACCGGCTCGCCATAAGTCAGTGCGGCGGACACCCACTGTTTGCTGATCTGATCCAACAGCAGGACGACCAACGCAAAGGCGTACCAGCGCCAAACCTGGCGAGGAAACGTGAGGGATTTCATAAATAACTTACTGTTGTGCAATCTCAGTTCTCGAATGGGCCGCCGGCCGCAGCTTGCGTCCGGCGGGTGTTTTAGGCGTAACGTCTTTGCTCACCGGGGCCGTCCACATTCTCCACGCAGCGGCCACAGATTTCGGGGTGAGAAGAATGGATGCCTACATCTGGGCGATGATGCCAACAACGCGCGCATTTGGCGTATTCGGATTTGCGGGCTTCCACTTTCAAGCCTTCCACCGCCGTCAGCTCTGCCTCTGTTGCATCGATCAGGGGCCTAACTTCAGCGCTGGAGGTAATCAGAACGAAGCGCAACTCATTGCCCAAGCGGTCCAAAAGCAGGTGCAGCTCTTCATCGCAATACAGAACCACCTCGGCGCCGAGTGAGCCGCCCAGCTCTCCATTGCCGCGCTTGGCTTCCAGCACCTTGTTCACTGCATCCTTAACCTCCGCAATACGCTGCCAATCCTCTTGGCTGAAACTGGTTTCCGAAGGCGCTGGTAGTGGGTACCATTCGGCGTAAAACACGGAGCCGGATTGATCGCCGGGGATCAGTGGCCAGATTTCGTCGGCCGTGAAGCTCAATATGGGCGCAATCCAGCGCACGAAGGCCTGCATCACTTGGTGCAAAGCCGTTTGCGCGGAACGCCGGGGCAAGCTGTCGGCACGAGTGGTGTACTGACGGTCTTTAATGATATCCAGATAAAACCCACCCAGATCCACCACACAAAAATTGTGCAACTTTTGATAAATCTGGTGGAACTGGTAGTCATCATAGGCGCGAATGATATCTGTCTGAAGCTCCGCTGCCCGGTTAAGAACCCAGCGATCAAGCGCCAGCATCTCATTCGGCTCTACGGCGTCTTGTGCCGGGTCAAAACCGTTCAGGTTGGCGAGCATAAAACGCGCCGTGTTACGAATGCGGCGGTAAGAATCGGCGGTGCGTTTGAGAATTTCGTCAGAGACGCTCATCTCGCCGGAAAAGTCCGTTGCCGCCACCCACAGGCGCAACACATCCGCACCCAATTCTTTCATCACTTTTTGCGGTGGCACCACGTTGCCTACGGACTTGGACATCTTGCGGCCCTGCGCGTCCACGGTAAAACCGTGGGTCAGCACCGCTTTGTAAGGCGGTGTACCGTGCATGGCCATAGCGGTTTTCAGGGAGGACTGAAACCAACCCCGGTGTTGATCCGAGCCTTCCAGATACAAGTCTGCGGGGTAACGCAGCCCTTCGCGCTGCGCAAGCACCGCAAAATGGGTAACCCCGGAATCAAACCAAACATCCAGGGTATCGGTGACTTTCTCATACTCAGCCGAGTCATCGCCGAGAAGTTCGCCCGGGTGCAAATCAAACCAGGCATCCATCCCGTCTGTTTCCACTCTTTGAGCCACCGCTTCGATCAGCTTAGGGGTATCCGGATGCAATTCGCCGGTTTGTTTATGCACAAACAACGCAATGGGTACGCCCCAGGTACGCTGACGGGAAATGCACCAGTCCGGAGAGGAAGCCAGCATGGAATCAATACGCGCACGGCCCCAATCGGGCACCCATTGCACTTGCTCGACGGCGTCTTTCACCTGCTCGCGCAATTGATTTTTGGTCATACTCACAAACCACTGGGGCGTGGCGCGGAAGATCAACGGCGTCTTGGTGCGCCAGCAATGAGGATAACTGTGAGTAATTTTGCTGTGCGCCAACAGGGCTTGCTTTTCTTCCAACAAAGCAATGACTTTGTCATCCACCTTGTACACATGATCGCCGGCGAAAATTTCTACATTGTCCCGGTACAGACCATTGTCGTCGATGTAGTTAAGCGTCCCTATACCGTACTTCTGCCCCACGGAAAAGTCATCGATGCCGTGATCGGGCGCGGTATGAACGCAGCCGGTACCCGCTTCGGTGGTCACGTGGTCACCACAAATTACGGGTACTTGGCGATTGTAAAACGGATGTCTAAGCTGCAACTGCTCGAGCGCTTTGCCGGTACAGTGGCCGACGACTTGATGGCCCTCTAGGCCAGCGCGTCGCAGTACTGACGGCAGCAGTGCTTCGGCCACCAGCCAACGCTCCTCTCCAGCCTGCACCATCACGTAATCCAGTTCAGGATGTACGCTCACCGCCTGGTTGGCGGGAATGGTCCAGGGTGTGGTGGTCCAAATAACCAGGGACAGTGGGCCCGTCCCGGTCAAATCCGGTATGGCGTGGGCCACTGCGTCCGGGTCGGTAAAGGCGAACTTCACGTCGATGGAGTGAGAGGTTTTATCCTGATACTCCACTTCCGCTTCCGCCAGCGCGGAGCCACCCACTACGCTCCAGTAAACTGGCTTAAAGCCTTTGTGCAAATGACCGCGCTCGGCGATTTTACCCAAGGCGCGAATGATGTCGGCCTCAAAGGCGTAATCCATGGTGAGGTAAGGATTGTTCCAGTCACCCAGCACCCCCAAGCGCACAAAATCTTCTCTTTGACCGTTCACTTGTTTGGCGGCGTACTCGCGGCATTTTTGCCGAAAGGTTTTTACGTCCAGCTTGACCCCGGCCTTGCCGTGCTTTTTCTCCACATTGTGTTCAATCGGCAGACCATGACAATCCCAGCCGGGCACATAGGGAGCATCAAAACCGCTCAGAGTTTTGCTCTTGACGATGATGTCTTTAAGAATTTTGTTAACCGAGTGGCCGATATGAATATCGCCGTTGGCGTAAGGGGGGCCATCGTGCAGGATAAATTGCTCCCTGCCCTGGCGAGCAGCGCGAATTTGCTGGTAAAGCTGGTCTTTGTTCCAGCGTTCCAACATCGCCGGCTCGCGTTGGGCCAGGTTCGCCTTCATGGCGAATTCGGTATGGGGCAGATTCAATGTGGCTTTATAGTCGGTCATGGCTTGTCAGGATTCGCCCGAATTGTGGTTTTGAAAATAGTCTCGTGCCTGCTGTATGTCGTCCTGCAGCTGTGCACGCAAATGTTCCAGAGAAGGAAATTTTTGTTCGTCTCGCAGCCGGTGATGAAACACCACATTAATTTTGGCACCGTACAAGAGCGCCGAAAAATCCAGCAAGTGTACTTCCAACAGCGGTTTGACGGTTCCGCTCACCGTCGGCCGCACACCCACATTGGCTACGCCGGGACACAAGCGCCCATCCGGCAGGTGAGCGGTAATGGCAAATACACCCTGCAAGGGTGAGCGATAGCGCTGCAACTGCACATTGGCGGTAGGCACCCCCAGCTGGCGTCCCAACTGCCGACCGTAAACAACCCGCCCACTGATGGCGTAGGGGCGTCCCAGGAGCCGAGCCGTTAGCTCAAAGTCCCCATCCTGAAGCGCCTGTCGAATTCGGGTGCTGCTCACCCGTTTGCCGTCGATTTCCAAGGTGCAGGTATCGCTGACGGTAAAACCGCGCTCACGCCCCATCTGTTGGAGCAGTGCAAAATCACCGCTGCGATCGCAGCCGAAGCGGAAGTCATCTCCCACCACCAAATGCTTGATGTCGAGAGCCTCTACCAAAATCTGCTCAACGAATTCACGCGCGGATAAGCTGCGCAACTCCAGGTTAAAACGCAGGCACAGCACCCGTTGTACGCCCGCCGCGAACAGCGCCTCGACCTTTTCGCGCAAGCGTGTCAAACGCGCTGGAGCGGCGTCGCCGGCAAAAAATTCGTGCGGCTGAGGCTCAAAAATGATCACCACGGCAGGCAGACAATGAACATCAGCGGCCCGGGTCAACTGACCCAGGATCGCTTGATGCCCAAGATGCACACCATCGAAAGAACCGATAGTGGCGACACAGCCGCGATGTCGGGGGCGCAAATTGTGCAGCCCGCGGATAAATTCTCTGGGGGCCTGGTTCACGGTGTTACCGGCATGCCTCAGTTGAATGGGTCCTTGTAAGGGGCGTGAGTATACAGGAGCGCTCCCGCAGGAGTAAGGGGTCAGCGCAGCGGGTACCGGCGCTAAACTCTTGGGCCCTAGCGGCTTTGACTCAGGACTTGCTGACCAGTTCAGCGCCGCGACGCACCAGACAGCGTGGCCCCATATCGTTTGCGTAGGTGTGGCTAACGCCATCGATAGTGATGTTAACGTTGGCGTGCAACTGCCGCTTTACGTCCACCAAGGCATCCTGGGAAGCTTCCTGGCGAGCGGTCAGGCGCTGAATGAGACTCAGCAGGCGTTGCCTGCGCTGTCGTTGTGCGTCCAGCGTGTTGCGGATTTTCTCCAGTTTTTCCGGCGCCGGCCCCTGAACGCCCGCCTGCTCAATCGCGTCCAGCACCGGCTGCAGTTTCTGACAATTGTGCTCACACAAGAGTACGGCCTGCTTCAAAGCTTCCATCAACCGCCGCTTGGGATTGGCTTTGCCGATGCGAATTTCCGTATAGACGCTGGCATCGCTGCCGAGGATATTGGCTATCAGGCGCTGCGCGGCAAACGCCCGCCCCCCGATCAAGCAGCCCTTGCCCCCAGCTTGTCCAACCAATATCGAGCCCTGGCTGTGTAAATGGCTCTGCATGACATATTCCCGAACCTGGATATTGCCACCGGCGACCAAGTCGGCCAGGTTAACGAACTTGGCGCTCAGGTCGCCACCAGCACGCAATTGTGTGCGCAGTTGCAAGTGGTTTTGATTATCCCTGCCGAGGTCTTCGCCAATGACCCCGCCAGCGACGACCAGATTTTTGCGGGCGTGGACTTCGGCCTTCTCCACCATGCCGCGAATGACAATATCGCCGCTGGCGCGTACCACAAAGCCGCTGGTCACATCGCCGGTGACCTCCAAAGATCCATCAAAGTCGATATTGCCGGTACTTAGGTCAACGTCCTTCACTATTAATGTGGGGTCCACCCGCATTCCGTGAGCAACCTCCACCGGGTGGCCCTTGATCGCGGCTATGAGAAGATCGCCATCTTCCGGGGAGACTTGAGCGCCCTCGATGTCCTTGCCATACCCAAAGTCCTTTCCAGGTTTCGGCTTCAGCGGTTCTCCAATAACGTTAAGGCCGGGCTTTCCGGCCGTGGCGGCGTGACGGCGCATTAGAGGCGTCCCCGGCTCCACAACCACAAACTCATGCAGCTGATGCATGTCCACGCGTCCGCGTTCGTCTTCGCTCAGATTCAGTTCTCGGCAAGTTTCCACCAGTGGTTCAAATCGGGTATCCCGCCCAGGCTCTGCAGGCAGAGCTTTAGCGACACACACATTTTCCCCCTGGCCCATGGCCACCACCTCATCTAAAGCCGCCGACAAAATACAGGGATCCGGAACTTTAAGCTCGATAAGCGCTTGTCGCAGGCTCTGCCGGGTAGGCGAATCTCCACCGTAAGCGCGCGTAACTGTCACAAACACAGCGTCTTTTTCCTTGCTGATGCGCCAGTCGTAGCGGGCGTCACGCCGCTCAGCGACGGTGTATTCACCGGTTTCGGCCTTATTGGCTTTAAGTACTATGGGCTGAAGGGTTTCATCGGGCGCAAAGTAGCGGTCGTAACTTTCTTCCGCTAATTGGTGGCGCAGCCCTTCTAAGGTGACTACCGAGGCATCGGGGGCAGGAACCAGATGGGCGAGGACGCAGTGACTGGCAGAATCGTAACTGAGTTGGATAAGTGAGGCGCGTGGGGGCCTGGCGTCGGAGTCTTCGAACCCCGACGCTGGGGGGGACCTGCCCGTAATGTTGTTTTCTGTGTCGCCCATATTCACAGATTAGCACACCCGCGGCGATCTGCCGCATATCAGTGCATACCTCGAAAATGGCTGATTTTCACGCCGACTACGCGCAATATAACGGCATATACCAACAAACCACCCAAGCACAGAATTGCCAGGCGACTGCCCCGCTGCCACCAAAGGGGCTCTGCCCAATCCGGCCAAACGCTCAAGGCCAAAAACAACACCGCCACCATAGCCGCATTGGCCACGCCGTATTGCAAAAACAAGCGTCGCCAGCCTGATTGCGGCCTGTAAACGCCCGCCCGCCGAAGCCCTCGGTACAGTAGCCATACGTTAAGGTAGGCAGACAAAGCCGTGGCCAACGCCAAGCCCACGTGGCCGATGTTGAACCAGTAATACAGAGGCGCCACCAGGATGAGGTTCATGCCCATATTGGCCGCCATGGCGATAATGCCTATGCGGACCGGTGTTTTCATATCCTGACGGGCAAAATAACCGGGGGCAAGAATCTTGATTAGCATAAAGCCCAACAGCCCGAGCGCATAGGCTTGCAGACTATAGCTGGCCATTTGCATATCCCGAACGGTGGTTTCACCGTACTGAAACAAGGTAAAGAGGATCGGCTTGGCCAACACCACCAACGCCAAGGCGGCAGGCACAGCGAGGAGTAAAATGGCCCGCAGTGCCCAGTCGATTGTGCGACTGAATTGTTCAGTGCTCTCGGCGGCATGAAGCCTCGACAAACTGGGCATAATGACTGTCGCCAGAGCAATGGCAAAAACACCGTTGGGCAGCTCCACCAGACGGTCCGAATAATATAACCAGGAGACACTTCCCGTGGGCAGAAAGGAGGCCAAGATTGTATCCAGCATCAGGTTAATCTGACTCACTGAAACGCCAAACATGGCGGGCGCCATAAGCCAGAGTACCTTCTTAACCCCGGGGTGACGCCAATCCACTTTCGGAGACGGCAACAGGTGTACCTGTCGTAAAAACGGCAACTGGAAAAGCAGCTGACAGACCCCTGCCACAATTACCCCCCACGCCAATACATAGGCAGGCGTAAGCGCCAACGGTGCGGCCATAAACGCGGCGCTGATTAAACTGATGTTCAACAGAACGGGCGTAAAGGCGGGGATGGCAAAGCGGTCGTAGCTGTTCAAAATGGCGCCCGCGAAACCCGTTAAAGACACCAGCAGCAGATACGGAAACGTAATACGAATCAGATCGACCGTCAGAGCAAACTGCTCCGGCGAATTAAACCAGAAACCGGGGGCGAACATGGCGGCCACCACCGGTGCTCCCACCACCGCCAGCAAAGTAATCAGGATCAAAACGGAACCCAGGCACCCGGCTACGCGGTCCACCAAATCCTGCACAGCAGCGTGTACACCGTTGTGGCGATATTCGGATAACACCGGCACAAATGCCTGGGCAAACGCCCCTTCTGCAAACAGACGGCGCATAAAGTTGGGGATTTTAAAGGCAACAAAAAACGCGTCGGCGCCGGAACCGGCACCCAAGACTCGGGCAAAGATGATGTCTCGAACCAAACCCAATACGCGCGAGAGCATGGTCATGGAACCGACGACCGAGCTCGAGCGAAGCAGTCCATGGGCGCGTCGGGGTTGTGGTACGGCTGACTCAGACACAGATCAATCTCTTCCAGGAGTGAACAACCGGCGCTTGACTCCGGCCACTGCGATTCAATGCCCGCATTATCCACAGTCCCGACACTAAGATACAGCGCGGCGCGTCAAAGGCACCCTACTGGCACAAAAAAGCCAGCGCTAAGGCTGGCCAAGAGAGGTTAAGCGAAGATCGGGAGCCCAGGCGGGCTCCCTTTACAGAGTGGCCTTACGGCACTCAGTTACCGCAGACCGGCCCCCTGATCTCGGGAATGCCGGCAGGGACAACGGGGGTGCCCGGTGGTGGTGGGCCGGAGCTACCATCCAAGTGGATGGTCAGCGTGTCGCCGGGATAGAGGGTGCCGTTCCAGTGTTTGTTGGTCAGGCGATATTGATTGCCCGCACCGGACAGAGTCGCCACATCCGCGTCCCAAGTGCCCGGACCGCCCCAGGCGCCTAAGGTGGTGTGATCCGGGTAGGCCAGCAGCACTTCCCAGGAGTTCATCACGGCGCCACTGGTGTTTTCGATAGTCAGTAGAGCATTCCACTTGTTGTGGTACTCGTGTGTTTGGTAAGTCACCTCGTAACCACACGCGCCGCCGACTTGCTCACCTACTTGATACACCGTAACGGTTTGAGTGAGAGTCCCGTCGGTTACCGTGATAGTGCCGGTACGCTCTGACCCTCCATTGTAGCTCACGGTCACGGTGAAGCTACCCGCGCCACTGCCCTGAGCGTTATTCACCGTAATCCAACCGGCGTTGCTTTCCGCTACCCAACTGACATTGCCAGTGACATTGACGGATTGGGTACCACCATTAACGTCGAAGGAAAGACTGGAAGGTGATACGCCCAACTGGTCCGGATCCTGAACACCTCCACAGGGGCCGATCAGTATCCAAGGACCCCACGAGAAGCTTTCGTCGGGGGCTGGCTCGTTGGCATCGGGGTTGATCCACCACTCGTTGTAGTACTCAGCGCCGTTGTGGGATACCACTGTACCGGGCGTCGGGTACTCTTCAGTGGGAGACCAGGCTGGAGCCTGACATACACCCACAGTTGAGCCGGTAACACTCACCCGAGCCGGGTCTGAAACAACGCCTGCAGCACTTACTATGACGTAAGTGAAGCTGTCGTTACCGTCAAAGTCATCGCTCGGAGTGTAGGTGGCTACGCCGTTGGTGATGACCACTTGCCCGTAAGTGGGGCCTTGGTCCAAGGCATAGGTGTCTCCCGCCGCACCATTGTTCAAGGCGCGTAAATCCAGCGAATCGGTAACGTCCAGATTGATGCTGCCATCCAGCGCCACCAACGGATCACCGTCACAGGACGCAGGCTGCTGATCACTCGCCAACTCCGCCATATAAGCCACGGCCCAGGCAAAGGGCGCATTCCAGTTGATGGTCACTTCGTTCTGGGCGTAGGCCTTAATGTGATCTACGTAGCAGGTCAACGGTGGGCAGTCTGGGTCGAGGACTTGTGCGGCCACATCGTCTTCCCAGTCGCCCACTGTCATGTTGGGTCCACCGACCATAACGCCACGAGGTGGCTCGGGAAAATGGTGCACTTCGGCGTTAGCCCATACCCGATGGTGCGGCTCCTGCACGGGTCGCTCACCCACTCCGGTAACATAAGAAATATCCATGGGGTTACGGCCCAACAGGTAACTCATGCTGGTTTGCATGGCATCCGCATACAGTGGGTTACATTGACTAAAGTCATGGGCTAAGCCCAGCACAATCATGTTATTGACAATGTTGGCGTTGGAGCCCCAATACATCTCTTCTGCGTTGAAATTCAAACCGTAGCTGTTCTGAGTTTCTTCCGCGTAACGGCGGGCGGTGTTCTGTATGGCTACGCGCGCCTGGGCTACCCAGTCAGGATCGGCCGACATAGCCTCACCAGCGGTGGCCAACGAAACAACTCCCAGCCCATCGGTCTGGAACCAACTAAACGCAGACAAACCATCATCCAGTTGCAGGTGAGCCGCATAGTTGTCCATGTCAGCCGCGTACTGGGCATCTCCAGTCGCCAAGTACAGCTCGGTTGCTGCCCAGTAACGTTCATCCTCGACGTGATCCCAAGAGGATTCGTCGGGGTTCAACACGTTGTCCTCATAGGCCCCGCCGCCGTCGAATTGTTGTTGAGTTGGCGGTGAACGTAGGAAGGGTCCGGTCACGGCCGCATCAAAGGCACGTACCGCACGATCAAGGCAGGCTTGCGCAAAGTCTGCATAACCTGGGTATTCCCGAAAGATCCGGTAACACTGGGCACCGACGGCGGCAAAATTCAAAGTCGCTGCCGTAGAAGGTGGCCAAACGTACCGAGTAGACGGATCTTCATGGGGGTAACTGGGAAGTCCTGGCCAGCTATCACCGTGCATCTTGTGGTATACCATGCCTTCGTAAATTGCACCTTCCGGAACCTGCATTTTCATAATCCAATCAAGCTGCCACTTGGCTTCGTTAAGCAAATCCGGCAAACCGTCGCCTTGCTCGTCGGCTGGCAGATGCATACGGCCATCCCCAAACGGCGTCACATCACTCAGGTGCTTGAATCGCTCATACTGGTTCAAGAGCGTCCACACCGAGATGCCACCATTGACCACATACTTGCCGTAATCGCCAGCATCGTACCAGCCACCGGACACATCCAGCGTCAAACATTCTTCAAGAAACGCCGGATCCAAATGATCCTGTGGCAAGCTCGCGATGCTCGGGTTACAACCTAAGGTCTGTATGGCATCATCGCCCAGATGGCCAGCGGGACGAGCCAAGTCTTCGCCCACCACATCGGCACTGATTTCGATGCCCGCCCGGTTCATATAGAAATACGCCAGAGCGTCATACCGGAGTTCATCATATAAATCGTTGGCGATGGCAAAGGAACGGCCGATGATTTCAGTGCCGCCTTCATCGACCACTAAGCGATAACCTTCTCCCAGGACATCGAGTTCAACTCTGGAAAAATCGATGCTCTGGATTTGGTTACCAGAGCCCGCGTCGAATCCGGCGGGAATGGTCTGCCCACCATCTACACGCGAACCGTTGTACTGCAATTGCCAATCTCTCGGCGTATTGTCCGCCCCTTCGGGCAAAACGTAAGTCGCGCGCATGGCCAGGCCGGGAATGTAGCCCAATTGGTTGGCCTGAATCGGTGAAACGGGCTCTTCTTCCCGAACGTAAGGAGATGGCGGGCCCTTGAGTTCTACGTCACCAATACAAATGGTGGTGTTCGCCGGAACCAGGGAACCGCCTCCCATATGGAAACCGACGTACGCGCCCCGGTATTCCCGAGTGGAAGAATGGGTCCACTCAATGGTTTCGGGGCTGCCAGCACTCAATGCATGCGTGCGCGAAAGTACCGGCGCTCCCCAGTTAGCGGCATGTGGCGGTTCATGGGCTATAAACGAATTCACAGCGGCGTCGCCGTCGCTTTCTAAAGTTGCGGAGAACGTATAGGTTTCACCCGCCTGAATGTGTAGTCGCTCGACGCGGAAAGTGATGTTCCAAGCCTCAATTCCGGTCTCATTTACTGTCACACACATCCGTCCGTCGGAGGTATTGACATCAAAGTCCGCTGCGGTTCCCCAGCCCGAACTATTAACCCACGGATAAGTCTTTCCGTCTTCAAATGTGCTGTCTATCCAATCGATGTCTTGCCCCATCACGTGAGAATTGCCGACGCCCAACAGCGCGACGGCAAGAAACGCCCAGGGCTTGGCCGTTCTTTTTAGTCTGAACATTTTGGCTCCTTTTAAATTGTTGTTAGCTGGCCGTCAACTTCACACCAGTAAAAACCCAATAAATTGGGAGCCGGCATATTCCATAAATTCTTCTCAAGCGTCGTCAAACCTTCTGCAATTCATAAATCCGAACGTTCAAACTTCTGCACTCTGCGCTGTGTTTATCCGAACATTAAAAACTGATGTCGGCCGGTTAAAGGCGTAACAAATTGTCGTCAGGAAACATGCGCCACAATTAACATCGTCGTCCTCGCCAACTTGATAGCGCAAACATCATTGAGCGGATTCCATTCATGTGAAGCAGTGTGCAGAATCGACGGAAAAAACGGCTGCTTAATACTGACAGTCGGTGTATTATTTCGCGCTCCGTCTGACAGGCACGAATGGATGAGCGACGGAAGGCGCCATACTTATACGATAATAAATCGGTGTTGTGATGGATCAGGTGATATTCAATACCCATGATGTCGTGCTGTTAATGACAGCCTATCAATGCATACTTTTCGCGATATTATTGTTCACTCTAAGAAATGAATTTTGGCTGCGAAACACATTGCTAGCCTTATTTCTCTTGCAGCATGCGGCGATACCACTGGACATCCTGATTAATTTTGGCGCCGAATTTCGCAACATCGCACTCTCCATTTCTCCCAACCTCTTTTACGTATTTGACTACGGCTACTGGTTGGAAGGACCGCTGTTGCTTTGGTACACCCGATCGCTGATCTATAAGAGTTATCAACTGACATGGAAAGACACCCTGTACTTGCTACCGGCTGCGGCTTATCTGATTTATCAGTTTTTCTTTTACTACAGCCTGGATATGGATCTAAAGCGCGCCCTGCAAGAGGGCTATAGTTTGCACATAGCCCCCCAGTACATGAACTATGTTTCGCTGTTTAGAGAAGTGTTTCGTACCGCCCTGGGGGTATTGTGCTTGGTAGAACTTACTCGGTATCGCAAGCACTTAAAGCGCAATTATTCCGACATTGAAAAACTGGATCTTTCCTGGCTGACCCTACTGGTAACAGGATTTCTACTCATCCGCGCCTGGTCGGTGCTGGTCGTTTTCTTTGTGATGCTGGCGATTATGTACGGCGTGCAGGTGAATTTTGAAATTATGGGACTACTGGGCAACTACACCACCTTTGTCCTTATTAGCGTGCTGATATTTTTTAGTTTGCGCCACTCGAGCATTTGCGAGGGGATGGATCAACGTTACAACGATAGCGAGTGCGCCGAAGAACCGCCAAAAATTCAACCCCAACAAGCCGCTCGGCTAACGCGCGCCATGGAAGAAGAAAAGCTGTATCTTACACCGCTCACCTTGGACAGGTTGGCCGAGCACCTTTCACTTAACCCCCGCACCGTATCCACCATTATCAATAGGCATTTCCACTGCAATTTTTTTGAGTTTGTGAACAGCTATCGTGTAGAAGAAGCCAAGCGGCTTTTAGCCTGCGAAGGAAATGACAAGAGTGTACTCAACATCATGTACGACGTCGGATTTAACAGCAAAGCCACGTTTAACACGCTGTTTAAACGCAAGGTGGGTATGACACCCACCGACTATCGAAAGAAAGTCGCGCAAGCTCAGCTGGGCCCTCAACCCTCTTAACTGCCTGTGCGGTTTCAACGGTCACGTTTAACACTCGCCACCCGCTAGCGGTCCAGACCTGCACACGCGAGCTTGGGGTGGCGCCCCGTCCAACTTGAGGGGCCGCCCTATTTACCCTACTATCTATAGACTGTTTACGGCTAACGAGGCCAATGGAGTACCCGTGCATACAGTCCTGGCAAGCAAAACGCTTACGGATGGGTTTTACTGGCTGCTTACCTATACCATTATCTGGTGGCTGCTCACCGGAGGTACCGGTTGGGCTTTTGGCGCGTTATGGATACTTGGCGCCTGTGCAGTTTCCTTACTCCTTCGAGTGCGCCCAAAACGCTTCAAACTTTTACGTCTACCGGGTTTTCTGACCTTCTTTAGCTACCAGCTGTGGGCTGGCGGCTGGGATGTGGCACGCCGCGCTCTACACCCTCGACGCCCCCTTAATCCAGGTTGGGTGAAATATTCCTTCCACTGCACGGACCCGCAGGAGCGTATTTTGTTATCCGCCATGGTAGGGCTGCTTCCCGGCACTCTGGCCTCTCAAGTCGATGGCGACCAGCTGTGCGTGCATACGCTGGATTTAAGCCAACCCTGGCATCACACAGTGGCGGACTTGGAGGTGCACCTAACTCGTCTACTGGGAACCGAAGACTCATGATCGTACTGGCCGTCATCCTGCTGTGCACCGTGCTCGCGGGACTGTGGCGGGTGGTGTTGGGACCCACCCGAGTGGATCGGCTGCTCGCGATCCAGCTGTTTGGCACCACTGGCGCCGCGGTGCTTTTAATTGTGGCTCAGACTCTGGCGATACCCGCGTTGCGGGATGTCGCATTGGTCCTGGCTCTGCTGGCCGCAGTGGTGTCCGCTGCTCTAGTGCAATTTCTACGCAGGTCCACCCAAAAAGAGGACCCACGATGAACGAAGTACTCTACTGGCTAAGCTGGCCACCGTTGCTGGTTGGCACCTTCTTTTTTGTGGCTGGCACCGTGGGGATGCTGCGCTTCCCCGACGTCTACAGTCGGCTACACGCCCTGACCAAGGCGGACACCCTGGGCCTAGGGCTGATTGTTTTAGGGCTTTGTCTACGCGCCCAAACGTGGCAAGAAGTGCCCGTGATGATATTCATTTGGTTACTGATTGTGGCTTCCGGTGCCACCGCGTGCCAACTGTTGGCCCGTTATCAAAGAGAACAAGAGGCTGGCATAAAGGAGGAGCGTCGTGCCCAACCCTGAATGGCTGATGGACGGCACTCTGGGATTATTGCTGATCGTGCTGGCCGTCGCGGTGCTTCACGCTCGCACGCCCTACGCCAGTATCGTACTGTTTATCACCTTCGGCTTATTGCTCGCCATCACCTGGGCACGCCTGGGAGCGCCCGATCTGGCGCTAGCGGAGGCGGCGATTGGCGCCGGGCTCACAGGCGCTTTGCTGCTCGGTGCTCTAGCCCACGCTCGCCCCGAAAGGCCTTCCACTAAACTCACGGCGCAAAAAATTCCCGCCACGGTTTTTGCTGCTTTGGTGCTCGCACTGCTACTAAAAGCCGTGTGGCCACTGGACGAAGGCCCCCTGCCATTGCCCGCTTTGGTCCAGGAGAATCTGCAGGATAGCGGCGTATCCCATCCCGTTACCGCCGTGCTTCTGAATTTCCGCGCCTGGGATACCTTACTGGAACTTCTTGTGGTGCTATTCGCACTGCTGGGGCTGCGCCAGCTGCGCCCCGCCTCCCTGGCCACTCCCGAGCCTTGGCCGCTGCTGCTGGCGTGGAGCCAAATTTTGGCGCCACTGGCCGTACTCATTGGCGGCTACCTATTGTGGCGCGGCACAGCGGCTCCTGGCGGGGCGTTCCAGGCGGGCGCCCTGCTCGCGGCTGGGGCTGTAGTTTTGCGTTTGAACGGACTATTGCCCTCACTGAGTTGGCACCAGTGGCCAATTAGGGTGCTGGTTCTGATGGGCGTGGCCCTGTTTTTAGGTGTGGCAGCCGCGACCGCTTGGCTGGGAGAGGGTTGGTTGGTTTATCCACGGGTGTGGAACACAACACTGATTGTCACTATCGAGGTGGCGGCTACGCTTTCCATCGCCGCCACTCTGGCACTTCTCGTGGCCGGCGGCCGGGAGGAGCTGCGCGAATGAGTCTAAGCCTGTTTTACCTTTGTGTTGGAACCACGCTCTGGCTGCTGGGGCTGCACGGCATGCTGCGTCAAAGTCATGTATTGCGCCGAATTATCGCCGTCAACATTATGGGTGGTGGTGTCTTTACCGTCATGGTAGCTCTGGCGATTCGCAGCGACCCGGTGGATCCGGTTCTGCAGGCACTGGTCGTCACTGGCTTGGTAGTAGCGGTGAGCGCCACCGCTTTTGCTCTGCGCCTGGCAAGCTCGGAAGCTGTGGCACAGCGTGAAAAGCAGCAAGAGGAGGCCCCTCGGTGAATCTCGCGCTGCTAAGCATGTTGCTGCCTCTGGCCACTGCATTGCTGTTGCTGGCGTTGCGCTCAAGAAGTGCGTTGCTGGTGATACTGAGCAGCGCTCTTGCCCTAGGTGCAGGTTCTGGCGCTCTGTTTCAGGTGGTGGACGGGGGCAGCGAAACATTGCTTTTGGGTGGCTGGGACAGCCCATTGGCGATACGTTTTCATCTTACGCCGGTCACTGGGATGTTACTGGCGTTTACCGCACTGATTCATTTCCTCGTGGCCATCTATGCCGCGCGCAGTCGTCATAGCCAAACTCGTCACAGCGACTACTGGCCACTGTCTTGCCTACTGCACGGTAGCCTGGCTGCGCTCTGGCTGTCCCGTGATTTATTCAATTGGTACGTCACGCTAGAACTGTTAGGGCTGATTTCGGTGGCACTGGTCGCCCTGGCAGGGCCGAAAGCTTACCGCGCCGCATTGCGCTACCTGCTCTTATCCTTAATGGCCTCGCTTTGCTATCTACTTGGAGTCGCCTTGCTGTATGGGCAGTATGGCGTGCTTGATGTAGGCCTGCTGGCGGAAGTTACGCAAGCGGATCACACCACCAGCGCCGCCCTGATGCTGATGACGCTGGGACTGATGCTTAAGGCCGCCCTCTGGCCCCTGCATCTTTGGTTGCCTCCCGCCCACGCGGGTGCACCCACAGCGGTGAGTGCTCTGCTCTCGGCGCTGGTAGTAAAAGGCCCCTTATTCATTTTGTGGTTGCTTTGGAGTCAAGCCGCACCTGCGGAAATTGGCCAACAGGCGGGATTCCTGATGGCAGTGGCCGGGGTTCTGGCCCTGCTCTCCGGTGGTTGGTCCGCGATGCGCACACCCTACATTAAGACCTTAGTGGCTTATTCCACTGTCGCTCAGTTAGGGTACGCCCTCATGGCGCTTGGCTTGTTGCTGTTCTGGCAAATTCCGGAGCTGCATGTGGCTCTGTGGTTGTTCGTGCTCGCCCATGGCTTGGCCAAGTTATCCATGTTTCTGGCCGCCGGTGAAATGCAAGCCACTTTGGGAAGTCGACGCCTGACGTCATTGAAAGGCGCCACGCAAACCGTCCCGGTGGCCATGTTTGCCTTTGCGGTGGCCGGGGGCAGCTTGATCGGGCTTCCCCCGAGCGGTGGCTTTCTCGCCAAGTGGGTGCTGCTTCAGCCTCTGTTTCTGGAACCGAGCCATTGGCCCTGGGCCGTAGGCGTTTTATTGGGAACTTTGGCCAGCGCCGTTTACGTGTTTAGGGTGGTAAGCCTGGCGTTTGACCGAGCTGAGCCCATGGGCCCCAATTACCGCCCGGATCGATTCGCCCAGTGGTTAACGATGTTGCCGGCACTTTTGGTGTGGGGAATGGCACTGGTCAGCGAGCCGCTGATTGAATGGTTGACCGGCGTGACGAGGGTGAGTGCATGAACCCGACTATTGCCGCCATGCTGCCGCCAGCGATTGTACTGACCTCGCTCATTCCCGGGCTGCTGATTTTTGCCCTGAGAGAAGATCAATATCGCCTGCGCACGCAGTTGAACATGGCGGGTGTGTTTTTGAAACTCGCCCTGGTCGGGCTGATGCTTTACGGCGTCAACCAGGGCCTGAGCTTCCGCTTCGCGCTGCCCTTTTTGCCCGGCGGCGAGTTGATCCTGCACGCTGATGCCATGTCCCTACAATTTGTGGCGCTGTCGTCGGTGCTGTGGTTAGCCACCACAATTTACGCCATCGGTTACTTGGAAGGCGCTCCCTTGCGTTCCCGCTTCTTTGGCTATTTCAGCTTGTGTGTGAGCGCAACGGTAGGCCTGGCGTTGGCCGGCAACCTGGTCACCTTTCTGCTCTTCTATGAACTCCTGACACTGGCCACTTTTCCGCTGGTGGTGCACCGGGGCACGGCGGGCGCTATGCGCGCCGGGCGGATTTATTTGGCCTACACACTAGGTGGGGGCACCCTGCTACTGATGGGCGTGGCCTTGCTACACGCATTGACGGGCAGTCCGGAGTTTGTGCCCGGCGGTTATCTGGCGCCCCTGGTGGATAGTCATCGCGCCGGCCTGATACTGGCGTTTGTGCTGTTGGTTGCCGGGCTGGGCGTGAAAGCAGCGTTAATCCCGATGCACGGTTGGCTACCGACGGCCATGGTGGCACCAGCGCCAGTCAGCGCCCTGCTGCACGCTGTGGCGGTGGTTAAGGCAGGCGCCTTTGGCATTATGCGTGTGGTGTATGACGTTTACGGTGTGGAGCCCATGCAGCTGCTGCAGCTAACTCAGCCATTACTCTGGTTGGCGGCCGCGACCATTATGTACGGCTCCATCAAAGCCTTGCAGCAGCAAGAACTTAAAAAGCGGCTGGCTTATTCAACCGTCAGCCAGGTGTCCTATATCACGCTCGGCGTCGCTTTGTTGGGGCCGGTGGCGGCTGTTGGAGGCATGGTGCATCTGGTCCACCAAGGGCTGATGAAAATCACCCTGTTCTTCTGCGCCGGGAATTTTGCCGAAACACTGCATGTGCACCGGATACGACAAATGAATGGCCTGGGCAAACGTATGCCTTTTACCATGGCTGCGTTCACCGTAGGCGCTTTGGGCATGATCGGCGTACCACCCATCGCCGGCTTTATCAGCAAGTGGTATCTGGGCTCAGGCGCACTGGAGGTCGACCAAGGGTGGGTCATTGTGATTCTGGTGATCGCGGGGCTACTTAACGCCGCCTATTTTTTACCCCTGGTGTATCGGGGCTGGTTTATGCGCGCACCCGAAACCTGGCCGGGAGACGCCAAACTTGGCGGCGGCATACCCGGGCGGCGAGAAACCCATTGGATGCTGCTGTGGCCCACTGTGTTCACGGCCGTCCTGTCTCTGCTGGCCGGCATCCTCGCCGGTACGGACCTTAGCCCCCTCGCCTGGGCGCAATTAATTGTGCAGCGGGAGTTTGGGTTGTGACGGGTCTTTGGTGGTTAGGCATCCCGCTGGCTCCCTTGCTGGCCATGCCCCTGATGTGGCGCTGGCGAGACCGTGTCGCGCCCTGGTTATGGCTGGCCTGCGTGCCCGCCTTCCTAGCGGCTTTGTATCCGCCCGCCAGTCACAGCATGGCCTGGCTGTGGCCAGGGGCCACTTGGGGTGGAGACGATCTGGTGACCCGCGCCTTTTTGGGGTTTAGTGCCTTACTGTGGGCCTGTGCCAGCCTTTACGCCTCACAAAGTGAACGCACACACCCACGGCGGCGGCGCTTCTGGACTTTTTGGTTAATCACTCTTAGCGGCAACCTGCTGCTGATTATCGCTCAGGATGGTGTCAGCTTTTACGTGGGGTTCACGTTAATGAGCTTGTGCGCCTATGGCCTGGTTGTACACACCGGCGGAGCCGAGCCCCGTCAGGCGGGACGCCTGTATGTACAGCTGGCGGTGCTGGGTGAAATGTTTCTTTACGCCGCCCTGCTAGTGCGCATTCATGAAGCCGGTGGCGCCCTGGATTTTGAGGCATGGCAAACAGCGCCGCTAGGTATCCCCACAGCCATCCTTCTACTGTTGGGGTTTGGGATAAAAGCGGGCTTTTGGCCACTGCATATCTGGCTGCCCCAAGCGCACCCCGCCGCTCCGGCAGCGGCCAGTGCGATTCTGTCTGGAGCTATGATCAAGGCCGGCATCTTAGGTCTGTGGCGTTTTATGCCGCAGGATGATCCGCTGCTGGCGGATTGGTCCCAATGGTTGTTTGCCATCGGCCTCTTCAGTGCTTTTTACGGCGTAGTGCTGGGCATATTGCAGACTCGGGCCAAGGCGGCCTTGGCGTATTCCTCGATCAGCCAAATCGGTTATCTGTTAATCATTCTGTCCCTGTCCTGGAATAATCCAGGGACTCATGAACTCTGGGTCGCCTTGTTGGCACTCTATGCGGTACACCACGGCCTGGCCAAAGGCGCACTGTTTATGGGTGCGGGGCTGGCGAGTCGCCATCGTTTATCTGTCGGCCAGTGGTTTTTGATGCTAATCCCTGCGCTGGCCATTGCCGGTTTGCCTTTAACCAGTGGCGGAGCGGTAAAAACACTACTGAAAGGCAGTCTGACTGAAACGGCTCTGGGAAATTGGCTGCCCTTGATCACTTGGGGTTCTTTTGCTTCCGCATTGGTACTCGCGCGCGCGCTATGGCTGATGAAGCAAAAACAGGGGGATCAAACAACAGTTTCCCGGCGACTGACTTACCCTTGGGCTTTTTTGTGTTGCGCCCCACTGCTTTTACCTTGGGTTTGGGATGAGATGCGCACAGCGATGCTGGCAAGCCTTACGTTGTATGACGCCTGGTCGATCATCTTGCCCTTGGTCGTGGCGGGCGCCTTAATTGCCATAGCCTTGGGACAGGGTTGGACAATACCGCGCGCACTGGTACCGCTGCCCAACCCAGCGATTTACGCATCCTTATGGGTGAAGCGTCTACTGCAGTGGCGCGCCCGAGGCCTCATGGTGATTACCCTCGATAAGACGCAGTGGCGCCAGAGAGAACGCAAGTGGAATCGGTTTTGGCAGCAAGGCACGGTGGCCGTCAGTGCTTGGCTACTGTGCTTTCTGCTGTTATTGGGTTGGGTCTGGTAACCGCCCGCCAGTGTTTACCAACCTTAGTGGCTGGCAGCACTCGGTATTTGCTACTATGCCCTGCAATGGGTCACCTTACAGCGTGGCGCCGCAACGAACTTTTGGAGGTAATCATGAAAAAGCAACTCGTTTTGGGCGTTCTGATCTCTTCACTGACGGTATCGGCGCACGCGTATCAGGACTTATCCGCCGAAGTGCTGCTGGGCATCTCAAATCAACGCACCGACTTTGGCGATGGTGACCGAGCCTCCGGCGATAGCACTTCGTTCGGCTTACGGGGAGCTTACTCTTTTAACCCCAATGTGGCCGTTGAACTGTCCTATCAAAACTACGGCAGCTACGACGATCGCTGGGTCGACGAGTTTGGCCGCATAGACGAAACGTTTAAATCTTCGGCACTGATGGCTGGAGTGAAGATGAGCTTGCCACTGCAAGCGGGATATTCGTTGGTGGGCCGTGTCGGCGCCTCGCATTGGAATTTTGAGCTTGAGGAAATCGACTCAGAATTCCCCGGAGAAGTGTTCGTATTTGACGATAGCGGCACCGGGCTTTACTACGGCGTGGGCGTACAGCTTGATATTACTCAAGATTTGTTCATCGGGGTGGAGTACACGGCAACCCAAATGGATGTCACTTTAGGTGGTTTTTCCGTGGATCACCGGGCGCGTAATATTGCGGCGTCTCTGGGCTTTCGGTTTTAATCGTCTGCCCACACAGACGTTACTCAATTCCCGAAGCGTCGCCATCAAGCTCAAGCAACGTCTTTACGGTCGCCATCGACAGGCGGCCGGAGCGGGTAAGTTTGTTGCCTCGACCATCAAAGAAAAGCGCGCGGGGCAGTTCGCCGCGCCAATCAGGATCAAGGGCATAACCCAGAACCGCGGGCACCTCATCCCCGTAGGCATATCTCGGCCCGTCACTTCTCAGCTCATCCAAAACCTCACCGTGCTCCTTATGCAACGGCTCGACCGCCACTGAGATGACTTGCACCTGTTCGCGCGTTCGATTCAGTTCGCCCAACTCCTGTAAATAGTGTTTGCAATGTGGGCAGTCCAGAGACCAAAACGCCACAACCGTGGGAACAGTGTAGCTGTTCGGGTTACCAAGATGGCTGGCGGTGGCACGATCCAGGGTTTGAATCTCGGCGCTAGCGGCAGACGCCAAGACCATCAGGCTCAGCGCTACCCAGCCAAATAATTTTTTCATAGGGAGTAAACCTCAACGCCCGCCAGCTCTGTATGCCATACAACCAAAAGCTTGTCGCCCTGCTGGGCCAGGCGCGGTTGATCCACTCGGCCAGAGGTACTGCTTAAGCTCTGTACTGATTCAAAAGTCTTACCACCATCGGAAGACGTTTGGGTATACAGGTGAGTACGCTCACCGTCGAATTCGTTCCACACCAAGGTGACGAGGTCTCCGCGTACGGCCACATCGGCATGAGCCGCTCGCGAACCACCTACCGACCGCTGGCCTTCGGGCTCCCCGCTTTGCAAGTGGCCATAAAAAACCTGAGGTTCGCCTTCGCGAACATTGAACCATACGGAGTGGCGCGTACCGTCATCCGCAACAGCCAATCCGGGGCCGTGATGCGGGCAGGCGTCGATCGCCCAGCGGTCAAAGGTAGCGCGCTGAACCGGGCCGGGGACCTGCGCTGGATCCAAGCGAAGCAGTGCGTGGTCGCGCTCATTGGGCTCAAACACATGCCGCCAAAGCACCAGGGCTGAGCCATCCACATCTTCTTCGAACGCAATACGACAGCACTCGCAGGCGTGATCAGCCAGTTTGAATTCGGGCGCAAAGCTGCGGCCATGATCTGTGGACACGGCGGCGTATATACCCGCGCCCCTGTACTCTTCACCGGCCGCGTGAGCGATTTCCATATCGCGTTTGTCTATCCACACCAGCAAGACGTCCCCCGACTTGGTGACCAACAGAGAGTCGAATCGGTGCGTGATTTCGCTCCGGTCCCGGTGGACGGTGAAGGGTTCATTAAACGTACGCCCGTCCCCAGAGCGGGCCAGGCGAATCTCACCAGTAAAGCGTTTGGCCAGAGGGTGGGTCCAACTCACCAGCAGTCCGCCGTCTTTGGCCAGAGCCACTTTAGGTCGGTTTTCACCATTGGCGGAGATGGCTTCCGGCTCAGCGTTGATACGCGTCGGCGCGTTCCAATTGGCGCCCAGATCTGGGCTCGAGTAGAGAGCCAGGTGTTCGCCCTCTCGGACCACAATGTGCAAGTTGCCGTCGGCGGCCAGTGCGGCACCGGTACCCAGTTGCGCGGGTTCCGCCTGAGTGACCAAGCCTGCGAGCGAGGAAGGGGGGGAGTGGGAGGTGCAAGCGAAAAGGCTGGTTAGCCCAAGCAGGATCAACCATAACTTTATTCCGCCACGGAAAAACTGACTCACGGCAACCACCTTTTTCACGCGCCCGCGGATAATGACTTTGACAAGCTACTGTAAGTGAAATGCCCAGACCTGGCAATCAGGTCTGGGGGGATCGTTCTTAAAGCACTTCGGCCACGGCGGCGACGACTTCGCGGGCCTGAGCCTCCGTCATGCCGGGAAACATCGGTAGCGACAAGCACTCCTCCGCCACCTGCTCACAGACTGGAAATGACAGTTCTTGAAAGGTATCCCGGCAAACGCTCTGGCGATGCAAGGGCACCGGGTAATAAATGGCTGAACCTATGTCGCGCTGTTGCAGGGCGTCACGTAACCGATCCCGCTCGCTGAGCAAGATGGTGTATTGCCCATACACGTGGTGGCAGCCATCCAAAATCTTGGGAGTCCGAATACCGAGCTTGGACAACTCCTGATCGTAAATGGCCGCGACAGCGCGACGCGACTCATTGAACTCTTCCAAGTGACGGAGCTTGATGCGCAGCGCGGCCGCCTGAACTTCATCCAAGCGGCTGTTGTAACCCACTACGTCGTGATAGTAACGAGTGCGGCTGCCGTGGTTGCGCAGTACGCGCACAGCGTCCGCCAGCTCGTCGGAATCGGTGGTAATTAAACCACCGTCTCCGTATCCGCCCAGGTTTTTCGTAGGGAAAAAGCTAAAGCAGCCCGCGTCCCCCAAAGCGCCAACGGAAGTTCCGTGGTACCGAGCCCCAAACGCTTGGGCGCAATCGCCGATGACTCGCAGATTGTGTTTTTGCCCCAGTTCCAAAAACGGTTTCATGTCCGCCGCCTGACCGAACAGGTGCACGGGCAGTACCGCACGAGTACGCTCTGTGACTACAGAAGCGGTAGCATCCGGATCCAAATTCATGGTCGCCGGATCGATATCCGCAAATACGGCTGTAGCGCCACACTGATAGATGGCTTCCAGCGTGGCAATAAAGGTAAACGGCGAGGTAATCACCTCATCACCCTCACCAACGCCCGCCGCCAACAGTGCCAGGAGCAACGCGTCAGTGCCAGAGGCGACACCAATGGCATGTTTCACTCCGTGGTAAACCGCAGCCTCGTCCTCAAAATTTTGTACGTTGGGTCCCATAATAAACTGCCCACTGTCGAGAACTTCGTTCACGGCTTGGACAACTTCCGTGCGCACACGCGCATGCTGCGGATGCGGATCAAAAAGAGGCACCATTAAGTGTTCACCTTGTTGTTTTGGATTGATCAATAAGAGATGTGCGGGAAAAGAATGGCTCCCGGGTTTCCGGGTGGTGGTCGTGAGCCACATAGCCGCTGCCCTTAAGCTTGCCGTCACCCAAGGGCAAGGGCTCATT
Source organism: Marinimicrobium hydrolyticum (assembly GCF_030848505.1). Lineage (GTDB taxonomy): Bacteria > Pseudomonadota > Gammaproteobacteria > Pseudomonadales > Cellvibrionaceae > JAVDDU01. The sequence goes on from NZ_JAVDDU010000011.1 coordinate 50,876, forward strand.
GGAGCTCTTTCCTTTTTCGATGGCTTCGGCAATACGAATGGCGGTATCTAAAGCCAACATGCCGTCAGTACCGGTTACGACGGGTTCCCCTCCCGTCTTAACGGCTTCGAGAAAAGCGGCCACTTCGGCTCGCAACGTATCTTCGTTCTCCAGCTGAAGTTCGTCCACATCCAAACCACCGCCTTCGGTTTGCCGTTGCGTCACAATGGTTTTTTTCTGCATGTCCAGGCACGTGTAGGCCTGATGCTGAAACAGATGAAGGGTTCTTTGCGGCTCCATACTGACGCGACTGGCCGTGAGGTTTGCCACTGTGCCATTTTCAAATTGCACAACCGCATTCACCAAATCCAGTGCATCAGAGTAGACCGAAATGCCTTTGGCCTGAACACTTTGTACCGGAGAGCGCACCAGCGATTGCACCAAATCGATGTCGTGAATCATTAAGTCCAAAACGACACTGACGTTTGCGGCACGCTGCCGAAACTGGGTCAGCCTATGAGTTTCAATATAAGTGGGATTGCGTAGATCATCGGGGAGGTGACTAAAGGCGGGATTGAAACGCTCCACATGCCCCACCTGCAGGGTTACGCCGTTTTTCTTGGCAAGCTGAATCAGCTCCTCCGCCTGCTCCGTGGTTTCCGTAATGGATTTCTCCACCAGAACGTGCACCCCTGCCTCCAAAAAATCTTTGGCCACAGCGTAATGTTGTCCCACGGGTGTCACCACACTGACCACGTCCACCAAGCCAATGAGATCCTCATGGTCGGTATAGGCATGAGCACCGTATTCCGTGGCTATTTTTTCAGCGCCCTCTAAATTGTGGTCCACTACGCCAACCAGATCGCAGCCCGGCAAAGTGGCGTACTTTTCGGCGTGAAAGGTACCGAAATACCCCAGGCCAACGACACCGGCTCGAATGGGTGCTGCGGTTTCTGAACCTGAAGCAGCCGTCGTGCTCCCCATAACTAATCCCCTATTCCCTAAAATCTGGGTAAATTTAGCCGCTCAGGATAACGGATCAGGGGCGCCGATTCCAGTCTGTAGGCGGCCTCCAGCGCACACGAGCCCTCACTCAACGCGTTTTAAAAAGCCCTTTATGGAAGCGCCCTATTATCGCTTGACAGGCAGCCACCCAGGAATTACTGTATATACAAACAGCAACCATCAACTTTGGGTCAAAGAGGGCAAAATTATGGCCGTTATCGCCGTGTGGCAATGTGATAGGGACGGAAGTATGTTTGAAGACAAAAAGCAGGCGGAGGAACACGACAAGTATCTGGAACTGGCTGCCAACATTACTCAGCTTATAGAGTCCGAAGTTGAAGGCCTTAGCGAAGGCCACAGCGAAGCCATTGGCCTGCTGCTGGCCAAGAGACGCGAGATTTTGAGCAAAGCCTGCAAGGGCAAACCGGAGCTGCTGCTGGAACCGTTTGAGGACCCTCAGCCCAAGAACACCGGTCACCAGGAGCAGGCCGAGGAGGACAGCAAAGTGGCCAACTTCGCGGCCCGTTCGTAGCACTCTCTTTTTTTGCACTCAGCCGTGCGTTTTTTCCACTGCACCTCTCCTCAATGGGTGCGGTGGCTTTTTGGCCAACCACTAAGCGCTGCCATTTTTCGCCACAATTAAACTTCCCCCTGCCCCTTTTCCGCCATGGGCACGCCCACTTCCTTTTGTTTAATAACTCTGTAGCCAGCGATACGTAGCTTACTCAGACGTTCTCTCAACAAAAGGAAACACTCCGATGAAAAAAACTCTCGTTATTAGCAGTCTAGTGGCGGCCAGCGCCAGCATTACCCTACCCGCCGCCCATGCAGAAGAAAAACACTCCGGCTTGAAGCAATTCGGCGCCAGCAGTTTGGCTTTGGCCGGTGGCGCCGCCCTTGGCGGACCAGTAGGCCTGATCGTTGGAAGCATCAGCGCCGTTGCCGTCAGTCAGCAGATGAACAAGTCCAGCCGGACGCGCACCCGCGAACGGAATCAGCTCCAAACCGAGCAGGCAAGACGCCTCATTGAGGAGCCGTTAACCCAACCCCACCAAAACGTAACCGTGTACCAGCCACACAATCCAATCGTAGAGGAGTTGGCCCAGAATGACTCTCGCCTACACATACACTTTCACTCTGGAAAAGACGACCTGACCCCACGCAACTTGGAGCAGATCAACCAATTAGCCAAAGCGTTACGCGATCAGCCTGAGTTACACGTCAAACTGCTCGGTTACGCGGACGCGCGCGGAACCGAGGGGTACAACCAAGTGTTGTCGGAATATCGCACTCGCAATGTGGAAGACTACCTAGTGCGCGCCGGCGTTGCGGCCGATCGAATCCAGCGCGAAGCGTACGGTGCCAGCCGATCCAGAATGCGCAAGGGCGACGAAGAGGGCTACGCACAAGACCGTTATGTGGCCGTTGAAATCTTCACCCCCAGCGAAGTCACTGAAAACCTCGCAAAAGCGTATTAACCAACCCCCGGCGTCGGTAGGAGGCGGCGCCGGGTTCCCCCCCCCAGGCTAGGTTTCACAGACACCACTGCCGCGTGCTGAATCGCACCTGAGTGCTGCGGTTAATGGACGCGTCGTGTAAACTCGGGATTCCCCCGGGGCGTGCGCGCCCGGTTTGTTGAGGCCTGTATTCAGGCAAAGCTTTCAAGATGGAATCCCTATGCAGAAAATCCGTTGGGGTGTACTCAGCACCGCCAAGATCGCCCGCACCAAAGTTATTCCCGCTATCCAGTCCTCCGAACGCGGCGAGGTAGTCGCAATTGCCTCCCGCAGATTCGACAGCGCCCAAGCGGCCGCCCGCGATCTGGGAATCGCCAGAGCTCATGACAGCTATGAAGCTCTACTTGCCGACCCCGCCGTAGATGCCATTTACAATCCCCTGCCCAACCACCTGCACGTGCCCTGGTCCATCAAGGCGCTGGAAGCGGGCAAACATGTACTGTGCGAAAAACCCATAGGATTGAACAGCGCCGATTTGGAACAGTTGTTGGCGGCCGCGGCTAAACGGCCAGAGCTCAAACTCATGGAAGCGTTTATGTATCGCTTCCACCCCCAGTGGGATTCTATTAAGCCCTGGTTGGCCAAAGATCTGGGACAGGTTCGCCTTATCAACGCGTTTTTTGGCTACAACAACCGCAACGCGGACGATATCCGTAACCTGCCGGATATCGGCGGCGGTGGCTTAATGGATATTGGTTGCTACGGCATCTCACTGGCGCGCTTGGTGTACGGCTGCGAGCCGCAGCGTGTAATTGCCAGCCTGAGGCCGCTGCCTGGTTATCAGGTGGACTGTCTTGCCACCGCCATGCTGGAGTTCCCTGAGGGCATCGCCACCTTTACCGCCAGCACCAAAACCGAACCCACCCAGTGGGCGGAAATTCATGGCGAAGCCGGACTCATGCGGCTGGAGAAACCCTTCAACCCAGAGCCGGGACAGGACGCCAAAGTACACCTGCAGCTGAGCGGCGCCCATCAAAGTCACAATTTCTGCGAGGGCAATCAGTATCAATTGATGGCCGATGCCTTTGCCAAAAGCATTCAGGACAACACACCCGTTCCCACCCCTCTTTCGGATGCGCAGGGGAATATGCGCGTACTGGATGCTTTGTTTGCCAGCTCCAGGGAAAACCGTTGGATCGAGATAAACGCTTAATCGATTTACCCGAAGCAATAAAATTTTGTCGGGCAGTTTGCATAATTATCAGTTGATCGCAATGAAACTTCCGGCGCACAAAATCGTCGGCTTGAAGGATTTGAATCGTGAAGAAAATTGTCGTGGTAGGCGGGGGCGCAGGGGGATTAGAGCTCGTTACCAAGCTGGGCCGAAAGCTAGGGCGCAAGAAAAAAGCGGAAGTCATTCTTATCGATCGAGATACCACGCATTTGTGGAAACCTCTATTGCACGAAATCGCTGTGGGCACTATGGATGAAGGGGTGGACGCGGTCAGTTACCGAGCCCACGCCATTGCCAACGGTTTTCATTTTCGCGTCGGCAGCCTTACCGAAATCGATCGGGACAAACAGCAAGTGGTGCTCGCCCCGGTTTTGGATGGCGACGGTGTGGAATACATCCCAGCCACGCGCATCGATTACGACTATCTGGTTCTTGCCATTGGATCCGTGTCCAACGACTTTGGCACGCCCGGTGTAGCACAGCACTGTATATTTTTGGATAGTCCTGCCCAGGCACACCGCTTTCGCAATAAATTGCTCCATCGATTTTTGCGCATCCAGCGTATCCCCGACGAACCGGACTGTGTACGCATTGCGATTGTTGGAGGTGGCGCGACGGGGGTGGAGTTGTCCGCCGAGTTGCATCATGCGGTGGCAGAATTCCATAACTACGGTTTTGATGCCGTAACCAACGAACACTTAAAGGTCACATTACTGGAGGCGGGACCGCGCATCCTACCCGCCTTACCCGAGCGGATCTCAGCCGCAGCCACCCAAGAGCTCACCCAAATCGGCGTGGAAGTGAAGCTGAGTACCGCCGTTACTTCCGCAGACGCGCTCGGATTGCATACCAGCACCGGCGAAACGATTCCCGCCGACTTGATGGTATGGGCCGCCGGAATCAAAGTGCCGGATTTCATGGCGAATATCGCCGGCCTGGAAACCAATCGCATCAATCAGCTAACGGTGAATGAGTTTCTGCAGACCACCAAAGATCCAGCGATATTTGCCATCGGAGACTGCGCCTCCTTTACACAGCCAAACGGGACAAAAGTACCACCCCGAGCGCAATCAGCTCACCAAATGGCAAGTACCTGCTATCGCAATCTGAACGCGTTACTAGACAATAAGCCTATGCACAGCTATGTCTATCGAGATCACGGTTCGCTTGTGTCGCTGGCCAACTATTCCACGGTAGGTAGCCTAATGGGAAATCTCACCGGAGGAAGCCTGTTCATCGAGGGCCGAATTGCGCGTGTGGTCTATATTTCCCTCTACCGCATGCACCAGATCGCGGTACACGGTTTGGCTAAAACCGGCCTGATGATGCTTGCCGGACGAATCAATCGTTGGCTTAGGCCCAGGCTTAAACTGCACTGATCAGCCGTTTACGAAGATTCGCCGACATTGGCACGGTGGGGTAAATGGTGAGGTGCATTAAGTTAACCTATCTTTACAGCGGCTAGTCATAGTAAGGGCCGCTAAAGCAAGGCACAATCGCTCTGGTCTGAATGACAACAAGCGATAAGCCATGATTCGACTGCACAATATTCACAAATACTACGGTTCCGGCGAACAATCCCTGCACGTACTCAAAGGCATTGACCTGCACATTGCCGAAGGTGAGCTAGTGTCCATTATGGGTTCTTCCGGCTCGGGCAAGTCCACCCTGTTGAATATTCTGGGGCTGCTGGATAGCCACGATGTAGGCGACTACACGCTGGCGGGAACGCCCATCGTACGCTTGCGGGAGAAACACGCTGCACGCCTGCGCAACCAATTTATTGGGTTTGTGTTCCAATCATTCAACCTGCTGCCTTTCAAAAACGCCATGGAGAATGTCGCGCTTCCGCTGTATTACCAAGGCGTGGGACGCCGTGCCCGCAACGAGGCCGCCAAAGCGTACCTGGATATGGTGGGCTTGGCCGATCGCGCCACTCACATGCCCAACGAGCTGTCTGGCGGACAGAAGCAACGTGTCGCCATTGCCCGGGCGCTGGTGACTCAGCCCAAAGTCATTTTGGCGGACGAGCCCACGGGCGCTTTGGACAGCACCACCACTGAAGAGGTGATGGAGATCATCAAAGAGGTGCACGGCAAAGGCAATACCATCGTAATCGTCACGCACGAGCACGACATCGCCGCCCAGACCCAGCGCTGCATCACTCTGAAAGATGGCCTGATTGTCCCTGACACAGTACTTTCCTCCGAAACTGCACAGGTGGTTGGGTGATCGACGGATTTCAGGAAATTCTCTACACCCTGAAGCAGAACAAGTTACGCACAGGGCTGACCGCCTTTGGCGTGTTCTGGGGGATCTTCATGCTGGTGCTATTGCTGGGCGCGGGACAGGGCCTGCAAAACGGCATGACCGGCAGCTTCAGCAACGACATGAGCGACAGCATCTGGATCAGTGCTGGGCGCACCGCTCTGCCCTACCAAGGCTTACCTACCAATAGACGCATCCAGCTTACCGAGTCGGATATGCGAGCTATCAGGGAGCAAATCCCTGGCGTGCGCTTTATTTCCAGCGAGAACGCCGTCGGCTCCTTCCGCCAGTCAGATACCTTAGTTACTTATCAACGGCGCTCGGGAAGTTTCGGGGTGTTCGGGGTGGCGGACGAGTACTTTGACATTAAGGCTAACGTCGGCTTTCCCGGTGGGCGCAAGCTCAACCCTCTTGATGCCCACCAGAGCCGCAAGGTCGTAGCCATTGGGACCTTGGTGGAACAGGCTCTGTTCGCCCCTGGGGTCAGCGCCATTGGCGAGGCCATTACCATCAATGGGGTGCAGTTCACTGTGGTGGGCATATTTTATGACAGCGGCCGGGAAGGCCGCATGTCCGAGCGCATTTACCTCCCCCAAAGCGCCTACGCCGCCATTTTTGGCGGCGGTGAGCGGGTTTCCGTGGTCGGCGTTCGCCCCGAACTTGGCGTCGATGGCTTTGAGGTAGAGCGTCGCATCCGTGAATTGCTGCAGCGCCGCCATCAGGTTTCCCCGAACGACCGGCGCGCGATCCGCACCCACAATATGGCCCTGCAAGCCGAACGCTTTAACGCCATATTCACGGGTATCAACGCTTTCCTCTGGTTCGTGGGTCTGGGCACTCTCGCGGCGGGTATTGTCGGGGTGAGCAACATCATGATCATTACCGTCAAAGAACGCACGCGGGAAATTGGCGTACGTAAAGCCTTAGGGGCGACACCCTCATCCATTGTCGGCACCTTGATGCTGGAATCCATCCTGGTCACCAGTATCGCCGGTTACACGGGCCTGGTGTTGGGCGTGGCGCTGCTGGAGGGAGTCTCCTTCAGCCTTGAAGCACTCAACATACAACTGAGCTATTTCCAGCAACCAGAAGTGGATTTTCAGCTAGCGCTCACCGCATTAGGGCTTCTAGTAGGCGTCGGCGCACTGGCAGGACTGGTGCCTGCCGTGCAGGCGGCGAGGATTATGCCGGTGGAGGCTATGCGTGCTGATTGATTTGGAGAAGTGGCAGGAAATCCTCACCACCCTGAAGCAGCACAAATTGCGCACGGGGCTGACCGCCTTTGGCGTTTTCTGGGGCATTTTCATGTTGGTGATTTTGCTGGGCGCCGGTAAGGGGTTGGAGAACGGCGCCACCGCCAACTTTGGCGAAGTCTCCAATGTGGTGTTCATTTGGTCCGCGGGCCGGACTCAGACAGCGTACGGCGGTTTAGCCCAGGGCCGGCGCATTACTTTAAAAACCGAGGACGTGGACCGCATCAAGGAGCGTGTCCCGGAAGTGGAGTTCGCCGGCGGTTTTAATCGCCTCGGTGGCTGGGGCACCGAGCAATACATTATCCGCGGCGATAACAGTGGGCCTTTTTCGGTGCGCGGATCACACCCCAACATGGCTCATTTGCACTCCCTTGAGGTTACCCAGGGTCGGTTTATCAACCCGCTCGATTGGGAGGAGCGACGCAAAATTGCCATCATTGGCCGCGGCGTCCAGCACGTACTGTTCGAATCCTGGGAGGATCCCATCGGGCAGGACATCAACATTCACGGCGTGAACTTTACCGTGGTGGGCACCTTTAACTCCCGCTCGACCGGCGACAACGCGGCCGACGAAGAGGAGGCCATTTACATTCCCAACCGTACCTTGCGCCACACTTTTAACCAAATGGGCTGGATCGGCAATATCACACTGATTCCCAAGCCGGGCGTGCACGCCGCCGATGTGGAAACCAAAGTCCGAAATCTTTTGCATGAACACCACCGGGTACACCCCAGCGATCGCGGCGTGTTCGGCAGCTGGAACATGCAGGACGCTTATGATCGGGTGCAGGGCTTGTTCACGGGTATTGCGGTGTTCAGTTGGGTGGTGGCCATAGGCACTATCTTGGCCGGCGCCATCGGCGTCGGCAATATCATGCTCATCGTGGTAAAAGAGCGGACCCGAGAAATCGGCCTACGCAAAGCGCTGGGGGCGACGCCCGCCTCTATTGTGAGCATGATCGTGCAGGAATCCATACTAATTACCGCTGTCGCTGGCTATTGCGGGCTGGTGGCGGGGGTATTGTTACTTGAAGGACTCAATGCCTTACTGGTCAGTGCGGGCGTGAGCGGTAGTATCTTCGCGCAGCCTGAGATCGACTTTACCACCTCCATGGTGGCCGTAGGCCTGTTGGTCCTTGCCGGTTTTCTGGCCGCTCTGTTACCCGCCGTTAAAGCGGCCAGAGTCAACCCCATTGTCGCCTTGCAGGACGAGTAGTCCCCAGATTTATCAACAGGAGTCACCATGAAACGCTTTTTGTCACTAACCGGTGTGGTTTTACTGCTGGGAACATTTGTCGGTACCACGTGGTTTCTATATCAAAAATCACAGCAGGACCCAGTGGTGTACCAGACCGACACACCTTACGTAACAGACATTGTCACCAAGACTGTGGCCATTGGTTCGATCAAACCTCGCAGAGAGATCGGCATCAAATCGCAAGTATCCGGCGTGGTGGACGAATTGTTTGTGGAGCCGGGTCATTCGGTCGAGCGCGGAGATCTGATTGCCCGCATTCGTTTGATCCCGAATATGGAGCACTTGAACCAGGCGCAATCTCAACTGGAAAGCGCCCGCATCAATTTCCGCAATGCCGAGCGGGAACTGCAACGCCAACAGCGCCTGTTCGCGGACAAGCTGATTTCCGAGTCCGAATACAACCGCTTTATGCTCACCTACGAGCTTCAGAAGGAAGCCGTAAAGGCGGCCGAGAACAATGTCTCTTTGATCCGCGAAGGCTCCACCACCACAGCCGATCAAACCTCCAACCTGGTGCGCGCCACCGCGAACGGGATGATTCTCGACGTACCGGTAGAGGAAGGGGTGTTTGTTATCGAATCCAACACCTTCAACGAAGGCACCACCATCGCGAGTATTGCCGACATGACGGATTTGATATTTGAAGGCCGTGTGGACGAGTCCGAAGTGGGCAAACTGCGAGAAGGCATGGAGTTGTTGCTCAACATCGGTGCTCTGGACGGGGAGAGATTTACCGCCGACCTGGAGTACATCTCACCAAAAGGTATCGAGGATCAGGGCACCATCAACTTCGAAATCCGGGCGGCAATAAAGCTCAATCCCGATTTCTTCCTACGCGCGGGCTACAGCGCCAATGCCGATATCATCCTGGATCAACGGGAGCAAGTACTCGCGATCAACGAGGGCAACCTTCTGTTTATCGAAGGGGGGACTTACGTCGAAGTGGCGGTTGGGGACCAGCGCTTTGAGCGGCAGCGCGTTCGTACCGGCATCTCTGACGGTATCAATATTGAGATCCTCGACGGTCTGAGTGAAAACACGGTGATCAAGCGTTTGTAACTGTGCGGCCCCATTCGGAGCTTTTACTCCAATAGGCGCGGGGAGCGGCTTGTCTTGACAGGCGGTTCCCCCCTGCCTAGGATGCCAACCCTCAATAAATCGAAGAGCACCGCCATCCCATGCTGCCTTTTCATCAAGTCGTCGCCGACGACTTTACGGCCGTAAACCAGCGCATCATTACCCAGTTGCACTCAGATGTGCCGCTGGTGGAGGATATCGGCCATTACCTGATAGCGGCCGGCGGGAAGCGGCTGCGGCCCCTCATGGTGCTTCTGAGCGCCAATGCACTGGGCTATCGCGGGCGCGAGCATGTGGATCTGGCCGTAATCATCGAGTTTATTCACACCGCGACTCTGCTTCATGACGATGTGGTGGACACCTCCAATATGCGGCGCGGCCGGCCTACGGCCAACGCTGAATGGGGCAACGCCCCCAGCGTCCTGGTGGGCGATTTTCTGTACTCACGGGCCTTTCAAATGATGGTCGCGCTCGGCAACATGGACATTATGGCCGTGCTGTCCAACACCACCAATTTGATCGCGGAAGGCGAGGTCCAACAGCTGGTTAACGCCAAAGACCCCGCAGTTACCGAGGAAAACTACTTCTCGGTGATCAGGAAGAAAACCGCCATTCTCTTTGATTCCGCCTGCGAAGTCGCCGCCTTACTGTGCGGCGCCAACGCCCAGCAGCGTGCCGCCATGAGCGCTTACGGCCAAAAAGTGGGCACGGCTTTCCAGTTAGTGGACGATGCGCTGGATTACCGCGGAGACGCCGCCGCCCTGGGTAAGAATCTGGGTGATGATCTGGCAGAAGGCAAACCAACCTTGCCCCTGATCCACGCGATGCGCCAAGGCAGCCCGGCCGAATCCGAACTGATCGCTAATGCCATTCGCAATGGCGACGCCAGCCAATTAAAGACCATTGTGTCCATCGTGGAAGCAAGCGGAGCCATGGACTACACATTGGAATGTGCTCGGCAAGAAGTCAGCGCCGCTTTGGAGCAATTGCAACAGCTCCCGGACAATGAATACACCCAGGCGATGGCTACCTTAGCCAAATTCTCCCTGGAGCGCAGCTATTGACCCTTGATTCCCTCTCAACCCTAGCTAGACAAGCGCCCCACAGCAGGTAGAATGGCCCCCTTTGCCATCTCTCACTGGCCAACGAGCGCAACACAACAGAGTTAACACTATGAGTTCCTTTGTCCCCAAGAACGCCTACAGCCGCGAAGAATTGCTGGAATGCGGCCATGGCCGCCTCTTTGGCCCCGGCAACGCTCAGTTGCCCGTGCCCAACATGCTTATGCTGGACCGAATTGTTCACATCAGTGAGGACGGCGGAGAATACAGCAAGGGCGAGATTATCGCCGAGTTGGATATTACTCCGGACCTGTGGTTTTTTGATTGCCACTTCCCCGGCGATCCAGTAATGCCAGGCTGCTTGGGGCTGGATGCCATGTGGCAGTTGGTCGGTTTTTACCTAGGTTGGCGCGGAAATCCTGGCCGAGGACGTGCTCTTGGCTGCGGAGATGTGAAATTTACCGGGCAAATCCTGCCCAGCGCGAGCAAGGTTAGCTACCATATCAACCTGAAGCGGGTTATCGAGCGCAAGCTGATCATGGGCATCGCCGATGGCCGGGTGTCCGTTGACGGGAAAGATATCTATTTCGCCAACGATTTGCGGGTAGGACTGTTCCAAAATACGGATAGTTTTTAACCAATGAGCCGGTGCTCTGCATCTTGGAGCACAGCCGCCATCGGCGGGCGAAAGCGGTTCAGCTAGCGCCATGATTGCTGCTTGATCGGTGCCGTTGTGTGGCATAATAGTCACCTGAAGAATAAAACAGAGTCAGGCTCTGTCATGAGATATAAGAGGTAGCCTATGAAACGTGTTGTAGTTACCGGCATGGGCATTGTGTCCTGTTTGGGAAATGATACATCGTCGGTATTGGAAGCACTGCGCAGCGGCCGCTCAGGCATTAAGTTTCAGGAAGCGTACCAAGAAATGGGATTTCGCAGCCACGTCGCAGGGTCTGTGGATATCGACCTGAAAGAGTGTATTGATCGCAAGATATTGCGCTTTATGGGCGACGCAGCCGCGTTTTCGTACATTTCCATGGAACAGGCGATCGCGGACGCTGGCCTGGACGAATCATTGGTATCCAATGAGCGCACCGGCATCATCATGGGCTCCGGTGGCGCCTCCTCCAAGAACCTGGTGGAAGCCTCAGACATCCTTCGGGAAAAAGGCTTGAAGCGCGTGGGGCCTTACCGGGTCACTCAAACCATGGGAAGCACCACCTCAGCCTGCTTGGCTACACCTTTCAAGATTCGCGGACTCAACTATTCCATCTCTTCGGCGTGTGCGACCAGCGCGCACTGTATTGGCAGTGCGATGGAGCAGATTCAGCTGGGCAAGCAGGACATCGTTTTCGCCGGCGGCGGTGAAGAGGAGCACTGGACCCTAACGTGCTTGTTCGACGCCATGGGTGCCCTCTCTACCAAATACAATGACACCCCGGAAAAGGCTTCTCGCGCCTACGACGCCCAGCGTGACGGCTTCGTCATCGCCGGTGGTGGCGGTTGCTTGGTACTGGAAGAGTTGGAACACGCCAAAGCACGCGGCGCAAAAATTTACGCAGAAGTTGTCGGTTACGGCGCCAACTCCGATGGCTACGATATGGTCGCACCCTCCGGCGAAGGTGCTGTGCGCTGCATGCAACAAGCATTGGCCACCACGCAAGGCGATGTCGACTACATCAACGCCCACGGCACCAGCACCCCCGTTGGGGACTTGGCTGAACTCAAGGCCGTTCGCGCCACATTTGGCGACAAAATTCCGCCCATCAGCTCCACCAAATCTCTTACCGGCCACTCCCTAGGGGCCACTGGCGTTCAGGAAGCGATTTATTCATTGCTGATGATGCAGAACAACTTCATCTGTGCTTCAGCGAATGTCGATGAGCTCGATAGTGAGGCTGCGGATGTCCCCATCGTTACTGAACGACGGGACAATGTGCGTCTGGAGCGAGTGATGTCCAATAGCTTCGGATTTGGCGGCACCAACGCTTGCCTGGTGTTCCAACGCCTGGATTAAACCTGTCGCCGGTGTCCCGCGCCTCCCGCAAGCCGGGGGGCGGCGGATCAACCCCTCTGAGAATGAGCCGCTAATCAGCGGCTCTGCTCATGGTGCCATTGCTTAATCAGCGGCACCAGGCTGGGGCGCCAGGAACGCGCCTGAATGCCGAAGTTATCCCGGGCTTTATGGCAGCTCAGTACTGCACTGACCGGCTCAGTCTCAGGTAACTGATCAATACGCTCTACACTTGGCGGCTCCGCCAAAAAGTCCAACTGCTGTAGACTGTGTATCACTTGCTCGGCAAATTCTGCGTGGGTACAGGCATCACTGCTGCAATAGTGCATCACGCCCCAATTCTCAGCGCCGCAACAAATTTGTTTCGCCATCGCGACGGCTACCCGTGCCGCATCCGAGAAAGCTGTGGGAGCACCGCGCAGGCGAGTGTTCACCTGGACCGGTTCGCCACTCATAAGCTGCTTGAGTAAGCGCGTCAGCGGATTGTCCCCATAACTCCCCAGCACCCAGCTCAAGCGCAGGACGATATGCCGCGGCAACAGCTGCAAAGCCTGCTCCGCCGCCAGGAAACTTTGCCCCGCGTCACTATTCGGTACCGGTGCATCCTTCTCACTGTGACGACTTTTGTTGTCACAGCCAAATACCCGATAACTGGAAAAATGAATGAGGGGCACGGCACCGGGCTGGCAGGCCGCCGCCAGATTTGCGGCCGCCTTAGGCAGGAGCTCGAGTTGATCGGGTCGCGGGTCCACCGCCCAGCCCAGGGTATTGATGACTATATCGGGCTTCAATGTATGGATGTAGTCGGCCACCGCCCCGGCCTGAGTCCAGTCCAGAGCGTTTGCAGAGGATACCACGAGATTGAACGACTCTCGCTCGAGCTCGTGTTCAAGCGCGGGACCCAGGGCGTTGGTAGCGTCAGTCAACAGTAGTTTCAAGGAAAAAACCGATTCCAAATGCAGTGGTCTATAGAGGCTGCCTGCCGCTCCGGGTTAAAACGGGATGTCGTCATCAAAGCTATCAAAACCGCCAGCTGGCGGCTGAGGCTGTTGAGACTGCTGTTGCTGTTGCGGCTGTTGCTGACGCGGCTGGCCTTGCCCTTGGTTTGCACTTTGAGGCTGAGGCGCTGATTGGTCGTAATTGCCATAGCCAGCGCTTTCGCCACCGCGGCTGTCGAGCATCTGCATCTCGCTCGCGACGATCTCAGTGGTGTAACGGTCTTGGCCATCCTGCCCCTGCCATTTGCGGGTGCGCAGTGAGCCCTCAACATACACCTTGCTGCCTTTCTTGAGATACTCGCCGGCAATTTCCGCAAGGCGGTTGAAAAACACCACGCGATGCCATTCGGTACGCTCTTGTGGCTGGCCAGTTTGTTTATCTTTCCACGTTTCCGACGTCGCCAGATTGACGTTGGTTACCGCACCCCCCGAGGGCATGTAGCGGGTCTCCGGGTCCTGCCCCAGATTACCGATAAGAATTACCTTGTTAATACCCCGAGCCATAGCAATTTCCTCCATCTCCAGCCATTCATTAGGCGGCTGGCAAGTTATAATAATGGGCCTTTCTAAACGAACGCGGCGAGTCTAATTTGGAGCAGGTGAACCTATATACCCTAAACGCCGATCAATGCACCAGCTTACACCAGCTGAGCCTCAGAGCCTAGCGGACAGCTTCACTGGGGATCAAACTGGCAACCACTTGGTCGAGCTGGGAGCGGTCCAGCTCGCGGGGATCGACCTTCAGATAAGCCGTACCCTCAGCGGGGATGACCACCACTTCTACCACCCCTGGTTGATCTCTGAGTCGTTCGGATAACACCTCCACGGGTTGCCCCTGCAAAGGGATTAACAAACTGGCGAGAAAGCGCGGTGGGCGCATAAACAACGCCACCAGCCACCACAGCAATGCCAACCCGGCGCACACCGTCAAGACCGCAGCAATGTCCCAGTTCTGCCACAACCAGCCACCCATAACACCGCCCGCAAACGCTCCCGCGAATTGGCAGGTGGAATAGATCCCAGTGGCCGTCCCCTTACCCCCAGCGGGAGCGATTTTACTCACCAGAGACGGCAAAGTGGCTTCCAGCAGATTGAAGGCCATGAAAAAGCCAAACAGTGCCAGTAGCGTCAACGGTAGGCTGGTTCCCGCGCCCAGAAGGGAGAGTACCGCCAGCCCTAACAGGGCAATCGCACCCAAAAATACTGGCTTCATCTTACGGCGCCGCTCGGCGACGATAATAAACGGGAGCATGGCAATAAAGGCACCTACCAACAGGGGCAAGTACACCAACCAGTGCCGCTCCCGCGTCAGCCCCAAGTCCTGCTCAAGCATCTGAGGGACGACTATGAAGCTTGCCATGAGTACCAGGTGCAATACGAAAATGCCCAGATTTAAACGCATCAGTTCCGGGTTTTTTAAGGTGCTCACAAGCAGTGCGGGTACAGCTCCAGATTCGTAACGGGGTCGAGCTCTAGCGGGGCTCGGCACCACCTGCCAGACCAGGTAGATCCCCACCAGCCCGAGAGCGGCGGTAACCCAGAAAATAGCGGCCATCCCCCCCCAAGCTGCCAACAGTGGGCCGAGCACCAACGCCAAGGAAAAGGATGCACCAATTGACGCGCCGATTACCGCCATGGCTTTGGTTCGGTTTTCATCCGCCGTCAGGTCGGCCAGCAAAGCCATGACCGCTGCTGCAATGGCGCCAGCTCCCTGCAGGATACGACCCGCGATCAACTCCGCCATGGTGTCAGCCTGTGCCGCCAACATACTCCCCAAAGTGAAGATCAATAAGCCAGCAATAATTACCGGCTTGCGCCCGATACGGTCAGAAAGCACGCCAAAAGGAATCTGCAACAGTGCCTGACTGAACCCATAGGCACCCAAGGCGACGCCGAGCAAGAACGGGCTGCTGCCGCTGTAGTCATCACCGTAAAGCGCCAGCACGGGCAACACCATGAATAGGCCCAGCATGCGGAACGCATAGAGCGACGCCAGGGAGGCCACAACACGGCGTTCAAAGGGGGCGTTGGCGACAAATTGCACGACTCGGGCGACTCCTGAGTGTTCTTTATAAACGGAGGCGGATTCTACCACAGCAGTCGCACCGATCATCCCACCGCGCGCTTTAAACCGACAACGACATTCCACCTCTCAGAGCTTGCCGGTTGTGCGTATAATGGTGAGTTTTGCTGTCTGGGTGTTAGTGAATGGATAAAATCCTTGTCAGGGGTGCGCGCACCCACAATCTTAAGAATGTCGACCTGGATATCCCCCGCGACAAGCTGGTGGTGATCACAGGCTTGTCTGGCTCGGGGAAATCCTCCCTGGCCTTCGACACCCTGTATGCGGAAGGACAGCGGCGTTATGTTGAGTCGCTATCCACTTACGCCCGACAGTTTTTGTCCATGATGGAAAAGCCCGACGTGGACCATGTGGAGGGCCTAAGCCCCGCCATCTCCATTGAACAAAAGTCCACTTCGCACAACCCTCGCTCCACAGTCGGCACCATTACTGAGATTTACGATTACCTGCGCCTGCTGTTCGCCCGAGTGGGGGAGCCCCGCTGCCCATTGCACGGGGAGCCTCTGAAGGCGCAAACCGTGAGTGAGATGGTGGATACCGTCTTGGCTATGCCGGAAGGCACCAAACTGATGCTGCTTGCGCCCGTAGTGCGCGACCGAAAAGGTGAGCACTTGCACACCTTCGAGCAACTGAAACGCGACGGTTTCATACGCGCCCGGGTCGACGGCATTCTGGTGGATTTGGACGATGTCCCCGAGCTGGATAAGAAAAAGAAACACAGCATTGATGTGGTTGTGGATCGCTTCAAGGTTAGGCCCGATTTGCAACTACGCCTGTCGGAATCGTTTGAAACGGCGCTGGGAATTACCGAAGGATTGGCCGGCATCAGCTTTATGGATGGCGAGCAGGCTGACCGGGTATTCTCAGCCAAGCACGCTTGCCCTGTGTGTGACTACAGTTTAAGCGAACTAGAGCCGCGCCTGTTTTCCTTTAACAACCCCGCCGGCGCCTGCCCCACGTGCGACGGCTTAGGTATGAAGCAGTTCTTCGACGAGACGCGCGTAGTGTTGTTTCCCGATGCGTCGCTATCCGAAGGGGCGATTCGCGGCTGGGACAAACGGAATATTTACTATTTTCACATGCTGGCGTCTCTGGCCGCGCACTACGGATTTGACGTCGATACACCCTGGAACAAATTGAAAGCTGAGCATCGTAAAGCCGTGCTGTATGGTTCCGGCGACCAAGAGCTCGACTTCAGCTACGTCAATGAGCGGGGCGACTTGTACCAGCGCCGCCACACCTTCGAAGGGGTGCTGCCCAATATGGAGCGCCGCTATCGGGACACCGAATCATCCATGGTGCGCGAAGAGCTGGGCAAGTATATGTCTTCCCAGCCCTGCCCCGATTGTGGTGGCGCGCGCCTGCGCTCAGAGGCTCGAAATGTGTTTGTGGATGAGCGCACCCTGCCGGAGATCACCGACCTATCCGTAGGGGAGGCGGAAGATTATTTTACTCAGCTTACTTTCACCGGCAGCAAAGCAGAAATAGCCGAAAAAATTCTCAAAGAGTTACGCGAGCGCTTCCAGTTCCTCGTGGATGTGGGCTTGAACTACCTCACCTTAAGCCGCAGTGCGGACAGCTTGTCTGGCGGTGAAGCGCAACGCATTCGCTTGGCCAGCCAAATCGGCGCCGGATTAGTCGGTGTTATGTATATTCTCGACGAACCCTCGATTGGCCTGCACCAGCGTGATAATGAGCGCTTACTTCGAACACTCACCCACTTACGCGACATCGGCAACACGGTGATTGTTGTTGAGCACGACGAAGATGCCATCCGCCAGGCTGACCACGTCATCGACATAGGGCCAGGAGCCGGCGTGCACGGCGGGGAGATTATCGCCCAGGGTGATGTGCAAGCCATTATGAATGCGCCGGAGTCGATCACCGGTCAGTATTTAACAGGAACACGCCAGATTGCCATTCCGTCCCAACGCCTGCCAATGGACCCCGATAAGGTTCTACGTTTGAAGGGGGCTCGTGGCAACAACCTACAAAACGTCACGCTGGAGCTCCCGGTGGGGTTAATGACCTGCGTCACCGGCGTTTCCGGCTCCGGCAAATCGACCCTCATCAATGCCACGCTCTACCCTTTGGCGGCGACCGAACTCAACGGTGCCACCACACTAAAGGCGGCAGAACATGATAGCGTCGAGGGCATGTCACTGTTCGACAAATGTGTGGATATCGACCAGAGCCCCATCGGCCGAACGCCTCGGTCAAATCCCGCCACTTACACAGGCATCTTTACGCCGGTACGTGAACTCTTTGCCGGCACACAAGAGGCGCGCTCCAGAGGCTATAAGCCAGGTCGCTTTAGCTTCAATGTCAAAGGTGGCCGCTGCGAAGCCTGTCAGGGTGATGGTGTAACCAAAGTGGAAATGCATTTTCTACCCGATGTGTTCGTACCCTGCGACGTGTGCAAAGGTAAGCGCTACAACCGGGAAACCTTAGAAGTGAAATATAAGGGGAAAAGCATCCATGATGTCCTAGACCTGACAGTGGAGGACGCGCGTGAATTCTTTGACCCCATACCGGCCGTAGCCAACAAACTACAAACCTTAATGGATGTGGGACTGTCCTACATACGCTTGGGGCAGGCAGCGACGACGCTGTCAGGCGGGGAAGCACAAAGGGTCAAGCTGGCTCGAGAATTGTCCAAGCGCGATACCGGTCAAACGCTCTACATCCTGGACGAGCCCACCACCGGCCTTCACTTTTACGACATCGAACAGCTACTGGCGGTACTGCATCGACTGCGGGACCACGGCAACACCGTGGTGGTGATTGAGCACAACCTGGACGTCATCAAAACCGCCGACTGGGTGATAGATTTGGGACCTGAAGGGGGTAGCGGTGGCGGTCAAATCATTGCCAGCGGGACACCGGAACAGGTCGCCAGCCAACCCCAGTCCTACACCGGACAGTTTCTTAAGCCGATTCTGAACGCCAAGCCTTCTGCGAAAAGAAAGTCGCCCGTGCGCAAAGCCGTCAAACCGAAGGCATAAAGAAGGCATAAAAAAGCCAGGCTCGATGGCCTGGCTTTTTTATGAACACCACCCACTAGGGGATGGCTAACAGCTATTTACTCTGCTGCTTCAGTCTTCGGCTCACTGGTTTCCTCAGTCGCCTCAACCACCGGACGATCCACCAGCTCGACGTACGCCATAGGCGCTTTGTCGCCGGCACGGAAACCGCACTTCAAAATACGAATGTACCCACCTGGGCGGTTCTCGTAACGCTTACCCAGATCGCTGAACAACTTACCCACAGCCTCTTTGCTCTGCAGACGGCTAAACGCCAGGCGGCGATTAGCCACGCTGTCGTTCTTGGCCAAAGTAATCAGAGGCTCGGCAACCCGGCGCAACTCTTTGGCTTTTGGTAAAGTGGTCTTAATCAGCTCGTGCTCAACCAAAGACGCAGTCATGTTGC
Organism: Marinimicrobium hydrolyticum; assembly: GCF_030848505.1. Taxonomy (GTDB): domain Bacteria; phylum Pseudomonadota; class Gammaproteobacteria; order Pseudomonadales; family Cellvibrionaceae; genus JAVDDU01. The sequence continues at coordinate 69,992 of NZ_JAVDDU010000011.1, forward strand.
GAAACATGGCTTTGCGATGAGAACTGTTACGATTCAGTTGACGGCCACTATGACGATGACGCATGACGCTAAATCCTTCACAAATGATCGCTTCACAGCGATCGCGTTAATCGCCGGCCGTAGCCGGCAAACAAATCATTAAGTCAGTCTTCGTTTCTCAAGCTGGCCGGGGGCCAGTTTTCCAAACGCATACCGAGAGACAAACCGCGCGAAGCGAGTACGTCTTTGATCTCGGTAAGAGACTTCTTACCCAAGTTTGGTGTCTTCAACAGCTCCACCTCAGTGCGCTGAATCAGGTCACCAATATAATAGATGTTCTCGGCCTTGAGGCAGTTGGCTGAGCGAACGGTCAGTTCCAGATCATCCACCGGACGCAATAGAACTGGATCAATCGCCTCTTCCTTCTGCACTGGAGTCGACTGTTTGTCGGCTTCCAGGTCTACGAACACAGCAAGCTGCTGCTGCAGGATCGTAGCGGCACGTCGAATCGCCTCTTCGGGATCAACTGTACCGTTGGTTTCCAGCTCAAGAATCAACTTATCCAAGTCGGTACGCTGCTCAACCCGCGCGCTTTCCACAGAGTAAGCCAAACGGCGTACTGGGCTGAAGGAAGCATCTAACTGCAGGCGGCCGATGGCTCGAGTCTCGTCTTCTTCCTGACGGCGGCTATCAGCTGGCTGATAACCTCGACCACGAGATACGGTCAAGCGCATATTGAGCTCTGTGCTGCTGGTAATGTTCGCGATGACCAGCTCTGGATTCTTCACCTCAATATCGTGATCGAGCTGAATATCCGCCGCGGTCACGGCACCTGGACCCTTCTTGCTCAGAGTCAGGACCGCTTGATCCTTACCGTGCATAACAACAGCCAAATTCTTCAGGTTGAGCAGGATCTCAATAACATCTTCCCGCACACCTTCGATATCGCTGTACTCATGCAAAACGCCGTCGATCTCTACTTCAGTTACGGCACAGCCGGCCATTGAGGACAGCAAGATACGCCGCAGTGCGTTGCCCAAAGTATGTCCAAAGCCACGCTCTAGCGGTTCCAGGACCACACGCGCGTGATTGGGACTGTTTTCGGTCACGTCGATATGACGCGGAGTCAAAAATTCGTTTACTGCAGTCTGCATAGCCACACCTGTTAGCGGTTAGTCCCTTATTTAGAGTAAAGCTCTACAATGAGGTTCTCGTTAATTTCAGCTGGCAAATCGCTGCGATCAGGAACTCGGGTAAAAACGCCTTCTTTCTTATCTGCGTTCACGTCAACCCACTCAACCTCACCGCGTTGCCCCGCGAGGGTCAGTGCGTTTTGGATACGCAGTTGATTTTTGGCCTTCTCACGCACGGTAATTACGTCGCCTTCCTTCACTTGGTAGGATGCAACATTTACCGTAGCTCCGTTAACGCTAATGGCCTTGTGAGACACCATCTGGCGTGACTCAGCGCGCGTGGAACCAAAGCCCATGCGGTATACCACGTTGTCGAGTCGAGTTTCCAGGAGCTTGAGCAGGTTTTCACCGGTTGCACCTTTACGTCTCGCTGCCTCTTTGTAGTAGCTGCGGAACTGCTTTTCCATAATGCCGTAGGTGCGGCGTACTTTCTGTTTTTCCCGCAACTGAACGCCGTAATCCGACAATCGACCGCGACGCTGGCCGTGTTGACCCGGAGCCGTTTCCAGTTTGCATTTTGAGTCCAGCGCACGAGCGCCACTCTTCAGGAAGAGGTCAGTACCCTCCCGGCGGGATAATTTACAAGTTGGTCCAATATAACGTGCCATTCTCTAATTCCCCTTACACTCGACGTTTCTTGGGTGGACGACAGCCGTTGTGTGGAATCGGCGTCACGTCGACAATGTTGGTTATCTTGTAACCAGCATTATTCAGAGCCCTAACCGCAGATTCGCGACCGGGACCGGGGCCTTTCACTTCAACGTCGAGGTTTTTCAAACCATACTCTTTGGCAGCTTCACCCGCACGTTCGGCGGCTACCTGAGCAGCAAACGGGGTGCTTTTGCGTGAACCGCGGAACCCGGAGCCGCCGGAAGTGGCCCAGCTCAAGGTATTACCCTGACGGTCAGTGATCGTGACAATCGTGTTGTTAAAAGAAGCGTGGATGTGGGCTACCCCGTCCACCACCGTCTTTTTGACCTTCTTCTTCGTGGTCTTATTACTTGGCTTCGCCATAGCAATCTCTTCCTAACCTGTTGTTACTGTATTGAATGACAGACCGCTAGCCGCTTACTTACGAATCGGCTTACGGGGCCCTTTACGGGTTCTGGCGTTAGTCTTAGTGCGCTGACCATTAACCGGCAGGCTACGACGGTGGCGCAAGCCACGGTAGCAACCCAAGTCCATCAGACGCTTGATATTCATAGACACAACACGACGCAAGTCACCCTCTACAGTGAACTTACTGACTTCCGAACGGATGGATTCCAGCTGCTCTTCCGACAATGAGCCAAGCTTGGCATCTTCCGGAATACCCGTGGCGGCACAGATTTTCTGTGCCGTAGTACGGCCTACTCCGAAAACGTAAGTCAGAGATACAACCGCGTGTTTGTGGTCTGGTATGTTTACACCAGCAATACGGGCCATTCAAAATACTCCAGTAACACAAAAATTGTAGCGTTGACGGTAAATAGACGCCACCCAACACCCCGAAAAGGCGCGCAAGGATAGCGATAAAATTACCAAAAATCAATAGCCTGAGAATTTCTCCTCAAACGACAGTCAACGCCCCCTTTCTTCTACAGCAGTTTCACTGCTGGATTCTTACCAGAAAGCCAGCACGAAGCTGGCCCCCGGCTCGCCGTAGAAACGGCTTGATTTGTCTTAGCCTTGACGCTGCTTGTGGCGCGGCTCAGCGGAGCAGATTACCCGCAGAACGCCATTGCGCCGAACCATTTTGCAGTTCCGGCAGATCTTTTTTACAGAAGCACGAACTTTCATGATCCTACCCCAACACCGGGTTTAGCGAGCGTTTCCGCTGCCGAACCCTTTTAAGTTTGACTTCTTCATCAACGATTCGTACTGATGAGACATCAGGTGTGACTGAACCTGGGACATAAAGTCCATTACCACGACCACCACGATCAGCAGCGAGGTACCACCTAAATAGAAGGGCACGTTGGCCGCAACTACCAGGAACTGGGGCATCAAGCACACCGCGGACATATAGACAGCACCGACCACCGTGAGGCGTGTTAGAACACTGTCAATATACTTTGCCGACTGCTCTCCGGGACGAATCCCCGGTATATAAGCACCGGACTTTTTCAAATTCTCGGCCACTTCTTTCGGGTTAAACATCAACGCCGTGTAGAAGAAGCAGAAAAATGAAATCAACCCCGCAAACAACAGGATGTGCAAAGGTTGTCCAGGGCCAATAGCCAAGGATATCTCTTGCAGCAGGTTGCTGGCGAAGCCTTCACCCTCGCCGCCAGCCCATTGGGCTATAGACGCGGGAAACAGCAAAATACTGCTGGCAAAAATGGCCGGGATTACGCCCGCCATATTGATCTTCAGCGGCAGATGGCTGGTTTGCTGGGCGTACGCGGTACGACCTTGCTGTCGCTTGGCGTAGTTTACCGTGATACGACGCTGACCGCGTTCGATTTTCACAATACCCCAAACCACGGCCAGAGCAACAATGCCAATGACCAGCAAGAACAGCAGGTGTAGATCACCCTGGCGTGCGCTCTCAAAAGCCTGGCCAATGGCCCCTGGCAAGCCGGCAACAATCCCGGCAAAGATCAGCATGGAAATACCGTTACCAACGCCTTTCTCAGTGATCTGCTCACCAAGCCACATCATGAACACTGCCCCTGTAACCAGGGTAGTCACTGCCACGAAGTAAAAAGCAAACCCTGGCTCACCGCCGTAGGCAAAGCCAGAAAAACTTACCGCCATGGCCATTGCCTGGATGGTGGCAAGGAACACCGTACCGTAACGCGTATACTGGTTAATCTTACGACGCCCAGCATCGCCTTCTTTCTTCAGTTGCTCTAGAGACGGCGTCACTGCAGTCATTAACTGCATAATAATAGACGCCGAAATATAGGGCATGATCCCAAGAGCGAGAATACTCATCCGCTCTAACGCGCCACCGGAAAACATATTAAACAGACCAAGAATGGTTCCCTGGTTCTGTGTAAACAAGTTTGCGATGCGCTCTGGGTCCAACCCGGGTACCGGAATGTGGGTACCGATCCGATACACGACAATTGCCAGGAACAGAAAGCGAAGGCGAGCCCAAAGCTCGCCTAACCCTTTATTACTTCCTAACGGCATAGTTCCGGGAGTTGCCATTGGCACCTCTTACTCTTCAATTTTCCCGCCAGCGGCTTCGATAGCAGCCCTGGCGCCCTTGGTTACTGCAAGACCCTTGACAGTTACCGCTTGTTTTAGCTCCCCGGAAGCGAAGATCTTAGCTCGCTTGATACCAGAACCGATCACGTCAGCCTGCTTCAAGGTCTCCAGATCGATAACGCCACCCTCCACTTTATTCAGCTCGGACAACCGCACTTCTGCAGTAACCCGGCCGATGCGGGAGGAGAAACCAAATTTCGGCAGACGCTTCTGCAAAGGCATTTGACCGCCTTCGAAACCGGGCTTCACGGTACCGCCTGAGCGAGACTTCAAACCTTTGTGGCCGCGACCAGCAGTTTTACCCAGGCCACTACCGATACCACGACCCACGCGCTTTTTGCTGTGCGTGCTGCCGGGGGCGGGACTCAGCGTATTAAGACGCATGTTACTCTCCCTCTACCTTAACCAGATAGTTAACTGTGTTAATCATGCCACGAACTGAGGGAGTGTCTTCCACCTCAACAGTGTGGTTAATTCGGCGCAAGCCCAAACCGGTAACGCAAGCCTTGTGGTTCTTCAACCGGCCAGCTGTGCTCCGAACCTGGGTCACTTTAATCATCTTCTTAGCCATGGTCGTGTTCCGCTATCAATATAACTGTCGCGTGCCAATTAATTCAGAATGTCTTCTACGCTTTTGCCGCGCTTCGCCGCTACGGCATAAGGAGAGGCCATGGTTTTCAGCGCGTTAAACGTGGCACGAACAACGTTCACCGGATTGGTAGAACCGTAGCACTTAGCCAAAACGTTCTGCACTCCGGCAATTTCCAGCACTGAGCGCATCGCGCCGCCGGCAATAACGCCGGTACCCTGAGAGGCGGGCTGCATAAACACTTTAGAGGCGCCATGACGACCCTTGGTGGCGTACTGCAGGGTATCGCCTTTCAACTCAACGTTGATCATGTTACGGCGAGCCGCTTCCATCGCTTTTTGAATGGCCACAGGTACTTCACGCGCCTTGCCACGACCAAAACCGACTTTACCGTTACCGTCACCGACAACTGTCAGGGCAGTAAAGGCGAAGATACGACCACCCTTTACCGTCTTAGCAACACGATTGACTTGAACCAGCTTTTCCTGGAAGCCTTCAGTGTTGCTCTCTTCTTTCTTAGCGTATGCCATATCTTAACCCTTAGAATTCCAGTCCAGCTTCACGCGCAGCGTCTGCCAGGGCCTTCACTCGGCCGTGATACCTAAAGCCACTGCGATCAAAGGCAACCCGCGAAACGCCGGCTGCTTTAGCGCGCTCGGCCACTAAGGCGCCGACCCCTTTAGCCGCATCAGCATTGCCAGTTTTACCGGCGCGCAGCTCTTTATCTAGAGTGGAGGCACTCGCAATTACGCGAGCGCCGTCTTCAGCAATTACTTGCGCGTATATATGCCGCGGAGTGCGGTGCACAGCCAGGCGATTCACGCCCAACTCACGAATCTTAGCTCGGGCACGACGCGCTCGGCGAAGACGAGATTGCTTCTTATCGCTCATATCCTGGCCCTACTTCTTCTTGGCTTCTTTACGACGTACTTGCTCATCAGCGTATCGGACGCCCTTGCCTTTATAAGGCTCTGGCTCACGCAATGCGCGAATTTCCGACGCTACCTGACCGAGCAGCTGCTTATCAGCGCTCTTAAGTACAATTTCTGTCTGGCTCGGAGTTTCGGCCTGTACACCCTCCGGGAGGGTATAACTAACAGGCTGCGAATAACCCAAAGACAGGTTTACAGTTTTACCCTCGACCTTTGCACGATAACCGACGCCGACCAGCTGGAGCTTTTGCTCAAAGCCTTTATCAACACCGACCACCATACCATTGACCAGCGCACGCATAGTGCCCGCCAATGCTCGAGACTGCTTGGCCCCATTCCGAGCGGAAAAGGTAAGAAGGTTATCTTCCTGCTTAACCTCTACCAGCTCATGAATGACCAGAGCCAACATACCATTGCTGCCTTTAACTGTAAGGTCTTGCCCTTGAAGGGTGACATTTACAGCAGCAGGTACTTCAACCGGACTGTTTGCAACTCGTGACATGACAACTTCCCATTAAAAAACTGTGCAGAGGACTTCGCCACCAACGCCTGCGGCGCGAGCGGCCCGATCAGTCATTACACCTTTACTGGTAGAGACGATCGCAACACCCAAACCACTGCGAACAGTCGGCAGCGTGTCTTTACCAGCATAACTGCGCAAACCGGGGCGACTGACACGATCCAACTCAGCGATAACCGGCTTACCCTCGAAATATTTCAACTCAATCGTCAACTCCGCCTTGGCTTCATCGTTCACCGAGAAGCCTTTGACATAGCCCTCGTCTTGGAGAACTTTGGCGACGCTGGCCTTCAACTTAGAGGAAGGCATTGAGACAGTGGCTTTGCCCACCTGCTGCGCATTGCGAATGCGGGTCAGCATATCTGCCAATGGATCTTGCATGCTCATCGAATTCTGCTCCTAAAATTATGCCGTGGGCTTACCAGCTGGACTTAACCAGGCCGGGGACGTCCCCACGCATGGCGGCTTCACGCAATTTATGCCGACACAAGCCGAATTTCCGATACACACCGTGCGGGCGACCAGTAACCCGGCAGCGATTACGCTGGCGGCTGGCACTGGCGTCGCGGGGCATCTTCTGCAATTTAATTTGCGCTTCCCAAACTTGCTCTTCCGTAGAAGCAGGATTAACAATAATTGCTTTCAGTTCAGCACGCTTGGCGGCGAACCTTTCGACCGTACGAGCACGTTTTACTTCCCGTGCCACCATAGATTTCTTAGCCATACGCTACCCTTAACCTTTGAACGGGAAGTTGAACGCTTTCAGCAAGGCGCGCCCTTCATCGTCGTTCCGTGCACTAGTGGTAATACAAATATCCAGACCGCGCAGTTTATCTACCTTGTCGTAATCGATCTCAGGAAAGATAATTTGCTCAGTCACGCCCATGGAGAAGTTGCCACGGCCATCAAACTGTTTCGGGCTGATGCCACGGAAGTCACGAATCCGCGGAATTGCAATGGACACCAGGCGGTCAAGGAATTCGTACATCCGATCCTGACGCAGGGTCACTTTGCAGCCAATCGGCCAGCCATCGCGGATCTTAAAGCCGGCAATAGAATTGCGAGCCTTGGTCACGATGGGCTTTTGACCACAGATCTTTTCCAGGTCACCAACGGCGTGATCCAGGATTTTCTTGTCGCCAACCGCTTCACCCACACCCATATTAATGGTGATCTTGGTGATCTTGGGGACTTCCATTACGTTCGCCAGACCTAACTCTTCTTTAAGTTTGGGTGCCAGCTCGTTACGATACTTTGCTTTTAGCCTAGCCATGTCTACTTACGCCTCTACGGCTTCGCCATTGGATTTGAAGACGCGAATCTTCTTATCGCCTTCAACTTTAAAGCCGACGCGATCCGCTTTTTTCGTTGCCGGGTTGTAGATGGCAACGTTTGAAGCTTGAATCGCCGCTTCTTTTTCGATGATTCCGCCGGGCACGCCCATTTGCGGATTCGGTTTTTGGTGCTTTTTGATCATGTTGACGCCGGAAACCATAAGGCGACCATCGGTCATTACACGGGTCACTTTCCCACGCTTGCCCTTGTCGCGACCGGCGATAACAATCACTTCGTCATCACGTTTAATCTTTCGCATCTGTCTGCCCTCGATTCTCCACACCAGCGTGCTTTAAAGCACTTCCGGCGCCAAAGAAATGATTTTCATGAACTTTTCGCCACGCAACTCGCGCGTCACAGGCCCAAAAATACGGGTTCCAACCGGAGCATCTTGGTTGTTCAGAAGCACAGCAGCATTGTCATCAAACTTGATCAATGAACCGTCCTGACGACGCACGCCTTTCTTAGTGCGTACAACCACCGCATTCATTACCTGTCCTTTCTTAACCTTACCGCGAGGTATGGCCTCTTTCACCGTCACTTTGATGATGTCGCCAACGGCGGCATAACGACGATGGGAGCCGCCAAGAACCTTGATGCACATGACCCGGCGGGCGCCGCTGTTGTCAGCGACATCCAGGTAACTTTCTGTTTGAATCATCGTCCGTCTCCGAAACTAATAGTCGCCTGAATCAGTTAGATTACAGTGGCGCGCTCTTCAATTTTCACCAACGCCCATGACTTGGTCTTGGACAGAGGACGAGATTCAGCGATTGTCACTAGGTCGCCAATCTTACACTCATTGCCTTCGTCATGCGCTTTAAGCTTTGATGACTTGCTCACGTACTTTCCGTACAGTTCGTGCTTAACACGGCGTTCGATCAGCACAGTGACAGTTTTGTCCATCTTGTTGCTGACCACTCGACCGGTCAGTGTACGAGCCAGTTTATCTGCCTGAGTCATCGTTAATTACCTGCCTTCTGTTTAAGCACCGTCTTGATTCGAGCAATATCTCTGCGATTCTGCCGCAGCAAGTGGGTCTGGCCCAACTGGCCAGTCGCCGCCTGCATGCGAAGCTTAAACTGCTCTTTCATTTGATCGAGCAGCTCGCTGTTCAATTCTTCAACGGTTTTTCGCTCGAGTTCTGAAGCTTTCATTACATCACCGACCGTTTTACGAATGTTGTAGTAATAGGCAGCTTAGCCGCGGCCAGTGAGAAAGCTTCCCGGGCGAGCTCTTCGCTCACACCGTCCATCTCATAGAGAACCTTCCCAGGGCGAATCTGTGCTACCCAATATTCAACGTTACCTTTACCTTTACCCTGACGAACTTCCAGAGGCTTCTCGGTAATGGGCTTATCCGGGAACACGCGGATCCAGATTTTACCGCCACGCTTAATGTGACGTGTCATCGCACGACGAGCCGCCTCAATTTGACGCGCCGTCAGACGACCCCGACCAGTTGCCTTCAAGCCAAAATCACCAAAGCTTACTTTGGAGCCACGATGGGCTAAGCCGCGGTTGCGGCCCTTCATTTGCTTGCGAAACTTCGTACGCTTTGGTTGCAGCATCTTGCGTACCCCTTACTTAGCTTTAGAGCCTTTTTTCTTAGGCGTAGCGTCAGCTTCAACTTCGTTGCCGATGACTTCGCCCTTGAAAATCCAAACTTTCACACCGATGATCCCGTAGGTAGTGGACGCTTCGGCCGCGGAGTAATCTATGTCCGCCCGCAGAGTGTGCAGGGGCACACGACCTTCACGATACCACTCGCTACGTGCAATCTCGGCACCACCCAGGCGACCACCCACCTGAATTTTGATACCTTCCGCACCCTGACGCATGGCGTTTTGAACGGCACGCTTCATGGCTCGGCGGAACATCACACGACGCTCCAGCTGTTGCGCAACATTTTGAGCCACAAGAGCAGCATCCAGATCAGGCTTACGAATCTCTTCGATATTGATGTGCACGGGCACACCCATTTGCCTGCTCACTTCAGCGCGCAACTTGTCGACATCCTCGCCCTTCTTGCCGATCACAATCCCCGGACGAGCCGTATGAATAGTGATGCGAGCAGTATTGGCTGGCCGCTCAATATCGACGCGACTAACGGATGCACTGGCCAACTTTTTCAAGATGTAGGCGCGCACGCTCAAATCGTTGTTTAGTTTGTCTGCATAGTTATCATCGCCGGCATACCATATAGAGGTGTGCTTCTTGACGATACCCAGACGAATACCTGTCGGATGTACTTTCTGACCCATAACGCCTGCTCTCTTACTGGTCGGCTACTTTTACGGTGATATGACAAGTGCGCTTAAGGATGCGATCAGCCCGACCTTTGGCGCGCGGCTTGATACGCTTCATATGCAAGCCCTCATCGACAAAGATCGTAGAAACCTTCAACTCGTCAACATCAGCGCCTTCGTTATGCTCTGCATTGGCAATCGCAGACTCAAGCACTTTCTTAATCAACGCAGCGCCCTTCTTCGGGCTAAAGGCCAAAAGGTCAAGAGCCTCTTCTACGCCTTTCCCGCGAATCTGATCGGCCACCAGGCGCGCTTTCTGCGCTGACAGGCGAGCACCGCTCAATTTTGCTGCTACTTCCATCGTGTTACCTCGTAGGCACTTAAGCGCTTAGCGCTTCTTAGCTTTCTTATCTGCAACATGGCCCCGATACGTGCGGGTGGCTGCAAATTCGCCCAGTTTATGTCCAACCATCTCTTCGTTAACCAGAACTGGCACGTGCTGACGACCGTTATGCACCGCGAGGGTCAGACCCACCATTTCCGGCATAACCATCGAGCGCCGCGACCAAGTTTTGATTGGACGACGATCATTACTTTCGATCGCTGTTTCGACCTTCTTTATCAGGTGAAGATCGATAAAAGGACCTTTCTTCAGTGAACGTGGCACTGTTGCTTCCTCACTCAGCTGGTAGATTGTCGCTTATTTCTTAGTGCGACGACGTACTATCATCTTAGTAGTGCGCTTATTCTTGCGCGTTTTGTAGCCCTTGGTGGGCGTACCCCATGGAGATACTGGGTGACGGCCACCAGAAGTGCGACCCTCACCACCACCGTGCGGGTGATCCACCGGGTTCATGGCTACACCACGAACCGTAGGGCGAACACCGCGCCAGCGCTTAGCACCGGCCTTACCCAGAGAACGCAAGCTGTGCTCGCTATTGGACACTTCGCCCAATGTCGCCCTGCACTCAACCAGAACCTTACGAGTCTCACCACTACGCAAGCGCAAGGTGGCGTGACTGCCATCTCTAGCCACCAGGCTAGCAGAGGCACCAGCAGAGCGAGCAATCTGCGCACCCTTGCCCGGCTTCAACTCTACGCAATGCACAATACTGCCCAGGGGCACGTTGCGCAAAGGCAAGGTATTGCCAGCTTTAATCGGAGCAGCCTCACCGGACTGAATCTGATCGCCGGCAGCGACACCTTTAGGGGCGATAATGTATCTACGCTCACCATCGGCATAACAAACCAGAGCAATATAAGCGGTACGATTCGGATCGTACTCAATGCGCTCTACGGTTGCCGGAATTCCGTCTTTGTTACGACGAAAATCAATCATCCGGTAGTGCTGCTTGTGACCACCACCAACATGACGGGTAGTGATTCGACCACCGCTATTGCGGCCGCCAGTTTTCGATTTTTTTTCCAACAGCGGCGCGTATGGCGCCCCTTTGTGCAAGTCCGGATTAACGACACTTACGACAAAGCGGCGACCGGGCGAGGTTGGTTTACGTTTTACAATAGCCATTGCAACAATCCTCTTACTCAGCTACCGCAAAGTCGATATCCTGACCCTGCTCGAGACGAACGTATGCTTTTTTCCAGTCACTGCGTCTGCCAACACCAAAACGGGTACGCTTGGTCTTACCCTTGACGTTTAGGACACGCACTTGCTCAACTTTTACATCGAACAACGCCTGAACAGCATGCTTAATTTCTAGCTTGGTGGCATCCGGCAAAACTTTGAACACCACTTGGTTGCCAGCCTCGGAAGCCATGGAAGCTTTTTCGGACACTACCGGGCCCAGCAACACTTTATAGATACGCTCACGGTTCATGCCAGAATCTCCTCGAATTTTTTCAGGGCCGGAACAGTCATCACGACCTTGTCGAACCCGACCAGGGATACTGGATCGACGCCTTGAACATCACTCACTGCAACTTTATGAAGGTTGCGGGAAGCCAAGTAAAGGTTCTCACTAACTTCTTCTGTCACAATCAACGCCTCAGACAGGTCGAACTGAGCAAGCTTCTGCACCAGATCTTTGGTCTTGGGGGCTTCGAGCTCGAAGGCCTCAACCACAACCAAACGCTCTTGGCGATTCAGTTCGGACAGAATGCAGCGCAGCGCCGCCCGATACATTTTCTTGTTCAGCTTTTGCTCAAAATCCCGAGGCTTAGCAGCAAACGTCACACCACCTGAACGCCAGATGGGGCTGCGAATGGTGCCAGCACGAGCGCGACCGGTACCCTTTTGGCGCCAGGGCTTCTTACCGCCACCGGACACTTCTGCGCGAGTTTTCTGCGCCTTGGTACCCTGACGTGCGCCGGCCATGTAAGCCACCACTGCCTGATGCACCAAGTCTTGATTAAATTCTTTACCGAAAGCTACCTCAGACACGCTTACCGTACCTTTGGCGCCACCGGGAGTCACAATATTTAATTCCATGGTCGTTTCTCCTCGGACATTAACCGTTACTGCGCGCTTTGACTGCCAGACGCACGATGACGTCACTACCGGGAGCACCAGGTATCGCCCCCTTTACCAGCAGTAAATTACGCTCAGCATCGACCCTGACCACCTCTAGATTCTGAACGGTGACCCGCTCGGAACCCATGTGACCAGCCATCTTTTTGCCCTTAAAGACACGACCCGGAGTCTGACATTGTCCGATAGAACCGGGCGCACGATGAGAAAGTGAGTTACCGTGGGTCGCGTCTTGCATGGAAAAATTCCAACGCTTTACGACACCGGCAAAACCTTTACCCTTGGAAGAGCCGGTAACGTCGATTTTCTGTCCCGCCTCAAAAGCGTCCACAGTAATCTCGCCACCAACTTCAAAAGCTTCTTGATTGTCGTTACGCAATTCCCACAAACCGCGACCTGCTTCAGCATTAGCTTTAGCGAAGTGGCCGGCAAGGGGCTTGCCAACGCGTGAGGCACGACGAGACCCTACGGTGACCTGCACAGCAGAGTAACCGTCGGTTTCTACATTCTTGACCTGGGTGATGCGATTGGGAGAAACCTCAATCACAGAAACAGGAATGGAAACACCATCATCGGTAAATATACGAGTCATGCCGCTCTTGCGGCCGACAATACCAATCGTCATGTTGCTAACCTCTCAGTGTACGGGGCTTTTACCCGCTATGGCCGCCCATTTCAGAGCGTTACACAGCTTGGCCACACCTGCGACCAAGCCTTAACATTTACTAGCCGAGACTAATTTGCACCTCTACACCCGCAGCCAAATCCAGCTTCATCAGGGCATCGACAGTTTTTTCAGTAGGCTCTACAATATCCAGCAAACGCTTGTGTGTACGAATCTCATACTGATCACGGGCATCTTTGTTAACGTGCGGCGAAATCAGTACAGTGAAGCGCTCTTTGCGAGTCGGCAGCGGAATCGGTCCCCGCACCTGGGCACCTGTGCGCTTTGCGGTCTCAACAATTTCCTGTGTGGAGGCATCGATGAGCTTATGATCAAAGGCCTTCAGGCGAATCCGAATGCGTTGATTCTGCATGTGAACCAAACTCCAATAATATACTTTAAAGAACAATCCAAATCGGCTGTGATCCGAGCTTGGCCCGATGATCCCCTGCAAAATGGAGGCGCAATTCTAATGGCGGACCCGATGCCTGTCAAGGGAAATACCAAAGACTGGCCTAAATATTTACTTGTCCGCCAAAAAACATTAAAAATCAGAAAGTTACATAAAAAAAGGGCCTCCACAGAGGCCCTTTTTCCGGCATAGCCAGATTTACTCGATAATCTTAGCTACCACGCCCGCACCTACGGTACGGCCACCTTCGCGAACTGCGAAGCGCAAACCGTCTTCCATGGCGATGGGGTGAATCAGAGTGACGTCCATTTTGACGTTGTCACCCGGCATAACCATTTCTACGCCCTCAGGCAGCTCACAAGCGCCTGTTACGTCGGTGGTGCGGAAGTAGAACTGCGGACGATAGCCTTTGAAGAACGGGGTGTGACGACCACCTTCTTCTTTAGACAGTACGTACACTTCGGCTTCAAACTTAACGTGCGGCTTCACTGAGCCGGGCTTGACCAATACTTGGCCACGCTCAACTTCGTCGCGCTTGGTGCCGCGCAGCAACACACCCACGTTTTCACCGGCACGACCTTCGTCGAGCATTTTGCGGAACATTTCCACACCGGTACAAACGGTTTTGGTGGTGTCTTTCAGGCCCACGATCTCGAGCTCTTCACCGACTTTAACGATGCCACGCTCAACACGACCGGTCACAACGGTACCGCGACCAGAGATGGAGAATACGTCTTCTACGGGCATCAGGAATGGCTGATCAATAGCGCGCTCGGGCTCGGGGATGTAAGCATCCAGAGTCTCAACCAGCTTTTTAACAGCGGTGGTGCCCAGCTCGTTGTCGTCTTCGCCGTTCAGGGCCATCAAGGCAGAACCGGCAATGATCGGAGTGTCGTCGCCTGGGAACTCGTAGGTCTCGAGCAGCTCACGCAGCTCCATTTCCACCAGCTCCAGCATTTCGTTGTACTCGTCGGTACCAACACCGCCACAGTCTTCAGCCAGCAAGTCGGCTTTGTTCAGGAATACGACGATAAAAGGAACGCCTACCTGACGAGACAGCAGGATGTGCTCGCGAGTTTGCGGCATGGGGCCATCGGTGGCACCACAAACCAGAATAGCGCCGTCCATTTGAGCGGCACCGGTGATCATGTTTTTCACGTAGTCGGCGTGACCCGGGCAGTCCACGTGTGCGTAGTGACGCGTGGGCGAGTCATATTCCACGTGGGAGGTGGCGATAGTGATACCGCGCTCACGCTCTTCCGGGGCATTGTCGATACCGTCGAAGGCCACGGCTGCACCGCTACCCCAAACTTCGTGACACACGCGGGTCAGCGCCGCGGTCAGGGTGGTTTTACCGTGGTCTACGTGACCGATGGTGCCCACGTTGACGTGGGGCTTCTTCCGCTCAAACTTCTCTTTAGCCACTGTATTAATCCTCTAAATTAGCAAATCAACAATTAGTCTTTAGCCACTTGGCTCTTGGCAATCACTTCGTCGGCAACGTTACGAGGCGCTTCGGCGTAGTGCAGGAACTCCATGGTGTACGTAGCACGACCCTGGGTAGCGGAACGCAGGTCGGTCGCGTAACCGAACATCTCGGCCAGCGGCACCTCAGCGTTCACAATCTTACCCATGCCCACGCTTTCTTCCATACCCAAAATAATGCCGCGACGACGGTTGAGATCACCCACCACGTCACCCATGTTCTCTTCGGGTGTTACAACTTCCACCTTCATCATTGGCTCTAGCAAAACGGCGCCGCCTTGCTGGGCCAACTTCTTGGTCGCCATGGACGCAGCAATTTTAAAGGCCATCTCGTTGGAGTCAACATCATGGAACGAACCGTCGTACAGGGTCGCCTTAAGGCCCAGGAGCGGGTAACCAGCCAGAACACCGTTCTGCATCTGCTCTGCAATACCTTTTTGGACGGCCGGAATGT
Source organism: Marinimicrobium hydrolyticum (assembly GCF_030848505.1). GTDB lineage: Bacteria > Pseudomonadota > Gammaproteobacteria > Pseudomonadales > Cellvibrionaceae > JAVDDU01. Next base: position 85,489 of record NZ_JAVDDU010000011.1, read on the forward strand.
ACTCTTTGGGTACGGTACCGCCAACGATTTCGTTCACGAACTGCAAACCTTCCGCATCGGCATCTTCGCCCGGCGCAAAACGGATCCAGACGTGACCGTACTGACCGCGACCACCGGATTGACGCACAAACTTGCCTTCGATTTCACAGGTATTCTGAATCCGCTCACGGTAAGCCACTTGCGGCTTACCGATATTGGCTTCTACCTTGAACTCGCGACGCATGCGGTCAACGATAATGTCCAGGTGCAACTCACCCATACCGGAAATAATGGTTTGGCCAGTTTCTTCGTCAGTCTTAACCTGGAAGGAGGGATCTTCCTGAGCCAACTTACCCAACGCCACACCCATTTTTTCTTGGTCAGCTTTAGTTTTGGGCTCAACAGCCACAGAAATGACCGGATCCGGGAATTCCATGCGCTCCAGAGTGATGACATTGTTGACGTCACACAGGGTGTCCCCAGTGGTTACGTCTTTCAGGCCTACAGCAGCAGCGATATCACCGGAAAGTACTTCTTTAATCTCTTCCCGGTTGTTGGCGTGCATTTGCACCATACGACCAACACGCTCTTTCTTGCTCTTAACCGGGTTGTAAACGGAGTCACCAGAATTCAGCTTGCCCGAATACACACGGAAGAAGGTCAGCGTGCCCACAAAGGGGTCAGTAGCGATCTTAAATGCCAAGGCCGAAAAGGGAGCATCGTCGTCCGCTTCCCGCACCGCCACAGTATCTTTACCGTCGTCCAGAATACCTTCGATAGCACGCACCTGGTTTGGAGCGGGCAGATACTCGATAACCGCATCCAATACGGCTTGCACGCCCTTGTTCTTAAAGGCGGATCCACCCAGCACCAAAACAATTTCGTTGGCCAGGGTGCGCGCGCGAAGACCGAATTTGATCTCCTCAACCGTCAGCTCACCACCTTCCAGGTACTTTTCCATCAGCTCTTCGCTGCCTTCAGCAGCCGCCTCAATCAGGTTTTCGCGCAACTCGTCGCACGTGTCCTTAATATCAGCCGGGATGTCGCCATACTCAAAGGTCATACCCTGGTCCGCTTCGCTCCAGAGGATGGCTTTCATCAGCACCAGATCGACGACACCTTTAAAATCTTCTTCGCTACCAATGGTCATTTGAATGGGGACAGCCGTGGCACCCAAACGGGTTCTCAGCTGCTCGACCACACGCAAATAGTTGGCACCGGTACGGTCCATTTTATTGACGAACACCATGCGTGGCACTTCGTACTTGTTGGCCTGACGCCACACAGTCTCGGTCTGAGGCTGAACACCAGAGGAGCCACACAGCACGACTACCGCTCCATCGAGAACCCGCAGAGAACGCTCAACTTCAATGGTAAAGTCAACGTGTCCCGGCGTATCGATGATGTTCACGCGATGCTCATCGAACTGCTGCTGCATACCACTCCAGAAACAGGTGGTAGCGGCTGAAGTGATGGTGATCCCACGCTCCTGCTCTTGCTCCATCCAGTCCATAGTGGCGGCACCCTCGTGCACCTCACCCAACTTGTGCGACAGACCGGTATAAAACAAGACGCGCTCGGTAGTTGTCGTTTTACCAGCGTCAACGTGGGCACATATACCGATGTTGCGGTAGCGTGCGATAGGAGTTTTACGTGCCACGGCTGTATCTCCAATATTGCAAATTCGTAATAAAGTAAAAAGGCAGCGTGATGCTGCCTCCTTACTCACATCACACAACCCTTAGAAGCGGAAGTGTGAGAAAGCCTTGTTGGCTTCGGCCATGCGATGAACGTCTTCACGCTTGCGCACCGCGTTGCCCTTGCCCTGTGACGCATCCATCAGCTCACCGGCCAAACGCTGGGGCATGGATTTTTCACCGCGGTTACGCGAGAAATCCACCAACCAGCGCATCGCCAGAGCGGTACGACGAGAGGGGCGTACTTCTACCGGAACCTGGTAGGTCGCGCCACCCACACGGCGGGATTTCACTTCCACCAGCGGCGCGATGTTTTCCAGCGCCTCATCGAACACCTCGATGGGGTCACGATTGCTCTTGGCCTTAACTTCGGCCAGCGCACCGTAGACAATTTTTTCGGCAACAGATTTCTTACCACTGATCATTACGTGGTTCATAAATTTCGCCAGGGTTACATTGCCGTATTTCGGATCCGGCAAAATCTCGCGCTTGGCGACAACTCTTCTTCTTGGCATGTTAATAGCCTCTCTTCAGGAATGACCCAAGACGAAAGCCTGATTACCGGCTTTGCTTGGCCTTACTCGGTTCTCACTGGCTGACGGCCAGCTTAGCTCCGAAAACGTAGTCCAGTAAGCTGCGCTTACTTAGGACGCTTGGTACCGTATTTGGAACGACCCTGCTTACGGTTGCTGACACCAGAGGTATCCAGCGAACCACGCACGGTGTGATAACGAACACCCGGCAAGTCTTTTACACGACCGCCGCGAATCAGCACCACGCTGTGCTCCTGCAAGTTGTGCCCTTCACCACCAATATAGGAAGAAACTTCAAAACCGTTGGTCAAACGCACACGGCATACTTTCCGTAGCGCTGAGTTCGGCTTTTTCGGGGTGGTGGTATAAACGCGGGTACAGACACCGCGCTTTTGCGGGTTGCCTTGCAGAGCAGGTACATCGCTCTTTTGAACCTTACGTTTTCTCGGCTTACGAACCAACTGGTTGATCGTTGCCATGAAAATAAACTCCACAAAAATAAAAACGCCTTCCCGGGAAGGCCAGATTAAAGGGATCGGAAACTCCCGACCCCCCACTTAGGCAAAAGTGGGTGGCGCATTGTAATGACGCCACCCCGCCACGTCAAGCGAGCACCGCAGGTGCCCGCGCAACCAACCTAGCTACTGCTGGACTTTAGCGCCTCGGTCAGAGCCGCTTCGACGTCTTCAGCGCTGACGCCGCCATCCTGAGGCTCAACCACCTGATCACGACGACGCTTGCGCTCGGCGTGATAGGCCAGGCCCGTACCAGCAGGAATCAAACGACCCACTACCACGTTCTCCTTCAAACCAGCCAGGGTGTCTTTCTTACCCGTTACGGCCGCTTCGGTCAGAACCCGCGTAGTTTCCTGGAAGGAAGCGGCGGAAATGAAGGACTCTGTCGCCAGAGAAGCCTTTGTAATACCCAACAACTGGCGTTCAAATTGAGCAGGCTGCTTGTCTTCAGCGCGCAGACGCTCATTTTCTTCCAGCACCTGGCTGTACTCCACCTGCTCGCCTTTTACGAAGGTGGAGTCACCCATGGTGGTAATCTCCACCTTGCGCAGCATTTGCCGCACGATGGTTTCGATGTGCTTATCGTTGATCTTCACACCCTGCAGGCGATAAACATCCTGGATTTCATTGGTAATGTAGGCCGCCAGCGCCTCGATACCCTGCAGACGCAAAATGTCATGCGGGTTGCTGGGACCATCTGAAATCATCTCGCCCTTTTCCACCTGCTCGCCTTCAAACACGTTCAGCTGGCGGTGCTTTGGAATCAACACTTCGTAGTGAGTAGAACCATCCGGCAGAGGTTGGCCGTCGGAGGGGGTAATCACCAAACGTCGCTTACCCTTAGTCTCCTTACCGAAGCTCACGGTGCCGGATATCTCCGCCAAAATGGCAGGCTCTTTCGGCTTACGCGCCTCGAACAAGTCGGCTACGCGAGGCAGACCACCGGTAATATCGCGGGTTTTGGAGCCCTCTTGAGGAATCCGCGCGACTACGTCACCCACCTGAATATCCTGATTGTCAGCGATACTTAGAATCGCTTTAGCAGGCAGGAAGTAGTGAGCCGGCACATTGGTATTCGCCTGATAAAGCTCATTGCCCTCTTTGTCCACCAAGGTGACTGCAGGACGCAAGTCTTTACCCGCCGAAGGACGCTCCGCAGGATCCAAGACTTCGATGGAGCTCAAGCCGGTCAGCTCGTCGGTCTGCCGACGAATGGACAAGCCATCCTCCATGCCAGCAAAACGAACCTTACCCGCTACCTCACTAACGATGGGATGCGTGTGCGGATCCCATTTGGCAATGATCTGTCCACCTTCAACAGCTTCACCTTCTTTCACCGTGATCAGGGCGCCGTAAGGAATCTTGTACCGCTCACGTTCACTACCACTGAAATCCGCAATCGCCAACTCGCCTGAACGCGATACGGCAACCAAGTTGCCATCGGCATTACTCACTACTTTAACGTTGATCAGGCGAACTTTACCTTCCTGCTTAACCTGAACGCTGTCGGCGGCAGAGGCCCGAGAGGCCGCACCACCGATGTGGAAGGTCCGCATGGTCAGCTGAGTACCCGGCTCACCAATAGACTGGGCGGCAATAACACCCACCGCTTCGCCCTGGTTGACCCGATGTCCGCGAGCCAGATCACGGCCGTAGCACATGGAGCAGACGCCATTGCGGGCCTCACAGCTCACAGGCGAACGGACACACACTTCGTCGATACCCATGGACTCTATACGCTCGACCCATGCCTCGTCGATCATGGTGCCAGCCGGCACCAAAATTTCGTCGCTACCGGGACGCACAACGTCCCGAGCGATGATGCGACCCAGAATACGGTCACCCAGGGACTCAATCACGTCACCGCCTTCGATGACCGGCGACATAAGCAGCCCTTCGTCAGTGCCGCAGTCAACCATCGTAATCACCAAATCTTGCGATACGTCGACCAAACGGCGGGTCAAGTAACCGGAGTTGGCGGTCTTCAGAGCGGTATCGGCCAAACCTTTACGCGCACCGTGAGTCGAGATGAAGTACTGGAGTACGTTCAGACCTTCACGGAAGTTAGCGACAATGGGCGTCTCGATGATGGAGCCATCGGGACGGGCCATCAGGCCCCGCATACCCGCCAGCTGACGGATCTGAGCCGGGGAGCCCCGAGCACCGGAGTCGGCATACATAAAGACGGAGTTAAAGGAGTCCTGAACTTCCTCTTCCCCATCCTTATTAATAACGGTTTCCTGGCTAATGCCGTCCATCATGGACTTGGCGACCAAGTCATTGGCGCGGGACCAGATATCAATAACTTTGTTGTACTTCTCGCCCTGAGTTACCAGACCAGAGGCAAACTGGGTTTCGATTTCCTTAACCTCTTTCTCGGCGCGACCGACGATGCCAGCCTTTTCATCCGGGATGGTAAAGTCGTTCACACCAATGGATGCACCCGATTTGGTGGAGAAGTCGTACCCCATGTACATCAACTGGTCAGCAAAAATCACTGTAGCTTTGAGGCCCACGACGCGGTAGCAATGGTTAATTACCGCTGAAATAGCCTTTTTCACCATGGGGCGGTTGATCAGCTCCAGAGGAATTCCCTCCGGCGCGATTTCCCAGAGCAGCACGCGGCCAACAGTGGTATCCACCACGGAGGTCGACTTCTGCTTCTCACCTTCTGGCCCTATCAACGTTTCGGTCAGGCGCACCTTAATTTTGGCTTGCAGATCGACCTGCTTGCCGTAGTAAGCGCGAGAAACCTCTGCTTCGTCGGCAAAGATCATGCCCTCACCCTGAGCGTTAATGCGCTCGCGGGTCATCCAGTACAGCCCCAATACCACGTCCTGAGAGGGTACGATGATGGGCTCGCCAGATGCCGGGGAGAGGATGTTGTTGGTGGACATCATCAGGGCGCGGGATTCAAGCTGCGCCTCCAGCGTCAGAGGCACGTGCACGGCCATCTGGTCGCCGTCGAAGTCGGCGTTATAGGCGGCACACACCAGCGGGTGCAACTGAATGGCTTTACCTTCAATCAGCACCGGCTCGAAGGCCTGGATACCCAAACGGTGCAGAGTCGGGGCGCGGTTCAACAATACGGGATGCTCGCGGATGACCTCATCCAGAATATCCCAAACCACGGATTCTTCACGCTCTACCATTTTCTTGGCGGCTTTGATGGTGGTCGCCAAGCCACGCAGCTCCAACTTGCTGAAGATAAACGGCTTGAACAGCTCCAGCGCCATTTTCTTAGGCAAACCGCACTGATGCAGCTTCAGGGTGGGACCCACCACGATCACAGAGCGACCGGAGTAGTCCACGCGCTTACCCAAGAGGTTTTGACGGAAGCGGCCCTGCTTACCTTTGATCATGTCGGCGAGGGATTTCAGAGGACGCTTGTTGGAGCCAGTGATGGCCCGGCCACGACGACCGTTATCCAACAGAGCATCGACGGATTCCTGCAGCATGCGCTTTTCATTGCGCACGATGATGTCCGGCGCATTCAGGTCCAACAGGCGCTTAAGGCGGTTGTTACGGTTGATCACCCGGCGGTACAGATCGTTCAGATCCGAAGTGGCAAAACGGCCACCGTCCAGGGGTACCAACGGACGCAGATCCGGCGGCAAAACCGGCAACACTTCCATGACCATCCACTCAGGCTTATTGCCGGAGAACAGGAAAGCTTCCAAGAGCTTCAAGCGCTTGGAATATTTTTTAACTTTGGTTTCGCTGCTGGTATTGGGAATCTCTTCCCGCAGGAATTGCACTTCTTCTTCCAGATTGATGTCACCCATCAGCGTCTGAATAGCTTCGGCGCCCATTTTGGCTTCGAATTCGTCACCGAATTCTTCCATTGCTTCGAAGTATTGCTCGTCGGACAACAGTTGCCCGCGCTCCAAAGTGGTCATACCGGGATCGGTAACCACATAGGATTCGAAATACAGAACGCGTTCAATGTCGCGCAAGGTCATGTCCAGTAACAGACCGATACGGCTGGGCAGAGATTTCAAGAACCAGATGTGCGCGACCGGGCTGGCCAGCTCAATGTGGCCCATGCGTTCCCGGCGGACTTTCGCCAGGGTCACTTCAACGCCGCATTTTTCACAGATAATGCCGCGATGCTTCATGCGCTTATATTTACCGCACAGACATTCGTAGTCTTTTACCGGGCCAAAGATCTTGGCACAGAAAAGACCTTCGCGCTCGGGCTTGAAGGTACGATAGTTAATGGTTTCGGGCTTCTTTACTTCCCCGAACGACCAGGAGCGAATCATTTCCGGCGACGCCAAACTAATACGAATGGCATCAAATTCTTCGACTTGTCCCTGGGACTTGAGCAAGTTGAGTAAGTCTTTCAAGGCGTTTTCTCCAGTAAGCTCCAGTGGGCATCAGTGCGGTAGGTCGCACAGCGGGACCCGCAGGTCCCGCACCGTTTTTACAACGCAGCAGGGCTAGTCGTCGTGCTCCAACTCCATGTTGATACCGAGCGAACGAATCTCTTTCACTAGTACATTGAAAGATTCCGGCATGCCCGGTTCCATGCGATGGTCGCCATCGACGATGTTCTTGTACATTTTGGTACGGCCTGCAACGTCGTCCGACTTGACGGTAAGCATTTCCTGCAGGGTATAGGCGGCGCCATACGCCTCCAAGGCCCAGACCTCCATCTCCCCGAAACGCTGGCCACCAAACTGCGCCTTACCACCCAGCGGCTGCTGAGTAACCAGGCTATAGGAGCCGGTGGAACGAGCATGCATTTTGTCATCCACCAAGTGGTTGAGCTTAAGCATGTACATGTAGCCGACGGTGACCGGACGAGTAAACTTGTCCCCGGTGCGGCCGTCGTAGAGTATCGATTGGCCGGTGTCGGACAAATCCGCCAAACGCAGCAGTGCTTTAATTTCGTGCTCCTGGGCGCCGTCGAAGACCGGGGTTGCCATAGGCACGCCGCCAGTCAGGTTGCCGGCCAATTCAAGGATCTCCTGATCACTGAAAGAGTCCAGATCTTCTCGTGCCGCCACATCCCCGGTTTTGTTGTAAATCTCTTCTAGGAACTTGCGGACTTCGCCCACGGCACGCTGCTCGCGCAACATGGCGTCAATCTTAACGCCCAGACCCTTGGCCGCCATGCCTAGGTGAGTTTCCAAAACCTGACCCACGTTCATACGCGAGGGCACACCCAGAGGATTAAGCACGATATCTACGGGCTCACCCTTGTCGTCGTAGGGCATATCTTCCACGGGCATGATTACTGAAATCACACCTTTGTTACCGTGGCGACCTGCCATTTTGTCGCCCGGTTGGATACGGCGCTTAATGGCCAAATACACCTTGACGATTTTCAGTACGCCCGGCGCCAAATCGTCGCCGGTAGACAGCTTGCGCTTCTTGTCTTCGAAACGTTCGTCGAGAATCTTGCGACGCTCAGCCAACTGTTCTTCAGCACGGTCCAATTGATCGTTGAGCGCATCGTCAGCCATACGGAGCTTAAAGAATTGCTCCTTGTCCATGGCTTCCAACTGCTCTTCGGTCAGCGCTTCGCCTTTCTTAACGCCTTTGCCGGAAGCAACTTTCTGCCCCAGCAAGCTGGCGCGCAAACGTCCAAACGTGGCCCGCTCAACAATACGGTACTCTTCGTTAAGGTCTTTGCGCACTTCGTCCAGCTGCAGTTTTTCAATTTCCTTACTGCGCTGATCTTTCTCCAGACCGTCACGGGTGAATACCTGTACGTCGATCACAGTACCTTTAGTGCTGGAGGGCACACGTAGCGAGGTATCTTTAACGTCTGAGGCCTTTTCGCCAAAGATGGCACGCAGCAGCTTCTCTTCCGGTGTCAGCTGAGTTTCCCCTTTTGGAGTAACTTTACCGACCAGAATGTCGCCGCCACCGACCTCGGCACCAATGTATACGATGCCGGACTCATCCAACTTACTCAGGGCGCTTTCACCGACATTAGGAATGTCAGCACTGATTTCCTCGCTGCCCAGCTTGGTATCGCGAGCGATACAAGTGAGCTCTTGGATATGGATACTGGTAAAGCGATCTTCCTGCACCACGCGCTCGGACACCAGGATGGAGTCCTCGAAGTTGTAGCCATTCCAGGGCATAAAGGCGATGCGCATGTTTTGACCCAGCGCCAGTTCGCCCATATCCACTGAAGGACCATCGGCCAGAATATCGCCGCGAGCAATCACATCACCTACGCGCACAATCGGGCGCTGGTTGATGCAAGTGTTTTGGTTGGAGCGGGTGTACTTAATCAGGTTGTAGATGTCGACACCGGCTTCACCGGCTTCAACTTCATCATCGTGAACTTTGACCACAATCTTGCCAGCGTCCACGCTGTCCACGACACCACCATGTTGCGCCACCACACAAACGCCGGAGTCAGCCGCCACGTTGCGCTCCATACCCGTACCTACCACGGGCTTCTCAGCACGGAGGGTCGGCACGGCCTGACGTTGCATGTTTGAGCCCATGAGAGCGCGGTTGGCGTCATCGTGCTCCAGGAACGGAATCAGCGCCGCAGCCACGGATACTACCTGGCGAGCAGACACGTCCATTAACTGGACCTCTTCCGGGCCTTTCAGGTTGAACTCGTTCTGGTGACGAACCGACACCAGCTCTTCGCACAACTTGCCTTTTTTGTCGACTTTGGCCGACGCCTGGGCAATCACGTACTCGGCTTCGTTAATGGCAGACAGGAATTCGATATCGTCTGTCACTTTGCCGTCTACGACTTTGCGATAAGGCGTTTCCAAAAAGCCGTAGCTATTGGTGCGCGCGTAAGTCGCCAGAGAGTTGATCAAGCCAATGTTTGGCCCCTCAGGGGTCTCAATGGGACAGACACGACCGTAGTGAGTCGGGTGAACGTCACGCACTTCAAAACCCGCGCGTTCGCGAGTCAAGCCACCTGGCCCTAATGCGGACACCCGACGCTTGTGAGTAACCTCGGACAAGGGGTTGTTTTGATCCATAAACTGAGACAGCTGAGAGGAGCCAAAGAACTCCTTTACGGCCGCGGCCACAGGCTTGGCGTTTATCAGGTCCTGAGGCATCAGGCCCTCGCTCTCCGCCATGGACAGACGCTCTTTTACAGCGCGCTCTACGCGTACCAGGCCAACCCGGAATTGGTTTTCAGCCATTTCGCCTACGGAGCGAATCCGGCGGTTGCCCAAATGGTCAATATCGTCGGTAACGCCAATACCGTTGCGGATAGACACCAGAGTTTTCAGCACATCGACGATGTCGTCATTGGACAGAGTGCTTTCGCCAGTTTCTTCTTCGCGACCCAAGCGACGGTTGAACTTCATCCGCCCAACAGCGGACAAGTCGTAGCGCTCAGGACTGAAGAACAGATTCTGGAACAGGGCTTCAGCGGATTCCTTAGTAGGAGGCTCGCCCGGGCGCATCATGCGGTAAATCTCAACCAGTGCTTCTAACTGAGTACGGGTCGGATCGGCGCGCAGAGTATCGGAAATGAACGGGCCACAGTCCAGTTCGTTGGTGTAGAGCGTCTCGATCTTGGTGATACCGGCTTTAGCCAGTGTCTCGAGCACGTCGAGAGTAATCTCAGTATTACACTCGAGCAGCAACTCGCCAGTCTTCTCGTCGATGACGTCTTTAGCCAAGGCGCGGCCCAACAGATACTCTGCAGGCACTTCCATTTGGTCGACACCCGCCTTCTCAAGCAGGCGAATGTGGCGGGCGGTAATACGCCGCCCTTCTTCGATGAGCACCTTGCCTTTCTTGTCTTTGATATCAAAGGTGGCCACGTCACCACGCAGTCGAGCGGGGACCACTTCGAAAACAAACTGGCCATTCTCGCCCATTTCGAAGGAGCTGTTCTCGAAGAACATTTCCAACATTTCCTGGGACGTGTAGCCGAGCGCACGCATTAAGATAGTCGCGGGCAATTTGCGGCGACGGTCAATACGTACGAATACCAAATCTTTGGGATCGAATTCGAAATCCAACCAAGAGCCACGGTAGGGAATGATCCGTGCCGAGTACAGCAGCTTGCCTGAAGAGTGTGTCTTGCCCTTATCGTGGTCGAAGAACACGCCAGGCGACCGGTGCAACTGGGAAACAATCACACGCTCGGTACCATTGATCACAAAGGTACCGTTTTCTGTCATGAGCGGAATTTCGCCCATGTAGACTTCTTGTTCTTTAATGTCTTTGATCGCTTTATTAGAAGACTCGCGATCGTAAATAATCAGCCGGACTTTGACTCGCAGGGGCACAGCGTAGGTAACGCCGCGCAGCATACACTCTTTAACGTCAAACACGCCTTTGCCAAGGCTGTAGCTGACGTACTCAAGTGCAGCGTTACCGGAATAACTCACAATTGGGAAAATCGAACGGAAGGCGGCGTGCAAACCTGAATCGCCCCGCTCCGAAGGAGGCGTGTCCGCCTGGGTGAACTTTCTGTATGAATCCAGCTGAATCGCCAATAGGTATGGAACATCCATGACGTGCGGCAGCTTGCCAAAATCCTTGCGGATACGTTTTTTCTCAGTGTATGAGTAGGCCATCTATATTCCCCAGCTTGTTCACGGATCGGGCGTTAACCTCGGAAGCCTGCGGTTCCGGGTAAGCCATGAGACCCTCTGCTATCCGGCACCATCCCGTGATAGTCTAACCATGACGCCTACGGCGCCATCTGTTCGATCGTTACCGTCGACCGAAAACGGAAAAAGGCTGGCGAACAATTGTCCACCAGCCCCGCGTCCAACTCATCAACATTGGACTCGCTCATGCAGCAACCGAAATTACTTCAGCTCTGCAGTTGCGCCTGCTTCTTCCAACTTGGCTTTAGCCGCCTCGGCGTCTTCTTTCGAAGCACCTTCTTTAATGGCTTTGGGTGCGCCTTCAACCAGTTCTTTGGCTTCTTTCAGGCCCAGTCCAGTGATTTCGCGAACAGCTTTAATCACGTTCACTTTCTTCTCACCGAAAGAGGTCAGAACGACGTCAAAGTCAGTCTTCTCTTCAGCAGCACCACCAGCATCACCACCAGCAGGGCCGGCAACAACTGCGGCTGCAGCGCTAACACCAAATTTTTCTTCCATTGCAGAAACCAGCTCAACAACATCTTTCACTGACATTTCGGCAATAGCATCGATGATATCTTCTTTGCTCAGGGACATGTCTTAATTCCTACTGTTAAATGGAGCCCGAGGGCTCAGTTATCCAATTCAAGCTGGACCCTATTAGGCCGCCTGTTGTTCTTTCGCTTCGCCAACGGCCGCAAGAGTGCGAACCAGTTTGCCAGCAGCTGCTTCTTTCATGACGCTCAAGAGCTTGGCCACAGCTTCGTCGTAAGTCGGCAGAGTTGCCAGCAGACTAATGTCTACCAACTCACCTTCAAACGCCGCCACTTTCAGCTCAAGCTTATCGTTTCCTTTTGCGAACTCGGACAGAATGCGAGCACCTGCACCGGGATGTTCGTTTGAGAAAGCGATCATGGTCGGGCCAACAAGACTCTCGGCCAGACATGCGTAAGGCGTACCTTCGAGTGCGCGACGGGCCAGAGTGTTGCGAACGACTTTCATCCAAACGCCGTTCTCACGAGCCTCTTTGCGCAGAGCGGTCATTTTTTCCACGGTAACGCCACGGGAATCGGCGACAACCGCAGAAAGAGCGCTCTCAGCAGCTTCCTGGACTTCAGCGACAATCGCTTTTTTGCCTTCAAGTCCTAATGCCACGGGATTTCTCCTGGGTTTGACAGGCTAACCTGTCGTTAACTTCCAGCTTCGGTTTAACCCTAAGCCATGTAAATCGGTGATACTCTTCAACTCGAAAGCTGAAGCGGGTCACACCGTCTGCGTAGGTTCGACCCTTATACCCACAAAGGGATGAGCCGGATTAAGAACTCGCCCAAATCGGCTTGCAGCCGACGAGGAGCTCACCTACGGTCTTTGACAGCCTGCGCCTGATCGGCGCAGACCCCAAAGTCAGTTGCCACTCTAGCCGGATTAAACGGCTAAGGTGGATTGATCGATGACCAGACCCGGCCCCATAGTGGTGCTCAAGGAAATTTTCTTGAGGTACACACCTTTGGCGCTGGCGGGCTTGGCTTTTTTCAAATCGGCAATCAGGGCCTCGATGTTTTCTTTGACTGCCTGGGCGTCAAAGGTAATCTGGCCAATGCCACCATGGATAATGCCGCCTTTTTCAGCGCGGTAACGAACCTGACCGGCCTTGGCGTTTTTCACAGCGGTAGCAACGTCTGGCGTCACAGTGCCGGTTTTCGGGTTGGGCATCAGGCCACGGGGGCCCAAAATTTGACCTAACTGACCGACAACGCGCATAGCGTCAGGGCTGGCGATAACCACATCGAAATCCATTTTTCCGGCTTTAACATCAGCTGCCAGGTCATCCATACCCACCAAGTCAGCGCCTGCCGCAGTGGCGGCTTCAGCGTTGGCACCCTGAGCAAAAACGGCTACACGCACATCTTTACCCGTGCCGTGAGGCAGAGTGGTAGCACCCCGTACAGATTGATCCGACTTACGCGGGTCAATGCCGAGGTTAATAGATACGTCAAAAGTCTCGGGAAACTTCACGGTGGACAGTTCTTTTAACAGAGCCACGGCCTCTTCGATGCCGTACTGTTTTGCACTGTCGACTTTCTCTTGAATAGCGCGTTGCCGCTTGGACAATTTAGCCATGTTACACACCCTCCACATTAAGGCCCATGGCGCGGGCTGAGCCAGCGATGGTGCGTACAGCCGCGTCCATATCAGCGGCGGTCAGATCCGGCTGCTTAGCAGTAGCGATTTCTTCCAGCTGCGCGCGGGTTACAGTACCGACTTTGTCGGTATTGGGGCGCGCACTACCAGAGGTGATTCCAGCCGCTTTTTTCAACAAGAAAGCCGCGGGCGGCGTTTTCATGGTAAAGGTAAAGCTGCGGTCGCTATAGACGCTAATCACTACCGGGACCGGCGCACCAGCCTCCATGTTTTGAGTCTGAGCGTTAAACGCCTTACAGAACTCCATGATGTTTACGCCGTGCTGACCCAGAGCGGGACCAACCGGAGGACTGGGATTGGCCTTACCAGCTGCAACCTGCAGCTTGATGTAGGCGGTTACTTTCTTAGCCATAAGATCTACTCCCCATTGGGTGTTAGCGCCTCGGGGTGGTTGTGGCTCAACCTCCCGTCTCCGGCTCCCCTCTCTGGTTTGCTAAAAGCAATATCCAGAGACGCGAAAACCTTTCTTTGCGACACGCAAAGAAAGGCACAACAAAATCAGGTCATTCAGCGCAATCAGCTCTTTTCGACCTGACCAAATTCCAGCTCAACCGGTGTGGAGCGTCCGAAAATAAGCACAGCAACTCGCAGCCGGCTCTTTTCGTAGTTCACTTCTTCCACTACACCGTTGAAATCGTTAAACGGCCCGTCAGTAACGCGAACCATTTCACCGGGTTCAAATATGGTTTTGGGCTTCGGCTTCTCAATCGAGTCGTCGACCCGACGCAGAATCGCCTCAGCTTCTTTCTCAGTAATGGGTGCTGGCTGATCTGCTTTACCGCCAATAAAACCCATAACTCTGGGAGTGTCTTTTACCAAGTGCCAGGAAGCATCGTTAAGCTCCATCTGCACCAAAACATACCCAGGGAAAAACTTGCGCTCACTCTTGCGCTTTTGTCCTGCACGCATCTCCACCACTTCTTCGGTGGGCACCAGGATTTCGCCGAAACTGTCCTGCATCTGATGCAGCTCGATCCGCTCGCGCAATGCCGCGGCCACTTTTTTCTCGTAACCGGAATAGGCGTGAACTACATACCACCGCTTAGCCATTTCTCACCTACCCTATAATCAAGGATGCGATCCAACCAAAAAGCGCATCCAGCATCCAGAGAATGATGGCCATTACGATCACCACCGCAAGGACAATCAATGTGGTCTGGTTGGTTTCGGCTCGCGTGGGCCATACAACTTTGCGCACTTCCACGAGCGACTCGCGCAGCAGCCGCCAAATACTGGCGCCCTTGGCGGTATTGACTGCTATCAACCCCACCACACCCGCAAGCACCACCATGGCAAGAACACGGTAAAGCAGTGGCTCAGCCGCAAAATGTGAGTTCGCTACAACGCCTGCGGCAACAAGCGCAATCGCCAACAACCACTTTAGTGGATCCAGGCGGTACTCTTGTGCTTCGCTCTTAGTACTCATACGCTGCAGAAACCTTCACTCTACTTTAATGATGGCAGGCCAGGAGGGACTCGAACCCCCAACTTTCGGTTTTGGAGACCGACGCTCTACCAATTGAACTACTGGCCTGTAACTTAAACAGGGGCGGTTACCCAGAGGGCCGCCCCAAAAATCGATTTACTCGATAATCTTGGCTACCACGCCCGCACCCACGGTACGGCCACCTTCGCGAACTGCGAAGCGCAAACCGTCTTCCATGGCGATGGGGTGAATCAGAGTGACGTCCATTTTAACGTTGTCACCCGGCATTACCATTTCTACGCCTTCAGGCAGCTCACAAGCGCCTGTTACGTCTGTGGTGCGGAAGTAGAACTGTGGACGATAGCCTTTGAAGAACGGGGTGTGACGACCACCTTCTTCTTTAGACAGTACGTACACTTCGGCTTCAAACTTAACGTGTGGCTTCACAGAGCCGGGCTTAACCAACACTTGGCCACGCTCAACTTCGTCGCGCTTGGTGCCGCGCAGCAACACGCCCACGTTTTCACCGGCACGACCTTCGTCGAGCATTTTGCGGAACATTTCCACACCGGTACAAACGGTTTTGGTGGTGTCTTTCAGGCCCACGATCTCGAGCTCTTCACCGACTTTAACGATGCCACGCTCAACACGACCGGTCACAACGGTACCGCGACCAGAGATGGAGAATACGTCTTCTACGGGCATCAGGAATGGCTGATCAATAGCGCGCTCGGGCTCGGGGATGTAAGCATCCAGAGTCTCAACCAGCTTTTTAACAGCGGTGGTGCCCAGCTCGTTGTCGTCTTCGCCGTTCAGGGCCATCAAGGCAGAACCGGCAATGATCGGAGTGTCGTCGCCTGGGAACTCGTAGGTCTCGAGCAGCTCACGCAGCTCCATTTCCACCAGCTCCAGCATTTCGTTGTACTCGTCGGTACCAACACCGCCACAGTCTTCAGCCAGCAAGTCGGCTTTGTTCAGGAATACGACGATAAAAGGAACGCCTACCTGACGAGACAGCAGGATGTGCTCGCGAGTTTGCGGCATGGGGCCATCGGTGGCACCACAAACCAGAATAGCGCCGTCCATTTGAGCGGCACCGGTGATCATGTTTTTCACGTAGTCGGCGTGACCCGGGCAGTCCACGTGTGCGTAGTGACGCGTGGGCGAGTCATATTCCACGTGGGAGGTGGCGATAGTGATACCGCGCTCACGCTCTTCCGGGGCATTGTCGATACCGTCGAAGGCCACGGCTGCACCGCTACCCCAAACTTCGTGACACACGCGGGTCAGCGCCGCGGTCAGGGTGGTTTTACCGTGGTCTACGTGACCGATGGTGCCCACGTTGACGTGGGGCTTCTTGCGTTCAAATTTTTCCTTCGCCATTGCGAGCGCCTCCTCGGATTCAAGCCAGCTATAATTGCCAGAGCGTCACCACTAAAGCCAAGCTGCTGGGATTTAATACGATCTGCCGCCAACCGCCAAACAGACCAAACATTCAGACAAAACACAGCCGCGAGAGCAGAAGCCCTCGCAGCCAATGTGGAGCTCATGAGCAGATTTGAACTGCCGACCTCACCCTTACCAAGGGTGTGCTCTACCAACTGAGCTACATGAGCGCAAAACTGTGCAGATATATGGAGCGGGTAGCGGGAATCGAACCCGCACCATCAGCTTGGAAGGCTGAGGTTCTACCATTGAACTATACCCGCACGTTCAAGTACCCACTTACTACTACAACGCGTTCTATAAATGGTGCAGGGGGGAGGATTCGAACCTCCGAAGCTTGCGCGTCAGATTTACAGTCTGATCCCTTTGGCCACTCGGGAACCCCTGCGGAAAACAGCCGGCATTGTCCGGCCCGCACTCTCGACTGTCAACTGAAAACTCAATAAATTCACAGAGTTACAGCAAGAGTGCCTACAAAACTGGAGCTGGCGAGAGGAGTCGAACCCCCGACCGGCTGATTACAAGTCAGCTGCTCTACCAACTGAGCTACGCCAGCGCTCCGCAACCACGGCTAAACGTGGAGGCGGGATTCTAGTGAAAACTTGGTTCGGAAGCAACACCTGGACACAAATTTTGTCGTTTCTCTAGGTGAGGATGACTTTCCAGCAAGTCACTCCAGAAGCGCTGCGCCACCTGGCTGGCCTGGGCTGAGGGCAGAGAAACCCACGTTTCTCGATGCGTTCGGGAAATTTCTAGGATTCTGGCGTCATAATCCAACGCCTGAAGCTCGCTCTTGCGTCGCTCCGCCAGCTCGGGGCGACTGTACATGCCCAGGGAGATGCCCAGCGCCAATTCGCCGCGCGGAATAATATAGCTATCGATGTTTTTAGCCTGCAATTCATGCAATCGCCGAAGGGCGGCATTTTGAGACAGCTCCGGCTCCAGATGCACCCAATAACGGGATCCGGCGGGAACATCGATCTCCTCAATACGCGCCTGCACCTCAAGCGAAATCAGTCGTTGCACCAGGTGCTCGGCCTGCTCCGAGTCGTCAAATGGCCCGACAAGCGCACACACAGCCTGCTGCAGAGATAGATCTCTCGCGGGAGCGGGGGCAGGCTCAGGAATTACCCTTGCCTGCTGGGGTGGAACAGGTGAATCTCGCCCGGATCGCTCGCTAAGCATAACCAGACGCCGATCACCGGTTGTATTGGCGGGAGATGGCGTTTCAGCATTAAGGTCTGGGGACCCTAAAAACAACTGAGCTCCCAGCACCAGAATGTTGATGACCACTACTGCCAAGCAGATTGCGCGCATTCATTACTCTCGGAAACGAAAACAACAGCCAGGATGAACTCATTACCGGCAAGCAAAAGCCAGCCCATCCAACACCAATTCTGGCACTAAGCGGGCACCCTCTAGACACTCGGCCAAAGCGGGACCGTCACCGCCGGTCAGAATCAGGGCCGGCTCGGAGCCCGAGGCGAGGTTCAATTCAGATTGCGCTCTCGCCACAAGACCCAACGCCATGGCCGTCAGAGCTCCTTTGACAGCGCCATCGGTATCCGTTCCCGGATCCGTTGACAAATGTGCCCAGGCACTAGGCTGCGGCCTTACCCGCCGGGTGTTTTCTTCAAGCGCTCGGCGCATCATGGTTAAGCCTGGCCCAATATAGCCCCCGAGATGCTTGCCGGTTGGGCTCAGCAGATCGGCCGTAATGGCACTGCCTGCCTGCACCACGACGCAAGGGCCGCCAGCGTGATTGAACGCCGCCAGCATCGCCAGCCAACGGTCTACCCCCATTAAGCGGGGCTCGGCGTAGCTATTGGTGACCCCGGCACACTGCACCTGGGTTTGAGCAAATTCCGGAGTGACGTGGAAATGCGTTTGGCACCACCGTGCGAATGTTTGGTTATGTCCCTCATCCAGAACACTGGCCACCCATACGTTGGTGAGCGAACGCCCCGCCAATTCGGCCAACAATCCCTGATAACCTTCAGTGAGAATACCGTGCGCCAGACTACCGGATTCCCCACGGCACCGCCATTTTATCCGGCTGTTGCCCATGTCAATTTCCAAAATCATGACACAGCTCTCAAACTGACTTCGCCGCCATAGAAAAACTGCTGCTCTCCATTCACATCTAAACAAAGAGCGCCCGTTTCACCGACACCCACTACTCGCCCCCGAATAACGCGGTCCGTCGCACGCAACTCCACTTCGCGACCAGCGAATGCATCGAGAGCCAACCACTCCTTCCGATAGGCTTCAAACCCTTTTGTTTCGTAATCTTTCAGCAGAACCAGCAGCTCAGAAATCAACGCTGCCGCCAAAAAGTTTCGCGACACTGGAGGTAGGCCTTCTTTGCGAAGCGTGCTTTGCACATCAGTCCAGGGCTGGTCGATGCCGGTACTCGCCGGTTCCGGCATATCCACATTCAAGCCCACGCCGACGACAACCTGGCAGGCCCCAGAAGGATCTCCAGTCATTTCCAAAAGAACCCCGGCGAGCTTACTTCGGTGGCACAACACATCGTTCGGCCATTTCAACGCTAACTCGGGAAGACCCAACTCCTTCAAAACTCTCACCAGCGCTACGCCGACCGCCAGACTCAAGCCTTCCAGCGCGGCAGCACCGGATTCAAAACACCAGCTGAGCGAAAGATAAATATTTTTACCGAAAGGGCTTACCCAATGCCGCCCGCGGCGGCCACGGCCGGCACTCTGTTGCTCGGCGAGACAAACATAGCCTCCCCGGCCGAGTGCCGCTTTAGCCATAGCGCGAGCATTGGTGGAATCCGTAAGGGGAAAGAGTTCAAGTTCAGTCAGTGCTTCTCTGGCCGCCGGCGTGAGGTGGGCGCGCAACACGTCAGAGTCGAACAACTCCAACCCTCCTTCCAGGCAGTAGCCGTGCCCTCGGGAGGACGTCAAAGGTAGACCCAATACTTCCAGCTTTTGCAGATGTTTCCATACAGCAGTGCGACTCACACCCAGGTGATCGCCCAACTCCTGGCCGGAGTGGAATTCCCCATCAGCCAGTAATATCAGGAGCGGCTCCAGCGCCGCATAATCGAGCAGTAACTTCGTCACGATTGCGGTTCCTCCAGGTAGATTCGCCGGTATCGTCCACCCAAGCTAGTAAGTACTTCATAACCCAGAGCTCCGGTGCGTTCCGTTACAAGATTGACGGTTAGCTCTCGATTGAGCACCTGAATCCATTTCGGGCTCTCACCAGAGGGCAACTCTGAGACATCAAATATGGTTAGATCCATGGAGATACGGCCAATGACTTGGATCCGCTGCTCACCCACCACGCCCAGTGCGTGCTGGCCCAAGGTACGATTGAGCCCATCGGCATAACCGCCGGCCACTACCGCCAGCCGCGCAGGCGCGTCAACCGGAGTACTGGCGCCGTAACCCACGGTTCCGGAGTGGGCGACATCGCGCACTTGCAGTACAGGCAGGTCCAGTTGCACCACAGGTTGCATTGGGTTGGGATTACCGGGCTGGGGATTGAATCCATACAAAGACGCGCCAGGTCGAACGAGATCGTAATGCCAATCTGGCCCTAAATATATGCCTGAAGAGTTGGCGAGACTCAGCCGCACGCCGGGGAGGTGCTGGCGCAGTTGGTCTACGGCGTTATGGAAACGATGTTGTTGTTGTCGATTGAGCGGGTGGTCAGGCTCATCAGCGCACGCCAAGTGGCTCATCACCAGCGCAATTCCACATTCCTTCAACCGAGCAGGCTCGGCCAGCATTTGGTCGAGCTCATCAGAGGACAAACCGAGCCGGTGCATGCCGGTATCCAACTTGAGCGCCGATGGCTGAGGCGCGCCCACGGTCAGACATGCCTGTTGCCACCGCTCCACCGCCGGCAAGCTGAACAGAACCGGTGTTAACCCTTCGGTGATAAATGCGCCCTCATCGCCTGGGCGGGCGCCACCGAGAACAATAATGTTTGCGTCTTTCGGTAAATACTCTTTCACCGCTCGGGCTTCTGTCAAAGTGGCGACAAAAAATTCCCGACAGCCCACGCGGTAAAGCGCCGGCCCCACCTGGGCAGCGCCCAATCCGTAGGCATCGGCTTTAATCACAGCCGCAGCTTGGGCTCCTGCAGCAAGACTGGCATTGATGGTGCGCCAATTCGCCTGAATGGCAGAAAGGTCGATGGTTAGGACTCCCGTACTGGCGACCCCAGACGCTCCCTGGTTGAGCAGACCTTGATGAGATTCCATAGTACGCGCTACCACTGATTCGATGCTGGCATCTAAGCAGAGACGCGCCGTAAAATCCAGAGCGAACTACAGAAGGGGAAGGTAAAGTCGGTGCGGTAGCTAAATGCTACCGCACCGACTGATTCACTCACTCAGAAGCGAATTGGTACAGCGAGTAGTAAGCGCTGAGCGTATCCGGAGCCTCTTGCGCAAAGAGACCCGCGCCCGCCGCCAACGATATCCGATACAGGCGACCCACTTGCTGGGGATGCACGTCTGGGACCTCAGTAGTCGCTAGTGCTACTGAGATCACTTTACGGTCGTCGGACAAGTGGGCACTTACCACATCTTCGGAGCGCCGACCCAGTTCCTCTGATCCGTAATCGGGCGCGTCGCGATAGGTCCAGGACTCCAGCGCAAACAAACCGGCTAAGGCATCGGCTTCTATCGTTTCCGCGATCGGGTGAGTCAAATGCACTTCAAATCCGTCCGCGGTAGCTTTCACTGTATCAATCGTCGGCTCTACGGTTTCACCATCCCAGTAGAGTCGCTGGAGACTGGCGACATGCCCACCTCGCGCCTGCCAGCCGCGCCCGGTTTGGCCGAGCAACAAGCTACCATCAGGCAGAAAAACGGGGCGCATGGCACCGGAGGCCATACCTTCCGCAAATGGGATGATCACGCCCTGCTCCAGTCCATTCACCACTTCCGTATCCATGCGCAGAAGATTCGAGCGGGTCTGATCACCGATAAACATTTGTCCAGTGAATGGACCGAATTTACCTTCGGTGGTATCCCAAATCGGATGACCGGGGGAGTTAGCCAGACGGTTTTGCGGTAGAAGGATGACTTCCTTCTCGCGGGTGTCCGCCACTCGCTCCCAGGCAATCTCAGGAGAATCCGGATTCATTCCCGGCAAATCCACTAGCCCAGAGGGATGGCCATAGAACTTACTCTCCTCCAACACAAACAACTTGGACGTACTGACGAATTCTCCCTGGTTGTCAGAGAACCAAATGCGCCCGTCCGGAGCCGTGGCAATACCGGCGGCACTGCGCAGTCCATTGGCCCATAGAGTGAACTCTCCTTCCGGAGTCACTTTGATGGCCCAGCCAAGCAAGCCGCCATGGCTTCCCATATATTCGCCGTCGGCCTTGTAGATCGCCTGGTCGGCATGGGCTAGGTTGATGCCGACGTAATAGTTGCCTTCCTCGTCGCGTGCAGGGCCGTGCATATAGGTGTGGTAATTGCTGTGGAAGCTGTGAGCATCAAACAGCGTCTCGAAGGTGTCTCCACGTCCATCGCCGTTAGTGTCGGTGATACGAGTCAGTTCTGCTTTCTGGCTGACCACCACGGACAACCCTTGCTCATCCTCTACCTCAACACCAAGGACGTCGAAGAGCCCGTCTGCAAACAGGTGCCACTCGCCATCCACAACTCGCCAGATTCCGGCGGTACGGGTGGCCACCACGAGGGTGCCATCGGGCGCCACGGCCAAGCCCAGGGCTTCGAACAATTGCTCTCGCCCGTAGTTGTCCTTCGGTGGAAGATAGTTTTCGATCTGGTAACCCGCAGGTAACTGAGCCTCCCCTGCCACAATTTTTAATGGCTGCCGCTTGTGGTCAAAATCTTTGGACTCAGGCCGCCAGGGGTCCGGTACGACTCTCATCCGCGCATCCAGCGTCGCCGCGGACACACCGGAAGGAATTGTCCAGACGCCATTGTCGATGACACCATGAGACGGCTTTGCATTCCCCAACACGTCCTGGTTGATACGAAAGGCCTGCTCAGTTTCCAGATCACCCTGAACCCGAATCTGTACCTGGCCATCGGCTTGCATCCGGGTTTGCACTCCCAGCCGGTTATCACCAACCCGATAATTAAATGAAGGAGCCGCTTCCGGATCACGGCTATTACGCTCATAACCGAGAAATTGTGCATTCACAGCGGCGAGTTTCTCCAGGTGGTCGGTATCGCTGTAGAGCGCCTGTTCGATTCTATCGAAATCCTGGAACTTGGCTTCCTTAAAAGAGAAGTCGATCAATTCGCCCTGAGCGTTAAGAGGGGCAAACAGAGCCTCCTCACCGGCCAGATCGATTTCCCGGGTTTCAAAACCAGTACGCAAAGCCGATCCGCCGCGACCACTGAGTTCGCCCGACATGTTCAGGAAGCCGCCTTGCCAAACTCGAGCGATACCAAGCACACGGGGATCAAAGCTGTAGTTAATACCGTTAGGTTGACCGACATGAATGCTTCGACCGGACAAACCTCTCATGGGCCCGCGTTGCATACGAACACGGTCGGTCACCAAGAACTGCATACCATCCAACAGTGGATCGTATTGCTCTGGGCCACCCTCTTGCACCAGCACTTTCACTGGGCCCTGGTTGGGTAAATCGTTGAGGGTCTGCAGGTAGGCGCCAATGGCGTCGATCTCATTATCTGACACCATGTCTTCGCCATAAGAAGGCATATCGTCGGGGTAGACTTCACCCTTGCGTTCACCGGATTCACGTACAGGGAGCTCGGCGCTGGCATCGCGAATACTTCTGTGTAGGTAGCTGCGATCAGCCTGAATCACGAAGCGATCTCCGCCATCGCCGACGGCAACTTCTCTATCTCTGGGGGGAAGCGTAAACAGACCGAACAAGTTCGGACCAAGACGTACAGCCGTATCGTCCTTCTGGACGGCGTGACAGGTAACACAACCCAGCGCCCGATAGAGCTGTTGGCCCTGCGCGACAAAATCCACTAACTCGTCGCGATTGGTGCTTTCACCGCTGGTCGCGGGCACTTCCACTTCGCCGAAGTCGGCCCGGCGCACCTCAAAATTGCGGATGGCGATCGGACCTCGATCACCCCGGATCATCATAGGGCCGGAGGGCTGCTCCCAGTTTCGTATGGGATCGCGGGTAAACCCGGTAGCAATGGTTTTGTATTGCACTTGCTCGCCGTTGACTGTGACCGACAACAACAGGGCATTGTCTGTTTTTGCTCCCGCATCGTCATAGCGAGGCGCACGGAACTCCACTTCCACCGTTTGCCACTCGCCTGCTGGGTTTGCGGCGTTGCTAGCCGGTGCCACACCATCAAACTCGGGGATTTCCTGGTTGGGATTCCACCGGTGCGCCAGCCCACCCATGTCGGAAGGCTCCAGTTCGGTTTCACCGTAGCTGTCCGCCAGACTCACTTCGTACCGTCCCAGAAGATATAACCCAGCGCTGGATCCTTCAGGCAATAGGAACTCCATCCGCACCAGGCTATCACCCACATTGACATGAGTTTCCAGGTAACCACTGTCGGCCCAGTCCTCACCATTAACGGCTATAGTGTTGTTTTCTCCGCGGGTGGTTCTGAGTGCATCCCCGTCCGCGGTCACATCCTCAACCAGATGCCAGTTTGCATTGGGTTTAAAGAGCGCCAGGAGGGTGCCGTCTACATCCTCGTGTGCGGTCTGCTCCTGTTGTTCGGATTCGGGGTTCGTTTGCTCTGTATCAGAGCAGGCAGCGACCATCAAAGCGCCCATTATCAGGAGCGCCGGTTTCATCATACCCATAGCGATTATTACCTTTTTTCCCCAGGCGGGGGCGAGACGTGATTGGAATCAAGCGGGGCATCGCAGTAAGGATGCCCCGCGTCTTGGTCTTTATAGTTCCTCGATTTCCCGTATCCAGATATTTCGGAAGCTGACCTTGTCGCCGTGATCTTGCAAATACAGCGGCGCGCAGCCGTGGGGCTCGACTTGCGGCGGACCGATCCACTCGGTAGTCCCCTGGATCTTAAAGTGATTCTGCACCAGCACGCCATTATGCAGTACCGTGACTGTGCCTTGCTTGATCAAGCCCCCAGTCTCGCTATAGCGCGGAGCCATATAAATAATATCGTAGGTTTGCCATTCACCTGGGGGACGCGAGGCGTTCACCAACGGGATGGATTGTTTGTATACCGACGCGGCCTGACCGTTGGGGTGGGTTTCATTTTCGTAGGAGTCCAACACCTGCACCTCGTAGCGCTCCTGGAAGAAGACACCACTGTTGCCCCGGCCCTGGCCTTCGCCGCGAATCTCTGCAGGCGACCGCCACTCCAGATGAAGTTGCACATCACAGAACGAGCGCTTGGTGCGAATGCCTCCAGTACCGGGGGCCACAGTCATAGCCCCATCCGCATCCACGGTCCAAGGGGCCTTACCACCATCATTCGCCGATTCCCACTCACTCAGATCATTACCGTCAAACAGCACAATCGCGTCTGAAGGGGGTTGGCCGGGTTTTGCCGTGATGACTGGTGGGACCGGCTCCCAGACTTCAGTCTTTTGGGCTTGCTGCCAAGGCTCCAGCTCTTCCTCTGGAGTCTCGGCATTACAGGCCAAAGTAAAAGACATACAGGAGGAGGCAACAAGCAGAGCTGAAAAGCGCAAATATGGGGTTGGCTTTTTCATAAGGTGTCTCACTTCTTATAGTGTGTGTTCAGATGTCAGAGTTCGCGACGCTAAAAGGGTGGCCAGCAATGACAGCATTTATAACATATGAAAACATTTTCATCCAGTAAAAACGCTGTATCTGGGTACTAGGAAGTGTAAAGGGGAAATGCGGCCAGGAAAAGGGATGGAGCCGCCGTGACCAGGTCCTGATTCGAAGCGATGGTGGCTCAAAGTTCTCCCACCACCGCTATCTGACAGTATTTACGTCCCTATTAAGGCATCAGTATACGATGCCCGCGCTCGCCTTTCTTTATATAGAACATATTCAACCAGGAACAAGTTAATCGCCATCCCCAGCAAACGGCCGTAGTCATGCTGGAGTTGCTGTAAAACTGCGTATGTATTTTCTAGTCCATTGAAAAACAGGTAAAGAAGCGGCTCTATGAACAGTGGGGTAACCACTGCCAGGGTGATCGCAACCGCTCTACACATCCATTTTCGATGGGCACTCACATTGCCATTAATGACGTGGGTTAGGGCTATTGAAAAAGATAAGCACATACCTACGCTGATCACGATAAGTGAGAGGTACCGGGCACCGAATGAGCCTGGAAACAGGGCATGGTGCATCCAAATGCCCGATAGAGCCAGGATATAGCCTGACACAACGGCTACCCTTCCCCCCAATTTATGAAGTTTTAGATGTTTGGAGCGCAAAGCGGGTGAAAACTGGAACGGCATTGTTAAGAACAACACTATGCCAGAAAGCCCATGGACTATAACCGCCATGGGGGTTTCGAAATGAAGTGCGTTTATGAGCGTTGAGGGTTCGGCGCCCGCAGAAGACCCCATGACAACCAGAGCCAGGATGAAAAATGAAGGAATGGCAGGTATTCCTGTCAGGAAAAGCAAAAGGCCAACAATGCGCCAGTTGAAGGATGTGCTTTTTGCTGTGGTACTGAGCTCTTTCATTGCTAGATTGGGCATGTTTGTGTACTCCCTTGCGTACTATCGATGGACAGTCGAATTATGTAGAATCCTGTCAAACCGGTCGTCCGAGCACGCGGGCCCGGACAGTTTGAGCGTCTTGTCCAACAGGTTCGGACTCCAAGCATGTGTGGGAGCCCCGTGTTTCCGAGCATATCCACAGGGTTGGGATTTTAGTGATAGAAAATTCGGCAGTACTTGCCCTCAATGTCTCTGCCTTAGTCGTCGTTTTTTTCAGTTCACATTTGCTCGTGTTGCGCTCCTTTGAACGCCGATCCTATTTGCCCCTGGCCATCTGTTTAAGCGCAATCGGTGTGGTCATCAGTCAGCCTACGGTGGCACTGCTTCTGCCAAGCTTCCAAACCACATTTCTTATGATGTCGCTACCGGCGATACTCTTGATTGCTCCGAGCTTGTGGTTATATGTTGAGGGACTGACATCTCCAACTCCGTGGCGACTTAGCCGTAAATCTTTACGTCATTTCATACCTGCAGGCCTTGGGGCGCTCATTGCGTTGAGCTTCTCCTTGCTGCCCACCGATGTTGTTGATGCCTTATTGTTGGCGGGAAATGATGGAATCCTCACGGAAAAGCCCCGATGGTTAGCCAACATTGTCTATGTACTCCTCATCGCGATTTTCGCCCTGGTAGTTACGTGGCCGGTACAGTCAGGCGTATATTTTTATAAAATTTTCCAAAGGCTCCGCCGGTACCGTCGATATTTAAAGGATCTGTTTTCCAGTACCGATTCGAGGGAGATGAGATGGTTAAGCTGGTTACTGTTCGTCGGAGGTGGGGCCTGGTTGGCAGCAGCTGCTTATATTGTGGTGGATAATCTATTTTTTTCGGTACAGCTTGACCCTATTTTGGTGAATATGGCGCTGTTAGTAACGCTCTGGAGTATCGCCATATGGGGGCTCAGGCAGAAACCCGGCTTTGATGAACTTAATGAGGGTGAAACCAAAAATGCTCTCGGACTTGTAGACGACCTACCGCAGAAATATCAACGCTCCGCCCTCGACGAACAACAATCCAAGCACATTGCTCAAAAAATTGAGAAGGCAATGAGCGAAGACAAGCTCTATCTAGACGCTTCACTATCCATGCAACGACTCGCCAAACACATTACTACCTCCCCCAATTACATCTCCCAAACGCTGAATGTAACGCTGGGCATGAATTTCTTCGACTATGTAAACAAGTATCGTGTAGAGGCAGCGAAAGGTTTGTTGGCGCTGGGTAGTGACACGGTTTTGGATGTCGCCATGCACGTAGGCTTTAATTCCAAGTCGTCCTTTTACACCGCGTTTAAAAAAGAGGTAGGGCAGACCCCAAGCCAATACCGCAAATCACTTGGCACCTAACAGGTCAGTAAGGTCACATTAAATCAGACTCGCTAACAGTGGACGCGTAGGTACAGCTCGCCGGACTATGGACCTCCGCGTACGCGGAGGTGACGATTAGGAAGGATCGATGGCCGAGAAAAGCCGGTTCACCAAATGGCGCCCCACGATAAAGTAAAACACCCCGCCGGACTAAACGGCCGGAAGACGATGAGCACAGCTTTAGCTGGCCGTAGACCGAGCCCAAGGATGGGCGGGTGAAAACCGACAGGGTGATTTGGGTTTAGATGCTTAACCAACTTGTCTGGAACAAGTTGGGACGACCTTTAGGTCGCCCGAAGGGGCGATGCCATGGAGGGCATCGATCACTATGACCGTCGGTCATTGGCAAGCCCCACCGCTCGAGTGTGGGCCCCATAGAAAAATACCCCGGACCATTGCTGGTGCGGGGTATTTTAATT
>NZ_JAVDDU010000012.1 GCF_030848505.1 Marinimicrobium hydrolyticum
TGCTGAACTCCTATCAAGGCTTGGGAATACTCCGGCTGGCGAGTCTAATGCGGTGAATCCTTTCAGCTTCTTTAAAAAATAGAATAGAAAACCCAAAAGTACTGAAAGAAACCAAAAGCAATATGAGCACATAGGTAGAACCCGCTCCACTAATCACTCCTATGATCACAAGAAAAAACGCTGCTAAAGCTACGCTCCACAGCCGCATCACCCACCCTAAGGGCCGGTTTAACATGCCTCCGGGGTAATTCTTCATCAGTTTTGCGATTCTGAATAGCTGATTCATAGAGCACTTAACATTTGAATCGTGGTCACAGTGACCGATTGTCCCCTGACCGATATTTCTTTATTCGAATTGATCGAAACTACCCGGAAACCCAGGTGTGGTCAAGGCTTCCGGCGACATGGGGGTTTTGTCAGGAAAGTAAAAACGGTCGTAGTGCCTCATATCCCCGGTTTTCCCATTGCTCGGTAACTCACAGATATTTAAGGAAAAACCCAAGAATTTTGGGCGTAGCTCAGAAATCATGGTCGGGGTGACCGTTTTTCCCGCTTCTCACTACTGTGAGGTATAACGGGATTCGCTGTTTACTACTGATATCTGGCTGAGGTAATGCGTGGCTAATGCTCAATACGCTGCTTGTAGCAGTTCTGTATCCAATTCAGGTCTTCGGGTTCTTTGATATGGGCCTCTGCGGTGGCGAGTACGCGCCGGGCGTAGTCTTGGATCACGGCTCGTCGGCGGCGGGTGGCGCTGACGTTCATGAGGTCACCCAACACTTCCAGTAAGCGAAATAATATTGCCGGGTTGGCGCTGCCCCACTGGCGTAGTTGGTCAAAGCTCAAGCCCAACAGGTTTTCAAAGCTGGGGCGGGAGACGACTAAGCGCAGTTTATCGTCTACCATTCTTCTACGATGGGGAAAACACCGTCCGCTCAGTTCTGTCATGATTACGCTGATGCGATCCAGTGCCATGATGGCGTTGGTGGTGTCGTTGACGCCGGGTGAGAGTGCTTTCATGGCGACGTCGGCCATTTGGCGGATTCCGAACGCCGGGTCTTGCTGGATGGAGCGCTGTACGCCCAGTGAGAACGCGCTGGATACTTTTTTTATTAACTTTTCATCTGGGGTTGGTCCCGCTATCACTTCGGCCAAGGTCTTGCCCTGGGCAATGAAATCGCCCACGCAGTGGGGTACATAAATGACGGTGTCCAAGCTTTCGGCAATGTCGAGTAAACTCTCCAATTCAATGTGCTGTATGTACCCTGCTTTTTCGTTCGCTACTTTCAGTGTAGGGAATTCCGGCTCATCCTTAACTTCGGCGTCTTCATCATCCGGCACGCCCGCTTCCTGGGGATAAAGGCCAGCGATCACTGCCAGAGTTTCTGCTTCAATACCTTTTAGGATATTTTCCAGTTGGAGTGACTCGGCGATATGGTGAAAGAAGTAGACCAGGTACACCACGCTCACCAGGGCCGCCACAAAGCCTCCCATAATGGTTAACCCCGGCAGCTCGTCGCTGTCCCCACCCATCCCTCGCAATACGGCCAAGCAATAGGCATAGACGCCTAAAAACACGCCCAACACCGCTTGGTTTATTCGGTCACGCAAAAAGTTACGCAGCACCCGGGGGGAATACTGGGAGCTGGCCTGAGAAAGCACCAACAGAGTTAGGGAGAACACCACCCCTGCTACAGTCACCATGCTGGTGGCCACCGCTTGGAGCATGCCGCGAGCGCCTTCAATATCGGCTCCGGCCATGCCCAAGTCCAGCTCTAGTTCACTGTCCAGGTGCAGTAAGCCGTGGGCGGCAGCGACCATAGCGATCAATATCCCGATGGGCACCACCCACATGCTCGAGCGTAAGCGATCCAGCAGCACATCCATTTGAACCACTTTATTGATCTTCGTCCAGACGCCACTGCTCATCAATCCACTCCCTTTGGTTTCTGACGTGTAGATTACTGTCCTGGTGGCCGCTAAACGGATTCGTCGGCAGCGATTGCTTCCGGGTATATCATCTCCCTACCCAGCCTTCTTTGAGTCGCGCGGAATCCGAGAATTCACTGAACTGCCTCTTTAAGCAGTTTTTCGTTAAAACAATGTTTTGATCACCGGTCTTCTCACTATGAAGTTAAAAGGGTGCTATTGGCCCCATCATCACCATTAAGTATCCCTATATTGCTGGTCTAAATTTGAACAGCAATCCCTACAAATGTTAAGGTTTTTCAACAGTTGCGCCTTACGAATTTGGCGTGGAAAAATCTGCCCCGCCTTCAGGCAGGCAGCTCTCACCACTCCCTTGGCATCGGCTGAGGACACAGCATGGTTATAAAAAGGAGATCCCATGGCGAACCTATCCCTCTCTGCACTCGCGCGCTATTTGTTGCTCGCGCTTCTCACCTTGGGTTTAGTCGGCTGCGGCGGTAGCAGCGGTGATGGCGGCGACCCAGGCACCCAGCCTCCGCCCTCTAATGGCGGACCCGGTGATGACGACGACGATGACGATGATGATGATGACGATAACGGCGATGATTCCAGCGTGCAGCTGACCGAAGAGGAGCGCGTGATTGGCGCGGCGGTGATAGGTTTTCACCAAGCCGGCGTCGCTGGCTCCATGGCGCAGAGTGCGGCCACCACGCCCGCCGATCCTCCCAACGACAGCCCACCGCCTGCGGGAGCTGGTAAAACTTTGGCTACCGGTCAAGTGGACACCGTCATGGATTGCGCCAGTGAAGACGGCGAAGGCGCTGTGCGCATTGCCGAAGGCGGTGAACAACTGGATCGGCAGGCCATAGCCTTCCCCGAAAGCCATTTTTCCGGAAGCTTCCCGGACCATGGCACCGCCGATGATCATGTGGGCCGCGCTGACTGTGTTATGAACTACGAAGACGAAACCGTGTACCACTACGAAATGTCTTTTGACGTGGCCCAGGAAGAAGACATCGACGGGCAGCCCGGCCACCGCGCCGTGTTCGCACGCTCCGGCGGCTTTACCGGCCCCAACTTTGAGGACGCCCCAGACCTGGAGCAAGCGGGCGTGGCCAACTTCACCGTGGGCGAACAGGAAATGACTCTCAGCAGCCGGTTTCTGATTCACGCATGCGAAGGCTGTGTTAATGGAGACCTGAACGACTTTAGCGGTGACCCGATACGGGACACCACCAGCGTCAGTTTCCTCTCTATGGAGATAGATCACACAGGCGCGAGGGTCGAGACCCACCTGGGTGAAAGCCCTGAGTCTCTGTTCGCCATGATCACTCGCGCTGGCGTCAATGGCACCACGGAAGTCTCGATGGACGGCCTAATGCGCTTTGCAGACCACTCCACCGGCTGTGGCTTCGATGTGACCTACGCCACCAACTCTGACCTGGTGATTGCCGATTACGACAGCGATATGCCTACCATGTTGGGCGGTCAGCTGCAGGTTACCGACAATGACAGCGGCAATGTGTATGACGTGGAGTATCACGATAACGGCGAAGTGAGCGTTAGCCGCGACGGCACGCCCATTACCGTAGAACCCAGTGAGGACGCCATGGCGTGCGGTTTTGTCATGCCCGATGGCGAGCAGGAAGCGCCCAGTGAAGCACCCGAGCTAACGGGCACTTGGTTATCCGACTGCAACCAGCTGGATGAAGACCAATGGGGCAATGTCCTGTACCAATTCTCCGCCGACGGTTCGGCCGAGCAAACCGTGAACGTGTTCGACAATGACTCCTGCTCGGGCACCGCAGACCAGTCCATGGACTACGAGCTGAACTATGAAGTAGGCGACCACGTTCCCCAAAGCGGCAATGCGGATGCCTACGAAATCGATCTTACCGATCGAGTGGAAGTGCAATCCGGTAACTCCATGCCCACTATTTACGAGATTTACGGTATTAATGGCGACCGGCTATACTTTGGCGAGCCCCTGGCGGGGCCCGACCGGCCGGAATACCGGCCGGATGAGCTTGATCAGAGTTTTGGTTATACCCGGCAGTAACAGTACTTGCGCAATAAAAAAGGCGGACTTTTTAGTCCGCCTTTTTTTGGTCTCACTCTTTTTGGTCTCACTCTGGAACAACCAAACTCGTTAAAGCTGGGCAGCCTTCAGCTCGGCCTTCGAAGTGAAAAAATTTCACCTAGCGACGCATACTGCTCCCCTCCCAGACGCGCTAAGGGCTGGATTTTATCCGCCCCAGGTAGTCCGGTGCTCGGATCAATCAACTCATCGTTTATGAACGCGTGTTTAATTTCCGCGTAAATCACCGCTTGGGGTCCACCGCCTAAAAGATGAATGTCGTAACGCTGGCAGGCAAAGGCTATTGGGCAATCAGCCAAACGCGGCAGCCCGAACTCAGCGTCTTCTACCAATTGACTATCGATGCGCTCAAGCTCCGACTCGCCTGCGGGTAAAGCTCTAGCCGTTTCGTTTAGCTGCTTTGCTTGTGGAACGACCCCCAAGTGAATTACAAAACGCTCACGTTTTTCGATGTTGGACCAGGTATCTTTCTTACTGCCGTCGCGCTTGTGCCCCACCGAAAACATCACCAGTGCGGGATCACTGGCGATGGCATTAAAGTATGAAAAAGGTGCAAGGTTAAAGCTACCGCTATCGTTTTCACTCAACACCCAGGCGACCGGCCGAGGAATCACCGTATGCGTCATCAGTTTGTACACATCCGCCTTGGGTAAATTGATCATATCAACAATCATTGTCGCTCCCGAATCGCTTTCACCTAAGCCTAGCCCTTGTCGTGGCCGTAGGGCCCTTACGGCGCACCTACGTTGTTATGCATCTATCCGTGCAGTGACTTCGATTTCCAATTTCATTGCCTCGTCGAGCAAGCCTGCTATAAACACAGTCGCCGCTGGCTTGGCTTTGCCTAGGTACTTTCTGAATACCGGCCAACACGGCTCAAAGTCTAATTTGTTGGGGTAGATGTAATTAACCCTCACTATGTTATCGAGACTGCTGCCCGCCTCGATTAGAGCTTTCTCAATGTTTTTGAAACACTGGTCTGCCTGCTCAACGGGATTGTCTGAAATAGACATCGTTTCATAATTGTACCCGGTCGTGCCGGAGACAAATACGTAGTCGCCATCGACAACAGCGCGCGAATACCCTATTTTCTCTTCGAACTCGGACCCACTTGAAATGTGCTTTCGACTCACAACGTACCCCTTTAATGTAATAACTTTGATGTCAGCGCTTGTGATGTTCCATTAATTCAATGGACACCCATCACGTCACGCTGGGTTTGGCCTAGCATTTAAACATGGTCGTACTGGTTGTTTGGCCCCTGTGACCCGCTCTCACTCCATGCACCATCAATTAGGATGAGCAAAGGTTTAGTCGGCGGGCGAAGACTGGAGGATCAAATTGAACGTTTCATCAGCTACGATCTTGCCCTCGATCGCCAGAGTGATACGCCAGGCTCCCTGTTTGTTCTCTACCGGCTGCCAAATTGTATCACCAATAAAGAAGTTCCAATCGTTCTGCTTAATATACACCTCGCCATCAAACGGTGGCAGGGGCTTACCTTCTTCATCGGGAATTTCGGGGTGGTAGATGCAATAAGCCAGCTTTTTGTTCTTGGCTTTTTTGATATTAACGATATAGCCAAACTCGACGTCCAGCTCACAGGGAATATCGTGAGTCATCTTGATTAGGGTGGGCAGCTCCTTGGACTGATCGGTCCAGGGTGTATAAATACCCCAGCTGTTAAGCTTCACCTCTGGTTTCTTCTTGGCCATAAACGCCATCGTTGCCTGTCTTGAATTGAGGGCTATTATCTCCAATGGATAGGGGGTGATGCAATCTCGGCCGCCGCCGCTCGAAAACCGGTGTCCGCCATGATGACAACGCTGGATCCGGAATTCATGGTCTTGGCGATCATTTGTGCAGAGTTCTAGCGGTAGGATAAACTTACGGCGAAACACCCTTCGCCACGCCACTTCTATTGCGCATCAACAGCAAGGGCATGCCTCCAGCTAACACCAGCAACCCGATAAACGCGCCCGGCCCGGCGTACAGGGTGCTGGACCACAGTAGGCCAAGGCAAGTCACGGCGAACACCAAAGGGGTGAAGGGGTACAAAGGCACTCGGAAAGGTCGCGCACGGTCCGGGTGGCGGTGCCGCAGTATGAATACCGATCCGACCGTGAGTAGCATAAACAGCCAGAATACCGGCGCGGTGTAGGCCACCATGGTGCTAATGCCGTCGCCGGTCCAGGCGCCGAACACGATCAGCGCCAGGGTGATTGCGCCCTGAAGCATCAAGGCACTTCTAGGTGTGCCACCGCCCTCGTGCCAGGTAGCCAGCAGAGATAATTTAGGCACGTCTCGCCCCAGCGCGTAATAGACACGGGCGCCGGTTAGTATCGTAGCGTTAATGGTACTGAGCGCGGCTAGGCATACCATCAAGCTGAGTAACACGGCGCCCATAGGGCCAGCGACAATGCGCATCAATTCGGCGCCCACGGCGCTAGTTTCGCGTAGCCCGGCCAAGCCAAAAATGTGCAGGTACGCGAGATTCACCAGAACATAAACCGCACTGACCAGGGCAACCCCAATCAAGAGTACACGGCTTACTGTGCGGGCTGGATTGCGCAGCTCGCCAGACAGATAGGCTGCTTCATTCCAGCCGCCGTAGGTGAGCAGAACAAACACCATGCCCATCCCCAAAGCACCCGCCAGATTACCCAGCCCCGCATCCGCTGACGATTGCTCAAGTGGCCGTGCGGCACTCGGGTCTGCCAACAGCAGCCCACCGACGATAACGCTCAGCAAGGCCAATACGGTTACGGTGGTAAACAGAACTTGCAGTTTTTTTGAAGGATGCGTGCCCACCATATTCAAAATGGTCAGCGCAAGCACGGCGATAGCCGCGTGCAAGCCCGGCCCCCATGGCCCAAGGGGTAGCAAGTGCTGCGCGTATTCCCCATAGATAAACGCGGCGGCGGCGATGGAGCCCGTTTGAATGACCGTACCGCGCGCCCAGGCGAACAGCACGCTTACACCCGACCCCCAGGCGCGTTGTAGATAGTGGTATTCCCCACCGGCGTGCGGATAACTGGAGCCCAGCTCCGCATAGCAGAGTGCGCCCACCAAGGCGACCAAACCGCCGGCCACCCACAGGGCAATATACATGAATGGCGTTTCCACATGCTGGGCGACCAGCGGTGGAAAACCAAAGATGCCAATGCCGATGACGACACCCACCAGGACCGCAACGCCATCACTGGTGGTTAAGTTTTTTCCCGGCTGGGGCGATTTGTTGAGCATTGGCTTAGAGCCGTTGGGCATGCCATTCTCGCGCCTGATGGTGGCCCTCGGCGGCTTCAATGGAATCTTCGTTCACCATGCCCACGTACCGCTCACCTTCAACTGTGAAGCTCAGCTCCTCCCCTTGCAGTCGGCCGTCCTGAAGCTCCATGCGTCGGCCGTTGATGACCACTTCGCCACTCACGGTTTGATATTGCTGATGCAGAAAGACTGTGCCTTCCTCGCCTTCCGCCGTGGTAATTTTCCAACGCCCCGCGACCTTCGCCGGCACGGTCCACATAAGAATCCTGCGCCCGCTCACCCTATCCTCCTGATCCGGTTCCCAGTCGCCCATGTCAAAATCGTGCGACACCACTCGAGTACCGGGGGCCATGGTTTCCAAAATCACGGGCTTCAGGCGCCGGTTGACGCTTTGCAGTAAATACATGGTTAGCACCGTGGCATCGGAAAAGTCCTTTTCAAATAAGTCCCCCTCTTCGAAGGTAACCTGATCCTCCACTCCCGCCGCGCGAGCATTCTGGCGGGCTTCACTAACACGCTCTGGGTCCAGATCAATACCTAGCGCATTGCGTACACCATAATCCCTCGCAGCGGCAATCACTATGCGGCCGTCGCCTGAACCCAGGTCAACCAAAAAGTCGTCGGGCTGGACTTCCGCCATTTCCAGCATCCGGTCCACAACTTCTGGCGGCGTTGGCACATAGGGAACATCCAAGTTGGGGCGCTGGGCTCCCGCGGCGTAGGAAAACATCAGTAAAGTGGCCGCCAGGCACACTGGCAGGGTTAGCGCGCGTAACCGGGTCCGGTCACGTAAGGGGAGTAAGTGCCGCATTCGATGAGTCCTCCTTTCAATTCCGTTGACCGGAAAGTCCATTGGCGGAACGCTGTACGCGCTTTGATGCGCCCTGGGGCGTCGCCCCTAAAGTGATATTGCGGTGCTATTCATTTGGGAGTTTTTCCGCTCGGGTAAAGTTCCCCCTGGGTGCGCGGCTTCCTATGGATATACTCAATGGCAAGAATATGGCAAGGTCACAAAGCGCGCAATTAATGAAAATTCATACACCGGCACGACTTGGGGACCCGAGATGACGTTATTGACCTGGATTGGCATTTTCCTATGCCTCTCTCAATCGGCTATGCTATCTGGACTGAATTTGGGGATTTTTTCCTTGACCCGGTTAGAGCTACAAGTTGCCGCGCAAAGTGGCGATGAACGAGCCATTAAAATTCTCTCCCTCCGCAAGAATGCCAATTTGTGTCTGGTAACCATTCTTTGGGGCAATGTCGCCGTTAATGTGTTGTTGGCGTTGCTATCCGGCTCTGTATTAACGGGGGTTATGGCGTTTCTGTTTTCCACGGTAGTGATCACAATTTTTGCGGAGATATTGCCCCAATCTTACTGCAGCCGACACGCCTTGCGCGTTGCCTCGGTGTTTGTCCCGGTGCTCAAGCTTTATCAGATTGTTTTGTACCCAGTGGCCAAACCCACCGCCATGGTGCTCGATTGGTGGTTGGGCGGAGAGGGAATCAAGTTTTTCAAAGAAAAAGATATCCGTGAGATTTTGCGCTTACACATGCACTCTGAAAGCAGTGACATTGCCCGCATTGAAGGCCAGGGCGCACTGAATTTTTTGGACATCGACGACATCCCGATTACCGAGGAAGGTGAGCCTGTCTCTGAAGCCAGTGTGATAAGACTGAAGTTCGATCAGGGTCGGCCCATTTTTCCTCCCGTTGAGGCGGACACCCACAACACCTTTATCCAGAAGATCGCACTTCCCAATGTGAGTTGGATTGTGCTCATCGATGAGAACAACGAACCAGCCCTGTTGTTACGATCCGACGCTTTTATCCGCGCTGCCCTGTTTTCACCCAAGTCATTTAAACCGCAACGGTACTGCCACAGGCCGATCATTATTCGCGATAGCAATGCGAAACTGGGCAATGTCTTTCACCGTTTTGTGGTTCGCTCCAATAATGTGGAAGAGGACATTATTGAAAACGATGTCATCCTGCTGTGGAACGATAGCCCCCGAATTATTACCGGCACCGATATCCTCGGCCGGTTGTTGCGTGGCATCAGTCGCACACCGTCTGGCAAAACAACACAAGGGGAAGCGCCCTTACCTGTTGAGGGTACGTCGCCAGAAACTCCGTAGCGCATTACCACCAGGTCACGTACAATTTTCCGTCCTGAGAGCACCTTAGGGGCGTCCGCGAGCTGGTGAGGAATAATCGTCCAGCAGCGGGCCGGACCTTCCTTTCTTCATGGAGCTGCGAAGCAATGACTGCATGGACCAGTATTCTCATAGGCGCCGCCCTGTCGCTATTGAGTGGTGCAATGCCGCCTACGTCTGACACCAAATCACTCGACAAACAGCGCGACGAGTTACCGATG
Source organism: Marinimicrobium hydrolyticum (assembly GCF_030848505.1). Taxonomy (GTDB): domain Bacteria; phylum Pseudomonadota; class Gammaproteobacteria; order Pseudomonadales; family Cellvibrionaceae; genus JAVDDU01. The sequence goes on from NZ_JAVDDU010000012.1 coordinate 9,672, forward strand.
GACTCTATGTCCGGCGGTGATTTTCGAGCGTACATTTCCAAGCACATTCAGGAAGACGACCCTTGGGCGCAATCCATGCGCACGTTTGGCAGTTTTCACAATTTCATGCATGAACTCATGACGTCCATGGCTAGACACGGCGCCCTGGAGCGGGGTGACGACACAGTGCCGGAGTTTGAACACCGTATCTCTGGAGGAAAGTGGAGTACCTATCGCGAAGCCTTGCATAAGGCCGGGGAAGAATCCCTGTGGAGCGATTTGGTGGAGGTAACGGAGGTTATGCACGATCGTGTCCATCACGCCATGGTGCGCTCGGTGGTTTACGATCACGCATCGCGCGGCCGGGACGTCGATGTCGTGGATTACTTGCGCAACGAACCCATGCCCGCCGGCGAAGGCATTCCCTCAGACCAAACCCATCGATTTCCAATTATGAGCCTTGAGCAGTTTCGGGAAGTGTCCTGGAGCTACGAAGCCGAGCGCCGGCATTGGCATTCGGCCATGCAGCAAGGGCTGGTGTTTGCCCATATGCTGGATGATCTGTTAACTCAGTGGCTGGCCTATGGTGCGGACCATGCCGACAGTGCCTGCCGGCCCACCGAAGGCGCCTATCGCCAACGCGGCCTGGCTTGGCCGGCGTATGCCCAGAGCGTTGCAGACTGTGAAGACGCCGATTGGCGAGAGTTTGTGCAGGTGGCTGGCCTGATGCGGGATCGTGTTCATCATATGCTGCATCTGATGGCCAGCTACAGGGATTGGACGGTGCCAACGTCACTATCCCAACCCCTGCCTTAGTGTGGCTTAGCTGTACAACCACACCTCTCGGACCCACTGCCAGAAGTCGCTCCAGGTGCCCTCGGTCAGCTCGCCGTCCAGCCAGAGGGCGACTTCGCCGTCCGGGTTGATACAATAGTAACCCCCGTCGATTTCGCACACTGGCAGCAGATCGCGAGGCATACCCACATCCCAAGCCTGGGCGGCCACTTCAGGCAAATAGGTGTGTGAGAACGGATCGGCCGCGGTGACGGGCTCCAGGCTGCCGTAAACTACATCACTGCCGTGCAATAAAAATTGGCGAAGATCCAGCGGAATGGAGACCAACAGTTCCTCTTCTACCTCTACCAACCGGTCTTCATCCGGCAGTTCCAGAGGCACGGGTACTGGCTGATGGTGAGCGCGCAGCTTTTTGAGGGTTTCTTTCATGGCGGCGTTTCCAAAAAAAGGGCAGAAATACGAAACGGCGCAATGCTAGCCTTTCCCGCTCCGCGTGACAATCTCGGTCGATTGAACACTGCGCTTTAATCATCTATAAAACTGTTTTATAGTGTAAAAATTCCAATGATAAATAGAGAGAGATGCTATGTTGATATCGAGAGCGGCCCTCCTGGGCTCCCTGGCCCTGGTCGCAGCCTGCGGCACCACCGGCGCTTCCCAAAACGCCGATGAGAAAGCCTGGATCGACCTGTTCAACGGTCAGGACTTGGACGACTGGAGCATTAAGATCAGAGGCTCAGAGCTGGGCGAGAACACCCTGAACACCTTCCGCGTAGAGGATGGTCTTTTGCGAGTTAGCTACGACGAGTACGAGGAGTTCAACGACCGCTTCGGGCACATTTTCTACAATGAGCCTTTTTCGCACTACATTTTGGAAGTGGAATACCGCTTCTTAGACGAGCAAGTCAAAGGCGGAGCCGACTGGGCTTACCGCAACAACGGCATTATGTACCATGCCCAGGCGCCGGAAACCATGGGCTTATACCAGGACTTTCCCACCAGTGTTGAATACCAGATTCTGGGTGGCAGCGCTGAAGGTGAACGTTCCGACGCCAACCTTTGCACTCCGGGCACCCAGATAGTTAAACAAGGGCAACTGCGCACAGACCACTGCATTGAATCCGGTGGACCCACACACCGCGGTGACGGTTGGGTAACGCTGCGTCTTGAAGTGCACGGCAGCGAAATTGCCCGGCACATTGTCGACGGCGAAGTGGTAATGGAATACACCGATTTGCAGCTGACCGACGGCACCCCCCTGGAAGGCGGTTACATAGCGCTTCAAGCTGAAAGCCATCCCACGGACTTTCGCAGCGTTCGTCTAGTCAATCTGAAAGGCTGCATGGACGAAGACGCCAGCAACTACAAAAGTTATTTGGTTAAGCACGACGCGGCTGCCTGCCGCTACTGATAATCACGGCCATAGTACGCCCAAAGTACGGCCGCCACGAGCAACCCAAGCAAGCACCACTCGTACAATTATAAGCACAAAGTGCAAAGCAAAAAAAAAGCCCTGGAGTTTAAGCTCCGGGGCTTTTTTTTGCTCAGCTATTGGTTCTCGGCCAAGCGGATTTTACGGGTTTCAGTCTTCGGTCAGGGTGGTCATATACTCCACCAGATCCCGCAGTTGCGAGCGCGTCAGCAAATGCCCCATGGGCGGCATGCCTGAAGCGCGAGCTTCTACCTTAACTATGTCCGCCTTGCGCACCGTTTGCGGTTCACCTTCGCCGGGAATCAGCGTTTTGGTTGTCGGCGTTTCAGACTCGAAGAAACCTTCAACCTGACGACCACCGTCAAGGGTAACGGTAATCCGGCCATAGCCTGGAGCAATCCTCGCCGCCGGATCCACCAAGGCTTCCAGCAAGACTTCGCGCGTGAGCAGGTTACCGATATCGGTCAAGTCCGGGCCTACTTCGCTACCGCGATCGCCAACTAGGTGACAGCGAATGCATTGGGCGCTGTTATTGGTAAAGAATATACGTTGCCCGCTTTCCACATCGCCACCTTCGAGCGCCTCTTGGAACACTTCCATAGGATTGCTGCGGTCTTTGCTGGCTTCGTACTCTTCCACCAGAGCCAGCAACTTGGGCGCACCGCTTTCCTGAGCCGCAGTGACCACTTCCAACTGTACGGCCGGCGCCACTTGGCCGGCTTTCAACAAGCGCAATTGCTCAGCCAGTACGGCGTGGGCTTCCGGCGCGTTGATATTGGCCAGTGACATGATGGCTTCCTGTTGCTCACTGACGGAACCGGTGTCCAGCAAGACTTCATGCATCGCCACCATCTGGTCGGTCGGGAAGTCCAGATCAGGCAGCATGCGCAAAGCCGTGGTACGGACACTTTGAGACTGATCATTCAGAGCCGTGTGGACCACACGATCCATTTCCTCGTAACCCAACTGCTGCAAGGTTTCCAACGCAGCGGCCCGCACTTCGGCAGAGGCGTCCCGCTCCAGCACTTCAGCCAGGGTGGAAGCCGCTTCGGTAAAGCCCAACCGGCCCACCGCTGCAACGCTGGATGCGCGCACTTGTTCGTCCGGGTCTCTCAACAGCTCTTGATACACGGGTTGCAATGCCGCTTGTGCGTCGGCCAAGTCGTTTTGGACCGCGCCACGATAACGACCAGTGACCCGATCGAACGTGGACGACGAGGCCCAAACAGACAGCGCATCCAGGGCTTCAGCCCGCACCTCAGCCTGCGCCTCCTGATTGGCCGCAAACGTCCCTAAGCGTTGTGCGGCGTCAGCGGTACCTTCATACAGGTTGGCATTGATTACACGGCGCAACAGGGGTTCGCCGGTAAAAGGTGTTTCATTCAGCAAGGCGGCCAGCGCCGGAATGGCTTCCTTAACAAACACGTCGTCCGTGATGCCACGGGCGGCGTCGGTCACCACAAACTCGCTCTCATCCTGCAGGAAATTAACCAGCAGCGGGCTTTGCATGCGCAGCAACGCTACCACCGCAGCTGTGCGTACGGCTTCGGATTCATGGTCTGCCAAAGCCGCCATGGCTTTGGCGTCGCCGATACGTGACAGCGCGATGGCGCCAGCCTGACGCAGATAAATATCCTCATCGTTGTTGGCTTCAAGCATAGCGATTAAAGGCTCGACCGATTCCTTCGCACCAATACGCCCAAGGGCCTGAGCGGCAAAAAATTGTGGCCGCGCATCTGGGTCTGCCAACAGAGAGGTCAGTTCAAAGTGGGCACCTTCGTAGCGGGCATCGCCCAATACTTTGGCTGCCTGCGCGCGCACTTCGGCATCCAGATCGCCGAGCAGCGGCACCAACTGGCGCCCCACTTCGGGGTTTTGACGGGCCATCTGACCCAGACCCCATAGGGCGTGGATTCGGGCCAATTGTTGATTGCTCTGATCGATTACCGATTGCAGGCGTTCGGTCTCGCCGCGCGCCACCAGTTCAAACTGGGCTTTGCTACGTACACGCATATCCGCGTGGCCTAGCAGTTCCGCCAGGCGCTCGGCGCCGGTGTCTGAAAAGTCCGCTGCCAGCAGTTGACGGGTTTCTTCACGCAACTCAGCGCGGCGTTCGTCCTCATCTTCGGCGGTGAATTTCCAGATGCGCCCGCGCTCATTGCGGCCCCAGCCCTCAATCCAATCCGCACCGTAGAGAGCGCCATCGGGGCCAACATCCAGCCCTGTAACCTGTACCCCGCGCAATACCTGTTTATCTTCCGCAAGCTCAAACGAGGCTCCACTAGGCTGCAGAGTAAATGCGTTGATACCGGAGCGAGCCGCAGAACCCACAAAGGTAACCACAAAGAAATGATCATCCCACTCTGCGCTCAGAGCGGTGCCCGGGTTGTAAACCATACCGGTAGGCCCGGAGTGGTGCGGCGCTATAGGCGGCAGGATATGCGCGGCCTGGCCTTCAAAATGCGGCGTGTAGTAATTCTCATCCATCCACACTTTGTAGTCGTTGTTCTTCGGGTCTGAGTACTTGCCCAGCTGCCAGTTGATGCGCCAGCCGCTGTCCGAACCGTCGATCAAATAAGCAAGGCGCTCGGACTCACCGGGGTGATCGCCATCGTTATCTACGGTGATCAGATTGCCGTATTTATCGAACACAAATTCGTGGGTGTTGCGCACACCGGAGGCGAACACCTCAAAGTTGCTGCCATCAGGCTCGCTGCGCACAACCACGCCCTCGTTGGGGTAGTAGTGGTGCTTGCCACTTTCATCGACGTAATTGAAGCCAATGTCACCAATGGAGTAATAAATGAGGCCGTCGGGGCCCAGGGTCATGCCGGACATGCCATGGCCGCTAAACCCGATGTGTACACCGAAGCCGTCACTGAGGGCTTCTTTACGGTCAGCGATACCATCGCCCGTGGTGTCCTGAACACGCCAAGCGTGAGGGGCAACCGCCAGGAACAATTCGTCGCGCTGATTGTGGTAATAAATACCACCCAGCACGTCGGTGACTTCGTCGCTAAAATCGCGCAAAAAGAGTTCAGAGCGATCGGCCCGACCGCTACCGGTGGTGTCCTGAAGCATCCAAACTTCCTCGGCCACCACGGCCAGGTCCCGCCAATCGTGAGAGCCGTCTTTGTTGCGATCAGGGATGCGTTCGGCATTTTCGTCGCTGCGCTCAGGCGCCAGCTCGGTACGCAAGAAGTGTCGGCGGTCATCTACCGTCTCCCAGCTCATGGACTCAGGGACCCAGTCAAAATAACCGCGAATATCAAATTCCGAGTTGTTACTGCGCTTGGTAACGGCAGCCCAGATGCGACCCTGGTTGTCGACGTTGATCGCGACGGGATCGCCCAACAGTTTATCGGCGGCCCAGAGTTCACCACGCAGGCCGTCCGCCAAGTCCAGGCGGACCTCATTGAAAATGTCGGTTGCCGCTTTTTCGGCTTCAGCGTCGCTAATCTCGATTACTTCCGGCGCTTCTGGCCCGGCAACCGCTTCCCCGCCGGGGGCTCTTTCCGGGCTTTTGGTTACCGTCTCACCATCTCTGGAACAGCCGACGACACCGATTACCAGGCCCAACATCAGGACGCACAGAGCTTTAGACGCCCCAACACCGGTAAGAGTTTTCTTTATCATAGCTACCACACATCTCGTTATGTATTGATCTCCCCTTGAACTACCAAGGGTAGCCCAACTTGGGCTGGGAAGACCGAAAAAATCAATGGATTACCCGCCCTGGCGCGTAAACTTCGTCACCCGCGGACGGGCAGAAGTATATGCCATATTAAATATGATTTATATGGACAAAAATTGACCAGAGTCCATTCCTGTAGCCTTCAACCTGCTGTGGCGATGGATGCTATAACAACATTTATGCGCCAGTCGGCCACTTAACACTTCTTTGCACTTCTTTTGTGCCTACTGACCGCGAGAACACGGGTTCAACTTGGCGCGACCTCGAACCACCACATCCCCACCTCGGGTTTCCGTTTGAATATAGCCTCCTTGGGGAGACGCCTGCAGAAAGGTAAATCGACTCTCCCGGTACAGATTCCACAGAAAATGCGCAGCCTGAACACTGGCCGAACCCGTGGCCGCATCTTCCGCTGTTCCGTACTGGGGGGCGAAATAGCGCAGTTGGGCCAAACCGGGGCCCTGGCGATACACCAAAATCAGCGCCCGGCGGCTGTACTGGCACAGCCGCCGTAAGGCTGGCTGCACTTTCTTCAACGGTTGGGACAGCGCAAGTAGCGCGTAATCGCCGTGGCCTCCCGCATAACTTCCGGTATCGAAGGTGCCGTCCAACAAATGCCGCCACAGTTGTGGCTTAGGCACTGTGTGCTGGCGAAGGGGCTTGTCCCGATAGTAAGGACCCTGAACATCGTAGCCAAGCCAAACGGTTCCGGCGTCGGTTTGCAGATTCCAACCGCCTTGCTCCGGCACACCAAACATCTGCCGCGCTGCCTCGGCGATGGCCATATTGCCCGATCCGCAACGCAACACCGGCTGCCCCCGATGGGAAAAGTGTCCCCGCAAGTGCTCGGGGGAGCCGCTAAGCCGAATCAGGTTAGGCGCGTCCCGAAGCTCTGGCGACAAGTCCTCGAGCGCCGCCGCGTTCTTTGTATAAACGAGAGTATGCCTATTCCCCTGAGCACCAGGGCCATACAGGCTTTGCACATCGAACAACCGTTCAGGCATCACAATAAAGCAACGTCATAGAAAACATCGCGTCGTCGGCCAGCCACCAATTACGCGTTCGCCAGCCAGCGCGCTGAGCCAAAGCCTCAAACTCCGTCGGATTGTATTTGTAGGAGTTTTCAGTATGAATGGTTTCTCCACGTTCAAATGAAATTTCAACGCCCCTGAGAGAGACGCTTTGCGACCGGTTGCTGTGCAAATGCATTTCGACACGGCCTTCGTCTCGGTTGTACCAGGCACAGTGATCGAAGTCATCCAGGCAAAAATTCGCACCCAATTCACGATTGATGCGCGCGAGAATATTCTTGTTGAAGCGGGCCGTAACACCTTTAATGTCGTTGTACGCTCGGTGCAGGACCGACTCGCTTTTTTTGGTATCCACCCCCACCAACATGTAACTACCGGGCCCGAGTGTTTCACGAGCACTGGCCAGAAAATCCACCGCCTCATCGGGAATAAAATTACCAATGGTGGAACCGGGAAAGAAACCCATGGGGGTACAAGCCTGAGTATCGAGATCTAACGGTTTGGTGAAATCACCTTCAACGGCTTGGATCGAGAGCTCTGGAAAGTGGTGGGCGAGGGAGTCGCAGGCCGCTTGCAGGTGATCCCCCGAAATATCGATGGCGGTAAAGTGACGGATCGCATTCATAGATGTCAGTAAAGGTTTGATCTTGTGCAGAGAGCCCGCGCCAAACTCCACCACATTCAGTCCGGGCGACGCCTGCTCGCGAAAGACGTGATCCAATTCTTGCGCAACACGGGGCAACAAACGAAGTTCGGTACGGTATGGGTAGTACTCTTCGAGGTTACAAATCTCATCAAAGAAGCGCGAGCCCTGAGTATCGTAAAAATATTTTGGGGCTAGCGTCTTCTGCGCGCGACTTAACCCTTCAAGCACATCTCGAAGAAACTCGTCCACCACTTTGGGTGGTTCAGTCGCAGCGATCGCGCTGTGTGCACCTGTCAGCATAACAACTCCCTCGGTCGGTCGATTGAGCGGGAGGAAAGGATAGCTGGTGTGACGATTAGTCACCGCGTGGCTCGAGGAGCCAGCTATTATTTCCAGGTTATTCCGCTAACCGCAAGCCACTGAACTGCCAGCGTTGATGCGGATAAAAAAAGTTCCGGTAGCTGCTCCGCATCTGTTGTGCAGGCGTCACACAAGAACCGCCTCGAAGCACATACTGGTTGGCCATGAATTTTCCGTTGTACTCCGCCAATGCGCCGCCGGGCGCACTAAAGCCTGGATACGGCGAAAAGCTGCTCTGTGTCCATTCCCACACATCACCGTACAGTTGCGTTAACCCGTCGTGAGTTGACGCAGGACGCGGATGCCAGTGGTTGGCCTCGGAAAAATTTCCCTCCAGCGTGTATTCCTGCGCGGCGTATTCCCACTCAAACTCTGTAGGCAGTCGACACCCTGCCCAGCGGGCAAAGGCATCCGCTTCGTAAAAACTGATATGACACACAGGTGCTGCGGGGTTGAGCGGTGCCGGCCCGTTCAGCGTTAACACTCGCCAAGTTTCACCTTGGCGCTGCCAGTAGAGCGGCATCTGCCAGGCTTCATGCTGACACCGGGCCCAACCGTCGGAGAGCCACAGCTCCGGACGTTCGTAACCGCCATCGTTGATAAAGTCCAACCATTCGCCATTCGTCACTGGACTGTTACGCAAACGAAAGGGATGAATCAGCACTTGATGCCTAGGCTGTTCGCAATCATAGGAAAACCCTGCCTCAGGGTCGGCGCCCACCCAGACAATACCACCTTCAAATTCGCTAAAGCTTTGATTCGCTCCGGTGGCGCTCAAGGACGTACGCTCACTGTCAAGAAACGCATAGGGGTTAAGGGACAAGGCGTGTTTAATATCGGTGAGAATTAACTCCTGATGCTGCATTTCATGGTGCAGTCCGATCTCCACAGCACTGCTTACTGACTCACTGGGCTCCTCCAGCAAATCGTTCATGGCCTGATCCACATGGTCCCGATAGGCCAGCACTTCGCTCAGCGGCGGACGTGACAGCAAACCGCGCTGAGGCCTGGGGTGCCGTTGCCCCAGCGTTTCGTAATAGGAATTAAACAGATAAGCGTAAGAAGAATCGAACAACCGGTAGTCAGGGATGTGACCTTGAAGAAGAAAAGCTTCGAAAAACCAGGTGGTGTGAGCCAGGTGCCACTTGGTGGGGCTGGCATCGGGCATGGACTGCAACATCATGTCTTCATCGCTGAGCCCATCGGTGAGCTCAAGTGTGCGCTCCCTGACGCGTCGATATTCTTCCTGAAGAGAATCTTTGCTTCGACTACCGCGTATTTCAACTCCGGCATCAAGTAACATCGCTGCTTTCCTTTGTCGATTCTACGGAAGCACACAGTATCGCGCGGCAGAAGCTGTTATCGCAAGTCGCGATCGGAGATTGAAGTGCCTGGTTGGCTTATTCAATTTCAGCGTGGCGCAAAAATGTCGGTTCAAACTGGAACTAACCCGCAGGTGCGTGTCCCAATATTTGAGTCTGCCCTGGAAAAGGAGTCCTGCATGACCGACCCAAGCGCGATGAACGACGCCTATAACCGACAACGCGAAGCGATGGTGAACCAGCAAGTGGTTCAGCGCGGTATTCATTCGCCGCCTGTCATAGAAGCCCTACGTAAAGTTCCGCGTGAAGCGTTTATCTCTGACGCCTTGCGCGAGTTCGCCTACGACGACACACCGCTACCCATCGCGGAACGTCAAACGATCTCCCAGCCGTACATCGTCGCCTACATGTTGGATGCACTGCAGTTGCGCGAGGGGGGTCGCGTTCTGGAAATCGGTACCGGTTCCGGTTACGCGGCAGCGCTACTCGGCGAGATGGCAGACGAGGTGGTCACGCTTGAGCGATACAAGTCTTTGGCCGACGAGGCGCGCGACATTTTGCAAAGACTGGGTTATCGAAATGTCGACGTCATCCACAGTGACGGTACGCTCGGTTGGCCCGAGAAAGCGCCGTACGATGCTATTGTGGTGGCCGCCGCAGCACCGGAAATTCCCCAGCGCTTGAAGGAGCAATTAGCCATAGGCGGGCGCCTGGTAATTCCCGTAGGCGCCCACGATGGGCAATCGCTGCGCTGCCTGACTCGAACCAGTGAGCACGACTACCGGGAAGAGCATTTAACCAGCGTACGCTTTGTACCCCTAGTCGGTGAAGCCGGCTGGGCGGATCGCGAGGACACGTCCGCCAGCTCAAAGCCCGTAACCGCCAAAAAAATACCCGCTCGCAAAGCGCGCTCCGGCTCCACCAGCGAGTTAATCGCCGAGTGTGCCGAGCCTCTGGATGACGAAGGCGCACTGGATGCGCTGCTGGAGCGAATCGGGGATTCCCGCGTGGTGCTTATTGGTGAATCGAGTCACGGCACGTCGGAGTTTTATCGCTACCGTGCGCGCATTACTCAGGCGTTGATCGAACAAAAGGGGTTTGACCTGTTGGCCGTGGAAGCTGACTGGCCCGACGCCAGCCAAATTGATCACTATGTGCGTGATTTGCAGACCGAAGCTTCCCAGTGGACCGCGTTCTCGCGCTTTCCCACCTGGATGTGGCGCAATGAAGAAGTCCGTGAGTTTGTCGATTGGTTGCACGATCACAACAGCCGTATCACCGATCGCACTCAACGTGTCGGCTTTCATGGGCTGGACTTATACAGCTTGTTTACCTCCATCGATTCCGTGCTCGATTATCTTGAAGACGTAGACGCCGACGCGGCCCGTGATGCCAGAGAACGTTACAGCTGTTTAGCACCCTGGCGCACCGATCCCTCAGCCTACGGGCGAGCGGCGATTTCCGGCTCCTACCGTGAGTGCCGGGCGGACGTAGTGACGGCGCTAGTGGAACTGCTTAAAAAACGGATGGAATACAGCTCAATGGGTGGTACCCGCTATTTGGATGCCATGCAAAATGCCCGCTTGGTAGCCAACGCCGAGCGTTACTATTACAGCCTTTACGGGGGCAATGCCGAATCCTGGAACCTGCGCGATCAACACATGTTCGACACACTAAAGGTGTTGCTCACTTACCGGGGCGAAAACACCAAAGCCGTGGTGTGGGAACACAATTCCCACATCGGAGATGCCCGCGCCACCGACATGCGAGGACGCGGCCAGCTAAACCTGGGGCAACTGTGTCGGGAAGCCTACGGAAACGATGCCTACCTGATCGGCTTTGGAACCGACACGGGCACGGTAGCCGCTGCGGCTGACTGGGGCGAGCCTATGGAAGTCATGGACGTGCAACCATCCCTGGAAGGCAGTTGGGAGCGGCTGTGTCATGAGGCAAGAATTTCCGCTTTTCAATTGCCCTTGCGACATTCTCGCTCGCAAGTTTTGAACAAACGCCTGTTGGAACCACAGTTGGAACGCGCTATCGGTGTTATCTACCGGCCAGCCACCGAGCTTAGCAGTCATTATTTCAAAGCCCGACTGGCGCAACAGTTTGATGAATATATTTGGTTTGACCACACCACGGCGATAACGCCGTTAACCAGTAAAACGTTGGAGGGGACACCCGACACTTATCCGTTCGGGCTCTAAAAACCGACCACTGGGTCAATCTTGATTCACCCACTCCCGGGCGGTTTTAAGATCGTCAAAGGGAAAGTGTCTGATCTTCGCTGCGGTGAAATGATCGGCAAAGGTTTCCCCCAACTTACCCAGGGGCGAGTCCGTGACCAGGGCCACTCGCGCCACAATTTTGTGGTGGTCGCGCACAAACCGAAAATGCGTTTTCAGGGCACGCCAGGAATCCCAACCGGGAAAATGGCGGGTATTGATCACCACGCCACGCAGGGGGCCGCGGGCTTCAATATGCTGATCAATAATATTGGCGGCGTATTCGAAATCCGCGTCCGACAGAGGTCCATCCGGACGCAAAGTCGCCACCGCCAAGGTCTTATCCAGATCCACATGCAACACCTTCAATACCTCCTTTTGACGACGCAACACAATTTACGCGAACGCAGGATTCATAGGTTAGCACGAATGCAATTGCGCGGGGACTTCGTAAGCAAGCCCTCGGGCCGCGCAGGTTGAGTGTTCAGCAAACGTCGTAAACCCAGTCCCTACGCGCTCCCGGCGCTTCGGGACACTCCTCGTTTCCCTGCGAGTCGTCCATGGGGACTGCCTCAAAAGGTCCCTCTTTTGAGGCTTGCTGAACACTCAACCTGCACGCCCCCTTGCGTCAGGCCATCGTGCTCATTTCCAACCCTCACCCTATTGCCAGTGACAGCGGGGAGTCCAAGTTAAGAATGAGTTAGTTTCCGCTAGGAAGGCGCTTCCCAGGAGGCTTTTCGAAAAAGCCGTAAACCCAGTCCCTACGCGCTCCCGGCGCTTCGGGACACTCCTCGCTTCCCTGCGAGTCCTCCATGGGGGCTCTCCCAAAAGATCCCTCTTTTGAGAGTTTCGAAAAGCCTCCTGCGAATCGCCTTTGCAGCCCCAGCTAAGGTATTCTTACGCCCCAGAAATTCCTGCCATGACGGAGGCATACTGAAAAGAACCCCGTAGTTTGGGGCTGACAGGGACGTGCAGGGTGAGTGTTCAGCAAGCCTCAAAAGAGGGACCTTTTGAGGCAGTCCCCAGGGAGGGGTTTACGACGTTTGCTGAACACTCACCCTGCGCGGCCCGAGGACTTGCTTACGGAGCTGATTTGTTCCGGATAGTTGTGCGCGAAAGCGGGGTCCAGTTTAGGTCCGACGAGTTGGCGACTAATGATGATTGTGATGATTATCGTGACGCCGATCAAACACACTTTCCGCCACGGCATCCACGCTTAGTTGCGAACCGTCGTCAAAGGTCAACACCAACTCCACTGACTCACCGGTTTGAGGACGACGACGCAAATCGAGCAGCATGACGTGATAACCGCCCGGCTGAAAATGCTGGTGGCCTTGCGCCGGAATCTGCACTTTATCCTCACGGCGCATGCGCATCATGCCATCCACTTCGCTATGGCTGTGCAACTCCGCACGCTCGGCGATGGGGCTGCTCACAGAAACCAAAAAGCGTTCCTGGTCACGCTGGTTATGCACATGAAAATAGGCAGCGGTCAGATCGCGCCCCGGCATAGGGACCCGCACTTTGGCTTCACTGATGGCCACGCCCTGCGTCACCTTGGGCGCCTCGCCCGCTTGCACTACGGAGGCCATAACCACCATCATCACACACACAAAATACTTCACGTTGTCTCTCCTAACGGTTTTGAAATTGTCACAAAGGGGGCAGAAGTGTCACCCGCGGTGGGGTGCCAATCTGAATATCACCCCGGACCAGAAAGCCCGGTACGGCTTCTTGCATTTGCTGGTAAATCCAGCGCCCTTCATCGTCGGTGCGGCTGATAATCAGTACAAACTCGCCTGTTTCCCGTACGCGTTCTGCCAGCTCACCCAGTTGTTCTGCAAGACGCGAATCGCGCCGGCTTAACGGGCCAGGCTCCAGGGGGAAGGTGTCTTCGCCCGCCAGTTCTGCATCTCTTTGCTGCTGACGCTCCTGCTCTTCCAACACTTCTTCTATCAGCGCCTGCACCAGGGGGTTGCCTGGGTCGACAATGTTGGCTCGATTCAGTAATTCCCGGCTTTGGGCAAAGGCGCCGCGCCGAGCAGCGGAGCGAGCCATATCCAGGTAGCGCAAGACTATGGCGTGCAAACCGGATTGAGCCCGAGTATTACCGGGGTCCAGGTAGAGCGCTGCGCGATAGCGGTCGTGAGCATTGTCGCCCGAGGGCTCCAATAATCGGTCCTGAGAAAGCGCTCGGTCCGCTTCATCCAGCCACTGCTCCACCACCTCACTTAAAGAATAGGGCGGCTCTTCAGGCGGATGCTCCTCCGGCGGCACTACTTCTGGCTCGGGCTCCGGCGCAAACAATTGGCAGCCGCTCAAAAGCGCGAAGCCAAGCATCCACCCCAGGCACAGCGCGGGAAACCGCTTGTCCATCACTCGTTCATCTCCTTCCGGGTACTACTAAAAGGGTATCGTGGCATACGCCAACAGTTTCGGGGCAGCAGAAGCAGCCCCGAGGACAGGAATCCGTTACAATAAGAACCATGCCAGCCTTTGACAGTCGAACCCGGGTATCTTACCCGCTGCCGCAACCGAAGGCACCCCTGCCATCGATCATCGGTGGCCCATTGAAATAATGATGGAAGCTATGCGCATTCACTTTTTCTTGTCCCACCTCCGTCAACGTCTCAGCCTATTACTGATTGCCCTGTTTTTGGCGCCCTCAGCCATGGCACTTGGAGGTGCGCAGCAAAGCAGTGGCACCAGCCTGCTGGGCGGTACCGGCGAGTTTTTGCCCGTTACTGAGGCGTTTCAGCTTGACGCCCGGATCTACGAAGGCCAACTGATACTGCATTGGGACATAGCGCCGGAATATTACTTGTATAAGGAACGCTTCAAGCTGGCCGCTCAGGACCGAGAGGCCGCCATTGAGGTGCGTTTTAGCGACGGCCACATAGAAAGGTACGACGAATTCTTTGACCGCGACATGGACGTTTATTACCAAGGTGCGACTCTGACTTTGCCCGTTGACGGCGAGCCGTTTACTTTGCGCGTGGAATCCCAGGGTTGTGCCGACGCCGGACTCTGCTATCCGCCCCACGCAGACTATCTGTACATTGAGCCCGAGCTGAACAGTGTCTCCATGATTAACCCCGAGGAGGCGCAAGTTGCGGCTGTGCCCCCCAGTTCTGGCCGCGGACCGGACGCCACCTCGCCCCCCTGGTTGCCACACGTACTTATTCTCGCCCTGCTGGGCGGCATCATCTTGAACTTAATGCCCTGCGTTTTTCCGGTCCTGTCCATTAAGGTAATGAGCTTGGCCAAAGCGGATCGGGAGCGCCTGCCGCTGCACGGCTGGGCTTACACCGCTGGCATCGTTCTGTGTTTTCTGATTTTTGCCGGGGTCCTGTTGTTGGCCCGGGCCGGGGGCCAGGCCATCGGCTGGGGCTTCCAGCTGCAATCGCCGCTATTGATAGCCGCCCTGGCTTACCTGTTTTTTGTACTTGGCCTCAGCCTGTCAGGGACGCTTCAGATCGGCACCCGCTGGATGGGCGCCGGGCAAAACCTGACTCAAAAGTCCGGACTCAGCGGCTCTTTCTTTACCGGTGTCCTGGCGGCAGTGGTGGCGAGCCCCTGTACAGCGCCCTTTATGGGAGCGGCTTTAGGCTTCGCTCTGACGCAACCGACTGTCGTCAGTCTGAGCGTTTTCGCGGCCCTGGGCCTGGGTATGGCTTTGCCCCTGCTGCTTCTGTGCTATAGCCCCGCCTTGGTCCGCTACCTACCCCAGCCCGGCCCTTGGATGGACACCCTCAAGCAATTCCTTGCCTTCCCTCTCTACCTGACGGCTATCTGGTTATTGTGGGTGCTCGGTCGCCAAGCGGGCACCGACGCGATCATCGCTGTCGTTACTGGTGCTCTGGCAATTATTTTCGCCACTTGGCTACTCAATCGCCCCCCGGCGGGCCGTTTGCGTAAAGGCGTGCGGCACTCATTGGCCCTGGCAGCCTTGGCGGGAGCCGTGATCGTTCCCTGGCAATTGATTAACCAGGAGCCTGAAGCGGTACGCTGGCAAGCCTACTCTCCTGAACGACTGGCACAATTACGCGCTGAGGGCCGGCCGGTTTTTATCAATCTGACCGCCGACTGGTGCCTGACGTGTTTGGCCAACGAGCGTATGACACTCAATACTCGAGCGGTCGAAGAGGCTTTTGACGAGCATCAGGTGGCCACCCTCAAAGGCGACTGGACCAATCAAGATCCGCAAATCAGCGCCCTGTTGGACGAATACGGACGCAGCGGTGTGCCTCTTTACTTGTGGTTTCCTGCTGGTGAACCGGGCCCCGGGCAAGTTTTGCCCCAGATTCTGCGCCGAGAAACCCTTCTGAATGTGATCAAGTCCGAAAATACAGACAAAAACCGCTCTATTTAAGGACGTTACCGCAACTTTAGTGGATGTTCCGGCAACTCCTGCTATCTTGTATTCAACATGCCCGCAATGGTGTTTAACTGAAGTGAAACGCCTTTGCGGAGGGCAAACTAGCGTAAAAACTGGTCGAACTTCCTCAAACTTGCCGGCATTGGATGGCAATCGGCAATATTTTTGCCAGAGCGTTGGACACCGCCCGGGTTTTGCGGCAAACTCGCCCTCATTACCCATCTCCGGTTACTGCAGGGTTGATCATGGCAACAATTCTGGTTTTACACGGCCCCAACCTGAATCTGCTCGGCCAACGCGAGCCAGGCATTTATGGCGCCGAAACCCTGGAAACCATCAACCAGCAGTTGACCGATGAGTGTTTGAAAGCGGGCCACCACCTGCTCTCCCTGCAAAGCAATGCCGAGTACGAGTTGGTGGAGCGCATCCACGACGCTCGGCGCGAAGAAGTTGACTTCATTCTTTTTAACCCAGCCGCCTTTACCCATACCAGCGTCGCCCTGCGCGATGCGCTCCTGGCGGTGGAAATTCCCTTTATCGAAGTTCACCTGTCCAACGTTCACGCCCGCGAAGAGTTTCGCCGGCACTCCTATTTTTCCGATATCGCCAGAGGCGTTATTTGCGGCTTCGGAGCCAACAGTTACCAGTTGGCCCTGCAAGCAGCACTGACGCAGCTGGGTAAAGAAAAACATTCAATCTGATCATTACCCTGCTAGAGAGGACCCAATGGATATTCGCAAAATTAAAAAATTGATCGAGCTGCTGGAAGAATCTGACATCGGCGAGCTGGAAATCAAAGAGGGCGAAGAGTCTGTTCGAATCAGCCGCAACAATCACAACGTCCAGTACGTAAGCTCCGCCCCTAATTATGCGCACGCGCCAGCTCCCGCGCCTGCAGCAGCCCCCGCTGAAGCCGCGCCGGCAGCCGCCGCAAAAGAAGAAGCTCCAGCCGCTGGCCCCAGCGGTCACGTGGTCAGCTCTCCCATGGTGGGCACCTTTTACCGCTCTCCCAGCCCCGGCTCCCCGGCGTTTGTGGAAGTAGGTCAACACGTTAAAAAGGGTGACGCTATCTGCATCATCGAAGCCATGAAAATGATGAACCAAATCGAAGCCGACAAAGCCGGTGTGGTTGAAGCCATTCTTGTGGAAGACGGCGAACCCGTAGAGTTCGACCAACCCCTGGTAACCATCGTTTAACCCCGAGGAGTTGGTTATGTTTGAGAAAGTACTGATCGCCAACCGCGGCGAAATTGCTCTGCGCATCCTGCGCGCCTGTAAGGAAATGGGCATCAAGACCGTGGCGGTACACTCCAAAGTGGACCGGGATCTGAAGCATGTGCGCCTGGCCGATGAGTCCGTGTGCATTGGCCCTAACCCGTCCAATCAGAGTTACCTGAACATTCCGGCCATTATCAGTGCCATGGAAGTCACTGACGCCGTGGCCGTACACCCCGGTTACGGTTTTCTGGCGGAAAACGCCGACTTCGCCGAACAAGTACAGAAAAGTGGATTTGTATTCATTGGCCCCGACGCGGACGTTATCCGCCTGATGGGCGACAAGGTATCCGCAATCGCGGCCATGAAACGCGCCGGCGTACCAACCGTGCCCGGTTCCGATGGCCCCCTGCCCGCTCAGGACCGGGAAAAATGCCTGGAGATCGGCCGTCGCGTAGGCTATCCGGTGATTATTAAAGCGGCCGCCGGTGGTGGTGGTCGCGGTATGCGCGTGGTACACACTGAAGCGTCCCTGATGAACTCCATTCTGACCACTCAGGGCGAAGCAAAAGCGGCCTTCGGTGACGATACCGTGTACATGGAGAAATTCCTCCAGAACCCACGCCACGTGGAAATTCAGGTTATGTCCGACGGTCAGGGCAACGCCATCCACCTGGGGGATCGGGACTGCTCCCTGCAGCGTCGCCACCAAAAAGTCATTGAAGAGGCACCCGCGCCCGGCATTCCCGACGACGTACGTCAGTCTACCGCGCAGGCTTGTATCAACGCCTGTATCAAAATTGGCTACCGCGGCGCCGGCACGTTTGAGTTTTTGTACGAAGACGGTAACTTCTACTTTATCGAGATGAACACCCGTATTCAGGTGGAGCATCCGGTATCGGAAATGGTCACCGGCGTGGATTTGATCCGTGAGCAGATTCGCGTCTGTGCCGGGCAAAAGCTGTCCTACAAACAGGAGGACATCGTGATTCGTGGCCACTCCTTCGAGTGCCGGATCAACGCCGAAGACCCAAAAACCTTTATGCCCTGCCCTGGCACCATCAAAAACTTCCACCCGCCAGGCGGTTTCGGCGTACGGGTAGACTCACACCTGTACAGTGGTTACACCGTACCGCCCAACTACGACTCCATGGTGGGCAAAATCATCACCTATGGAGAAACTCGGGAAGAAGCACTCAATCGCATGCGCCATGCGCTGGATGAGACAGTGATCGACGGCATCCGCACCAATATTGCTCTGCACCAGTCCCTGGTACGCGATACCGAGTTCATTAAAGGCGGGGTTAACATTCATTATCTGGAGAAGAAACTGTCCAGCTAACCCCCTTCGACGGATGAGAGGTTCGCCTCTCATCCGCTCTCGCCCTCCCCATCACAGATTGAACCCATGCCCTGGCTACAACTCAAACTGACCACCACACGCCACCAGGCCGAACCCCTGGAAGACGCCTTGCTTGCCGTTGGCGCGGTGTCCGTCACCCTGGAAGACAACGCGGACCAACCCATTTTGGAGCCCGCCCTGGGGGAGACGCCGCTGTGGGATCAGGTGCGCATTACCGGTTTGTTTGACGCCGATATAGACACAGCAGCCGTCACCGCCCTATTAAGAGAACAGTTGCCCAGTGTTTTGCCGGAGTACCGCTGGGAACAACTGGAAGATAAGGACTGGGAACGGGAGTGGATGAAAAATTACCATCCCATCCAGTGCGGTGAACGGCTGTGGATCTGCCCAAGTTGGCAAGAGCCTCCCGAACCTGAGAAGGTGAACCTAATGCTTGACCCAGGGCTGGCGTTTGGTACCGGTACCCACCCAACCACATTTTTGTGCCTGGAATGGCTGGACCGACAAGAGCTGGAGGCCGCCCGCTTGGTGGACTACGGCTGCGGCTCGGGCATTTTGGGTATAGCGGCGCTGCTGCTGGGCGCCAGCCATGTAGTCGGCGTTGATATCGACCCCCAAGCGCTGCTGGCCACACGGGAAAACGCCCGTCGCAACGGCCTGCCGGAAACCGCCATGCCGGTCTACCTGCCAGCCCAGTGCCCCCCCACCGGAGTGGATATTACTCTGGCCAACATTCTGGCGGGGCCACTTGCGGAACTCGCCCCGCTTTTGAGCGCCTTAACCAACGCTGGCGGAAAGATTTGCCTTTCGGGTATTCTTGCCAATCAAGCCGAGGCGGTCATGGCCGCCTATCGACCCTGGTTCGATTTTGAGCCAATAGCACAGAAAGAAGAGTGGGTAAGAATCACCGGCATTAAACGATAATTGAGCCTCCCACACAGGAAATGCATTCCGCTATGACGAAGATGGTCACTCGCTGCCCCCAATGTGGCACATCATTCCGGATTACCGCCGCACAGCTGCAAACCGCTCGCGGGGCCGTTCGCTGCGGCGCCTGCCTGCATATTTTTCGCGGCCAGGAGCACCTGGTGGGGGACACCAAGCCAGCCACCCAAGCCTCTTCAGCCCTGGTACGCAAACCGGCTCCAAAAACCACCACTACCACCAAACCTGCAGAGCGAGACGCCTCGCCAGCCAAGACGACCGCGCCTGCGGCAAGCAGCCATCAAACACTGAACTTTGACCAGTCTCTGATCGACGCCGAGTCCGGCGCACTGGATGACGATGACTTCCTGATCAGCGACGATATGGATAAAGCGGAGGACGAAGAAGACGATTTGCTGGACGTTTCCACTCCGCGCACCAGCTCCTTATTTGAGCGCGAAATCAGAATACCGGACGAAGAGCCGCAAGACTCCACCGACGAGTCCTGGGCCATGAGCCTATTGGCCGAAGAAGACGAGAAGGATGAGGTGGCCGTTACGCCCGCCGCCGGTAAAAAAACCACCGAGGACACCTTCGAGCAGGATCTGGAAAGCGCTTACACGCCCACAGAGGACCAGGGCACCACAGCACCACCCAAACAACCCGCGCCCGAGTCCCGGATACACTTCCAATTGGAAGAGCCCAGCCGGGACACGGAACAGCATTATTCCGGCGAGCGAATGCAGGCGTATGACAGCGGGCGCTCTGCCCTGCTGATGGGAATCGACCCCGAACCGGTGGAGATGGCGTGGACCCCGAGCAGCAACAAGCGCCGCAAGTTACTGTGGGCGGGCCTGGCGCTGCTGGGCGGGTTGGTACTCGTTGCGCAGATCGCCTGGTTGCAGTTCGAGCGGCTTAGTCGACTGGAACCCTACCGGGGCTTTTACGCCGTGGTTTGCCCCTTTTTGGGTTGCGAACTGCCGGTTCTGCGGGACCCCAGCCAGATCCGGGCGGCAAACCTAGTGGTACGCAGCCACCCAGACGTCGACGGCGCTTTGAGTGTGGATGCCATACTGCTCAACAACGCGCCTTTCGAGCAGCCATTTCCCGACCTGGTTCTGGAGTTCAGCAACTTAGAGGGCGAAATAGTGGCCGAGCGGCGCTTTACCCCGGAGGAATACCTCTCCGGAGAGCTCTCAGGCCGAACGCTGATCCCCCGCAACCAACCCGTGCACCTGACGCTAGAACTCGTGGATCCGGGCTTGGAGGCAGTAAACTACCGCGCCTACATCCCCGAGTAAGTGCAGAGCCGGCGCGGACACTGGTTAAAAAAACACCGTCGGCTAGATTCCCAATCGAGTGCCAACCGAGTATCATAGCCACCCTTTTCGAAAACCACATTTTCAGGCTGTTTGGTGGTCGGGGAATACTCGACCCTCGATAAAGGTAATAAGAGACCGTGTTTCAAATAGGCTCCTACCCCATAGACAGCCAGGTGATTCTCGCGCCTATGGCCGGTATCACCGACCGACCGTTCCGGCAGTTGTGTCGTCGCCTAGGGGCGGGTCTCGTGGTGTCAGAAATGGTTACATCGGACACCAGCTTATGGCATAGCTGCAAGAGTCGGCTGCGTTTGGACCACACCGGCGAAGCCGAACCGATCACGGTTCAAATTGCCGGCGGCGATCCAGACCAGCTCGCTGAAGCAGCACGCCTGAACGCCGAAAATGGCGCCCAAATTATTGATATCAATATGGGCTGCCCGGTTAAAAAAGTCTGTAATAAAGCGGCGGGGTCCGCCCTGCTGCGGGACGAAAAGCTGGTAGCCGAGATTTTGGCCACCGTGGTGGCCGCGGTCCAGGTGCCTGTAACGTTGAAAATACGCACCGGCTGGGAGCCCGAGCAACGCAATGCCGTACGGGTAGCTCGCATGGCCCAGGATCTGGGCATAGCGGCTCTGGCCGTGCACGGTCGAACTCGTGCCTGCCGCTTCAAGGGTCAGGCTGAGTACGACACCATTGCTGCCGTAGTGGAGGCTGTGAATATACCGGTATTCGCCAATGGCGATATCGACTCCCCAGCCAAAGCCAAGCAAGTACTGGAGCAGACCGGCGCACAGGCGGTCATGATTGGCCGAGCCGCGCAGGGTCGGCCTTGGATCTTCCGGGAGATTGATCACTACCTGCGTCTGGGTACACATCTTGCGAGTCCCTCTTTGGAGGAAATCGCGGGGATACTCAGTCATCATTTGCGTGAACTGTACGACTTTTACGGCGAGGTTATGGGGCCTCGAATTGCCCGCAAGCATCTGGGTTGGTATTTACAAACCGTCCCCGCGAGCGAGTCTTTCCGCCGTCAACTCAATCGTATAGAGAGCGCACAAGAGCAACACAACAGCGTTTCGAGGTTTTTCGAACAGCTGCAAGAAACAGAGGATAAAGTGGCATGAACACAGCGCAAACCTTGATACCCGAGGAGGCCCCAGCAACGGATGGCAATTCCCGGACCTTGTCCCAGTCGTCCCAGTCGCTGCGCGGCTGTGTGGAGCAGGCCATGGAGAACTACTTCCAGAACCTGGATGGCCAACCGGTCAGCGATGTTTACGATATGGTAATGGCGGAAGTAGAAGCCCCACTGCTGGAAATCGTTTTGAAGTACACCCGCCACAACCAGACCAAAGCGGCCCAGGTCCTCGGCCTGAACCGCGGCACCTTGCGTAAAAAACTCAAGCAATACGGCTTGCTGTAACAGCCGGAATGGCTTCGTAGAAAGGGGTGATGCGTCACCCCTTTTGCATTTCAGTCCAGCGCTTTTTTCTTAACCAACCACGGGAAGATACCACCAGCCATGTCCAGTACTCTTCGTCTCGCTCCTGTCCATCGCGCCCTGATCAGCGTGTCCGACAAAACCGGTATTGTTGAATTCGCCCAAGCTCTGCATCAGCGCGGCGTGGAAATACTTTCCACGGGCGGCACCTTCCGGCTGTTGACCGAAAACGGTATCCCCGCCGTGGAAGTCTCTGAGTACACGGGCTTCCCCGAGATGATGGAAGGACGGGTCAAAACCCTGCACCCCAAAGTACACGGCGGCATCCTGGGCCGACGCGGCCAAGATGAAACCATTATGGGTGAGCACGGTATCGATACCATCGATATGGTGGTGGTGAACCTCTACCCCTTCGAACAGACAGTGGCCAAACCCGGCTGCACTCTGGAAGATGCAGTTGAAAATATCGATATCGGTGGGCCCACCATGGTGCGGGCAGCCGCCAAGAATCATGTATTCGTCAACATTGTGGTGGACGCCAACGACTACCCGCGCATCCTCGCCGAAATGGACGAGAATGATGGCCACACGCATTATCAAACCCGCTTCGATTTGGCCATCAAAGCTTACGAACACACTTCCGCTTACGACGGCGCCATCGCCAACTATTTCGGTCGTATGGTCGAAGGCGGCAGCGAAGATTTCCCCCGCACCTTTAACACCCAGTTCCAAAAAACCCAGGAAATGCGCTACGGCGAAAACCCGCATCAAAAAGCGGCCTTCTACACCGAAGCCAATCCCCAAGAAGCCAGTATCGCCACGGCTAAACAATTACAGGGCAAAGAGCTTTCCTACAACAACGTGGCCGATACCGATGCCGCGCTGGAGTGCGTGAAGTGTTTTAGCGAGCCCGCCTGTGTGATCGTCAAGCACGCCAACCCCTGCGGTGTGGCGGTAGGCGCAGATTTGAAAACGGCCTATGAGTTGGCTTTTGCCACAGACCCCGAGTCGGCTTTCGGCGGCATCATCGCCTTTAACCGCGAGCTGGACGGCGCCACAGCCAAAGCGATCGTCGATCAGCAATTTGTAGAAGTGATCATTGCCCCCAGCGTGAGTGCGGATGCCGTGCAAGTGGTCAGCGCCAAAAAGAATGTACGCCTGTTGGCCTGCGGCGAATGGACGGCGGACCGCGCCCCCGGTTTGGATTACAAGCGCGTCAATGGCGGCTTGCTGGTTCAGGACAGAGATAACGGTATGGTGACCGAGGATGACTTAAAAGTGGTTACCAAACGAGCACCCACAGAGCAAGAAATTCGCGATCTGTTGTTCGCCTGGAAGGTGGCAAAATTCGTAAAATCCAATGCCATTGTGTACGCGAAAAACAATCAGACCATCGGTGTCGGCGCCGGGCAGATGAGCCGGGTCAACTCCGCGCGCATTGCCGGAATTAAAGCCGAACACGCGGGCCTGGAGGTAAAAGGTTCGGTAATGGCTTCGGATGCGTTTTTCCCGTTCCGCGATGGTTTGGACAATGCGGGCAAGGCCGGCATTGCCGCAGTGATTCAGCCGGGCGGTTCCATGCGCGACGAAGAGGTGATTGCCGCGGCGGATGAGCACAACATCGCGATGGTCTTTACCGGCATGCGGCATTTTAGGCATTAATTAATACACGGTTGAGACTTCGGCAGTTTCGGCCTGAATCTCGGATTGCACAGTGGCAATGAGCTTGGACAGTGGAGAGCTTTGGTGCCAACTGAGGGAGCTGGCCAATGGGGGGAACACTTCTGGAAACGCGGTGAATACATCCCTGTAGCTCCCCCACTTCATCCCTGAAGTGAGGGTTCCAGAAGTGTTCCCCCCATCGTCCAGCGGTGCCACTTGCTGTGTTAGGCGGTACCCAAACGGGCGGTTTAACTCCTCGCCCTCGAATTCCTCCATGGAGTGTTCTCTCGTCGAAGCGCCGGCTGCAAGGCCCCTAATGTGAGATTTTCATCCCTCGAGCTTCGTGCTTTTTGGGGTAGCGAGAGTTGCTGAGGACGACAGGGAAAAGAGCACTGTAGCTTAGGGCTACGTGGGACGTGCAGGGTGAGTGTTCAGCAAGCCTCAAAAGAGGGGTGAGGCAAGCGTGGTATGCAAAGCTTTGCTTTGCGCGCAGCCGAACGACCCCAATCTGTGATTGGGGGCAGGGCCGCTCGCGGTTTTGAGGCAGTCCCCACGGATGGGTTCACGACGTTTGCTGAACACTCACCCTGCACGGCCCGATGACTTGCTTACGAAGCACTCGCGGGAAGAATCATTTGAGCAGGAGTCCCCCAGCTCGTGATCCCGCAAAAGGGGATCTACCTTTTGCCAGAGAATAACCAAATTTCTAAGTAACTTAGGTAACTCAAACAATGAACATACTGATAATCGGTGGCGGCGGGCGCGAACATGCGCTGGCCTGGAAAGCGGCTCAAAGCGCACAGGTGGAAACAGTTTTTGTAGCGCCCGGTAATGCCGGTACGGCGCTGGAGCCAAAACTTGAAAACGTCGACATCGACAGCATGGACTTTGCTGCTCTGGCGGAGTTTGCCAAAAACAACAACGTCGGCCTGACCATCGTCGGACCGGAAGCACCGCTGGTAGAAGGTGTAGTGGATTACTTCCAGGAACGCCAACTGCCCTGCTTCGGCCCCACCAAAGGCGCCGCGCAACTGGAAGGCTCCAAAGCCTTTACCAAAGATTTTCTCGCCCGCCACAACATTCCCAGTGCGGACTACCAGAATTTTACCGAAGTGGAACCTGCCCTCGCCTACCTGCGTGAAAAAGGCGCGCCCATTGTCGTTAAGGCCGATGGCCTTGCGGCAGGTAAAGGTGTGATCGTAGCGGAAACTCTGCAACAAGCCGAAGACGCCGTGCGCGACATGCTCTCCGGCAACGCCTTCGGCGATGCCGGTTGCCGCGTCGTCATTGAAGAATTCCTCACCGGCGAAGAAGCCAGCTTTATTGTCATGGTGGATGGCAAAAACGTATTGCCCATGGCCACCAGTCAGGATCACAAGCGCGCCGGCAACGGCGACACCGGCCCCAACACCGGCGGTATGGGTGCTTACTCACCTGCGCCCGTGGTTACCGCGGAAGTGCATCAGCGCATCATGAATGAAGTGATTCTCCCCACCGTGGAAGGCATGGCAGCGGAAGGCAATACCTATACCGGCTTTTTGTACGCCGGCCTGATGATCGACGCCAGCGGCACGCCCAAGGTGATTGAATACAACTGTCGTTTTGGCGACCCAGAGACGCAACCCATTATGCTGCGCCTGCAGTCCGATTTGGTGGGTCTGTGCCAAGCCGCGCTGGATGGCAAGCTTGATACCGCCAGCGCCGATTGGGATGAGCGTGCGGCAGTGGGTGTTGTACTTGCGGCAGGTGGTTACCCCGGCAGCTACAACAAGGGCGATGTGATTAGTGGCTTGCCTACGGAAGAAACGCCGGGAGAGCGCGTGTTCCATGCCGGTACGAAAATGTCGGATGGCAAAGTAGTTACCAATGGCGGACGTGTGCTGTGCGCTACCGCTGTGGGCACAACCGTGAGCGAAGCTCAACAGCGCGCTTATGAGTTGGTGAAGAAAATCGACTGGAAAGGTGTTAACTACCGCACCGATATCGCCTACCGCGCCATCGCCCGCGAACAATCCGGCAAGCACGAGTAGCCAGTAGGACTGAGGGTGTATCCATCACCCTCAGTCTATTCGCCGCCGCCTTTCCTTTGCCTCCTACCGCGGCAGGATTACGCAGGCGCGCCCTGCTTTTTCCATTTAATATTACAACCCAAGCTCGGCTTTTGTTTCTCGGGTGGCGGTTGCTCGCCCCGGCTCATTTGTTCCGCCGCGGTAATCAAATCCAAGCCACTCACAGGAATGCCGTTACCGGGCCGGCTGTCATCCATCTGGCCGCGATAGGCCAACTTCAAATCCTTATCAAAGAGAAAGAAATCCGGAGTGCATGCCGCGTCGAACGCTTTCGCCACCTCCTGGGTTTCATCGTACAGATAGGGAAATGCCAATTGATGCTTCTGCGCAAACAGCGCCATTTTGTCGGGCGAGTCATCCGGGTAGGCTTCCACATCGTTGGAGCTAATGGCAATGCATTGAATGCCCATCAGGTTCAGCTCTTGGCACAACTCTTCCAAAAACGGCGCTACGTGCAAGACGAAAGGACAGTGATTACAGATAAACATGACCAGCACCCCCTGTTCGCCCGCATACTGATGCAACCGGTGCGGCTCACCCGAGGCATCGGGCAAGGTCACGTCGGGCATAGGCGTGCCGAGAGGAAGCATGTTGGATGGAGTGCGGGCCATAGAGTTTTCTCCTTAACAACCTTTTCGGATCGAGTTCCCAGTGTAACACTCGGGTGATTTTACTTCCTGATAGGACTTGAGGATTGCCAACTGGTTCTGTGCAAGCGCCCGATTCTGGCACCTCAATCAGTTTTGCGGCGCCCACTGATGAGTCGGCCGGTATTGACCAATTGCCGCCAGACCAATCCCCAGTTCTCCGCCCGCTGGCGGGCGGGTAGCAGGCGCAGGAACCGCGCGCGCCGCGCTTCGTCCTCGCAGCCTATAATGGCCGCCCAAAGCCCATCGTCCACATTGTAATGGCGGCCTTCCGCCAAGCACACCGGCACCAGCTCCCGGGTGGCCAGTCCAAAGTCGCTGGCTATCACCTCCATGGCGGACTTAATGGTGCGCGCTTTAGGGCTGTTGGGCTGATTGAGGTCATAGGGTGGAGCCCACTCCCGGACTGGCGACAATTGGTCGATGTGGCTGACCGCCACAATCAGAGGCGCCGGGCGACGCCGGGCGGCACCCGCAGTGAGCCAATCGCTGATCCGCTCTAGATACATGCGTTCCACACCGCGGTCGGGTCGCGGTGCGGCGGTTACCCACAGAATCAAATCGGCACTGGTTACCGCTTCTTTCAGAACGCTGTCGGGCAGATATTCACTATCGATCCCTGGGGTATCGAATACCAAGGCGCGGGTCTGGCCCTCCCGTTCCAGGCGATAGGCATTAAGCGCGCGGGTACTGTCCGCCAGGGGGTCGGCAATGGCGGTCATTTCGCCGAACAAGCCGTTGATCAAACTGGATTTCCCGGAGTTGCTGCGTCCGAGCACGAGGATGCGCAGGCGTTCTGACGCCTCATCGTTTTCAGTACCTTGGGGACTTGGCTCAGGCTCGCTGAGCAACAAGTGGCCGCTGTAAAGCTCAACGCCGTAGTAACCAATTTTGCGCACGTATTCCTGCAACAACCAGCGCCGCAAACGCTCCGAGCCGTAGCCAACAATGCGGTTTCCCACACCTCGGCTCAGCTCGCGAAAAATACTGCCGAAGGGATCTACCAGGGCCCGCCCGGCTCGATAAACCCCTTCCACTCGAGTCGCGTGTTTGGACCAACCACGCATGCGTGCCAAGCTGCCGAGGGTAAGCTGGTGACTGAAAGGCACCTGTTCGCTAATGGTCAGGCGCAAATCCCGACTGGCGCGCTCAGTGATCAAAAGCGCGTGAGGAACCGTTAGCTCCAGTAGAGGCCGCTCCCGTCCCGGATGGTAATGGCGCGCCACTTCGTCCAAGGCCAGGCGCCCCAACTCCAAAAGCCGACTCGCGTCGTCCAGTGCCCAGTCATCTGGGTCTATTCGCTGAGCCAGGGCTTCCACGCGCTCCCAGGCCCCGGCGCTGCCGGCGGGCCAATCCGGGCTGGCGTTAGTTGCCCCCGCCAGAGATTTTAATGTCCGGCGCGTATCCAGCCAATGCAGAAAATAACCCAGCAAGCCAAACCCCAGCAGTGCCGCCAACCAGAATAAGGTCCACTGGTTTTGCCACAGCCACGCCAGGCCCAACACCGGCAGCACCAACAAGGGCGAGACCGTCAGTATTAGGGCGGCAATACGCAAATAACCAAATCGGCTGAGCAGTAAATTCATTGCGATTCCTTCTCGGACGGTTTTGCCATAGGCAAGGCGCCGGCGGAGGACAACTCCCGTTTATAGACGGAGCGCAACGAGGCCCGATCCAACGTAAGCCCCTGCCCCTTCCTCGCCAAGTACTCGCACGCGGTTTTACCCAAAGCATAGGTTATTGCGGCACTGCCCGAGGCGCTCCACACTGCCCCGACGCTCTGCCCCCATACCGGAATCAGCTTTACCAGCCCACGGCCCGCCCAGTGGATGCCGTACCCAGCCAGCACGCCCACGCCCAACAGTCCAAAAAATTCCGAACTGTTGCGCCGTGTCCACTCCAGCCGGTAGAGACGGGCCAAACGGTGCAGCAACTTTAGTTGCAGTGCCGGCACCAATGCCATGTCCGCCAGAGGTATGGCCCCTAAGCCGGCGGCCGTGGCTGAGTAGCCGAGAATATAAGGGTGTGCGGCGCGCGCGTACTGATCCCGAATGTGCGGGTCGGCGCGCAAACAAGCTTCCAGAGCCCAACCGGATGCGGTATCGATGGCTTCCCACAGTTCATCCAGGCCGTAAAACTGGGGCTCAAAACCGTCTTCCGCGAGGGTGAAATCCACCGGCACCCAGAGCACCCGGCCTCGGCCACGCAATTCTCCCAGGCGTTGTCGCTGCTGAGTGAGCGGGCCCATAAGCGCCCGGGGCAGTATCTGTTCGGCCTCCGTACCAAAGGGATATGGCTGAGGATGTTCGGAACCCGCCGCATACAACTCGTGCAGTCCCGTCTGAACCACCACCAAGGGCCAATCGGGATGACGCCGACGCACTTCTCGCAGAACGTCGAACACGGCGTCCTGGTTGGGATCGGCGGCCTTAATGACGGCCATCACCAAATGCGCCTGGGATTCACAGTATTGAATATCCTCCGAGGGGTCGTAACTCAACTCCCCCAAACCGCGCGTATCGAGAAAGCGCACTAAGGGCGCCTCTGGAGGAAAATCGTAGAACTGCGACCGGCGTGTACAGGGCGCAAACCCATTGCCAA
Source organism: Marinimicrobium hydrolyticum (assembly GCF_030848505.1). GTDB lineage: Bacteria > Pseudomonadota > Gammaproteobacteria > Pseudomonadales > Cellvibrionaceae > JAVDDU01. The sequence continues at coordinate 38,781 of NZ_JAVDDU010000012.1, forward strand.
TCTCAGCTTTGCTGCTACCCGTTAAAGCGTTAATGGTGGCGGTTTTTCCAGCTTGGGTTTTACCCAATAACCACAACACCGGTGGCGGCTGGCGACGCTGCGCTTCAGCCACGGCTTCAGCCAGTGCCGCATCATCCACCGGTGACTCGAACCACTTTTTGCGCACTTTGCGCCACATGCGGATCTCCGTAATAATCATTGCTCATTAGAGTGTAGCGCCCTCCAGCATGGCGGGCCGTGAAAGTAATGTAAAGCGGGTGGCGCGGCGCTACAGTTCTCTTCATCCGGGCCAGCGGTTTCTATTTTTGGGGCCAAAAGGTAACATTGACCATATCTTAACAGACGCAGCAGCAGTGCCCGGCGCACGACCAAAGGCATCGAGGACCATGATGAATTTTATCCACGACGATTTTATGCTCGACACAGAACAGGCCAAGGCGCTGTACCACGATTACGCCAAGGACCTGCCCATCATCGACTATCACTGCCATCTGCCGCCCGAGCAAGTGGGCGATAATACGCAGTTTGAAAATCTCTACCAGGTCTGGTTGGCGGGCGATCACTACAAGTGGCGTGCCATGCGTACCAATGGAGTATCCGAACACTATTGTACCGGCGGTGCCAGTGACTGGGAAAAATTTAAGAAGTGGGCGGAAACCGTTCCCTACACTTTACGCAATCCTCTTTACCATTGGACTCACCTGGAACTGCGCAAGCCTTTCGGAATTACCGACCGCTTGTTGAACGGCGACAACGCCAAACGCACGTGGGACGAGTGTAACGAAATGCTGGCCTCGCCGGAATTCAGCGCGCGCGGTCTGATTGAGCAGGCCAAGGTAAAAGTAGTGTGCACCACCGATGATCCGATTCACGACCTGGCCCATCACCGCAAGGTCGCATCAGACAGCAGCTTTAAATCCTCCATGCTGCCCACTTGGCGTCCAGACAGAGCTATGGCGGCGGAAGACCCAAAGAGCTACAACGAGTATCTGGATCGCCTGGCGGCCGTGAGCGATATACAGATCAGCAGCTTCGACGATTTGCGCTCGGCTCTGCAAAAACGTCACGACTACTTCCACGAGCAAGGCTGTCGGTTGTCCGATCACGGGCTGGAAACCGTGGTTGCGGCGGAATTTACCGATCAGGAAGTGAAGGACATTTTTTCCAAAGTACGCTCGGGAAAATCACTCGGCTCCGAGGAGCTCGAAAAATTTCAGTCCGCTATGTTAATAGAATTCGCCGTGCAGGATCACGCCAAGGGCTGGGTTCAGCAATACCACATAGGCCCCATTCGCAACAACAACCCGCGCCTGTTTAGAGAAGCCGGCCCAGACACGGGCTTCGATTCTATCGGCGATCAGAACTACGCCAAACCGCTGGCGAAATTTTTAGGCCGACTGGACGACCAGAATCAACTGGCCAAAACCATTCTCTACAACATCAACCCGCGCGACAATGAAATGATCGGCACCATGATCGGCAACTTCCAGGATGGCTCGGTACCGGGCAAAGTGCAGTTCGGCAGTGGTTGGTGGTTCAACGATCAGATGGACGGCATGACACGTCAAATCGATGCCTTAAGCCAATTGGGTTTGTTGAGCCGCTTCGTGGGCATGCTCACCGACAGCCGCAGCTTTTTGAGCTACTCGCGCCATGAGTATTTTCGGCGTTTGCTGTGCCGATTATTGGGCCGGGATATGGTCAACGGTTTTGTACCCGATGATTTACAAATGGTGGGCAAACTGGTGAGCGATGTCAGTTACTACAACGCTCGTGATTACTTTCCCTTTAAGGTGCCAGAATAATTGTTAAAGGCCGCCACACTGAGGTGGCGGCCTAACAATTATTGGTCAGACTGATCAGCGTCGATTTGCTCTTGAATCTCGTCATAGCTGTCGTGGCGCACGTCCTCACCTCGCACCAGATAAACCACGTACTGAGCTAAGTTACGAGCGTGGTCGCCAATGCGCTCGAGCGCCCGCAAGGACCAGAGTATATTCAGGGCGCGGGAAATTCGCCTCGGGTCTTCCATCATATAGGTAATCATTTCCCGCACGGCGCTGTTGTATTCCAGATCCACGATTTTGTCGGTTTCCACCACCTTTAAGGCTAGATTCACATCCAGGCGGGCAAAAGCGTCCAACGCATCACGCAACATTTCGGAAACCTTGTCACCGATGTGACGCACCTCCACAAAACCGCGTGGCACTTCACCTTCGGTATTCAACGCTATGGCTTGCCGAGCAATTTTGCTGGCTTCATCGCCGACCCGCTCTAAATCGGTAATCGCCTTGGTGACCGCCACAACCAATCGTAAATCGCTAGCGGCGGGCTGGCGGCGGGCTAAAATACGAACGCACTCTTCATCGATGGAAACTTCCATGCGGTTCACTTTATCGTCGCCATCCACAACCCGTTGAGCGCGCTCCACATCGGCCTCGATCAACGCCTGAATGGCATCGTTGACTTGACGCTGTGCCATGCCTCCCATCTCTGCCAGATGGGTTCTGATTTCATCCAGCTCGACGTTGTACTGCTGGGAAATGTGGTGTTTATGACTGGTAATGTCCATTGCGATTCCCCTTAGCCGTAACGGCCAGTAATGTAATCTTCAGTTTGTTTCTTACTGGGATTGGTGAAGATGGTATCGGTATCGCCATATTCCACCAGATCGCCCATATACATAAAGGCCGTGTAGTCGGAAACCCGTGCCGCCTGCTGCATGTTGTGGGTCACGATAACAATGGTGTACTTGTCTTTCAGTTCATTGATCAACTCTTCGATCTTTAACGTCGAAATCGGGTCCAGGGCCGAAGCCGGTTCGTCCAGCAAGATTACTTCCGGCTCGATGGCGATGGCTCGGGCGATAACCAAGCGTTGTTGCTGACCACCTGACAAACTGAACGCGTTCTCCTGCAAGCGATCTTTAACCTCATCCCACAAGGCCGCCCGCTGCAAAGACGACTCCACCACCTCATCCAAGATACGCCGGGAGTTTACGCCTTGCAGACGCAGACCAAAGGCCACATTTTCATAAATGCTTTTGGGGAACGGGTTGGGCTTCTGAAATACCATTCCCACCCGCCGACGCAGCTCGGCCACATCCACGGAGTGATGATAGATATCTTCCCCATCAAGCAGGATCTGGCCTTGCACTCGGCAATTGTCAATCAAGTCGTTCATCCGGTTAATGCATCGCAACAAGGTGGATTTCCCGCAACCACTCGGGCCGATAAAGGCCGTCACTCGTTTCTCCGGGATGTCCAAATCAATGCCGTTCAAGGCCCGGTCATTGCCGTAAAACAACTGTAAGTCACGCAGGCTCAAACTGGTTTTCTCGCCACCCATGGACTGCCCCTGGCGATAAGTATCACGTAAGCGCTTGGTGTCCAGCGCGTGAGTTCTCGGTGTTTCTCTCTGCTCGCTCATTTTTTACCTACCTTAAACAAATTGGGTGTATCAACGTGACCGGTCATGCCCCTCTTTAGTCACTTTCACTTCTGTACTTTTCTCTCAACCGGTTGCGGATCACCATGGCGGTCAGATTCAAAATCACAATCAAGAACACAAGCACCATGGCGGTTGCGTATACCAGGGGTCGGCCGGCTTCAACGTTGGGGCTTTGAAAACCCACATCGAAAATGTGAAAACCCAAGTGCATGAAGGCGCGGTCCAAGTGCAAAAATGGGTAATTTCCATCCAGCGGTAAACTGGGAGCCATCTTGACCACACCCACTAACATCAGTGGTGCTACTTCGCCAGCCGCGCGAGCAACCGCAAGAATCAAACCGGTCATCATGGCCGGTGCCGCCAAGGGCACGACCGTTCGCCACAGCGTCTCGGCTTTGGTAGCACCCAGTGCCAGACTGCCGTCGCGGATACTGCGCGGAATTCGTGACAATCCCTCTTCTGTTGAGACAATCACCACCGGCAAGGTCAGCAGAGCCAGCGTCAAAGAGGCCCAGATCAGTGCCGGACTGCCAAACGTCGGCGATGGCAGCGTTTCGCTATAGAACATCTGATCAATGTTGCCCCCGAGAAAATAGACAAAGAATCCAAGGCCGAACACGCCAAAGACAATAGAAGGGACACCGGCCAAGTTGTTCACCGAAATTCGAATCAGTTGAGTGAGTGGTCCTTGCTTGGCGTACTCCCGCAGATAGATCGCCGCCAGAACACCAAAGGGCGTTACCACAACTGACATGATCAACACCATCAGGACCGTGCCGTATATCGCCGGCAATATGCCTCCCTCGGTATTCGCTTCGCGGGGGTAACCGCTTACAAAGTCCCAGAAAGAGCGACCGTAATGGCCTACTTTTTGAAAGAAGCTCATTTCATTAGGGCGCCATGCGTGCACAATATTGTTCAGCGGAATCCTGCGCATTTGTCCGCCCATGGTTTCCATGGTAATCGCATAGCGCGAGACTTCTCGACGCAGCTCGTTGCGCCTTTGCTCCAGTTCAGCATACTGCGCATCGAGGTCGGCCCGGCTTTCAGCCACTTCCGCCTCTAAGACTGCGCGCTGCTCGTCGGAAATGGTTTCATTGAGCTGAAGACCGCGCAGCTGTCGGCGCAATTGCTCCATTCGGAAATTTACATCACCAATATTTACCCGCTCGATAACGTTAATTTCACGCACAAGCTGTGAAGTTTCCTGCAAAGTGTTCTCGAACGCTCTACGCGCGTCGTCGCCAATGGTAACGACCTCGCCATCAATGACAAACTCTCTTAGAAAGCCATAGAAGTCGCCCCACTGAAGCCGTTCCAGTACCAATATGTCTTCAGGAAAACGCTTGTTGCTCATGAAGTCTTCCAGGTACCAGACAAAATCCTGGCCTGTCACGTCGCGGTTGCCTCGCTTGATCAGATGGCGTACGACTACAGCCTGATCTTCCGGCACATGGAAGCCCGCTTCGCGCATGGCCGCTGCGGTCATGGTTTCGGAGCGACTTATTTCTCCGATGACACGTTCAGCGCTAGCCTGCCCCTCCAACTGATACTCAAACTCAAGTACCGGCTTGGGCCAAAAGTGAGAAAGGCCGTTGTAGGCAATCATTAATACCAAGCCCAATACCATGACCATACTGATGGTGACCGCGCCGCCGCTGAGCCAAATCCAAGGAGAACCTTTCTTAAACCAATCTTTCATAACCTATCCTCAAGTATCTCTTCTGGATTACAGAGAGCCGTAGCGCTTGCGCAACCGCTGACGGACCAACTCACCCAATGTGTTGAGAAAGAAGGTCAAGACAAAGAGCACCAACGCCGCCAGGAACAGGATCCGGTAGTGAGTACCGCCAACGGCGGCCTCCGGCATTTCCACGGCGATGTTGGCTGAGAGCGTACGCATGCCCTCAAAGATATTGAAATTCATGATCGGGCTGTTACCGGTAGCCATAAGCACAATCATGGTTTCCCCTACCGCGCGGCCAAAGCCGATCATCACCGCGGAAAAGATGCCTGGGCTGGCCGTTAACAACACCACTCGAGTCACGGTTTGCCACGGAGTGGCGCCGAGGGCCAGCGACCCTTGGGTCAGGTGTTTAGGGACATTGAATACGGCATCTTCGGAAATGGAGTAAATGGTCGGAATCACGGCGAACCCCATGGCAACCCCTACCACCAGGGCGTTGCGCTGGTCATAGGTGTAACCCACATCCGTTAGCCATTGACGCATATCACCGGCGAAGAACCAGTTCTCCAAATGTGGGCTCATACCCACCGATACCCATCCCACCAGAATGACGACCGGGATCAGAATGGCCGCCTCCCAACCGTTGCACACTCGATTACTGATTGCTTTCGGGAGCAGTCTCATCCACACAAAGCCCGCCAGAATCAATGCGACCGGCATTAAAAACAAAATGGAAAACACGGCTGGTAAGTGGCTCTCTACGAAAGGTGCGAACCAAAGGCCTGCCAAAAACCCGAGAATCACCGTGGGCAAGGCTTCCATGATTTCGATGGACGGCTTCACCGCTTGGCGCAACTTGGGCGACATAAAATAGGCGCTGTAAACAGCCCCAAGAATGGCTAGAGGCGTTGCGAACAACATGGCATAAAAGGCGGCTTTAAGCGTACCCAAGGTCAGCGGCACCAGTGAAAATTTTGGCTCAAACTCGTCAGTGGCTGACGAGGATTGCCACACGTATTCCGGCTGAGAACGGCCTTCGTACCAAACTCTATCCCAAAGGGCGCGCACCGAGACTTCTGGGTGTGGATTACGCACGTTGACCAGGTGCACCTGTTCAGCGTTATCGACAGCAAACAGCGCGTTCGCTCTCGGCCCCAGCTGAACCCGCGACAAGGGCCTGTCGCCAACATCTAGAGCTGCCAGAGTTCGCGAGGATGTCGAATAGTGAAGCTTTATACTTCCCCGATCATCGAATGTAGCGAAGCCCTTACGGATATACTCCGGCGCAATTCCGACCACTGCGGCCTCGTGACCGTCAAACTCTCTAATGCGGGTAATGCGATTAACGTTCTCTTCATCCCGAACCAACATGAACTGGCTGACGCTGCCATCGGATCCCCCGACAATGACTGACACAGTTCCAAGCAAGTATTCCAGGGACTCAACTTGAGCGTCGTGCCTACGAATGACTCGCTTTGAATCCAGCAGACGAGCCTGCGCAGGACGGCTGACATCGTAGTAGTGCAAGCGTCCAAGGTCATCCCCCACCAGCATATTGCGCATGGTGATATCCAACAGAATTCTGCGCGGCTCGGCGCCTTCGGGAAGCGAGGGCAAATCGTAGACGTTGCGCCGGACACTAACCTCTCCGGTCATAAAGTTCGTAGTCTCTTCGAACTGAACCAAGCGTATCCGCCCATCTTCGAGTGACGCCGCTACACTGATCCCGCCAGCACCGCGTTGAACGGAAATGGCTCTAATGGCCGTGCCATCCTCTACCACATCGAGAAGTGCTTCATCCCCTTCACCAAGCGGAAACTCTAGAGAAGGATCGTACAAGCGGCCCTCTCGGGAAAAGCGCTCATTGAATTCATGCCGGACCAACAACGCTTGGCCGTTGTCCATGCCAAAAATGGCCAGACGGGTGCGTGGCTCCGCCAAACCAAACGCGCTCACCGTGGCGCCTACCGGCAAGGGTAATTCAACCCTGTGGCTTTCGCTGCCATCCAAGACATTGAAGAAAACCGCCTGCCTGTTGCTGGTGTAACGCACACCCACTTTCCCGTGGCGATCCATCGCAATGTGCAATGTGTCTGCATTGCGACCCCCGGGGGCCTCGTAGCTGGCTTGAACGCTCATGGCGGCTGGGCGCAGCATGGGCAAAACTTCGCTGAACAAGTAAACAAAAATCAGAGCCAGGGCGATGATCACGCCCACCCCAAACGTGCCGACACAGTACTTGGCAAGATAATCTTTCGCTGCGCGCCAGCGCCGCAGACGCTTACGGGCGCCCCCGTCAGGTAGGACCTTTTCCAGACCCGGCCTGGGGGATAAAAGTGGCGGCGTAGATTGGTTCATAGCTGTCCTCGGCTAGCCTTCCCGGAAAGAACCGGTATCGGGTTATCACGAGCGACATCTTAGGGAAGGTTTGTGACAGTTATATGACAGGCGGCATAAAACGCCGCCTGTTTTTGGGGATGCAAAAAAAAGGCTCCATTCCCTGGAGCCTAATAACAACACTTGCGTAATGAGACACTCTGTCGATACGTCCCTGTATGCTCATCGCCAACTCCCTGCCTCCGCGGGCCCCTAAGCACAAGACGTTCTTTCCGAGGTGGTTATTTGATCCCCAGGCGCTCCATTTCCCGCTTGGCCACCGAGGCTGGCAGAGGGATAAAGCCATCACGCACGTTCACTTCCTGACCTTGACGGGAAAGCACCATTTTCAAGAATTCCCGAGTGTGCGGCTCAAGACCGTCCACTGGGTGCTTGTTCACATAAACGTACAGGAAGCGGGCCAGGGGATAGTCTCCAGAGGCCGCGTTCTCAGAGTTGGGCTCGAACAGTTTGCCTTTTTCGCGGCCCAGTTTTATGGCCCGAACGCCAGCGGTGTTATAGCCGATGCCGGAGTAACCTATGCCATTGATCGACTCAGTAATGCCCTGCACCACTGAAGCAGAACCCGGCTGCTCGTTCATATTGTTTTTGAAGTCACCGTCACACAGGGCGTGTTGCCGGAAGTAACCGTAAGTACCGGATACGGCATTGCGGCTGTAAAGAGTGATATCGCGATTGGCCCAGGCACCGGTCAAACCTACTTGGCCCCAGCGGGTGATATCGGACGCGCCACCACAGCGGCGGGTGCTGGAGAAAATGGCATCGACCTCTTCCAACGTCAAACCTTCGATGGGGTTATCGCGGTTGACGAACACGGCGATGGTATCGATACCGACACGCACCAGTGTGGGTGGGTAGCCGTGGGCTTGTTCAAACTGGGCCACTTCGCTATCACGCATGATGCGACTCATGGGGCCAAAGTTGGCCGTACCCTCTGCCAGTGCTGGAGGAGCAGTGGACGTACCGGCACCTTGAATCTGTATGTTGACGTTAGGGTAGAAGCCGTTGAAGTCTTCTGCCCACAGGGTCATCAGGTTGTTCAAAGTATCTGAGCCAATACTGGTCAGGTTGCCCGAAATGCCCGATACGGCCTTGTACTCCGGAAGGTTGGGATCAACTTGCTGCGCCAGGACAACCGTGCTGCAAATCATGGAGCCGGCCAGGGCCAGACCTTTAAGAAGTTTCTGTGCGTTCATTAGAGCGCTCCGTTAGCTTTGACTAAGATCATTGTACCGCGATGATAAAGATGAGCCCTTCTCATCCTTGGCGAGTACTTTAATGATGGAATGTGACAGTTGTATGAAGGGTTGGTAGTGTTTGTACTTTCTCGCCATTGTGGATTTATTTCGATCTGAGTCAGGCACGCTTTATGGCCTTCTGGAAAGGATACCCTGCGACTTGAGACACGCTTTAAATACGTCCCTGTACGCTCCGCGTCGGCTTCCTGCCTCCGAGGGTCTCAAGCCGCAGGGTATCCTTTCCTTCCGTGCGTAAAGTATTTGTCTCCGTTTCAGGCGAGACTACCTTCCAGTTTGCCACCACGCGGGCTGCTGCCGAATGCCAAAAACCGCAGATTTTTTCACTTCGGAAACTGCTTTTTTTCGTACTACCCACAAAAAAGCCCCCAAAGTGACCTTTGGGGGCTTTCCGAACAATATTCCGACTTAGAAGTCGTAACGGAAACCGAGAGAGAGACCGCTGGCGGTTTCTCCAGCAACGCCCGGAACGCTGGTAGTACGCGCTTGGGTATAGGGGTTCAGAGCTACGCTGTCATCGTTGTTAACGGCGGCATAGTTGGCGTAGACACGTACTGCGCTATCCAGTCGGTGCTCGATACCCACAGCGACCATCGCCGAGTCCCCATCATCGATATCCGCGCTGCGGTGCATATAGTGGCCGCGCAGACGGGTTTTAGAGCCCAATTTAAACTCACCACCCAAGCCGAAAACATCACTGGTCAATGCGTCGCTAAGCTCATGATCCACCGATTGGAAGAAGCCCACCAGTTTGATATTGGACGTAACATCATACCCCAGCGCCAGACGCACGCCGTCCCGCTCGCCACGGCTGTGGTCTTCACCATAGGTTTCGTAGGCGGCGGCAAAGTCGATCGGACCTGTGGCAAAGGTGACCGAAAGGCTTAGAGCATCATCACTGGCGCCATCGGCTGCGGTTTGCCCCTGATTTACTGAGTAAGCAACGTTAAGCTGGACACTGCCCATTTTAGGGGTTTGGTAATGAATGGTATTGGGGTTTCGCTCGTCAAAGCGGGCGTCTCCAACGCGAGTCAGGTTACGCATGTCACCCACCTGATCGCCGAAAAGATTAGCCGGCCCGCGGGCACGCTTAAAGGGCGAGTCAAATTGGCCGGCGCGCACCAGACCAAAGGGGCCACTTAGGCCTACGAAAGTATCCCGAGCACTGGTGAATGCGCCACCTGAGTCATAATCAACCTGTTGCTCAATCTGTATCAATGCAGTCAGACCATCAAACTCTTTCTTAGCCTTAAAACCCAGGCGGGATGAGTTACTGGACAAGTTAAGTTCGGAGTAGTCAGCGCCATCATCCAACAGGTCTAGTGACACATCAGCGCGGCCGTATACGCTAACATCGGCCATGGCAGTCAAAGGCAGCGCAGCGGCAAGCGCCATCGGCAGCAGTGCTTTCTTCATGAAATTTCCCCTAAAATAAAGATCGTTGATTTGTGGTACTCAAACCCAGCCAAAGAGGCTGTGTTATGGCGCGTATCATGCGGTTTGAATATTGCAAACTGATGACAAGAAACCACAAAACCGGTTTTGTGCACTTTCCCGTAGATCAATAGCCATAAAAAAGGCAGCCTATTGGCTGCCTTCGGGACTACGGCTTGGCTATCAGCGTATGAATACCGGTCCCATACCCGCGCTCCAAACGATCACGGTGGCCACCATGACTACGACCGCCAGGACGAGTCCCACAGTGATGACGGAACTGGCGTAGATAAAGCCTTGCTCTTTGGGGATGTTCATCAAAATCGGGATACCTTCATAGATAAGGTAAACCGAATAGCAGCCAGCAATCAAAAACACCGTTGCCACCAGCCACAGCTGGGGGTACAGGAGCACCACGCCAGCCAGCATCATCGGCACGGCCGAATAGACTGCCAGGGCTGTACCTTCATAGTGTCTTTCACTGGCGTCACCGGTAACGCCGAAATTGTGCGACATCCAGTTGATGTATTCACCCAAGGCGTAGACCGCCACCAGCTGCGCTAAATAGGTAGCGGCAACCAAGATCAACGCACTCTCGGCCGTCAGGCGAATCACGGATCCACCGGCAATACTCCAGCCCACCTGTGTCACGCCAATATATCCACAGATCACCGGGATCAGTGCCAGGAGGGGGACATGTAGGGCATACACCCTGAGAAAGGATTGCTTTTCACCGCGAATGCGTTCCCATTCGCGATCAGGGTTTAAAAAGATACCTATGGTGTGCTGAAACATGGCCATGGATGGAAGCTCCCGACTGCTTTTATTATGGTAGATAATGCCATTATGCATCCAATATACGCGGGGAGCCAGATGGCTGGCAGAAAAAATAGGGTGCTTAGCGCGCTATTTAAAGACGCCCCACTTCGCCCTCCTGTCCTAAACATCGCTGAACAAGAGGGTTAGACACCAAAGAGTGCCCCAGGCATTGAAATCGGTCGCTATTTAACCACGCGCAAACTAGGACGCTTGCCACTGTCAGAGGGTTCTGGGTCGGGCTTGGGTGGTTCCGGGTTGTGCTCGGGCTCAAATACCATGCCCTGGCCATTTTCCCGGGCGTATATGCCCAGTACAGAACCACAGGGGATAAAAAGTTGGGTGGGAATGCCGCTGAAGCGGGCACTGAAACTGACGTAGTCTTGGATCGTCAGGTCTTTCACGGCCGAAGGCTTCAAGTTAAGGACTATCTGGCCATCTTTATTCACATGCTCCAGGGGAACTTCCACTCCCGGCCCCCGGGCGTCCACAAGAATATAGGGTGTACATTCATTGTCGACAATCCACTCGTAGAGTGCGCGAAGCATGTAGGGTCTGCTGGAGGTCATGGGCATAAACGCGTGGTCTCCGAATAGACGCGGTGAGCGAGCCAAAGGCTCCGCTCCACCCAGGCCCGGTAACAAGCCGGGCTCGGGTGACGCCGGCATTAATCAGCCGACATTCATCTCTTTTTCAAATTCCGTCAAACTCTCCCGGAAGGGCTCCCGGGCGAATAACCGCTCCATATAGCTGTGCAGAGGCTGAGCCTGCTTGGTTTTACCCAAGTCGACTTCCATAAGCTTTAACCGCCAAAGAATCGGGGCCAAACAGCAGTCCACAATGGTGAACTCCTCGCTCATGAAGAACGGCATTTCGGAAAAAATAGGGGCGATCGTCAACAGGCTGTCTTTGAGGTCTTTGCGCGCCTTGACGATTTGCTCCTTGTTCCGGCCGTACAATATGGTGTCAACCATGGGCGCCCAGTCGCGCTCCAGGCGATACATCCATAAACGACTTTGCGCACGCGCCACAGGGTACACAGGCAACAGGGGCGGATGCGGGAAGCGCTCGTCCAGGTACTCCATAATGACCTTCGACTCGTACAGAGCCAAATCCCTGTCAACCAGCGTTGGCAAGTTGTTGTAGGGATTTAAGTCGGCCAGTTCTTCAGGCTTGTTTTTGGGGTCGACATCAACCACATCCACGGAAACGCCCTTCTCGGCCAGCACAATGCGTACACGATGGCTGTAATGATCACGGCCGTCGGAAAACAATGTCATGGATGAGCGTTTAGTCACAACACCCATTAGCTTCACCTCGATTACTCAGTCCTACGAACACGGGCGGCAATGCCACCCGCATGAGCTTGCTTACGTCAATGGACGTCTTTCCAATATTCCCGACTCAGCAGGTAGGCAAATATAAAGAACACGGACAAAAACAGCAGTACATACACCCCAATACGCTGACGAGTCAGTGCAATGGGTTCTGCGACATAGGTCAGGAAGTTCACCAGGTCGTATATGACGCCATCAAACTCTTCCGGTGTCAGTGACCCTTGCAGACTCCCCTCCACCAATTGGCCGCACTCCTCATTCATCACCGGGTTGCCAATCTCATCACGCTGAGTTGAGCCATCAGCGTTGAGCATTGGTGCAGGAGCACATTCCGGCAGCCCCTGTAGATCGAGCATCACATGAGGCATGCCGACATTTTCAAATACTCGGTTGTTCACACCATAAGGGCGCGTGTCATCCCGGTAAAAGTTACGCAGGAAAGTATACAACCAATCTGGGTTCCGAGCGCGTGCCACCAGGGTTAGATCCGGGGGCATAACGCCGAAGAACCGGGTGGCGTCCTGCGGGCGCATGGAAATTTCCATAAGATCGCCAATCGACTGATCGCTAAATACCAACTGCTCCATCATGATTTCTTCCGGAATGCCCAAGTCAGTAGCGACTCGTTCATAGCGGGAGAACTTCGCAGAGTGACAGCCCATGCAATAGTTAGCAAAGAACTTGGCACCACGCTGGAGGGAGGCATTATCTCTCAAGTCTGGTTTCATCTGATCGCAGGGTATATCCCCACAGCCACCACCACCGGCTGCCACAGCGGAGATGGGAATCACCACCAACGCGGCGAACAGAGCAAGACCACCCAAAACCAGCTTCAAGGGCAAGCCTTTCATCTGAACACGATCCGGCTCGGGGCGAGTTTCATCTCGGCTGGTCAACCAGGGCAGAGCAAAGAAGGCCACAGCCAGTACAAAGCTCAACAGGCGAATCAAAAACGGAACATCACCACCCAAGTTCTGGAAGGTCATGATCAGGAAGAACAACCCAAACACGCCGCAGATAATCCAGCTGATAATGGACGTGCGCTTAATGTGCGTACTGGTCCAGATCGGCATGGTGATGAAGTAGGCGAAATAGAACACGGTCGCCACCTGGGCCAGAAGCGTACGGCCTTCAGTGGGTGCCTGAACACCCAGATAACCCAGCACAACGAACATGGCAGCAAAGACCATCAGCCCCACACGAGCGATGTTGCCTTTGTAGCGCATGGAATTTACACGCGCACGATCCAGCCAGGGTAGCACGAACAGGATGGCAATAGCCGCACCCATTGCCACCAAGCCCAAAAACTTGGAGTCCAGAGGACCAATATCAATGGTCACTGCACGCAGGATGGCGTAGAAGGGTGTGAAGTACCACACAGGCGCAATGTGCTCAGGAGTCTTGAGCCTATTGGCCTCTTCGAAGTTGGCGTATTCCAGGAAGAAGCCGCCCATCTCTGGCATAAAGAACAGTACGATACAGAATACAAACAGGAATACAGCAACACCGACCAAGTCATGCACGGTGTAGTAGGGGTGGAAACGCACACCGTCTTTGGGAATGCCGTTTTCATCTTTATGCTTTTTAATGTCTACGCCGTCGGGGTTGTTGGAGCCGACTTCGTGCAGAGCCAGAATATGCAGCACTACCAAACCCAGCAGAACGATAGGCAAAGCCACCACGTGCAGAGCAAAGAAGCGATTCAGAGTAATGCCGGAAATCAGATAGTCACCACGGATCCACTGCACCAGGTCGTCACCGATCACTGGAATGGCACCGAACAGCGACACAATCACCTGCGCGCCCCAATAGGACATTTGCCCCCAAGGCAGCACGTAACCCAGGAAAGCCTCGGCCATAAGTACCAGGTAGATGGTCATGCCGAAGATCCACACCAGCTCGCGCGGCGCTTTGTACGAGCCGTACATCAGACCACGGAACATGTGCAGGTAGACAACCACAAAGAAGGCAGAAGCACCGGTGGAGTGCATGTAGCGCAGCAACCAACCGTATTCCACGTCCCGCATAATGTATTCCACGGACGCAAAAGCGCCTTCGGCGGAGGGAACGTAGTTCATGGTCAACCAAATGCCGGTGACCAGCTGGTTGACCAAAACCAACAGGGATAGAACCCCGAAGATGTACCAAAAATTAAAGTTCTTGGGCGCGTAGTATTTACCCGCATGGGTATCCCACGCCCGTTGTACTGGCAATCGGTCGTTAATCCATTGCCACAGCCCTGTCGACTGACTCATACCACTTCCTCCGGATCCTCGCCAATGACCAAAACGTTATCGCCCTCATAACGGTGCGGCGGTACTTCCAGATTGGTCGGAGCGGGAACGCCCCGGTAAACACGTCCAGCCATATCAAATCGAGAGCCATGACACGCGCAAAAGAAACCGCCTTGCCAGCTTTCACCACCCAGATCCTGTGCGCCTACGTCCGGACGGAACGCGGGAGCGCAGCCCAGGTGAGTGCACAGACCCAGCAACACAAGGTACTCTTCTCGGATAGAGCGGGTGGGGTTTTGAGCGTAAGGCGGCTGTTGGGGTTCTTCGGAGTTGGGATCGCGCAGTTGACCTTCCACTTTGGCCAGACCGGCAATCGCTTCAGGAGTGCGGCGTACGATGTATACCGGTCGGCCCCGCCACTCCACTGTGATCATTTGTCCGGGCTCGATCTTGCCGATGTTTTGCCTGACTGGCGCGCCAGCGGCTCGAGCCTTGGCACTGGGGTTCCAGGAACCCACAAACGGTACAGCGACACCGACTGCACCCACGGCACCTACCACGGAAGTGGCAGCCGTGAGCACCCGGCGACGCGTTTTATTCACAACGTCATTTGTCATTGACGAACTTCTCCCCTAACAGCTTCTGACGGCCAGTAAATCACTAAGATTCAACGATTTAGGATGGGGTCAAGGAACCCAAAAAATTGGCCAATCTTAAAGAAATTATGTGCCGCTTACAAGAATAACCCCGCGCGGACTAAGGTTCCGGCGCCAGGTCTCTAGAAGAAACGAATACAGTACACGCATAAAAAAACGCCCGGGCCAGTACCGACCTGGGCGTTCTCCGTACCCATTTGCCCAACCAGCGGCCGGGCCTCCGGATCGGGGGGGCTCTTAACGCTTGGAGTACTGTGGTCTCTTACGCGCTTTGCGCAAGCCCACTTTCTTACGCTCCACTGCACGCGAGTCGCGTGTTACGTAGCCCGCTTCACGCAAGGTTCCACGCAAGCTTTCATCGTATTCCATCAGAGCGCGAGTCAAGCCGTGACGAATAGCGCCGGCTTGGCCAAAGCTGCCTCCGCCGCGAACGGTCACGTTGATGTCAAACTTGTCCACCATGTCAACGTTTTCCAGAGGCTGGCGAACAATCATTCGCGACACCTCACGACCGAAATACTGGTCCAACGGACGGTCGTTAACCACGATGTTACCGGTGCCGGAAGCAATAAAAACTCTCGCTGTGGAGGTCTTGCGGCGGCCGGTGCCGTAATATTGAGTAACTGCCATAATCAGCGTCCCGGTTAGATTTTCAATTCTTGAGGTTGCTGAGCAGTGTGCGGATGCTCACTACCTGCGTACACTTTCAGTTTGGACAACATGGCGCGCCCCAGTGGGCCTTTGGGCATCATGCCTTTAACCGCTTTCTGGATGGTGCGCTCGGGGGCTTTTTCTATCAATTTCTCGAAGCTGATAGATTTAATGCCGCCGATATGGCCGGTATGGTGATAGTAGATCTTGTCCTTTGCCTTTTTGCCGGTAACGCGTACTTGCTCGGCGTTTATCACCACGATGTAATCACCGGTGTCCACATGGGGAGTGTACTCAGGCTTGTGCTTTCCGCGCAGACGAGTTGCGATCTCGGTGGCCATACGGCCCAGAGTCTTGCCCGCTGCATCGATGACGAACCAGTCATGGGAGACTGATTCCGCTTTAGCACTATATGTCTTCATGTTATTCCTGCCTCAGGAGGTGCTTCCCATAAAAGAGCGCGAATACTACATAAGCCCCCGTGGGTTTTCAAGGGCTTTTCGCGGATTTTTCACTGTCGGTCAACGACGACGGGCTCAGGGTTTGTGGGCCAAAGCCAGGTAGTCGACACTCTGCATTTCCAGCAGCCGACTGACGGTACGCTGAAATTCAAATGTCAGTCGCCCTTCCTCGTAGAGAGTTGTCAGAGGCTTAGCGGCCGAGATCACCAATTTGACCCGGCGATCGTAGAATTCATCCACCATATTGATAAAGCGCCGAGCCTGGTCATCGTTACTCCACCCCAGAGCGGGCACGTTGCTGACCACTACGGCGTGGTATTCCCGTGCCAACTCAATGTAGTCGTTCTGAGACCTCGGGCCGTCGCATAGGTTTACAAAATCGAACCAGGCCACATCCTCTCCCACATAGCGAGCCTCAATGGTCCGACCCTCAACCTCCAGTGCCTGATTGGGGCGAATTTCTCCGCGCGCCGGCACCAAAGAATGGAAACTGGCCAGTAAACTTTTGTCGGCTGCGTCGTCCAATGGCGAATGGTACAGCTCCGCTTGGCGTAACGCACGCAGACGGTGATCACTGTCGCCATTTATTTCAATGGTCAGGGTATGACGCTGAATCAGGTCAATGGCCGGCAAGAATCTGGCCCGCTGCAAACCGTCACGATAGAGCTGTTGAGGGGGAATATTGGAGGTGGCTACTAGCGTGACTCCACGTGCAAACAGGGCTTCCAACAGGGTTGCCAGGATCATCGCATCGGTAATATCGGTGACGAAAAACTCATCGAAACAGATGACCCGCGCCTCTTTGGCCAAAGCGTCGGCCACACCTTCCAACGGGTTCTTGTGCCCCGCAAGGCGTTTCAACTCTTCGTGGACTCGCCGCATAAACCGGTGGAAATGCACCCGCTGCTTGCGCTCAAAGGGCAAACTCTCATAAAAATTGTCCATTAAGTAGGTTTTGCCCCGGCCAACGCCACCCCACATATACAGTCCCTGCACCGGCTCGGGCATTCGCCCCAGAAGGCGAAGCAAGCGTGCGCGTAAACCCGCTGGCGGCTCCGGAGCAGCCGTGAGCGCCTCATAAAGCCTCTGCAGCGCCTCCACCGCCCGCGCTTGGGCGGAGTCAGCCCGGAAGCCCGGCCGCATCAGGTCGCGCTCATAGCGCCCGCGTGGATCATCCTGTGTGGCGCTCACGCTCCCTCGCCCCCCACATTGAATCCAGTGCGCTGCCCCATCAAACTCTTCCCTCCAGTTGCGCCGGCAAGGTGTCCAGGAGGTCTTTCTTTAGCGTCACCAGGCCACCGTGGAAAAAATGCCCCGCGTCGGGGTAGCGCAGCAATTGCAATGGCGACTCAATTCGCTCACGCCACTGATAGACGGAATCGGGCTCCACCACATCATCCTGATCTCCCTGAATTAAGCACACCGGGCACGGAAAGCGCCCTTCTTGGTCATAGGGGTAGCGCGCTACCGGTGGAGCGACAAGGGTCAGATGTTGAACCGCCCAATCACTGCGATAAGTGGCTTGCGCCGCCACCGAAGATCCGAATGAGAACCCGGCCAGCAAAAGGTTCGAGTGAATACCCTGGGATTTCACCCAAGACACCACAGCCAGCAAGTCATCCACTTCGCCCCGGGCGTTATCGAATTCGCCGCCGCTCTCGCCCACACCACGAAAATTAAAGCGCACCGAATCGACCCCCAAGTCCCGGTAGACGCGCATCAGCGTTGTCACCACTTTATTGTTCATAGTACCGCCGTGCAGCGGATGCGGATGGCAGACTACTGCCACCAGGCCGCGACCAGCCAGGGGGCCCTCTGACTGGCCGGCTTGCGTGCGCGCCTCCAGCTGACCCACCGGGCCATCGATAGCAATTGCTGTCTCGGTCTGAGAAAATGACTCGCTCATGGCGCTACCTCTTTAAAAAAACGAACCCGCATCGGGAATGTATAAAAAATGTACGAAGACCCGACTGCCGGACCGAAAAAAGTCGTATAATACCTTGAGCACCGGGCTCTTTGCATGGATGCCCTCAAACGCCCGCAGTAATTATCAGTACACCTTAGGAGAATTTTGTGGTTTCAATCAGCACCCTCGTTATTACCGGCCTGCTTTGTCTGCTGGGCGGAGCGGCCTTGGGCGCCTCCTTGTTAAACCTGTGGGGTCCGCCAAACCGGACTCGCGAGCTGGAAGAGCGCTTGTACCGAGCTGAAAACGAGTTAAAAAAATACCAACAAGATGTAACTCAGCATTTTTCCCGCACGTCCGAGCTGGTCAACAACCTGACCCACAGCTATCGGGAAGTGTACGAGCACTTGGCCAATAGCGCTCTCAAACTGACCACGCCGGCCATGAGTCGCCAGATTTTGGAATCGGCCAACAGTCAGTTGCTGGGCGACGAAACCACGTACATCAGCGAGGAAAGCTACGAAGCCCCCCGGGACTGGGCACCCAAGCGGGGCCCGGGTACCTTGAGCGAAGATTACGGGCTACACGAGGAAGACGAGCCGGAAACGGATACGTCGGAGCTTCAGCTAGAAGACCCCGAAACCCACCAAACCACCACCGAGCGCTCCTAAACGTCCAGCAGGAGCGCTATCGACCGGCAAGGCAGCAAGAGCGGAGCTTTCTATGGCGGCATTACGCCTGTTTCAATCCCTGGGGTGGCCGGTTGCGGCCGGGCTCCTTATCGCTCTGCTGACTTTGTTGGTGTTCCCAGAACTGCGCCCGGCTCCCTTGCTGGACGCCAGCCCCCGCAATTCTTCAGCCAGTCAGCCCCAGACACTACACTCCTATGCTGACGCCGTCGACCGGGCGGCACCAGCGGTGGTCAACATTTACACCCGCAAAACCCTCGAGCTCAATCGTCACCCGCTAGAGGGCCACCCCCTCTACCGACATCTACAGCGCAATCCGGACCAGCCTCAACAACAACGCCGACAGCTGGCTCTGGGCTCGGGCGTGATTGTGGATACGCGCGGATACCTGCTCACCAATGAACACGTAATCCGAGGCGCGGAAGACATTTTGGTACTCCTGCACGATGGCCGCGAAACTCGCGCTCAGTTGGTGGGCACGGACCCAGACAGCGACTTGGCGGTACTGAAAATTGAGCTAAACCAGCTCACCGCCATCGAAGTGGGAGAGCCCACCCATGCCAGAGTGGGCGATATTGTCCTGGCCATCGGCAACCCTTTCGGGGTAGGCCAGACGGTGACTCAGGGCATTATTAGTGCTACCGGACGATGGAATCTGAATATCAGCGAGTATGAAAACTTTCTGCAAACGGACGCGGCCATTAACGTGGGCAACTCCGGCGGCGCCCTGGTGGACACCCAAGGCAGACTTTTGGGTATCAACACCGCCATTTTGCGAGAAAGCGAGTTCTTGGGCCAAAGTGAATTTTCGGTGGGGGTCAGCTTTGCCATTCCCGCCGATACGGCGATGAACTCACTGCGTGAAATCATTGAGCACGGACGCGTGGTACGCGGTTGGCTGGGCCTGGAAGCCCAACCACTCACTCCTCAATTGGCACGAGAGTTTTCGGTAGAACCCGGTATTGAAGGTGTGCTGGTAACGGCGATTTACGCCGACAGCCCGGCGCATGTGGCCGGGCTCAACCCCGGCGACATACTTACCCACATCGACGATCAATCTGTAGGCGAAGACGGGCGCCGGGGTATGAACCAGATAGCGGCCACCGAGCCCGGCAGCGAAGTCACTTTACAGGTGGTTCGCGATGGTCGACGCCTACGGCTTGAAGCCGTCATCAGCGAACGACCGACGGAATCCAGTTAATCCTGCTTGCTCTCCAGCATACGTAACTCTGCCGACCGTGCATGCGCTTCCAAGTCTTCACTGCGCGCCAAAACCGAGGCGGTGCGCGCCAGGACATCAGCTCCTTGCGGCGAGCACATAATAATAGAACTGCGCTTCTGGAAGTCGTACACCCCCAGTGGCGAGGAAAAGCGCGCCGTACCTGACGTGGGTAGAACATGGTTCGGACCCGCACAGTAATCACCCAACGCCTCGGGCGTGTAACGACCCATAAAGATCGCACCGGCGTGACGCACCTTCGGCAGTAGGGATTCTGGATCCGCTACCGACAACTCCAGGTGCTCGGGCGCAATGCGATTACTCACCACCAGAGCCTGATCCATATCCACGACTTTAATCAAAGCCCCCCTCTTAGCCAATGACTCTCGGGCAATTTTGCTGCGCTGCAAATCCGGCAGCAAGCGCGCCATGGCTTGCTCCACTTGAACCAGAAAGTCAGCGTCAGGGCTCACCAAGATCGACTGAGCTTGCTCGTCGTGCTCGGCTTGGCTGAACAAATCCATGGCGATCCATTCTGGGTCCGTCTGGCCGTCGCAAATCACCAGAATCTCGGACGGGCCAGCGATCATGTCGATATCCACCTGCCCGTATACGGCGCGCTTAGCCGTAGCCACATAGATATTGCCGGGGCCGACTATCTTATCGACTTTGGGAATCGATTCTGTGCCAAAGGCCAGGGCGGCCACGGCTTGGGCGCCGCCGATCGTAACCACGCGATCGACGCCAGCGATAGCGGCCGCCGCCAAAACCATGGAGCTCAGTTCACCGTCCGGCGCCGGCACCACCATGATCAGCTCATCCACACCCGCTACTTTTGCGGGAATGGCATTCATCAATACAGAAGAGGGATAGGAAGCCTTGCCGCCAGGCACGTACAGGCCGACCCGCTCCATGGCGGTGATCTGTTGGCCGAGCACGGTGCCGTCTGCCTCTGTGTAGCGCCAGGAAGCTTGATGCTGGCGCTCGTGATAACGACGCACACGTTCTGCCGCCACTTCCAGGGCCTGGCGCTGCTCTGGGGAAATATCTTCAAGCGCTTGCTGAAGCAGCTCCGGCGCCAGAGTCAGCTCCGCCATGCTGCTAGCCTGGCGGCGATCCAAGCGGTTGGTGTATTCCACGACGGCGTCGTCACCGCGGCTTTTTACCGCCTGTAGAATCTCTGCGACCACCTGAGTCACACCCGCGTCGGACACAGAGTCCCAGGCCAGCAGTGCATCCAGGCGAGCGTCAAAATCCGCTTGCGTGGCGTTTAAACGGGCAATGGAAAAATCGTTGGCATCAGCCATGGCGTAGCCTTCCTGTGAAAAGCAAAAAATTCGAGGCAGTGGGATGAATTACTAAGCGCTGGTGACCGAATGCTCGGCACCAATCGCTTGAGCGATGGCGTCGATTATGGCCTCAATCTGCACGTGCTTCATTTTCATGGAGGCCTTGTTGACGATCAGCCGCGAGCTAATATCGGCGATGAACTCCCGGGATTCAAGACCATTGGCGCGCAGTGTATTGCCGGTATCGACAATGTCCACAATTTCGTCCGCCAGGTTCATAATCGGAGCCAGTTCCATGGCACCGTACAGTTTGATCACGTCGATCTGTCGGCCACACGTGGCGTAATACTGCTTGGCAATATTCACGTACTTGGTTGCCACTTTAATGCGCCCTTGCCGCACTGGCGCCCCGGCAATGGCAGCCGTCATCAGTTTGCAGCGCGCGATATTCAGATCCAGAGGCTCGTAAAGGCCTTCGGCACCGTTTTCCATCAGGGTATCCTTGCCGGACACGCCCATATCCGCCGCCCCAAACTGAACATATGTGGGTACGTCGGCGCCGCGCAGCACCAGCAATTGAACATCGGGGCGATTGGTTTCAAACACCAGCTTGCGGCTTTTATCGATGTCCTCGGCAGGCACAATACCCGCCGCCGCTAACAGTGGCAGCGTCTCTTCCAGAATTCGGCCCTTGGTCAAAGCAATGGTCAGTATTTGGCTCATAATGTGAAGTCTTAATTCGGAACCCGCCGGATGTTCGCACCCAGCATTTGCAGTTTTTCCTCGATACACTCGTAACCGCGATCAATGTGATAGATACGATCCACCAAGGTCGTGCCGTCCGCGACCATACCCGCAATCACCAAACTTGCCGAGGCGCGTAAATCCGTCGCCATGACCGGGGCACCCTTAAGCCTTTCCACGCCTGTGATCATGGCGGTGTTGCCTTCCAGGGTGATCTTGGCGCCCATACGGTTCAATTCATGAACCTGGATCAGACGGTTTTCAAAGATGGTTTCCGTGACCGAGCTGCTGCCTTCGGCGACGGCGTTCATAGCCGTGAACTGCGCCTGCATGTCGGTGGGAAAGGCCGGGTAAGGAGCCGTGCGTAAATTGACGGCGCGCGGTCGATTGCCCTTCATGTCCAGCTCAATCCAATCCGGCCCGGTGCTGATCTGACCCCCAGCCTCCTGCAACTTGAGCAGAACACCTTCGAGAATATCTTCGCGGGTGTCTTTCAGTTTAACGCGGCCCCGAGTCGCTGCGGCGGCGACCAAGTAGGTTCCAGTCTCGATCCGGTCCGGCATGACATTGTAATAGCAGGAATTCAGGCGCTCGACGCCCTTGATGGTCAAGGTGGCTGTACCTATGCCTTGAATGTCCGCTCCCATGGCCACCAAACACTGCGCCAAATCGACCACTTCAGGCTCACGGGCGGCGTTTTCCAGAATCGTGGTGCCCTCGGCCAGCACCGCCGCCATCAGCAAGTTCTCAGTGCCACCCACAGTCACCGTGTCCATTAAAATGTGGGCGCCTTTAAGCCGACCGTCGGTACGGGCTCGAATGTAGCCTTCGTCCACATCAATGGATGCGCCCATGGCTTCCAGGCCGCGCAGGTGTATATCGACCGGGCGGCTGCCGATGGCACAACCGCCGGGGAAGGACACATTCGCCACGCCGTAGCGGGCCAGCATGGGGCCCAGCACCAAAATGGACGCGCGCATGGTTTTCACCAGCTCATACGGGGCGGTGAAATCATTGATGCTGGTAGGGTCTATCTCGACGCACATTCTTTCGTCGATGGTGACACCCACACCCATGCAGCGTAACAGTGCCAGCATGGTGGTGATGTCGTTCAGGTGCGGCATATTGCCTACACGTACGGGGCCGTCGGCCAACAAAGTGGCGGCCAATATGGGCAAAGCAGAGTTTTTCGAACCGGATATCCGGATCTCCCCGTTGAGCGGCCCGCCGCCCTTTATCATTAATTTATCCATTACACACTCGGTATTGGGGCGCGACCCCAGAGGTCGCCACTGAAGGTTATTGTTGCTGCTGCCATTCTTGGGGAGTGAAGGTCTTCATGTGGACCGCATGAATACTGCCACTGGCAATACTGTCCGACAGGGTGGCATACACCATTTGCTGCTTTTTAACGGCCGAGAGACCCTCGAAGGCGGGGCTGACCACGACCAGGCTGACATGACTGCCGTCGATGCCCACTTGAACTTGGCTATCGGGCAACTGGCTTTCGACCTGGGCTTTAATTTGCTCGGGTTGCATAGATCCGGCTCTCGCTTTTGTACAGATGATCGAATTTGGGACCGGATCTTACCTGAACACGCCTTTGGGCGCACCCCTAAAGAGACGTGCGCCCAGAGGAATGGGTGGCTATCAAACGTCGTCCAGCCAGTTTTTTATCACCTTATCAATATCGCCATCGTACTTTCTGGCGGATTCCGCAAATTGACTGCGGAACGAGCGGCCAAGGTTAACCCCATCCAACACCAGATTGATCAGCTTCCACTCACCGGCGCGGTTTTTGGCCATGGTGTAAGACAAGCGATGGTTGCTACCACGGTGGCGCACCTCTTGGCGCACGGTGACGCGACGCTCGTCAGAGATATCCTGCTCGGGAGGCACCACTCGTATGTCGCTGTCCACGTAGCTGGCAATGCCTCTGGAATAAGTGCGTACCAGACCCCGGCGGAACACTTGGGCGAACTCGCGAATCTGCTCATCAGTGGCATCATCACCCTGCGGCCCCATCACCACTCGGGCGATATAGGCAAAGTCGACCACCGGCTCCAGCGTTTCCTCGAACTCGGCGAAATAAGCTTCCCGGTCCTTTTCGCCACCGTCGTATTTGCGCACGACCTGCAACAAGTCATCCGTAACCAATTTTACAATTTCGTGCGGCGTGTCCGCCTTGTCCTGAGGGTTTCCTGCCTGAACCGTAAACGCCAAACTGGCGAGCAATGCTGCTGCCATTAGCCATAAAGTACGAACGGAGATGAAACGGCGTATCTGAGTCACTAACATAAGTAACATCCTTTGAATAAGGGGCAGTCATCGTAGCGCCGGATTTGGCGCGTGCCCGGCTCGATTTCGGGCCCGGTAAACATGCGATGGCTCTACTGACAATCGTCTCGGTACACTATACCATTTGGCAGCTTTCAGGAACCAGCCCGGTTAGCCGCGTCACTCAGACCGTTACTGGTCCCGCCCGATCCCTACAGGCGTTCACTTTACGCAAGGCCACACTTTATGCTGCTTGATCTCTGGTTACCACTGATCGCCATCGCCGGGGGCTTCGTGGGCCTGCTGTGGAGCGCCGACCGATTTGTGGCGGGCAGCGCAGCCCTGGCCTACAACCTGGGCGTGTCCAAGCTGGTGATTGGTCTGACCATTGTTTCTTTCGGAACCTCAGCGCCCGAGATCGTCGTCTCCTTCAGCGCCTCTTTCGCTCAGGCGGGCGAATTGGCTGTCGGCAACGCATTGGGCTCCAACTTGGCCAACATGGGCCTTGTGCTGGCCGTGACTGCGCTGATTGCGCCTCTGGCTATTCATCGCCACCTGCTTCGCAATGAAATCCCCGTACTACTGCTGGTGACAGCCCTGGCAGGGGTACTGCTTTACGACGCTCGTTTGGTTTTTTGGGAAGGCCTAATCCTACTGCTGGCTCTGCCCCTGGCGCTGGGATTTTTGACTTGGAACCGGCGCCAAGACCGCACCGAACAGACACCCGACATCCCTGGACTCGGGAATGTAGCCGCCGGAGTTTGGTTCTTGGTGGGGCTAGCCGTTCTGATCGCCGCCTCCGAAGCACTCGTATGGGGAGCCAGTGAATTAGCCCTGTCTCTGGGCGTGACGCCACTGGTGGTGGGGCTGACCGTGATCGCTGTAGGCACTAGCCTTCCGGAACTGGCTGCGTCCGTGACCAGCGCGCTCAAGGGTCACCAGGATATGGCTATCGGCAATATCGTGGGCTCTAATGTCTTCAACCTGTTGGCCGTGATGGCAATTCCCGCCCTGATCCCTCAAGCTCCCATGGAAAGCGCCGTTTTTTGGCGGGACTTTGCCGCCATGGGAATTATGACGGCGATTCTTGCCGCTGCTCTCGTCCTAGACTACGCCCTAAGAAGGCGCCAAGGGCGTGTTCGCCAAGCCTGCTTGGGCCGGTCCATTGGCGTACTGTTACTGCTCGGCTACATTGGCTATTACGCATGGCTGATGCTCGGCTAATCACGCTATAATGCGCGCTCAGATTTATGCCGACGCCACGGCTTCGCGCCCACAAACCGATCCGGACCCCGCATGACCCAATTCGACTTTATCAACTCCGGCCTGCGCACCATTGAGATAGAAGCTGAAGCTGTAGCTGCTTTGCGCGAGCGAGTCGGGGAGCCCTTTGCCCGCGGCTGCACTTACCTTCTCAACTGTCGCGGTCGGATCATTGTGACCGGCATGGGCAAGTCCGGTCACATCGGTAAGAAAATAGCCGCCACTTTGGCCAGCACCGGAACGCCAGCATTTTTTGTGCATCCGGGCGAGGCGAGTCACGGCGACTTGGGCATGGTGACTCGCGAGGATGTGGTTTTGGCCATTTCCTATTCCGGCAATTCAGATGAGATTGTCACCCTACTCCCTCTGCTCAAGCGACTGGGCATTCCCATCGTTAGCCTGACCGGCAAAGCCCGCTCCCCTTTGGCGGAAATGGCCGATGCCAATCTGGACATCAGCGTGGCCAACGAAGCCTGCCCCCTGGCCCTGGCCCCCACTGCCAGCACTACCGCCTCGTTGGTGATGGGGGATGCGCTGGCCATCGCGCTGCTCGAAGCCCGGGGCTTTACGGCGGAAGACTTCGCGTTTTCACACCCCGGCGGTACCTTGGGGCGCAAATTGCTTTTGCGCGTCACGGACATTATGCACACCGGCGCGGCAATTCCCCGCGTAAGCCGAGACGCCCCCCTGGCGCAAGCACTCCTGGAAATGACCGAAAAAGGTTTCGGCATGACCACAGTGGTGGATGAGAACAACACCCTGGAAGGCGTTTATACCGACGGCGATTTGCGCCGAAGTGTGGGCCAGGGCATTCATTTGACTGGCACCGCTGTCGGCGATTTGATGACGCGCAACCCCAAGACAATAAGGGACAATACTCTGGCGGCCGAAGGCTTAAAAATCATGGAGGATCTGAAAATTACCGCGCTGGTGGTGGTCGATGATCACAATCAGCCGCAGGGAATTCTTCATATGCACGACATACTCCGAGCCGGCATCATTTAAGGCGGTACCGCTGTCCAACTGAAGCAACGCCGTTGCACCCGACACGACTCACCCACTCGAAGAGATCGAATCAACTCATGGATGCACAACTTCAAGCCAGAGCCCAACAGGTCCACCTCCTACTGCTGGATGTGGACGGAGTGCTGACCGATGGACGCCTGTACTACAACAACAGCGGTGAAGAATTTAAGGCTTTCTCGACCCTGGACGGTCACGGTATCAAGCTGCTGCAGTCGGCAGGCGTCAAAGTGGGCATCATTACCGGCCGGCAAAGCCAACTGGTAGCCCGGCGTGCCCGGGAACTGGGTGTGGAGCTTCTGGTTCAGGGGCGGGAAGACAAATGGCAGGCCCTGGAAGAAATCCTCCACACCAATCCCGTGGCATTGGACAACATCGCCTTTATGGGCGATGACTGGCCCGACTTAACCATCATGACCCGGGTGGGTCTGGCCTTAACCGTAGCCAATGCCCACCCGAGCGTTGCCGAGCGGGCGCACTGGCAGAGCACTTTCAAAGGCGGCGAAGGGGCCGTGCGGGAAGCGTGCGATATGTTGCTAAAAGCGCAAGGGCACTTTGATCATTTGTTGACGTCTTACCTGGCAGATTAATTGGCACCCTTTGCATCGAGCTATAACGGCCAGCTACCACGGAGAACTGCATGTTTCGTCACCCCATGTCCTGGATCGGCCTGGCACTGGTCATCATCGTGCTGGTGTTCTGGGACCGGTCTCCCACCCAACGCCTGCAGCCGACTCCCGATGACGAGATCCAGTTTCCCAATGCTTACATTGAAGGCATGGAAACCCGCGTATTTGACCCACAAGGCCGTCTGCACTATCGCCTCACAGCGCTAAGGGCCGACCACTTTCAGGTGGATCCTGCGGGCCCCGGAGACGACGATTTCAGTCTGGTGGAGCGACCCGACCTCACCATGTACCCCGAGACGGCCGCGCCTTGGCACTTGCAGGCTCTCATGGGCCGCAGCGATGCGCGCGGCGAGACGGTATTCCTGTACGATGGCGTCCGCGCCTGGCAGGACGGGGAGCACGGACTGACTGAACTGGTAACCAGTGAATTGTGGGTGGAGGTTCCGCAGGAATACGCCCATACCGATAAAGCTGTTAATATGCGCGCCGAACAAGGTACCACCGACGCCGTAGGCATGCGCGCCCTACTGGGAGAAGAACGCATTGAGTTATTGTCCGAAGTGCAAAGCCTCTACCGCCCCCAGGAGAGCAACCGTGATTAATTCCAAACGGGGCGACACGCGCCAGTGGCTGGCCTCATTCGTTACCGCTTTATGTTTGGCACTGACCGCAGGCACAGCCCTTGCGTTACCGGAGGACCGGGATCAGCCCATTCATATTGAGTCCGATCGCGCCACGCACGATCAACGCAAGGGCCTGACCATTTACGAAGGCTCCGTGCAGCTCACCCAGGGCAGCCTGCGCATTGTGGCGGACAGAATCACAGTACAAACCGATGGCAACAATCAGGTGGAGTGGGTGGAAGCGGTAGGTTCCCCAGCGCACTTTGAACAGCGGCCCCGAGCCGACGAAGAATTGGTCACCGCCCGCGCCGAATCGGTGCGCTACACCGCGGGCCCCGGTCAGGTACGCCTGCTGCGCAACGCCTGGCTGGAACAAGACGGCGCCACCATGAGCGGCAACCGCATCGACTACGACATGGAACAAGAGATCGTCAAAGCCGAGGGCGAAACCGGCACCGACCGCCCGCGCATTGAAATGGTGATTCCTCCCCAAAGCCGCGAAAACCGGAACTGAGTTCTTTATATGCCCACGCTCTACGCTCTGAATCTGGCTAAAAGTTACAAGAAACGGCGCGTCGTCATCGACGTTTCACTGTCCGTCACCAGTGGCCAAATTGTCGGCTTGCTGGGCCCCAACGGCGCGGGCAAGACCACCTGCTTCTACATGATCGCCGGGCTTATTGGTGCCGACCACGGACGGGTGCTCATAGATGAAATGGAGATCACCCACCTTCCCATTCACGGGCGCGCGCGCGCCGGTATTGGTTATCTCCCTCAGGAAGCGTCCGTCTTCAGGAAGCTCACTGTGGCAAACAACGTCATGGCGATCCTGGAAACCCGTAAGAACCTTAAGCCCGAGCAACGCCAAGAAAAGCTTGAAGCTCTGCTACGGGAATTTCACATCACCCACATCCGCGATAGCCTCGGCATGTCTCTCTCTGGTGGCGAGCGGCGACGCGTCGAGATCGCTCGCGCCCTGGCGACGGAACCGCAATTTATTCTGCTGGATGAACCCTTCGCTGGGGTTGATCCCATTTCGGTCAGCGACATCAAACAGATCGTCCGGCACCTTAAAGACCGAGGCATCGGCGTACTCATCACCGACCACAACGTGCGCGAGACCTTGGATATTTGCGAAAAGGCCTACATTGTCAGCGAAGGGCACATCATCGCCGAGGGCGACTCGGCGACGGTACTCAGCAACGAGCAAGTTCGCGAGGTTTACTTGGGGCAAAATTTCCGCCTCTAATTTGACTGGAGGACCCGGCCGCCCCTTGACAAATTCCTTATTCTTCGAATCAGGCACAAAGCTTGCTTACGCGTGTTGCCTGTGAGCCTCAGGCTGACTAAACTCTACCTATCTCCGTTTCATTCATAGGTTTATTTGTCTGAGCATGAAGCAGTCTCTGCAGTTAAAAATGGGTCAGCACCTCACCATGACCCCTCAGTTGCAACAGGCCATTCGCCTGCTGCAACTCTCGACGCTGGACCTGCAACAGGAAATCCAGGAGGCTTTGGACTCCAACCCCATGTTGGAGATGGAAGAGCCTCAGGAAAACACCCCCGCCAACAGCGACGGCGACAAATACACCCAACAGGAACAGGAAACCACAGCCAAAGCCAGTGACGGCGAAGACAGCGCCGAGTGGAACGAATCAATTCCCAACGACCTTCCCGTGGACACCAGTTGGGATGATGTCTACCAGTCTGCTCCCAGTAGCGGCAGTTCTACGTACGACGGCGAAGACAGCGACTATGACAGTCGCCGCGGCACCACCGAATCCCTGTACGATCACCTCACCTGGCAACTCAATCTCACCCCCATGTCTGACCGGGACCGAATCCTGGCCATGGCCCTGATTGATGCAGTAGAACCGAGCGGGATGCTGTCGGTGCGCCTAGATGAGCTGTACAACGACTTGCAAAGCCAAGTAGAAGATCTGGAACTGGATGAGCTGCAGGCGGTACAGCATCGCCTACAACAATTCGATCCCTGTGGGGTTGCCAGCCAGGATCTGTCCGAATGCCTTCTGGTACAACTGCAACAATTCGATCCCGCTACGCCTTTCCTAGAGGCAGCCAAACTCATCGTTAAGCAGTATCTGGCACTGCTCGGCAGCCGCGATTACCGTCAGCTGATGCGCCGAGCCAAACTCAAAGAACCGGAGCTGCGCGAAGCCATCGCCTTGATCCAGACGCTAAATCCCCGCCCGGGCGATCAAATCGCCAGTGGCGAAGTCGAGTACGTCGTACCCGACGTATTTGTGGAAAAGCGCGAAGGCCGCTGGACGGTGGAGCTCAACCCTGACATAGCACCGCGCCTGAGAATCAATGCCGACTACGCCTCCATGGTTAAGCGTGCCGACTCCAGCACCGACAACACCTTCCTTAAAGATAACCTTCAAGAAGCCCGCTGGTTTCTGAAAAGCCTGCAAAGTCGCAACGAGACACTGTTGAAGGTCGCCACGTGCATCGTGGAAAAGCAGCGTGGCTTTTTGGATTACGGCGCCGAAGCGATGAAGCCCTTGGTGCTGCACGACATTGCCGAGCTGGTGGAAATGCACGAATCCACCATTTCCAGGGTCACCACCCAAAAGTACATGCACACCCCCCAGGGAATCTTCGAGCTGAAGTACTTCTTCTCCAGTCATGTGAGCACAGACTCTGGAGGCGAGTGCTCTTCCACCGCCATTCGTGCGATCATCAAAAAACTGGTGGCCGCCGAAACCCCTCAAAAGCCACTCAGTGACAGCAAGATTACCGCCTTGCTGGCAGAACAGGGCATTAAGGTGGCTCGGCGCACCATCGCCAAATATCGAGAGTCTTTGGGAATACCCCCATCCAATGAGCGCAAGACATTGGGAATATAGGGTATTCCACGCCGCCCAAGTAAGGGCTGAAAATGTGGAAGACGACTGTTATGCTATAGGCGCTGTTGACGGGTCTTTCTCCACCGAATCAAAAACGCCAACACGGCATGCTAGCCATCAACGCGACTGAGAGGAAGGTTTTATGCAAATCAATATCAGCGGCCACCACCTGGACCTGACCGAACCCCTCAAAGACTACGTCCACTCCAAACTCGAACGCCTAGCAAATCACAGCGATTTTATTACCACCGTTCAAGTCACCTTGACCGTTGTTAAATTGGATCAAACCGCCGAAGCCGTCATCCACGTCAACGGTAAAGACGTCTTCGCGGACGCCAAAGACTTAGATATGTACGCCGCCATTGATCAACTGGTCGACAAGCTCGACCGACAGCTGATCAAACACAAAGAAAAATTACGCAGCCACCGATAACCTATGGATATTCAATCAATTATCTCCCCCAGCCGCACCTTGTGCGGCATTGAGGGTATCAGCAAAAAGCGCGCCCTGGAGATTCTGGCCAATACGATCTCCGCCGATGTGCCCAGCATCGATGCGGACGACTTGTTTCGGCGCCTGATCGCACGTGAGCGTTTGGGCTCCACCGGCATAGGAAAGGGCATCGCCATTCCCCACTGTCGAGTGGACAATTGTGATGGAACGGTCGGCGCACTTATCACACTAAAAGCGCCGATCGATTTTGACGCCATCGATTCAGAGCCGGTGGACGTGCTTTTTGCCATGTTAGTACCCGAATATGCCGGCGATGAACACCTGCAGACCCTAGCAGCCCTGGCCAGCTCACTGAACGATAGCGAATACCGGGAGAGCCTTCGCACAGCGACCAGCGATGCGGAGCTCTACCAGGCCGCCATCGCTCATCAGATGGCCAGCCCCAGCTAGTTTTCCAACCTATACCTATAAACACAGGAATACTCAGGCATGCGTTTGATCATTGTCAGCGGACTCTCCGGTTCCGGTAAAAGTACCGCACTGCATGTGTTGGAAGATGTGGGTTTCAACTGTATTGATAACTTACCGGTTAGCCTGCTGCCCGCGTTGGTGGCGCAAATTCAGATTCACCACGACAGTGAAGATCAGAAATTCGCCATCGGCATCGATGTGCGCAACGCCTGGCAAGATCTGACGATTTTCCCGGATATGATTGGCACCCTGAAAGACGCCAACGTACCGTTCCATGTTTTGTTCCTGGACACCCGCCTACCGGTGCTGATGCAGCGTTACAGTGAAACCCGCCGTAAGCACCCGTTAAGCGATCGAGACACAAATTTGGAAGAAGCCATATGCGCCGAGCGCGCGCTGCTGGAACCTATCCGTGACGCTGCCGATCAGGTGCTGGATACCAGCAATCTGAACCTGCATGAACTCCGCGACCTCGTTAAAGAGCGCGTGGTTGGCCCCCACGAAACTACCATGGCCATTTTATTTGAATCCTTTGGTTTCAAGCACGGAGTGCCAATCAATGCCGACCTGGTGTTTGACAGCCGCTGCCTGCCTAACCCTCACTGGCAGGCGAAGCTTCGCCCATTGACCGGCAAAGACCAGGGCGTGGTGGACTTTTTACAGCGCGAACCTAGCGTGGAAGAAATGTACCAGGACATCGAGAACTATCTGTCCAGATGGCTACCACGCTACAAAGCCAACAACCGAAGTTACATTACCATCGCCATTGGCTGCACGGGCGGCCAGCACCGTTCGGTTTACTTGAGTGAACGTCTGTACGCGCACTTTGTCACACAGTTTGACAATGTGCAGGTGCGCCACCGCGACATTAACAACCACCGTTCCGCGTGACGTCATGCCATCCCTCACTGCAACAATTATTAACAAGCGCGGATTGCACGCCCGGGCAGCGGCCAAGTTTGCCACACTGGCCTCCGAGTTCGAGTGTGACATTCAGGCGCGAACAGCCGGTTCTGCCCAATGGGTGGACGGCAAGAGTGTTATGTCACTAATGTTACTGGCGGCCGCTCAAGGTACACAGCTGGAGATCTGCGCCGAAGGACAGGATGGCGATGCCGCCATAAAAGCCCTATGCGACTTGATTGATGACTATTTTGAAGAAGGTGAATAACCCCTCTGCAAATGGTCTCCCTGCCCCACCCTGAGAATTGCTAGCTATGCACAAACTGTTACCAATTGTACTGTCCGCTTTAATGCTGTGGGGCTGCGGGAGTGGGAGCGAGCGCCCCTCCCACCCGCGCACGCCTCAGGGCAGCACTGGGCTCTACGCCGCGCAGCCTGATAGCCCTTATGCGAATGTCTTGCCGGAGTGCGCGTTCGTGTTTGTGCGCGGTGGCAACAACAACGCTAACCGTGCCTGCACCATGAATCGTTTGCCGTTACTGGGTCAGGACCATGAGACCATTGAGGTCGAGCACATCATGTCACGCACGGTAATCAGTCACGACTGGATGGGCGTTCGCTTTGAGCAGTTGCTGGAAGAGCTACCGGACGACCTGCTGCAATTGTTTCAAGCGGTCACCGCGGTGGTCATCGGCGCGGACATTCGGCCCTCCTACTACTGGACCGCCACGGGCGCCATCTATTTGGATCCATCCCGCTTGTGGTTAACAGAAGCGGAAAAGAACACCATTTCCCGAGCGCCGGATTTCCGCTCCGAATTTGGGCAGGAACTCGACTTCACGGTTTTGTGGCGCTATGTCAAAGACGACACCAACGCCTGGCGTCACTATTCTTTGAGCGGGCCGGAAACTCAACGCCCACTCAGCCATATTGTTTATCCCATGGCTTCTTTGCTGTTCCATGAGCTGGCCCACGCCAACGACTATATTCCTCCTACGGAAATACCCCACATAGACCGGCGGCGTACGGTTCTGCAGGCGGCTATCGCCCTGGAGAGCAACAACATTTCCGCGCAATTGCGCAACGCCATGCCTTTGCGGTCAGAAATGTTGTTCGGCTTAGCGGATGTCATGTATTTGGGAGACTCGGCTACGGCCGCCCAACGCGCTCTATCCGCCGAACAGGTGGGATTGGAGTTCGCCGACGACATTGCCAGCGACACTTACTCCTACAGCACCAGCGCCGAAGACACCGCCATGCTGTTCGAAGAAGCCATGATGCGCTACCACTTTGGCATCGAGCGCGATCTTGCCTTTACCGATGCGCCTGACAGCCGCCAGGCTCTGTGCAATGATTACGTGGTGCGCTGGGGAAGCCGCGGACGGGTAGGTGACCCGGACGTCCGGGAAAGAGTAGCACTGATACTGCCGCTGTTTTTGGATCGCAACGACGTGAGCGAATACCTGGATGCGCTGGACGCACCCACTCACCTGGCCGAAGGTCGTGGCTGGTGCGAAACCCTGAGCCAACCCGCATTCAGCCCCGCGCTATTGAAAGCGCAACCGGTAAACCCGCCCCTGCCCGAGCAGGAGCAGGAGCAGGAGCATCGTCACACTCCCGGCCACCCCCATCACTAATGATCAGCGAGACCGCGTGCCCATGATTCACGAACAGCCAGACGAATTTGAAGGAGAAGAGCCCGTCAGTAAATCCCAGCGCAAGCGTGAATCGCTGGCATTGCAGAAGCTGGGTAAGACACTCACGGAATTAAAACCGCAACAGCTGACCAAAATTCCACTGGCGGATGACCTGCGTGAGGCCATCACCGAACTGGAGCGCATTCATCACAGGGAGGGGCGTCGGCGGCATCTACAATTCATCGGCAAACTGATGCGCAGTGCAGATCACGACGCGATTCAGCAAGCCCTGGATGGGCTCCAAAAGGAAGGCCTGCAACAGGTACAGCAGCAACATCTGGTAGAACAGTGGCGCGACCGTTTACTGTCGGAAGAGAAAGAGGCGCTGGCGGAGTTCGTCGATGCCTACCAGCCGGACGATATTCAGCAACTCAACCAGCTGATACGACAAGCGCGCAAAGAAAAAGCCCAGGAAAAACCGCCGGCCGCTGCGCGCAAGTTGTTTCGCTTTGTACGAGATACACTGACCTAAGTCAGTTGCCGTGGCTCGGGGAGAAATCAGCCCAGTGGTGAAAGCTGTGCTGCACCCCCAATTGCAGCAATTGCTCAGCGCTCACGTGCGGCCGGTAAGCCCATACGGTCGCCCCAGCGTTGGTCGCCGCCGTGATACCCGGCAGACTGTCTTCCACCACCAGGCACTTGTGAATATCCAACCCTAGACTTTGGGCTGCGCGCTGGTAAATAGCGGGGTTGGGTTTGGCTACGGCCAGGGTTTCAGCATCGAAGCGTCGTGCTGGCGGAAAGAACTGATCCAGGCCGGTCACACTCAGCTTAACGTCCAGTTCGGCTACCTGGGAGTTGGTGACCAATGCATAGGGCAGTGTCAGCTTTTCCAGTACCGCTTTAATTCCCGGCATAGCCGCCAACTCCGCGCGCATCAACTGTTGCGCGTACTGGCGGTTATCCGCTTTAAAGCCTTCCAGATCCGGGATCGGCCGACCCAGTCGAGCTTCTACCATGGCCAGACAATCAGGCCAGCTGTGGCCAGTAAAGACTTCATCTACCTCCTGCAGCGTCAAGCTCATGCCCAGCTGCTGGACGGATCGGTGCAACGCCCGGGTTGCGAGCACTTCGGAGTCCACCAGGACTCCATCACAATCAAATAATACCGCTGCAAACACAATCAGCCCTCATTAACGGGTTGCGGGAAAAGACGCAGAACAGATACTCTGGCCATTGACCCCAGGAGACACTATGCAGATCGACAACTTATCCGAGCAACTCGACGACAAGCTGTCGCGGCTTGACCAACAATTGGCCAACCTGCGCGAAGCACGTCAGCAGGTCGATGATGCCGCAGCACAAAGTGTGATTGACGATGATATTGCCACTCTCCTGGATACCCGGGCCCGGCTTTTGAAGTCCCGTTCTTTAGCCTGGAAGGTGCACCAACTACGACAACAAACCGACCCTAACAGTCGGGACACTCGCTATCGCAGCTTGGGATTGGCATTGATGGTATTCAGTGGTTTTGCTCTGGCCGGCCTTATTGCGGCCTACTTCTGGCTGCTTTAAGGCGCTTTCGAGGCTAACGCACTTATTCCTTAACCGCGGACTCGTCCATCAGGGTTTTCAGCTCACCCTTTTCGTGCATTTCCATAATAATGTCGCAGCCGCCAATCAGCTCGCCGTTGACCCAAAGCTGGGGAAAGGTGGGCCAGTTACCGTACTTGGGCAAGTTGGCGCGGATATCCGGGTTGGCAAGTACATCCACGTAGGCGAAACGCTGGCCACAGGACATAACCGCCTGAGCCGTGCGTTGGGAAAAACCGCACTGGGGCGCATTGGGTGAGCCCTTCATGTAAAGAATCACGGGATTTTCGGAAATTTGTTGCTTGATGGTGTCCATGATATCCATAGAACTGCTGCTACCTCATTGAAGTCGACCGAAGGATAACGCGGGTTGCCCAGAGTAACCAAGCGCCCCACTCAAGTATTACTATTCTACCCCAGTGAGGTCATTGAGGCCAGTTAGCAGGCCCCGGAAACCGGAGTCAGACACCGCCTTCCTGAAGACGTTTCTTGGTCAAATGTGTGGCGGTGTGCGTGAGCGGATCTTCCGGCCAGGGATGCTTCGGGTAGCGGCCGCGCATCTGCTTGCGCACCTCTGGATAGGCCTGCTTCCAGAACGAAGCCAGATCGGCCGTAATCGCCAGCGGGCTGCCATTGGGTGAGGCCAAGTGGATACGCAGCGGCACTCGCCCCTGCGCCAGCGCCAGTGATTCGCAACCAAAAAATTCCTGCAGCTTTGCACTAATCTCGGGCAATCCTTCATCAGGGTAATCAATAGGCGCACGTCGGCCGCTGGGTAGACTGAGATGAGTGGGCAGCCAGTCCTCAAGGCGCTGTACCCGTTCATGGCCCAGGTAATATTCCAAACCCGCGCGCCAGGGCAGCGCCTCCAAACGTGTAGCGGCATCCAGAAACGGCTCCAGCCACTGCGATAGGCTCGCCCGAAGCTGCTCCTCGGATACGTCGGGAAACTCCGCCAGTTGGTATTGCGCCGCCAGCCGGGCGCGCAGCAGTAACTGGCGAGCCTCCGGCTGCCAGGGCCAGGAGAGGAGGTCACGGGAGGCGATATGCGCGCACAGCGCCTCGGGCACCTCGGCCGGCGGTAGCACGTCGCTTTGCTCTGCGATCCGAACGCCGCCCATCCACCACTGGGTCTGGCGACACCACTGGCCGCGGGTGTGAACCAACTCCTGCGTGGGTTGGCTCAATCGGCGCTGCGCGGCCTGATCCAAACTCAGGGGAAAACCCGCCCCTCTGTGGTGTCGGCCTTGGGCAGCGATGTGCGGAAACACAGCCCAGTCTTCGTCCAGAGGACCGGCTGGGCTCACGCTGATGCCGGTGTTGAGCCGATAGCGGCCGGATTCCACCCGACGCCCAATGCGATCGCGAAAGGCCCAGGCCAAAGCCTGGGGGTCCAGCGCCCCCGCCTCCACCTCTTCGGCTGCCAGCACTTGCAACCAACGGCGCCGCTGCTGGCGCCACTGTGGGTTACGCTGTGCCTCGGCCGCCGAGGACAACAACCAGTTGTCCACATCATCCGGCAGCCATTCAAAGTGCAGGGCGAGCGCCAGATTGAGCAAAGGCGTGGCGAGACGACTTCCCTGCGATTGCAACAATGCCGCCAAACGGGGATGGGTCCCCAATGCGGCCACCTGTCGGCCCGCCTTCGTCACCCGCCCTTCTTGATCCAGCAACTTCCAATAGGCCAGCTGCTCCTGAGCGCCCGCCAAGGCGATGGGGTTTGGCGCCTCCAACCAGGATAATTGCCCGGCCGGGGTGCCCCAGTGGGCTAAACGCAGCGCCAGCGGCAGAAAATCAGTGGCTCGAATTTCCGGCAGATCAGCGGCGGCCAAGGGCAAATCTTGCGACCAAAGGCGTAAGCACTGGCCGGGCTGAACCCGGCCGGCCCGACCGGCGCGTTGATCCGCGCTGGCGCGGCTGATGCGCCGATCACTCAATCGGCTGATGCCCGTACGCTGCTCATAGTCCGGTCGGCGCGCCAGCCCGGAATCCACCACCAGGGTCACATCGGCAATGGTCAAGGACGTCTCGGCGATATTGGTCGCCAAAATCACTCGGGCGCCACTTTCAGGATCCAACGCCAGGGCTTGCTCCCGGTCATCCACTCGACTGTGCAGCCGGTAAAGCGGATGCTCTGGATTGGCATGGCGTAGCGCTCGAGCGCTATCCTCAATGGCCCGCCAACCGGGCAAAAAAACCAGCACCGTGCGCGCTTGCCAATCGGGCACCGTTCGCACAGCCTCAAGCACTTGCTGCTCCAGGGGGGGTGTGCGGCCCTGAACAACCTTGGGGGCCCAGTACTCTACGCTGACAGGAAAACAGCGGCCAGGCGCCAATAAACGCTGGCTCACCTGCTGCCGCAAGGCGGGATCCGGGGTTGCGGACATTAACACTAGGCGCAGGTCTTCACGGACGGAGTATACTTCTTGCAGCCAGGCCCAAGCGGTGTCCTGATTGACGCTGCGCTCATGCACCTCATCCAAAATTACGGTACTGACGCCATCCAGCGTCGGATTGTGCAGAAGCTGCTGGAGGAGAATCCCCGGAGTCATCACCAGCAGGCGAGTAGAATCGCCGGCTCGGCGCTCGTAGGGGACCTGGTAACCCACCGTTCGGCCTGGGGCCTCGCCCAACAACTCCGCCAGTCGCCGCGCCAGGGCGCGCGTGGGCAGCACTCGGGGCTGGATCAACCAAACAACCTCCCCTTGGGGTGCTTCCTCCAGGGCCCAGAGCGGCGCTAGCGTGGACTTGCCAGCGCCGGGCTCTGCCTCCAGCAACAGCGGCCCCTTCCCTAGAGCGGCGATGAAGTCTTCTCGGTATTCGCTGAGAGGAAGATCGGGAAATTCAGGCTGCACGGATAATTACCAACGGTAGTCCAGTGTCAGGCCAGCGCTGAGATTGCGCCCTGGCGCTGGCTCAAACGAACGGCCATGGCCCTGATTGACGATGACCGAGCCGACATAAGTCGCGTCCGTCAGATTAGCGACTTTCGTCCAAACGTCCAGGCCCCAATGGCTCCAAGAGTGTTGGCTACGCAGGGTAAAGTCCCACACCGTGGATGAAGGGGCGAAAACCTCATTGTCATCCCCCGTGGCCACTTCACCGCGATAGCGGCCCACTAAGGCGAGGCTAAGGCGCGGATCCAGCCAGGGCTCCCAGCGTAATTGGGTGTACAGGTTGGTATCGGCAATGCCCGGCAGGCGGTTACCGGCCCACTCACCGCGGCTGTACTCGGCGTCCAGGTAACTGGCGCTGTAACGGGCCCACAGCCCAGGAGCCAATAACCAATCCCCACTCAGCTCCACGCCCCGGCGCTCGGTGGCAGCGGCATTGCGGAAGGTGGTTCGGCCCCCTTCGGATTGATCCACCACCAGTTCGTCTCGGCTGTCGATCCAGAACAGACTTAAATCCACAGAGAGGACGCCCGGCTCACCGTAGCGCAGCCCCACTTCGTGCTGCTCGTTGCGCGCCGCCCTCAAGTCGGTATTTAGGCCGGTGCCCTCGCTGCGGTAGGCCATCTCGGTCAGAGTGGGCGTTTCAAAGCCTCGGCCGGTCCCGCCGTACAGCTCCCAATCGTCACCCAGCTGACGGCTGACGCCGATGGCGCCGGACCAATAATCGTAGTCGGTTGAGCCGCTGTCATCCGGATTGCCAGGGGAGTCCTCGGTGGGAGGCACGATAAAAAAGTCGTCCACGTTAAAATCCAGACGACTGTAGCGCACCCCGCTGGTAATGTCCCAGGCGGGTGCCGGTTGCCACTCCAGTAAACTGTGCACATCGCGACTGCGTACCCGGCCCAGTTCATCCCGGCGTAGTTCGCCGGTTTCGCCAAAATTATTGACGAAGCCGCGACGCCGGTCTTCCATCTCCGACAGAGTTACGCCCACACTGAACTGAGCTGGCGTACCCCACAGGTGAAAGTCACTGCCGTAATTGCCCCGTGCGCCCGTGAAATCGCGGGTAAGGTCAATCACCGCGCCGGAGCTGGTAATGGCACTTCCGGGGAATGCCAGCCATTGATCCACCTCCCTTTGACCCCGCCAGAGCGCCAGCTCCCAGCGATGCGTCCCTTCAGCCTGACGCACTCGGGCCGAGGCTTGGCGGTGACGCAGTTGCTTGCGCGTGTTGAATGTCTCGGCACCCGGATTACCCGCATTGGGATCTTCGCGCCACTGCTCCGGCGTGAGCCCTAAAGGGTCTTGGAGAAGAGGATCCTGGCTGGTGTCTACGCGCACGGTCGTTTCCACGCCGGTGGGGCTGGTGTAGTAAAGCTGGCCGCCCAGATGGCGCCGCTCCGCTTCGGCGTGAGGGCGCTCGCCCTCACTGGTAAAACGCGAACCCTGTACTCGGGCGGCCAGACTGTCTTGACGCCATTCCCCCGTCAGGGCCTGACGCTGGCGATCGCCCTCGCCCACCAGCGCCCGCGCCATCACCCGTGTTTCCTGGGGGGCAAGAGTCTCCAGATTAATCACGCCCCCGGCGCCATTGCCATACAAAGCCGCTAACGGGCCGCGCAGCACGCGTACCGAATGCACTTCATCCAGCATCACACTGGACAGCTGCCCTTGCCCATCGGGTGTACCCAGGGGGATGCCATCCACCAGCAGGTCGATGCCCCGGACCCCGAAAGCCGAGCGAGCGCCAAAGCCGCGCAGCGTCAGCCGGGTATCCTGGGCGTAGTTGGAACGACTGTCGGCTTGCACGCCGGGTAGGCCCTGCAAAAGCTCCGCACTATCAATACGCATCCCGGGCTGCTGATCATCCATACTGACTCGCGTATGCCCCACCGGCGGCGCTGCGTCGTTTCTGTCGCCTGTGACAATCAAGGTCTCCAACACCTCTGCGCGGGCGCCAAGGGCCGTAATTGCGGCGCATAAAAACAATGTGGCCGTTCGCATAAAAACCCAACCCCTTAAATCGTTACCTAAAATGAGCAGCGATGTGCCGCTGCGTGTTTCAAAACGCAACAGTCTACTGACCCCGGCGTCGCTTGTCATAAGTAACGGCAGCTAACCGGCGCCATTTGCCTTGCATCGCGTTTGCTTATACTATTGGTCTTTACGATTTTACGGGCGGCCAAGGCCGCCTGTTTTTGTTTCGGATTCCCTGGTTTTATCCCCGCGTTGTTTACTGATTACCAGCCTGTTGCCACAACGGGCCATAGGCGGTTTTTCCAATGGAGCATGAGCATGACCCGACTGATGAACACTTACGGTAACCGGACCTTGACCCTGACCAGGGGCGAGGCCAGCCGAGTGTGGGACGACCAGGGCAACAGCTACTTGGACGCCATTAGTGGTATTGCCGTATGCGGCTTGGGGCATGCCCACCCCGCCGTGACCCAAGCGCTCTGCACTCAAGCCCAGCAGTTGCTACACACTTCCAATCTGTACAACATTCCGCAGCAGCAACGGCTCGCCGATTTACTGTGCGAGGCCTCCGGCATGGAACAGGTGTTTTTCTCCAATTCCGGCGCTGAGGCCAATGAGGCCGCGCTAAAAATTGCCCGCAAATACGGCAACGATAAAGGCACTCAAAAGCCCACCGTCTTGGTCATGGAAAACAGTTTTCACGGCCGTACGCTGGCCACGCTCAGCGCCACCGGTAATAAAAAAGTCCAGCTGGGGTTTGAGCCTCTGGTAGAAGGTTTTATACGCGTCCCCTTTAACGATACCGACGCCATTGTCGCCGCGGCAGAGAAGCACGACAACATCGTCGCCGTGCTGGTTGAACCTGTGCAGGGCGAAGGCGGTATTCGGATACCCGACGCCGATTATCTTCAAACGCTTCGCGGTTTGTGTGATCAACACCAATGGTTACTGATGCTGGACGAAATACAAACAGGCAACGGCCGCACCGGACGCTTTTTTGCGTACCAACACGCAGACGTGTTGCCCGACGTGGTAACCACGGCCAAAGGCTTGGGCAATGGTGTACCCATCGGCGCCTGTCTGGCGCGCGGATTAGCTGCGGGTGTTTTGCAACCGGGCAATCACGGTTCCACCTTCGGCGGTAACCCCCTGGCCTGCAGCGCCGGCATTGCGGTAATGGAAACACTGCACGCTGACAATCTGATCGAGCGCGCTGGTGTGCTGGGCGAGCGCCTGCTCAACGAATTCAAATCCGCTCTGGCGGACGAAGAAAAAGTGATTGACGTGCGCGGCAAGGGCCTGCTGCTGGGCATCGAGCTGGATCGGCCCTGCCCGGAACTGGTGGAGCGCGCACGCTCCAAGGGCTTACTGATCAATGTCACAGCGGGCAATACTATCCGCCTGCTGCCAACATTTATTCTGACTGATGATGAAGCGCGGGAGCTAGTGACCCGCGTGGTGGAACTGATACGGGAACTGTAAATCTCCGGCCACTGGAAAACCTCTGGCCCAAACCAAAGAGACGCCGCTATGGCACAGAACAAACCGAGACACTTTTTAACCTTGCTGGACCTGTCCCCTGCCGAGCTGCAGGCGCTGATCACGCGTGCGACCGAGCTGAAGACGCTTCAGGCCCAGGGAAAAAACCCCGCGTTGTTCGAAAACAAAGTGCTGGGCATGATTTTTGAGAAGTCCTCAACCCGCACACGCGTTTCCTTTGAAGCTGGCATGGCGCAAATGGGCGGACACGCCTTGTTTTTGTCCCCCCGCGACACCCAACTGGGTCGAGGGGAACCCATCGAAGATTCTGCGCGGGTACTGTCGCGCATGGTGGATATGGTCATGATCCGCACCTTCGCCCACGAAACCGTGGAGCGCTTTGCGGCCTATTCCAAAGTGCCCGTTATAAACGCGCTGACGGATGAGTATCATCCATGCCAGCTTCTGGCGGATATACAAACCTTTACCGAGCATCGTGGCAGCATTGACGGCAAAGCCGTGGCGTGGGTGGGTGACGGTAACAACATGTGTCAGTCCTATATTAACGCCGCGCGCCAGTGGAATTTCGAGCTGCGCATTGTCTGTCCACCCGGC
The DNA here is from genome assembly GCF_030848505.1 of Marinimicrobium hydrolyticum. Lineage (GTDB taxonomy): Bacteria > Pseudomonadota > Gammaproteobacteria > Pseudomonadales > Cellvibrionaceae > JAVDDU01. The sequence continues at coordinate 81,715 of NZ_JAVDDU010000012.1, forward strand.
TTTGAGCCACGAGCCGATTTGCTCGAACGCAATCGGGACAGAATCAAGCTGTGCAAAACACCCAAAGAAGCCGTGCAGGACAGTGACTTGGTGGTTACCGATACCTGGGCATCTATGGGGCAAGAAGATGAGAAAAAACTGCGTGAGCAGGCATTCGCAGGTTATCAGGTGAACGCCGAATTGATGAGCCACGCCCGTAGCGATGCGCTGTTTATGCATTGCCTGCCGGCTTATCGGGGCAAAGAAGTCAGTACCGAGCTGATGGATGCACCCAACGCGGTAATCTGGGAAGAAGCGGAAAACCGACTGCACGCCCAAAAAGCGCTGATCGAATTTTTGTTCACGCATCACCAGGCTTAATATGAACACCTTGTTGGACGTGAACGCCATTACTTGCGGCTACGAGGGAGAAAATGTCGTTGAAGACTTCTCCTTTGTGCTCAATGAAGGCGATATTGCCTGCTTGTTGGGGCCCAGTGGTTGTGGAAAAACGACCGTACTGAGAGCGATCGCCGGTTTCGTGCAACCCACCGCTGGCGCCATAGCCCTGCGCTCGCAAACCATTGCCTCAGCTGGTTTTTCCTTACCACCGGAAAAGCGCCGCGTGGGCATGGTATTTCAAGATTATGCTCTGTTTCCGCACTTGAACGTGTGCGATAACCTTACCTTTGGCCTCAGGGGCAAGAGTCCCCGGGAAAAGGAGCGGGTGTGCGAAGAACTTTTAGCACTGGTCAAGTTGCAGGGTTTGGGGCACCGTTTTCCCCACGAACTGTCCGGTGGACAGCAGCAGCGTATCGCACTGGCGCGCGCTCTGGCTCCAGAACCATCGCTGCTGTTAATGGACGAGCCCTTTTCCAGCCTCGATGTGGAGTTGCGCCGCTCTCTGGCTCTAGAAGTACGCCGCATCCTCAAGGCACGGGGCATGACCGCGATACTCGTGACTCACGATCAGGAAGAGGCTTTTGCAGTCGCTGACCGAATTGGCGTGGTGAACGAGGGACACATCCAACAGTGGGACACGCCGTTTAATCTTTACCATGAACCGGCCACCCGCTTCGTGGCCAATTTTATTGGTCAAGGTGTGTTTCTCACCGGATACATAAAGGGGCGCAGTAGCGTACTCACCGAGCTGGGGGAAATTACCGGCAACCGTTGTTACGACTGGGTGGACAATACGCCGGTGGAGCTGCTCTTGCGTCCCGACGATGTGATTCACGATGACAGTAGCGATAAAAAAGCCGAAGTCGTGGCCAAGGTATTTGCAGGAACAGCTACGCTCTACACCTTACAACTACCGACGGGCAGCGTAATCCAGTCCGCGTTTCCCAGCCATCATGATTACCAAGTGGGTGACCAGGTCGGCATCCGCATTGCGGCCGACCACCTGATCGTATTTCGGCGCGAAGAGCAAGCGATCGCGGGCAGTGGCTACGGGTTGGAGGCACTCTCTTCCTAACAGGGCGTTGAAAAACCACCTCGGGGCTCCCGCTTTCTCCTTGCCAACTTTTTCAAACGAGTTCGGTGTCGGCTAGGTTTCTATTCAGCGTCCCTGCTGAAGTGTATTTAGCTGACCGTGAGCACACCCTCTTCGATTTTGGCTTTCCAAATTTGTGGCCCGGTCTGATGCACCGATTCGCCGCGACTGTCCACGGCAACGGTCACAGGCATGTCCTTGACCTCAAATTCGTAAATCGCTTCCATACCCAGCTCGGGAAAACCCAATACTTTGGCTGATTTGATGGCTTGCGCCACCAGATAAGCGGCACCCCCAACGGCCATAAGATACACCGACTCATTATCCCGGATCGCCTCAATGGCAGCGGGCCCCCGCTCCGCTTTACCGATCATGCCGAGTAAACCGGTTTGCTCCAACATGGTGCGAGTAAATTTATCCATGCGCGTCGCGGTGGTGGGTCCAGCTGGGCCAACCACTTCATCGCGCACCGGGTCTACCGGACCCACGTAGTAAATAAACCGCCCGGTCATATCCACCGGCAAGGTTTCTCCACTGGCCAGCATATCCACCATTTTTTTGTGGGCAGCGTCGCGACCGGTCAGCATCTTTCCAGACAACAACAAGGTGTCTCCCGGCTGCCAGCTGGCGACGTCTTCACGGGTCACGGTGTCCAAATTGACACGGCGCACCGAGTCGCCGGCTTCCCAGGCAACCTCCGGCCAATCATCCAACGAAGGCGGTGTTTGCAGAGCCGGGCCCTCGCCGGTCAAGGTAAAGTGTGCGTGCCGAGTCGCGGCGCAGTTGGGAATGATCGCCACCGCTTTGTTGGCCGCATGGGTGGGATAATCTTTGACTTTGATATCCAACACCGTGGTCAAACCACCGAGTCCCTGGGCACCTATGCCCAATCGGTTGACCTTGTCGAACAGCTCCAGGCGCAAGGCTTCAGCGCGATTCGCGGCGCCTCTGTCCTGCAGCTCCTGAATGTCTACCGGCTCCAGGAGCGCCTCTTTGGCGAGCAACATGGCTTTTTCGGCGGTTCCACCAATACCGATACCCAACATGCCCGGCGGACACCAACCAGCGCCCATTTTGGGCACCATCTCCAACACCCAGTCAACCACTGAGTCGGACGGATTCAGCATGGCAAATTTAGTCTTGGCTTCACTACCACCGCCCTTCGCTGCCACATGCACGTCCACCGTGTTGCCGGGCACGATGTTGTAATGAATTACGGCGGGGGTGTTGTCGCCGGTGTTTTTACGGGCACCGTCGGGATCTTCCAGTATGGACGCGCGCAGCACGTTGTCCGGATGGTTGTAAGCACGACGGACGCCTTCGTTCACCATGTCCGTTAAACTCATATCGGCTTCCCACTGAACCTCCATACCCACGGTCACAAACACCGTCACAATGCCAGTATCTTGGCAAATGGGTCGGTGGCCAGTGGCGCACATACGGGAGTTGATCAGTATTTGCGCCATGGCGTCTTTGGCGGCAGGGTTAGCCTCACGCTCATACGCTTGGTGCAGAGCCTGGATAAAATCCACTGGATGGTAGTAGGAGATAAACTGAAGTGCGTCAGCGACACTATCGATTAAATCGGCTTGACGAATCACAGTAGTCATAAGTGGTTTCCCGGCAACTGGCAGCGTGAATGGAGGCGGAATTTTACCTTACTGACGCTTTTCTTGTCCTGCTTTTCAGCCATTCGTGCTAAGAGCGGCGCATAGCTTTGCAGGAAACTTGCATTCGCCGTCAAAGCCACTAAAATTGGGGCCACAGTCGCAAGGAGTAACTGCAACCGTGACTAAACCCCCGGTGGTTCTCGGGTACTGTACATTTCCAATCTATCCGCTGAAGTCCTCTTTCAGTGCAGGCAAGCTTCCCCCCTCGAAAACACACTTTCCGCACCTACCGTTTGGAGTGTTAGCCTATGGCGAGCGCAATTGAACCCTGCCCGTTCTGCTTGAGCGGGCACTTGCACATTACGCAAAACGGACCCAGCTTCTGCATTGTTTGTCAGAGCTGCAAGTCCAAGGGGCCGCATCGCAACGAGTTGGAAAATGCCATTGATCAGTGGAACCTGACCTCGCGAAAAGTAATAAGTCTTTCGGCTGGAGCCATAAATAACCAGCCCGACCTGAGGTCACCCTCATTGCGAACTGGACATCACTGAATAATATAAAGCCCGGAAAGGTTATAGGGCGTTTTGAGACTCGCTGCGCTAACCGTCACGACAGCGATTAGCGCAGCCTTCCGCGCAATCGAACTAGCTGCTTCGTAAGCAAGCTCTTGGTTCGCGCAGGGATGCGAGGAGTGCCCCGAAGCGCCGGGAGCACGCAGGGGCTGGGTCCACGGCGTTTTCGAAAAGCCTCCTGCGAATTGCCCGCAAATAACCTTACAGAGTACATCACTTGCCTAAGCTTTCGAGTCCCCATGGACGACCACAGTGAAGTGGGAAGTGTCCCGAAACACTGAGAGCGCGTGGGGACTGGGTTCACGACGTTTGCTGAACACTCACCCTGCGCGGCCCGAAGGCTTGCTTACGAAGCTTTTCCGGTTTAGCACTGAGGAATATAGATTCGAAAGCTTTACTGCTGCGCCAATTGATCTTTGAGCGCCATAAGGTCGCGGTTGATGCTACGGCGGTAGGAGTCGATAGCCGCAATGGCTTCCTCATTGGTTTCAACGCGGCTGGCCAAAGCACTCAACTGGGCGATCCGATCGCCAAACTGATCCAGCTGCTCCTCCAAGTTTTGCAGTCGCCGGCGCTGCTCATCAATAGAACCAAGCCCACCTTCCAGACTGGTTACCGCCGCTTTCACTTCAGTCAGTGACTCATTGAGCCCGGTGATTGCACTGCGAGCAGAATTAGCATTTCCACGCACTGTGCCCAGCTCGGTCTTTAAAGCCTCAATTTGCTCACGGTTGTTGTTGATGTTGCGGCGATTGGTATCGTGAGACACGCCCCATAGCTTGCGAATTTCGGAGTCCGCCCACTGAAGTTTAGCCTGCACCGCCTCGATGGAATCCACCGACTCATCGTAAGTCACATCCAGCCGGCGCTCCAGATCAGCAATACGTGCTTCTGACTGCGCCAACTCCTGCTCAGCCTCATAAAACTGCCAACCGAGATAGCCGCTGCCGGCCACGCCAGCCAGAGCCAAAAACAAGGCTACAAATACCAGGGCGCTTGAGCCAGAAGACGCTGGTGGCGGAGGTGATGGGGGGCGGGTTCCGGTAGGCCGAGCGCTCTTGGGCCGCTCGGGGCCACTGGGCTTCGGTTCCTGGCGCGCTTCGATTTCATCTTTATCCGGCGCGATTCCGGAGAGGGTAGGTTCTTTACGTTCCATAATTGTGCTGACTCTAAAAGCGGGAAAAGCCCAACGGTGCGATTTATAGCAGCTATAGGAGCAAAATTGAAGGTTCACACCACAAGCCGTCTTAAGGAACCAGACGGCTTTACTCCATAAGCGACAGGTCCATTGGCCCAGGTTGACCTGTAAGACCGGCGTAAGTGCCCTTTAGTTCAGAGACAAAAAAAACCAGGCACCGACGACGCCGGAGCCTGGTTTCTGTCAGCCGAGCGGCATCTTACTTAGCGAAGTTCTCGTTGACGAAGTCCCAGTTTACCAGAGCCCAGAAGGCCTCCATGTACTTAGGACGGGCATTGCGGTAGTCAATGTAATAGGCGTGTTCCCAGACATCAGCGGTCAGCAAAGTGGTGACGCTGTCGTCCGTCAACGGTGTTTCCGCGTTGCTGGTGTTGACGATGGCCACACTACCGTCAGACTTTTTCACCAGCCAGGTCCAACCGGAACCGAAGTTGCCGACCGCCGAGTTGGTGAACTCTTCTTTGAATTTAGCAAAAGAACCGAATGCGCTGTTGATCGCTTCCGCGACGGCGCCTTTGGCCTCACCGCCGCCGTTGGGGTTCAGGCAGTTCCAGTAAAAGGTGTGGTTCCACACCTGAGCGGCATTATTGAATACGCCGCCACTGGAGGTCTTAACCACTTCTTCAAGGCTTTTGCCTTCAAACTCGGTGCCGGGAACGGCCGCGTTAAGCTTGTCGACGTAGGTTTGGTGATGTTTGCCGTAGTGATACTCAAGGGTTTCCTCAGAGATGTGAGGTGCCAGAGCGTCTTTTGCGTAAGGCAATGCGGGTAGTTCGAAGGCCATAACGATTCTCTCCTGGATACGGTTATGAGTGTGAAGCGGCCAAGCCGCAGAGATTTTGCGTCCAACGTTCGCACAGCTGCGTTGGAGGCTATCAGCTCCAAGCGTTCAGGGAGCCTGGTGACTGTAGGAATTGCAAATTTGGGATGAGGCAGTATAGCTCACTTAAAGCACCAAAGCACTGGAGCTTGTCCAGTGCTTTGGCAGAAGGCGAACGGCAAATTACATCATGCCGCCCATGCCGCCCATACCACCCATGCCGCCCATATCTGGAGCGCCACCTTTGTCATCGTCCGGCTCGTCGGCAATCATCGCTTCGGTAGTGATCATCAAGCCGGCAATAGAACCCGCCGCCTGCAGAGCAGTACGAGTTACTTTGGCCGGGTCGAGAATACCCATCTCCAGCATGTCGCCGAATTCGCCAGTGGCCGCGTTGTAGCCGTAGGCGCCTTCGCCTTTCTTCACTTGATCAGCCACTACAGACGGCTCGGCACCGGCGTTGGCCACGATCTGGCGCAGTGGTGCTTCCATAGCGCGACGTGCGATAGAGATACCAGCGGTTTGCTCTTCGTTGTCACCCGTCAGGCCGGCAAGGGCTGCAACGGCACGCAGCAGCGCGGTACCACCACCAGGTACAACACCCTCTTCCACCGCGGCGCGTGTTGCATGCAGAGCATCTTCAACACGGGCTTTTTTCTCTTTCATTTCCATTTCGGTGGCTGCACCTACTTTGATCACAGCCACACCGCCCGCCAGTTTGGCAACACGCTCTTGTAGCTTCTCGCGATCGTAGTCGGAGCTGGTGTCTTCCATCTGGGTGCGAATCTGCTGAACACGCGCCTGGATGTCGGCGTTGTTGCCAGCGCCATCAACAATAACGGTGTTCTCTTTGGACATGGTGACACGCTTGGCGCGACCCAGGTGCTCCAAAGTGGTGTTTTCCAGGTCCAGACCAACTTCTTCTGAAATCACGGTAGCGCCGGTCAAGATGGCGATATCCTGCAACATGGCTTTGCGACGATCACCGAAGCCAGGTGCCTTACAGGCCGCAACTTTCACGATACCGCGCATGTTGTTAACCACCAGAGTGGCCAGCGCTTCGCCTTCTACGTCTTCAGCCACAATTACCAGTGGCTTGTTGGCCTTGGCAACCGCTTCCAGAGTCGGCAGGAGCTCGCGAATATTGGAGATTTTCTTGTCCACCAGCAGGATGTAAGGGTCGTCCTGCTCAACGGACATGTTGTCCTGGTTGGTGATGAAGTAGGGAGAGAGGTAACCGCGATCAAACTGCATACCTTCCACGACGTCCAGCTCGTTCTCCAGGCTGGAGCCCTCTTCCACAGTGATCACACCTTCTTTGCCCACTTTTTCCATGGCACTGGCAATCAGGGCGCCCACGTCAGCATCCGAGTTGGCGGAAATGGTACCGACCTGAGAAATGGATTTGCTGTCGGCACAAGGTTTGGCCAAGCTTTTTACTTCCGCAACGGCCGCCGTGATGGCTTTGTCGATGCCGCGCTTGATATCCATGGGGTTCATGCCCGCGGCCACGGCTTTCAGGCCTTCAGTGACAATGGCTTGCGCGAGAACGGTAGCGGTGGTGGTGCCGTCGCCAGCGTCATCAGAGGCGCGTGAAGCAACCTCCTTCACCATCTGTGCACCCATGTTTTCAAATTTGTCTTTCAGAGTGATTTCCTTGGCTACGGAAACACCATCTTTGGTGATGGTGGGAGCGCCAAAGGATTTCTCAATCACTACGTTGCGGCCTTTGGGACCGAGTGTCGCTTTTACCGCGTCGGCCAGGAGGTTAACTCCTTTGAGCATACCCTGACGGGCGCTATCGCCAAATTTCACTTGTTTCGCTGACATATTACTTTTCCTTCCAGTAAACTGTTTGAGATGTTTGGTTTAGACGATGGTTGAGGCGGATCAGAGCAGCACGGCCTTGATGTCGTTTTCGCTCAGAATAACCAGCTCTTCGCCGTCAACTTCGATGGTGTCGCTACCAGCGAACTTACCAAAAACCACCACGTCGCCCACTTTTACATCCAGGGGACGGGTTTCGCCGTTATCCAACACTCGGCCACTGCCCACCGCCAGCACTTCACCTTGGTTAGGCTTCTCTTTAGCGGAACCCGGCAACACAATGCCACCAGAGGTTTTTTGCTCTTCTTCCTTGCGGCGAACCACAACGCGATCGTGTAAAGGACGAATTTTCATGGATTTTCTTCTCCAAACTAGCGTGTTAAACACTGAATTAGCCGGGGTGACCCGGAATGATGCCTATATGGCGGCGAACCCATAGGATTCAAGGCCCGCCGCTCCGCCCCGCCCAGATACCTTTGGGCGTCAGGCTAGAACCAGCAGTGGGTAGGTTATTGGGGACAGCGGGAGGGTATTTCAACAGCTGATGGAAAAAATATGTGCTCTATTTGCGTGAGTCGGGGTCGCGGTCTAAACGCTCATCGTCGTCGCGGCGATACTCGCCTTCCAGGGTTCGACCCGACTCGGATGGGCCAGAATGCGGTGGCCATTGCTGGCTCCGGCCTAGTTTACGCAACCAGGGAGCCAACAGGCGACGACGCAAAGGAGGAATCAGGCAGGCAAAACCAACGGCATCGGTCGCAAAACCGGGGGTGAGCAGTAATACACCGGCGAGCGCCAAAATCAGGCCTTCGCCCATTTCCTGAGCAGGGACTTCTCCTGCCCTCATGCGTGCATTGGCGCGCGTGAGGGCGCTCAATCCCTGCAGGCGAATCACGGTAACACCCACCACAGCGGTGAGTACCACCAGCGCCACGGTGGGCGCGGCACCGACATACCCGCCCACATGAATGAGCAGCCAAATCTCCAGCAAAGGAATGACCAGAAACAGTACTAGCAAGCGCATAGGATCCCTTCTCCGTTACAGCTCATTGTGCAGACTACCACTCGTAATTGAGCCCGATCTGCAGGCGTGTATCTTCCCGCCTGGTGTTTTGCTGGGGACGATTGTCGACGTTGTAGTCGATTTTAACTTCCGAGTACAGGCGTGCCGCAATCATGGTACTGACCCCAGTGGACGAGGTGAGTTGCCAGTCTCCGCCAGACTCGGTGGCCAACACCATTTCACTTTTGTGAAAAAGAGACACGTTCATGGGTAGTCTGTAGCGAAAGTCCGACCCTACGCGCCAGGCGGTACGTTCTTCGCGGCGATTGAAATCCTCTGGGGGCTGATCCGGCTCTCGATAAACTTCCCCCACGTAGGCCAAACCACCCGTGAGTGACAATGCCGTTGTGGGATTCTCCCAGAACTGGAAACCGGCACCGCTGGAAAAGTTGTAGTAACGATCCAAGGCACGCAATTCGTCAGCACCGTAACGAATTTCATTGTTCAAGAACCAGCGCTCTCGAAAGAACCAGTCCAAACCGTAACGACCGCCCCATTTAACGTCGGAGGATCGGCGCTGCCTCGAATAGCTGGCGTATTCCACGCGCGCCGTGTGCCGCCAATCATGACGGCGGTACTCCACATTGGAGGTCAACACCCAGTCATCCCGAACGTCATTGCCCCGGGCGTAAATACCGGACAAGTTGATTCGACCTTTGTAGCTGTATACACCTTGAATAAAATTCTTGTAGGGGGCGATAACGGCTATTGAAACCAATGGTACCCGCCGCGGTTCTGCATCACCACCGCAGATGTAGAGCAGGTGCTCATCGTCCATACCCTCGATTAGGCACGGGGTTCTGACGCCATGAATTTTTAGAGGCTTAGTGGTGGCGATGTCGGCCACATCGGCCTTGTCCACCCTGAGAGTGCCGAACTTTGACGACGCCCAGTAGATGTGCGTCTCGTCGGCTCGCATAAACTCACCGGAGAGGCGATCACCGTTGCGCAACTCCAGAGTGCTCGCCCAACTGGGGCCGACCATCAGCAAGAGCAATAATAAATACAAGCTCTGTCGCGTCACACACGTACCTTTGAGGGCGTATTAACGATGTGCCGTAGAGGCTCATCCGCTCCGGCATTCGGCCAAGACCGGATTCTAGTCCACTGGTTAATCAGGAATAATGTCTGCGCCCGCTCAGCTAGCGCGTTCAACTGGGTAGAGAAGCGGTATTCCTTGCCCTCAGCCGGGATCTCTGGCCGTGTTATCGGTTCTTGCCTGACGGACGAAATTGTTCAGCTGGCCCGATCGCTGACGCATTTTAACATAGCCGCGATAGATGGCCAAATCAAGTAGGTCTGTAAAATCAACCTTTTACGAGACTTTTCGTGACAACACGTCAACTTCTTTAGGCGTTGAGGATAGCGGCAGGGAGGGTTTCCACATCAGATACGCCACCAATAGAATCGCGGGGACACCAATGAGTGCTACGTAAATGAAAAACAGAAAGTAATCGTGGCTTTCCACGACAACACCACTGAATCCACCAATAAATTTTCCAGGTAAAGTCATCAGCGAACTAAAAAGTGCGTATTGCGTGGCCGTATAGGCGCTGTTGACCAAGCTGGACATCCAGGCAATCAGCACCGCCATGGCCAAACCACCGCAAAAGTTGTCGCCACTGATGGTAATGATCAACATCCAAGTCTCTGGCCCGACTATTGCCATCAGTGAAAACAGCAAGTTGGTGGCCGCCGACAGCATCGCTCCCGCCAGTAAGACCGGCATGAGTCCATAACGAGGTACTAGCAGGCCTCCAATTACGCCCCCCAAAACCGTCATGGCAACACCGTAAATACCGGTGATATTGGCAATGGCGGCTCTCGAAAAGCCGGTATCCAGATAAAAGGGCATGGCCATGGCACCCATGCTGATATCAGAGATCCGGTAGGTACCCACCACCAACAGTAGCACCACGGCTTGACGGCCATAGCGCGTAAAGAAATCCACAAACGGACACACTACCGCGCCAATCAGCCAGGCGACTGTGGACCTGACGGTGGGAGGCACATGCTCGCTGCGCGCCAAATAATTCTGAACTCGCTCTTCCAGGAAAACCGCATCGGACTGGCGAGCGACCTTGGGCTCGGCCGACAAGAGGACGGTCAACATACCCACACCCATGAGTGCTGCCATGACCAGATAAACCCCCGGCCAATTCACCCAGCCCACCATATGCAGGGCCCCAGCCCCGGCCACCAGGAGAGCCATCCGGTAACTGAATACGTAAACGGCGGACATGGCGGCCTGACGCTCCGTCGAGGTCGCCTCGATGCGCCAGGCATCAATCGCCACGTCCTGAGTGGCTGACCCGAAGGCCACCAGCAGCGCAAAGATCGCGATCCAAGCTAGGTCCTGCACCGGGTCGGTCATGGCCATGCCCACCAATCCACCCGCAATCAACAATTGGGCGAGAAGCATCCAGCTGCGGCGCTTGCCCAGCAAGCGGCCCAGCAGCGGCAGCTGCACCCGATCCACCACCGGCGCCCAGAGCACCTTGATGGAATAGGTAATCCCGATCCAACTGAAAAAGCCGATGCTGGCGCGGGCTACGCCGGCCTCCGTCAACCACGCGGTGAGCGTGGTAAAAACCAGCATATAAGGCAAACCCGCGGAAAACCCCAAAAACAGCATGGAGGCCACGCGCGGGTGAAAATAAATACGTAGGGCCTGCCCCCATGAGCGACGGGGCACGGAAGGAATCTCGGACATGCAAATCTCAGTTACTTATCAGTTCACCCAGTGGGCGCCAGCATGGATGGTGCCATGCGTTGTTCGGTACGATTAATCGCGAAAATTGGAAAACTGCAAAGGCATATCGATTCCCTCTGCTTCACGCAAAGTTGCCATAACCGCCTGCAGGTCATCACGCTTTTTGCCAGTAACACGCACCTGTTCACCCTGAATCTGGGCCTGAACTTTTAGCTTGCTGTCCTTGATCATTTTGACAATTTTCTTGCACAGGTCGGACTCCAGGCCCGTACGTACGAACACTTCTTGTTTGACCTGTTTGCCGGATGCTTTGGGCTCGCGAATATCCAGACAAACGATATCAATGCCGTTTTTTAACAGTGCACCTTGAAGCACATCTAGCAGCTGCTGCACCTGGAAGTCAGCCTCAGCCGTGAGAATCACCTGGTAGTCGTTGCGCTCAATACTGGCATCAACCCCTTTAAAATCGTACCGGTTACCTATCAGGCGGCTGGCCTGATCCACAGCGTTGGTCAACGCGTGCTTGTCGACTTCAGAAACCACATCAAAGGACGGCATTGGAAACCTCGCTATTGAAACTTTTTCGTTGTCACACTAACAGGGTGACCAGTGCCAGCGCACATACCCAGAGTAGCAGAGAACGAGACAACAGGGGCAAACTGGCGTGAATCAACCGACGGCTGTGGTCGGGATCTTCCAGGGGTATTTCCAGTAATGGCTCTTCCAATCCCACGTTGGTTCCTGCGGCATCGACTTCGCCCAAAACCGCCGGCTCTCCCAGGGCTCCCAGCAATTGGCCTCTGAGGACCTGTATAGAGGGGAGCGTGAAATTCAGCGCCGTTTGCTTCCAGTGCGAAACACACGTATCAAAATTCCCCGCCATAGCCCAGGTTAACCCCATTAGGCGAACAACCGGCCACTCCAGAAGCCACACCCAGCGCTCAACAAAACGGTCCGGGGAACGCTCCCGATACAGGAGGCTCAACCGGTACAGCAGGGCACCCATCGGCCCTAAAATTACGAACCAAAACAATACCGCAAACATGCGTTCGAACCCACGGTAGCTGATCACCGCCAGCGCCTGCTGGTTAAGCGTTTGCCAGTCTTCCGCATCGGCATCGGTTCCATGGGTCACGCCACCGCGCAGCTCTTCCAGCAACTGGCTCGCCGCCACCGAGTCCTCCCGCTTGCAAGCCACTAAATAGGCTTTGACCGCAGCCGAGAAATCGCCTCGCCCGAAGCTATAGAGCAACACGGGAACGGCAATAAAAAACACCCATATGGGGGACAGCCACGCAACCAGACCCCATGTCAGCAGCCAAAGAGTCAAGCAAGGCACGAGTATGGCTGTAAGACTGTAGGCACCGGGCACTTTGTTGAGCGCCTCCACACCCTGCAGACGATCCATCCAGGCAAAAAACCAGCCGTCGCGCTGCAAGGGCGCACCCGACCCCCACCACTGAACCAGTGCCAACGCAACAATCAAACTGAGAAAAGTCATATGGGCTCTATTTTATGGTTTGTTGATAAATGCTGCTTTAGCAGTGACCGGAAATACAGCCAGTCAAAAGCTTCTCCCGGGTCGGTTTTCCGCCCTGGGGCTATGTCCTGGTGGCCGACCACTCGCTGCTCCGAAAGCGCTGGAAAACGGGATAACAGCAAAGCGGTTACCCCCGCTAAACGCTGATACTGCGCCTCAGTGTAAGCAATATCATCGCAACCCTCCAGCTCAATACCAATACTGTAGTCGTTGCAGTTAGTCACGGACTCAAAGCTTGATGCTCCCGCATGCCAGGCGCGATCGCTCAGGGAAACAAACTGGGTCAGCCCCCCATCGCGCTCAATAAACAAATGTGAGGACACACGCAAATCGGCGATGGTCGCGAAATAGGGGTCTTGCTGACTGTCGAGCTGATTGCAAAAAAACTGTTGTACACAGCCGGTGCCAAATTGCCCAGGAGGCAAGCTGATATTATGAATCACCAACAGGCTAACCACCGAACCCGCAGGACGCGGATTGAAGTTGGGAGAAGGACAAGCTTGAGCCGACGCCAGCCAGCCGTTGCGAATCTGCTCGTTCACGAAAACCCCTTATGATGATAAGGGGGATAATACAGGCAGATTAAAGAAGCGCCAACTGCCCTGGCGGACTGTTGCCGCTTCTCTGCCAACACTCACCAAATTATTTGACTCTGGCCTGACGTAAGTTGCCGATCACAGCCTCCAGGGCCCGATCGAACAACATGCTGTCATCCAGTATCCGCAGGCGCCCCTTCTTCAGGGCCAGGGCCAGCCCCTCGCGGGTCTCTTCGGCCACTTTCATGCCTGAACGGTTCACGAAAATGTATTTGCCCGTGGCTTTGATGATGGCGGCGAGTCGACAGCGATACCCCTGCCCGCTCTCATCCAGCATTTCAAACCAGCTTCCCTGGGTAATATTACCAACCAAAGCCAAGTGTTGATCGCCTTCAACCAAAGTGATCTCTTGAGCGGACTCAACCGGTTCTTGGCTCGATTGAGCGGCAACGGATGGCGCTGCCTCTTCAGGGGCGACCGCGGCAGGCTCGGGAGTTGATTCAACTGGCGTTGCTTCGGCTTCGACAGCCGCCACCACAGGAGCTTTAGAAACGGCCTCGGGAGCGGGCGCGTCAGCCTCCGTCACGGGCACAGTCACTTCTGTCGCTACTGGGGCTGGTGCAACAACTGTGGCAGCCGCCGGCTCTACGTTCGCCGGTTCCGTCTGTGCCGGTGCTACCTGGGCGCGCAAGCGCGACAGGTGCAGCGTTTCCAGCTGTTTGAACAATTGAGTCATGCTGTAAGGGTTAAAGGAGATGCCTTCCAACCCGGCACGCAGTTTGGGCAGCAGGCGAGGAACCACCCGGAGCAACTCCTTCCGATTGTTTTTATCCATGGGCGCACTGACGCTCCACACCAACTGTTCAGCGATTTCGCAGACTTGCTGCCAAGCTTCGCCATCCGCGCCCTGTTTGAGGCAGGTAATAAACATGACGTTGGCCCAGGCTTCGCGCAGCAGCTGCTCGGCCTCGACAGGGACCTGAACACCTTCGGTGATTCTGGCCAGTGCCACATTGACTTCAGCACGCGCACGCTCTGAACGGGCCTTGCCGTCCTCCGCGTCCAAAGTACGCTGCTCCAGGATTTGCGCACGCCGCTTGTCTTTCTCCAAAAATGCCCGGAAATCTTGCAGCAGCCGTTCAAAAATCCCCATGTCGGTTTCAAAGTCCGACAACACGGTTTGGACTACCGACTCCATTTTCTTATAGAGGTTGTCGGTTCTTTGGCCAGAGTCCTCGGGCCGCTCCTGCCAACCTAGAGCCGCATTGGCCATTTCGTTCAGTAGACGCCGGGCGGGATGCCCACCTTTACTGAAAAAGGACTTGTCCGCGATAGCCACCTTTACCATGGGTATCTGTAACCGCCCCAAAAGCGCTTTCATGGGGGCAGCCAGGTTCCGGTCATCGAGAATAAATTCAAACATCATACTGACCAGGTTGATGACGTCCTCGTCAACCTGATTGATGTGTTGATCTCTTTGCCCACCCAGCAGACCGTTTAGTAAGGCACGTACATTCACGGTTTGCGCGCCGCTGGCTACCGGTGCAGGTGCTTGTTGTTGAGCTTGAGACAAGAGCCTGACCAAATCGTCTGTTTGCAGCACCTCTCCGCCGCCGCTGCCGCCAACGCCGTGAGCCTGACCCTGCTCAGCTCCACCAAGCAGATCGCGTAAGGTAAGCAACACTTCGTTAGTGTGGGCGTCCTGCCGAACCTCTCCACCAGACTGAGCGTTATTAACGCTGGCACCGGCACCATAGGCAGTACCAGAGGGGCCTTTCTTGATACGCGGGGCGCGGGTCAATGAAGGCAATATATTGGCTTCGATCAGAAGTTGATTCAGCCCCTGGTACAGGCTCCCCAGTTGCGTCATTACCTGCTTGTCGAACAATTTGAACAGAACCAGCTTGGCCTTGACGTCTATGCGCGAGGTCTTGGCAGCCTCGGTAAACGCGTGGCAAATAACATTGGCGCCTAGAGGGTTATTTTTTTGATAAACCTTAACCGGTACCAGGTGGTCAATGCGCATGATCAAGTGCTGAATTGGCTCAGCAAACTCATCGTTGGCCTTATTGACCATCCCTTCGGTCGCTACCAACTCCTCCAGCTCGTCGTTCTGCACCAGAGACAGCTCGTCCACCGATATATCATCGCCCGTGGAATACTCCTCTTTGTGCGCCTGGGGATCCAGGAGCTGGGCGAAGGCTATATCGATACGGCGAAAAAAGGTCGCCTCCATGGTCCGGCGACGCAACCGCACTTCGCGCATGGAGTCGAAGTAGAGGTTTTGTTCCTGATTGTTTGTGGATTGATCGGCGAGTTCAAAGAGTGCGTCGTCGGCTTTGTCGAAAAGCTCACGTAAACGCATCTGTAGCTGTTGCCGAGCTTTATCGCGCAGAGAGTGCATGGCGGCAGGCAGGCGGGTAAGCGCCACGGCGGCCATGCGATCGGGCTTGGGTTTGAGGGGTACGACGTTTTCTTGTCCGGACGGATTGCTTTCACTCATGGCGATGTACCGTGGTCTATGACCGGCGAAATGGCTGTCTGCCAGGAATTATAGCCAAGGCCAAGACACATCCCAGAAGCAAATGGTAATATCGAGATGCCCATCACAATTTCGATTAACTTGTTATTTTTCTTAGAGTTTTTTTTCTCGAAAAATAAAATAACCGGCCATTAACGGTATAAGACATCGACGCAAATATATGACTCTGCCCTCCCCTCCCGGCCACAAGATCGGTCGAATAATGCTGGTACTGGCCTGGTTGGCTGCGCTGGGTTTACTCACCCTCTACTTCAACGCGCGGGAGCAGAAACAACTCAACCCCAACCGTCAGCCTGGGGGTTTTTCGGACCTTGACGTGACTGAAGTGGTACTGGAGCGCAACCGCGCTGGCCACTACGTAGCCAGTGGAACAATCAACGGCGAAGCGACTGTTTTTCTGTTGGACACTGGGGCCACAGACGTGGTGGTTAGCCAGGATTTGGCTGAGCGCATAGGCCTCAGAGCTGGGGCCCGCCATTACGCACAAACTGCCAACGGACGCATTCAAGTGCGGTCTACGCGTCTCGATAGCCTTGAATTGGGCAAAATCACCCTGCGCGACGTTAGTGCCAGTATTAACCCCGCCATGAGTGGAAACCAAGTACTTTTAGGTATGAGCGCACTGCAGCAGGTAGAATTCACCCAGCGGGGCAATCAACTGACCCTGCGCTACTACCACACCGATTGATTTTGCCTTTGGAGCCAACCCCATGCCCCTAGTCTCTGCAGACTTGATGGACGCCATACGCCATGGCGTCTCCCAGGCCCTGGACGAGGACATTGGCAGCGGTGATATTACCGCACAGCTGATCCCAGCCTCACACAGTGCCAAAGCCACCGTCATTACACGCGAAGCGTGCTGCTTCTGTGGCCGGCTTTGGGTAGAGGAGGTGTTCCGTCAGTTGGACGAAGCGGTGCAAATTCACTGGCAGGTGGCTGACGGTGATAAGGTGGCCGCCAACACGGTGCTATTCACCTTACAGGGCCCAGCCCGAAGCCTGCTCACCGGCGAGCGAACGGCACTGAATTTTGTGCAAACGCTGTCTGGCACGGCCACCATCAGCGCCCATTACGCTGGTTTAATCGCCAGCACCGAGGTGCAATTGTTGGACACGCGCAAAACTCTACCGGGGCTGCGCTTAGCGCAAAAATACGCTGTCACTTGCGGTGGCTGCCACAACCATCGTGTGGGCCTGTTTGATGCATTTTTGATCAAGGAAAATCACATCGCCGCTTGTGGCGGTATTGATCTGGCCGTGGCGGCCGCGCGGGAGCTCGCCCCCGGCAAGCCGGTGGAAGTGGAGGTGGAATCCCTGGAGGAATTACAGCTTGCGCTGAGTGCCAAGGCAGACATCGTGATGTTGGACAATTTTACCTTGACTGATCTGCGCGCGGCTGTGGCACTGAACGAGGGTCGAGCCAAGCTTGAAGCATCGGGCAATGTGACTGAGGAGACGCTGCCTGAGCTGGCGGCAACGGGTGTGGATTACATTTCCATCGGTGCACTGACCAAACACTGCCGCGCTATAGATCTATCCATGCGTCTTGAAGTGCTGAGTTAAGAATAGCCGCCATTAGCTATCCGCCGAAGGCTCTGTGCTGCCGAGGGATTCGGGAAATTTGCACAGGGCATAAACATCAAACCGGCTGGTTTTTCCGGCAAGTTGATAGGAGGGCTCCCGCCCGGCCAGAAATGGCGCTTTGCGGGAACGCTTTACCACCACCCGGTAGCGGGCCTTGTCCAGCGCTGCCACCAACAACGTATCGGCGTCCTCGTCTTTACCCACCAACTGATGGAAAGCGCGCATTTCCTTTTTCACCTCAGCACTCTTCTGGCGCTCGGGAAACATAGGATCCAGGTAAATAACATCAGGCGCTTCGGTAAGTTGCTGCACATAGTCAGCACCATCCATATGCACAAGCTCCATCCGGCTCAGAATCGCTCGCAGTTCCGGGTCGTGCGCCGCCATACATCCACGCCGTAAACCGTCCTCCAGCAACAGATGGACCAGCGGCGAACGTTCAACCATTGTTAATCGAGAGCCCAGGCTTGCCAGTACAAAGGCATCGCGCCCCAGGCCGGCCGTTAGATCCACGATGTGCGGATAAATACCGGCTTTGATGCCCACGGCCTTGGCGATCATTTGCCCTTTGCCGCCCCCGAATTTGCGCCGATGATCAACACTGCCACTGGCAAATTCGGCACGTACCGGGCCCGGCGCTTTGGCGCCGGTCTGCTGTACCGATAAACCCTGAGCGTCACACACGAGAGTGAAGTCCAGATCGTGTACATCTTTGGGTTCCACCCCCATTAACAGCGGGCACTCTAGACGTCGCGCCACTTGCGCCGCTTGATCGCGGCTTCCGGTATCGTTGCAAACCACCGCTACACCAGGAAATGAAGACGTCATGGGGCTCGATATCCTAATCGTAATGGGTATAAAAAAACCGCCCGAGTTACCTCGGGCGGTTTCGGGGTCACCACAATGTTACTCGACGGGGACCAGCTCCAACTCTACCCGGCGGTTCTCTTGCCGTCCTTCTGCGGTTGCGTTGGTGGCCACGGGGTAGCGCGGACCGAAGCCATAAGTTTCCATGCGCATACGGCTCACATCGCGCGCAGCCAGATAATCGGCAACGCTTTGGGCCCGATTTTCACTCAGAGTCTGATTGAGCTGAGCGCTACCCGTGGAGTCCGTATGGCCACTGACCACTACGATGGTTTGGTTAAACTCATTTACCACTTTGGCGACTGAGTTCAAGACCGGGTAAAACTCGGAGCGGATCTCGTGGCGACCGGTGGCGAAGGTAATGTTTCCGGGCATTACCAAGTAAAGCTTGTCGCCTTCACGACGCACCTGCACCCCTGTGCCCTGAAGCTCTTCGCGCAGTTTGGCCTCCTGACGGTCCATGTAGTAACCCACGCCACCACCGATAGCACCACCAGCCACCGCGCCCGTCAAAGCTCCACGAGCCCGGTCAGATCGGCTGGCGCTGGCCGCGCCGATCACTGCACCGGCCACTGCGCCTATACCGGCCCCCGTGGCGGTACGGCTGGCCTTGTCTTCACCCGTGTAAGGATCGGTGGTCGCACAGGCCGTTAAAAATACAATCGCACAAAGCACAACTAGGTATTTCATTGTCAATCCTCTATATGAACTTAAGATCTCTTTTTTGTTAAAACTTGGTGTTTGCTACCGCTGGCAATTTAATTTTGAGCCTGCCAAGATGGACACCAGAATAGTACAAATGTGACTCCAAAAGATAGGCCGCTTTATGCAGAAGAACTACTTTTTTGCCAGCATGGGGGCGCTATTATGCAGCCTTATGCTGACCGCATGTGCCGACTATTCGTTCCATATAAACGAACGGACTGTTTATACCCCCCCACCCTTATTCAAGGACTACAAGCTCGCCGATCGCGCCCTGCACAGGTGTGTTGAACAAACCATTAAGGACAATAGTATTACCGCTGCCGAGCAGCTTAACCGCCTCAACTGCAGCAGCGCCGGAATTGAATCGCTGGAAGGGCTGGAGCGCTTCAGGCACATCAGTGAGCTCAACCTAGCCAACAATCAATTGACCGACGTGGAGCAGCTGCGCCGTTTGTCCCGGTTGGAAGTGCTTATACTCAGAGAAAACCAGTTGCAATCGGCGGCGCCGCTGTTGAGCCTGGTTCACCTTGCGCGGGCTGATTTAAGTGACAATCCGGATTTGCCCTGCGGGGATGCACGCCAGTTGGCCAACCAAGCGGAAGGTACTGTCGTGCTTCCCGAACAGTGCCGATAAGATTGGATTAGACGAACATCAAGCCGATGGTGTTGCGAAACTGGTGCACGACCTTCATCGGCACAGGCTCAACATTTATGGGTCCTACGGCTTTTCTGAACCGGACCATAACTTCTGTGCCCACAGGTGGGTTAGGTTGACGTTCAATCTGCACCAAGGCTCCACCATCGGAAATATCTTTGGCGAAACCGATGATGGTGCCAAAGCTGGGGTTGGCAATCTCAACCCGAATTGATGTGGATGTACGTTCAAACTGACGGCGTTCGATCACAGAGATCTCCTTTTTCGGTGCCCGCACTGCGCAGGATAGCCAAGCCCTACTCCAAATACCATCGATAGAAACGGCCAGCACTCAGAGTACACTAAGCCAACCAAAGCCACGCTCTTGGCATGCGTAAGTCACCTTTTGCACTTGGGCAGTGACTGGGCCGAGGACGGACCTGGCCAATTCCACACTGTTGTTTTTCTCACTGATGTGCGCCATCACAAGGTGACGCAATCGAGCACAATCCATTCGCTCCAAAAACCCCGCCGCCTGCTGGTTGCTCAAATGCCCCCAGGGACCGCCGACACGGCGCTTAAGCGCTGGCGGATATTCACCGGAGGCCAGCATGACCGGGTCGTGGTTAGATTCCAAAATCATGGCATCGCAATCTTGATAGCAGGCCTCAACGTGTGGGGTGATACTACCCAAATCCGTCAGAAGGCCCAAACGCCGCTCTTGGTAGTCAAACACAAACTGTGCGGGCTCCCGGGCGTCGTGTGGCACGGCCACCGGGGTCACGCGTAAACCTTCAAGGGCGAACGATGTGTAACCGTGAATCAGGCGCAAATCCGGCAGCTCACCCAGGTCTCGCGCATGATAGGTTCCCGGTGTCATATACACGGGCAGCTGATAGCGGCGCGCCAAGGGTGCTACGCCTTTTATATGGTCGCTGTGCTCATGAGTGACGAGAATGGCTGTCAACTGGTCGGGGGTCATGGCTAGGCGCGCCAGGCGCGCCACCGTTTCACGGATGCTGAATCCGCAATCCACCAGCAGGGCGCCGGAGTCCCAAGCCACCAGGGTGGCGTTACCGCGACTGCCACTGCCGAGGGAAGCAAAACGCATAGCTGGTCGATCCCTAGATTGTCAGATTATTGAGTATCAGCCTTAGATCAAATTTTGCCGCACGATAGTCAACAATTCCCGGGCGCGACGTGGCGCTATTTTGCGCCCGTAAGGGTCGCGCATACGAGCTTCCACACCATTATCGGTAAAGCTGAGCACCAACAAGTAACCAGGGGCGTCTGGACGGGCGCGCTCCGCTTCACTGGCCCGGGCTTCGGGCACGGAATCGTAGGGTTCAGGTAGACGCTCCAGAAGTTGCTCCAACCGGTAAGGCGAGGTGGGCGTAGGCTTGGGTTTATTGAGCCCAAACAAACGGGCAAACCGGCCTCGCTCACGAGTTTCTGGTTTTTGATACGCCACGTAAATCACGCCGGCGCTAACTTTACTGTCGAGGGTGGTAAAGCCCTGTTGCTGGGTGGCATGAGATAAATTGGCGAGCGCCCGTTCGCGATTCAACAGCAACGTCAGAACTGGCTCACCATCTCTCATACTCAGATCAGATTTGGCACTGCCACCAATGGCCTGCGCCACCAGCGAGGTGCCACCCACGGCGGCAATTTGCTCGGAAGCCAAATTCTGGGCCAGCTCTTCGACCAGCCAGTGTTCCCGCTCTCGACTGATAGAGCGGCTCGGCCAGCCGGTTGCTTCTGCAGCCTCTTCGCGAGACATACCCATATGCACCACGTGAATTTCGCTCGAGTCCGGCTGTACACCCCGGTCAATACGGAGTTGGAAGCGGTGAACCTCATCGGGATCTTCATTGAAAGAGATCCAGCCGGTTTCCAGTATGCCTTGATTGATATCCGTGCGGGCGACCCGCAATTGATTCGAAGACAGGAAATTGCTCACCTGCGGCCAAACTTGACCTGGCTGCACATTGACCAAAATCCATTGATCATCGCCCAGGCGCTGTATTCTTACCCGCTCTTCCATGGCATTAAACGCCAAGGCTCGAGGGCGTGGGGCCCTAAACCGATCGGTATCTTCGACAAAGCTGAGATCGTCGTCCGTCAGTGGCGGTACCACATACAACTCACCAGGCGCCTCGCTGTTCAAGTGCGGAGGGACTTTCAGAGGCGCTAAACTATCGGCCTTGAGATAGTCATCTTCGCGATTACGGAAATAGCCATCATCGCCAAAAAATACACCACAGCCGGTGAGGGTCAGACTGAACGCCGCCAAGACCCCATAAAAAAATCGCGTTTGTTTAACTGTCATTATTGTCATGAAAAATCTCTATAGCAGCCCGGCGTTTCGCAGAGCGGTGTCAACCTGAGCGTGATACTGTTCCGCCAAAGGCGTCATGGGCAGGCGAATACCTGCCGGAATCAGTCCCATTTGTGCCAGAGCCCATTTCACGGGAATGGGGTTGGCCTCCAGAAACATGGCCCGATGCAGAGGCATTAACTCCTCATTCAGGGCCCGTGCCGCCTCGGCGTTCTTGGCGATGGCTAACTCACACATACGAGCCATCGTGCTGGGTACGACATTCGCGGTGACGGAAATATCCCCTTGCCCACCCAAAAGCATCAATTCCACCGCCGTGGCATCGTCACCAGAGATCACAATGAAGTCTTCGGCCGATTGCTCGATAAGCGTTTTGGCCCGGACCATGTCTCCGGTGGCCTCTTTGATACCGATGATATTGTCCACCTCAGCTAGGCGAAGTACGGTTTCGGGGAGCATATCGACGCCGGTACGAGCGGGTACGTTATAAAGCAGCTGAGGAATCGGCACCTGTTCCGCAATGTACTTGTGAAACTGGTACAAACCTTCCTGGGTAGGCCGGTTGTAGTAAGGAGTTACCAACAGACAGGCGTCGGCACCCGCTTGACGAGCGCCTTCGGTCAGCTCCATGGCCTCGGCTACCGAGTTAGCCCCAGTGCCAGCCACGACGGGGATGCGGCCCCCGACCTGCTCCACAACGGCATTGATGACCGCCAGGTGTTCTTCCACGCTTAGCGTGGCCGACTCCCCCGTGGTCCCCACAGCAACAATGCCGTGGGTGCCCTGTTCCAGATGCCAGTCCACCAAATTACGCAGGCTGGCCCAGTCCAGAGAGTTATCAGGAGCCATTGGGGTCACCAGCGCGACCATACTGCCTTGAATCATTAAAAGAGTGCTCCGACCAAATCGTTGGACTCGCAAGCCCTAACGTAAACAAAGGCGCAATGGTACTGAGAGGCGCGACCCGGTACAAGTTCGGCGCCACCCACAGCCAAATGCATGTGTGTTATTTTTTGAAATCCAGCATTCGCTGCAGAGGAATCATTGCCCGGCGCCCGAGGTCAGGGTCCACATGGATCTCATTGTCAGTGCGGTCAAACACGTTGGCGAGATTTTCCAGCGCATTCATAGCCATCCAGGGGCAACTGGCACAGCTGCGGCAAGTGGCACCACTGCCAGCGGTGGGCGCGACGTAAAACGTTTTGTCCGGACACAGCTGTTGCATCTTGTACAAAATGCCCTGGTCCGTGGCCACAATAAATTCTTTGTTGGGCAGCGTTTGCGCCGCCCGAATCAGCTGTGAGGTAGAACCGGCCACATCCGCCAGGGCCACCACTGCGTCGGGCGATTCGGGGTGAACCAACACCGCAGCCTCGGGGTGCAGTGCCTTTAGATCCTCCAGGCCGCGAGCCTTAAACTCCTCATGCACAATGCACGCCCCGTCCCACAGCAGTATGTCGGCTCCGGTTTGTTTTTGAACGTAGTGGCCCAGGTGTTTATCTGGAGCCCAGAGGATTTTCTCACCGCGGCGGTCCAGATAATCCACCACATCCAGGGCAATACTGGAAGTAACCACCCAGTCAGCCCGGGCTTTCACGGCGGCCGAGGTATTGGCGTACACGACCACGGTGCGATCAGAGTGTTGGTCACAAAAGTCAGAGAATTCGTCGGCGGGACAACCGAGGTCCAGAGAGCAGGTGGCCTCCAGAGTGGGCATAAGCACGCGCTTGTGAGGCGTGAGGATCTTGGCGGTTTCGCCCATGAACTTCACCCCCGCCACCACTAACGTATCGGCGCTGTGCTCTTTGCCGAAGCGGGCCATTTCCAGAGAATCGGCCACACAGCCACCCGTTTCTTCCGCGAGAGCCTGTATCAGTGGGTCAGTGTAGTAGTGAGCCACCAATACAGCGTTATTACGCTGTAATTGTTCAGTGATGCGCTGGCGGTAATGCCGCTCTTGTTCCGGGGTATATTGGGGCGCGCTCCAGGCCCGATCCAAATGCTCGCGCACCAGCGCGTTAGCAGCTGAAGACGCCGGCTCGGAAATCAGTTTGTCGGCAGTCATGGACGGGGCACCTCTCAAGAACGTAACTGGCAAGAACGTAGCTGGCAATTTTACCATAGACCGCGGCTCTGGCCTCAAAATCCCATCCTGGGGCGTGCGTTAGTAAATTGGGGGACTGCAGGGAAATGGTGGGTCGTGCTGGATTCGAACCAGCGACCAATTGGTTAAAAGCCAACTGCTCTACCAACTGAGCTAACGACCCAAACTGGCTTGCGAGCGCCGCGCCGGAGCACAGCAGAACAAAGGTGGTGGGTCGTGCTGGATTCGAACCAGCGACCAATTGGTTAAAAGCCAACTGCTCTACCAACTGAGCTAACGACCCAAAAGAGGCGCGTATGATAAAGATTTAGTCAAAAAAAACAAGCGCTTTCTGGTTTTGAGGACAGAAAAAAGCGGCTTTGTGTGATTACTCCGGAATCCAGGAAAGGATACATAGCTGGATAGCTTCGTAAGCAAGTCCAAGGCCGCGCAGGGTGAGTGTTCAGCAAGCCTC
>NZ_JAVDDU010000013.1 GCF_030848505.1 Marinimicrobium hydrolyticum
CAAAAACCCTGGATCCCCGCTTTCGCGGGGATGACGAAGGATGACGAAGGATGACGTCACCCGCCTTACCCCGATATTCTCCCGCCCTGTCATTCCCGCGAACGCGGGAATCCATCTTGAGCAAGCGCTCCATTCGGACCCTGAGCCCCAAAAACCTCGATCCCCGCTTTCGCGAGGATGACGTCACTCGCCTTACCCTCCCATTCCCGTCATTCCCGCTATCTTCCGTCATTCCCGCGAAAGCGGGAATCCATAGCCCCACCGGGGGCGTTTCTCGCCATAGAAATTCCCATGCCTTCCCTATATCATAGCCGCCTCAACGTATAACCCCCTTAACAAGGACAAGCCCAGCGATGAAAGTAACGGTTTTTGGCACCGGCTATGTAGGCCTGGTACAGGGCGCCATATTGGCGGAAGTAGGACACAACGTAATTTGCGTGGACGTGGATGAGGCCAAAGTCGAGCGTCTCAAAAAAGGCGAAATCCCCATTTACGAGCCCGGCCTGGAACCGTTGGTCAAAGAAAACTTTGAAGCTGGCCGCCTGCAATTCACCACCGATGCCGCTGAAGGCGTCAAACACGGTGACGTACAGTTCATCGCCGTGGGCACCCCGCCGGACGAAGACGGCTCCGCCGACCTTAAATACGTCCTGGCCGTCGCGGGCACCATTGCCGAACACATGGACCGCCGTCAGATCATCATCGACAAATCCACCGTGCCCGTGGGTACCGCCGACAAAGTCACCGCCAAAGTCGCCTCAGTGCTCGAAGCGCGTGGCCGCAGCGACCTGGAATTTGACGTGGTCTCCAACCCCGAATTCCTCAAAGAAGGCTCCGCCGTCGCGGATTGCATGAAGCCCGATCGCATCATCATCGGCACCTCCAGCGCCTACGCCGAAGACGTAGTGCGCGAACTCTACGGCCCCTTCAACCGCAACCACGACAAAGTCATGGTCATGGACGTGCGCAGCGCCGAGCTGACCAAATACGCCGCCAACTGCATGCTGGCCACCAAAATCAGCTTTATGAACGAAATCGCCAACTTGGCGGAACTGCTGGGTGCAGACATCGAAGCTGTGCGCCAAGGCATCGGTAGCGACCCGCGCATCGGTTACCACTTTATCTACCCAGGCGTGGGCTACGGCGGCTCCTGCTTCCCCAAAGATGTGCAAGCACTGATTCAAGCGGCAGACCTGGTGGATTTTGACGCGAAAGTGCTCAAATCCGTGGAAGAGCGCAACCACCTCCAGAAGACCACCTTGTTCCAGAAAATCAACAAACACTACAAAGGCGACCTGGCCGGCAAAACCTTCGCCATCTGGGGCCTCTCCTTCAAACCCAACACCGACGACATGCGCGAAGCACCTGCCCGCGTATTGATGGAAGCCCTATGGGCCGCCGGCGCGAAAGTTCAGGCCTATGACCCCGAAGCCATGGAAGAAACCCAGCGCATCTACGGCCACCGGGACGACCTAAGCCTGTGCGGCACCAAAGAGGCCACCCTGAAGGGCGCTGACGCCCTGGCCATCGTTACCGAATGGCAGCTGTTCCGCGCGCCAGATTTTGACCTGATGAAAGAACACTTGAAAGAACCCACGGTCTTTGATGGACGCAACATGTACAGCCCCAAGCGCATGGCCGCGAAAGGCTTCACCTATTACTCTGTTGGCCGGCCTTCTTAAGCCATAGACACAGGGAGTACACTAGTGAAGGCAAGCGCACTTTGCTTGCCTTCACTCGCTCGGCCAGCAGGGAGCAGTAGTGGTATGAACGACGCAACACCGCAAGACCCGCAAGCCCAAGGCGCCCAAGCCGAAGGCGGCACCTGGTACCTGGTACAGTGCAAAGCCCGGGAGGCCTTCCGCGCCCAGGAGCATCTGGCCAACCAGGGCTTCGAGTGCTTTCTGCCCACCCATCCAGTCAAGCGCACCCAACGGCAAAAAACTCGCTGGGTCACTGAACCCCTATTCCCGCACTACTTGTTTATCCGCCTGACAGATGCCAGCAACTGGGGCGTCATCCGCTCCACGCGCGGCGTGGCTAAAGTGGTAAGTTTTAATGGTCAGCCCCGCCCAGTAGCGGACTCTCTGGTGGCCGCACTGCAACACCACTGCGCTCTTCTCAACGGGGAAGAACCCGCACCGCTGTTCAAGACGGGCGAAAAAGTCGTCATTACCGAAGGCTGCTTCCGGGAGCTGGAAGCCGTAGTCCAAGCCACCAAAGGCGAAGAGCGCGTGGTACTGCTGCTGACACTCCTGAACCGCCAACAGCAAATCGAAGTGCCCATAAGCACCATCGCCAGCCGTTAGCTTGTAAAAGCTGGACCCGACGAGGTAGGGTTAACTGATTACCACTGAGGTGAAGTATATGGTCCGCATTCCTACAAATAGACGGCAAAAATTGGCTTAAGGGCAACTAATCAGAGCAAGCACTGTATGAAAGCTGAAGAATTTGACGAAAAGTTCGAGGACAACGACGAAGACCTCTTGTAGGATCTCGATCTAAGCACCACAAGGCGTCCGAACCAGGTGCAGAAACCGGTCAATGTAGATGTGCCTGCTGAATAACCGTCGTCAAACCGCGCGCCGCCTAGGCTGCGCTCGCCAACGCCACGTTATTTCTGCCCCCACACACCGTCATTCCAGCCCCCACACCCCGTCATTCCCGCCCCCACATCCCGTCATTCCCGCCCCCACATCCCGTCATTCCCGCGAAAGCGGGAATCCATACCGAACAAAGCACTGGCCTTGCTGGTCACTCCAAAAAACCTGGATCCCCGCGTTCGCGAGGATGACGTTGGAGTGGATCCCCGCGTTCGCGAGGATGACGTTGGAGTAGATCCCCGCGTTCGCGAGGATGACAAGTGGGGGGGGCACTTACAGCGTTCATTCATGCCACATATGCCGTCATTCCCGCGAAAGCGGGAATCCATACCGAACAAAGCACTGGTCTTGCCGGTCACTCCAAAAAACCTGGATCCCCGCGTTCGCGAGTATGACGTTGGAGTGGATCCCCCGTTCGCGAGGATGACAAGTGGGGGGGCACTTACAGCGTTCATTCATGCCACATATGCCGTCATTCCCGCGAAGGCGGGAATCCATACCGAACAAAGCACTGGTCTTGCTGGTCACTCCAAAAAACCTGGATCCCCGCGTTCGCGAGTATGACGTTGGAGTAGATCCCCGCGTTCGCGAGGATGACGTTCTGGGTGTGGCATCAACTTCGCAGGATAACGTAATAAGCGCGCGGCATTGGGTTCGATTCTGGTTTGCCAAATCCCTCCAAAACCAATAACATGCTCGCGCACTTTTACGCCCCGTCACCGCGCTTAGTTGGCGCTGTTACAAGGTACTCACCCCAATGAATGTTACAGGGCTGTAATGACCGTCCAGATTCCTGTTTTTGTCATCAATTTGCCCGAGTCCACGGGTCGGCGCGCGTCCATCGAAAAGCAGGCCAGAGGCCTGGGCTTTAACCCACACTTTGTGGAAGCGGTGGACGGCCGGGCAGGGCACCACCCCCTGTTCGACCGGGTGAACCAAGAGAAGCGCATGCGCCTAAAAGGCCGCCCCTTCAAACCCGGCGAGCTGGGCGTGTGGGCCAGCCACTACCAGTTGTGGGAACAGTGCGTGCGAGAAAACCAAATCATGGTGATTCTGGAAGACGACGCACAACTAAAGCCAAATTTCCCCGAATTCCTCAAAAAAGGCGCCATTGTCGCGGAACAATTCCCCTACCTGCGACTCTACGAGAGCGATTTTGCCAGCAAGAAGCTGGCGACAGTGGAAGGCTTCCACATCCACCGCTACTGGCGCAGCCCACTGCGCGCCACGGGTTACCTACTGGCACCGGAAGCCGCCAAGGCTTTTTTGAGCAACGCGGATGAATGGGTCCTGCCCGTAGACGACTACATGGACCTGAGCTGGCTACACGGCGTGGATTGCCTGGGCCTAAAACCCGGCTGCATGCTGGAGCACACCGAATTTGAAAGCACCATCCAGACCCGCTCGGCCAAAGAGCGACTGGGCCTGATACATAAAATGCGCCGGGAAGCCTTCAGGCACTACCTGCGCTCTAAATACATCATGGACTTTGCCCGGCGGGCGTTCGATTCATAATTAGAAACAGGCTTTGAAAAACGTTATCGCGGCAGCGCCGGACGCCACAGCCGAATAGTTTTTCAACGGCTTAGCAGGGGCAGGGACCCACAGTAATGAAAATAACCGCTGTAAACGCCCAAAAACTCACCGAACATAGCTACTACAAGATCCTCTTTACGGTCCTGTTTGCGGCTTACCCCCTAGTGGCACTGACCACCTTTCGGGGGCATCGAGCTATTCCGATCCTACTGTTGTTGGTGGCGTTCGTCGCCCTGGCGCGCAAAGTCCGCGCCTGGCCCGCCGAACTCACCCAATGGGCCTGTGCTTTGGCGCTGCTCACGGCCCCTTTCTACCTGTCTTTTGCCTTTGGCGGCTTGGAAGCCCCCACCATGGAGCGGGTCAGCTACGGTTGGTTATTCCTGGCCATTGGTTCGGCGGCTTATGTGGCCAAACCCAGCCTAACCTGGTTCGGTGGTGCGTTAGTGATAGGTGCTTATGCCACATTGGCGATGCAACTGATCAGCGGCGGGGCTCGACCCTCGCTGGGCTTTAACCCCATTCCCTACGCAGAAGTCGCCGCCGCGTTTTTCTGCCTGTTGTGCGTGCTGGTAGTCCGCGTTAAAAGCCCGTGGCAAGTCATCGCCATAGTCTTCGGCCTGGTTGGCTGGCTAATCGTCATAACCCTTACACAAACCCGCGGCGCCATGCTGGCCATGCTGCCGGGGCTAGCATTTATTTTGGCGCACTTTGCCAAGCGCTTTGGCCCCAAAATCAGTGCCGGTGTCCTTCTTGGCCTGATCGCCCTCGGCTGGGTAGGGGATATGGCTAGCGGGCACATGGTTTCCCAGCGTTTTTTGTTGGCGGTTGAGGATGTACAGCAATACCGGGAAGAACCAAAAACCTTCAGCTCCACCGCTGTACGCCTGGAGCTGTGGCGCTCCGCGCTGATGGTGGCCCGGGAATACCCCATGGGCCTGGGCGAAGACGGCGCTCGGGAAACCGCCATCGAATGGTCCAAAGAAGGGCGCCTACAGCCCTACGTGCAACCGCAACTAAAAGTGGCCCACTTCCATTCCGACTACCTGCAACAACTGGCCGTCACGGGCTACATCGGCTTGATTGGCCTGCTGCTGTTCTACGGCTTGCTGCTGCGCCACTTTTACCAGCGCCGGGACGAGCTCCCAGGGGCCATGGGCTTGGTATTCGTCCTGTCGTACATGGTATCCGGCCTCACGGACGTGCCCCTCTACAACCGTTTGACCCTGTTCTCATTCTTCGTGGTCATCACCCTCTGTTTCGTCTGTAAACGGGCACCATCGGAGGCTAAAAACTCCCCTCTAAAAACTCTTAAGGGAAGCGTAGTTGAGCTTAAGGATCCAATGGAGCCTGTAGCTGAAGATGATTGGAAGGCGCTGTCTTGATCGCACGGCGATTGATTTGTTATGGCTTGCCCCCTAGAATGTACGGAGTTACCGTACGTTTGAGGTGAGCCATATGGACTCTGTTAGTGTAAACCGGTTCAGAGACAACCTAAAATCCTTTGTAGAACAAGCCGTTAGCAATCATACCCCCCTGAAAGTGACTCGTCGGTCCGGCGAAGCATTCGTGGTAATGAGTGCCGACGACTGGGAGCGGGACCAAGAAACCCTGTATGTGCTTCAGAATAGCAGCCTGATGCGCCAATTGGCGGAGTCGGCAGCGACCCACGCCCAAGGTACTGGATACACCCCCAAGGAAGATGAAATCAATGAGATCACTCGTCTTTGAAGGCAGCACTTGGGCTACTTATGAACAGCTCCGCGAAAAGGACAAGAAGCTGCACAAAGCACTTTGCAAGCTACTGAAAGAGATGCTTCGTAACGACCCTGCAACAGGTCTGGGGAAGCCTGAACAACTAAAGCACAGCCTTTCTAGTTTCTGGTCCCGCCGGCTTTCCCAAAAGGATCGTGTCATCTACAAATTTGACGATCACTATGTCTATATTTTCGCCATCGGAGGTCACTACGACCAAAAGCCATAACAACCCCAGATCAGTCCTTACGCACGTCCCACACTACAACCGCTTGACCCAGCTCTCATTCTTCGCAGTAAGCACCTTCTGTGTCGTCTCTAGCCGGGAATCCATCCGCACTCACCGTCATTCGCATGAAAACGCGAATCCATCGGCCCCCACCGTCATTCCCGCGAAAGAACGTCATCCTCGACTCCAATCGGGGACGGGAATCCATGAATGCCGTGACACAATCAACGCCAAAAACCTGGATCCCCGCATACGCGAGGATGACGAAAGAGAGCGTACGCAGGAACTTCGCTGCTCTCCGTCCCTCCCACGAAACGCGAACCCATTCACCCCCCACCGTCATTCCCGCGAAAGCGGGAATCCATGGAACCCAAACCCGATAACGAACCTAACCGCTAAGCCCCCAGTAAAACGTCGCCTCACGCGCCTTGAACCACCGGGTAAAACTGACTATTATCCGTTCACCCAATGAACGCTGACGCATAATCGCGCACAGCCCCCTTCTGGTGATGCCGCCCCGACAAGGTAGGGCGGTAGCGTGCCTGAAGCCCCTTCATAGCCCGCCCATGCTGACCGACGAATACCGCTATAAAGTCCTGAAACTCCTGGATGCCAACCCCAACCTAAGCCAACGCCAACTGGCGCGGGAGCTGGGTATCAGCGTCGGGAAGGTCAACTATTGCCTAAAGGCCTTGGTGGAGCGCGGCATGATCAAAGCCGCCAACTTCAAAAACAGCCAGAACAAAAAAGCCTACAGCTACCTGCTAACCCCCGAGGGGTTGGAGCACAAAGCCAAAGTGGCTGTGCGCTTCTTACGGCACAAAATGGCGGAGCACAAAAACCTGCAGGCAGAAATAGCCGCATTGAGGGAAGAGGTGGGCAATCTGGAGCCCGAAAGCCCCAGTAAGCAAGAGGCTGGGTGAGGTGGGCCGTACAGAATGACTACCCCAATAATGACAACGCAAACAACTTGTCATAGGCGCCTCTGGCGTCCATATTGTGCGTGTTAAAATGTGTAAACGGTCTGTAAAAGACGGTAGAATACGCAAAAACCGGACAAAGGGAGCTTGGGTTACACTTTTAGTGACGAAAGGTGCACTAGACGCTTCGTTGACCCGCTGTCCGGGTAAACACTCCCAACAAGGTCCAATCGCCTTAACACCCTATTTACAGAGCTCGACCCTTCTCCGACCCAATACGGAGCCAGGGCTCATAAATATTACAATAAAGCACCATCAGGAGCTGTCCCAGAATGACCTTTAAAGTAGGAACCACCCCGAACAGCCAGTGGCAGGCACTGGCTCCGTTGTTGGAAAGTTTGGGCTGGAACAAAAACCAAAAAGCCGACCCTGAAACCTGGTACCAC
Source organism: Marinimicrobium hydrolyticum (assembly GCF_030848505.1). Taxonomy (GTDB): domain Bacteria; phylum Pseudomonadota; class Gammaproteobacteria; order Pseudomonadales; family Cellvibrionaceae; genus JAVDDU01. The sequence continues at coordinate 7,487 of NZ_JAVDDU010000013.1, forward strand.
GCGGACCCCACCAGCGCCAACACCAAAGACAAACACCTGCTGCTCCACACCCGCCCGGAAATCGCCATAGCACACGCGATGGAGCAGGGCGAAAGCCCCACCGAGGCCGTAGAAGAGTGGCGCACTGCTGAAGAACACTTGGTGGCGTTTTACAAACGCAACCGCGCCAATACCGTTGTGATAGAGGTAACCACAGCTCTGCAGGAGCCCAGAGAGTGCTTTGAAGCCATCCGAGATCAATTGGGCCTTAATGCAGACGGTGAATTACCGAAGCTGACCCCACCCACCAAACCACAGCCGTTAAACCAGCTGCTGGCGAACCAACTGATCCGCCAAAGCTGCGAACTGAGCCACCTGCTGGCCGAAGCCGAAGCTTGTACACTCCCCCTTACGGACGAAGTGGTGTCCTCCCCAACGGTCGAAATCCAGGAGCTTTACCAACAGCTTCGAAACGACGCGCGGGATAAGCTCGATGCCGAGGTAACCGCACTTAAAGCCGAACAGCTAGAGCTAAAAACCGCTCTGGAAGAGGCTAAGGACGAGGCAGAGCTAAATCTGCTACAGCTTTCCAAGGCTCAGGAACAACTGAATCAGCAAGCGAAAGAGATTGCTCAATACAAAGAGCAAATGGCACAACTACAGCAGGAGCGAAACGAGCTCCAGCAAGAAGTGACCACGCTAAAAAACGAGCAGACTGAGCTCAAGAAATCGCTGGAAGAGGCCAAGGAAGAGGGCGAGCTGACCCTGCATCAACTCTTTCAAGTGCAAGAACATCTAGAGAAGCATTACCTGGAAAACAAAGACTTGCAGAAGGCTATCGAGGAAAAAGACAGCAAGCTTACTTGGCTCAGAGCCGCCAAAAAAGACTTAGAAGGTTCCCTCAAAAAGAGTAGATCTGACAATCAAAAATTGAAAAAATCTCTGAGTCAGGCAGAGGTTGAGATTAAAGAACTTACAAACACGCTTGACACAGTCCACGGAAGTGCCTCTTGGAAACTTACAAAACCCCTTAGAGCAGCGGCCAAGCCTTTCTCCGGCAATAAACAGAGTGCCAAGAAGCTTGCTGTTTTGATCGAGCAGTCGCCGTATTTTGACGCCAACTGGTACCTAAAGCAGTATAAAGATGTAGCCGGAAGCAAATGGAACCCCGCTGAACACTACATAATGCACGGCGCTGAAGAGGGCCGAGACCCAAGCCCACTATTCTCGACCCGCAAATACCTTGAAGCCTATGTAGATGTGGCGGAAACGGGAACTAATCCGTTAGTTCACTTTGTCAAACACGGCGAGAGCGAAGGGCGAAACCCCAAGCCTTAACCCCTTCCGATCACACCCGGATAGCCAATCAAAATTCGAACGCTTTCTGCTACGGACTTTTCCATGCCTGTTTTAAACTCTCCTATAGATACCATTATTCATATCGGCGCCGGTCAGGGTGCAGAACTCAATGCTTATTTGGCGACCGATGCTAAACGTATCATCTTGGTGGAGCCTAACCCAGCGTTGGCCCTGCAGTTACGCCGGTCCACGCTAAATCAAAGTCGAGTTCAGGTTTTGGAGTTGGCCATCACCAACGACTTGGCACAAAGCCAGCTGTATGAATACAACCTACCGGAGGCCAGCGGCTTACACCCTGCCGATGGTCTTAAATCCCTCTTTCCAGGGCTGCGACAAATTAGTCAGCACACCGTGACCACCCAATTGCCTGAGCGCTTTATAGATGGCTGTAAGCTGCAAGGTGAAAACAATGCGCTAGTTATCCAGGCGCCCGGCTCAGAGCAGGTTGTTATCAGCGCGTTGATTGACTCAAACCAATTAGGCTTCTTTAAGCAATTGCAGGTAACCACTTCCGAGGGTTCGGTTGTTGGGGGAAAAAGTAATACCAAAGCAGTTGACAAGCTGCTTCGTGAAGGAGGTTTTGAGCTAACGAGCAAGTCCACTGAAAACCCGGATTGGCCAGTGCGCACGTATGTCCAGAATCCGGCTGCTAACAAGCTGAAGAAAAAAGAGGACGAAAATCAAGCACTTAAATTCAAACTAGAGGAAAGTGCAAAAGATCTGGAGTCTGCTAAATCTACACTAAGTAAGTTGGAAGCAGAGCTGAAAGAAGCAAGGAAAAATGTAGAGAAGTTAAAGCAAGACCGGGAACAACTAAAATCACAGCATGCAGAGAAACTTAAGAATCTGGAAGTACAGCTGGCCTCAGAGCGTACCGGCAAAGAACAGTTCAATGAGCTAAAGAAAACAGTAGAATATCTTTTCGGTCAACAGACTCTACAGTTGGAGCAAGCTGCTAATGCGCTAGGCCGACATGTTACCACCACAGTAAAAGGAACTGCTAAGGAGCTTGAAGCTGGCATCGCTCTTCACCATGAATTCGGACAAGATCTGCCTGCGCCTTCAGAGCGGGAAAATGAATTGTCTTCTGGCGTCGCCCTCCAGTTAACTCGTCGACTAAATTCGAAGCCCTATGATTTAGTTATCGAAATGGGAAGTGGTGTGACCACAACGTTCATCGCAAACGTGCTGCGTCGGCAGTGCAAGCGCAAACAAGCGGGCGATCAAGTCTCTGCTGATACGCAGGTGGCTCAGTACATTGAAGCCAGTGAGAATGACCTTCCCAGGCGCATAGTATGCTTCGAGCACATTCGCACCGAATACAACAGCTTGCAAGAGTCGCTAAAACATAGCGGTTTAAGCCCATTGGTCAGTTTGCGGTTCAGTCCTCTGGTCCCTTTTAGCCAACAGGGGCAAGAATATTTGTTCTATGATTGTGCAAGCTATTTGGAGCAAGTCGCAAAGCTTTTTGAGGGGCGTCAAGCACGTATATTTATTCTGCTCAATGGTGTTGCCCCCAATAGCCGAGTAGATGTATCTGCTGCTTTGCCGATGGTTTTACAGTATCTCTCCTCCCATGCGTTAGATCTAGTCATCACCGCAAAGGACTGCCATGCGGTAATGCAACAGTGGCAGCGGTTGTTGGAAGATCGTGGCTTGGAGTTTACTCCTGCTAGGGAGTTTGGTGGGGGGCAGACAAAATTAATTTCCGTGAATCCCTAGAGATTAGGGGTAATAGGTGAATGAATGAAATTGGATAAACCTCTAAATCTTGACTTTTCAGTGGGAGACACGGATGACTACGCAAGTGACAAAGCTAAAGAGCTAAAGAGTAAAATTGAAGACCGTGACAAGCAAATAGCGAAACTGCAAGCTATGCAGTATGGCTTGAATCATAGGGTAGAGGGCTCAAGCCACCTGCTCGGTGGGGCGTGGGTAGATAGAATATACAAGAAAAGAGATCTTACAGTTCTGGCTGATGATAGCGGTTCAGATAAGGGGTTCAAAAAACATCTTTACTCTACGGTTTATCAGGAGTTCATAAAGCCTGGGCATGTAGATACGATTCTTGAGGTCGGCCTTTTGTGTCACTCTGATCAAAGAGATTTAGGTGGAAATAGTTTCGATGTTGCGCCCTCGCTTGATATGTGGTGCCAATACCTGCCGGGAGCGAAAGTTTACGGGTTCGACATTCAGGACTTCTCGAAAGCAAAAGGCGATTGGCAAGCTGTTTTTCGGGGTGATCAATCGAGCCGGGATGATCTTCAGAAAGTGATCGAGAAAGAAAGCGCTTTCGATGTAATTATTGATGACGCGCTTCATGCATCTAAGCATCAGCAAGTAACCTTCTCGTTTCTGTTTCGCCACCTTAAAAGCGGCGGGGTATTCATTATTGAAGATTTACACTTTCAGCCTTTTGATGAGCCAGGGGAGACAAAAACGCTCGAGTTGCTTAGGCGTTTGAGCTGGGACGGGACCTGGGAGTCCAAGCACGCGACGGCGGGCGAAAGGGAGTATATCGAAAAGAACGTTAAAGAGGTTCTGTTTTTCGATAGTATGAAGTTGCCCCGAACGGAAAGTAGAGATGCGTTTTGCGTGATTAAAAAGCTTTAATATTCTAAAACGGGGCGCTTAGAAAAGTAATGAAATTTGCAGGTGAAAGACAAGTGAACTGGTTAAAGCTGGGAAATGCTGCGCTGAAGCGATCGGATTATACTTCGGCCGCCTCATGCTACGAGAATGCGCGAGCCCAAATGCCCGAACTGTCCAAGTATATCCAGTTTAATCTCGATTATCTTTTACCAAAGAGGCGGGAATTGCACGGGGGCTTGAAGAGTGAGCAATCACGTGAACTTCAGGTGCCAGATATGGGGCTACGCATTGTTGTATACACGTGTAACTTTGGCGGTTACGAAAGTGTAAAGGAACCACTCTCTGTCGATCCTGATGTAAGCTACATTCTTTTTACTGATAATCCAAACCTGGAATCAAACGTTTGGAACATTAAGTACATCGATACCAAAGGTATGTCTCCGTCAAGAGCTTCTAGGCTCCCTAAAATACTCGCTCATGCCTATCTCCCCCCGCACGATGTTAGCGTATACTTGGATTCTAGCCTTACGCTGAAAAGTTCAAACGTTTCAAGGGATATTCTGACGCATTTAAAAGGCTCAAATATTGCGTTATATCAACATTTTTCGCGAAATTGCACGTACCTGGAGATTGAGGAGTGTATATCTCTCGGAAAGGTGTCTAAGGCTTCGGCAAGAGTTTATGCTAAGGAAATAAAAGGCCAGGGCTTTCCTAAAAAGTTTGGGCTTCTGGAAAACGCATTTATTGTAAGAGAGAATACCCAAGCTACACGATTTTTGAACGAGTTATGGTTTGACCTGTACTGTAATGGGGAGCCGCGAGACCAGTTTTACCTAATGTATGCCCTGTGGCGAACTGAAACACCCTACTCTAAAATTGAAAACGCTACAAATTTTCGTGAATCTCCACATTTAAGCTTTACTTCCCACCGTGCTCGCGATGCAGAATTCCGTAAAGAAGATGGATTTAGGCTGAAAGATTTTGTCCCTAACCGATCATTTTTGAGAGAGCGTGTAGCTCGCGATAGTCATCAGTTGCAGAGCATCTTTGATCGTGTCGATGGATCGTTATTAGATGTCGATATTTTTGAAGGGAAACGTAAAAACCTATTTAAGTTTGCGATTCGAACGATTTCCGACATGGAAGCTCTAGGTTTTGAGGGTGCGCATCACCATCGCCGCCGACTTTCGACTTCGATACTTCGTGGTTATGACAACGTATTTGGTGCCTCCATTTCTAAAAAGATTGGGTACATCCCTAGTTCTGCTATGCCAACGGCAGCAGCTAACAACGTCCATGTGATGAAGATGTGCTCCGCTTTATTGTCTGAAGGTGGTCAGGTAGCAATTTATGCGGAAGAGGCGCCCAGTTCTTGCCGTTTAGAGCTTGATTTCGTACATGAATACTTTGGTGCGTCATCAAATCTCAAGCTCAACTTGTTCAAATCAGAAGGTTCGTCGGAAAAAACAGCAATGAAGCTTGTGTTGTCTGCGTTGGCTGATGGTTGCGACAGAATATTCACGAGGTCTATCGATGTGGCTATTCTCGCAGGCGTTGCGGATGTGCCCTTTGTTTTAGAGCTTCACAAAGAGATATCTGTTGACGCGTGGCATAAGTTGAGTTTCATCGTGCGTAGTCCTTCTTTTGAGGGCTTGGTTCTCATTACGGAGGCTCTAGCCAAGCGATTTCGAGGGTATCACCGAGAGCTTGATAGAAAGATATTTGTGTTTCCTGATGCTGCTGATGAACCAGGTTTGTCTAAGGCGCGATTTGAGTTGACTCCAGATCCGAAAGCTCAGTTGAACGTTGGTTATGTGGGTCACTTGTATCCCGGAAAGGGCGCGGAGCTTGCAGTAGAGTTGGCACGTAACATTCCCTATGTTCATTTTCACATGTTGGGTGGATTGCCCGAAGATGTGGCCCACTGGAAGAATGAAACCCTGGGTATGCCAAATATCACCTTCTACGGCCATTGTGCCCCATCAATGGTCCCTTCATTTATTGATGAGGTTGACGTAGCTATCGCACCGTTCCTGCGCCATGTGGGTGTCAACAATGGTAAGCATAATATCGCGTCCGTTTTTTCGCCGTTGAAAATATTCGAATATATGGCGCTGGGTAAGGCGATTGTGTGCTCAGATCTTCCGGTTATTCGAGAGGTTCTTGAACACAATGAGAACGCGCTGCTTTGCAGCCCCGATTCAGTGTCGGAATGGAAGGCAGCGTTCGACCTATTGCTTGCAGACGGTGAGACTAGGAGGCGCATCGCTTCAAAAGCTAAGTCGGATTTTCTGAATAGGTACACTTGGCAGAAAAGGGCCAATGAGATACTGAAAATAATCGTTCCGAAGGTATCTTTTAGCTCTGGATTACGTCCAGTAGTTTATTCTGAGATGTCTTCGTCAACGGGAAAAAGGCCGCTCATCAAGTGGTTTTTTGGCGGCGGGAAGCAATCTGGGTGGGCCTATGGAATTAACGCGAAACGTATCAGTAGTCAAATTCCAGATTGCGATCATATTTTCGATGATGAAGATTCAGATCTGATTCCAGATGTCGCTATTGCTTTCGATGTATTGATAAAAGAAACAGAAGAGTTCAAAAGTTGTGGCGCAAAACGAAAAGTTATGCGCGTGGGAGGGCCAAATCCTTTAAAGGTTCTTTCTGGTGGTGATGAAAGTATTCTAAAGCAAAAGTTAGAGGATGTTGACGCCATTATTTGTCTTTCACCACAGCTTCGGGATTACGTGAGTAGATTTCACGATGAGGTTTACTTTGTTCCTAATGGCATTGATTTGAATGTATTTAATCCCCAAGCACTGATGCCAAAAGAACGCAATAATGAGCTTATCGTTGGTATGTCAGCATCAATGAAAAACGAGTTTCAAAAAGATGTTAAAGGATACTATTATGCACTAGAGGCTTGCGAAAAAATAGGTGCTAAGTTGTTAGTTGTAGGTCGTGGCTTCAACCATGTGGCGCATGATAGGCTCATTCAAGACTACTATTCCAAAATTGATGTTCTGTTGCATCCGGTGGGACCGGGAAAAGAGGCTTCGTCGAATGTTATAATGGAGGCGTTAGCGCTGGGTGTTCCGGTGATTACTACCAGATATGCTGGTTTTCATGGTATCGCCCTGAAAGGCAGAAGAGATGCGATTGTTGTTGGGCGGAATGTTGTGGAACTAAAGAAAAGTTTAGAAGTGATCAAATCCAAGATTGAGGTGGTGCAGTTAATGAGGCGGGCGGGGTATGAGTTCGTCCAAACATATCATGATCTAACTCGGGTGGCGAAGTTGTATCAAAATATATTGATTTCTTAAGTTTCCAACACGTTTGGGTATGGTTTGTGTTGTGTTTAAGTGCTGGAGTTGGTTGGCTAATGATCTCGGTGGGATTGGATGGATGTATGCGCGATGAATTTGCATAGAGTTAGAGAGTTAAATCGAGCTAGAAAGTTTTCTGAGGTTCTCTCGATCATCGATAACAAGGATGCATTAAATAGTATTGAGTTGGCTACAGAGAGAGCATATGCGTTACGGCTGACGAAACGTCTGCATGAAGCTGAGGAGCTATTAACTAGCTTTCCATGGCAGTCTGAGAAGAATACCAAATTCCTCAAGGAGTTAGGCCATCTTTTTGTTTGTATGAAGAAGTTTGTTGAGGCTTCCGAGCTGCTAGATAGGCTAATAAATTTTTATGGTTTTGAGTCGCCTTCTGTGTATGTCGATTTCATCAAAACAAGTTTAGCAATGGGTCGCTCTGAGTCGGCAAATCAGTCGTTGACTTACGCGGTGAAAAAGTGGCCGGAAAACAAAAAAATTCTAGACTGCTATCAGTACTTTGTGCCAAGCACTAAACCAAAGCCCCCCCCTGTTGATCACGGTTACCCTGGCGATTTTCTTAAAAAGGTTTGTGACTTTCTATACTTTGGCTATCTTCCCTCGACCTATAATGCAAGAAAGCATGCTTCCTATTTTGAAGAGATATTGGCAGATGATACGCTTGAGGTGTTCGACCCCGATAATCCGGCGAGTATGAGGTTGATGCTCGAGACAATAATCAAAGAGAATGTAGATCGGTCTGGTTCAGAATGCTTTAGGGTAGGAGTTAGTTCTGGCTATGATTCCAGGCTTATTCTTTCAGCGTTGAGCAACGTGGTGGATTCAAATCGTATATTTCCGTTTACGATCGGTACCAGGGGAAACAAAGATATTACCCTTGCTCCAGTTTTGATTGGCCAATACTTCAAGCACTATAGATGTCAAATTACAGACGAGATTGCCGGCGCATCGATTGATGTACAAGATTCTGCGTCTGATTACGTCGAAGGAATGACGTTCGATGCAAAGGTTGCGAAACGGTCTGTTAAGTCGACTGGGTCATCATCGGATTCCACAAAAACTGACCACGAGTCGTTACGAATGAAAGGCGCCCCTAACTTCAATGGTTTTATGGGTGATCCACTATCTAGTTCTCATTTGCCGAAAATATCGTCCAATAGCTTTTCTGCAGCTAAGGAATATCATGCAAGAAAGTTTAGTCAGTACATAAAGGGTGATGTTAAGAATGGCATCGCATATGATGCGGGAATACTTCCTGCTTGGTATAAACCATCGGAGTCATTGGCGAATGAGCCATTGCTGGATCAAGATATTCTGTCCTACGATGATCAGTTAGATATTTTCTACCGGACGTATCAGTATATAAGGTTGCTTGCTCCTCAAGGGTGGACGGAATGGGAGTTGGCGAAATTTCCTCAGGCTATCAGGGACAGGCTCGTAGCAAGGCGAGACCGTATGATTTTGCCGTTCAATGACCCACGCTGGATTAGATCCTGCTTGCTTACTCCACTGGGATTGCGAAGAGAACAAAAATTTTACAAAAACTTTGCTGCAGAGGCCTACCCTGAGTATTTTCAGGATTTAGTGAATCCTAAAATTTTAAATGGTTACGACCTCTCTGGTGCCACCAATATGGATTGGGGGTACTTGTGGCTAAACATTCCCGAGTTTAAATTGTCGGTAATGAATGTTCTAGCTTCCTTGAAAGCCCGTGATCTTTGGTTTGATCCCTTCGTGGCTGTTGAGTTTGCGAATAGCAGGGTTAAGGGTTACCCCGCTTTGCTTAAAGGTTTGTGTGCTCTCGAGTTAAACTTGCGCGCAGGAACAATAAAATAAATCGCTGGTTTATTCAGTTTTTGACTCAGAATATGGATCGGAACTCAAGTAGAGACCGGCTCGCGTGGATCAATTCAGCGAGTTGAGTGTTACACTGAGTTCTCCCAAACAGTATAGAAGGAGAGTAGGCCTCTAAATGACCCTGATAGTTGGCGCTTTACCCCAAAGTGAATGGCAGCGACTTACACCGCTGTTGGAGCCTATGGGCTGGGATCACGAGGAAGCCCCAGCACCTGAGGAGCTGTGTTCGGGTGCTGGATGCCATTCCAATTTTACTGGTGAAGAAATCTATTTGCTGCTACACAGTCAACCAGAGCGTTGTATTGCCAACTCTTTGGATCAGGGTGCGGACCTGAGAGCGGCAGCCGCCTTGTGGCAGGCTTCGGCAGAGCAATTGCTGACTGTTTACCAGCGGCATCGAGACCGGGCGGTGCTGGTTGATGTTCAAAGTGCCTGTGAGGCGCCTCAAGCTTTGCTTGAGTGGTTGGTGAATCACCAGCCTGCGTTTAAAGCCCAGGCCAAACTTGCCGCACAGCAGTCGGTGCAATTGGGTTTCATCGATGATGGCGACTCGCTTGAGCACAACCTGAACTTACTAGTGGCTACTCAAGCTGTTTGGCAAAGTTCAAAAATACGTCGCCTGCTTGCGCAGATCGAGGTAAGCACTGTCCCACTTGCTAGTACCCCAGAACTCGTCGCCCCCAGAATTGATCTGATATCCACTCAATTACAGCTCCAAAATGCCCGAAAAAAACCCCTCGAATTGCGGCTTGAGGGCAAGCTGGAAGGTTTGAAAGAGGCGCACAAGGCTGAAAGCGCACGGTGGGAAGCTAGGCTCCAGAATATTGAGTTAAATTACGCTAAAGCTAAGCGGAAGGAGTCTGAGCTTTCCCTGCTCGCTGAGGAGCAGGCCAAAGCTTTAAATGAAGCTAACACTAAGCTCGCAGTGGCGGAGCAAGAACGGGGAACCAATAAAGGCAAAGCCGAGTACTTGTCAACTGCGATGGAGCGGTTCGCTCAGGATAAACATGAAGAGTTAGTGTCACTCCGTAAGATCATTGCGGGTAAAGAAGCGGCACTGCGCAAGAAGGAAGAGCGCCTTAGTCAATACGTTCTCGATAAACAGAAGCTGAAGTATGCAGAAAAGGAGGCTCAGCGCCAGTCAGCACTAATTGATACGTTAATGCGTGAGCGAGAACAGCTGCATGCCAAAGTGGTGTCTCTGCGCAATAGCTGGTTAAACTGGTTAACGTTTCCAGCGCGTTGGGTTTACCGGTCTGCGAAAAGGACGGGGCGGTTGTTTGGTGGCCGCGCTCATCAGCGTGCTGTGCGTGTCATTGAGCAGTCAGAGTTCTTCGACGCGGGCTGGTATGTCTTGCAGTATCCGGATGTGATTGAATCCGGTGCGAACCCCGCAGAGCACTATGCGCGTTATGGTGGCTTCGAAGGGCGGGACCCTGGCCCAGGGTTTTCTAGCTCCAAATATTTGAGTCGTTACCCGGATATTGCGGCATCAGGCATTAATCCGCTGGTGCACTACGAGCTACACGGCAAGCGTGAAGGACGGAGCCTCAAATAATGCTGCCTCAGCGGGTTCATAATGGTGTGATCAGTGGCGCCAAGGTGGTCGTCTGTGGATGGGAGTTGTCACACAACGCAGCCGGGCGAGCCGCCACGCTGGTTGAGCTGTATCAACGGGCTGGTGCTGCTGAGGTGGGTTTGATTGGCTGTATCTTCCCCAAATGGGGCAGCGAGCTTTGGCAGCCCCTCCAAGGTATGTCGCTGAAGCCTGACGTGCTCCACGTTATAGATACAGGCCAGTTTTTTCAGGAGGCTGAGGCCCTGGTACGGCGAAACCCAGCGGATATTGTGCATTTGTCTAAGCCTCGGCTTCCCAATATTGTTATTGGATTGTTGTATAAGTATTTGTGGAATGCCAAGGTCATCTCCGATATTGACGACGAAGAATTAGGGTTCGTTGGGGCAGACGAGCCTCTTACAGGACCATTGGCTGACAATGAACGCCCCGCGGATTTTACTGGCAAGCTGGCGACCCAATTTTCTGTCGGGCTTGCGTCTTGTTTTGACGGCATTACCGTCTCAAACCCCGCACTCCAAGCGGTATACGGTGGCGAGGTGATTCCCCATGCTCGGGATGAGCGCAGTTATGCCCCATCACTTGAGCGGCGCATAATGAATCGGGAGCTATTTGGTATTCCTCTGGATCGTAAAGTGGTTTTGTTTAGCGGTACGCCCCGCAAACACAAAGGCATTATGGATATTGCTCATTCTTTGGCGGAACTGGGGCGCCGCGACGTGCTATTTGTGGTGGTGGGCGATTTTCCTTTTTCAGACGTTAAAGACGAACTCAAAGCTATCAAAGGCGTAAATATAAAGTTTATTCCTGGGCAACCCTATTCAAATACCCCTGACGTGGTGTCCGTTGCGGACTGTGTGGTACTGGTTCAGGATGTGACTTCCCGTTCCGCGCAATTTCAGGCGCCAGCAAAATTAACCGATGCACTGGCGATGGGAGTTCAAGTGCTCGCTCAAGCCACGCCAGCGTTAAAGAATCTGCATGAAGCTGGAGCGTTCATTGATGTCAAGCCTGAAAACCTTACCAAAAAGTTAGCAACGGCGCTCGCCGACACTATGGAGGCCGATCAATCCGAGTCTCGCGAGTTGTTTTTAAAGCTGTTAAGTTCTTCGGCTGTTTCAGCCAATCTGAAAGCCTATGTTGATCAGCTCGATAACAAGTCAGTAGCTGTCGAAAACACCGATTGGAATCAGAGTTTTGAATCGTTCCGTTCATCTATTTTGGATCTTGAATCGGGTGGCACTGGTCGCTTATCTGGCGCCTTCGTGGATTTTTTGCAGCAATCGGCGTCTTCGCTGAGTTACCGTTGAGAGAAGGCATTGAGTAATATGACGAATCGGGTAGCCGATTGCTTTGACCACGTCTACGTCGTGAATTTGAAGCATGAGGCTGAGAACCGCTATAAGGTTGTAAAGCATCTGCAAGAGCATGGCATTCCATTTGAGTTGTTCGAGGCAGTAAACGGCTATCAGGGCGAGCCCCTAGAACGCTGGAAAACCTATTCGGCCAAACCGCTCGGTTCCCTGACGCGATTTCCAGAGTTTAACTCCAAGGAAGTGCGCCGTGGCAAGCACTACATCGAGTCAGCTGGGGCAGTTGGCTATATCTACACGTACATCTCTATCCTCGAGGATGCAAAACGGCGCCAGTACAAACGCATTCTGATTCTAGAAGACGATATTATTCTCGCCAAAGATTTCGATCAGGCCTTCTCTCGTTTTATTGCGTCTGTTGACCCTGACTGGAAGGTACTGCAATTGGGGGCGTCCCAGTATGGGTGGGGCAAGGTGGATGTCGAGGGCGCACAGGCCAATGGTTATTACTTCCCGCGGCGGCTTGCAACTTGCGGCTCTTTTGCCATTGCCATCGACCATCATGTGTTTGATGAGGTGATTGAGGCGGAAAGCAGTTTTGAATCGCCGTTTGACCATATCACTATGGGTGAGATCTACGAGAAGTACTTTGGCAAGTGCTTTGTGGCGTATCCAAACCTCATTATGCCAGATGTGGGCACCAGTTCGATACGCGGTGAGCGTTGCCAGTTTCAGCATGGGGAGCGGATGAAGTGGAACGTCAAAAACTTCGAGTTTCCGTCGTTTAAAGTCAGTTTGGCTGTAATCGTTCGCAGCGCTGCCCAGGGTATGGCCTTATATCAAGCGGTAAAACGAACGGAATTGCCGGTCACGCTGGCGCTCTATGGTTTATCCACCGATGGCCTTCGCCCCCTCCACAATGAATCGCATGCAAACCTTGATGATGCGACCGTGGCCTACGATCCTGAGCGCCATGGCGCAATGCCAGTATACGACTTTTATGCCCAGGTAACATTCGGGGGGTTTTTAGAGAGTTCAGATGTTATCGCACATTTGGAGCATTGCCTGGGACTGAGGTCGGAGGGAAGCCCCAAACTTAGAAATCTTGAACCTAGGCAGCTTCGGGCTGAGCGTGGCCGCATAAGCACAATCATTCCTTCTTACAAGCGCCCGGGTAACCTGTTTAGAGCCTTATCCTCGGTTGCCTCACAGGAATACCCAAATAAAGAGATTATTGTTGTATCCGACAATGGTGCTGAAAGCCATTTTAATCAAGAAACCCTGACAGTTGTGAACAAGGTGAGGGCCACGTACCCTGAGGTCTCGATACGGTATCTTGAGCACAGTGTAAACCGCAACGGAGCCGCTGCCCGAAATACCGGGCTGATGCATGCGAAGGGGGAATACATAACATTCCTGGATGACGACGATGAGTATCTACCAGGCCGGCTGAGTGAGTCCGTAGCTCGTCTGGAAGCGGTGAACGCGAATATCGGTGCCGTTTATTGTGGGTTTTTGGGCTGGAATTCTCGGGAGAACAGCCCGCAGCGTTACCTCGCGGGAGATTTGTCAGAATACATATTCACGCTGGAATACAAAAAACATTATCTACATACCAATACCGCGACCTATCGGCGTAGTTATATCGATATGATTAACGGCTTTGACGAGAGCTATCAGCGTCATCAGGACCTAGAATTTAACCTGCGCTACCTCTGCATCTCGGGCTTCGAGACGGTAGACCAATGTCTGGTTCGCTTAAACCCAGAGCCCTCTGATGTTAACAACAAAGTGTATGGTGATAAGTTTTTAGCCATAAAACAGAAATTTTTGACTGAATTTGAATGGTTGATTAAGTCATTGGATGAACCGATCCAACAGAGGGTGTACCGGGCGCATTGGGACGAGCTTTATCGGTATGCCGCCGACAAAGAGGAAACGCGCGAAGCCTTCCGTAGATCGCTTAATAGCGAACAACTTGAGCTTTTTAGAAGGCGGGATATTGGGGAATAGGCGTAGAGACTTTATGCAGACTGGAAACTTGGAAGTTTTATGATTGTAAATGTAGGCGGCTTCGGGCACACGGGCAATACGGCTTTGCTGGATTTTCTGATAGATACGGGTCATTTCGCGCCGATAGCTCGGGACTTTGGTGAAACCTCCATTCTGCGGGGTAATTGGTGCGTCGCAGGGATGCTAAAAGCCCTGGATAAAGGGGGCACTAAGGTCCGAGTGGAATTTTACTCAGATGCACTGTTGGGGATTATCAAAGAAGAGCACAAAGCATTCGCCCCTCCAGACATCAATGATTTCAAACGCAATGCCCGAGTAGTCAGTTTGTTCGGCGACGGTTACCGACTGTTAGTGGCCGAGCTTGTATCACAGTTTGAGGAGTCGCTGAACACGGGAGTTTCGCGTAGGGAATTCCTTCAAAGTGCTGTGGCTCCATTTTATGAGCGTCTGAGCGCGCTCGTTAGGTCAAAATCAGAAAACGATGTGACGTATGCGTTATCTCGCAATGATCCTGCTGGCTATGCTGTGGCCTTGTTGGATGCGGTTGATTGCGCATGTCACATTTCGATCATTCGAAATCCGGTAGATGTGGCTTACGAGTGGTGTAATTTCTATCACAAAACGGTCGATGAGCCGACCATTAGAAAGTTTGCCAATCAGTTTTGTAAAAAGATTGACCGGTTCACAAAAGAGTATGGTCAGCTAAGTGAAGCCAATAAACAAAAAGTGGTGATTGTTTCCTTTGAAAGTGTGGTGAGTTCAGTAGAAACCCGCAATGCGATTTGCCGCCTGCTGAATATCACACCGAATCAAAGTCAAGGAAAGTTCGATCCCATGGAGTCAAGTAAGAATATAGGTGTGGGGAATGCCTTGGATGAGCGATGGAAGACATACGTTAACAATGTCTGTGGGAAGAAATACAATCGATTTGTCGACCGGTTTGACGCATTAATGCTTCAAGCATAGGTGGTATTTTTTAAAACTTTTATCTGGGTATGCATATGAAAGTGCTGGATTGCACGCTTCGCGATGGTGGTTATTACAATAACTGGAATTTCACGACGGAGCTGGCCAACGATTATCTCAAAGCCATGCAAGCCGCTAGAGTGGATGTAGTAGAGCTGGGCTTAAGATCCTTGATCAACAAGGGGTTTAAGGGCCCAAACGCATTTACCACTGAGGCTTACCTGGATTCTCTAGACATCCCGGCGGGGCTCTCTGTAGCAGTGATGGTCAATGCAACCGAGTTGGTGGGTGAAGGTACCCAGAATAAAACGTTGGCGGCATTGTTTCCTTTTCCCGCATCAGAATCCAAAGTGGATGTAGTGCGCATTGCCTGTCACGTTCACGAATTCAAGGAGGCGTTACCCGCCTCGAAGTGGTTGAAAGACCGAGGCTTTGCTGTTGGCTTTAATTTGATGCAGGTGGCTGACCGTAGCCGTCAGGAGATTGAGGCGCTAGCTCAGGAGGCAAGCCAATACCCGCTCGACGTACTCTATTTTGCGGACAGCATGGGCAGTATGACGCCAGCGGATACCTTAAACATCTTGAACGCTTTTCGGGTGCACTGGTCCGGTCCGATGGGGGTTCATACCCATGACAACAAAGGGCTGGCACTTCAGAATACGTTGACTGCCTATAACGAAGGGGTTGAGTGGCTAGATGCCACTGTGACCGGTATGGGGCGCGGTCCAGGTAATGCGCGAACAGAGGAGCTGGTTATTGAGGCGGCGGAGATCCGCAACTCGGCGATGAACCTCGTTCCGTTAATGACTCTGATCCGCCAGTTTTTTCAGCCGTTGAAAGCCCAGTGCGGTTGGGGTTCCAATCCTTATTATTACCTATCGGGTAAGTACGGGATTCATCCGACTTACATTCAAGAGATGCTGGGCGATTCCCGCTACAGTGAAGAAGACGTTCTAGCTACCATCGAACACCTTAAGACCGAGGGCGGTAAGAAGTTCAGCTTCAATACTCTTGATGCAACCCGAAACTTTTATGTGGGGCAGCCCCGCGGCAGTTGGCGCCCAGCCGACTTGTTTGCTGGCCGCGAGGTGCTGCTTCTGGGCACTGGACCCGGCGTAGCGGAACACCGCAAAGCGCTGGAAGCCTATATTAAGCATGCCAAGCCAATTGTGGTGGCTATGAACACCCAATCAGCCGTTTCTCAGAGCTTGATTGATGTTCGAATTGCTTGTCACCCGGTCCGCTTGCTGGCGGACTGCGACCATTATGCTGAGTTACCTCAGCCACTGATTACGCCCGCCTCCATGCTTCGGGAAGACGTGAGGTGTGCTCTTGGAGATAAGAAGCTCTTGGATTATGGGCTGGCGGTTGAAGAAGGTTGTTTTAGCTTCAACGAATACTCGTGCGTATTGCCGTCTTCTCTGGTTGTTTGCTACGCGTTGGCGGTACTCACATCCGGTAACGCGACGCGGATCCTGATGGCTGGATTCGACGGTTATTCAGCGGACGACCCCCGTAATGCGGAAATGAATACAATTTTGGGGTTGTATCAGGACCAAGCTGAAGCAAAAGATCTGCTATCTATTACCGAGACCCGATATGATTTGCCCGCGAAAAGCGTTTACGGACTGGCTGGGTGAACGGTATGGGAATGAAAGTATTTTTGCCTTGCCGCAAAGGTAGCGAACGGGTTCCGCGTAAAAACATTAAGCCATTCGCCGGGTACCCTCATGGGTTGCTGGAGTTGAAGTTGCGTCAGTTGATTCAGGCAGAACGAATCGATGAAGTGATCTTGTCGACCAACGATGAGGACATACTTGAATACGCACGTACTTTGGGCAGTGAGAAACTAACGATTCATCATAGAGCGGACTCTTTGTGCACGAGTGCAACCAGTACCGACGAGCTGATGGCCCATGTGGTTGACTTGATTCCGGAGGGCCACATTCTTTGGACTCACGTAACGTCTCCGTTTGTTAATGCGACGTGCTATGACCAGATGATCAAATGCTACTTTGAGCAGCTTGATCATGGTTACGACTCCCTGATGTCTTCCACGCTCATTCGATCCTTTCTGTGGAACGACGGAGGCCCGATCAACTATGACAGGGCAGTCGAAAAATGGCCCAGAACCCAGACTTTGCCCGCCGTCCATGAGGTAAATAGCGCGGCATTCATAAATAGCGCCGAAAATTACCGGCGCTACGCAGATCGGATTGGGCAAAAGCCATTTTTGTTTTCTCTGGAATCGATAGTTGCCCATGACATTGATTGGGAGCCCGACTTTGTTCTAGCAGAGTCGATCGCTCAAACGGGGCTAGTCGAACTATGATTGACCGCTATCAAACAATAGTATTCGATTGTGACGGGGTTATTCTTAATTCTAACAAGGTCAAGACAGATGCGTTTTTCCAGGCAGCTTTGCCATACGGGGAGGAGCTGGCCAACGCGCTTGTTCGCTTTCATGTGGAGAACGGCGGAATTTCGCGCTATGTAAAGTTTAAACATTTTTTGGATGATATTGTTCCAGAAGGTGCGAAAGGGCCAGCGTTGAAAGAGCTGCTAATTAGCTATGCCCAGAAAGTGAGAGCGGGCTTGTTGGAGTGTGACGTGACTCCCGGGTTAGATGATCTGCGGCAGGCTTCAGGTCAGGCGCGTTGGCTAGTCGCTTCTGGCGGCGACCAAGGCGAGCTAAGAGAAGTGTTTGCGGAGCGCGGACTGGATACGCTGTTCGATGGAGGCATCTTCGGCAGCCCTGACGCCAAGGATGATATCCTCGCCCGAGAGCTGACTGAGCGGGAACAGAGTCCTGCCACTTTGTTTGTTGGGGATAGCCGATACGATCATGTTGTATCTCAAAAATTTGGGCTGGAATTTGTTTTTGTCACTCAGTGGACGGAGTTTTACGATTGGAAGTCGTATAGCGAAGAAAATGTAGTATTCACAGTAACTGAGCCATACTGCTTACTGCTGTAGTGGTTAAATAGGAAGCAGTATGGATTTTTTTATAGGTAGTGGTTCCTTTAAGTCAAAATTTGAATCTGGCGCTGGGCTCGCATCTCGACCTCAACTGTCGTTCGGACGCCAATTTGTGGTTGGTTCGAGTGAGCCGTTTAAGACCTTTAATTCATTGAATTTGTTGTTCAGTGGTGCGCGATTAACAAAGGATTCATTTCTTTCCCATTGGAACTTTGATCAGGCGAGTGATTCGGATGTATACGCGCATTATCAAAAACGAAACACGGATTTCAGTTTGGGCGTATTTTCACTTCTGGCTTGGTCTGAGGAAGAGTGGGAGCTCTCGCTCGACCGTTTGGCTCAATATACGGTATTTATTTGGACCTCTGGCGACGACTATCTAATAAGCAACTCTCTGGATTTGATGGTTAAGGTGCTTCACCTTTCCGGGTTCAGTGTTAAACGGTCTACACGAAGTACTGTTGAGGCTCTGGTGTATGGAACGACCTTTGGGTGTGCTACAGGGTTTGAAGGAATAACACTTTATCGTTCGCCGAAAGCATCTTTTCGCAGTGGCCAATTGAATATCGATGAATACCTATTTGTCAAAGAACTTTATTCAATTGACAAGAGGGATAAGTATGAAGATTATCTGGATGAGGCGATTGAATTTATAAGTGACGCGGCCCGCAATATTTGTCTGGACGCGTTCGGAGGAACAATTCTAACGGACTTGACTGGTGGTGTTGATAGTCGCCTTGTATTGTCGATTTTACTGCAATCTTCTCTAGAGCCTGAGGATATCAGTGTTTTCTGCTTAGGTTCTGATTCGAGAGCAGACAAAATTGTTGCTGACTATTTGGTCGAGCAGTATAACCTCTCGCCAGGTAAGTTCTTTAATGCGAAATCACCCGAGGGAAGCAGTTCAGCAGACTCCATCGAAAATGGAGTGCATCGGTTTTATGGAACGAAGCTGGCCGATTTTGGTGATTTTGGCGATGGGAAAATCATAGGGCAAACGAAGATAACTGGGTACTATGGCGAGTTGACTCGCCTGTTTTATGACTATATCCCAATGACGAATGAACGATTGGTTGATGAGTTTTTGTCCGTCGGAGGCCTCAATCGCTACATTTCTCAGGATGTTGTTGTTAGCTTGAGGAGCAAAATGCTCAACTTTTTTGTCAGCCTCGATAAGCTTGGTTTGACTTTTGATGATAAGTTGCATGCGCTATACCTTTTAAATAGAAATAAAGTTCATTTTGGTATGTCGGCACATCTCGCAGAGAAGACGAGGCAGGCATTTCACCCATTAAACTCTTCGCTTTTTGTCAAACTCTCTCTCCTTGTGTCTCGTGAGGAGCGTAAAGCAAATAAAGTAGCGTTCGATGTGATTGGGCGTTTGAGCCCTTCGCTGCAAATGGAGCCGATGGCTGAAAAAGTCTGGTCCAAATGTTTGTTGCCCTCCGGTTTTGATTATGAGTCATATCGTAACCGTTGTTTTATCAAAAATGGTGCGATGGCGCTTTCAGTTAATAGATACAAATATTCTCAGGCCAACCTTCTCCATCGGAAGGTTCCGAGAGTGTATGAGAATCCAAAATTTTCAGAGAGAATGCGAAAGCTCGGTGTTCAGTACCACTGGGCGATGCTTCCAGACGTGAAGTTGCGAGTCGAAAAGTACTTGAATCAAATCGATGCTGGTTCGCAAGCTGAAGGCATATCTGAGGTGTTGAATATAGTAAATATTAGGGAGCTTATTGGCTGCCTAAACTTTGAGGCTAATACCCATAGAGAAGTCGGTCCGAGCAATATCGAGGCCAAATTTTTGGTTAAAGCACTATCCGCACTAGCCTGGCTGCAGGGTAAGGAGGTATTTCCAGCTGTCAACTACCACTTTCATGTCCATAATTGATGAGACCTATGCATTAGATACTGACCTCAAACCGCGAGGGAATTACCGGCGAGTTTCGTCCATGAAAACCAATTCAAGTCCAACGTGATCTATTGAGAGTTGTGGATGTAAGAAAATGATCGCTAACTTAAGGGGCGTGGGTCGGCTCTTAAGTGCCGGCAATATACGGCAAAATTCGGTGCCCACCGGTTCCGCCCATGTGTTAACAAGTGCGCGGGATATAGGCCTGCTTCCCCGTTCGCAGTATACTGCGCCAAATGGCCGCTCTGAGCAACGCCCAACCGCTAAGTCCGGAAATTTTTAATTCTCATAAGACCTAATATACTCATGAATCAAAATGATTTGCCCGCCAGCTTTGATGAAGCTCTCAAGGTCATAGCAATCCAAAGGGAAGAGCTAGAGCAACAGGCCAAGCTGTTGAACGAGCTTAGAGTGAAGCTGGCTGCTCAAGATAAAGCCGTTTCGCACTCTGGTGCTGGACTGCTACAACGGTTTCGCCAGAGCCTACTGCGTAGGCCGACAGGCTCGGAGACTGTAAAGTCCAGTGGCTTGTTTGATGAAGAGTATTACCGCTCCCAGCTTCTTGGTCGCCCTGATCTCAAACGTGCCGAGAAAAACTTGCTTAATCATTATCTATCCGTGGGAGCTTTTGAAGGGCTAGACCCATGCGAACGCTTTGACTCTGACTGGTATCTAGAGGTTAACTCTGATGTTCGCACCGCGGGGCTCAACCCGTTGGTGCATTACCTCCAGTATGGTCAGCATGAGGGCCGCTTACCTTATCACGGTGCACAACAATCGATCTTTGGCGGTACGCCAAGACACACCTCAGACTTTAACGCTCGATTGTGGGGCGGTTTTTCTCATGTTGCAATGCCGGAGTTGGAAGCCTTGGCGGACCAAGGTCAGAACAGCCGGGCCGCTTGGTGTTTAGCTGCATGGTGTTACGCTCATGGTGATTTGCCCTCTGCATTGCAGCGTGTTCAGCAAAGTATTGAGAACGAGCCTCGAGGGGCGACGAAAAAAGCTTTGGTGGGGTTGGCTAAATGCTACACACTTTTGGAAGATTATAGTGGATTGGAAGCCCTGCTTACGGAGCCCGAGTCTGCGCGGGGATTAGGCAATATTTACCCTTATGTTCGAGCCAATCTGCTGAATGGGCAAGGGCGGCCGTTGGATTGCTGTGTTGCGTTAAATGACATCTTCAGTCGGGTGGGCCTCGTGGGGGTAGCCATGAAGGACGCTTCACTACCTTTGTCGCTATCTAATCTACAAGGAATTGCGGCGCCTGAAAGTATACATGGCAATGCTCCCGATGCACCGCTGATCAGCGTAGTTGTGCCTGCGTATAATGCTGGCGGCACGCTTCACATCGCCCTGGACGGACTTCTGGGCCAAAGTTGGACCAATCTTGAAATCATCGTTGTTGATGATGGAAGTTCCGACGATACCGCTCAGGTAGCTCAGTCTTACGAGAAAAAGGATCCACGAGTCCGCTACTTGCCCAACAGTCGAAATATGGGGGCTTATCCCACTCGAAACAACGGAATGAAAGCCGCGCGTGGGGATTTTGTGACCGTTCACGACAGCGACGATTGGTCTCACCCGCAAAAACTCGAGAGGCAAATGCAACCTCTGTTAAATGATGATAGCAAGGTGGCCACCATAAGCAGTTGGGTAAGGGTAGCGGCGGACATGCGTTTTGTCGGGCCTTGGTTGTTGAGTGACACATACGTTGAGAAGAATCATTCGTCTGTCGTTTTGCGCCGGGCTATTTTGGAGCAGATTGGCTACTGGGATGAAGTGAATGTTGCGGGAGATACTGAATTTTTGTGGCGTCTGGAGCACCACTTCGAGCATCACCGTATCGTGCACATCCTTCCATTTACACCCTTGTCGTTTGCGCTGGCAGACGATGCGTCACTCACCCGGACCAAAGCAACCCATGTGAAGACCATTCACTACGGACTGCGAAGAATATACCGGGAAGCGGCGAGCTGGTGGCATAGAAAAACAGACGGCCGACCGGTCCTTGAGAACGATAAAGAGCGACCCTTTCCAATCCCGCTGGGAATAGTGAGAGGCTCAGAGGCAGAATTCGATGCTGTACTGGTTGGGGACATGGCAGCAGAAGGCGAGGATCTCGAACGATTACTCAAAGAAGCGGCAGACGTTCTAAGTAAATATAAGAGTGTATGCTTATTTCATTGGCCTGGTTATGATTACAGACATGGAGCGCCTATTGCGGATGAAGTGTTCGAGCTGTGTCTTCGGCACCGTTTAAGCTTTGCTCATACTGGCCTCACTGTCAGTGCCGACAAGGTTGTGATCCTGGGGGGCGCATCAACCGATTATATGCCTACTCAAGGCGTGCGAATTGAGAACCTTGATGCCGTCGTAAATACTCAGGGAGACCTGTGTGGGCCTCAGGCAGAGCTCATGGAATATTTTGCGAAAGGAGGCGTTCAAGCTGGTGAAGATTAGCTGTGTGAGTTATTGGATGTCGCCGAAAGTCCGAGAGATGGAAGCTAAGCACACTACTCGAGTTGCTGATTGCTATCAGATAAAGGAGGTCGAAAATGAGTCACAAGCTGGTTGACCAGATAAATCAAGTGCGCTCTTCTTTTAAAAGGATTGAGGAGGAATACCAAGTTATTTGTGAGCCGATTCGAGCGATTCGAAAGGCGAAGATTCTGCCCCCGGAGGTAAGCGGGGTGGTTGAGGAAATTCGGAATTTTAAATTTTATCCCAAACTTACGCACGTTCCCAATGCCTTTTTTGAAAAGAGCCAATCGCACTCTTACCGCTTGCAAAGGGCTGCGCAGATAGGTGTTATTAACCGATCCAAAGAACTGCCGCCACGCGTTATAAGCAATAAGACCAAGGGGGCTCTATTTGCGAAGCGTGTAGGATTGCGTACGCCGGATTCAACTCTGCCAGTACCCTTGGAAAAAGTGGAGTTTACGTCTCCCAGAGTGATAAAGCCGCTTCACTCTGACGGTGGTAACTGTGTTTACGCCATACAACCCGCGCCCGACGGAACGCTTATCAACCGTTTTTCAGGAAAGACCTATGAGTCCGTTGGCGAGCTAAAGGATTCGATTCGCAATCATATGGCTAAGGTGGGTGTCAGTAAGGACATTTGGCTGCAAGAGGAGATGATTGTAGGTTCGAAAGGAGATCCTACCGAAACCATGGATGTTAAATTCTATACGTTCTATGGGCGAGTTGCCTTAGTGCTACAAGTGGACCGTTGGAGAGGCAAAAAGTATAGATTTTTCGATGCTGAAGGAACTATGGTTAACACCGGTAAGTACAGTGCAGATGGTGATATGACAGCGCTGTTTGATAAAAAGTTAGTAAAGCTTGCGAGCGAAATCAGTTTGAAAATTCCCTGGCCGCATATTCGGATTGATTTCTTGGTTTCGGATACGGATTTTCGTTTTGGCGAGTTTACTTGCCAGCCCGGTCAGGCCTCTATGTTTAATACGGAGTGGGATTCAGAATTGGGGAAATGCTATGTTGAAGCCCAATCTCGCCTGTATGAAGACTTTATCAAAGGCAAGCAGTTTACCGAGTATAACGAAATTATAAAGTGATTTTTGCGCCCATATTCTGGTGGTGCTACGTGGTATGTTGCTGTGTTGAATTTGTTCCCATAGAATCGATTAAGAATGAGGTTTTTACAATGGAATTGACGCAAGTCGCAGCCATTTTTAAAATTTTGGCTGCGAGGTTGAACACATGAGTGAGGTGGAGTTTGATCGGCCTGATGCTGATTCGTCTTTTTTGACCTTTGTCAGGAATGAGTTTCAAAAAAGGGGAACGCCGCTTAGAAAGAAATTGGCGAACAAACATTCTGCTGCCCAGGAAGTCCAAAAGCTCGGACTGAAGGTGCCTAAGAAGCTCAGAATCCTGGAGAATATCGAGGATTTAAAGCCGTGGCATTTGAAGCGACGTGCGGTTTTAAAGTATGGCCGTGGATGGTCGGCACGCGGAGTTATGCTGCTGGAACGCAAGGGGATCAACCGATACTTTGACCACCTCAGCCTGCAGAAATATGCGCTGCAAAGCATAAAAGAGCATCAAGCTCGAGTCGCTAAATCCTTCGGAAGCAAAGACCCGAACTGGATACTTGAGGAGCTGCTTGAGCCTACCCATGCATTCGGCGCCGTTCCTTACGATTACAAATTTTATGTATTCGGTGGGCAGATCGGCTTGATACTTCAAGTGGACAGGAATACGACACCACCAAAGCAAGCGTTGTTTGATGGTTCATTTAAGCCTCTCCATTTGGGCGTAGACTATCTTCTTACTGGCAAAAGTTGTCAGCCGGGACTGCCAATAGTTCCGCCTCACGCGACAGAGCTTATGTGGTGGGCGCTTAAGTTAGCATCCATTACAGATTCACCGTTCGTGAGTATTGATTTGTACGATACGCCCCAGGGGCCGGTGTTTGGAGAATTTACCTTTTCACCCGGTGCTACGCATAAACGCATGTTCACACTTTCTAAGCGCTTGATTGATTATTACGATGAGCTTTTCAACGCGGCGGAAAAACGGTTGGAAGAAGGTGTCGAAGTTAAGCGAGGCCAATTCGACACCGATATGGCGCGCTTTGTGGACCTTGTCGCTACAGCGGATTACAAAACCTTGGCGCGTACTTCAAAAATTCCTACAGAGTTGTATAAAACATGGAGTGGAGTGGCTTACAATCGAGGCAGTATTGGGGCACTGAGGCTTAGTGAGTACTTTCGCAATCGGGCTGAAGCTGCGGAGGATCAAACGGAAAAGGCGATTTATACGCACCTTTCGAGCGCATGGGAATCGATTCAAAAAGAGGTTAAGGCACATACCAGAAAGTACAAGGCTATGGCTGCAACACCGTGATACGCGCACCCACAAAGATTGTGGTTTGGGATTTTGTTTAGGGGGGCAGGGAATTGTTGACCGAATCAGAATTCATCAATAAGGCCTACCATTGGCTTGGCCGTAAAACCCGCCGATTACCCTTGGTCAATATTGAGGGCCGCCAGGTGCTCGCCAGCGGGTTATTTGACGCCGAATTCTATTGCCAGCAGTTGAAGGGTAGGGAAGATGAGGCGCAGGGTATAAGAGCGCCACTAAAACACTATTTACACACTGGTGGATTTGAAGGGCTTGACCCCGGCCCAAATTTTGACTCCGATTGGTACCTTGCCGTTTATCCTGACGTGCGCGCAGTGGGCCTGAATCCTCTTGTACATTACGTTCAGCACGGCCTCGCTGAAGGAAGGCTTCCCTCGCATGGCGCCAAGCCGCTTGAGCCACTAAACCGACTGGCACCCAATGCGGACCTCAACAAGAAACTCTGGGGTGGGTTTCATCATTTAGCGCTTCCCCAATTGCGCGCGCGGGCCAACGATCTTCACGACCACCAAGCGGCTTGGTATCTATCGGCGTGGGAATACGCTCAAGGCGATTTTGAAGGCGCCTTGCAATGGCTTCAAGTGGCTATAGCCCATGCCCCAGGGGATTTGGAGCGACGTCATTTAATCGGTCTGTCAAAATGCTACACGCTCTTGGGTGGTTATCCTGCGATTCAGGTGCTACTGCGAGAGTCCGCTTATGTAGATAAGCTGGGTAAAGCGTTCCCCTACATTCAAGCCAACGCACTGTATGAAAGTAGTGTGAATGCCGAACGAATGAGTGCTCTGAACAAGCTGTTTGCAAGTGCCGGCTTGGTGGGCGTTACCATGCGGGACTCGAATCGAGACTGGGGCTTGGGCAATTTGACCGCCGTTGAGCCGGTCCCGCCTTATGAATCAACCCAAATGCCCCTGGTGAGCATTGTGTTGCCCGCCTATAACGCAGGCAGAGCCTTGTGTATTGCTTTGGATAGCCTTCTGGCGCAAACCTGGACCAATCTTGAAATCATTGTTGTTGACGATGGCAGTACGGATGAAACCGCGGAGGTCGCACAAAGTTATACCACCAATGATTCGAGGGTGCGCCTAATCGTAAACAGCGAGAACCAGGGCGCCTACGCCAGCCGCAACAATGGTATGCGGGTCGCTGCAGGCGAGTTTGTAACTGTCCACGACGGCGATGATTGGTCACACCCGCAAAAGATTGAACGGCAAATGCAACCGTTACTGGAGAGCGCTGACCTGGTGGCAGTGGGTAGCAACTGGGTTAGGGTCACCAGGGACATGCGCTTTGTCGGGCCCTGGCTGCCCGGCGAGGAGTTTATGGAGCCCAACTTGTCTTCTTGGGTTATCCGCCGATCAGTGCTTGACGCTATCGGGTATTGGGATAAGGTCAATGTAGCCGCCGATAGTGAGTTTCTATGGCGTTTGGAGCATCACTATGGCCACAAGGCTATGACGGTTGTTCTGCCCGATTTGCCCCTTGCGTTCGCGCTGTCGGACGAGGCCAGTTTGACGCGGAGCAAGGCCGGCCATGTGAAGTCGGTATATTTTGGTTTGCGGCGCCTGTACCGGGAAGGGTGCCGCTGGTGGCACAGAAAGAGTGGCTGCCGGCCAGTGCTTGCCGAGCCCCGGCCTTTTCCCGTCCCGCTGGGGATCACACGTGACCGGGCGGACCAGTATGACTGCGTGATCGCTGCAAACTTCGCGGTAGACGGCCGTGTGCTCAACGCAACATTGAATCATTTAGAGGATGCTTGTAGGAAATACGACAACGTGTGCCTGCTCCACTGGCCGAACTATGAGGGCTGGCTCGATGCCCCCATCGCGGACGCCGTATTTGAGTTTTGTCAGGAGCATGGGCTACATTTTGCTCATTGGGGGCTGACCTTGACCGCCAGGAAAGTCGTGCTTGTGGACGAGGAGCTGTGGCATTACCGCCCGTCAGAAACCGTATGTTTGGAAGGTCTAGAGCGAGTGGAAAATACGGCTGGCGAGCTGTGCCAACCGCAGGAAGAGCTTTTGGACTATTTTGACTGCGGCCTAGAGAGTCATTGAATGGCTGGGCTTCCGTTCTTCAAATCATGGGAGCCTGAGTCCCTGTCGCGAGTGCTGAGAAAGCTCTACTGGCGCCTGCGCCTGCGTGGCCAGCGGCCGCCGGCGGGGTTTGATTCCCGGTGGTACCGACAGATGTATCAGGACGTTGCTTCGGCTAATCTTGATCCTGAAATCCATTACCTCCGTTTTGGCCGTCATGAGCGGCGAGACCCCAACCCAAGCTTCAGCGCTTCTGGGTATGTCCGGTTGGAGCCCAGTGCCGCCGAGGCGGTTGACCCTCTTGAACATTATTTAAGGGAAGGGCGCAAAGCGGGTTTGTTACCCTTGCCGGAATTCGAGGGGCTGCAACCTTTTCGCCAAGAGGCGCCCGTGTTGATGGTCTGTGGGCATCAGGCTGGCCGAGAATTGTACGGCGCCGAGCGCAGCCTTTTGGATGTATTGAAAAGCTTGAACGGTCTTGGTGTAAATCTGATTGTGACCCTGCCAAGCGCAGTCAATGAGCCTTACCTAAAGGCGATCGAAGCATTGGCCTGGAAGCTGGTAATTTTACCTTACGGTTGGTGGCGCGCGGGGAACCCGGCTATAGGCGCTACTCAAAAGAATTTTGAGCGTTTGTTGGTGAAATACACCGTGAACGCGGTATTGGCTAATACCCTGGTGTTACACGAACCGGTTTTGGCGGCACGCCGGTTGGATATCCCCGTGGCTATCTTTGTGCGGGAGCTGCCCGCTCATGACGAAGCATTGTGCCAGCTGTTAAATACAACCCCGGAAGCAATCGCCAACCGCGTTCGTGAGCTCGCAGACGTAGTGGTGTCCAACTCCAGCTTTACAGCGAAAAGCCTGGCACTGCCCAAGGCGGAAGTTGTCCCCAATGTGATTAGCATCGAACGTTTTCGCGGCTTAGCCACGCCGACAGAGCGGGGCGAGCCATTCACCGTTGTGATGATCAGTAGTAACCTCCCCAAAAAAGGGCTCGAGGATTTTGTGGCTCTGGCGTGGCGGCTTCAGCCTACCGGTATTCAATGCCGGCTGATAGGCCCTGAGAACTCTCATGTCGCTGTTTTACGTCAGCAACAGGAAGCTGGCGAGGTGCCACCGAATCTGCTTTTTGCTGGCTATGCCAGCAAACCCGAAGAGGCTCTTCTGCAAGGAGATGTGGTGGTGAACCTGTCCCACTTTGAGGAGTCTTTTGGGCGTACTGTTTTGGAGGCCATGGCGGCGGCCAGGCCGGTAGTGGCTTACCGATGGGGAGCGCTGCCCGAATTAGTAGAGCATAAAGTGACTGGTTGCCTGGCTCCACTGGGTGACGTGGAAGCAGTAGCAAACTATGTGCAAAAACTAGCGGAGCATAAAGCGCTCAGGCGAACATTTGGACGGGCAGGGCAGGAGAAGGCCCGTCGTTGTTACAGTCATAAAGCGTCGGCACAGGGGTTACGTAAAGTTTTGCGGCAGCTGAAAAGCTCCCGGTTAGAGCATCATTCGCCGGGGACCGCCTAGCACTCTTCTGGGCGGTTGAACTGCCATTTATAAGTTTAAAGTAGGAATAATGTGTGAAAATTGCCATAGCCGCCATCGTGAAAAACGAGGCGACCAGTTTGTTAGAATGGATCGCGTACCATCGTACAGTAGGGATTAAAGATTTTATCTTGGTTGACAATTACAGTTCCGACGGTACCTGGGAACTGCTGAAAGCTTTGCGCCGACGGGGTCTGGTACGGGCTACGCGCTTTCGAACTTTGGCGGGGCAAGCTCCCCAGCTGGATGCCTATCAACAGATACTGAATCGTTACGGACGAAAGTATGATGTGTTGGCATTTATCGATGCTGACGAGTATTTAGCGCCTACAGAAAAGCAAACTACGCTTACGTCCGATATTGAGGAGCTGTTTGCGGACGATGATGTTAGTGCCGTAGCGTTGAGCTGGGCTTGCTTTGGATCCTCCTCAGCGGTGTTTAAAGGCCGCGCCATGGTGCCGGAGCGCTTTACCCACCGCGCTCCCGAATCCTTTGCCACCAACCATCAGTACAAATCTTTGGTGCGACCCGATCGCGTTGTTCGTTTTCTGAACCCCCACCAAGTATGGCTCAGCCAAGGAAGTTACACTATGAGTGATGGGCGGACGCTGGTGCCACATGAGAATGGACTCCATGGATTTAGTCGTGATTTGTGCTGGGATCGCCTGCGGGTGAACCACTACGTGGTTAAGTCGCTGGAGGAATTTTTGGTGCGCAAGAGCCGGGTGGGGAGCGCGGCGATGCCCGGACGGGTAAAGCATAAGGAGTTTTTTCGCGGGCATGATAGGAATGATGAGCCTGACATAGGGCTGCAGATGCTTATGAAGCCTACTCGTGAGGAGTTTGAGCGGCTCTCCCAGAGTCTCGAGACTGCTACGCGCTGGGAGTCTTTTTTGGGGGAGCTGCGGAAGGCTTCTGGTATGGCGGCGTACGGAGCATACTTGTTGCGCCGCACCCGTCTTTATGGCTTCCAGAGGTTAAAGTACGGCCCCCTAGGAGCGAAGTACAGAATTGAGCAGGAAAAGGAATGAGTTGCCGTAGGATCCTCGCGACTACGCCCATATTCGCCCACTTGTCTGCCTGTGTCGTTTACATCGTCGGGAGAAACCGCTAGCATCCGTTCAACGGTTGAACGCGCAGCGAATCTGCCTCCACTAAATGATTAGAATTTGATCAATGAAGCCACTTCAGTTTATTAGCCTTTTGGACATTAAAGCACGCATGGGCCTAAAGTCCGAGGCATCCAAACTCTACCTGAGCTATCTCTGGTGGGTGCTGGAACCCATACTATGGGCGCTCGCCTTCTTCTTCGTTTTTGAAATATTGTTGGCCTTCGGCCGCGACCTGTTTTTCATTTTATGCGGCAAGGTGCCGTTTTTGTGGTTCAGCAAATCCGTGACCAACGGTTCCGGCAGCATCGTCTCCGGGAAGAGCCTGATTAACCAAACCAATGTGCCAAAGCATTTTTTTCCTTATGAAACGGTGCAGGGGATTCTGTATAAACAATGGCTCGTATTCCTAGTGCTTCTCGGGCTTGCGGTTATATTCGGTTATGCGCCTACATGGCACTGGCTGTGGCTAATTCCGCTGATCATCGTACAGTATTTGGTGATCTTGGCCGTTACGTTGCTTGGTGCGCTGTTGGTCAGCTATGTTCGGGATGTACGCATACTAATTAACATGAGTATGTTGTTTCTGATGTTTACCTCGGGGATATTCTGGGACCTCAGCCGCATATCGGACCCGATTAAGCGCGACTTACTAATAACCTGGAACCCTCTGGCGTATCTAATTGATGCCTACCGTAAGGTAATTATGTACAACACCATGTACGACGTAAGTCACTTGCTTGCCGTTGCAGGGGTGTTCTTCGGGGCTATTGTTCTACTTCATGTGATTTACCATTACAAAGGCCAGGCTATTGCGTCCAGGGTGATTAACTCATGAGTGACGGACAGATTCTATTATCGGCAAAAGACCTTGAGTTCGAATATTCGAGCCGAGTTTGGGGTTTTAAGCGTTTGACGTATCCAGTGCTCAAAGGCATGACTTTTGATGTCCGCCGTGGTGAAACTCTGGGTATTGTTGGCCGCAATGGCTGTGGTAAAAGCTCGCTGCTTCGTATTCTCAATGGTGTAATTGCCCCCACGGGTGGCACCTTAATTGAGCATAAGGGTATGACTCGCATTTTGCTCACTTTGGGGCTGGGTTTTGATGTTCATTTGACCGGGCGTGATAACGCCATGTTGAGCGCCATGCTTCAGGGCTACTCCAGGGAGCGCGCTCGCGCCTCGTTGGAAGATATTAAGGAGTTTTCGGAGTTGGGCGACTTTTTTGAGCGCCCCGTAAAAATGTACTCGTCGGGAATGCGCAGCCGACTTGGCTTTTCTACGGCGATGAAAACTGAAGTGGATTTGTTGTTGATTGATGAAACCCTGAGCGTCGGCGACCAAAACTTTAACCGCAAAGCCGAAAAAGCAATGATGGAGAAAATCAATAGCGATCAGACCGTAATATTCGTCAGCCACAGCGGCAAGCAGGTAAATAAGGTTTGCAGCCGGGCGATTTGGCTTGAAGATGGTCAGATCAAAGCTGAAGGAGACACCAAAAGCGTTGCCCGAGAGTACAAACAATTTATGGACGCTCTGAGCAAGCAGGGGGGGAAAACCGCGTGGGCGAGTTAAAACGCAAGGGTATTATCCTCGCTGGTGGTTCCGGCACCCGCTTGTACCCGCTTACTAAAGGCGCCAGCAAGCAGCTGATGCCCATCTATGATAAGCCCATGATTTACTACCCGTTAACCACTCTGATGTTTGCGGGCATACGGGACATCCTGATTATCACTACGCCTCATGACCTAGAGTCTTTCCAGCGCCTGCTGGGGGATGGTAGTCAGTGGGGGATCAATCTCCAGTACGTGGCACAACCCAGCCCGGACGGGCTCGCGCAAGCGTTTATATTGGGCGAGGAGTTTCTTGCCGGCCATCCCAGTGTATTGATCCTGGGCGACAATATATTTTACGGGCACGGTTTTCTGAGCTTGCTGCACAGCGCTGATCAGCGCAAGCAGGGTGCGACGGTCTTTGGTTACCATGTGGATACGCCGGAGGCCTACGGCGTGGCGGAGTTTGATGCTAAGGGACAGGTGGTTAGCTTAGAGGAAAAACCAGCGCAGCCCAAATCCAACTACGCCGTGACCGGGCTTTATTATTATGACAATCAGGTATGCGATATCGCCAAGAACCTGAAGCCTTCCGCACGCGGCGAATTGGAAATCACCGATATCAATATGCATTATCTGCGCAAGGGTGAACTTACCGTGGAGATCATGGGCCGGGGTTATGCCTGGTTGGATACGGGAACCCACGAGAATCTGCTCAGCGCTGCGCAATATGTGCAAAGCATTGAGAAACGCCAAGGGCTTAAAATTTCTTGCCCGGAAGAGGCCGCCTATCGCCAGGGATTCATTACCGATGAACAGTTGGAAAAACTGGCCACAGACCTACTGAAAAGTGGCTACGGCCAGTACCTGTTTAAGATTTTGAAAGATCCGCAACTCACCTGTGGCGAATTGAGTCGGCGGTCAGTGGACGAGCGATGAAAATTATTGAGACGTCGATACCCGATGTAAAAGTATTGGAGCCAAAGCGCTTTGGAGACGAGCGCGGGTTTTTCATGGAAATCTTTCGGGAGCAGTGGTTTCGCGAGCACGTGGCCGATGTTGGGTTTGTTCAGGATAACCACTCAAAATCCAAACAAGGTATTCTACGGGGGCTGCACTATCAGTTAGAGCAGCCTCAGGGAAAACTGGTTCGGGTGACATTCGGCGAGGTGTTTGACGTGGCGGTGGACCTTCGTGAAGACTCCGCGACCTTTGGTCAGTGGTACGGCACACACTTGAGTGCCGGGAACTACCGCCAAATGTGGGTGCCAGCCGGTTTTGCTCACGGGTTTCTGGTACTTTCAGGCGAGGCTGAATTTCTCTACAAGTGCACTGATTACTACCATCCCGATTCCGAACAAACCCTGCTTTGGAATGACCCAACCCTCGCTATTAATTGGCCTATCGATGGTATTGCACAGGTGATCCTATCCGAAAAAGATCGATACGGGGCGACTTGGATGGAAGCGAAGAAGTTCAAACCGACTGGATCCCCGCTTTCGCGGGGATGACGGGGTATTGTTGCCGAGCTCGGTGTACAGTCACGTAAGTTCTTCTCAATGCCGTCATCCCCGCGAAAGTGGGACGACAGGTTGGTACCGTCAGGTTCGTCATCCCCGCGAAGGCGGGACGACCGGTCGGTACGGTCAGTTTCGTCATCCCCGCGAAAGCGGGGATCCAGCTTGTTTGGAGTTCTCTATGAAACTATTGATTACCGGCGGAGCAGGCTTTATCGGTTCTGCTGTTGTGCGTCAGCTCATGGCTGAGAATGTTCACGAGCTTCTGGTTTTGGACGCGCTTACCTACGCGGGAAATCTGGAATCCATTCCCGGCTACGATCAGCACCCGCGGGTTAAATTCTCAAAAACTGACCTGCGCGATGCTGAGGCAACGCGAGCGGCGGTGCTGCGTTTCCAGCCGGATATCATTATGCACCTGGCCGCCGAATCCCATGTGGACCGTTCCATCGAAGGCCCGCGTGAATTCCTTGAAACCAACGTCATGGGCACTTTCAACCTTCTCCAGGCGGCGCGGGAGAGTTACGGCCAGCTGGACGAGCACCAACGCAAACGCTTCCGATTCCATCATATTTCAACCGACGAAGTGTATGGCGATTTGCACGGTACGGCTGATTTGTTTACTGAGAACACGCCTTACGCACCCAGCTCGCCTTATTCCGCCTCCAAAGCGGCGTCCGACCATTTGGTGCGGGCGTGGGACAGGACTTACGGTTTGCCGACGGTGCTCACCAACTGTTCCAATAACTACGGGTCCTACCATTTTCCCGAAAAACTGATTCCTCACATGATCCTCAATGCACTGGCGGGCAAGTTTCTCCCTGTATACGGCGATGGATCTCAAGTTCGAGATTGGTTGTATGTGGAAGACCATGCGCGTGCACTGATCGAAGTGGCGTTAAACGGTCGGGTAGGGGAGACCTACAACATTGGCGGACACAACGAAGTAAAGAATATTGACGTGGTGACCGCTATCTGCGGAATTCTTGAAGAGCTCGCGCCGGAGAGACCTGCGGGAGTCGACCGGTACGAGGAGTTAATCACTTACGTCCAGGATCGCCCTGGCCACGATATGCGCTACGCCATTGACGCTTCCAAGATTCAGCGCGAACTGGGCTGGCGGCCGCAGGAAACGTTTGAAACCGGTTTGCGTAAAACCGTGCAATGGTACTTAGAGAACCGCGCTTGGTGGGAGCGGGTAATGAGCGGCGAATATCAACTGACTAGACTCGGCCTTTGATATGAAAGTTCTGGTAACTGGCAGCGGTCAATTGGCTTGGGAGCTGTCACAGACAGTACCGGCAACTATTGAGCTAATTGAGGCTCCCCGAGGAGTGCTTGATATCACCGACAGAAGCGCGTGCCTGGAGCTACTTCAAAAGCATCAGCCCAACTGGGTGGTTAATACGGCAGCCTATACGGCCGTGGACCGGGCGGAACAGGAGCGAGAGAAAGCGTTTGCCGCAAATGAACAGGGTGCGGCCAATGTCGCCGAGGCATGCAAGCTAGTTGACGCCCGGCTGGTGCACGTCTCAACGGATTTTGTTTTTGATGGCCGCAGCAACACGCCTTACTTGCCTGAAGCGCCTGTAAACCCC
This sequence comes from Marinimicrobium hydrolyticum, assembly GCF_030848505.1. Classification (GTDB taxonomy): domain Bacteria; phylum Pseudomonadota; class Gammaproteobacteria; order Pseudomonadales; family Cellvibrionaceae; genus JAVDDU01. The sequence goes on from NZ_JAVDDU010000013.1 coordinate 41,616, forward strand.
CTGAGTGTGTACGGTAGCTCCAAACTTGCCGGTGAGCGGGCGGTTGCAAGCGCATTACCCAGTACTGTGATCGTACGTACCAGCTGGCTTTACTCATCTACCGGCGCAAACTTTGTGAAAACCATATTGCGCTTGATGGCTGAAAAGCCCGAGCTGAATGTGGTGGCCGATCAGGTGGGCTCGCCAACCTGGGCGCGCGGCTTAGCCAGCGTGTTGTGGCGTGGTGTTATGAACGATGTTGCCGGTGGTCGATACCATTGGAGCGATGCTGGCCCTACCACTTGGTATGACTTTGCGGTTGCGATTCAGGAGTTGGCGCTGGAGTTAAACATTTTGGATCAGTCGATTCCGGTTCGCGCAATCCCCACTAGTGCTTACCCAACGCCTGCTGCACGACCCGCCTACAGCGTACTCGATACGCAGCTCACTGAAAACGTGTTTGGAGTTGAGGCGGAAGGCTGGCGGAGTCAGTTAAAAGCAATGCTCTTGCAGCTTAAAGGTTAAACTGGTGGCTGCTTTTCTGCCGTCAAAATCATGTACCAGAGCGCGAGGGTGAGCTTTAAGGTTTTGTGGATCGGCCAGTAGCGTAACAAAAAGCCTGTTCGCTTTAAAAAGCCACCACATAAAGCGCCGTGGTAGCGTTTAAAGAATGCCCGTTCGGGTTCCCGTAGTTTCCCTCCGTAGTGCTCTTCAAAGGCCAATCCTTGACGTAATATTTGGGTGGCCACCTTTCGTCTGTGAGATAACTTCCTCTCTTCCGTAGATTCCGGGCGCAAACTTCCCAGCTGGTTGCTCTCGTGTTGCCGGTACAAAAGCGTGGGCTCTTCAATAATGCTCACCCGGCCAAGCGATGATGCGATCAAAGCCATCCACCAGTCGTGCATGACAATCCGATCGTCCCACTCCAGTAGCTCAATCAGCGCGCGATTAACGCACGCCGATGCGCCCTGAACGGTATTGTGAAACATTAATCGGGCGGGATTGCGGGCGTTGTTCGGCACCAGGCCATCCCGTTGCCAGAATGATTCGCGTTGGTCGGTTTCCGGTGTCCAAACGAATGCATCTGAAAAGATCAGGTGCGGAAGACCGGCGTCATTCATGCGCTTACAAAACAGTGCCGCTTTTCCCGGCAGCCAGATATCGTCTTGATCCGCAAGAAATACATAAGGCGCACGGGTGTACTGAATGGCTTCGATTACATTGTGAATCACCCCTTTGCCGGGGCCTTGCCGCACTTCCACGGGAATGACGGAGTCATTTGCTAGGGTTTGTATCAATGCCAAGGTTTGATCAGTGGAGCCATCGTCACTAATCAGCACCCGGCTCGGCGGCGGGTCTTGTTCGAGAATGCTGCGCACCTGCTCGACGATGTACTCCGCTCCGTTGTAGGTGCAGACCAATACTTCGTAGTCGCGTGCTGTGGATGCTGATTGGGGCGCAGACATAGACTGGCGTCGTTTATGGAAGTGAGTGGTGTGGCGTTGCGGGATTATAGCTCAGCCGTCGCGCAGGAGCGACCCACGCCGCTTCTGTGTTTATAGGGGTTTGCGGCGCAGGGTTTTGGTACCCAGAAGTTTGGTTTTCAGCCGTATCCAGGAAAAACGAAAGGCGCTGCTGATGTGCCAGAACATATGCTGGTTAATGGATTTGTGGCTGTCCCGCTTGCCCATGTGAACGGCTTTGACGTTAGGTAGATAGAGTACGCGCACACCACAGAGCTTTAGCGCGCGCCAGCAAATGTCTACGTCTTCGCAATATAGGTAGTAACGCTCGTCAAAGCCGCCCAGGGTTTCATAAAGCTCGGCTTTGAGGACCAGAAAAGCACCGGAGGCCCAATCCACGTGGCAGGGCTTTTTGAATCCTCGACGCTTTACGGTGGTTCGGGTGGATTTGAAAACCAGTGAACCGAAGAAGTCCCACAGATAGGGGAAGCTGCGTACCGAACCTTCTAGCACTTCGAATTCGTCGTCCTTGAATAGATTCGCAGCGGCCAGACGGGTGCAGTATTTTGGTAGGGTCGTCACTAATTCGTTGATGGCTTCTGGTGAAACTTTTACATCTGGGTTCAGCACCAGAAACCAGTCTTGCTTTTCCAGTCCCAAGTTCTCCTGACAATAGCGAAACACTTGGTTGTGGTTGGCTCCGAAGCCATGCGGGGTCGTATTTTGCAAATAGGTGATTTGATGCTGCTGGCAGTAGTCCGCTAGGGCTTGGTCCGGTAGGTTGGCCAGAATAACCACGCGTACATGACCGCCTTGCAGCCGGTGCGGCAGAAGGTCGTTGATGATGTCCGACGTATGGTTGTGGGAAACAATGGAAATGTACAAAGCCACGCGGTTACCTGGTCTCTGGTTGTTCAGGATTTTGTGGCCTAGGCGCACAGCGAGTGCCCAGAATGCTGAGCCATAGTGTTAGTGTGCGCAGAAGGTTCTTTCGCACCGGGCGCCATTTGAGCAAAAACCCCAGGCGTTGTAAAACGCTGGATGTGATGGCGGTTGCATAAGCCTTAAAAAAATCGCTCTGCGGTGATGGTAATTCCTGGGCATAGAGTTGCGCGAACGCCAGTGCTTGGCGGAGCACAATCCCTGAAGCGGCCCTTTTTTGCTTGAGCCGTTCGATGGGGCCACCGGAATGGGTTCGTTGCGCCTGTACGCCAACTTGGTTGCCGGCGTGTTGACGATAGAGCAGGGTGGGTTGCTCAACAACCGACACCTCACCCGTACCTGCCGCAATCAACCCCAGCCACCAGTCATGCATGGCAATATCCGGGTGTGGTTTCAGTGCTTGAATCAATGCTTGGTTTACACAGGCGGAGGCGCCTTGCACGGCGTTGTGGAAGGCCAGTTTTTGCGGATCGTGCGCATTCTCCGGTTTTAAGCCGTCAGCTTCCCAAAGACTCGTTTTCAGCTTTTGGCCTGGGCGCCATACCCAGGCATTGGAAAAAATCAGATGGGGCGCTGAGGTTTCGCGCATTTGCTCGCAAAACAGCGGCGCTTTGTTGTCCATCCACATGTCGTCCTGATCCGCCAAAAACACATAGTTAGCACGGGTGTGTTTCAAGGCGCTGAGCATATTTTGAATAATGCCCTTGCCTGGGCCCTGGATGATGCGTACGGGGACCGTGCTGGAGTGGGCTTGCGCTTCGATTACGGCCAAGGTGTCATCCGTGGAACCGTCGTCGCTGATGATCACGCCCGCAGGCGCGGGCTGCTGCGCCAGAATACTGCTGAGTTGTTCACCGATAAACAGCGCTCCATTATAGGTGCAGATGACCACTTCGTAATCCGGCGCTGTGGTGGAATGACTCGGCATGGTGGCGGACATAGTGGTGGGAAGTTTCGCTGTTTTTTGGCGGTTTGGGTGTCAGCATTGCAGGGCGGAATGATAGCATACCCACACCTGAAGCCGGGACCGACTTCGACGTGAATTACACACCATGAAAACACTCATAACGGGCGCTAATGGCTTTGTCGGCGCGGCGCTAAAACAAAAACTCAGCGCTGAAGCTGAACACCAAGTGGTGTCAGTCATACGGCGGCACTCCAGTACGGAAGCAGTACCCTCAGCCGATACGCTGCAAGTCGCGGATTTAAGCACGGAATCGCTGCCGAAAGGCTCTATGGTGGATGTGGATGCCGTGGTCCACACCGCCGCGCGCGTGCACATTATGAAAGATAGTGCGAATGACCCTTTGGCGGAATCCCTGCGAGTGAACCGTGATGCCACGCTGCGGCTTGCTCGCCAGGCGGCCACGGAAGGCGTTAAGCGCTTTGTATTCATCAGTACCGCCAAGGTACACGGTGAGGCCTCCGAGCCCGGCCGTGCGTTTACCGAACAAGACGCCCCCGCACCGGAGGATCCCTACGCCGTTTCCAAATACGAGGCGGAGAAGGGGCTCCGGGAGCTTGGCTTGCGTTACGGTATGGATATCGTGATTGTGCGCCCACCGCTGGTTTACGGGCCGGGTGTGAAAGCGAATTTTAAGGCTATGATGCACTGGGTGCGCCGAGGAGTGCCTTTGCCATTGGGGGCCGTAAACAATAGCCGTAGTCTTGTGAGCCTGGACAATCTGGTGGATTTGATTGCCCTTTGCCTGCGCCATCCCGCCGCTGCCAATCAGGTGTTTTTGGCGGCCGACGGGGAAGATGTTTCCACCACGGAACTATTGCGCTTGCTGGCGCAGTCCATGGACAAGTCAGCGAGGTTGATCCCGGTACCAGTGGGAGTTTTGTTGGGTGCGGGTAAGCTTTTGGGGAAAGAGCCCGTGCTGCGGCGCCTGTGCGGTAATTTTCAAGTTCGTCCAGATAATGCTCGGCGACTTTTGAACTGGCAAGCGCCTCTAAGTTTGCAGGCTGGCTTGGAGCGTACAGTCCAGGCCTTTCTAACGGAGAATTCATAGAAAATGCTGTGGTTTGTTCTGGCAGTGCTTGTTCTGATTAGTTGGGGCCTAACCGCTGGGTTGCGCCGCTATGCCCACTCACGCTGGTTGGACATGCCGAACGAGCGCAGCTCCCACGTGGAGCCGACGCCTCATGGTGGTGGCTTGGCGGTGGTGGTCACGTTTTTTCTGGGTTTGGTGGCGTTATTCTTTCTGGGTGAGCTGCCGTTGTCAGTGCTTGTTGGCTTCCTTGGGGCAGGCGCGCTTGTGGCGGCGGTGGGATTTTGGGATGACCACACGCAATTACCTGCACGTTGGCGCCTCTTGGCACACTTCGCTGCCTCTACTTGGGGTGTTTTCTGGCTGGGTGGCTTACCAGCTTTAACTTTGTTGGGTTTTTACATCGATTTCGGGCTTGTGGGTGATCTTTTGCTCGTGATTCTGCTGGTTTGGCTGCTCAACCTGTACAACTTTATGGACGGAATTGATGGCATCGCTGGGATGGAAGCTCTTACAGTGACTATCGCTGGCGCATGGTTGGCTCTGATCGCCGTGCCGGATGCATCGGTGTATCTGCCTCTGGCCCTGGCGGCGTCGGTGCTGGGTTTTCTAGTCTGGAATTACCCGCCGGCCAAAATTTTTATGGGCGATGTGGGCAGCGCTTTTATTGGGCTGGTCTTGGGGCTGCTAATGGTGACTTCCAGCCAGCAGGATGAACGATTGTTCTGGGCTTGGTTGATCCTGTTGGGCACGTTCATAGTTGACGCTACGGTCACCCTGGTCACTCGCGTGCTTCATGGTGAGGTGTTTTATGAAGCCCATCGAAGTCATGCGTACCAGTATCTGTCCCGCAAGCTGCGCCAGCATAAGCCTGTGACCCTGCTGTATGGCGCAGTCAATCTGGTTTGGTTGTTTCCCGTAGCGCTCATGGTGACCTTGGGCTACCTGGACGGCCTCGTAGGGCTGATGCTGGCCTACGCACCCTTGGCAATACTGGCATTGTACTTCAAGGCGGGAAATGCCCGAAGGCAGGAGGTGTAACTACTGGATCCCCGCGTTCGCGGGGATGACGAGCCGCAGAAACGGCATTGTTATTCCCGTCACTCCCGTCATTCCCGTCATTCCCGTCACTCCCGTCATTCCCGTCACTCCCGTCACTCCCGTCACTCCCGTCACTCCCGTCACTCCCGTCACTCCCGTCACTCCCGTCACTCCCGTCATTCCCGTCATTCCCGCGGACGCGGGAATCCATAGTGGGGCTTGTTAATGTCATAGGTGGGGCTGGATCCCCACGTTCGCTGGGATGACGAGTGGGGTGGTTATTTCTTTTCATTTCGGCTCCGCACCCTGCCGTCATTCCCGCGAAGGCGGGAATCCATAGTGGGGCTTGTTAATGTCATAGGTGGGGCTGGATCCCCGCGTTCGCGAGGATGACGAAAGCGGAGTGTTGGGGCTATCATTTCTAACATTCCCAGCCGAGATGGAAATCCATTACTTTTAGGATCTACAAGGACGTACCAAATAATGCCTAAGCAACCCTGCATCTATATCCTCGCCAGTAAACGAAACGGGACGCTTTATGTGGGCGTCACTAGCGATCTAATCAAGAGAATATGGGAGCACAAAAACGATCTCGCTGATGGTTTTACATGCAGATACCATGTACATCAACTCGTTTACTACGAGTTAACGGAGGACATGATGGCGGCTATCACCCGTGAAAAACAGCTTAAAAAATGGAATAGATCCTGGAAGATCGAGCTGATTGAGAGGGAAAACCCAGAGTGGCGAGATTTGTATTTGGACTTGGTGGGGCTGGATCCCCGCGTTCGCGGGGAAGACGTGTAATGAGGTGCGTACGGCTTCGGCCTCCCCGTCATTTCAGTATTGTCCCGTCATTCCAGCTGCGCTGTTGTCGCGCCGCGCAGTCATTCAGCACCGTGCTGTGTTCCGGCACCGCTACTGTCATTCCCGCGCACGCGGGAATCCGTGGTGAGGGAGGCGCAAATCGTTTGTTGGAACTGGATCCCCGCGTGCGCGGGGATGACGAGGAAGAAGGGGTATTACGCCCGGCCTGTCATTTTCATGCCGTCATTCCCGCGAACGCGGGAATCCATGTTGATGATTGGCACAATACTATCGTGGGTGTTGGATCCCCGCGTTCGCGGGGATGACGAGTAGGGGGGCGGGGTGGAGCTAATTGATTACCCTAAGCTTGGCCGAATCCCGGCGTTTTTGGCTCCAGACTAAATCCTCGATTTGGCCTTTATGGTACCCGGTAGGGGCTTTGGTGAGTAGCTCTTGAACCAGGTCGCATTTGTAGTTGTGGCAGGCTACATCCATTTCATCAAGCATGAGCTTGGTTTCTTCCCAAGTCAGGCTGTGCTCTTCGGCGCGCATAATGCGTGGGTGCTGGGTGCCGGCTACGGTGTCGCCTATCAGTAATTCTTCAAACAGTTTTTCACCGGGGCGTAAACCGGTGTAATCAATGCTGATGTCGCCGTTGGGGTTCTTCTCGCTCCGGACTTTCAAGCCGGAGAGGTGGATCATGCGCTTGGCCAGGTCGACGATTTTCACCGGCTCACCCATATCCAGTACGAACACATCGCCGCCGGTGCCCATGGCGCCCGCTTGAATCACCAGTTCGGCCGCTTCGGTGATGGTCATAAAGTAGCGAATAATGTCCGGATGGGTGACGGTGACCGGGCCGCCGGCCTTAATTTGCTGGCGGAATAGGGACACCACTGAGCCGGAGGAGCCCAGCACGTTGCCAAACCGAACCATGGTAAAGCGGGTGCCACTTTGACGCTGGGCCAGACCCTGCAGGGCCAGTTCCGCCATGCGCTTGGAGGCGCCCATGATGTTGGTGGGGCGTACGGCTTTGTCGGTGGAGATCAGTACAAAGGATTCGACCCCGGCGCGAATGGCGGCTTCGGCGCAGTACCAGGTGCCGTACAGGTTGTTGCGCACGCCTTCGACGATGTTGTGTTCCACCAAGGGCACATGCTTGTACGCGGCGGCGTGGTATACGGTCTGCACACCGAAGGAGCGCATGATGGTTTCCACACGGTGTTCTTTTTGCACTGAACCGAGAATACTGACCAGCTTGGTGTGGTGATTGCTGGCACACAGCAACTGTTGTAACTCCTGCTCTATGGTATAGAGGCTGAATTCATTCAGCTCAAACAGCACCAGGACTTTAGGGGCCTGCTGTATGATCTGGCGGCACAGCTCGCTACCGATGGAGCCACCGGCGCCGGTGACCATAACCACCTTGTCGGTGATACAGGCGTTCAACAGTTCGGGATTGGGTTGCACCGGGTCACGGCCCAAGAGGTCGTCAATTTCAACGTCTTTGATGTGCTCAATACGGGCCTTGCCACTGAGAATGTCGGGAATCGCGGGCACCGTTTGTACGGATACCGGGAGGGCCTCCAGGCGCTTGATCACTTGCGAGCGGCGAGAATTCGGGGTGCTGCCCAGTGCTAGTAGCACCTTGTAGGCGCCATGTGTGCGCACCAGGGTTTCCAGCATGGATGGCGGGTGAATCTTGATGTTGGCCAGGGAGTTACCCTGCAAGTTGGGCTTGTCATCCACAAAGGCGGCTACGCGGTAGGCGGTCCCCTGTAGGGCCAGGGTCAGTTGGTGGCCGGTATAGCCCGCGCCGTACACGATCACCGGCTCCTTGCGGATGTTGCCTTGGCGGCTCAGGAGCATAACAATGCTACGTACCAGCAGGCGCGGTGAGCCAATCAGAACTAGCGCGATGGTGAGGTAAATAACCGGTACCGAGCGGGGCAGTTTGGAGCCGGCAAAAAAGCTGCTCAGTGCCAGGACGATGCTGGAGATACAGACACAGGCGACGATGGTTAACATCGCCGGGGTGCTCATGTAGCGCAATATGGCGCGGTACATGCCCAACTTTATAAATACCGCCAGGCTAACGGCCAGCGTTATGGGCAGGACGATGTATTCTTTGTCGAAAAAAGGAGAGTTCAGGGTGCCTAGGCGGAGAAATACGGCCAGATAAAAAGCGGTGACAATGGCAATAGTGTCATAGACCAACGAAATGATTCGCTTGGTCGTCCGCGAAGACTCAAAAAGAGCGTCCAACATGCTGGTGTTAACCTCAGTAAACTCTGCTTTCCATTAGATGTAGAATCCTGCTTGGCATCAGATTCTACCTACTGAGCCAACCCGCTTAAGTATAAAGCAAGTCGCTGGAATTTGCTGGGTATTTTGCAGAATTAAACGCCGCTAACCGGCAAGCTCCGTGTGGGTGAGACCCCGTTGCTGGGCACTTTATCCCCAGCGTATTTAGTCCGTTTTACGGAGGGGGTTGCCGTAGAGGAATCGGGACTGAAAACTTGGATTAAGTCAGTTGATTTCGTCATCCTCGCGAACGCGCGAATCCATGAGAATGCCACTTTCATCGTCATCCCCGCGAAAGCGGGGATCCATTCCTAGTTGGGTGCCTGTGTCCATGGATTCCCGCGTTCGCGGGAATGACGGCTTAGGGCGGATGACGGCTTGGAGCGGAAATGACGGCTTAGGGCGGGAATGACGGCTTGGAGCGGAAATGACGGCTTAGGGCGGGAATGACGGCTTGGAGCGGGAATGACGCTTGGGGCGAGAACGCTTGGGGCGGGAATGACGGGGTATTACTAACATTTGGAAACGACGGAAAGATAATGCAACTTTCATCGTCATCCCCGCGAAAGCGGGGATCCATTCCTAGTTGGGTGCCTGTGTCCATGGATTCCCGCGTTCGCGGGAATGACGGCTTGGAGCGGGAATGACGCTTAGGGCGGGAATGACGGCTTGGAGTGGGAATGACGCTTGGGGCGAGAATGACGGCTTGGAGCCGGAATGACGCGCTATTTTTGCCCGAAAATCCGCACCTGGTTTCGTCCGCCTTCTTTAGCGGCGTACAGGGCCTCGTCCGCCTGTTGGAGCCACTGCATGTAGTTTTCGGGTTTGTCGGTCAGGGGCGCTATGCCCATGCTAATGGTGTACTGAATGGGGGCGACTTCGGTCTCGACGGTGGAGTTCTCAATGGTTTCACGAATACGCTCGCAGATGACCAGCGCGCCCTCAGCGTTGGTTTCCGGCAGGATGATGCCGAACTCCTCGCCGCCGTAGCGGCCGGCCCGGTCCACGGAGCGCAGGCTGGCGCGCATGACATCGGCCGTGTGTTTGATGACTTCATCGCCGGCCAGGTGGCCGTAAGTGTCATTCACCGGTTTAAAGTGGTCAATATCGAACATGACCAGCGCGGTTTCATGGCCGTAGCGGCGGTAGCGTTCAAACTCAGCGTCAATGTAGTTTTCCCAGGTGCCGCGGTTGAGCAGGCCGGTCAAGCGGTCGGTCATGCTTAGGCGGCCCAGCTCTTCGTTGGCTTGTTCCAAGGCCATGCGGCCGCTGGCGATGTCGGTGACGTCGTAGATCATCAGGCAGATCTTGTTCACGACGCCGTTCGTGCCAGAGAGCGGGCTGATGGTCAGATTCTGGTACATAAACGCTTCGGTGCCCGTAATGGGGCGGGTATTGCGGAAGCGGAAGAGGTAAGGCCGTTGCTCCCAGGAGGTGAAAGCCCGGGTGTTGAGCATAACCACCGATTCTACCTTACGTTTCAACCAGTTTTGGGGGAGATCGGGGAAGAAGTCGAACAATACCTGGTTACGAATGTTGGAAATGGTCACGCCGCTGTGGCTTTCCATAAAGCCATTCCAGGCCTGGACTTTGTAATCCAAGTCCAACACCACCAGCCCCACCTCGACGGATTCCAGCATGTCGACAAGCCAGTGAAACTCGTGTGCGTCTGTGTGGGATTCGCTCACTTTTATTCCCCTGTGTACTGCAGAATTTCAGTCAATTTGGGTAGGGAGTCTTCCGTAAACAGTACCATTAGATCGCAATCAATCGCGTAGCCCTCTGCCGCGTAGTTGATTTCGATGGCCAGAAGCTGCTCCTGCTTTTGGCTGTGGTGTTCCACTAAATGGGAAATTTGGCGGTGTTTGCCCAGTACCGTGGGGTGCCCCAGGCCCAAGTGTAGGCCCATTTGATCACTCATACCCTTGAGGAAGGCCCCGAATAGAATGCTGGACATATCCATCAGCACTTCCACTTCCATGGAGGCGGTTTCGTCCATTTCGTAGTTCAGCAGCCGGGCCATATCTTCAAAGTTGGAGTCAGCAAACAGCAGCAGGGCTTCTCCGGCCACACCGGAACCGGTAAAGCCCTGGCAGACAGCGGAATAGGTGTCTTGAGTGGCGGCCGCCGCCAGTGCCATGCTCAGCTCAGAGCGGGCGATTTTGTTGACCTTGGGCACCGGGAGTTTAATGAATACATTCAGCAAACGGGCCAGCAGGTCCGCAGCGCGCCCCATGGCGACGTTGGCGGTTTCCTGAAGGTAGTCGTGCAGGTCAATCTCGCCGGAGGATTCTGTTGACACGGCGCTGCCGGGTTCGGCCTCGCCGGGGCGGTAGAGCCCGTAGTCCGACATCAATTTGGCCACAATGGCCTGAGTGGTGGGCTTTTTAATGAAGTCGATGGCGCCCATTTTCAGCACCCGCTCCTTGGCCTGGGGCTGAATATCGCCGGAAACGACCACGGTCAACACTTGCAGGTCTTCGGCCTTAATGGCTTTGAGCACACCATAGCCGTCCAACTCGGGCATATTGAGGTCGAGAAACAGAATCTCCCCGGCCCCAGCGCGTACTTTCTCTAGGGCTTCGTTGCCATCCGCGGCGAAGGTAATGCGAACATCCCAGTCCTCGGGCAGGGCTTTGGCCATTTGCTTGCGGGCTAAGCCAGAATCATCACAGATTAGTACCTGAGTGGGCATTGGCGTTTAAGCTCTTTATGGAAACATCATTGATTGTTGGGGTTGTTTTTATTGACGTCCCTATACAATAAGTATATCAGCTGGCACGGGAAGCCGCACATAGGTTAGGGGTTTGGGTCGCTTTTCTGTGAAATCAACCCTTAGAATTTCTCGCTGGCGGACACTAAGCGCGAAATAGGGGCTGCGCAAGAAAGTACTTGTGCGCGGATAGACGGATTTGGTAAAGTTCGCGCCTCAAAACAGGACTATAGCTCAGTTGGTTAGAGCGCTACCTTGACATGGTAGAGGTCGGCGGTTCGAGTCCGCCTAGTCCTACCAGTTTTCGGCTTCAGTGCCGCGCGAAAACCCCACGCAAGTGGGGTTTTTTGTTTTTGGAGTCGGTTTACCCGTCATTCCCGCGCGAGCGGCAATCCTCGGGTGTTAGTGGCGTTCGTCATTCCCGCGCAGGCGGGAATCCATAGGAGTTAGATACTGATGTATCAAACTGGATCCCCGCCTGCGCGGGGATGACCACGAATTTAACGTGATGCCACGGATTAACGGGACGAGAAGTGCTCTTTAGGGCAGCGGAGAACCAGCGGTTGTTGAGATTGCGATGGCTTCCGAGTAAAAAAGCCCGCACGAGTCGGGCTTGAAGTTGAGTAGGAGTGCCCAAAAAGCGTGTGCCGCACAGATTGATCCCTGTATTTACGCCTATTTTTCTCCTCAGAATTTATATCCTACCGCTAAGGCGGTCGTGCCTAAGGCGTTGCCGTAGAATTCCGAACCGATGGATTCCAGCGTTATGTACAGACCCTTCTGATCGCCCATGGGGGTAAAGCGCAACCCAAGGCCCAGGGCTAAACTTCCTGCACTATCGTGCTCCCTTGAGCCTGGAACCTCTTCGCTTAATAGCGCAATACCCACCTTTCCGTAAAGCCGAAAAATCCCGGTTCCGAAACTACTCCCCAAATCCGCCCCGGCAAAGGCATGAGTAAAGTCATCGGCAAAACCGATCTTGGCATTGAGCCCGACCACCGAATTGACATCGAAGCCGAAGTCGACCCCGGCAGATCCTTCGGCAGAGCAGTGAGCGCAGTCAACAAGTTCTGTAGAGGCCGCTAGCGCGCCAACATAGGCCCCTTGCTGGGCTTGAGTAGAGAAGGATAGAGCGATAAGGGCGAAGAAAAGTAACGTTTTCATGGCGCAACCATCTGCTGAGAGTGAAAATCCGCCGCCATTATAGGGCGATGGAGGATGAGGGTGCCAACCTGGATGGTGTTGGTGTGACGATAAAATTGGTGGGCGACTTAATCAAGTCATGGGCAATCGTACGAAAATGGGCCGATATGCCACTTTCCGAACAGAAAAATTCCCCATATAATTCAGGCGCTTATTTTTCGGTTAGCGTGTTTGTTTTTGGTGCTTTGGATTTCCGGTATTCGCGGGCTATCAACAGCTTAACGGGTTTCCGGCGCATTCTTGATGCGGTAGAGGCCAGCGGTGCCGCGTAAAACCCCACGCAAGTGGGGTTTTTTGTTTTGGGGTAAAAAAAGCCCGCACGAGGCGGGCTGGAAGTTGAGAAGGAGTGCCCAAAGGGCGGGTATTCAAGGCAGACTTGGCTATGAAACATGACCGGGGCGTCGTCAAAATGGCTCAAAGGCACATCTACTGCTGATGAACTCCGCTTTCGGCCATTGTCTCTGCATGGCCCGCCTCGAAAGCGTTTTCGATCGTTTGCTAACTAAAATGCATATTGCTGAGTTTTTGCACCTGAGCCATACGGTTGTAACCATCCCAATGATCAATTCGGGCTTCGCGCCACCCGGCCAGCCATTGCTGGCGAACTTGTCCACTTTCATGTGGACACAGGCTCCGGGAGCGGCCATCACTACCGGCTTGATAGCCTTTTCCGAATGCGCGTTCAGTCAGGTTACGTTTTTGACGTTTCATCAGTGAGTGCACCTCTTATGGCAGTTGATCTAGTGTCGTCCAGCAATTTGGACCCGCGGAAGGAGTAAGCTGCCGGACGGGGTAAGAGCGCCGCGCCCCGGGGGTTGGGGGTTCCCGGAGTGGCGGCGCGGTAAAGCACTGCATATGCCTCGCTGGCTGTTACACTTGCCTGTGTTTGGAACCAGCAACGACATTCCTTTGAAGAGGCAATTGCAGTACACCAACATTGAGTCGGTTTGGGAACGAATTTATTTTTATAGCCAGGCGCCTGCATATGGCCCAAAGCTCTAGCAATGGGTTTGACAAAATGAACCTGCCGTAACCACAAGGCCTCTGGCTCAATTGAGCGTGAATGCAACTGAATAGGAATCCATGGTGAGCCAGCAACATCCGTATTTCGCAACGTGCCCTAAGGGTCTTGAAGGTCTTCTGATGGAGGAGTTGGCGACGTTAGGCGCCACTCAGAGACGGGAAACCGTGGCCGGCGTCTACTTCGATGGCGATCTAGCCTTAGCCTACCGGGTTTGCCTCTGGTCCAGGCTCGCCAATAAGGTGCTTTTACCCTTGGCCAGCTTTGACGTAAGCAGTCAGGAAGATCTTTACGAAGGTGCCCACAGCGTTGCCTGGGAGGAGCATCTTGGCCCTCAGAGCACGCTGTTGGTGGACTTTATTGGTTCCAGCGATGCCATTCGCAACACCCAATTTGGGGCGGTCAAAATCAAGGATGCGGTGGTGGACCGCTTGCGGGACTTTGCCGGCTCGCGGCCTTCCGTGAGTAAGCAGAATCCCGATCTGCGTATCAACGCTCGGTTGAGCAAAAACAAAGTGGTGGTCAGCCTGGACTTGTCTGGGGAAAGTCTGCACCGGCGCGGATACCGGCTTAAACAGGGCAGTGCGCCCTTGAAGGAGAACTTAGCGGCTGGAATCCTAATGCGCGCCGGTTGGCCGGAATTGGCCCGCCAGGGCGCACCCTTGTTGGACCCTATGTGCGGTTCCGGTACCCTGCTGATCGAAGCGGCCCATATGGCCGCCGACATAGCGCCGGGTCTGGGGCGGGCGAGTTTTGGCTTTGAGCGCTGGCTCAATCACCGCAATGATATTTGGCTGGAGTTGCGGGAAGAGGCCATCGAACGCCGCCGCCGGGGGATGGCGGCTGAGCGGCCGGAAATTCGCGGTTACGACGCGGACCTCAAAGTGATTCGCGCAGCAGAAGACAACATTGTAAGAGCTGAGCTGGACGACTGGCTCAGAGTCAGTCGCAAAGAATTGGCGGCGTTTAAAAAGCCCACCCACACCACGTTCGATTCCGGCCTGATCGTTACTAACCCGCCTTATGGAGAACGGCTGGGCGAAATTGAATCCCTTAAGTTGCTGTACGGCCATTTGGGAGAGCGCCTGCGCACGGAATTTGCCGGTTGGCGGGCAGCCGTGTTCACCGGCAACCCGGAGCTGGGCAAACAGATGGGTCTACGGGCTGAGAGAAAGTACAAAATGTTCAATGGGGCCTTGCCGACGGAGCTGTTGCTGTTCTCAATCAATGAAGCCGCCTTTGTCAAAGCCGGTCCGCTCCAAGAGCCATCAGATCGAAAGGGAGCCGAGACGGAAGCTGCACAGCTTACCCCCGGCGCCCAAATGCTGGCTAACCGGTTGCGCAAAAACCTGAAGCAGTTGGACAAATGGGCGCGCAAAGAATCTATTCAGTGCTACCGATTGTACGATGCCGATATGCCGGAATACGCGGCAGCGGTGGATTTGTATTGGGGCGTGGAAACAGGGCGGCGCGGCGAGCCCTTGTTGTACGCCCATGTGCAGGAGTACACGGCACCCAAGTCTGTGGATGAACGCCGCGCCGAACAACGCTTTGCGGAAATTAAAGCCGCTTTGCCGCAGGTGCTGGAAATTCCATCCGAGCGGATCGTTTACAAACAGAGGCGCCGTAACAAAGGCACCAGCCAATACGAAAAACTGGCCGACCGCCCCAGTGGTGAACTCATTACCGTGCGTGAGGGCGAAGCGAACCTACAAATCAACTTGTGGCAATACTTGGATACTGGGTTGTTTTTGGATCACCGCCCCGTGCGACGAATGATTGCGCAGCAGGCCAAAGGCAAAAGCTTTTTGAATTTGTTTTGCTACACCGCCAGTGCCAGCATGCATGCCGCTTTAGGCGGCGCCCGTTTTACACTCAGTGTGGATATGTCGCCTACCTATTTGAACTGGGCGCGCAAGAATTTGGCGCTCAATGGTTTAAGTGAGGGGCGTAATCGTTTGGAGCAGGCTGATTGCATTAAATGGTTGGAAACCAATACCCAGCAGTTCGACTTAGTGTTCCTGGATCCGCCGAGTTTTTCTAACTCGAAAAAAATGCCCGATGTGTTGGATATTCAGCGCGATCATGTATCTCTGATTCACAAGAGCATGAAGGCGGTGGCACAAGGTGGTTCGCTGATTTTTTCCACCAACTTGCGCACGTTCAAAATGGATCAGGCCTCTCTTCAGGATTATGAGCTGCAGGATATTAGCGCGCAAACCCTCGATCCGGATTTCAAACGCAATCCAAAGATTCATCAATGTTGGATGATTCGCCACTAGCCGTCATTTAATCCCGACGGATTTAATGCCCGCATGCTGCGCTGTATGACAAGGACGTCGCCTCGGTTTTTTTCTCACTTTTTTCTGTTAAGCTGGACGACCCAGAAGCGGTAGGCTTGGGCCAATTCGTTGACGGACAGAGAGGGAATTTGTCATGGATATTCAGCGTCATATCAAAACGTGTGCCTGGATTTTAGCGGTCGGGTTGATCATGCAAACAGCGGCTTGCGGGACCATCATCCATCCCGAGCGTCGCGGTCAGGAAGGTGGGCGACTGGATCCCGCCATCGTCGCACTTAATGCCGTTGGTTTACTGTTTTATGTGGTTCCGGGCGCGATTGCTTTCGCGGTGGACTTCGCTACTGGCACTATTTATCTTCCCAATGGTGATTCGGCGCAATTGAGTAAAGAGCAGATGGAACGCATTGCCGAGCAGGGCAATGTCCGCTCCGAGGAGCTGGAGAAGGTTTTACGGCAAGATTTGGGTATTGACGTAAGCCTGAAGAGCAGGGATGTAAAAATTCGTGTACTAAAATCTGAAGCGCAGATGCATGCGTTGCTGGCGCATCAGCAAACAGTCGCCATGGTTCACCAATGAAGGCTGAGTGCTGCGCAGTAGGTACTTTTTTATGCTTAAAAATCCGATTAAGGCCATACTGCGCAGCGATTCCCCGCCGGGCCTAAAAGTCATTGCGCTGAGTCTGCTGCTGCTTTTTGTCACAGCGCTCCCCTACATGGCGTATGAAATGGTGGGCCCGGAGGATGGCAATCCACAGGTGCTGGGTATGCTCTTTGGCCTGGGCGCTTTACTGGCCCACGTCGGATTTATCGTCGGTTTGTTGTGGCTGATGTGGGAGAGTTACGGAAGAGGGCGCAAGTAAATTTTCGCGTACTGTTGTCCAGGGCACTTCGTAAGAGGAGTCCCGGGCGCTTCCCAGGAGGCTTTTCGAAAACGCCGTAGACCCATCCCTGGGGGCTCTCCCACAAGATCCTTCTTGTGAGAGTTTCGAAAAGCCTCCTGCGAATCACCTCGGCCGCCGCAACTAACGCATTCTTACCTTGGATTCCCGCTTTCGCGGGAATGACGACACTGGGTAGGTGATATAAGGAAAAGAACTCCGTAGCGTGATGCTACGGCGGGGCGTGCAGGGTGAGTGTTCAGCAAGCCTCAAAAGAGGGACCTTTTGAGGCAGTCCCCACGGATGGGTTCACGACGTTTGCTGAACATTCACCCTGCGCGACCCGAGAACCTTCTTACGAAGTTTAATTATTCCGGACAGTAGTGCGCCTTCGTGGGGATGGCAAATAGGGAGGTGTTAACCTTCGCCCAAAAATCCGCCCGATTGATGCGCCCACAGTTGCGCGTAAACGCCTCCGCTCTGAATCAGTTCGGAGTGGGTTCCTTGCTCAATAATGCGACCTTGATCCAGTACGATTAAACGATCCAATGCGGCAATGGTTGATAAGCGGTGTGCAATGGCAATGACCGTTTTTCCTTCCATGAGCTGATTCAAATTGGTCTGAATGGCGGCTTCCACTTCCGAATCCAGAGCAGATGTCGCCTCGTCCATAATCAGAATCGGCGCGTCTTTCAATAGCACTCGGGCGATGGCAATGCGTTGGCGCTGGCCGCCGGAGAGTTTTACGCCGCGCTCGCCCACATGGGCGTCGTAACCACGTCGGCCTTTGGCGTCGCTGAGTTCTTGAATAAAGTCGTGCGCCTCGGCCTGGCGGGCCGCTTCGATCATCTCTTCTTCACTGGCGTCGGGGCGACCATAGAGTAGGTTGTCGCGCACGGAGCGGTGGAGCAGCGATGTGTCTTGGGTGATCATTCCGATCTGTGCTCGCAAGCTCTCTTGCTGCACTTTGGAAATGTCCTGGTCATCGATCAGAATGCGACCTTTCTCCAAGTCGTAGAAGCGCAACAGCAAGTTCACCAGTGTGGACTTGCCAGCCCCGGAGCGGCCCACCAAACCGATTTTCTCTCCGGGCCGGATGTTTAGATTAAAGTCTTTCAATACTCCTTCGTCTTTTCCGTAATGAAAGCTGACGTGATCGAATTGCAGTTTGCCGTCGGTGACTTGCAGGGGTTTTGCGTCTGCTTGATCACGTACTGTGCGCACGGTGGAGAAGGTGTTGATGCCATCTTTGGTGGTGCCGATGTTCTCGAACAGGTTGGATACCTCCCACATGATCCATTGGGACATGCCATTGAGCCGCAATATGAGCCCCAGCGCGGCGGCGATGGCGCCGGTGGAGATGTTGCCGCCGTGCCACAGCCAGATGGCGAGCGCGGCCGTGCTGAAAATTAGCAACGCATTAATGGTCCACACGCCACTGCTCAAGAGCGTGGCCAGGCGCATCTGTGGATAAACGGTACCGAGAAAGTGGGACATGCCCGAGCGGGCGTAGTCCGCTTCCCGGCGGGAATGGGAAAACAATTTTACTGTGGCGATATTGGTGTAGGTATCGACGATGCGGCCGGTCATTTCCGAGCGGGCGTCCGCTTGCCGAGTCGCTACTTGCGCCAGGCGTGGCAGGAAGTAATACATCAGCCCTGCATAGGCGATAAACCAAGCGACTAAAGGCATCCCCAGACGGTAGTCCAGGCTGCTTAACAGGACAATCATGCCGGCGAAATACACCAAAATGTATACGGCGATATCCAATAACTTCATCACAGTTTCGCGGACTGCCAAGGCAGTTTGCATCACCTTGGTGGCAATGCGCCCGGCAAATTCATCCTGAAAAAAGCTAACGCTCTGACCGAGCAAATATCGGTGCGCCAGCCAGCGGATCACCATGGGGTAGTTGCCCGCCAGGCTTTGGTGAATCAATACCGAATGAAAAAACACTGTGATTGGCAGCACAATTAACACCAGAGCGCCCATCAGCAGCAATTGTGTGCCGTGTTGCGCCCACAGTTGATCGGGCTCGGTGGTACTGAGCCAATCCACCAGTACGCCCAAAAAGCTGAACAGAGCAATTTCGAGCGCTGCAATCACGGCGGCGAGCATAGCCATGGCTATCAGTAAGCCAGAGGCGCCACGGGTATAGTGGCGACAGAAAGCTACCAGGGTCTTGGGCGGACGCTCTGGCTCGTCGGGGGGGAAGGGTTTTAGCAGGCTTTCAAAAAAAGCGAACATGACGGTACGGCTCGATCAGTGGCACGGTGCAAAGCACAGGCAGGGTTTGGAAAAATAAGCCGGTTATAGTAACAGTCTTTTTTGGTGAAAAGGTTATCTCTGCGGTAGACTGATGCGACACGAGTGAGCGCAGCGTGCGCCTTACTCCATGATTTTGGAACGAGGAAAATGCCATGAGAAAACTGTTATTGGTCTTTGGCGCTGGCGCGCTGGGCGGTTTGATCAGCAGTCTGGTGATTTGGCAGTTTGGTTATACGGGTGTGAATCGAGCCTTGGGTGTGGCGATTGCGCCAGACCTTACCTTGAACTGGTTGTACCCACGTATTGTGTGGGGCGGCTTGTGGGGCTTTCTGTTTATTCTGCCGGTTTTACGCAGCCGTTTGCTCGCACAGACGCTGGTGTTTTGTTTGTTTCCGGCGTTGGCGCAGCTGTTTATTTTCTATCCATACCATACCAATGCGGGCGTTGCCGGTTTGAACCTCGGTATGCTGACGCCGGTACTGGTATTTTTCTTTTCCTGGGTGTGGGCGTTGGCTACGGCGGTTGCTTTGCGGCTATCTCGTTAACCCAAGGGACGTTAACCCAGTAGCACGTTAACCGAAAAGGGCGGCTATTGCCGCCCTTGCTTCTAGTCCTTCGACTTAGCCGTTAACTTGCCAAGCGACCCTGGCGGTAAGCTTCAATGGCTTCTTCAATTTCTTCGCTGGTGTTCATCACAAACGGGCCATATTGAGCGATGGGCTCACCAATGGGGCGCCCGGAGAGTATCAACACACTGACGCCTTTTGGTCCCGCGGTGAGGCTCAGCTCCGTGCCATCGCCCAGTACACCGGCATTACCGCTTTCCAGGCGGCGATTATCCGCACCAACTGCCACGTCTCCTTCAAACACATACAAGAATACATTGTGGCCCTGGGGTAGCGGTTGACTAAACGTGCCGTTGGGCGGCAAGCGCAGATCCCAATAGCGGGGCTGGGTGCTGAGCCCCTGAATGGGACCACTGACGGTAGTTCCTTCGGCGCTTACTTCCCCGGCGATGACTTTAATGCTGCCGCCGTCGCTGAGCTTCACAAAGGGAATATCTTCCGCCGGTATATCTCGGTATTCCGCCGGCTTCATTTTTTCGTCGGCGGGCAGATTGATCCACAACTGGAAGCCGTGCATCAGGCCGTTGTCCTGTTGAGGCATTTCGGAGTGAATAATCCCGCGGCCCGCGGTCATCCACTGCACGTCACCGCCTTTCAGGTCGCCACGGTTGCCCATATGGTCCTCGTGCAGCATGTGGCCTGCGAGCATGTAGGTGACCGTTTCGAATCCCCGGTGCGGGTGGGCGGGGAAGCCGCCAATGTAGTCATCGGCGCTGTCGGATTTGAATTCGTCCAACATCAAAAACGGATCCAGGCGCGTCCGTTGTGTTTGCCCCAAAGTGCGCTTGATTTTCACTCCCGCACCATCGCTGGTGGGGCGGTGCGGGATAATTTGCATCAGTTGGCGTTGCATATCGACTCCTGATTAAGTGTCGCTGACGTGGTGTGCGGTTAAGCAGCAGCGAGTTGTTCGATTTTGGCGGACGCTTTCTCCAGCGCTCTTTCTTTAGCGCCTCTCATGGCCATACCCTCAGCGTAAACGAACTGGGTGCTGTGCAAACCCAAAAAGCTTAAAAAGGTATTCAAGTAACCGGTCTGAGAGTCAGCCTCTGTGCCCTCATAGAGTCCGCCGCGTGCCGCGAACAAATACACGGGTTTGTCATCCAGCAGGCCTTCAGGGCCGTTTTCGGTGTAGCGGAAAGTTTCTCCAGAGCGGGCGACGTGGTCGAAATAAGCTTTCAGTGTTGAAGGGATGCCAAAGTTATACATGGGCACACCAATCACAATAATGTCCGCTTCCCGCAGTTCGTTAATCAAGGTGTCGGAGTAGGCGACGATCTCCTGCTGCTCCTCGGTACGCTTCTCCTCCGGCGTGATGAAGGCATGCAATCTTGCCGCATCCAGGTGTGGGACCGGGTGGCGGGCCAAATCCCTAACCTTAACGGTACCTTTGGGGTGGCTAGCCAGCCATTGTTCTACAAATCGGTTGGTCAGGGCGCTGGAGTAGCCGTCATCGCCTGAAAGGCTACTGTTGATCTGAAGTAATTTGGTCATCTTGAGTTCCTTGCGTGATGGGAATCATTAAGTTGCAACCATTAAACAATTTGACGGATGAATGATAAACAGGGATATTTAGCGCAGTTTGATCGAAAAATTCGATTGGTTTGGGTTTCAGGGGGGCTAATGGAACCGAAAGTGAGTCTGGAGCAGTGGCGCGCGCTGCTGGCGGTGATTGATGCGGGCAGCTACGCCAAGGCGGCTGAACAGTTGGGAAAGAGCCAGTCAGCGGTGTCCTACGCCATTCAGCAACTGGAAACGGCGCTGGGCGTGGCGGTATTTGAGCTTCAAGGGCGCCGTGCGGTGCCCACCGCGCCTGGCGAGCTTTTGTACCGGCGTGCCCGGCATTTGTTGGCGGAGGCAGAGCGGTTGGAAAGCGCGGCCTGCCGCCTGTCCGAGCAGGTTGAACCCTTGGTAGGTTTGGCAGGCGATGTGCTTATTCCCCCGGAAAAGATCCTGGCTGGCTTGGCGGAATTTGCCGATGCCTTTCCCGAAACCCGGGTGGAGTTTTACGAGTCAGTAATGAGCGGCACCGACGATGCGTTGGTCCAGCGGCGAGTGGATTTGGCCGTGGCGGCACGGGTGCCGCCGGGTTTTGTCGGGGACTATCTCATGCCCGTGACGTTTTACGGGGTGACCAGCCCTCAACACCCTTTACAGCATTTGGGGCGGCCGGTGACGTTTGAGGATTTACGTCACCACCGACAAATGATTGTGCGGGATTCAGGTATGCACCGGCGCCATTCCGAAGGCTGGCAGGAAGCGGAACAGCGGTGGACCGTCAGCCACATCAAAACCTCCCTGGCGGCCGTGCGTATGGGTTTAAGTTACGCCTGGTTGCCGGAAGCCTATTTGCGTGAAGCGCTGGCCAACAATGAGCTGAAGCTGCTGCCCATGGAGGCGGGCGCTGAGCGGGTCTATTCTCTGTACCTGATTTTTGCCGATCGAGATTTGGCCGGCCCAGCCACTCGGCACCTGGCTGAGGTGTTGCGGCGGCACCTTTCTGAGCGCGCGCCGCAGGCCTAATTCGCCGGTAGTTTTCATCAACCTAACCGGGCAGGCCACCGTTGGTCAGTTTCTGCGGGTCCAGCAAACGCTGTAACTCTTCCAGGCCCAGGTCTGTTTCCTCATCCGCTACGTCAATAATGGGACGACTTTCCGCATAAGCTCGCTTGGCGATGGCCGCGGCCTTTTCGTAACCGATAATGGGGTTGAGTGCGGTCACTAAGATGGGGTTACGGGCCAGGGCGTGGTTTAAGTTGTCCTGACGTACACGGAAGCTGGCAATGGCTTTATCGGCCAGCGCCCGGCAGGCGTTGCTCATCAACTCAATACTGTTGAGCAGGTTGTGAGCGACCAGTGGCAGCATCACATTCAGTTCAAAGTTTCCGGACTGTCCGGCGACGGTGATGGTTGTATCGTTCCCCATCACTTGCGCCGACGCCATGGCTACCGCTTCTGGAATAACCGGATTAACTTTGCCAGGCATAATGGACGAGCCGGGTTGCAAGGCTTCCAATTCAATCTCGCCAAGCCCCGCCAGGGGGCCTGAGTTCATCCAGCGCAAATCATTCGCCATTTTCATTAAACTGGCGGCCAGGGTTTTCAGTTGGCCGGATGTGCTGACGGCCACATCCTGGCTGCCAATGGCGGCAAAAAAATTATCGCTGGTGACAAACTCCAGGCCGGCGTTCTCGCTCAGTTTTTCCGCAAAAAGCCCGGCAAATTCCGGGTGCGCGTTGATGCCGGTTCCCACAGCAGTACCGCCTTGTGCCACCTGTGCCAGTTGCCCCAGGGAGTGTTCCAGGCGGTGGTGATTGCCCGCAATTTGACTGGCCCAGCCGCGCAGCTCCTGTCCCATGGTTACGGGCATGGCGTCCATCAGGTGAGTGCGTCCGGTTTTTACTACCTCTTGCAATTGTTCGGCTTTGCCCAGCAGCGTACCGTGCAAATGTTCCAGTGCGGGTTGCAGCTGGTTTTGAATGGCCAGAGCCGCACTGACATGAATGGCGGTGGGAATGACATCGTTACTGCTTTGACTCATGTTGACGTGATCGTTGGCGCCGATGGGCTGGCCCAATGCTTCGCTGGCCAGATGGGCGAGCACTTCATTCACGTTCATGTTGGTGCTGGTTCCGGAACCGGTCTGAAAAACGTCCACCGGAAACTGATCTGAGTGCTCACCCGCGATCAACTGGTCGCAGGCATCGACGATTGCACCGGCCATTTTGGAATCCAGCAGTTCCAGTTCGCTATTGGCTTGTGCAGCGGCTTTTTTGATGTGCGCAATGGCGCGAATGAAGCTGGCTGGTAGGGGCGTATTGCTCAGGGTGAAATTGTCCACCGCCCGTTGCGTTTGAGCACCGTACAGGGCATCGGACGGGACCTTGATCGTACCCATGCTGTCGGACTCGGTGCGGTATTTCATAAAGATCATCCTTATTACGACGGTTAGGTGTAGTGACTTAATACCATAGAGACTTGAGAGTGATAGCTGCTACCGAAAAGGTTTAGGTGATTCAGTAGGTGATAGAGATTGTAAATCGGGACCCGCTCTTCCCAACCGGACTCCAACGGACGCACTTGTTGGTAGCTGTGGTAAAAACGTGCGTCAAAACCGCCAAACAGTCGCGTCATGGCTAAGTCAGCCTCCGGCCAGCCCCAGTAACACGCTGGGTCGATCAGTACCGGGCGGTTTTGGAGGTCGCTGTGGATGTTGCCCGACCAAAGATCGCCATGGAGTAGGGCGGGTGTCTGTTCTGGAATCAGCTCAGGCAAGCGCGCACACAAGCGCTCCAGCTGTGCAAGCTCATCGGCCGCCAGGTGGCCCTGCTCAAGAGCGAGCTCGCCCTGGTAGAGCAATCGCTCGTGAACAAAAAACTCATGACCATTGTCATAGCGCGGGTTGGGCTGGAGTGTGCGTCCGCAATAGTTGTTTTGAGTGAAACCAAAGCACGGGCAGGCATCACTGTGCAGGCGCGCCAGCTGTGCGCCCAGATTCGTCCAGTAATCGGCGGTTTGGCTGCCGGGTGGAATGTATTCGAGCGCTATGAAGGTTTTATCAAAAGCGTAGACGTGCGGAACCCGCAGGTTCCCGTTGCGGCGCAAAGCGGCTAGCCCCTCGGCCTCAGCGGAGAAAAAATCCTCCGGCGCAGCGCTTTGGTGTTTAACGCAAAAGCGTCGGCCGTCGTCGGTGGTAATCACCTGCGTTCGGCAAATATCACCGCCCGAGAGTGTCTGCCACCCCACAATCTGGGTGCTTTCCTCTTGCTCGAGCCACTGTTCAAGCTCGGTTTTGGGTTTCTCGGTGCTCATGGCGTTATCTGTGTTTTTGATCAGTCGTTGCGATACAATAGGCGACTTGCTATCCGTCAATCATCCTGCAAGAAACTCTTCTATGTCGAAACAGTTCGTAGTGCAAAGTTCGTTTGAGCCGGCAGGTGATCAGCCTACGGCCATCGCCGGCCTGGTAAAAGGTTTGGAGGCCGGTTTGGCGCACCAAACATTGCTCGGCGTCACTGGCTCGGGTAAGACCTTTACTATTGCCAATGTGGTGGCCAGTGTCCAGCGACCTACGTTGATTATGGCACACAACAAAACTTTGGCGGCGCAGCTGTACGGAGAGTTCAAAGAATTTTTCCCCAATAACGCCGTTGAGTACTTTGTATCCTACTACGATTACTATCAACCTGAAGCTTATGTGCCATCATCCGACACGTTTATTGAAAAAGATGCGTCGGTCAATGAGCACATTGAGCAAATGCGCTTGTCGGCGACGAAGGCGCTTATGGAGCGTAAAGACGCCATCGTAGTGGCCACCGTCTCTGCCATTTACGGCTTGGGTGATCCCGACTCCTACTTGAAAATGCTGCTGCATTTGGTGCGCGGCGATCACGTGGACCAGCGGCAAATTTTGCGCCGGCTCGCTGAGCTGCAATACACACGTAATGATATGGATTTTGCTCGTGCCACTTACCGTGTGCGTGGGGATGTCATCGACGTTTACCCGGCGGACTCGGATTGTCATGCGTTGCGTATTGAATTGTTTGACGATGAAATCGAGCAGTTGTCAGTGTTCGACCCGCTGACGGGTGAAGTGATCCAAAAGGTTCCGCGCTTCACCATATATCCAAAATCTCACTATGTCACCCCGCGCAGTACCGTCCTGGATGCGGTGGAAAACATCAAATTGGAGTTGCGTGAACGGCTAGAGAACCTGCGGGACAACAATAAGCTGGTTGAGGCGCAACGACTGGAGCAGCGCACCCGTTATGACCTGGAGATGATGCAGGAGCTGGGCTACTGCAATGGTATTGAAAACTACTCCCGTTATCTCTCAGGCCGCGAACCCGGTATGCCGCCGCCCACGCTGTTTGACTACCTGCCGAAGGATGCGCTGCTGGTGGTAGATGAGTCACACGTCACCGTGCCGCAAATTGGCGCCATGTACAAAGGCGACCGCTCGCGCAAGGAAACCCTGGTGGAATACGGTTTTCGTTTGCCCTCGGCGCTGGATAACCGGCCCATGCGCTTTGACGAGTGGGAAAGTACCTCGCCCCAAACCATATTCGTATCCGCCACACCGGGCCCCTACGAGAACGAACACGCCGGGCAGGTGTTGGAGCAAGTTGTGCGGCCCACCGGCCTAGTGGATCCGGAGATCGAAGTGCGCCCGGCCACGAATCAGGTGGATGACGCATTGTCGGAAATCCGCTTGCGCGCGGATAAAGATGAACGGGTACTGATTACCGTGTTGACCAAACGCATGGCTGAGGATTTGACTGAATACCTGGCCGATCACGGCGTGCGCGTGCGTTATTTGCACTCGGATATCGACACGGTTGAGCGGGTGGAAATTATCCGGGATCTGCGTATCGGCCACTTTGACGTACTGGTCGGGATCAACCTGCTGAGAGAGGGGTTGGATATGCCGGAAGTGTCCCTGGTGGCGATTCTGGATGCGGACAAAGAAGGCTTTCTGCGCTCGGATCGCTCCTTGATCCAGACCATGGGCCGCGCCGCCCGCAACCTCGCCGGTAAAGCGATCCTCTATGCGGATCGAATGACCAACTCCATGCAGCGGGCGATCGACGAAACGGAGCGGCGCCGAAACAAACAGCTGGCCCACAACATCAAGTACAACATTACACCCGTCGGTATTCGCAAAAAGGTGTCCGACATCATGGAGGGTGCCCACGTGCCAGGCGCAGGTGGGCGCAATGCGCGCAAGTCCGCCGTGGCGGAAAAACAGGCCAAGTATGCCGTCGAGCTTGAGGGTGGCGATGTGTGGAAAACCATCACCAAGTTGGAGCAGGCGATGCAGCAGGCGGCCAAGGACTTGGAGTTTGAAGAGGCGGCTCGCTTGCGCGATCAAATTGAGCGCTTAAAACACCAAAGCTTTGAAGTGGAAGTGCGCCGCTGATGGCTGAAGGGCATCAGCCATCCTTGTTCGAGACTTTAGGCGGGGATGAGCCGGAGCTGTTGGTTAGCCAGGACGGAGATGTACGCCTGTATCGGCAATGGTTCGATTCGGTCCAGGCCGATGACTATTTTCGGCGTTTGCACGCTGAGTTGGCCTGGCAGCAGACCATTATTCGCATGCACGGGCGTAAAGTGCCGGTGCCGCGTCTGGATGTTTGGTATGGGGATCCGGGGCATAGGTATCGGTATTCCGGCGTGGATTTCGACGCTTTACCTTGGACGCCAACTCTGGCGGAGATCAAGCACAGCCTGGAAGCGCGGCTAGGTCACCGCTTTAACAGCGTTTTGGCGAACCTGTATCGGGATGGGCGAGATAGCGTTGCCTGGCACAGTGATGACGAGCCGGAACTGGGCGCCAACCCAGTGATTGCATCGGTTAGTTTGGGGGCCACACGGCGCTTCAGCCTTCGCCACAAGGCCCGCGCCTGGCCCACCGTGCGCCAGGATCTCCCCAACGGCTCGGTGCTTTTAATGGCGGGCGCCACACAACACCATTGGCAGCACCAATTGGCGAAAACCGCACGGACTGTGGGCCCGCGCATCAATTTGACCTTCCGCAGCGTTTTCCAGTAATCTTTTATGCCTGATGATTCAGGCGCCAAGGGGGCTTCGGGCCCTCTGGCAAGTTTCTGACCCGTGTTGCGGGCACTTTTATGGTGTCTAGCTCTGGCACTTGGGCAGGCAACCAACTACAATTCTACCGTGGCTAGCAGGGTTGCCGGGGGTAAAGGCAGCTGAGTGAGTCTCCTTTCCTTTGACGCTCATAAGTTAGTGATCCAGAGTCCGTATCAAGTGCACATTCGCTGAGTACTTCGCTTGAAGTCCTGCGGTGCAAGACCGGCGCATAAAAAAAATACTGTTTGACTGCCGTAGGCTGTTTGGGGGCTGAGTTGACTAAGATATTGGTAGTGGACGACCATGATTTGGTACGCATGGGCATCGCTCGTATGTTGGCCGATGTACCAGGTTTTGAAGTTGTCGGAGATGCAAAAAGCGGCGAAGAGGCCGTGTCCAAAGCGCGTGAGCTGAAACCCGATGTAATCCTCATGGGTGTCAAAATGCCCGGCATGGGCGGCCTGGAAGCGACCCGTAAACTCCGTCAGGTTAATCCCAAAGTCAAAATCATTGCCGTTACGGCCTGTGATGACAGCCTTCATCCGACGCGGCTGATGCAGGCGGGCGCGGTGGGCTACGTGACCAAAGGGGCGGACTTCAGCGAAATTACCGATGCCATCAATCGCGTCATTCGCGGCGACCTGTACATGAGTAACAGCATTGCCCAGCAGCTCGCGCTCAAGAATTTCAGCGGCGATAAAGATCAAGGTTCACCCTTCGAGAAACTCTCCCAGAGGGAGCTGCAAACCGCCATGCTCATTGCGAATGGGCAGAAAGTGCAGGATATTGCCGATATTTTCTGCGTCAGCCCTAAGACCGTGAACAGCTACCGCTACCGTATCTTTGAAAAGCTGGATATCAACAGCGATGTGGAGCTGACTCTGCTGGCGGTTAAGCATGATTTTCTCGATCCCGAGGCTGTTGTTTAATAAGCTCTCCGCGCCGACCACCCTTGTGTACTCATAGAGTACAATAGCCGAATGACCGATGAAGTAACCGTTCCCGAGCCGTTTGACGCGGCTCGCTTCCTGGCCAATACCACCGCACAGCCTGGCATCTATCAAATGTTTGATGCCAAAGGCCAGCTGCTCTATGTGGGTAAAGCCAAAAACCTGAAAAAGCGATTGGCCAGTTATTTTCGCAAAACAGGCTTAAGCCCCAAGACCGCCGCGCTGGTGGCGCGCATCCAGCAGGTGGAAGTCACGGTCACGGCGAACGAAACCGAAGCGCTGATTCTTGAGCACAATCTGATCAAGAACAACCGCCCGCCTTACAACATCCTGTTGCGGGACGACAAATCCTACCCCTACATTTTTATCTCCAGCGGAGAAACGTTTCCACGCATTGGCATGCACCGCGGGGCCAAGAAAAAGCGCGGCGAGTACTTCGGCCCATACCCCAATGCCGGAGCGGCGCGCGAGAGCCTGAGCTTTTTGCAGAAAACGTTTAAGACGCGCCAGTGCGAAGACAGTGTGTACAAAAATCGCTCACGTCCATGTTTGCAGTATCAAATCAAACGCTGCACGGCGCCGTGCGTAAACTTCGTCACCCCGGAAGACTACGAAAATGATTTGCGCCACACGCGCCTGTTTCTGAAGGGCGAGAGCGATACGCTGATGCGTGAGCTGGCAGACCAGATGGACAGCGCGGCGCAGGCTCTAGATTTCGAGCGCGCCGCCGAGCTTCGTGATCAAATTACCGCGTTGCGCAGCGTTCAGTCCCAGCAGGTTATTGAAGAAGGCAGTGGTGATCTGGATATCGTTGCCGCGATTCTGGAGTCAGGCTTGATTTGTGTGCACATTTTGTTCGTGCGCCGCGGAAGTATTCTGGGTAGCCGAAGCTTCTATCCCCAGGCCAGCTTGGTTGAGTCGGCCGCGGAAGTGCTGGGCGAGTTTTTGCCGCAGTTTTATTTGGGGCAGGGCCGGGAGATACCCCGGGAGATCATCACCAACCAGCCGATGGAAGACGC
The DNA here is from genome assembly GCF_030848505.1 of Marinimicrobium hydrolyticum. Taxonomy (GTDB): domain Bacteria; phylum Pseudomonadota; class Gammaproteobacteria; order Pseudomonadales; family Cellvibrionaceae; genus JAVDDU01. The sequence continues at coordinate 70,720 of NZ_JAVDDU010000013.1, forward strand.
TGAAGTGTTTAGCGCGGCTTTGCGTCAAGCGTCAGGCCGGCAGGTACAAATCAGCCACAAGGTGCGCAGCCATCGTGCGCAATGGTTGCAAATGGCCACCACCGCGGCGCAGCAGAATCTACAAAGCCGCATCAATAGCCGCAAGAACAGTATGGAGCGGTTTATCGCGCTTCAAGATGCCTTGGGTTTGGAGGATGTGCCACAGCGGCTGGAATGTTTCGATATCAGCCACAGTAGTGGCGAGCTGCCCCAGGCATCTTGCGTGGTATTCGACACTAACGGCCCGCTCAAGTCGGATTACCGCCGCTTTAATATTGAGGGCGTCACCCCGGGAGACGACTACGCGGCCACGGCTCAGGCGTTGCATCGGCGCTACACGCGCTTGCAAAAAGGCGAGGGAAAGTTGCCGGATATTTTGCTGATTGACGGTGGTAAGGGGCAGTTGCGCAAAGCCGTAGAAGTGCTGGATGAGTTGGGCGTGACGGGTGTGCAATTGCTCGGTGTGGCCAAAGGCACCACCCGTAAGGCTGGGTTCGAAACGCTGTTCTGGGCGGAAACCGGTGAGGAAGTGGGCATGCCCGCGGACTCTCCGGCGCTGCATCTGATTCAGCACATTCGCGACGAGGCGCATCGGTTTGCCATTACCGGCCACAGGGCGCGCCGGGACAAACGCCGAAAAACTTCCACCCTGGAGGATTTGCCGGGTATAGGTGCGACACGGCGGCGCGAGCTATTGCGTCACTTCGGCGGTTTGCAAGAAATTCAGCGCGCCAGCGTCAACGAGCTGAGTAAGGTGCCGGGTATCAGTCAGCGTTTGGCGGATGATATTTACGCCTATTTTCATGGCGATTAGGCGGCCGTGACTGACGGCGAGCCGGTGGGTGTAGTATCATCGCGCTCAACTTTGGATTCCCGATGCATTTCCTGAACGCTGAGCCCATGTTTCAATCATCGTTCAACAAATAGAGAGCTCCGCTTTTCATGACGCTGGCCAACCAACTGACACTGCTGCGACTTGTTCTTATTCCACTGTTCGTGGTGGTGTTTTATTTACCATTTGGCTGGGCGCATTTTGCCTCTGCGATGATTTTCAGTGTCGCGGCAATCACCGATTGGCTGGATGGTTATGTAGCTCGTAAGTACGATCAGAGCACGCCCTTTGGCGCCTTTCTGGACCCCGTGGCCGATAAGCTGATGGTTGTGATTGCGCTGGTTTTGCTGGTGACTTTACACCACGATTCAATTTGGGTGGTTGGAGCGGCTATTATCATCGTCGGAAGGGAGATCGTTATTTCCGCGCTGCGCGAGTGGATGGCGAAGCTGGGGCAGGGCGCCAGTGTGGCCGTCTCTTACATTGGCAAGGTCAAGACGACCCTGCAAATGACGGCCTTGATCGTGCTGCTGGCGAATATCCCCATGTTGTTGATTATCGGTTATATCGCTCTATTCGGGGCGGCGGGCCTGACTTTGTGGTCTATGGTAATTTACCTCAAGGCCGCGTGGCCTTATCTGTTGCCGGATGAGGAGAACTCTGAATCCTGAGAACGGAAGAGGGGGCTTTCAGAATCAATTTCTTGGGCAAGTGCCAGAAATTACTAGGATTTTTTTCCTGATTCCGCTAGAATTCCGCCCTCTTCAAGCCAAGGCGCGATAGCAAAGCGGTTATGCTCTGGATTGCAAATCCAGCTAGGCCGGTTCGACTCCGGCTCGCGCCTCCACTTTTCCCTTATCCTCACTGTGTGGATAACCCCCTGGCCGGGTGGTGGAATTGGTAGACACGAGAGACTTAAAATCTCTTTCCCGTATGGGAGTGCGGGTTCAAG
>NZ_JAVDDU010000014.1 GCF_030848505.1 Marinimicrobium hydrolyticum
TTCGAGAAGTGGATCCCCGCTTTCGCGGGGATGACGATAGGGGGCTCTCGCCATTCCCGCAAACGCAGGAACCGATTAAGACGTGAAGGTAAATGGCCTCTTCGCTTTCGCCATGCCCGCAAACACTGGAATCCATTAAGACACGAAGATAAATGGCTCCTCAGCTTTCGTCATTCCCGCGAAAGCGGGAATCCATTCGTTGGTTAACCACTCAGGGCGTCCCGTCTTTACGAAAGCTTCCTCGTCTTTTCGAAACTTGACTCAGTTGTATTTGACCCCTATTAGGCGCCCGGAGTAAGCTGCGTCCTGATTTAGCGCCCCATTTCAAACAAAAGCAAAAAGAAGGCTCACCATGGAAAGGCACCCGTCTACGGCGTCGGTAGCGAACCGACAAACTTTACCCGCGCTCAGCGGTATCCGCTTTTTTGCCATTTTTCACATTTATGTGTTCCACCTCTGGTCTCTATACGATATGGAGCACCCCGAGGGGTTTGAAAATGTCATGGCCGACTTTGGCCGTCTTCCCGATGTATTAGTGACCTTTTTATCTCAAGGGTGGATGTCCACTAGCTTCTTCTTTCTATTGTCCGGCTTTATTTTGTCCTACCTCTACTGGGGCCCGGACGGAAAGTTAAGCACCTCGCCCCGACGCTTTTGGGTGATGCGCTTCACGCGGCTCTATCCCATTCACATGGTGTTAATCATCTTGGCAATTTTAATGATGATGCCGATGCACCTTAGTCGAGGTATGGGTTGGGGCGAGCTTGTTCCCAGCGCCCTGGCGAGCCTCACACTCACGCAATCCTGGTACGCCCCTTGGGTTCCAATGTGGAGTTGGCCCACTTGGGCATTGTCGACGCTGGTATTTCTGTACTTGATTATGCCCTGGCTGATGAGGGTTATGAGCGGGCTCGATCGCCGCCAGATGTTTCGGTTACTGCTGGCCATGCCGCTGATATCCCTAGTGCCGACCATGATCTTTACCCTGTTTTTCCCGCCCGGGACGGAAGCGCCGTTGAACTGGCAAATTTTTATCGGTTCGACCCCACTGTTTTGGGTGCCGCACTTTGCGGCCGGCATGCTGCTAAGCCGGGTATTCTCCATCTCTCGTTTTAATCCAGATTTTAAGGGTTCAACCGGGCGCTGGTGGGCGTGGGGTGATTTAGCTCTTGTCACGGTGATTGTTATTGCGTGCCTACCCGGCATCGGCGACACCCTGAAGTTTTTCTTGCGCCATGGCTTGGTAATGCCTTTGTATCTGGTGCTAATCCTCGACCTTGCCCGTGGCAATGGCCTCGCGGCACGGATCTTCAGCTTGCGCGGTATGAACTTTTTAGGGGAAACCGGGTTTTCGATTTTCATCTGGCAGAACATGGTTATGACTGCGTGTTTTGTCGCCGTGATGATCAATCCCCAATGGGGTAACGGCCAATTGCTCTGGGCAATCATTGGCATGCTTTTGATCGCCATTCCCAGCACATACCTACTGGAAAAACCACTGGCCGAGCGGTTGCGGAAACGCTGGCTAAAAGAAAAATAGGCAATTGCACTGTGCTACAGTATTGGCGATGATGAACTGAAAACCGGAGGTGAATTATGACCAACCGATTTCACGGTGTCTCATTGGAATGTATTCGCGGCGACATTACTGATCAACCGGACATGGACGCCATCGTCAACGCAGCTAACGCGCAACTGCGAACTGGCGGTGGTGTGGCGGGCGCTATTCATCGAGCGGCGGGTCCCGGGCTTGAGAAGGAATGCCAACCGTTAGCGCCAATAAAGCCAGGCGAGGCTGTGATCACAAGAGCCCATGAACTACCGAACCGCCATGTCATTCATTGTTTGGGCCCGGTTTACGGCACGGACAAGCCAGAGAACGAGTTATTGGCTTCCTGCTACCGGCAGGCGTTACAACTGGCTGAGCAGAATGACGTCGCCAGCATAGCCTTTCCCGCACTATCCACCGGCGCTTTCGGTTATCCCAAGGAAGACGCTGCGAAAGTAGCCATGGCGACGGTGCTGGACGCGCTGCCAACCTTGAAGTGCGTTAAACGAATTCGATTCGCGCTATTTAGTGATGAGGATGTGGACATTCACCAGCGCGTGTTAAATCAACTCGCTCCGACTAACTAAGCTCGCCAACAAACCTCCCCAGCGAACTCGGCCCCGGGCTATGGCGAAGAGTCCGGGGGCTTAGGCGACTGGTCTTCGCCATCAATTCTACGTGAAGTTGACGAACTCCTGGCTGGCTTCACAGTCAACTGTGTCATCATTATTGTCCTCTCCCCGAATTTCCGTTAGGACCCCCAAGCATGCCGAAAATTTACGTAAGTCTGTTGGCGCTCGCCCTGGTTTTTCTGGCCGCCTGTGAGGTGATGACCGACCCAGCCACGCGTCTGGCTTACGACCTTCGCGCGGGCGCAAATCGGCTGGGTACAAACCCCGGGGCAACGCTTACTTTGCAACACCATACACCCTCCAGAAGGGGGCAGTGCGAAGGACCTTACCGGGTTCAGTTTGATAAGGCGGGCGCCTTGGTGATTTGGTGCAAGGACGAATCGGGTGAGACGATCTCGAGTCACAGTACGTCCTATCACCGAAGTTACGTAAAGACATCAGGAGCCTTCACGGTCGACAAACGTGCGGGATCAACATTGAAGATTGGACTGGTAAGGCGCGGGGGCAAGGCCGTAATCGTTGAGGTGAAGTAAGATCCGGTCAGTCTTGAGCCCAGGCGGGCAAAGGCGTGGTTTCGCCTTCCAGGGGGTAGCCGTGTTCTTGCGCTAGAGCATTGAGATATTGAATCCGCTCGCGCGTGTTGGGGTGACTGGACAACCAGGCGGGTGGTGAAGTGGTTTGCTGGTCCAGCCAGCGAAACAAAGCGTCGGCATCTTCCACATGGCCGTAAAGATTGTGCACCGCGTGCAGCGCCCAGGCATCGGCCTCCAATTCCTGTTTGCGGGAATAGTCCAGCATAGCCATGTGGCCGCCGGTGCCCACCAAGGTGCCCACGTCGGTGCGACCAAACACCATCGCCATCACCACAGTGAAGCCCAGCTGCCGGGAGGCGGCTCGCACCGGGTGTCGGTAGTGCACATGAGCAATTTCATGGGCCAGGACAAAGGCCAGGGCTTGTTCTGTTTCTACTTCCTCCAACAGCCCACGGAGAATGAACACGTGCCCACCCAAGGTGGCAAACGCGTTAACGGTTTTGCGATCCTCGTAATGGACAACAATGCTTAAGCTCTCATCCAAGCCGCCAGCTTCCGCCAGTTGATCGGCGAAGGTTTGCAGATAAACCTGTTGCTCATTCGGCTCCAGAGTTTCCTCCAGGCTACGGGTCAGCGCCTGTTCCCAACTGAAGGGGACCCATCGAGCGGACCAGCCCAACACCTGCACCAGCAACCAGATGAGCAGGGCCATGACGGCAAAAAAGCCGACCACCAGAATGACAAAATCCCGCTGCCAGCCGGTTTCAACGTTGTTGATGCCTTCGGGCGGTTGGCGGTTGGTATAACCCACGTTAACGTCCGTCGATCAGTGCTGTGCCGTATGCCAAAACTTCCAGAGAGCCCACGGAGTTTTCGCGGCCACGGCCGGAAATGGCGGCAGTCTCGAATTTAATATTGAACACTTGCTGGGCGCCGAGCTTTTTGGCTTCAGCGCGCATGCGAAGCAAGGCTTCGCGACGGGCGCGGTCAATTAGAGATTCGTAGCTGTTCAAACGGCCGCCGATCAGTTGCCGAAGTCCGGCAATGAAGCGCTTGTAGTAATCTACGGAAATCACCACTGAACCCATCACCAGCTGAGTTTGCGGGGCGGGCAGGCGCGGTGGCGGTAGCCGTTCGGCAAACACCATCACCTGGCCGGGTGCCGTTTCGTCCTCAATGATGCGAGCGTAATGTTTACGCTCCAGATAGCGGCCGGAGAAAAACCCGGTGGCCAGCAACAGCAGTACAAAGACAACTGGGCCAATCAGTTGGATGGAAAGGAGGAGTTCCACGGTTTAGTCCTCCAGTACCACGGCGCTACCGTATACAAACAGCTCCGCCGCACCTTGGGTCAGCGAACTGGTGGAAAAACGCACATTCAACACCGCGTTGGCGCCAATGGCTTCCGCTTGCGCCGACATGCGGCTCATGGCTTCTTCGCGGGAGTCGTTCAACAGCTCGGTGTAACCCTTGAGTTCGCCACCGAAGACGTTTTTAAATGACGCGGCGATATCGCGGCCCACATGTTTGGCGCGCACCGTACTGCCCTGGACCAGCCCCAGATGTTCTTTGACTTTACGACCGGGGACGATTTCGAGATTGCTTAACAGCATTGGGATCTTCCTTATTATGAATTGGCACTTGATCCTTCCGAGTATTACCGAGTTCAGGCGGGGCGGCAACTGATTTTAGGGGAAAAGAACTTGGTAGTCTGATACAACCAGGGTCGTGTAGGGTGAGTGTTCAGCAAGCCTCAAAAGAGGGACCTTTCGGCCGGCGCTCCGGTGAGGCAGTCCCCACGGACGACTCGCAGGGAAGCGAGGAGTGTCCCGAAGCGCCGGGAGCGCGTAGGGACGAGGTTCACGACGTTTGCTGAACACTCACCCTGCGCGGCCCAAGGGCTTGCTTACGAAGCAGCTAGTCCGATTATTAGTAGTTCGCGAAAGCGGGTCCATAAGCGATGAAGGCTGGTGGTCGAAGAAGCCGCACATTTTCTAACAAATTCAGGTCACACTCTGTGATACCTTGCCGACTTTGCCACAAAAGGAGTTATCCAGTGTCCTCTCAACACGAGCTGGCCATCCAAGCCCGCCAGCTGACCAAACACTTTGGCACCACCAAAGCCGTTAACGGTGTGGATTTGAACGTTCGCCGGGGAAGCGTCTATGGCGTGCTCGGACCCAACGGCGCCGGCAAGACCACTTTGGTGCGCATGCTCGCGACACTGCTGCCTCCCAACAGTGGCCAAGCCAAAGTGCTGGGGCACGACATTGTGACCGAGGCACACCACGTGCGCTCGCGCATCAGTTTGACGGGGCAATTTGCCTCTGTGGATGAGGACTTGTCCGGGCGGGAAAACTTGATTTTACTGGCGCGCCTCTTGGGCTTTAAAGGCCGGGCCGCCAAAGCCCGGGCGGATGAACTCTTGGCCGCCTTTGATTTGGCCGACGCTGCCAATCGGCAAATCAAAAACTACTCGGGTGGCATGCGACGGCGTTTGGATATCGCCGCGTCTTTGGTAGTGACGCCAGATCTGATTTTCCTCGATGAACCCACCACCGGCCTGGACCCGCGCTCGCGCAATCAGGTGTGGGATATCGTGCGCGCGCTGGTGGCTGAAGGCACCACCGTGTTGCTTACCACTCAGTATTTGGAGGAGGCCGATCAACTGGCGGAACGCATCGCGGTTATTGATCACGGCGTGGTGATTGCCGAGGGCACCAGTCGTGAACTGAAAGCCTCTGTCGGCAGCGGCGTTATGCATGTGCAACTGCAAGAGCCAGAGCAGCGGGAGCAGGCGCGACAGATACTGTCCGATTATTTGCTTACGGCCGTGCACCCGGAGCCCGACCCTACAGCACTAACGGTGCAGTATTCCGACAGCAGTCTGGCGACCGCAGCGTTGGCCGAGTTGCCTAAAGCGGGCATCGTACTGGCGGGATTCTCCATGGGCCAACCAAGCCTGGATGAAGTGTTTTTGGCGCTGACCGGGCGGCCACCTGAACCGACGCGGGCGGCGAAAGATGTTGAGGGAGCGGCTCAATGAACCAAAGCAACGAAACCACAATGAACCCGCCCTTGAATCAAGAGAGTGTTTCCCTTGAGCCCAGCGCGAATCTGGTGCGAACCATCGCCGTGCGTGAACGCCCTGCTAACCCTGGCGCCTGGTCCAATACCGTGGCGTTCGGCTGGCGGGCGCTGCTAAAAATTAAGTACGTGCCGGAACAGATGTTCGACGTCTTAGTAACGCCCATTATGTTCACGGTCATGTTCACCTATCTTTTTGGCGGCGCATTGGCGGGTTCTACGGCTGATTATTTGCAGTTTCTTTTGCCCGGCATCCTCGCCCAAACGGTGGTGTTCACATCCCTGTACACCGGCGTGACTCTGAATACGGATATTTCCAAGGGCGTTTACGATCGCTTTAAATCCATGCCCATCTGGGCGCCGTCGCCTTTGGTGGGCGCCATGCTCGGGGATGTGCTGCGCTACACCGGCGCTTCCATCATTGTGGTGTTGATCGGGCTGGTACTGGGCTACCGACCGGAGCAGGGTTTGGTGGGCGTACTGTTAGCGTTGGTGCTTTTGAATGTGTTCGGTTTTGGCCTGGGCTGGGTGTTTACGGTGTTGGGTTTAATACTGCGCACGCCTGGTGCCGTGATGACGATCAGTTGGCTGGTGCTGATGCCGATGACCTTTGTGTCTAACATCTATGTGGACCCCGCCACCATGCCGGATTTCTTGCAAACGCTGGTGGCATTTAATCCGGTAACGCATTTGGTCAGTGCCTTGCGCGGTTTGATGAGCGGCGGGGTAACCTTGGGGCAGTTGGGCTTGTCGTTGCTTACGCCGGTGATTCTCACCGCCGTTTTTGGTCCTTTGGCGATGCGTCTTTATAGGCGGAAACGGTAACTATCGTCGGGGGCGAGAGCAAGGTTAATGGATTCCCGCCTTCGCGGGAATGACGAGCTAAAGCGAGCCCGTTGACGAGGGCATTACTGCCCAGTCTTCGTCTCAATCTATTTTAGTCATCCATCCGAGTTAATCATTCTCGCCAGAACTCGTCTTCCCAGCTGGGTTTTCGTCATCCCCGCACGTTCTTCGTCATTCCCGCCCGCTCTTCGTCATCCCCGCGAAAGCGGGGATCCAAAAACCACCCAACGTTCAGCTCAATTGCCAAAGCCCCAAACCGTGCGCCACCGCAAAGCTCCCACAAATCAGGGACGACCAAATCATAAATGGAGTGCGAAAAGCGGGTACCCAGGGCGCAAGTAATAGCGTCGGCAACGCCCGCAGAGCATAAACAAGCGCAATGCCGAGTACGACCCAGCTCATGGCGGGCAGGGGAGTGATCACTCCCGCCAAGGCTAAGCAATAAACGCCCCAGGTCGTTAGCACCAAAGCAATGCCCGCCGTCACCAAAGCGGGCCACGGATGTCCCTGTTCAGAAAGCTGGGCAAAACGCTCGCCCGCGCCGAAGAATCGGTACCAGGCGGGACCGCCGAAGATAATTCCTACATGCGCGGCTGCGGCAGCGAAGTTGAGCCCGGCGGCGAGCAACAGAAAATTCATAACCCTTCCTTAACCGGTTGGCCGATGAAAACCGCTTGCAGCAAGTCGTCCATGTTTCGCCACTCCTCGGCGCTCACCAATTCACCCAATTGTTGGACGCCAATCAGATGGGCGTACACCAGTTTGGCTACTGTCGATGCTTGGGCCGGTTGGTTTAGTTGCGGTTTGATCAGCTCCGTCAAATAATCCATGCGCTCCTGATCCACTTGAGCCAAACGCTCGGCCACATTCGGTTGGTACCGCGCCCAGGCGCGAATGGCGTTTTCCGGGCTGGTATCCATGTTTTGAGTGATGGCGGCCAGCGTACGGCTGCGTGAGGGAAGGTCGGAGACAGCGTCAACCGCAGCGATAATGTCCTGCGTGTTACGTTGCTGCCAGTAGCTCAGCAGGGTGTCGGTATAGTCATCGCGGCTGGCAAAGTAATGATAGAAAGAGCCTTTGGTCACCTTCAGATGCGCACACAGCCGGTCGATTTTCAAATGTTCCGGCCCGTATTGCGCCAGAACCGCCAGCCCGCGTTCAAGCCAGTCCGTTTTAGTGAGCTTCACCCGCCAACCCCTTCATTACCGGCCGATGCGGCCACAAAATCAACAGCCCCTGGGGGATAAACAGCCAGGCACCGGAAACCGGAAGTACAATGGCCACGCTCACGCCGGCCGCCAACATACCCCAACCGAGCGAGGCGGGCAGGGGCCGGTTACTGTGGCGCACCCATTGCTGCATTAGGTAACCCAGCAGCATCCAGAAAAAGCCCACCAGTAAAAACCAGGCTATGGCACTGCGGGCAAAATTGATTTGGCCGCCCGCTTCGATGGTGTTCCACCAGCCATCCTGGTGCATGCCGGCCAAAATGTCCCAGCCCATCACCAAACCGAGCGTGTTGTGTATCACTCCTGTAGCGATTAGGTAGTACCCGCTAAAACGCGTTGCATTCATAAGGTTCACTCCGTGAAAGAAAATAATACTATACGGTATGGTATGTTCTCCGACAAGCGTAAATTCCGCGAGATTGTCGGCTGACAGGGCCCAGGACCAGCGGTACACTGAATGCCATACGAACCCCGGCGCACGCCAGCGCCCAACCGAGATCACTGCCATGTTTTCCGATTTTGCCCAACGTTTCGTGAACGAACTGAACGAAAAGCTCCCCGACGCCGCCGATTTACTGCCGAAGAAAGAATTCAAAGCCGCGCTGAATTCCGCCCTGGAGCGCATGGATTTGGTAACGCGGGAAGAGTTCGACGCTCAAGCGGCGGTGCTCCTGCGCACCCGCGAGCGGTTGGAAGCCCTGGAGAAGCAGCTTACTGAATTACAGACAAACCTGGATCGCCAAAAACCCCAGAGCTAAAAAGTCGCTCGCCCCCGAAGGCAGTTTTGCCTGTCACGGGGTTTGTTTTATAGTAAAGGATCTCCACCAGACACAGCAGGGAAGCACATGTCACTCGCCATAGTTCACTCTCGCGCCAAGCAAGGAATTGCCGCGCCACTGGTCACCGTAGAGGTGCACCTGTCCAACGGGCTGCCTGCCCTCAATATCGTCGGCCTGCCGGAAACTGCGGTTAAAGAAAGCAAAGACCGGGTGCGCAGCGCCATTCTCAACAGCCACTTGGAATTTCCCGCCCGCCGAATCACCGTCAATCTGGCTCCCGCCGATCTCCCGAAAGAGGGCGGCCGCTTCGACCTGCCCATTGCTTTGGGCATTCTTGCTGCCTCGGAGCAGATTCCCAAAGAAGCTTTAAGTGGCTGTGAATTTCTGGGCGAGCTGGCGCTTTCTGGAGAGCTAAGACCTATTACCGCCGCACTGCCGGCGGCCCTGGCGGCGGGCGATGACCAGCGCCAATTAATTATCAGTTCTGACAATGCCGGCGAGGCGGCCCTGAGTACCCACACCCAGGTATACGCCGCTGACAACCTTCTGAAAGTATGCGCTCACTTACATGGACGCGAAGCCCTGCCGGAGGCCGAGCCCGTACAGCCCGCCTCCACGCCCACGTTTCTGGACATGCGCGATGTGAAAGGCCAGGCGCAAGCCAAGCGTGCTCTGGAAGTCGCCGCCAGCGGTGGCCACAACTTGTTAATGTACGGCCCGCCGGGCACGGGGAAGACCATGCTGGCCAGTCGGTTGCCGGGAATTCTGCCGCCGTTGAGCGATCGGGACATGCTCAGTGTTGCGGCCGTTTATTCCGTGGCGACCAGCTGCGGCGAGCGACCTTGGCATCAGCGCCCGTTTCGAGCGCCGCACCACACCGCTTCGGCCATTGCTCTGGTGGGCGGCGGCAGTAATCCAAAACCCGGGGAGATTTCCCTGGCACACGGCGGTGTGCTGTTTTTGGATGAGTTGCCGGAGTTTCAGCGGCAAGTCTTGGAGGTATTGCGGGAGCCTTTAGAGAGCGGTGAAGTGCGTATTTCCCGTGCCAAAGCACAAGCGGTATACCCCGCGGCTTTTCAGTTGGTGGCGGCCATGAACCCCTGCCCCTGTGGCTATCAGGGTTCCACTCAGGAAGCGTGCCGCTGCTCGCCGGATCAGATTCGACGTTACCGGGACCGAATTTCCGGGCCCTTGTTGGACCGCATCGACATGCATGTGCCGGTGCGCCAATTGCGTCGGGGTGAACTGCAGGGCCAGCCGGATGGAGAGGACAGCGCCACCGTGCGCGCTCGCGTCATAGATGCCCACGCCCGGCAGGTGGACCGCCAGGGCAAACCCAATCATCAGCTCAGCGTTCCAGAGCTGGAACGGGTGTGCTCCTTGAGCCCGAGTGACCGTCAGTTACTGGAAAATGCCATTGAAAAACTGGGCTTATCCAACCGCGCTTACCATCGGGTATTGAAAGTGGCTCGGACTCTGGCGGATATGGCAGCGGCGGCCGCGCTTAAAACCGAACACATCAGCGAGGCGCTCAGTTACCGGACTCTGGATCGGCAGGGACTGTAGCGTTGGCAGGCGTGGGATGCGTTTCTGGTGTTAGGAGCGAGCCGTTTTTTAGTTTCGTGCACAAGCTGTCGAAGGGCAGGGGTGCACATAAATAATAGCCCTGCATATGGTCGCAGCCGCTTTCCGTAAGCCAGTCTTTCTGTTGCTTGGTTTCCACTCCCTCAGCCACCACAGTTTTGCCCAAGTTGTGGGCCAGGGTGATCATGGCCGACACCAGCCTGCGATCACTGCGCTTGCTGGCCAGTTCGGTCATAAACTGGGAATCGATTTTTACCGAACTGATGGGTAGCCGTTGCAGGTGCAAAAAGGATGAACTGCCGGTCCCGAAGTTATCTAAGGCGAACGTCACGCCCAGGTAGGACAGGGGGCGCATGCACAGGCTAACCAAGTCGACGTTTTCCATAAAGCTGGTTTCACTGAGCTCAAACTCGATGTCGTCGCCGCGCACGCCTGTGTTGGCAAAAATGCGAGCGGTATTTTGCACCAGTTGGTCATCATTGAACTGCCGTACCGACATGTTCACCGACATTAACAAGTCCATACGGCAGGCCTGGCGTATTTTCACCAGATCCTCGCAGGCTTGGGCGATGGCCCAGTAACCCATGGCAGTAATCAGGCCGGTGTCTTCCGCCACACCAATAAACTCGCTGGCATCCAGCAGTCCGCGTTCCGGGTGTCGCCAGCGCAGAAGGGCTTCTACGGCAATAACGGTGCCGCTGTGGATGTCGATACGCGGCTGATAGACGAGAGTCAGCTGATCGTGATTGAGCGCCGTGCGCAGATCCGATTCTAGCCGCAATTGTCTGTGTACCTGTTGGTTCATGGCTTCGGTGAAAAACCGGAAACTGCTTTCCTCCCGCTGCTTGGCCTGGTACATGGCCATGTCCGCATTTTTGAGCAGCACTTCCGCGTCCCGGCCGGCTTGGGGATAAACGGCAATGCCCACGCTGCAGCCGATGGTCAGCTCGTAACCGCCCACCTGGTAAACGTCGCCCACACGGGCGATGATTTTTTCCGCCACATGGGCCACATCGGTGCTGCTGTCGGTGTTTTCCAGCAGCAGGGTGAACTCGTCACCGCCCATGCGGGCCACGGAATCGCTGCGGCGCATGCATTCTTTTAGCCGGTCGGCGCACATACGGATAACTTCATCGCCGATATCGTGGCCAAAGCTGTCGTTCACCTGCTTAAACCCGTTCAAGTCGATAAACATGAGAGTAAAAGAGGTGTTGTCCCGGTCCGCCAGGCGAATGGCGTGCTCCAGGCGGTCCCGAAACAAGATGCGGTTGGGGATATCGGTGAGGGTGTCGTAATGGGCCAAGCGGCTCAGGTGCTGTTCAGTGCGCTTACGTTCAATGGAGTAGCGCAGGGTGCGTTCCAGCAACAGGTTGTCGATCTGACCTTTGATCAGGTAATCAGAGGCGCCGCCGCGAATGGCATCCCGGTCCACCTCGGTTTCCATCTCATCGGTCATAACCACAATGGGCGCTTGGCAGGCCTGGGTTTTGGCGGCCTTGAGCAGTTCGCGGGCGTTCTCATCACCCCAATAGTAGTCCAGCAGAACCAGATCGTAGTCATCGGCCAATATGGCCTGAAGGGCGCCCTCCAGGCGTGGGTGCCAGACGAGTTGATAATCGGTATGGTGTATTTGTGATAGGAGGTCGGCAATGAGTAAGTACTCACCTTCCTCGCTATCAATAAATAATACTTTGACGATTCTGTCCATGTGCGCTTCCACTGGTCTCAGTGACGGACAGCAAACTCCTTCTATCCGTATCCTGGCGAGTCAAATTCTCTTGGGGGGAGCTGAAAGAGCGACTCTACACCACCCGTGGCGCATAATAAACATTTTTGCCGGTTGTGCACGTTGCAGCCCCACCGGGGCTTGCTACAATGCCCGCCGCCCCTTATCGCTCTCCGAAGTACACCGAGGTTCCGTGACCCAACTCAATCCCCGCCAGAGAGAAGCCGTGCGCTATATCGATGGTCCCTGCCTAGTACTGGCGGGGGCGGGTAGCGGTAAAACCAGCGTAATTACCCGGAAAATCGCCTATCTGATCGAAAAGTGCGATATTCCGGCCCGCCACATCGCCGCGCTGACCTTCACCAACAAGGCCGCCCGGGAGATGAAAGAGCGCATTGCCGGATTGGTGAAGGGCCAAGCCGCCCGCGGGCTGACTGTGTCCACCTTTCACAACCTGGGCCTGAACATGATTCGCCGCGAGGCCAAGGCCCTGGGTTTTAAGCCTGGGTTCTCCATTTTCGACGCCGAGGATGCCCGCGCTCTGATCAAGGAGCTGATGCTTAAAGAGGGTGAGCTGGACAGTGACCACCTCAACCTCGTCCAGCATCAGATTTCCAACTGGAAGAACGACCTGGTGGACCCGGACCAAGCCTTGGCCACGGCCCAAAGCGCCGGGGAGCAAACCATCGCCCTGGTGTACCAGCGCTACAACCAAGCGCTGCGGGCTTACAACGCGGTGGATTTCGACGACTTAATCCTGATCCCCGTGCAACTGCTGGAGCGCGACCCGGAAACGCTCACCCGCTGGCGCCGCCGTATCCGTTACTTGTTGGTGGATGAATACCAGGACACCAACTCAAGCCAGTACTTATTGGTAAAGCTGTTGGTGGGCGACCGGGGCGCGTTGACCGTTGTGGGGGATGACGATCAGTCCATCTATGCCTGGCGCGGCGCCCGGCCGGAGAATTTGTCCCTACTCAAATCGGATTTTCCCGCCTTAAAGCTGATCAAGCTGGAGCAGAACTACCGCTCCACCAGCCGTATTCTGCGCGTGGCCAACACCCTAATCGCCAACAACCCACACGAATTTGAGAAAGCGCTGTGGAGTGAAATGGGCCTGGGCGATTCCATTCGCGTGCTTCGCTGCAACAACGAAGACGCGGAAGCCGAGCGGGTGGCTACGGAAATTCTTACCCAGCGGTTGCGCAAGCAGTACAAATTTCGGGACTACGCCATTCTGTACCGGGGCAACCACCAAGCCCGGTTGTTGGAAATGAAGCTCCAGCAACATCAGATTCCCTACAAAATCAGCGGCGGTTCCTCCTTCTTTGCCAAGGCGGAAATCAAAGACGTAATGGCTTATCTGCGGCTGATCGTTAACCCCGACGACGACAACGCCTTTCTGCGCACCATCAATACGCCCCGCCGCCAGATCGGCACCAGCACCCTGGAAGCCCTGGGGCGCTACGCCACCGAGCGGGAAATCAGCCTATTCGCCGCCGTGGACGAAATGGGCCTGCAGAGCCAATTGCCCAAGAACAGCCTGGAGCGCCTGCGCCGGTTTACCCACTGGCTCAACCAAGTCACGCGCCGCTGCGAAGGCGAGCAGGCGGTCAGCGCCATTCGCGAAATGCTGGAGGACATGGACTACCAGGGTTGGTTACATCAGAACTCCAGCACGCCCAAAGCCGCCGAACGGCGCTGGGAAAACGTCAACTACTTGGCCGAATCCTTAGCGAAAATCATGGAAAAGGACGAAAACGGCGAGGAAACTACCATTCAGGACGCCATCGCCAGGCTGGTCCTGCGGGATCTTCTGGAGCGCCAGGAAGAAGAAGACCTGACCGACCGGGTGCAGCTAATGACTCTGCACGCCTCCAAGGGCTTGGAATTCCCTCATGTGTTTATGGTGGGCATGGAGGAGGACCTTCTGCCCCACCGAAACAGCATCGAAGATGGCAACATCGAAGAAGAGCGGCGCCTGACGTATGTGGGCATCACCCGCGCCCAGCGAACCTTGACCCTGACCCTGGCCGGCAAGCGCAAACAGTTTGGGGACATCAGCGACACCACGCCCAGTCGCTTTCTGGAAGAGTTGCCTGCAGAGGACTTGGAGTACGAAGGTTTTGGTGAGCTCAGCCCGGAAAAGAATCATGCCCGAGGCGAGGAAACCCTGAACAGTCTGCTGGATATGTTTGAATAAGGCGGTTTTGATTGGCTTGAAAAGCAAATAAAATTCGCGAAATGTCACGAACTTCCTCGAATTTCGGCGAACCTCTTAGAGGTGTAGAGAGGCTGGGGTGATGCAGGAAAGAAACCCGGAACGGCAAGCGCCATTCCGGGTGATCAAGCTTACTGGCTTTCTTCGATCATATAGTCGACCGTAGCCCTCATTTCCTCTTCTGAACAGGTCGTGCACAGGCCCATGGCGGGCATACCGCCAATGCCGTTAATGGCATTGTTGTAAATCGCTTCCATGCCCCGCTCTTGAATCAAGGTGTTCCACTGATCCGCATCACCCAACACTGGGGCGCCAGCGACGCCAGCATTGTGGCAAGTGGCGCAGGAGGTATTGTAGATGTCTTCTGGATCGCGGGCTCCGACGGTTTGGTCTGCGACCTCGCCACTGGCGCAAGGTTCGCCAGCCATACACACACTGCCCACGGGGGCAAGACGGGACTTGATAGCTTCATTGACTCGGTCCGACTGAGCCACGGCCGCAGCGGAAATCAGGCCCAGGCACAAAGCCACAACCAGGCCGACTTTCTTGTTAAATAGACGCACAGTGTAATTCCTCTTAATAAAAACTGACCGACCTCTTTTACCGATCTCTCTTGCCGAACCCACTTAACGAGTCCTGCTTAACCGAGGTCTGCGGCGACGCGCATTATAGCCGCAAAAGGCGCGCCGGGTGAACCAAACGCGCCTTTCTCTGAGCTGGTTTTTCTACAGGGTAAGCTGGCTGAGGGCCGGCGATCAGCCTGCACTCGGCACCGTGCCGCCAATCAGAAGGTAATCCGTCAGGTTATCGGTCCAGCGGTCCATCAGGCGGCGGAAGTGGCGCCGATTGGTAGCCCGGTTAGCCTTTTCAATACGCTGCAGCCCCTGAGTTTCCCGGTGGTCGATAAATTGCCCCAGGACCTGGCCGGTGCGGGCGTCCACCAGCGTCAGGTCAAAGGTGGCGTTCCCGGCTTCCCGGGCGTATTGGCGGGTGGGCCGGATCGCGGTATCCGGTGCGTAAAGATTCAACGAGCGCAGCACGGGCCGGAAAATAACGTCGGCTTGTTCTGGATCGTCAGTAACCACCACTCCGGTGTCTGCGGTCAGACCACGCGCAAGCGCTTCCGTCAACAGACGGCCATAGTCCCGCTCGATGCGGTCCAGATCCCGCTGAGTGTAGTCCCGGCGACGGTCTTTTAGCCAGTAGTCGCTCATGCGCACTTCAGCCGGCTCTATATACACGTTACTGAAGCGAGGCAGGGCGGTATCTGGTGCCAGGAACACATGGTCGAAATTGCCTTTCGCCACGGGCACCAGGTTGGGGTCCGCCAGATGCTCATGAGGGTGCTGGGCGCAACCCACCATCAGCGTGGCGCCCAGTACAACAGCGGCCATTTTGGGGGTGGCGCGCGTTAAAAAATCAGTAATTATCGTCATAGCGCTTCTCCAAATAAGGGATGCGAAGAACCTTGTCTTCGATACGAGCTGTAGACCCTAAATCGGTACCATTGTTGCCTAAAAATCCGCCAGGATCTGTAGGAAAAATGTAGCTCCAATTTGGCTTAACGCTGTAACTGCTCGGCTTTGAGTCGATCAAAATAGTCCCGGGCAGCGCGATTGACCTTGGGCGCCAATAAGATGCCGGAAACCATAGTGGGAATCGCCATCACCGCGTACATGCCGTCGATCAAGCCAACCACTGTTTGTAGGCTGACCACCGCACCAACCACCACCAACGCCGTATAAATCCACACATAATAGTGTTGATGCTCGGCGCCCACCAAAAACCCCAGGCACTTGCTGCCGTAGTACCAAAAGCTGAGCACCGTGCTCAGGGCCAGCAGCAGCACCACAAACGTCAGCAGGTAAGCTCCGAAGCCGGGAAAGGCGGATTCGAAGGCCAGGGCGGTGAGGGTGACCCCGCCGAGTCCTCCCTCGGCATGCCAGGTACCGGTAACCAGTATCACCAGAGCGGTACAGGTGCACACTATCAGCGTATCCACCACCGGCCCCAACATACCCACCAATCCCTCGCGAATGGGCTCACGGGTTCGTGCCGCGCCATGGGCCAAAGACTCGGTGCCGATGCCCGCCTCGTTGGAAAACGCACCCCGGCGTACGCCCATTAAAATCACCGTACCAATGGCCCCGCCCGCAGCCGCCTGGCCCGTGAAGGCATCGCCAATGATCAGGGCGAAGGCGGCGGGAATTTCCGTCACATGGCGCACCAGTACGACAAGCGTCATGGCTAAATAAAAGAGCACCATACTGGGTACCAGCCGGGACGTTACCCAGCCTACCCGCTGAACCCGCCCTAAAATCACGGCCATTACCAAACCGGCAATGATCAAACCGACGATCAAGTCGAAGGCAAAGTGAGAGTCTTCGGTAGCAACCCCAGCCGGGATGGCGATGACATCGCGCAGAATCTGTACCAGCTGGTTGACCTGGAACACCGGCAGAGTGCCGAATAGCCCCGCCACCGCGAACAAAAACGCCAGGGGCAGCCAACGTCTGCCCAAGCCTTCGCGCACGACATACATGGGGCCGCCTTGCAGCTGGCCCAGTGAGTCGTTGCCGCGGTACATCACGGCCAGTGAGGCGGTATAAAACTTGGTGGCTACGCCCACCAGGGCTGTAACCCACATCCAGAAGATGGCGCCCGGGCCGCCCATGGTCAGTGCCAGCGCAACACCAGCGATATTGCCCAGCCCCAACGTGCCAGATAGGGCTGTGCTTAATGTTTGCCGATGGGGAATCTCGCCTGGGTCATCCACCCGGTCATAGCGGCCGGAGAGTATCTGCAGTGCGTGACGAAAATAGCGGTAGGGCAATCCGCGTGAATAGACAGCGAAAAACGCGCCCCCGCCCACCAGTAGAATAACCAGCGGCATGCCCCACATAAAATTGGCGAAGGCGACAAAAAACGCTTCCATGACTGGATCCTGTAGCTCGAAAGTACCCGAACCATAGCTGTTTCAGCGCCAGGATTCAAAAGTCACTCGGCAGATAGTTCGCCCCGCTCGTACCGGGCGATCAAGGCTCGGGCCGCTTCAGCATCTTCTTCGCGTACCCGCAAGGTGACATTGTTATTCA
Organism: Marinimicrobium hydrolyticum; assembly: GCF_030848505.1. Lineage (GTDB taxonomy): Bacteria > Pseudomonadota > Gammaproteobacteria > Pseudomonadales > Cellvibrionaceae > JAVDDU01. The sequence goes on from NZ_JAVDDU010000014.1 coordinate 17,282, forward strand.
CGGGTAGTAGGCCAGCGCCACCTTGCAAATGCTCGCCGTGAATTTCGCAGGCTATCCCCTCGGCTTGCAGGGCGCCGTGTAAAAGGTAGGCTTCGATGGTATTTTCAGGAGTGTAAATTTCCAGCACGGAATGGGCCCTCAGTGTGGCAAAAAATCAGTGGGGTGGCGCAATAACAATATTATTGTGCCCTTCCACCTTGGCCTTGTACATGGCCATATCGGCTTGGTGCAGTAACTCGCTACTGTTGCCGTGTTGGCCATCGCACAGGGCTACACCCACGCTGGTATGAATTTGATAGGGTTTGCCGCCCACCTGAAAAGGCTCATGGAATAGCTCGACGATCTTCTGCCCGATGCGTTCAGCACTGGCTTGTGCGTGACCAAATTCCTCGCCCAAAAACTGAGAAATAATGACAAATTCATCACCGCCAAAGCGAGCTATGGTATCGCTCTCGCGCAAATGGTGCCGTAACCGGTGCGCCACTTCCTTCAATAGCACATCGCCTTCCTCGTGGCCATGGTTGTCGTTAATAGTTTTGAAATTATCCAGGTCGAGAAAAAATATGGCGCACGTCTCTTTATGGCGCGCGCAATTAATCAGCGCCTGGTTGAGACGGTCGCCTAACAACCGGCGGTTGGGTAGATGGGTTAAAGGATCATTGAAGGCCAAATGCCGAATCGCATCTTCGGCTTGTTTCCGATCGCCAATGTCACGTGTCGTGCCTTGGGCGCCATCGAACTCCCCTTCGGAGTTAAAAAAGACCCTTACCACCGCCTCTGCCCACAGAGTTTCGCCGCTCTTGTGGCGCTGTTGAAGTTCTACCGTTGTGTCCGCCCATCCTTGGTACTCGCCCCGTTTTGCCTCCGTCTCCATTTGCTGAAGGAGACTGTGCGCGAATTCAGCGGAATCTGGATGCAATAAACAGGAAAGGTGTTTGCCTTGAAGTTCCTCGGGATCATAGCCGAGCATCCGTTTCACAGAAGCGCATATGTAAGTGATGCGGTGATCCTTATCCACACGCCAAACCACATCTGTCATGTTTTCCGTGAGCAGCTCCAGCATGTGTTTTTGTTCGCGAGATTCTTGCAGTTGCTTTTGAAGCCGATCAAACAACAGTTGGTTGCGCACCAGAAGCATCAGAATAAGTGCTGAGACACTCAGCGCCAAAAGCAACGGTAGGCCACCGGCTTCGCTGGTAAGCGGAGCAGCGTGACTTAACGTGGAAATAGTAGACAATAGGGTATAAAGGCCAATACTTCCAAGGCGCCGTACATGTGCAGTACGTCGCTTGCTGGATTGGCGAAAAATTTTTGAAGGTAACTTCGGTCTTGTTCCTTGGCCGCAGCGCATCGGCGGGTTCCCACCTCGTCGTATCGTTAAACTCCTTGCATACGTTACTTTGTCTGCCGTTTTCGCATGACGCTTTGTCATTCACCCAAAAATTCAGGGGAACCTCTAAGCCTACCGTATCTCTTCGAGATATGCATTCTTCAGCTTTACGTAATTGTTGGCTGAGTAGGTAAAAAATTTCCATTCGCTTTCTTTTAATGGTCGAACTTGTTTGCAGGGCGACCCCATATAAAGAAACCCGCTTTCCAAGCGCTTGCCGGGCGGCACTAACGAACCAGCGCCAATCACGACATCATCCTCGACCACCACGCCATCAAGCAGGGTTGAGCCAATGCCAACTAGAATGCGGTTGCCCAAAGTACAGCCGTGTAAATTTACCGAATGCCCGACCGTAACGTCGTCGCCAACGGCGAGCGGGTGACCGTGTGGGTTAAAGTCACTGGCGTGCGTTATGTGCAGCACTGAGCCATCTTGTATACTAGTGCGAGCGCCTATGCGAATGGAGTGCATATCTCCGCGCACCACGGCCAGAGGCCAAATGGAAGAGTCATCACCGATCTCCACATCGCCGATGACTACAGCGGTCGCGTCCACGTAAACGCGTTCTCCCAGCTTGGGTATCTGGCCTTGATAAGCGCGGATACCGGCGGGAAGGGAAGTTTCTTTCTGCATAAAATGCCCCTCGTCAGTCAGGCGTGTATCATACAGTATCGACCGCGCACCTCACCAAGTGGGTTGCGCGAATGAATGGTTTATTGGAGTGCCTAATGCCCAACCCTTTGCTGGAAAGTCACGAACTACCACCGTTTTCGGCCATTAAACCCGAACATGTTGAAGCGGCCGTCCGACAGCTGATCGCCGATAACCGGGCGTTTCGGAAAACCCTGCTGGACAACCTAAAGCGACCCGCATGGGAAACGTTGGTAGCCCCTCTAGAGGCTATGGACGATCGGCTTGAGCAGGTGTGGTCACCCGTAAGCCACTTGAACGCGGTCTGCAACAATGAGGCCTTACGAGAAGCTTACAACACCAGTGTTGCACTGATCACCGAGTACAGCACCGAAGTCGGGCAGGACAAACGCTTATACCAGGCGTATCAGGACTTGGCTAATAGCGACGAATACTCAACACTCAATCAGGCCCAGCGCCAGGCGGTGGACAACGCGTTACGGGATTTTCGTTTGAGCGGCGTGACCCTGGAAGGAAAAGACAAAGAGCGTTACGGTGCCATCAAAAAACGACTCTCCGAATTATCCACCCAATTCTCCAACAATGTACTCGATGCCACGCAAGCCTGGCACAAGCATTTTACCGATACGGATGCATTGGACGGCTTGCCCGGTTCCGCCCTGGAGCAAGCAGCCGAAGCGGCCAAACTCAAAAATCTGAAGGGTTACGCCGTGACCTTGGATATTCCCTCCTTCTTAGCGGTAATGACGTACGCTAATGACCGGGAATTGCGGCAGGAAACCTACACGGCGTTCGTAACCCGAGCCTCTGCCGAAGCCAAAAAAGCCGACGGTAGCAGCGCCGCCGAGTGGGACAACACCGGCTTAATCAATGAAACCCTGGCATTGCGGCACGAATTGGCACAGCTCTTGGGATTCAAAAACTACGCGGAGCGTTCGCTGGCAACCAAGATGGCGGACACGTCGGAGCAGGTGTTGGACTTTCTGAATGAGTTGGCGGACAAATCGAAGCCGCTCGCCGAGCGAGACATAGAACAACTGCGCCGCTTCGCCACCGAACAGGGGTGCGAGGACTTGCAAGCATGGGATGTGCCTTACTACAGCGAGAAGCTCCGCCAGCAAGACTACGCCCTATCACAGGAAGAGCTTCGGCCTTTTTTTCCCGCCGAGCGAGTCATTAGCGGTTTGTTTGAAGTGGTCAAACGACTGTACGACATCGAGATACTGCCGGTCGCCTCCTTCGATACTTGGCATCCGGACGTGCGGTTTTATCACATCTTTAAAGATGGCGAACATATTGCGAGTTTCTATTTTGATATCTTTGCCCGTGAAAACAAACGTGGTGGTGCTTGGATGGCGGACTGCCGGGTACGCCGCAAAACTGACGAAGGCGTGCAGCGGCCGGTGGCGTTTTTGACCTGCAACTTTACACCTCCGCTGGAAGATACACCGTCATTGTTAACCCACGATGAAGTGACCACACTATTTCATGAGTTCGGTCACGGCCTGCACCACATGCTCACACAAATTGACGTGGCCAGCGTGAGCGGCATTAATGGTGTTGCCTGGGATGCCGTGGAGCTGCCGAGCCAGTTTTTGGAAAATTGGTGTTGGGAGCCAGAAGTGGTGCCGTTGATCTCTGGCCACTTCCAAAGCGGCGAACCTTTACCTCAGTCATTGTTGAGTAAACTGCTCGCGGCGAGGAATTTTCAATCCGGCATGCAAATGGTTCGTCAGTTGGAATTCTCTCTGTTCGACTTCCGCCTGCACGCGGAATACAACCCGGATCAGCCCCGTGACCCACAGGATTTGCTCGATGAAATTCGCCGTCAGGTTTCGGTCGTCACGCCACCGGCATTCAATCGTTTTCAGAATAGCTTTACCCACATCTTTGCTGGCGGTTACGCGGCTGGTTACTACAGCTACAAGTGGGCCGAAGTACTTTCTGCGGATGCATTTTCACGGTTTGAAGAAGAGGGCATTTTCAATCGAGAAACCGGCGAAAGTTTCCAGCGAGAGATCCTTCAGCAAGGCGGTAGCCGGCCGCCCATGGAGCTGTTCATAAAATTCCGCGGCCGCGAGCCCAGTATAAAACCCCTGCTGCGCCACGCCGGCATCGAAACTTCTGAGGTAGCCTAATGGCTTACAGCACAATCCCCCGGTTCGTCGCCGGGGCCGTATGCCCTCGCTGTGCCGCGATGGACCGGATTCAGGTCTATCACCGCGACGGCAAAGACTACCGTGAATGCATCGAGTGTGGCTTTAAGCAGGAACTGCACATTCAGCCTCAGCTACGCGAACCGGATACGCGGGTAAACCGCACTCAAGAAGAGCGAGCTGAAGAGGAACAAGTGGTTAAAATTCTTAAGCCCGAGTAGCTCTGAGCGCTACCACCTTAAATGCTTCAGGCAGAGAAAGACCTTAGCGATTACTGTCGCTAACGCAAGGAACTCAACAATGAAAGTGAAAGTGGCAATGCTACTGACTATGACCCTTTTGCTGTCTGGCTGCGGCACCTTTACCGCGCTAAGTAGCTCCGATAGGGAAATAGCGTCTGACTTAAATAGCAAGAGAACGCTTTGTAACTCGCTACCGAGAATGTATGGCGGTGTCTCGTACAATTTCTGCATTCTTCACTCTAGCGGCAGTGATGGTTACATTGATTTTGTGATGAATCTGTATCTATTGGATACATTCGCCAGTGCAGCATTGGACACTGTTGTTCTGCCGTACACGGCGGTTCAACAGATAAATCGCGGTAATGTCCCGCTACGAAGGCTGCCGTGAATGGTTTTGAGTAACAGTCACGGCGACAGGTTTAATGCAGAGGCCGCCGAAGTCGACTAGGCTTAAGAGACCACTAACATCTACCTGTAGGCCGCGATGACTGCCATTAAACTTTCCGAACTCATTAGCTCTCTCAGCTATGCGCTGGATATCACCGAAGGTCAGCCGGAGGGGCATTGCATCCGTTGTTGCTGGATTGGGATGAATATCGGCCAGCAGTTGGCTCTGCCCGATGAGGCGTTGTGGGAGCTGTACTACGTATTGCTGCTGAAAGACCTGGGCTGCAGCAGCAACGCCTCCCGTATTTGCGAGCTTTATCTCACTGACGACCTGAGCTTTAAGCGGGATTTCAAATGGGTGGACGGCAGTTTGCCGCAAGTCCTGCGTTTTTTGCTGCGCCACACAGGTACAGAGTCGGGCTTGGCGACGCGGTTCAAAGCGATTACAGACATCGTCAAGAACGGCGATGCTATTGCGCAGGAAATGATTGAGACCCGCTGTACGCGGGGGGCGGAGATAGCCCGGCAACTCCGTTTCGGGGAGAGCGTTGCCGCTGGAATTCACTCGCTTGACGAGCATTGGAGTGGAGAGGGTCGTCCAGAGGGCCTGAGGGGCGACACGATTCCCCTATACGCCCGCATCGCATTGCTGTCCCAGGTCATTGATGTCATCCAGCATGCGGCGGGCTCTAAAGAGGCATTGTCAGAGGTGGCGAAGCGCTCGGGCTCTTGGTTTGATCCGGAGCTGGTGCGCGCGTTCCAAGTGGTCGCTAGCGACTCGGCCTTCTGGGAAACCCTTGCAGATCCGCACATTAGTGAGCGCGTGCTCGAGTTGGAGCCGGGTTGCGTCGAAACTGTGCTGGATGACGACTTCTTTGACGATATTGCCGAGGCGTTCGGCATGGTCATTGACGCTAAGAGCCCCTATACAGCCGGGCATAGCGCCCGAGTTGGTCTTTACACTGTCTTGCTCGCCGAGGATCTGGGCATCGGCGACGCCCGCCGCCGCTGGCTAAAACGGGGCGCCCTGCTGCATGATGTCGGCAAGCTGGGTGTCAGTAATCGCATTCTCGATAAGCCTGGCAAGCTTACCGAAGCCGAATACGAAGCCGTGAAAATGCATTCGGTGTACACCGGTAAAATTCTCAGCCGCGTGCGCGCCTTCGGCGAACTGGCGGATGTTTCCAGTGCCCACCACGAACGCCTGGATGGCAAAGGCTATCCGCTGCAACTAAGCGCAGAGGAGATTACGCTGGAAACCCGAATCATCACCACCGCCGATATCTTTGATGCGATCACCGCATCGCGGCCCTATCGCGCCGCTGTCCCGGTTCAGGAAACCTTGAGTATCATGCAAAAGGCGGTCGGCACGGCTATAGACCCAAATTGCTTCGCGAGTTTGAAGAGCCTGATAGAGCAGCACCCTGAATTCTTCACAGATTTGGAGGCGCAGGGTGTCGACAATAACAACGGCGAAAAAGCCGCCTCCGCTCCTGCCAGTGTTGGATAGAAGGACGCGCTAACGGTAGGTCGGCCATTGCCGTTTTCTTGCCTTCATTCGGCAGCATGTACAGATTAAGTTATTCGGTCAGCCGTTGCCCCCTCTTCGGCTTGTCGGGTAAGCTCGGTGCTCATTTGAGACGAGACCGAGGTGGTGTGTGTCCCAATCTTCCGAACCGTTTGTCGCCCAATCGCGTAAGCAATGGAGTTCCGAGCCAGCGTTTGTATTCTCAATGGCCGCGGCAGCCGTGGGGCTCGGCAATCTCTGGCGCTTCCCTTACATGGTGGGGGAAAACGGCGGCGGCGCTTTTGTGGTGGCTTATCTGCTGGCGCTGCTGGTGGTGGTGTTTCCCATCATGGTGCTGGAAGTCTCAGCCGGGCGCCTCTCCCAAGGCAACACAGTACAAACCTACCGGCAGGTCAACAAATTTGGCACCGTATATGGCTGGTTTGTTGTTGCCATAACCACAGCCATTACCAGTTACTATTTGGTGATCACCGGTTGGACGCTGGGCTATGCGGTGGATGCCGTGCGGGGGGATCTGCGTCACTTTGACGACTACTCCGCCGGCTACAACTCCCTTTGGTATTTTCTTGTCGTCACGGTGCTCGCCTGCTTGGTGTTGATTAAGGGCATCAGTGCCATAGAGACAGTTTCCAAAATTCTGATGCCCGTGTTGGTGTTGGTCATCATCGGTCTGGTAATCACCGCCAGCCAGACCCCAGGCTGGAGTGACACCAAGGCGTTTTTCTTCGACGTGGATTGGTCACGCCTGAGCGACACCCGCCTCTGGGCCTTCGCCTTTGGGCAAGCGTTTTACACCCTGGCCATCGGGCAGGGGTATCTGGTCACCTACGGCAGTTTTATTCCGCGGAAGACTCACGTGCCCCGAGCCTGCATGATCGTAGCTGGTACAGAAACCTGTATCGCCCTGCTCGCTGGCTGGATGATTTTCCCGTTTGTGTTCAGTTATGGCATGGAGCCGGCTGAGGGCAGCCAACTGGCTTTTGTTACCTTGCCGCGCGTGTTCCAGGAGCTTACTGGCGGCGCCTATCTGGCGGTGATATTCTTTGGCCTCTTTTTCGCCGCGGCCTTCAGTTCCTGCTTGGCCGGATTAAAGGTCTTGATCGCCGCTGTGGCTGAAGAGCTAAAGGTCAGCAATACTGCCGCCGTGCTGTCAGTGACCGGGCTAATGCTGGTGTTGGGCACCGCCTCGGCACTGAGCTTTACCCCGCTGAACTGGAGCATCGGCGGTGATCCAGTGCTGGACGTTATCGATCGCGTGGCCGGCGGCAATGTGATTATTTTCTCTGGGGTAGTCGGCGCGGCACTGTTTTGCTGGTTTATCCCGGCGCAGCGGATTCGCTCGGTGCTGGGTACCGGCAACCCCTGGTGGGAATGGCGCATCTATCTGGTGGGTCGCTTCCTGCCACTGCTGATCCTCGCCTGGCTAATGGTGACTTGGGGTGTCTCGCTGATTCGCGGCGGGTAACGGCGATGACTCGCTTTTAGGGGCGTGTTTTATACAACGGGCTATGTATGGAAAAGAACTACAGTGTTCGGCACCTTGGACTGTTCTCTCGACCACTATTGAAGGTGGAGGAGGGTGGCTTTCATTATAAAGGCCGCTTCTATACATACAGAGACGTAGAGGCCGTGAATGTCACCGGGGGATTGGGCCAGCCGCAGAGGCTGAGCGTTCGACTCAAGGGACGAAAACTAATACTCGTCCACGCAGGAGCGCTTGAGCTAAACGGCAAGAAAGCAAAGACCGGCTTTTTCTCCGGAAATAACCAAGTATTTGAAGACCTAAAAAATTACTTCTTGGAGCTAAAGCAACAAAATATCGCCATCTGAAGTCACCAGTGAACCGTGCCTCACCCCAATAAAAAGTAAAACGCAATGTTGACTGAAAAAATCAAGAACTCGATCAGCGAGAGCATTCTGTGTTGGCTCGCGACGTCAAGCCCCGATGGGGAGCCGAATTGCTCGCCAAAAGAAGTCTTTACCTATCGAGGTGACAATGAGCTGATCATCGCGGATATCGCTTCTCCAGGAAGCGTAGAGAACATTCAATTGAATCCGCGTGTGTGCGTAAGTTTTGTCCATGTATTTAAGCAAACGGGCTTCAAGCTCAAGGGTAACGCTGAGTACATTTCCAAGGACGAGAAACAGTACGACGAATTGTTTGCCTTAATAGAACCTATAGTCGGTACGATTTTCCCGGTCAAGGGCATCATTGTCGTGGATGTTAAGTCATGCCAGCCCATAATTGCGCCTGCCTATTTCTTGGTCGACGGCACTACCGAAGAAAGCCAAATACAAAGCGCAAAAAGAACCTATGGAGTATAAGGTGGCTAAGGCCACGATGGGTGGAGGATGTAGCCATCAAGCTATCAAGTCAAACTATTTGAATAGAGGTTATTCCATTGATTACGGAAATAGGATTTCCCGGCGGAACAGAGATCAATGGTAGGGAGCGTGGCTCGTTCTATCGTGATTCTTATAGCGTTACCGTTGGCAAGAAGGGACTGGGAGCGCGACAGGTTTATCACGGAATATTTGGCTATCTTTCTATGCCGGTTCAGGTGGCACTCAGAGTCCGAAATTCGGTGGCGAAGTTAGTAGGATTCGCTGCCACCAATACAACAATGAGTGCACTGTCCATGGAAGAAGTTCAGCCAGGTAAGCGTGCGGGCTTTCTAACTATCGAGGCGGCCTCTGATTCAGAGGTGGTCTGTGGAGCGTATGAGAAAAACATGGATATGTGGATTTCCGTTCTCAAACTTTCTGAGCAGGACTTCGCCATCTCGACGCTTGTCAACTTAAAGACTAGATCGGGAAAAATATACATGGCGATCATAAAGCCCTTTCATAAGGTGGTGGCAAAGTATTCAATACGCCAATCGTTAAAAGCAGGGCGCATATAATTCGTCAACTGGTTTCCGGAGAACGGCATGAATGTCGGAATTTATATCTACGACCAAGCTGAGGTGCTCGATTTCGCCGGTCCGTTCGAGGTGTTCAGCACCGCATCGCGAGTAGCTGATGGTGAAGCGCCCTTTAATGCCTTTCTTGTTGCAGAGAATGAAGGGCCGGTGGTAGCAAGAGCAGGCTTTAAGGTTGCGCCCCACTGTACGTTCAAAAATCATCCGTCGTTCGACGTGTTGATCATCGTCGGAGGCGTGCACACAGGCGAGTTGGCCAAGCCCAACGTTATGGAATGGATCGCCAGTCAAGCGGCGAAGGCTACCGTTGTTGCGACCGTGTGTACCGGTATCTTTTTGTTGGCGAAGGCGTGCCCGCAACTTACGGGTAAGGTAACTACCCATTGGGAAGATATTGATGATCTGCGTTCGATGTTCAGTCACCTGGATGTGGTTGAAGGCGTTCGCTGGGTGGACGAAGGGAAAGTGGTTAGCTCGGGCGGAATCTCTTCCGGTATCGATATGTGCTTACACTTAGTGGCCAAACTGCACAGCACTGATTTGGCGGACAAAACGGCCAGGCAAATGGAATACGTTTGGACTAAGAGCAAGTAAACGGTCGTCGCGACGGAAATCAGCGTTACATCCTGTTGTCATCCGCCTTCTTGGGTATTGCTATTCCAACGCCCTGTCTTACACTGTCATCAAATTTCTCAACGGTTTTGTGGCGTATGATTTCTGCACCGGTTCTGGTTATTAATTCAGGCAGTTCCTCTCTCAAATTTTCGGTCTTCGATATGAACACTGGCGGCGAGGCCATGGCGGGCCTGGCGGAGCGTCTTGAATCCGGCGATGCGCAGCTGAGCTGGCGGGAGCGAGGCGGCGACAAGCAGACGCTGCCCATCCCTCACCAAGGTCATGAGGGCGCGCTTTTGGAAGTGCACCAGGTGCTGAAACACTTGGGTAGCCCCCTGGCTGTGGGCCACCGTGTGGTTCACGGGGGTGAGGCGTTCTCCGATTCGGTGCTTATTGACGACGCGGTTATCGCCGGCATTGATGACTGTGCCAGCCTGGCGCCTCTGCATAACCCGGCCAACGTTCTTGGCATCCGTGTCATGCAGAAACTCTATCCGCAGATTCCGCAGGTGGCCGTGTTCGATACGGCGTTCCATCAAACCTTGGCTGAGCGGGCTTATCTGTACGCCATTCCCATGCATCTATACCGTGACCACGGCGTGCGTCGCTACGGTTTTCACGGCACCAGCCACAAGTACGTTGCCGCGCAAGCCGTCGAGCGTCTGTCTCTGGACCCGGCCAACCATGGAATCATCACCGCCCACCTTGGTAATGGCTGCAGTGCCACAGCGGTGCGCAATGGCCATTCGGTGGACACCACCATGGGCATGACACCCCTGGAGGGGTTGGTCATGGGCACTCGCAGCGGAGATGTCGACCCAGGGTTGCACGAATACTTGGCGGAAAGCCTGAACATGTCCCTGGCGGAGATCACCGCCATGCTGAATCGCGAAAGCGGGTTGCTCGGTTTGTCCGGGCTTTCTAATGACATGCGCACACTGACGGAAGCCGCCGAGCAGGGTAACGCTGATGCGCAGCGTGCCATCGATGTGTTCTGTTTTCGGCTGGCCCGTCAAATCGGCGCCCTGGCGGCTTCGCTGGAGCGATTGGATGCCCTGGTGTTTACCGGTGGCATTGGCGAAAACGCCAGCCCGATCCGCGGGCAGGTACTCGCCAAGCTGCCACTGTTTGGGTTCTCTTGTGATGCGGAGTTGAATCAACGCCATGGTGATGAACGAGGCATTATTACCACAGCCGATTCCGTTCCGGCATTGGTCATCGGCACGCGCGAGGAGTGGGTTATTGCCCACGATGCCTATCAACTGAGCCAGACCTGACGGAAAGAAGGAGGGCAACACGTGCAACACAGTTTCTTCATAACCGCGACAGGTACATCCACCGGCCTGACATCGGTATGCCTGGGTCTGGTGCGAGCCTTGGAACAACTTGGCGTAAAAACGGCGTTTTGCAAACCCATTAGTCAGCGCCGGGGCGGAGATCAGGGGCCGGAGCGATCAACACATTTTATTAACGCCACTCTCGGTCTGCAGCCCGCCAAGCCGATTGATCTGGGCTACGCACAGAGGCAACTTTCTCTGGGCAAGACCGATGCACTGATGGAAGAGGTGATTCAGCTTTACCATCAATCCGCCAAAGATGCCGAAGTGGTGATCGTGGAAGGGTTGTTGCCCCTCGCGGATGAAAATTACATAGGCAAACTCAATGTCAACATGGCGAAGGCGCTGGATGCGGACGTGATCTTAGTCGCCGCTCAGAACGCCGAGAGCAGCGCGCAACTGAACGAGCGCATCAGAATGACAGCCAGCCTATTCGGTGGTCCCGCGAATGAACGTTTGTTAGGATGCATTCTGAACAAGGTCGGCGCTCCGGATCCGGAAAGCCAACAAGTGATGGCGGGCGAGGAGCCAACGTCCATCGATATCGACTTGGAGCGATTGCAGCAGGCGGCGTGTGCCCTGCCAATATTTTCTGACAGTTTCCGTTGCCTGGGCGCCATTCGCTGGGACCCTTCGTTGGTCGCACCGCGAACCATCGACGTCTGCCGCTATTTACGTGCGGACATACTCCAGGAAGGCCAAATTCAAGAGCGTCGTGTGCAGAGCATTACTGTCTGTGCGCGCACGGTTAAGAATATGCTGCACACCCTGACCGCCGGGACTCTGTTGGTCACACCCGGAGACCGGGAAGACATTCTGCTGGTGACTTGCATGGCGGCATTAAACGGCGTGCCCTTAGCCGGCTTGGTGTTGACCGGCGGTATTAAGCCGTCACCAGAAATGATGACCTTGTGCCAGGCGGCGTTTAAAACCGGGCTGCCGTTGATGTTGGTACAACGCAACACCTTTAGCGCGGCGCAAAAGCTCAACAACATGGATACCGAGGTTCCGGTTGATGACGTGGAGAGAATTGAACATGTCATGAACGCCGTGGCGACGGACCTTGATGCCGGTTGGCTGGTGGAGCGGGCGCGGGTGGATATTGAAAAACGTTTGTCGCCGCCGGCGTTTCGCCACCTTCTTGTGCAGCGGGCGAGGGCAGCCAACAAACGTATCATTCTGCCGGAAGGCGAAGAGCCGCGCACCGTCCAGGCGGCCGCCTTGTGTCACCAAAAAGGCATTGCCCGTTGTGTGCTTCTGGGCAAACCGGACGAAGTGCGGCAAGTGGCGGCGAGTCAGAACGTAACCCTGCCGGAAGATTTAGAAATTATCGATCCGGACGGCGTGCGCAATGATTATATCGGGCCCATGGTCGCGCTTCGGGAACACAAAGGCTTAACCAGCCAGATGGCCGAAGCATTGCTGGAAGATACCGTTGTGCTGGCCACCATGATGCTCGCTCAGGACCACGTGGACGGGCTGGTATCCGGTGCTGTGCACACCACCGCAAATACCATAAGGCCGGCCTTGCAGCTGATCAAAACCAAACCGGACGCGGCGCTGGCCTCTTCGGTGTTTTTCATGTTGTTGCCGGACCAAGCGGTGGTGTACGGCGATTGTGCGGTGAATCCGGTCCCGGATGCTCGGCAGCTGGCCGACATCGCTGTTCAGTCAGCTGATTCAGCCTTAGCTTTCGGAATTGAACCGCGTGTAGCCATGATCAGCTATTCAACCGGGCAATCCGGTTCCGGCACTGACGTGGAAAAAGTGCGCGAAGCCACCGAGTTAGCGCGTAAAATGCGGCCGGATTATTTGATTGATGGCCCGCTTCAATACGACGCCGCCAGCGTCCCCTCCGTGGCCGCGAGCAAAGCCCCGAACAGTCCGGTAGCGGGTAAGGCGACGGTATTTATATTCCCCGATCTAAACACTGGCAATACAACGTACAAGGCGGTCCAGCGCAGCGCCAGCGTAGTGAGCATTGGCCCCATGCTGCAAGGCTTGCGCAAACCGGTTAACGACTTGTCACGCGGTGCTACCGTGGATGATATCGTCTACACCATCGCACTGACGGCGATTCAAGCGGGTTAGTGGCTAGTACCAAGTCGTAACCCCAGCTACCGTTTTCTCGCAAGGTGCGTTAATTCGAATTCCTCCCGGGCAGCCAAGTGAGTTTAGTTAGAAGCATTAAAGGACATAATAAATGAGTCAAGTTTCATTCAGGGAGGCTGTAGCGGTTTGGCTAAAGATTGGCCTGCTCAGTTTTGGTGGTCCGGCAGGACAAATCTCTCTGATGCACCGTATTATTGTCGAGGAGAAGAAGTGGCTGGATGAATCCCGTTACCTTCATGCATTGAATTACTGCATGCTTCTCCCTGGTCCCGAGGCTCAGCAGCTTGCCACCTATATTGGTTGGTTGATGCACGGAGTTCGAGGCGGCATTGTTGCGGGGTTGTTATTTATTCTCCCCGGAGCCCTGGCGATTCTATTGCTGTCTTGGGTGTATGTACTGGTCGGCAACTTGACTGTGGTCGAAGGGATTTTCTTTGGTCTTAAGGCCGCCGTACTGGCCGTTGTTGCACAAGCGTTGATGCGCATTGCTCGTCGTGCTTTGAAAGGCAAGTTGAAGCCCGCCTTAGCCGTAGCCGGTTTTCTGGCATTGTTTGTTTTTAGTGTGCCGTTCCCCATTGTTGTTTTGACGGCTGGCCTCGTTGGCTACGCCGTGGCAAGAAGTACCGGAACAGTCGGCAACGCAAAAGAAAATGAAGGCAGTGTAGAAACCGTAGTTCGCCCAGGCACCAGAAGTGCAGCGCTGGTTTGCCTGGTACTTTGGTTACTTACTGTAGGTGGGCTCCTAGTATTTCTGGGCTACGACAATGTGTTCTCACAAATCGCCGTGTTTTTCTCCAAGATGGCGACAGTAACCTTTGGAGGAGCCTATGCCGTTCTTTCCTATGTCGCCCAGCAAGGGGTTGAAAACTTTCAGTGGCTTCAACCCGGCGAAATGCTTGAAGGGTTAGGATTGGCAGAAACAACACCGGGGCCTTTGATTCTAGTCACGCAATTTGTGGGTTTTTTAGCGGCTTATCGCGAAGCGACGGCCGAGCCTTCACTTTTGGCGGCGACCATCGGCGCCTTGCTGACCACCTGGGTTACCTTTCTACCATGCTTTTTATGGATCTTTGCAGGAGCTCCATACGTCGAGAAACTGCGTAATAATCGCGCCATATCTTCTGCCCTGGCCGCGATTACGGCGGTGGTGGTGGGTGTGATCGCCAACCTGGCGATCTGGTTCGGTATTAGTGCGCTGTTTACAGAGCAGATCACCATTGCGTTATACGGCACAAACATGCAACTACCTCGAATAGCCAGCGCCGACCTACCCATGCTTGTACTATCAGCAGTGGCGTTTGTCTGCGTCTTCAGGTTAAAAATGAGTATACTGCCGTTAATCGGCACAATGGCTTGTCTAGGGGCTTTGTGGTTATTGGTGGCAGGCTGACATCCACACACCCGCCGTTTTAGTTTGCTAGATAACCGATATTTCAAAAAAACCAGCAGAGAAACACATTGGTGAATATACAACCGGAGTTCTCGCCTCTGAGCGAAGAACATATAAGGGGCTGCGCTGATTTATTTGCGCAGACATTCTCCCAGCCGCCTTGGAGTGAGGACTGGACAGTCGAGCTGGCGCATAAACGTCTGTCTGGATTATTCCATTCCGCCGGAGCCTACGGTGTCGTGGCGCTGGTGGGTGGCCTTGCTGTGGGCTTCGCTCTGGGCCAGGAGGAAGCCTGGCCGGGCGGAAGCCAATTTTTTGTGCAGGAATTTTGCGTTCACCCCAATCGTCACCGTAGTGGTATTGGTACTACGCTGATCAGGGAGATGGAAAAAGCATTGCGGAATCTCGGGGTGCGTCATTTGGTATTGGTTACTGCGCAAGGTTCTCCCGCGCAACAGTTTTATGCTCGAAGCGGATTCTCTGTGGCTGAAGACATGCTCGTCATGAGCAAGGAGTTAGAGTGCAACAAGAACTAAGAAATAGAATAGTCGACGTGTGCACGAAAAAGATACTGGCCAAGGGCGAAACCGTTGGGGTTTCATTCTACGCGTTCTTCGCCAACAAAAATGACAATCCAGTGTTGCTTATGGAAGCCGCCACCTGGTGGATTAAAACCCACAAGTTGGATCATTTTGAGAAGGCCAAGAAAATTAAGCAGATGGTTCAGGCTGGACTCTAGTATATTCGAAGTGGTGTTGGGGTTGACCATGGTCGGTGCGAGGAATAGGAATTTATGAATATTCGTCTAGCTACACAAGCGGATGCCGCAAGCGTGGCTGACTATTTTGAAGCGAACAAGCGCCACTTTCAGCCGTGGGAACCCATTCGCGAACGCGGATACTACAGCGAGGCAACGCTTCAGCAGAGGTTGGCCGAGTATGAGCGTCAACATCGCGAGGGCACTGCCGCACACTTTATCGGGCTCAAGGACCACGAAGTGGTTGCGCACTGCGCCCTTACCAACATTATTTATGGGCCTTTGATGGCTTGCTTCATGGGCTATGGTGTATCGAAAAATCACGAAGGTACGGGAATGATGACCCAGGTGTGCCAGGTCGCAATAAATCATGCCTTCATGGAGCTCGGGCTGAATCGAATCATCGCGAACTATATGCCGCGCAACGAGAGATCCGGAAACCTGCTGAAGAAACTTGGCTTTGCAGAGGAAGGGCTTGCTCGGAAGTATCTAAAAATTAATGGCAAGTGGGAAGATCACGTGCTCACGTCTCTTCTAAATCCAAACAACCTATAAAGGTAGACCCTGCAAACAGGGGCTCGCGAGTGGGCCTTAGTCGAGGAAATTAGATGATGCTACAAGGACGAGACACAGTCCTCCTGGATATGAACGCTACATTCATGTTCGGTCACGATCGCTTTGGAGAGAACGAAAACTACGGAGCCTACTTCAAGGAGATCGGCGGCACCCTGCCAGAGGACGACGTTCAACGGATTATTCAGAAGGTGTTTAGCTATCTGGAGCCACGTTTCCCTGACCCTAAGTACCGGGAGTGCTTTCCGTCCTTGGATGCGGCTCTCGATGTTGTGCTGCAGGGGCATCGTGTATCGACATCGGATCGGCAGCGGCTCATTGCCACGTTTTCTCATCATGAATGCGGTATCATTCCACCAGAATACTGGGAAGCACTTCGGGAGCTTGCCTCGACGTACCAGCTAGGCTTGGTCGCCGACATCTGGGCCCCAAGGCAACGCTGGATAGAAGAATTCGAGCGTGCGGGTGTGCTTAAGCACTTTCGGGCCATGTCGTTCTCGTCAGATCATGGTATTGTCAAGCCGTCACCAAAGCCATTCTTGCAAGTCCTTCGAGATCTCGGCGCTACGCCTGCGAAAACGATGATGATCGGCGATTCCGTTCGCCGGGACCTAGGTGGTGCAACGGCCGCGGGTCTGCCTTGTATTTTGGTCGGGGGCTGTAAAGATTCTGGTGCAATGGCAGCCGTCAATACGCTATTGGACGTTCTGGGGTAACACTGATTTAGCCTCAATTCGCGAGGCAATGTGAAGGAGATAGCGGTGTCAGAAAAATTCGAAGAACTGCTCCCGAAGCATACGGAGTTTATCAATGCACAGCATTTGTACTTTGTTGGGACGGCTGGTGCGGAAGGGCGCGTGAACGTTTCTCCCAAGGGCATGGATAGCTTGCGAGTATTAAGTCCCAACCGGCTCATTTGGCTCAACATGACCGGCAGTGGCAACGAAACAGCGGCGCATGTGCTGGAAAATTCGCGAATGACCGTGATGTTTTGTTCCTTTGATAAGCAACCGCTGATACTTAGAGCCTACGGCCAGGCGAAAGTTGTCTACCCACGGCATGCGGCCTGGAATGAACTCGTCGAAAAATTTCCCAGTTACACCGGTGCTAGGCAAATATTTGAGCTAAGCATTGATCTCGTACAAACGTCCTGCGGGTTCGCCGTACCGTTTTATGAATACAAAGGCGAGCGTGAAACCCTCAATAACTGGGCCGATAATCGTGGTCGAGAAGGCGTAAAAGAGTATTGGGAAAAGAAGAACCTGGTAAGTTTGGACGGTAAAAGTACCGGCATCAGTGAAGATGCATCATGATCAAGGCTCTTTGTCGCTGGTGCTGGACCACGAGAACACTGAGGAATAACAATTCATGTACATTCCAAAACACTTTAAAGAAGATGACACGCAAACGCTCCATCAGTACATCCGCGACTACAGCTTCGGCCTGTTAGTTGTCGCCGATGCAAATGGAATTGAGGCAAACCATGTGCCTTTCCATCTTAATACTGAAGAGAGCGGTACACTAGGCCGTTTGCAGTGCCATGTGGCTCGAAGCAATCCTGTATGGCAACGTTTGGGGGAGGGAACTAAGGTTCTCGTCGTCTTTCAGGGGCCTGATGCCTATGTGTCGCCTTCATGGTATCCAACTAAGAAGGAAACCGACCGGGTAGTGCCAACCTGGAATTATTTGGCAATTCATGCGGAGGGAATTGCTAAAACAATTGAAGACTCCGCATGGTTGTTACGTCAACTTCACGCATTAACTGACCAGCATGAGTCTGCCATGAGCGAGCCCTGGTCGGTCGATGACGCTCCAGCGGAGTTCACTGATCGATTGTTAAACGCGATAGTTGGCGTGGAGATCGAAATCACAGCCCTAAAAGGCAAGTTAAAGGCGAGTCAGAACCAACCGGCACGAAACAAAGCGGGGGTTAAAGCTGGCCTTGCAGAGGTTGAAGGAAAGGCTGGTCATGCTATGTCCGAATTTATCAAACTCGAACCGGGGGTTTAATCTCGGCTCCTTTTTTTGCGGCTTAGCCTTCTCCGCACGTAGATTCGGAAATGTCTATTCGAAGCAGGATTTTCTGAATTGCTTTGGGGTTAGGCCCGTCCATCCTTTAAAGGCATGATTAAAGGCACTTTGCTCAGAATACCCCAAAAGCAGCGCAATTTCGGACAAGGGCATGGATCCGTTGGCCAAATAATCCTTGGCCATTTCGAGCTTTACTTCCCGCATGATGTCCTGAAAGCTGACGCCCTCTGATTTAAGCCGTTGCTGAAGTGTCCTCGGGCTGACACCAAGGTTGCGAGCCACTGTGCTGATGTCCAAATCCATCGACATGCCAGGATGACACGCAACCGATCTCACTTTCTTTGACCAGGAGTCGGTTGCGTTAAGCGCGTCTAACTGACTATCCGCGTATTGAAGCAGCGTCGATAGGAGAATTTCATCGGCATAGGGAATGGCTGTATTCAGGGTGGCATTGGAAAATTCCAGCTCCGTGGCTTTCGACTCAAAATGGACCGGAGCTTTTAAAACTGATTCGTGCAATGCGGTAATGCCAGGCGAGGGCCAGGTAAAGCGCACGGCAGCGGGGCGTATCGGCTGTTTACACAACACACTGAGAATGGTCACCAGCGCGGAAAACATGCATTCACACATGTGCCGCATCACAGTGTCATCCGCAACGCTGGCAAAGCCGGTCACGGAAATGGCCACAGTGCTGGTTCGTCGTTCCAGTTTCGGGTGAAGCGCGTCGGAGCACAGTTCATGGTACTGGCAGAAATTTTCTAACGCTTCACCAACGGTTTTGCTGTTTGCCGCCAAAGTCGTCAAAAAATGCCCATTGATATGTTGGACTAGAGCTGCCCCCGCATGCAGTCCAAGGTGCTCATCATCGCTTACCTCGAGCGCCAGCGCCCATATTTCATGGGCCTCTTTCTCCAACAGAGCGGATTCTCTAGGCGCCCTTGTGGTGCCAAGCTCGTTGGCGTCCCGATCCTGCCATTTGTGATACGCGCTAATAATCTGTAACGCAAACTTGGAGTAGGTTTCTTTGAGGGGGTGCACGCCTTGGTCCGAGACTTTATCCATAATTACTCTACGGTTCGCCTGATGTTTTTGTTCCCTGGTTTCGTGAATTATCAAATTTCCTAGACCAAATATCAATACGGCGACAGCTCCAGCACGTAGCCTAAGCGCAGCTCTCAAAGAAAAGACGGCGCTTATGAAACTGAAGAACTGGATGCCAAAAATCGCAGGTTGGACCTTCGACCACCCGATAGTGAGTCTGCTCCTCGTACTGGGGTTGAGCTTGGCGTTGGGTGCGGGTTTGCTAAGGCTGGAGATGGACTCCAGTAACGAATCCCTATTCCAGCGTGGCGATCCGACGCTTCAAGCGTACCAATCCTTTCAGCGTGAGTTTGGCCGCAATGACGTGGTTGTGGTTGCCGTATCCACCGACGAGCCTCGCAGCGCGGCCTTTATGAGTCAGCTGCGACAGTTGCATCGCGATCTGGAGGATCGTGTCCCGTGGCTCGATGATGTGACCAGCCTGGTGAATGCGGATTGGATGGCATCTCAGGAAGGCGACGGGCTACTCGTTGGAGACCTGGGCGACGTGTGGCCGGAACAAGGTGATCTGGAGCTTGCGCGTTGGAATGAAATCGTCACCAGTTCTCTGTACCGGGACACCCTGATCTCCAGCGACGGGTCAATGGTGTTGCTGGTCGTGCGCGCCATGGCGCAAGCACCTGATGAGCCTGCTCAGGCCGAGCAACAGGACTTCTTCAGTGCCGAAGCCCAAACCGCTGACGATACGCAAAATGCTGATTCTGACCAGCCACGACTGACCAGCGAACAATTAAACGCGTTTGCCAGCGCTATTCAGGAAATCGTCGCAGACCACGAGGCTCAGGGTATGGAAGTTCGTGCGGCGGGCGGCCCACTGCTGGATAAGCTACACCATGATGCCATTCACCATGATGTAGCCGCTCTCATGTCCGCCGCTCTGCTCACCATCATACTTGCACTTTACGTGCTGTTCAGGCGCATCACGGCAGTGGTTATTCCCGTCGCTGTGATTACCTTGGCGCTCGCCAGCACACTGGGGCTTATGGGTTGGGCGGGAATTCCATTCACCCCTGTCACCCAGGCATTGCCAGCCTTGTTGCTAATGGCCGGCGTTCTGGATGCAGTGCATCTATTCGGTTTGTATTACGTCGAAAGACGCAAAAGCACCCAGACGCGCAGCGCCATCATCAATGCTGTGACGCACAGCGGCATGGCGGTGCTGTTCACCAGTTTGACGACGGCGGCGGGATTTCTAGCTTTTACGGTGGCGCGCATGAAACCCATCGCCGATTTCGGTTGGCTTGCTGCCTTCGGGATCATGCTGATCTTTGTATACACCCTGGTGTTATTGCCCGCGTTTATCCGAATCATACCCGGCAGGGTGTCCGCATCCGACAAGGCCACCCACACGCTTTGGCCTAGGTTGACGGCCAGGATGATGGGGTTATCGGCCATAGGGGTACGACATCCATTAAAAGTCATGGCGGTTGTGGTGGCGCTGGTTATCGCCGCCATTCCTGGCGTGATGAAAGTGGACTTTTCCTATGACGTACTTAACTGGTTCCCAGAAGACACGCCCATACGGGTCGATACTTTGGCGATTGACGAGAAAATCCAGGCCACAGTTCCGCTCGAAGTCATTGTGGACACGGGCCAGGTAGATGGCATCCTAACGCCTGAATTTATGACCGCGTTGCGCGAATTTCAGGACTACGCTGAGTCGCTTGATCCTG
Source organism: Marinimicrobium hydrolyticum (assembly GCF_030848505.1). Taxonomy (GTDB): domain Bacteria; phylum Pseudomonadota; class Gammaproteobacteria; order Pseudomonadales; family Cellvibrionaceae; genus JAVDDU01. The sequence continues at coordinate 38,146 of NZ_JAVDDU010000014.1, forward strand.
GAACGGTGAAGGTGGGGCGGGCGACCTCCATTGTCGATGTATTGGAGCGCATTCATTCTCAGCTCGCCAAGGTCCCTCCGGATCAGGCGATTCCCGACAGTCAAAACCTGATACATCAGGAGATGCTTCTATACGAAAGCGGCGGCCCCCGGGAAATAACACGCCTTGTTGATCGCGACTTCTCCAAGGCCAGAATTACACTTCGCCTGGCTTACGCCGACGGGCGAGAGATGGTGCCTCTGCGGCAAACGCTGGAAGACAAAGCGATGGACGTGTTCTCAGGGTTGGGTGAGGTCACTGTCACGGGTACCGTGGATCTGGTGGCTACCGGCACCATCGACCTGATTGCGAGCATGACAGACAGCTATCTGTTTGCCGCCATCAGTATCAGTTTGATGCTGATTATTCTCTGGAAATCGATCAAGCTCGGTGTGCTGGCGATCATTCCAAACTTTATCGTGATCTACCTGGCATTGGCCGCCATGGGTTACACGGGCATGGACATTAACCTGATCACGGTTTTGCTCGGTGGTATCGCGCTGGGCCTGGTGGTTGACGACACGGTTCACTTAATCAACGGCATTCAATACAAAATTCGCCGTGCCGGGGAGACGCTTGAAACTGCGGTGCGAGAAACGATTAGAGTCATCGCGCCTTTGCTTCTGATTACCAGTGTAGTCCTGGCTGGCGGCTTTTCCTTATTTTCCCTTTCCATGATGTCGGCGTTGCAAAGCTTCGGCATTCTTTTGGCCTTTACGATTCTGCTGGCTTTTGTGTTTGATCTGGTTGTGATCCCCGCGATCATGTCGATATTTGCTACCCGACTGAACGCGCCGGCCACCCAACCTGACAACGTGCGACCCGACAACATGCTACCCGAAAAAACAGACCGCCAAGTCAGTAACCTTGGACAGTGAGGACGATTATGTTGACTCTAAAGAATACAACCCGCACTGCGTTCATCACCTTTCTACTTTTGGTGCTTTCCCCCAACCTCTCTGCTGAAGAGGATGAGGGCCGACGTATCATGACTGATGTGGATAACCGGTACCGGGGTGATAGTTGGTTGATGGACGCCTATCTACTATTGACCGATGAAAATGGCCGAGAACGAGAGCGAAGCCTGCGAATGCTAGGCAAAATGTTTGGGGAGGATGAACGAACGCTCACCTATGTTCGGGCACCTTCGCGCCTACGAGGCACCGGCATTCTGACCTACGATTGGGACGATCCGAGTAGAAGCAATGAGTCCTGGCTCTACCTGCCGGACCTCGGCAGGGTGACTCGTCTGACAACCGGCAACCGGGCAGATTACTTTCTGGGTAGCGACTTTACCTATGGTGACCTGGAGGGACTCGAAGTGGAGGACTTTGACTATGAAGTGGACCAAGAGCACAGCGAAGGTAAGGAAATTGTCGTCATCGCGACACCTAAAAACCGAGGTATTGTCGATAAGTACGGTTACACCAAAATTCACTACTGGGTCGACACTGACAAGGATGTAGTCACCAAAGCGCAGTACTGGTTGAAAAATGAGGGCTGGATTAAATACTACAGTCAATTCGAGTTCGAGCAGATCGATGGTGTTTGGCTTTCAAGTCGGGAGCAGATGATCATGACCCGAAACAACAGAAGAGTGCATTCCACGGTCATTACACGAGGTGATGTGCAAATAAACCTGAACATTCCCGATAACACATTCACAACTAACGGCTTGGAGCGAGCGGCGGAATGACTCTACATAAGTGGGCCCCCGTTCTAATGCTGTTGACTTGGAGCTGTACGGCAGTCTCTGAAGACTTCTTCGAAATGACTGATGCCGAGCCCAGTCGAACAGGGCAGGAAGCAGAAAGAAACATTGAGTTTTCTGGCGCGCTCACGCATCGACTCCACTATGCTCTCACCGAGCAGAGCGATCAGCTTCCTTTTCGTCGCGAAGACACTGGCCCTGCGTCCATTCGATATGACTTGTTGCTGGAAAGCCGGTACAGGCTCGGTGATGATATTACTTTCCAGTTGGCTGGTCTTGGCAGCTATGATGCAGAACTGGTGGACCCATCCTACATCGAATTGCATCAATCCTATATTGAATGGGGGGCGACCCCTTCGCTAAATCTAAAGGTCGGTCGGCAGCTCGTTTCGCTTGGCGAGTCCAACTACTTTCAGATCGCTGATCGAATCAACCCAATTGACGAAAGAGCCTTCGGGTTAGCGGAGCTGCGTGAAACACTTCTCCCTGTTGCTTCGACACGGCTAAGTTACTACCAATCAAGATGGGGCCTTGACCTGACCGCCGTGCATGAGTTTCGGCCCAATCAATACGATGAACCCTACGGTGACTTTGATCCCTACATTGAACTTCGTGCTCTGCCCCTGCATATCCAAGAGCACCGGCCCGATGTCAGTTTCACCGATCCGGATCTCGTGGGCCGATTGTTCTGGTCGCGGCCCTGGGGGGACTTGGCCGTATTCGCGTCACAAATTCACAGTCGGGAGGCTAGACCGTTGGAGGCAGGTTCCAACGATCTGGTTTTAGGTTACTCGGAGATCACTCTCCTTGGTGCCAGTGCCAATCGCGTTCTTGGTGATTGGCTGCTAAAAAGTGAATACGCCTACAGCGATGGTGATCTCTATCTCGTTGATCATAGTCACGCCGTGGAAACACAGGGCGCCAGCGCCCTTTCAGTAGAAGGCAGTGAACACCAGCATATGGTGGGCGGGCGCTATTCCGGTATGAGCAACCTGACTCTTGATCTTGAGCTTCTCGGCTCACGCATCGGCTCAACGGAAGCTCCCCTGGGAGAGGAAAAGACGCAGCTCAAAGGTGTTGCAAGTTTGGAATACCAGATGCTAAACGAAGATCTGGTGGCCAACTTAACCTATATGGGGTGGACCAAAAATCCTGCATCAATGGTACGCTTTCGGCTGGATTACGCGTTCCGGGACGAAATTGTTCTGTTTATCGGTGCCGTGAATTACCGAGCCAGCTCCGAGGATTCGATGCTGGCGCCCTATCAAAATAACGACCGAATTTTCACGGGTTTTACGCTCACTTTCTAGCAGTGAGGCACTCCGGCGTGTGTAATAGTATTACGCCAAATTTCCGACTTGTTTTTACGTATGAGAAAACACGCTATGCAGGTAATTTTAAAAGCAGTTGCATTGTTTATATTACTAATGCCCATGCAAAATGGTGCAAGTGCGGACGTGACGGTTGGCATGGGGATAAGTCCTTGGCATTCAGGCATTGGGCTTAACGTTGGCCTACGCGGCGAGAGAGATCTGAAAACTGTCTCATTCGGCTGCGCGACGATATACTATTCCAGCGTACACGGGTGGGATGCGAAATGCGGCGGTGGGATAGGCTGGATTCGGGGAGGCATCCTACCAAGACTTGGTGACAATCATGCGCTTGGCGTGCATGCCAATGCTTTTAGTTTGATACACGATAGTGGCAGCCCGGAGCGAAATGTAAAAACCGAGTACAGGCTAGACGTGTCCTATATCTACTTCTTTCGGGGCGTTGGGAAACCAGGTTTCCATATTGGAAGCAGCCCACTGTCATACGAATACAATGAAGGATTACGCGTCGGCCCAAGCATTGTATTGGGGTACCAATTCTAGCGAGTTTCCCCTTTGACTTCCCTATGTTATGGCGGTCCCAGATATGAAATTCGAGCAACAACAACAGGCCAGTGAGAAGGATGTTCTCTTCTGGGACAAGAGTGCGCGGAAGTATGCCGCCTCGGCCATTGCCGATGAGGCGGGTTTCGAGCGCACTCTGGCGCGCACACGCGATCTCATACCCGCCGGCTCGCGGGTACTAGAGCTAGGCTGCGGTACAGGCACGGCAGCACTGCGCCTTGCCGATGCGGCAGATAGCTACCTGGCTACGGATATTTCCGGCGGCATGATTGCTATTGCGGAAGAAAAGCTCGCCAGTGCACGTCAGGACGGAGAAGCTGGCCAACTGAGTTTTCGTCAGGCAACGGCCAATACCTTGGTTAACGACACTGTCCGGTACGATGTCATCATCGGATTAAACTACCTCCACCTTGCGGGAGATCTGTCTACCGTCCTAGGTCACATTCGTACTCTGCTCGCGCCGGGCGGCCTCTTTATCTCGAAGACACCTTGCGTGGGTGACATGAATCCGCTCATTCGCCTCGCTATTCCAGTTATGCGGTTTGTTGGCAAGGCGCCCAGCGTAACCGTCTTTTCTGCCGCTTTGCTTGAAGACTCAATCCGTACCGCCGGTTTCGATATCATTTCGTGCGAACGCCATGGTTCCACGAAAAAGGACATCCGTCCGTTTTTTGTTGCCAAAGCATTGGAATAAACCCACTCATAATCTATTTCACATGCTCGCCCATGGAGAACATCAAATAACCAGCTGTTCGAACAGTACCCAAGACATAGAGGTAGCGCGGAGCTTGTATTGCAAGTAGAATACCCAGAAATACTGTTTGGATGAACAGTTTTAAGGTGCTTCCAAGCGAAAAGCAAGCCCCAAGGAGCGATGTTTTGAAATACACCATACTGTCCGCCCTATTTTTATTCAGTACAGCTTATGCAGAGGAGTCCGTTCAAGTGAATAGTAGTAGCGCCATGCAAGAATACAAATCTATACCCTTGGCTCAACGCCTGCACATCATCTTGCTGGGAGTCGCCGATGTTCAAAAATCAGCGGACTTCTATGATTCTCTAGGTTGGAGTAGAGCTTCAGATAGCCATGCCGGTTTTGTTAAGTACGACCTAGGCGGCTTTGCAATAGCGCTGATATCAAAAGACGATTTTGCCAAGGACGCTAACTACGCTTCCTCGGAGCGGTCCGGATTCCCCGGTATCGCTTTGATTTACTTGGCCAAGACTGAAGATGATGTAAAGCGAATTCTAAAGAAAGCCGTGGAGGCGGGCGGCGAGTTGGTCAAGCCCGCTACAGTCACTCCATACGGAGTCGCCGGTTACTTTCGTGATCCGGATGGTCATTTGTTTGAAGTGGACTATGAAGAGAAATTCAACTTCACAGAGGATTATCACTTAATAACAGAGTGATGTGATCGCAAGTGGAAAGGACTATGAAACTATACGACGATCCAAGATCAGGCAACGGCTACAAGGTGCGGCTGCTTCTGTCACACCTGTCTCAGCCGTACCAGTATGTTCCGATTGATATTCTGCGAGGTGAGTCCAGGACGACTGAGTTTCTGCAGAAAAACTTAAATGGCCGTATTCCCGTGTTAGAACTGGATAACGGCTCATCCCTCCCAGAGTCGAATGCCATTCTCTATTTTCTGGCACAAGGCACCGACTATTGGCCGACGCAGCCGTTTGAGCAAGCGCAAGTCATGCAGTGGTTGTTCTTCGAGCAATACAGTCATGAGCCAAATATTGCAACGCCGCGATTTTGGCTAACTATTAAAGGGCTTGACGACACACCCTTTAACCGACAGCTGTTGGCCCAAAAGCAAGAGGCAGGGAATCAAGCTTTGGCTGTAATGAATGAACACTTACAAACCCGTCGGTTCTTCGTGGCGGACCGCTACTCAATCGCGGACATCGCCCTCTATGCCTACACCCATGAAGCCCACGAAGGGGGCTTCGATCTGAGCCGATATCCCGCCGTCGTTGCCTGGCTGGAGCGAGTAAGCGCGCAGCCAGGGCACGTTACAATGGACCAGTGGAACGATGTATAGCGTGAAACCATCAATATAAGGGAGGAATTATGGAAGGCAAAAAGCGTCAGGAGCTGGTGGAAACATACATTGAGCGCTACAACAACTTTGACATTGAGGGAATGTTGTCTTGCCTGTCAGAGTCTGTTCTGTTCGAGAATGAAACCGCCGGAGAAGTGGATGCTCGAACAGAGGGAAGAAGCCAGTTCAAGGAGTTGGCAGAACAATCAGCACAGCTGTTCAGTGCCAGAAAACAGACGATTACGAGCTTCGAGAACGTTGAGGAAAAGCTTGTAGCGCATATCGCTTACCGGGCCGTACTCGCAAGTGATCTTCCAAATGGCCTCAAGGCGGGGGAGACGATTGAGCTAACTGGAAAGTCGGAGTTCGAATTCACAGGCGACAAAATTTCGCGCATTAAAGATATCATCTAATTTGCGATGGGTACTGAATCCGTACCCATCAACAACCACTAACTGCTTACAGATAGGAAACGCCTATGCGGTATTTGATACTCGCCATGCGCACTCCGCAGTTTCAAGCTTCGGTCATCGAACCGCACAAACAGTACTTGGCCGAACTTAAACGAGACGGCGTATTGGAGTTGTCGGGGCCATTCACTGATAAAAGCGGCGGTGCATATGTGATTCAAGCGGGCGATCTTGAAGCAGCAAAGGCCATCGCGTTCAAGGACCCTATTCATACCACTGGATCATCAAGAGTCTCGGTGTTTGAATGGAACGCTGAATAGAAACGTCAAGGAGTGGCAATCAGACTCAGACCGGGGGACCTATGCGAATAGTGGTGAACATAGACGTGCCGGATCTTGCCGCAGCAATTGAGTTCTATACCACTGCTGTGGATTTGAGGCTCAGCCGTATTTTAGATGACGACGTAGCAGAGCTTACGGGCGCCGACTCCGTGATCTATCTTCTGACAAGTCCGACCGGTTCAGCCGCCTCGAAATCAACAGATGAGAGGCGTCGATACACACGGCACTGGACGCCGGTACACATTGACTTTGTCGTTGAAGACGTTCACGAAGCTTCAGAGCGAGCGATAAGCGCGGGCGCAACACGGGAAAGTGAATGCGTTGAGTGGCGAGATTCCAAGTGCATTACATTCTCAGATCCCTTCGGTCATGGTTTCTGTTTGATTGAGTTTTCTGGTAAAACGTATGGTTAAAGTGAGTGTGCTACGGTATTGCAGCGGGATCATGAAAAGGTGGAATAAGTTCAGACGCTGGATTAATCGCGATGATGGAAGTTTCTATCGGGCGCACAATCGGGTTCTGCATCCGCTTGAGGTCGTCGGCTACAGCTTCATGTTGATGTCTCTCGCATCCTACTTAGTCACGACCAGGACAAGCCTTAGCTGAGTTCTTGTCGGGTGGACAAGCTTTATCTTGGGATGCCTCCTGGTTATACTCGGAGCCTTGAAGGCGGGGCATGGAGCCGACGGTCTCTAACCTGGTCCAGATTGAGCGAAAGTCATGCTGGCCACATTGGTATCCTTGGCTTTCACGGGGTATCCACAACGCCTTTTGCGCTTCCATAAATAATAACGGGCTACTCAGTTTGCGAATTTGAAAAGGAGATCATAATGGATAAGGCAATCCGCATGGCGGCCATCATTTCGGTTCAAACTAAGATTCTAGCAAGAACACACAAAAATCTTAGTGGAAGTGCAAGCACCGAGTGCAATGAGTTGGAGCCTAGAGAGTTAGAGCACTCGGAAGATGAAATCGCCGAAGGTCTTCCTGCGGAACCATAAGTTTTTTGCGTACCACCCGGAAACCCCACCCTAACTTGGAGGATTACGTGGTATTAGAAGTTGCGATACTTGATGTGAAGCCGCACCAAAGTGAAGACTTTGAGCAGGCATTTGGGGTCGCTCAGTCCATCATATCGTCTATGCCCGGATACCTATCTCATGAACTTCAGCGTTGCATTGAGAAATCCAGCCGTTACATACTTCTCGTTCGCTGGCAGACATTGGAGGACCATACCCAGGGGTTCCGCCAGTCCGAGCAATACCAGCAGTGGCGTTCCCTGCTGCACCACTTTTATGATCCATTTCCTGTGGTGGAGCACTATGAGTCGGTCTACGGTGGTAACGAAACCTAGTTTTGCTTGAAGAAATCGAACCGGTGCGAACGGTTCAAAAATATCTGTTGATGAAAGGATCTGCCGACAATGAAAAATACAGTTACCCTCTGCCTGCTTTTGATCGCTCTGTCCGGGTGCTCCAGCATAGTCAGCAAATCTGAGTATTCCGTTGCCATTGCAAGCACCCCAGACGAAGCACGGTTCGTCATTACCAATAGACAGGGGCAGAAAGTTCATAGTGGCGTGACGCCGTCGTCAATCACCCTGAATGCCTCGGCTGGCTATTTCAAACCAGAGTCCTATACCGTTGTGTTTACCAAGGAAGGGTACGCCGATAAGACGTTCACCTTATCCAGCACCATTGATGGTTGGTACTTCGGGAATATTATGTTGGGCGGTGTTATCGGCATGCTGATTGTGGATCCCGCAACCGGAGCCATGTATAAGCTGCCCCCGCGCGTTGATGTAAGTTTGGAGGGAACGGTTTCAGAGGCTCGCCAAGATGAGCTAACTATCGCTACGTTGGAAGAAGTTCCCGAACAACTGCGCCATGAGTTGATCAAAATTAACTAACCGATGACCTATTACCATGAGCGCTGATCAGGAACTGTATGACGCCGCCGTAGCGTTGATTGAGCGCCGCTACCCGACTGGCTTTGGCGGGGCGGCCGCTATTCGTACCGAAACCGGAAAGATTCTGACCAGCGTGGCGCCGGAGACAAAAAATGATGCTTTGTCGTTGTGCATGGAAGTTGGTGCTTACCTTGAGGCGCACAAGTTAAACGAAGCGGTCACTCATTCGCTGTGCCTGTGCCGAGAGCACGAAGCAGGCGAGTACTTGATTTTGAGCCCTTGCGGCATTTGTCAGGAGCGCTTGGTGCACTGGGGCGGTGGTGTGCAAGTAGCGATAAGTACTCCGGAGAATCAATTAACGTTTAAATCGCTTCGTGAACTGATGCCGTATCATTGGTCCGTGGTTAACGGAGAAGTGCTTTAACGAAAGTGCTCGTGAATGCCGGTGGGAAAGTGAAACTTACGCCGATACTCGCCCGGACTTAGCTGCGTGTACCGCTTGAAGAGGCGTCGAAAGGCGGCGGACTCTTCGTAGCCAACCTTCCAACTGATTTCATCCACCGGGTCATCGGTGCTTTCCAACATTCGCTTGGCTTCCTCCACTCGCAGGTTGAGTAAATACTGCAGGGGCGAGTAACCGGTGGCACGCTTAAAGCGTCGGTTAAAACACGCCCGCGATAGATCGCAGCGCTGGGCCATTTTTTTCACGCTTACATGCCGGCGCGGATCTTCATACAACCTTTTCTGAATCTCTCGGATGGCGCCGTCTCCATGATCCGTCGGTGGTGAAAAAACGATAAACGGCGACTGACTTTGGTCGTCCCATCGGTACAGGAGAAACTTCCCAACGGTTTGCGCGGCTCTCGGGCTGGCGTGGCGGGCGATCAAATAGAGCACCAAATCCTGCCACGAGCTAGCCGCACCGGACATGACGAATTCCTCCCGCGCTCCCGCGACGACCAACAGCTCGTCAATGCGCAGTCGAACATTGGGAAAATTTCGGCGAAACGTCGGTGCAAACGCCCAGTGGGTGGTGGAGTCCTTGCCGTCCAGCAATCCCGTTTCGGCAAGAAGCAAAGCGCCAGTACAGGCTGAGCACAGGTCAGCGCCTTGGGCATGCATACGTCGGAGCCAGTTAACCGTCTCCGGGTAACGTCCGGGAACCCATTCGTGTTCGTCAATCAACATGGACGCAGCAATTACGACGTCGGTGTCCTGTACTTCCTCTACGGCTCGATGGACCTTAAGTGGCAAGCCGAAGATGTTAGGGAAAACGCCGCGTTTTGGGCCGACGATTTCAACCTCGAACAAGGGGGCCGACCGGGCGTCCGCTCGTTGCGCCGCCGCATTCACCAGCACCAGGGTTTCAAAAAGCCCGCTAATGGGCGTCCCCGCAGATTCCTCCGGCAGGGCGAGCAAGCTGACGCGCTTGACCGGTGAAGCGGAAGACATGGATCGCCCTCCTTTGATCGAAATGAACCGATTTCGAGCAGTTTGGCTCTAGTGACTAGGACTTGCAACTCCCATTCTGGCGCTATGAGTGGACCAGTTATCGATGGCACCGCTCTGACGTCATTCATCAGATGGGAGGAACGCATGATGAAAACGATATTGAACACCAGCATTGCTGCACTGGTTATGATTCTGACACTAGGATTAAGCCCCGCTTACGCTCAAGCGCCTGAGTTTATTCAGGAAACCTATCCGGAGCGCGGCGTGAACTCTGCCTGGGAATCCTATCAAGCCGTATTTCTTGACCCCAACGCGGCATTGGATGCGAAGTCGAAAGAACTAATGGCGCTGGCTGTCTCTGCCCAAGTGCCTTGCGATTATTGTGTTTACTACCACACACAGGCGGCTAGATCTCATGGTGCGACAGACGAAGAAATCAAAGAAGCTGTCGCGGTCGCTGGGCTGGTACGCAAGTGGAGTACTATCCTCAATGGCGTCCAGTACGACAAGGACGAGTGGCGTCAGAACGTGGATGAGCAATTCTCAGACAATTGAGAGCGATCGTAACCAAGCTCCGGCGGGCTGTTAAGGGCCTGCCGGAGCTTCCTATTGACCACCAGGCTCACATTGGTGCCGGGTGAGCGTTTTGTGGCACAATGCGTAGGAGGTGAAGGCACAGAAACTATAAGGGATTTCTGAGATGACACGATTCAAAAGCGCCCTGCAAAACAACAAGGGCCTTATTCTTTTCCTGGTGTTTTATCTCTGCGCCAGAACCGGCTACGCGGACTGGTCCCCCGTCCCCAGTGATTCCATGGAGCCGACCATCTATTCGGGTGATGTGCTGCTCGTCAATAAAACGGCTTATGGCCCAACCCTGCCTTTTTTGAACATCAAGCTCATGAATTGGGGTGCCCCCGAGCGCGGTGACGTTATTACGTTTGTCCCTCCGCACACCTCCACACTGTTCGTGAAACGAGTGATTGGTGTTCCCGGTGATTCGCTTGTGATCGAGGATGGGCGCGTCTTTGTTAATGGCCAAAGCTTTGCTTACGCGGAAAACGACAGAGCTTCGGATCGGCTCGTTTTTAGTGAAACCCATGGAGACGTCTCCTATGCCATTCAGTACAGCAAAGCTCGCCCGGTGTCCGGCGCATCGGTAAACATCGCCATTCCAGAGGGAAAATATTTTGTCATGGGTGATCACAGGAACAACAGTGCGGACTCTCGGTACTGGGGCCTGGTCGATGAAAGCAATGTCATGGGAAAAGTGAACCGGCTGGCCGTTTCCTTCTCAGGCGAACGAAGCTTTGTGTCTTCCATCGGCAAGTCACTTTAAAGCCGACATGAAGATAAACCTTAAAGAGGTTGATGGCGTCCCGGTCAAGGCAAAACACAAAGCAAGTTGTCACTGTGGCGCCGTTGAATTGGAGCTGGATCTACCCGATGGTCTGATTGACGTTAGGCGGTGTGATTGTTCCCTGTGTCGTCGCCGCGGCGCCATCGCCGCTTCGGTGCCCCTATCGGGAATTCGTATTCTCAAGGGCGAGGACGCGCTGACGCTGTATCAATTCAACACCAAAACGGCTAAGCATTACTTTTGTAAACACTGCGGCGTGTATACGCACCATCAACGCCGATCCGATCCAACGCTGTATGGTTTCAACGTCGCCTGCCTGGAAGGCATTAACCCGCTAACGATAAAAAACGTTCCGACTTACGACGGAGTTAATCACCCGGCAGACCGAAAATAAAAGCGTCGACACGTCGCTTTTTTGTCCTGGTCACGAGCGTGAATGTAACAATGAGCGGGCGGTTCTAGGCTTGTGTCGCCGCTCGAAACAAAAGAACGATAGGGGTATGATCTAAGCTCCAGCACCGCTTTGGCGAACGCAGGAGGGTTTCAGGGATGGTGGATTCGTTCGACATCGGCCACCGTGTATTGGAAAGTTACGATTTGTTGCTGATTGCGGTAGGGCTTGCGCTACTGATCACCGCCATCGGCAAACCGCTCCTGGATCGCTTTAACCTCAACACCACCTTTATTTATTTGGGCGTCGGTTTATTCGGTGGCCCTCTGGTGCTGGATCTCGCGCCCAAAGACCCCTTGGCGGCGGCGCCGGTTCTGGAGCGGCTGACAGAGCTCGGCGTCATTATCAGTCTGATTGTGATTGGTATTCGAATCGGCCGCCCGTTCCGCTGGTCGGCCTGGCGCTCCACAGTTCGCCTGATCATGATCGTGATGCCAGTGACCATTGCCCTGGTGGCGCTCAGTGGCTACTGGCTGCTGGGCTTAGCGCTCGGACCAGCCATCTTGCTGGGCGCCGTTCTGGCGCCCACCGATCCAATTCTGGCAGGTCCTCTCGAGGAACATGCATTGGAGGACGAGGCGGAACACCGCTTCGGCCTGTCCAGTGAATCGGGCCTCAACGATGGATTTGCCTTCCCGTTTATCTACTTGGGGCTGTACTTCACTTTCCATCAACCGCAGTGGCAGCAGTGGCTGGGGTACTGGTTTTTGCGGGACCTGGTTTACGCCATTTTGATCGCCTTACCCCTCGGCTGGGTGTTGGGTCGCTTGAGTGGCAAGCTGTATTTGCGGTTGATGCTAAAAAGCGGGCGACGTTGGCGGCACTTTACGCCGCTGGGGTTGTTGCTGGCGACCTATGGCCTGGTAGAAGCGCTGGGCGGGTACGGTTTTCTGGCCGCCTTCACGGCCGGTATCGGCTTTCGTCAGGAGATGGAGCGCGACTGGAACCATCTGGAACTGTTCGCGAACTTCACCGAATCGGTGGATGAGTTGCTGAAGGTGGTTATTTTGGTGGCCTTAGGGGCGCTGCTTCGCTGGGACTATTTTGTGGCGCAAGGCTGGGTATTGGTGGGGTTTGTCTTGTTGTTGCTGCTGGTGATTCGCCCGGCGCTTACGCTAGTGGCTACGGCAGGGGGGCGGTTTCGAATCCATGATCGATTGTATTGGGCGTGGTTTGGGGTGCGGGGTATCGGTTCGATTTACTACCTCAGTTATGCCATCAATACCGGGCTGGACCCAGAATTGGCGCGGACGCTATTCACGGTAGTGGCAGCGGTGATTGTGGGCAGTAGCCTGCTGCACGGGTTCACGCTGCGGCCCTATTTGCGCCGATACGGCCAGTACTGATAAGCACTGGCCGTATCGCCGCGTCAGGCGATCACTGCACTTGTGGTTTAACCCACCGGACGATATCCCGGCTCAGATCATTCAAGCACTTGTGAGTAGCCGAGCAGACGGTATGGCCGCCAGCATCAAGATCCAGCACACTGGACCTGGGGCTTAGTTGATTGAGCGTCGCGATGGCGCAGCTGTGGCGGGCGGTGACCATCCCATCGGGCAGGTTGTCGTCAAATAGAGCGGCTGTGACCCTAACGCTGGGCAAATTGCTGGAAGAGCGGGTCCCAAAGGTGAACTCATCACTACCCAGCACCATGGCTTCGATGTCGATGGCCAGCACGGGGATCTTACTGTTCAGGATTTTGTCGGCGGTGCCCACCGCTTCAATGCGAAGACCGTTCGAGCGGCCTCTTTCGACAATCTTCTCCACCAGTACCTTATCGACATTGCACGGATACTCGGCTTGGGTGTAGTTGTAGCCTTCAACGTTAAAGCCGAGGTTTTGGTTTAAGCGGACTTGCGGCTCGGCGTCGGCCCATACAGCGGCAGACAACAGGGTGCCCAGCGCTGCGCAACAAACAGTTCTTAGTTTCATGTGATTTCCTCGCGGTTCGGATGTATATAAGTATAAGCAATCGGACCCGAAGAGCGGGTCTGTCTACTGACAGGGTTAATATAGGTGAAGCCTTGGGCAAAACACTGACCCTGCACCGAACCTCCACTGACCTTTCGCTTACCTAGAAATAGCACTTTAAAATCAAATAGTTACCAAAGAGCCCGGAAAGTCGAAAATTTGCTAGGCTTACAAGACATCCGGCAGAATATCCTTCGTAACCTCTTGGTCAGAGAGCCGTCAACGCGTTGTCGCTAGTTGGCAACTGAGAACCTTAATAACAGCACTGCCAAGGATTTAGCCTTGTCCGACGAAATCGACACATTCCGCCGATCTTCCTTCACATTGGGTGAGATGCGGGTATTCCCATCCCGCAATGAGCTGGAAGCCCATGGGCGAACGGTGCGTCTGCAGCCAAAGGTCATGGATGTGCTCTGTTACCTGGCCTGCCACCACGAGCGCGTGATCCCCAAAGAGGAGCTGATAGCCCAGGTCTGGCCCGGTCGTATTGTTACCCATGGCTCGGTGCAGAAAAGCATCAACCTGCTGCGCAAGGCGCTCGCCGAGCTGCTGGGGGATCAGGAGCTGGTGGCCCATTATTCTAAGAAGGGCTACCAGCTGCAGCTTGTCCCGGCGGATCTGGAACTGGAGCAAGGCACTGCCGAACATCGCACTCGCCCCGCGCGCCATCTGCGCTATGTGGGCCTGGCCGGGGTTGTGGTCGTGCTCGTCGTGCTTGCGGCCTATTTGATTCCGGCCAGGCATACCCTGTTTATCTCAGAGCACCATCGGACCGACTTCGCCGCCGTAAGTGCCTACACCAGCGAAGTGGGCCACGAAAGGGCGGGCGAGCCTCACCCCAACAATCAGCATCTGGTCTATATCCGCGATACATTCGCCGAGGGCAACCAAACAGAAAGCGAACTGGTCATCCGCGACAGCGACGGTCAAGACTGGGTGCTGGCCACCAGTTCAGGCGCCTGGGTAGACTTGGCCTGGTCCCCGAACGGCGAGTTTCTGGCGGCGGTTGAGCTGATGTATGAAGGAGGGCCCATGTTGCGCCCGAACTTATACACCCGTGCCGCCCAGCTCTATGACCTGCACGTGTTTTCTCTTGATCTGAACGAATGGCGGGTGCTTGAAACGCACCGCCTAAGCCAATGGCAAGGGCGCATCAACAGCATCACCTGGTGGGACGACGATGTACTGGAGCTGGTGGCCACCCAAGGCGATGGCGCGCTCAACCGGCGTTACCGCTACGCGGTGCAAGCGCAGCGGCTGGCAGCACTGGAATCTTTGAACTTTGTGTCCAACCCCTTGATCAGCAAAGTCCACAACGGCCGAACCGCCATTGCCAGCCTGCACGATGGCCGCACGCGCATCGATTTTTTGAGTGAAGATCAATCGCGTTTTGCCAGTCGGCAGCTGGATTACGCGGCCACAGACATAAGCTGGGTTCCCGATGGCAGCGGAGTCTTAGTGCACTCATCCAGCAAACAAATGCTGACCCTGGTACGTCGCGACGGCAAAGTGCGGGAAATACCCCTGCCTTACCGCGCGGATACGTTCGTGTCCCGGCCTCGCTACAGTGCTGATGGACAGCGTCTGTACTTTGCAGAAGAACGGCCCCAGGCGGACATTTGGGCTCAAAATCTAGAAGGCGAAAAAACCCCAATCACGCAGAACACCTACTTAAACTATGCCCCGCGTTATTCCCCCGACGGCACTCGCCTTGTGTACATTTCCGTGCGCAATAACCAAACGCAAATCTGGTTGGTAGAAGACGGCCGGGAGCGGCAGCTGTTCCGCCACCACAATGGCCAGCGCATCAATGACATACTGTGGGCCCATGACGGGCAACTAATCTACACAGCGGGAGATCAAGCATTTGTGCGCTCACTCAACGAAGCGGGGCGGACGAGCGTGCGCCTGAGCGACGCGGCTGAACTGAATCCCATTGCCTACCACGCACAAAGCCAGGATCTGTACACCTTAAAGCTCACCGGAGAATCTCAAAACCTGTGGCGGATAAACATCGATACCGGAGAAGAACGGCAACTGACTTTTGGCTCAGTCGCAAGCGCCGTCGGTAACCAGAGCGGCATCTATTTTCAGTATGTGGGGCAGAGCGGCCTCTGGGTGTGGCGCGCCCAAACGGCAGAGCTTGAAAACATCGCCCAACAATTTCCCCGCGACAGTCAGTTGCTGCGTGTGGATGAAGCGGGTTTGTTTTATACCTACGGAGGGAGCTGCCGCGAATCAGACATCTACTTTTTTCGGTTCTCTGATCAGCAGTCACATCGTCGCTTGCCCCGGGACAATGCCCGCGTTTCCACCACCGCCTTCCACCCAGACCAAGGCGCACTTTTCACGCCCTGCACCATCATGGAATCAGACATTATGATGTTGGAGTAAGGTAAACACACCGCTGCCTCCCAATTCTCCGCCCCGTGTGTGCGGAATTCCTCCTCATTCAAGGCATCACAGACTGTGTGTATGGAACAGGAGTAAGCCTATGAGCACGCGTAAAGAATTCGGCATTGAGGCGCCGCCCAGCCCAGGCCGGCGCGATTTTTTCGCCCAGAGTGCGGCTGGTGTAGCTGGTGCGGCATTAGGGGCCGCCGGTTTAGGCAGCTCTGCGGCCATGGCTGACGATGGCGAGCCGCGCCAACGGTACAGGGACAAAGTGGTGCTGATTACTGGCGCCACCTCGGGCATCGGCGAAGCCACCGCCCACGCCTTCGCGCGCGAGGGCGCTCGCGTCTTCTTCTGTGGGCGACGTGAATCACTGGGTTCACAGGTCCAGCAGGCGATTCGAGAACAGGGCGGCGAAGCCACCTACCGGCAAGCCGATGTTCGTGACGAGGATCAGGTGCAGGCATTTGTGGAAGCCTGCGTAGAAACCTATGGCAGCATTGACGTGGCGTTTAACAATGCCGGCATTGAAGGCCCAAGGGGTGGCTTGGACGAAATCGACGTAGACGGCGAAGGCAGCTACCGGGACGTGATGCGCACCAATGCTGATGGCGTATTCTACGGCTTGCGCTATGAAATACCCGCCATGCGCGGTAATGGCGGCGTCATCGTCAACACGGGCTCCATGTTATCCCACCGCGGTTCCACCTTTGCCGGTGCTTATGCCGCGTCAAAACACGCGGTCATTGGCCTTACGCGTTCAGCGGCGGCCAGTGTAGCGGGCAGAGGTATTAGAGTGTTTAGCATCTCGCCCGGTGCAGTGGAAACTGAATTGCTCAGGCGCTTTTTGGGCGGCAGTTTAGAAGGCGCCGCCGAAGACAGCCCCATGGGCCGGATGGCTCAACCGAGCGAAATCGCGGACGCCGTATTGGCTCTGAGTGCGCCGGAAGCATTGTTCTTAAATGGTGATGATGTAAAACTGGACGGCGCCTCTTCGGCCGCGTAATAAAGCCAACTCAGACCCGCCGAGGGAAGCCACTCTAAATCTCTGGGGCGGCTCTGCGCACCTCAGTGCAGTACCTGTTTAGCTTCGCGCATAAAAATCTCCACGGTTTTCGGCCCAACGCCGTTAAAATCCGCCAGCCGTTTTTCAAACTCTTCCTGACTTTCGCTGGATTCGTAAATCTCCGTGACTTTGCCGTGGTACTGAGTGTTGAGTTTTTCGCACAGTTGCAGAAGCCGCTCGGCGGTGGATTCGTCGTAGCGCACATAGTGCCCCTCGCCCAACATATCGACAATTTCCTGCCAGCTGCAATCGCCTAACTTTGTCGGTGTGTCGTACCCATGCTCGTCCACGATAACGCGGTAGGCCTCTGCAGCGATGTCTTGTTGAATGCGCTTGCCAAACAGGAAACTGGCGACAAACCACTTGAACAATTCCTGCTCCCCGCCGCGATCAAAATCAATATTTAGATCGCTCGCGCTAACTTCATTGCTCATAGCTTAACCTCCACAACTTGAAACGCTGTAGCTCATTCGACTTCGACGAAAATTTGAAGTTGCCCGCGCCGCAACAAATACAGCCGGAACTCAGCCTCTGCGCCATGGCCCAATAGTAGATGTACTCCCTAGTCAGTTCGCTACAACGAAAAAGGAGATTGTGATGAAGGTTCTCGCGCCGAAATATCGCCATAGTCTACTCGTTCCTCTATTAGCCGCTTTTGCATGGCCCGCCTGGGCTGACGTAGCGGTGGAAGAAGAAGTGATTGAGAGTAATGTGCGTTCGGAGGAAACGCGCTTTGATGTCGTGCGCGTGGTTGGTGGTTTGACCAATCCATGGGGCATTGATTGGCTGCCGGATGGACGCATGCTTGTTACGGAACGGCCCGGACGCCTGCAGTTGATCGATGGCGACCGCGTGATACAAGTGGATAATGTGCCCCTAAGCGCACCTGGAGAAGAGCACGAAGCACCAGACAACGGGCAAGGCGGTTTGCTGGATGTGGCGGTACATCCGCAATATGAAGAGAACGGCTGGATTTATTTCACTTACTCCAGCCCCGGCGATGATGACGCTGTGGCGGGCGATGACGATCACGGCACCGCCACCGCCTTGTATCGGGCGCGCTTAAGCGCGGACGGCTCGCAATTGGTGGACGGAGAAACCCTATACGCATCCCTGAGAACCGACCCCGGCCGGCACTACGGCTCTCGTATCGTATTTCCTGACGAGGACACAGTAGTCTTTTCCATCGGTGACCGCGGCCTGCGCAGACCCTCTCAAGACCTGACGGACTCCTCGGGTTCAGTCATCCGCTTGAACATGGATGGCGGCGCCGTGGAAGACAACCCGTTTGTAGGTGCTGGCCAGGGCAACCTCCGCCCGGAAATCTATGCCTTCGGCACGCGTAATATTCAGGGCATGGTCGTTCACCCTGAAAGCGGCGACATCTGGGCATTAGAGCACGGCCCGCAAGGCGGAGATTTGCTGTTCCAAGTGGAAGAGGGTGACAACCTCGGCTGGCCCTACGTCGCCTACGGGCCCGACTACTCCACTTCAGAACACATTGGCGTAGGCCGTGAAGCGCCGGGAGTCAAAGAACCGGCCTATGTGTGGGAGGACAGCATGGCCCCGTCAGGGCTAGCGTATTACAACGGTGATGCGTTTCCAGAATGGCAAGGCAATTTCTTTGCCGGTTCATTGAGGCAACAGCAGCTCCATCGTCTGGAACTGGGTGGCAACGACGTGATCCACGAAGAAATCCTGCTGACCGAAACCATCGGCCGCATCCGCGACGTGTCACAGGGGCCAGATGGCAACCTATACGTGATCACCGATGAAGAAGACGGCGGCGTATACATGTTGCGCCCATCCAGGTAGTAAACGGCAACAACCCGTAAAACGCATGCCCTAGAGCCGACGCCTAGCCGGCTCTAGGGCATGAGTCCCTTGAAAAACCGCGCCTGCCCACAGTGCAAAGCATTTTCAAAAGAAAACAACGCCTTAGCGAATGTTCACAGCAAAACCCTGGAAGGTGATATATCGCATAGGGCGACATTGCTCTCAGTGCACTTTTTGCCAAGAGCGCGAATATTAACTTGTAAATTAGCCACTTAGCGCCGCTGCCCCCTAACCCACCGAAAAAATACACCGACACCTGTCGCAATCCCCCGGTAAAACGGACCCTAGGTCCCTTATCCCCGAGCGGGAAAATCCGCCAGCCGCCCCCGCATGAGTGAAATTGCGCCTTTGCCATGCTATAAAGATTCCCTTCACCGAAATAAACGGACAGGTGTCGGGTGATCCGGGGATATATCGCCTGATGTCGTAGATTCAAATGTTATGCAAAGAAGCACTATGAGAAGAAATAGAGCCTATCAATTGATCGCGTTGGTTATTAGCTTAGCTTTCGGGGTGGTAGCCACTGGATACTATCTTACTTGGTTTGCAGACGGCGTGGCTGCATTTGCTGGATATTTCGTAGCCCTTTTGGTTCCAGTGGTGTTCTGTGGGCTTGCCTGTTTCGTAGTAACGTCGCCGTTCTCTGGAAAGTCACAATTGGCTCCGTCTGTAGTTTCTGCAAGTGGATCCTTGTTTGCAATCGGCTGGCTAATTGTAGCTATGGGGGCAAATCATGCATAACCAAGTGCATCAATTCGCTACGGCCTGCAGCCTTCGCCGGACGGCCTCCTGCGTCGGCCGCCGTTGTGCACG
>NZ_JAVDDU010000015.1 GCF_030848505.1 Marinimicrobium hydrolyticum
CCCCGGGCCATTGCTGGTACGGGTTTTTTTGTAGGGCTTTATCCGTCACCTCCGCGTACGCGGAGGTCCATAGTCCGGCGAGCTGAACCTACGCGTCCACTGTTAGCGAGTCTGACTTAATGTGGCCTTACCGACCTGTTAGGTGCCAAGTGATTTTCGGTATTGGCTTGGGGTCTGCCCAACTTCCTTTGACTTTTGGTGCTGACTCTCAATACGGGTAAGCCTTCTTTCCCTCAGTTCTTATCTAACCCTCAACTCTGTCTTGGGGACGTCCACAGGCCGATTTTTTCGGGCTGGGTACCGTTGTGTTATAGTTTTATCAATCCCTGACGTACCACGCACTGAGTTGTTATGCATCTGAACAATAAAGAAAGCGCGCTTTTCCTCGATTTTGACGGTACTTTAGTCGATTTTGCGGCTACACCCGAGGGCGTTGTGGTTTCTGAGGCACTGCGTGGCTTGCTGGAGGACCTGTGGGTCCAGTTTGGTGGTGCGCTGGCGTTGGTGTCCGGGCGTTCCATCGATTCGCTGGACAGTCTGCTTAACTTGCCCCAACTTCCAGTCGCTGGCGGGCACGGTGCGGAGTGGCGCTGGCCAGGTGGAACGCGTTCAAGCTTGGAGATTGATAGCCTCGATTTTGCTGCGGCCATTGATAAGCTGCGCGCGTTTGCAGATGCCCAGGGCTTGTTGATGGAAGATAAATCGCATTCGGTGGCTCTGCATTTTCGGCAAAAGCCGGAACTGGAGAACGCTATCGATCATTTTATACGCGAGCAAATCAGCGAGCTTCAAGGTCTGAGGGTGATCTACGGAAACTGCGTACGAGAAGTACAGCCCTTGGGTGTTGATAAAGGTGTCGCAGTGGCTCGCTTTATGCAGGAACTGCCGTATCGAAATCGGATCCCATGCTACCTTGGAGACGATACCACCGATGAAGACGCCTTTGCCTGGGTCAATGCCAACCAGGGGGTTTCCATCAAGGTGGGGGATGGAGCCAGCTGCGCAACTCACCGGCTTGCGGATACCGCTGAAGTCTTGAATTTTTTAAGAAGTTTGTTGAGGAACTGAAGTATGACGATACCAGAGCGCAATTTGGAGTTGGCCCTGATTGGAAACTGCACCATCGGAGCGCTCGTAGATCAAAAGGCTGAAATTGTTTGGTGCTGCATGCCCCGGTTTGACGCCGATCCCATATTCAGCTCGTTGCTTAAAACCGACTCCCCTGAAGAAATTACAGGCACGTTTGCGATTGATATAGAAAACTTCAGTCACAGCGAACAGAAGTACGAGAAGAACACGGCCTTATTGAAAACCACCCTTTACGATCACGCGGGTAATGGCGTGGAAGTCATTGATTTCATACCGCGTTTCATGCAATACGGTCGCACATACCGGCCCACGATGATTATACGCAAGTTGGTGCCCTTGGGGTCTCCTAAAGTGCGTGTGCGTATGCGCCCCGCCTACAACGATGGGGCAAAGTCGTATCAGAAGGTGCAAGGCAGTAACCACATTCGATTGGTCGCGGACGAAAAGCCATCGATGCGTCTTACGTCCACCTTGTCGGTGACTGCCATTATGGACGAACGCTCCTACGTTCTGGATGGCGAGCATTACCTGATACTCGGGGACGATGAGTCCATTCAGGAGTCGATCTACCATTTGGGCGAGCGTTTTTTGCATGAAACCGAACGGTACTGGCTCGAATGGACCCGTTACCTGGCCATTCCGTTTGAATGGCAGGACGCCGTGATTCGAGCCGCCATTACTTTGAAGCTCAGTGCTTTTGAGGATACAGGCGCAATTATTGCCGCTATGACTACTTCGATTCCTGAAGCGGAACACACTGAACGCAACTGGGATTATCGTTTTTGTTGGTTGCGCGACAGCTTCTTCACGGTTCACGCCCTGAACCGCTTGGGCGCAACTCGAACCATGG
Organism: Marinimicrobium hydrolyticum; assembly: GCF_030848505.1. GTDB lineage: Bacteria > Pseudomonadota > Gammaproteobacteria > Pseudomonadales > Cellvibrionaceae > JAVDDU01. The sequence goes on from NZ_JAVDDU010000015.1 coordinate 1,940, forward strand.
AGCAATACCTCCAGTACCTTGTGAATATAGTCGCGTCTATGGACGAGGAGCCGCTCCAGCCAGTATTTTGTATAAATGGTTCCAAGGAAATGCCAGAGCGAATCGCAACGGCGTTCCAAGGTTATCGAGGTATGGGGCCAGTGCGCATAGGTAATCAGGCGGCAGAACAAGTGCAGCACGATGTCTATGGAGCCGTCGTGCTATCGGCAACTCAGATGTTCTTTGATGAACGCATTCGCCGCAAGGGTGATATGCCCTTGTTCAAATTACTTGAGCGGGTTGGTGAGAAGGCTTTAGCGCTTTACGATCAACCCGACGCCGGGCTATGGGAGTTGCGGGGCCGGCAGCACGTGCACACGTTTTCGAGCATGATGTGTTGGGCTGCCGCCGATCGGTTAGCAAAAATTGCTGGCAAAATGAAACTGCATGACCGGCAGGTGTATTGGTGTGAATCTGCGAAACGAATTCGTGAGGCCATCGAAAAACACGGCTTTAACAAACAGTTAAATAGTTACACGGCAACCTGGGGCGGTGACACCATGGACGCCAGTTTGCTGATGGCTTGTGAGCTGGGCTACATTGATGGTACCGATCCGCAGTTTCTCGGCACCATTCGAGCGGTGGAACGAGTACTTAAGCCCTCGACCAGCCGATATTTGTTTCGCTACGTGGTGGAGGACGACTTCGGTTCTCCTGAGAATGCTTTTACCATTTGTTCATTTTGGTATATTGATGCTCTTGCGGCTGCCGGGCGCACAGAAGAAGCTCGGGAGTTGTTCGAGGATTTGCTAGGAAGGCGCAATGCTTTGGGCTTATTGTCCGAGGATATCAACCCGCAAACGGGTGAGCTATGGGGCAATTTCCCGCAAACCTACAGTATGGTTGGCATCATCAACAGCGCCAGGGTGTTAAGTAAATCGTGGGAGTCTGCTTTATGAGTCGATTGGTCGTGGTGTCAAACCGCGTGGCGAAAATGGATAGTTCCAATACCGGATCGCAGGGAGGCTTAGCAGTCGGCGTTATGGCGGCCATGGGCAAAGCGGGAGGCTTGTGGTTTGGGTGGAGCGGCAAGGTCGAAAACCGGGACGACATAGAGCCAAAAATAGAGACGCAGGGAAATATTGATTACGCCACGGTTAGCTTAAAAACGGCCGAGTACAATTTGTACTACAAAGGGTTTGCCAACAGCGTTCTCTGGCCATTGTTTCATCAGCGACCGGATTTGATGATGTACGATGCCAACGACTATCGCGGGTACTTGGAAGTTAACGAAAAAATTGCCAAGCACCTCCTGCCGTTGCTGCGACCCGATGACACCATTTGGATACACGATTACCACCTCATACCTCTGGGTAAAATGCTGCGCGACGCGGGCGTGACGTCTCCCATCGGGTTTTTTCTGCATACCCCTTTTCCGCCGCTGGACTTACTGCGTACCGTTCCTGATTACAAGGACATTCTCCTTTCATTGATGTCTTACGATTTGGTCGGCTTTCAAACTCAAGCCGACTATCGCGGTTTTTACATGAGCGTTACCTATGGCTTAAAGGGGAAGGCGCTGCCTGGTGATCGTTATGAATACCAGGGCTATTCGTGTACGGCGGGGGTGTATCCCATCAGCATTGAAACCGATGCTCTGCGCGGCGTGGGAAAAACGGGTGAGGCGTCGGAAGAGTTTAAGCGGCTGCACTATAGCCTTGCAGATCGGCAATTGATCATCGGTGTAGACCGGCTGGATTACTCTAAGGGACTTGAACAGCGGCTGCTGGCCTACGAGCGGTTGTTGAGAAAGTACCCGGAGTTTTTGCGTAGCGCGGTCTATTTGCAAATCGCCCCGACGTCTCGCGGCGACGTAGAAGCTTATAAGGATCTGGCTAAGAAAATTGATCGGCATGTGGGGCATATTGTTGGCACCTATGCAGATTTTGACTGGGTGCCGCTGCGCTATTTGAATAGGGGCTTCCGGCGTAACACTATTCTCGCCATGTACAACCTCGCTAGCGTGGGCTATGTGACACCGTTGCGCGACGGTATGAATTTGGTTGCCAAGGAGTATGTGGCGGCTCAGAACCCCGATGATCCGGGAGTGTTGGTGCTTTCGGAGATGGCTGGCGCCGCCGCAGAATTGGACGCGGCAGTGCACGTAAATCCTTACGATATCGAGGGAATTACCCAGGGGCTGAACAAGGCTCTGAAAATGCCGAAGGAAGAGCGCAAAGAACGCTGGCAGAGCATGATGGATGTGTTAAAGCGTAGGGATATCCACTACTGGCAAGAAAGCTTTTTAAAAGACTTGTCGGCGGCGCCTCACGGGGATTAAGACGATCACTTGTGGCTGAGCAGTTGATCGATTTCCTGTAGTTGATTGACCAGTTGATCGCTGTTGACGGATAAAGGCCGAAAGTATTCCTCCGCCATGGGTGCGACGCCGCAGTCTACCGGTAAGCTCGACCGGTGTTCCACCAATTGGTACAAGCGCGGAATAAAAATGAACTGTAACCACTGCGGAAATCGCAAGGTATCCACTGCGAATGGCTGGCTACTGGCCAGAGCCTCCCGCGAAGGTGACTGACTCTCCCAAAGCTCCAGGGATCGCATTTCCCTTTCCAATTCAAACAAAGCTTCTGCAACGACTAAATGACGGTTGGTCATAACTTGCTCACTCACTCGATGATGCGTGTAAAGGGTGGCAGCGAATTCAGTATGGCTTTACCGTAGCGCTTGGTCACGATACGCCTATCCAATAGAGTAATTTTCCCTCGATCAGTTTCACTGCGTAACAGACGGCCGCAGGCCTGCACCAGTTTCAGAGCCGCGTCCGGCACAGTAATTTCCATGAATGCATTGCGGCCTCGAGCCTCCACCCATTCCGCCAGCGACGCTTCAATAGGGTCGTCCGGCACCGAAAACGGCAGTTTGGCAATCACTACATGTCGGCAGTAGTCACCGGGTAGATCAACGCCCTCGGCGAAACTGGCTAACCCAAAAAGGACACTGCCTTCACCGATATCTACCTGCTTGCGGTGCTGACTCAGCATTTCTTGTTTGCTGAGGGCTCCTTGTACCAATATGCGTTCGCGCCAGTCTTTGGGTAATTGCTCATAGACATCCAGCATTTGTCGGCGCGAGGAAAACAACACTAAGCTCCCTTCGTCAGGATCCAGTAGCTCGGGTAGAGCGTCAATGACTGCGCAGGTGTGGGCGACAGCGTCCCCGGCTTCTATCGCTTGTGCGGGTACATGCAAGGTGGCACGGCTAAAATCAAACGGGCTGGGCATTTGGCAATAAGCGCTCTCAGCGGGTGTGCCGGCGCGCATGCGAAAACCGTCGAATTTTCCCAGAGCGGCCAGAGTCGCGGAGGTAACCACCGCTCCGCAGCAATGTTGCCACAGGCTCTGCTCCAAGGTCCGCGCCGCCAGAATTGGGCTCGAGCAGACTTCGATATCGATACTGCCACCCATTTCCACGGGCGTCAGCCAGCGGGCCTTGGGTACCGCTTTGTCGCTGTCGGGAACGGCATAGCTGTTCCAGAGTTCTCGGTTTGCTTCCGCTCGTGCCTGCCAGGTCCCCAGTACGGGGTAATGGTTTTCCAGATCCACTTTGGGTACCGAGCAGTGAGGGTCTTCCAACGCCTGAGTGAGTTCACTCAACATCTTGTCCAGCAGGCCAGACAAACGGTCAAAACCCCTCGCCAGCTCCACGGCCATAAGAGTCATTGCATCGGGCACTACACCGCCGGCAAAGCGATAGTGGGACTGACGGGGATCCAGCACCACCTCCTGTGCCAAAGCGTCCAGGGCCGGGTAAATCTGGTCTACCCGTTGCTTGCAATCGGTCAGCGCGGCGGGCAACTGTTCGGCGTATCGGTCGATGTCACCCGCGCCACTGATGTGGCTGAGTAGGGTGCCCAGGTGTTTATTGCACTGATTTAGCCAAGTGCCCGTAGCGATGATGCGACTATGATAAGAAAAGTGATTGAGCGCCTTGGCCGGAAGTTGGTGGCCTTCGTCAAAAACGTAAATGGCGTCGGCTGGTGCGGGCAGTATGGCTCCGCCCCCCAAGGCGAGATCGGCCAGCACCAAGTCGTGATTGGTGACAATGCAATCCATGCTGTCCAGGGATTCTCTCGCCCGGAAAAACGTACAACTGGAGACATTGGAGCAACGCCGGCCAGTACATTGTCGGTGATCTGTCGTAACGGGTTGCCATTCCACCTGCTCAAGACCACCGGGCCAGCTGTCGCGCTCACCGTCCCAGCGGTTAGCCGCCAGCGCGTCCACCATGGACTCGTAGAGCTTCACCGCCTGGGTATCTATTTGCGGGCGCTCGTCTTCGTATAGTGCGCGGTTCGGGTCCAGGCCGCTCTGTACTTCCGTTAACAGATTGTCCAGCTTGGTCAGGCACAAGTAACGGCCGCGGCCTTTGGCGAGGGCATAGCTGAATGATAGCTCGCTGTGTTGGCGCAGATCGGGCAGATCCTTGTGAATAATTTGCTCCTGGAGCGCTACAGTGGCGGTGGAGACAACAAGCTTTTTACCCAGAGCCTTGGCCACCACCAGGGCTGGTAACAGGTAAGCCACGGTCTTACCGGTACCGGTGCCGGCTTCCACGACGCATACCTGCCCCTGACTTTCGCGCACGCCTTCGTCGTCCAGCTTGATACTGCCGAGAGTCTTGGCAATCTCGGCAATCATCAGTTTTTGCCCATAGCGGGCCTTTAGCCCCTTATTATTCAAGAACTGTGTGTAGGCGTGCTGAATTTCTTTCTTGAGCGAATCGCTTAACATAGGGCCGATGCTTAGGTTGCGTGGCAGTGCTAGTTAAATAGACCGTTTTTATCTATTCGCTTGGTTGCCTTGGGCTGCAGGCGCCCGCGCAACGCCTAAAGCCGAGCAATGTTAATTGCCCGGCTCAATGGGATTCTTTACCAACTTGGCATTCACTGGGTTGGCGTACATCTCCAACGCGATGTGCCGGTGTTCGTCCGGAATTGCCGCCATGCGCTGACTGAACTGAGCCTGCTCATCGGGCAGTTCAGATGGATCGAAAGGGGTTTGCCGGTCTGAATAGAGTACCTGCGGTGGTTCGCCATGTATCATTTGCCAAGCGAAGCAATTGCTGGCGTGTAGAACATAATTGTTGCGAATTTGGCGATCCAATTCCGCCACTACGGCGTCGTTGTCCGGATAGTCGCCCTGCAACGGTTCGCCGAAGGCGACATGTACGTGACCTTTTTGTCCGGCAATGCCCATGGCGATGCTTTTAACATCCTCATGCTGGGCTTTTTGATAACCACCACTAAAGCGTTGCTGATAAAGCTCCCGGGCTTTGGCAGCATCGCAGGGGTCCCACTGGTAGGAAATCGATACAGGCACGATATTCAGTTGCCGGATGTACTCAGCGAAATTTTGATTCTTGGCGCGGTTGAGGGAAAACATTCCCACCACGGCGGAATTGGTCTTATCCAGGCCGTCTTTCGCACGTCCCTCCCGTTGAGCAATCCAGATGTTGGCTTGGTCGTGGGTGATGGAATGATGAATGTAAGCGGAAAGCTTCTTGGCGGCTTTCAGCTTTTCCCGGGGAGCCTTGGCCGAGCGATTGACCACGAAACTTTTGTTCAAACGCATTAGATCTGACACGTAGGGCTTGGTCAGCAGGTTGTCACCAATGGCAATGCGCAGGGTATGGAAGCCGGCGTGATGAATCGTCCAATTGACGAAGGCCGGGTCCATGGCTATATCCCGGTGATTACTGACAAACAAATAGGCACCGTTGGCGTCCAGCCGTTCCAGCCCTGACGTGGTCAAACGGCTGGTGGTTTCCTCGATCATCCGAGCCAAGTAATGCTTAACGACAGTTTGGAAGTCGAGGATCGTCTCTACCCCTGTCGTTTGCCGACGCAAGTACCGACTGACCAGCGGGCGCAGCAGCCAACCCATTGGTTTGGCGGCTCGCGGAAACCTGAGTTGCGTTACTGCGTGCAACAACTCTTGGTCGTTGAGCAGGCGCTCCAACGTGGGTCTAACTTCGTCGTCGTTGTAGGGACGGATATCGTCAAAAACTTCGCTTGAAACCATGAAACAGAGTCACCGGATACAGTGGTCGGATTGGGGTACCGAAGGGTGGGAGAGATCCCAAAAATAGCCGCACAAGATACCGAAAATGGCCTCAGAATGCTACTCTACAGTATGTAGGCTGCTCTTTCGTGGTGCGCCCGCAAAACGATGCCGTAGATGGGCCATCGACCCAGTGGCCTTAACCCTATAATATGCGGCCCCGGGCTCAAGAGCGAGAGCGCCGCCCAGGCTCCAAACAATAACAATACCGCGATTCGCGGGGGCTATTGAAAGCTGCTATGAAAATTCTCCTGGTCGAAGACAGTGCCACCCTGCGCCACGCCATGTGTCAGTACATCCGCGAGGCGGGTCACGAGCCGCTGGTCGCCCAAAGTGGTGAGGCGGCATTGCAAATGCTGGAAGACACCCCGGTTGACCTCATCATTATGGACGTGGAAATGCCCGGGCTGGACGGGTTTGAGACTACCCGCTTAATACGTGAGTGGTTGGGTGGCCATTGGGTTCCCATCATCTTTCTCACGGGTAAAAACGAAGACTACAGCTACCGGGAGGGCATAGAGGCCGGTGGCGATGATTATTTGATCAAGCCCATCAGCCCGGTCATTATCAAGGCCAAAATCCGCGCTATGGCTCGGATTGCGGAGATGCGCGATCAACTTAAGCAGCTTAACGCCGAACTGGCAGTTTTAAGTCAATTGGACAGCCTTACCCAGATCCTGAACCGTCGTACTTTTAACGAGCAGGCTGAGCACGAATGGCTGCTGGCAGTGCGCCATCAAAGCCCCACCAGCGTCTTGATGATCGACGTGGACCACTTCAAGCCCTACAACGACCACTATGGGCATCCTGCAGGGGATGAGTGTCTGAAGCGGGTTACGGAAGCCATGAAGAAGTGTCTGCATCGGCCGTCCGATTTATTGGGTCGCTATGGTGGAGAAGAATTTATTGCTCTTTTGCCAAACACCGACAGTGCCGGGGCTGAGCGGGTGGGCGAGTGCATTAATCAAAGCGTGCGCGCTCTGGCGTTGGAGCACAAAAACTCTCCGACTGCCTCCGTGGTCACCGTGAGCGTTGGTGGGGCCACCTGCAATTACACCACCGGCCACAAGCTGGAGGATGTCATCAAAAGTGCCGACCGCGCCCTCTACAAAGTCAAAAACAGTGGCCGGGATTCTTGTCGGGTAGAAGATCTGGCATCACACAGAACGCTGTTGATTGCCGCCCGCAGCGCCAATCAATTGTTCCGTACAGCCGAGCTGCTTCAGGAGGATTGCAATATCGTCACGGCGGACAGCAGCGACGAATGCCTGGAGATTGCCGAGAATGTGCACCCGGATTTGATTGTTTTGGACGCGGACGCGGCCTTTCACAATGACAACTACCTGTGCAGGCAATTGGCTCAACGATCAGCGACCGCGATGATCCCATTGTTGGTGTTGACCGACAGCGACAAGCCCGAGCAACTCTTGAACGCGTCGGCCCCCCGACCGCGCACCCTGGCGTGGCTACAAAAACCCTTTACCAAAGAAAGCCTGCGCGCCAAGGTGCAAATTCTGTTGGGTTGATTAAAGGGTGCGCAAAGAGTTGTACCAGTTCACGTCGCGCGCCTCTTTGTGTACCTGATCAACCACATCCAGTACCAGGCTGAATAACGCCATTCTCACCAATACGCCGTTGTCCGTTTGGCGAAAGATTGCCAGATTAGGGTTTTGATTCAGGTCGTTATCCAGCTCGTTGGCATTGGCGCGGGAGTCGCGGGGCAGGGGGTGCATAATGACCGTATTCGGCTCGCAATACTGCGTGTAAATGGCTTGATTCAAGCGGAAGCGGCCTCGGTAAATGTCGGCCTCTTCCTGACTGGCAAAGCGCTCCTCCTGGATGCGGGTGGAGTAGGCGATGTCCACCCGGGAGATACTTTGAGGTAGATCCTCGGTAATGCTCACGGAATGGCCGACTGCACGCATCTCCTCTACGATCGGTTCGGGCATGGCCAATTCTGGGGGAGACACCAGAGTGACCTGAATATTTTCGAACAGACACAGCAGCTTGCACAGGGAGTGGACAGTACGGCCATACTTGAGATCACCGATCATGGCGATACGCAGCCCGTCGATGCCCCGTCCCTTGGAACCCAGCTCCTTGCGGATGGTGTACAAATCCAATAACGCCTGGCTGGGGTGCTCGTTGGCGCCGTCACCGCCATTGATGACCGGTACCCGGCTGGCCTCTGCAAACTCCGCCACTGAGCCGGAGTCTGGGTGGCGCATGCAGATCACGTCACTGAAGCCTGACAGAACCCGCGCGGTGTCGTGCAGGGATTCCCCTTTGGCCAGGGCCGAACTCTCAAAACCAGTGGTTTCGCGAACTTCGCCACCGAGGAGATTGAAGGCACAGCCAAAACTGATGCGCGTCCGAGTGCTGGGCTCAAAAAACATATTGCCCAGGATGGCGCCTTCCAAGACGCGTGTTACCTTGCGCCGCAACGCATAAGGGGCCATGGAGTCGGCCACTTCGAACACGCGCTCGATATCGGCGCGCTGGAACTGTTGGATGGACAGTATGTGGGAGCCAGTAAAATTCACGGGTGTTTCCTTAGTGATAGCGCGAAAGGCCGCCATGAACGGCGTGGGTGCTGGACCCAGGCGGCGCTCTGGTCTAATCTTCACGTCGCCGGGAAAAGACCGCCAGTATACCGATTTACCCAGGGGTTCAAAAAGCCATATTCCGGCCGATAACAAAAAGTGAGCCGGAACCCCATTACTGTCGACACCTAAGGAACCACCGTGCCCGAGCATCCAGATACTTTGGCCAAATATTGCACTGCCGATACCGCCGAGAAAATTCTCAGCGGCCGGGCATTGCGTTGGCACGGCCCCCATTTACTGGGCGACCCTTTTGAATTGACCCACCAGAGCCCACTGGGGTTCGATCCATCTACCCTGCTCGATGGCGTTATCCGTACCGCAAGCGCCATGATTTTCGCCCGGGAGCTGCCACGCAGCAATTCGCCCCTGGTGGCGGTTATTCGCCGCTGGCGGGACGAGGAGCGCTTTAACTCCCCGGAAGAGGCTGAGGAGGTGCTGAAAGAGCTGATGGGTCGCATGGTGGACCAGCGTCAGGGTGCCATTGATGAGCTGATGGCCGACTGGCGGTCGTTTACCCGGCAACTGCGTATCTGTGCCTTTGGGGCCAAGGTGGACAACCTGGCATCCTGGCAGCGCTATGCCGATAATCACCGCGGTGCTGTAATTCGTTTTCGTTGCGGTGAATATTCGGCGCTTACGGACCCCCGTCCGGTTCAATACCAAAACACTCGGCCGGAAATCACCACCGTCAAGGAACAGCTCAACGCCATTCTTCACAATGAAGCGGTTACCGCGCGGGACCACTTCTTGGACAAGTTTTTGGTCAAACCAGCACAGGCCAGTGCGGAGCAGGAGTGGCGCTGCTTCCGCCACGCCGTGAATGAAGCGAGCAGCAAACAGAGCGACGACCGCCGTTGGTACGACGATCATCCGTTCGAGCGCAGTGAGGTCAGTGGGGTCTATTTCGGGGCTTTCATGGCCATTGAGCACAAGCAAAAATTGCTGGCCATCGTGAAAGAGCATTACGCCGACGCCAAGCTTTTCCAAGCCGAGCCCGTACCGGGTAAGTACGAAATTGAATTTGTCCGTATTAAGAAAAACTAGCCGGCTAGCGCGGTGGAGTCAGCGGTATTTCAGTCGTGCTGGCGATGGCCGGGCGTTTCGGTAACGAGGGTGCCAGCCGCGCCATGGCCTGCTCTGCGGTAGCGCGATAGGTGGTTAGCTTACCCCCCATCAAAGACAGCAGGCGCGGCTGTTCAGGATTGTCTGTGTGGAACAGCACTTCTCGCGAGCGCCCGAAGGCACTTTGCTCCGACCGGGGCAAAACCCGTAAACCCGCAAAACTGTCGATCTCCCCCACCGGCGGAATCTCCAAGGTGGGAAAGTATTGGCACAAGGTTTCCAGCAAATAATCTCTCTCACGGTCCAGACAGTGAGCGTCTTCGGGTGCTCCCGCGTGGGGGGTTTCCGTCGTGCCCAACAGTAAACGCCCCTCCCAGGGCAGCGCGAACACCGCGCGTCTATCCTGAGGCGCTTCCAAATAGAACCGGTGTTTGAGCAGGGGCGGGAGCAATAAATGGCTACCCTGCACCAGTTCCACGGCCGGACTAGGCTGCTGGGGGGTGACCCGGGCCAGCGTTTGAGTGACCCAAGGGCCGCTGCAGTTTACCAGCACGCGGCTGCGCACAGATCGGCTTTGGCCGCTCTGTCGATACTCGATTTCACAGCCTTCGGCGTGCAGTTGGGCGCCGATAAACTCGGCGGGAATTCGCACGTCTGCCCCCAGTGATTGGGCTGAAGCCAGTACCGCCGCCGTGAGTAGAGCGTCGTTGGTTTGCGCTTCGTAGTAGCGAAACACCTGCCGCAGCCCCTGGGTTTTCAGTCCATCCAGTTCGGCCCAATCGCGTCGAGATACCCGTGAAAAGTTTGCTTCGGAGCTGAGGCCGGCCAGTATTTTATACAGCCAAAGGCCAGAGTAGATAGTGGCAGGGGAGCGACTGCTGTCGTGATAAATAGGAATGTGCAGGGGTTGTAGTCGGACCAGTTCGGGAGCCAGCTTGAGCAGCAGCGCACGCTCGCGCAGACTCTCGCGCACCAGGGAAAGCTGCCCAGACTCCAGGTAGCGCAGTCCCCCGTGGATCAACTTGGACGAGGCGCGGGAAGTGCCCGCCGCGATGGCTGACTGCTCCAGAACCAGCACCGAATAACCTGCCGCCGCCGCAGCCTGGGCCACTCCGGCGCCCTGGATTCCCGCCCCGATTATCACTAGGTCGTAAGACATGTGGCTCCTTGTGAATACTCTGGAACCCAGCTTACCACAGCGATGAGTGTCTACATGCGCTCCATAACTTCGATGCCAAGCAGATCTAGGCCTGTGGCCAGTGTTTGCGCCACAAGATGGCACAGCCGAAGTCGGCTGGCGCGCACCTGCGGACGCACATCGGATCGGAGTACGGGGCAGGCTTCATAAAAGCGCATATACAAACTGGCCAGTTCATAGAGGTAGGTGCACAAGAGGTGCGGCATGGCATCCTTGGCGACCTGATCCAGCACCTCGCTCAGTTGCAGCAGCTTGAGCGCCAGTGCGTGTTCTTGCTCAGTGGCCACCAAAATGTCGCCCGTCAGAGTCGATGGGTCGGTATTCGATTTGCGAAAAATGCTTTGCACGCGTGTGAAAGCGTACTGCAAATAGGGTGCTGTATTGCCCTCAAAACTGAGCATGGTGTCCCAGTTGAACACATAGTCGTGGGTGCGTGTTTTACTCAGATCAGCGTACTTCACCGCGCCCAGTCCCACTTTGCGGCCAATGTCCGCTCGTTCCGCCTCGCTCAGTTCAGGATTCTTTTCCGCCACTAGGGCCGAGGCTCGGTCCACGGCTTCGTCCAGCAATTGTGCCAGCTTGACCGTGCCACCGGTGCGGGTTTTGAAGGGCTTGCCGTCGGCTCCCATCATGGTGCCAAAGGCGTGGTGCTCCAGGCTCACGTCCTCCGACACTAAGCCCGCTTTGCGCGCGAGAGTGAAGACTTGTTGCATGTGCAGAGACTGACGGGCGTCGATAAAGTATAGAATTCGCTGGGCGCCCAACTGCTGGGCGCGGTACCGAAGTGCAGCCAGGTCTGTGGTGGCATACAGATAACCGCCCCCCTGTTTTTGAATCAAGACCGGGGAAGGGTTGCCGTCTTTGTCGGCCAATTCGTCCAGGAACACCACTTTGGCCCCTTGGTCTTCCACCGCTAAACCCTGTTGCTCAAGCTCTGCAACCAAGGGCGCCAAGTCGTCGTTGTAGGCGCTTTCACCGCGTACATCCGCTTCGGTGAGCAGGACGTTCAATTTTTGATAAATCTCAGTGCTGTGCGTCAGGGAGATACGGGTAAATTCCCGCCACAGCTCCAGCACACCCGGGTCTCCGGATTGCAGTTTGACCACATAGTCTCGGGCCTTGTCGGCGAATGCTGAGTCCCGATCGAAATGCTGCTTTGCCTGCTGATAAAAAACTTCCAGATCTTGCAATGCCATCCCGGCTTCGCGCTCTTCGCCCAGTTGCTCCTCCAGTTCGGCAATCAACATGCCGAACTGAGTGCCCCAGTCCCCCACGTGGTTTTGCCGAATGACTTGGTGACCTTGAAACTCCAGCAGCCGCGCTACGGCATCACCGATAATGGTTGAACGCAGGTGGCCCACATGCATTTCTTTGGCGAGGTTGGGGCCGGAATAATCCACGACCAAAATGTCTGGTTGTTGCACCGGTGCTATACCCAAACGCGGGTCGCTTTGAGCGGATGCCAGCTGTTCTCCCAGCCATGTTTTGTCCAGATGAATATTAATGAACCCGGGGCCAGCCACTTCCAATTTTTCAGCGATGCCCTCCAGCTCCAATTGACCGACAATTTTCTGCGCCAGCTCGCGGGGGTTGGTGCCCATGGCCTTAGCGGCGCCCATGGCACCGTTGGCTTGGTAATCGCCAAAACCGGATTTTTTGCTCGCCGCCACCAACGGTTGGTGTTGGAAGGGGATGCCGGCTGAGAGCATGGCTTGCTGAACTTTACTGGTCAGTAGATCGCGAATATTCATAAATCGGTCTTGGTGGATTGTCGATGGGCGAGCGCGATTGTAACCGCCGGGCTTGGCCGGTGTCATCTATTGCCGCCGATAATCGCGCGGCTGAGAGCGCCGCTTTGAGAGGGCCAGAGTATCAGGGTATAGTGGTACGAAACCATGGGTGGGAGTTCGGCAATGACTGACCCCAGAGGGCAATCGGCGCAATTGGACGCGCAGCTCGACGGTTCCGTACTGTGGCTGCGCTTCAACCGGCCCGAGCGCAAGAATGCGCTTACCTTGGCGATGTATGCGGCGGCGGCCGATGCGATTGCCAAAGCGCAAAAAGATCCGGCTGTTCGTGTCTTAGTTTTGGAGGGGCGCGAAGGGTGTTTTTGTGCCGGCAATGATCTCGCCGACTTTATGCAGGCGCCTGCCTTGACCGAAGAGCATCCGGTCATCGACTTTATGCGCGCCTTGCAAACCTTTGCTAAACCCGTTGTGGCGTCAGTGCGAGGGCCCGCCGTGGGCATCGGTACCACGGTACTGCTGCACTGCGATTTGGTCTACGCCAGCGACAACGCCTACTTTCAACTTCCCTTCGTTAACCTGGGACTCTGCCCTGAGTTCGCCGCCAGTTACTTGCTGCCGCGTTCTTTGGGGCACGTCAAAGCGTCCGAACTGATTCTACTGGGGGAGGGTTTCGATGCCCAAACCGCGCTTGCTCTTCAGCTTGTCAATGAGGTCCTGCCGGATGCCGATCTGGACGTCCGCGTCAGGGAGCGACTCGCGCGTCTAGCCGCGCAACCGCCCGCCGCCCTGCGGCGCTCCAAGGCTTTGCTCAAGCAATCCCAACAGGCGGGTATAGCCGCTGCCATGAATGCTGAGGTGGCGGCCTTTACTGAAGGGCTCGCTTCCGAAGAGTGCGCGGAGGCTATTGAGGCGTTTTTTGCCAAGCGAGCGCCGGATTTTTCTCGCTTCCAGTAGTTCAAAAATTTACGCAACAGCGAAACAGAGGAATAGCCGTATGGCGCCGTGGGATTACACAGGTCGAAATGTTTTGGTGGTTGGCGGAACCAGTGGTATTAACCGCGGCATTGCCGAGGCCTTTGCGGCTGCGGGCGCGCGCGTGGCGGTGGCTAGCCGTTCGCAGGAAAAAGTGGACGACACAATAGCGGCGCTTCAGGCGCTAGGTGCGGAGTCCATGGGCTTTTGCGCCGATGTTCGGGACGCGGAGGTTGTTCGCTTGGGAGTGCAATCGGTACACGAGTCTTGGGGCGAACTGGATGTTGTGGTCTCAGGCGCAGCGGGTAACTTCCCGGCCATGGCCACGGGCATGTCGGTCAACGCGTTTAAGTCAGTGGTCGACATTGATTTGCTGGGCAGCTTTCATGTGGCGCAAGCGGTTTACCCCTTTTTACGTAAACCCGGCGGGTCGTTGATCCATATCTCTGCGCCTCAGGCGCACATTGCCATGCCCGGCCAGTCGCATGTATGCGCTGCCAAGGCCGGTGTGGATATGTTAACGCGTACCCTAGCTTTGGAGTGGGGCGCGGAGGGTATTCGAGTAAACAGCGTTTTACCCGGCCCCATCGATGGCACCGAAGGCATGCAACGATTGGCGCCCAAGGAGCATCACCGACAAGCGGTGGCACAGTCCGTCCCCCTTGGCCGGCTGGGGCAACCTGAGGATATTGCCAGAGCGTGCCTGTTTCTGGCGTCGGAGCAAGCGGCTTACATTGCCGGGGTGGTGCTGCCGGTAGACGGCGGTTGGTCACTCGGCGGCGCGGCGGCTACGGGCGCCGCTCTGGGAGCCATGCTAAATAGCAATTCACCCAAATCGAAGGAGAAATGATGATGACTCAGTTAGCGCAGATGCAATGCGAACCGTGTAAAGCGGGTGGACCGCAAATGAGCGAATCTGAAATTCGGGATTTGATTACAGAGTTGCCGGATTGGAATGTGGATACGGTCGACGGCGAGCAGTGTTTGTCCAGGACCGTTAAGTTCAAAGATTTTGCCGGGGCTCTGGCGTTCACGCAACAGGTGGGTGAGCTTGCGGAAAAGGCCAACCATCATCCGGTGTTGACCACTGAGTGGGGCAAGGTAACGGTGTATTGGTGGACCCACAAAACTGGTGGTTTGCACCGCAATGATTTTGTAATGGCCGCCAAAACTGATCGTCTTTTGGAATAGCCTATACAGGCAATGCTCGCGAAATTTTCCGACCTTTGGTGGCCGCACACGGTAGAAATGCGCAACCTTAGACTGAACCGGAGGGCGCCATGAGTGCTGAAAGTGCTACTTACGTGAAACCCGAAATTCCTGCGGATGAGGAGGAGCGGCTGGAGGAATTGCGTGGGCTGAACCTACTGGGTGTCGCCGCCGATGAACGTTTCGATCGCTATACGGCCCTGGTGGCGAATCTTTTTGAGTTTCCCGTTGTATTGATCACTTTGATTGACGCCAACCGGCAGTGGTTCAAGTCGGCTTGCGGTTGGAGTTTCCGGGAGACCACTCGCGACGTGTCGTTCTGTGCTCACGCCATCAACGAACCGGAAGTGATGGTGATCCCGGACGCGTGTAAGGATGAGCGTTTTGCCGGGAACCCGTTGGTCACGGGCCCACCGTACATTCGTTTTTATGCGGGGGCGCAGGTGCACGGACCCAGCGGGAAAACGCTTGGTACCTTGTGCTTGATTGACCACAAGCCGCGCACGTTCGATGATTGCCAGATTTGGCGCCTGCGGCAATTTGCAAATCTGGTGGAAAGCGAAATTCGGCATAAGAACGATCTGCAGCAGGTGCGTGCGTCGGTAGAGTTTTCCGCCTACTACGATCCACTCACCCGTTTGCCCAACCGCCGTCTACTTACTGACCGTTTGACGCAGTTGCTGGCGCTTTCCCAAGCGTCCGAGCGTCAACTAGCGGTTCTGTTGATGAATGTTGCAGGTTTGCGTTTGGTGAATCAAAGCCTGGGTACAGAAGCCGGCGATGAGCTGCTCGCGCAAGTGGCGGATCGCTTGCGGGACGTGTGTCCAGGTGGCGGTACGGTGGCGCGTTTGCAGGCCGATGAGTTCGTGATGGTTGTACCCAACTTGGCGGAAGACGCTAACGATATTGATCAGGTCGCAGACCGGGTTCGGGGGGAGTTGGAAAAACCTTTTCTTTATGAGGGCGGTGAACAGTATTTGCGTATTTTGATCGGCGGCAGCATCTTTCCCGAGCACGGCGTTTCCCCCCAGGTGTTGATCGAAAAGGCCTCAGCGGCCATTCGTTTTTCGGGGCGGGAAGATTTGGGGATTCGCTACTTTACGCACGCCGAATCCGTGAGTATTTCCGAGCGCCTCAAGATAGAGTCCAGCATGCGTGGTGCTTTGGAAAAGAATCAGTTCTGTCTTCACTACCAGCCCATTGTCTCTCTGCATACGGGCGAGCTGGCCGGAGTCGAAGCGCTGCTGCGCTGGCACTCTTCTGAGTTGGGCGTTATGCACCCGGAGGAGTTTATTCCCATTGCCGAGCAGGCGGGACTGATCGTGCCGGTGGGCCGCTGGGTGCAGGCGGAGGTGTTTCGGCAAATTAGAGCGTGGTGCGCACAGGGGGAGTGGAATATTCCCGTGGCACTCAATGTGGCTCCAGTGGAGTTGCTGAAAGCGGATTTTGCGCAGGTTCTACTGGACCAGTTGAACAGCGCCGGAATTCCCCATGATTTACTGTGGGTGGAAGTGACGGAGTCTCTTCTGCTCAGCGATGATCCCCAGGTGGATTCGAACCTTGCGCTGCTTCATGAAGCTGGGTTGCGCGTCAGCATCGATGACTTTGGCACCGGTTACTCCAACCTTTCCCATTTGCGTCGACTACCCATTAGCACCTTGAAGATCGATCGGTCGTTTATGAGTGGTGTGCCTGGGCAGCCCCATGAGATGGCCCTGGCCGAGGCGATTATCAATATTGCCAAGACTTTGGACTTGAATATGGTTGCTGAAGGGTTGGAAACTCGCGAGCAGTTGGACTTTTTGAAGCGCGCCGAATGCCAGTACGCTCAGGGGTTTCTCATTTCTAAAGCTCTTGCGCCAGATAAAATACCGTCGCTACGCGGTCGTCCGTTGCTCTAGCAAGTAGCGCAAGACCGGTCCGGGTTACCTGGGTTGAACGTGTAAGCGAGCCTGATCCTGGTCGACCTGAAATCGAAAATGCCTAAGTACATTCATGCCCAATAAGCCATCCACACCGTGGGGCATGGAAAAGTCCAGTACGGCTATGTGCACATCGGGAATGGTGTGGGCTCCGAGCTGAAGTTGATCAACACGGTAGACAGTCCCTTTAGCCGCGCCGCCAGCGGTGTTGAAAATTTGCGGGCCAAGCTCGGTAAAACGGGTCTGGTGACGTAGACGGTCAAACGCTTCGTGGGACAGGGTGGTTACGCTGGCGCCGGTGTCGATTAGCAAGTGCACATCGGTCGTGCGATTGAGGCGCAGGGGCAAGTGGAAATGGCTTCCAATGGCGGTAAGTGCAAATGAATCTGTGCGCGGCTCGGTGCTGGCAACCCTCTCTCGGGGTGGACGGCCAGCGCCCTTTAGCAGCGCCGCCACGTCCGCCGCTATGGCGGGGTTGGTCGAGAGGTGTTCAAGCAGCTCATGGCCGAGGTCTTGCTGACCGTGCTGTAAATAAAGCTCGGCCAAGCGCAGCTGATAGCGTGGTTCAGTAAGATCCAGTGATTGCAGAGTTTCGTAGAAGTGGCTTAGCTCGCGCCAGCGTCTCTCAGCCGACAATTGATCGTCTACCCTAGCCACGAAATCCTTAAATGCATTTACCACTGTGGGTTGTTTGTCGCTCTGGGTGAGCGCATAAGTAAAAGTTAACTGGAAGGTGTTGGCCGCTTCGAAGAAGTAATCGGCATTCATCTGGTGTTGCGCCAGCACCAGCAATACGTCGATATCGTCGTAGTTCACCGAAAGTAGGGCGTCGACCAGGCTGATTAAAGCGCTTGCATCGCCTTGCGCTAGATAGTTGTCCAAGAACTGCAGCGCAATCTCTTTTAGCTTCTCACTGGCATGGAGGTCTGTGCGTTCAGTTTCCCGGTACAGCGCCATGGCCTCACTCAGAGCGGGGGCTGCCAATAGCGCCCGAAATTGTTCAGGTACAGACTTGCTGACAGGAGCGGGTTCTTGCTCAGCGTTGTACTCAGCCTGTGTAGTTGCTCGGGGATTCGAGAGTGTGGCGGTTTCAGTAGACTCGTTCTGGAACCAAGGGCTGGAAGGATAAGGGGTAGAGGCTTCCTGTGGGGGGGGGGCGGGCAACCTGTCGGGCCCACGGGCCCACCAGCCAATCGCAATGCCCAGGCTCAGAATCAGTGCAGTGAATAGCGGACTGGCTGGAAACCTGGGGCGCATTGGATAGTACCGTGAGTATAGGTGCGTGGCAGCGGCTAAGCCATGCGGTAGCGTTCGTCCACCTGATCAATGGACTTGATGGGCTTCACCAGCTTGCGCAGCAGGCCATCTTTGATGCTGTAAATCCAACCGTGAATGGTCAGTTCCTGCCCTTGCTTCCAGGCATTTTGCACAATGTTGGTGTGAGACACATTGGCCACTTGTTGTATGACATTCAGTTCGCACAAACGGTCAATGCGCTGAGCATCATCCTCTATCGCATCCAGTGCTTCTTGCTGATGAAAATACACATCGCGAATATTGCGCACCCAGTAGTCCAACATGCCCAGCTGCTTGTGCTCCATCGCCGCTTTTACACCGCCACAGCCATAATGGCCGGTAACAATAATGTGTTTGACCTTAAGGTACTCCACAGCAAATTGCATCACGGACAGGCAGTTAAGGTCCGTCTGAATGACCAGGTTTGCGACATTGCGGTGCACGAACAGCTCACCGGGCAATAAACCGACAATTTCATTGGCAGGCACTCGACTGTCGGCGCAGCCGATCCACAAAAATTCCGGCGTTTGCTGCGCGGCGAGTTTATTGAAAAACTCCGGATCTTTTTCCTTGGTCTGCTCCGCCCACTGGACGTTGTTGGTAAAGAGGGACTCTAAATCCGGCATGGGATCTCCTGCTTCCTTTGGCTCGTCAAGGGTTCCAGTATATTTCAATATCGTCGTGAAATGGTACAGTAGGGCGAGCATACCTTACGGGAGCAACGCACAGTGGCGGGACAACAACAGAATGGAGCCAGAACTCTGTACTGGCACGATTACGAAACCTGGGGCGAGAACCCTGCTCAGGATCGTCCCTCTCAGTTTGCCGGCATACGTACTGACGAACAACTGAACATTATCGGTGAGCCGCTGATGCTCTACTGCCGTCCGGCCCCGGACACACTGCCCAAACCGGAAGCCTGTCTGGTGACGGGCCTTACCCCTCAGCTGGCTTTAGAGCAAGGTGTGCCCGAACGGGAGTTTATCGCGGCTATACTGGCCGAGCTGGGGCAACCCGGTACCTGCGGGGTAGGGTACAACTCCATTCGCTTTGACGACGAAGTCACCCGCTACACACTCTATCGCAATTTCTACGATCCTTATGAGCGCGAGTGGCGCAATGGGAATTCCCGCTGGGACATCATCGACATGCTACGCATGACACGCGCGCTGCGCCCGGAGGGCATTCAGTGGCCCAATTACGATGATGGCCGACCCTGTTTTAAGTTGGAAGAGCTCACCCGAGCCAACAATCTCAGCCATGAGTCGGCCCATGATGCCCTGTCGGATGTCTATGCCACCATTGCTATTGCTCGACTGGTGCGAGAGAAACAGCCCAAACTGTACCAATACGCCTACCGGCTGCGGGACAAGCGCTTCGCCGGTTCTCTGGTGGATATCGACAGCCACAAGCCGCTGTTGCATATCTCTTCTAAATTCCCCAACGAAAACGGCAACGCCGCTCTGGTACTGCCCCTGATGCGGCATCCGGACAACAATAACAGTGTGTTGGTGTTCAATTTGGCTTCCAACCCCGCGGATCTGTTAAATCTGGACGTGGAGGGTTTGCGCGAGCGCCTGTTCGTGAAGACCGAAGACTTGCCCGAAGGCTCGGAGCGCCTGGCTCTGAAAGAAGTTCACCTAAACAAAACCCCAATGCTGCTTCCCCCTAACATGCTGGACGACAAAACCGCGCGTCGCCTGCGAATCAACCGGGAGCAATGTGAAGCCCACTGGCGGCAATTGGCCAACCTGACTCTGGATGAGCGTCGTGCGCTGCAGGTGAAGCTCCACCAGCTCTACCGGGAGCGCTCCTTCACGCCCAAAACCGACCCGGAGCAGATGCTCTACGACGGGTTTTTTGACGACAGCGACAAACGTCTTATGGCCCAAGTGCGCAAAATGAGTGGGGATGAGCTGGCCCAGCAGCACTTCGACTTTAAGGACAGCCGGCTACCCGAGTTACTGTTTCGCTACCGGGCTCGCCACTACCCAGAATCGTTAAGCAGCCAGGAGCAGGCCAGCTGGCGCACGTTCTGCCGTAGCCGCTTGACCGACCCTCAAGCGGGGGGCAGCCTTACTTGGGATCAATTGGTCCAGCGATTGGCCACCTTGCGATCCGGGACGTTGAGTGATCAGCAGCGGGGCATTCTGACTGAATTGGAGCGTTACGGACGCGAACAGCTGCAAAGGCTTGGACTGTCGGTGTCGAGTCCAATCGCAGGGGAGCTTGCCCCAGAGAATTCGACCGCGGCACCTTCTTCGTCTTAAATTGGTGCTCGACTAGAGCCCTCTGACTGTAGCCAGCCGAAACCATCGCCAGCGCTCTGGGATTTCCCTCCAATCGACGGTACAATACGCGCCGCCGCACAGCGGCCCCAGGGCAGTTTTTTGCTCGTTGGGCCCCCTGGCATCCAAATCGAAGTACAGCATTCAGCGGGAGCTCCCTATGTCATCCGTCAAAAAAGTGGTTCTGGCCTATTCCGGTGGCCTGGATACGTCTGTCATCGTCAAGTGGTTGCAGGAAACCTATAACTGCGAGGTG
Source organism: Marinimicrobium hydrolyticum (assembly GCF_030848505.1). Lineage (GTDB taxonomy): Bacteria > Pseudomonadota > Gammaproteobacteria > Pseudomonadales > Cellvibrionaceae > JAVDDU01. The sequence continues at coordinate 22,613 of NZ_JAVDDU010000015.1, forward strand.
GTGACCTTTACCGCCGATATCGGCCAGGGTGAAGAGGTGGAGCCGGCCCGTGCCAAGGCACAGGCGCTGGGAGTTAAAGAAATCTACATCGACGATTTGCGCGAAGAATTCGTACGCGATTTCGTTTTCCCCATGTTCCGGGCCAACACCATTTATGAAGGTGAATACTTGCTGGGCACCTCCATCGCCCGTCCGCTGATCGCCAAGCGCCTGATTGAAATTGCCAATGAAACGGGCGCCGATGCCATTTCCCACGGTGCTACCGGCAAAGGCAATGACCAAGTGCGCTTCGAACTGGGCGCCTACGCGCTCAAGCCCGGCATCCAGGTGATTGCGCCCTGGCGCGAGTGGGACCTGACGTCTCGGGAAACCCTGATGGCCTACTGCGAGAAGCACAATATTCCCGTGGACTACGCCAAGAACAAGAAGAAGTCCCCTTACTCCATGGACGCCAACCTGCTGCACATCTCTTACGAGGGCGGCGTGCTGGAAGATCCCTGGACTGAGGCGGAAGAAGAGATGTGGCGCTGGAGCGTGTCCCCCGAGGCGGCTCCAGACCAGCCCACCTATGTGGACCTGACTTTTGAAAAAGGCGACATAGTGGCCATCAATGGCGAAACAATGTCGCCGGCTACGGTTTTGGCCACCCTGAACAAACTGGGCGGCGAAAACGGCATTGGCCGTTTGGATATTGTGGAAAACCGCTACGTGGGCATGAAGTCCCGGGGCTGTTACGAAACACCCGGCGGCACCATCATGCTGCGAGCGCACCGGGCCATAGAATCCATTACCCTTGATCGGGAAGTGGCGCACCTAAAAGACAGCCTGATGCCCAAATACGCCGAACTGGTGTACAACGGCTATTGGTGGAGCCCAGAGCGGCAGATGCTGCAAACGGCCATTGATGAGTCCCAGAAGCACGTCAACGGCGAAGTGCGTCTGAAGCTCTACAAAGGCGGCGTTCACCTGGTCGGCCGTCGCTCGGCGGATAGTCTGTTCGACGAAAAAGTCGCCACGTTTGAAGATGATGCCGGCGCGTACGATCAGAAAGACGCCGAAGGCTTCATTAAACTCAACGCTCTGCGCATGCGCATTGCCGCCAGCAAAGGGCGTAAGCTCAGCTAAGCGCCCGAAAAACTTAGCAGGCTCTGCCGAACCAATGTGGGGCGGCAGGGTCTGCTAAGACGTTTGACTCCGGTTTCATCGAAGCCGATTTTTCGCGGGCCAAACCACTCTTCAGAGGGTTTGGTGTGCCAGGATCGCACCCTCCCAGTGTTTCACTCAACTCTCTCTCCTTGTTGCGCAGTAAACGGGACATTGTTTGATGGAAGTCAAAAAATGTGTCAGCGCTTTAAGGGAAAATGCCCTCGCCAACCGGCAGTCTTGCGCCCCTAATGACAGGGCGTCGGCACGCTTGAGGCAGGATTTAGGCAACTCTTTTTGCGCTAGCGCAACACAGTACGGGAATATCCTATGACTAGCAGTTTGGCCGCGGCCGGCAACCACCCGGTATACGATTACAAGGTGGTTCGTCAGTTTTCTGTAATGACCGTGGTGTGGGGTATCGTGGGCATGGCCGTTGGGGTTCTGATCGCCGCCCAACTGGTATGGCCGGGCCTCAATGACATTTGGGCACCATATACGAACTTTGGCCGTTTGCGCCCCCTGCACACCAATGCGGTCATTTTTGCCTTCGGTGGCTGCGCGCTCTTCGCTACTTCCTATTACGTGGTTCAACGCACCTGCCAGGCCCCGCTGTTCGGCGGTTGGCTGGTGCCGTTCACCTTCTGGGGCTGGCAACTGGTGATCGTCTCGGCCGCCATTACACTGCCGCTGGGTATCACCACCACTAAAGAATACGCTGAGCTGGAATGGCCCATCAGTATTCTGATCACGATCGTGTGGGTGGCCTACGCCATCGTGTTTTTTGGCACCATCGCCAAGCGCAAAATCTCCCACATCTATGTGGCCAACTGGTTCTTTGGGGCGTTTATCCTGGCTGTGGCCCTGTTGCACGTGGTCAACAATGTTTATGTTCCCGTAACGTTGTGGAAGTCTTACTCCGTTTACTCGGGTACCACCGATGCCATGATTCAGTGGTGGTATGGGCACAACGCCGTGGGCTTTTTCCTGACCGCTGGCTTCCTGGGCATCATGTATTACTTTGTGCCCAAACAGGCAGAGCGACCCATCTATTCGTACCAGCTGTCCATCGTGCACTTTTGGGCCCTGATTTCCATTTACGTGTGGGCGGGTGCGCACCATCTGCACTACACCTCGTTGCCTGACTGGGCACAAAGCCTCGGTATGGTGATGTCTCTGATTCTCCTGGCGCCCAGTTGGGGCGGCATGATCAATGGCGTTATGACGCTCTCCGGCGCCTGGCACAAACTGCGCACTGACCCGACCTTGCGCTTTCTGGTGGTGTCTTTGTCGTTCTATGGTCTGACGACTTTTGAAGGGCCCATGATGTCCATCAAAACCGTGAATGCGCTCTCCCACAACACGGACTGGACCATTGGTCATGTGCACGCGGGTGCTCTGGGCTGGGTGGCAATGATCTCCATCGGAGCCATGTATCACCTACTGCCGATTTTGTTCGGCCGCAAACAGATGTACAGCATTAAGTGGATCAACGTGCATTTCTGGCTTTCTACCGTGGGTATTGTTCTCTACATCGTAGCCATGTGGGTGAACGGAATTATGCAGGGCTTGATGTGGCGTGCGTTTAACGAAGATGGGACGCTCACCTACACCTTCGTCGAATCCGTGCAAGCCAGCTATCCCGGTTACGTGGTGCGTTTTGTGGGCGGCGCTATCTTTTTGTTGGGTATGTTACTGATGGCCTGGAACCTATGGCGCACCGCCACAGTGCCCGAACCGGCCAATGAGTCCGGGGAGGCAAAAGCATGAAGAATCACGATCTGGTAGAAAAAAACATCGGTCTGATGACCGTGCTGATTATCTTCGCCATCAGTTTCGGTGGCTTGGTGCAAATCGTGCCGCTGTTTTTCCTCAAGGAAACCACTGAACCGGTAGAAGGCCTGATGCCTTTGGGGGCCCTGGAACTGGAAGGCCGGGACATTTACATCCGCGAAGGTTGTCACGTTTGCCACACCCAAATGGTGCGGCCGTTGCGTGCGGAAGTGGAGCGCTATGGACACTATTCCGTGGCGGGAGAGCAAATCTATGAGCATCCGTTCCTCTGGGGTTCCAAGCGCACCGGTCCGGACCTGGCCCGCATCGGTGGTCGTTATTCTGACGATTGGCACAAAGTGCATTTGTTTAATCCGCGCCTTGTCGTTCCGGAATCCAACATGCCGGCTTATCCCTGGCTCTATGACAATGTTCTGGACGGGCGCCATACGGAACGCAAAATGCGAGCTTTGCGCCGGGTAGGGGTGCCGTACACCGATGAAGATATTGAAGGCGCTGGTGAGCGGGTGAAAGGCGAAACCGAAATGGACGCCCTGGTAGCCTACTTGCAACAGTTGGGTACTTTGCTGACGGAGAAACGGTGACATTATGGATTCAGGACTCTTGGGAACCATTTCCACCCTTTTGATGGCTGCGGCTTTCGCAGCGATATGTTGGTGGGCTTTTTCTCCGCGCCGCAAGAAGCGCTTTGAAGATGCGGCCGAGGTGCCCTTCAAGAAAGATGAGAATGACCCTGAAACTCCGTCAGAGGATGACGACAGCGATACCCCGGCAGACCGGGACCAAGCTGAGCAAAACGATTCATCACGGCAGGACAAGCAATGAGCACTTTTTGGAGCCTTTGGATTATCGGGCTAACCGTCACCAATCTAGGGTTGGTGCTTTGGGTCCTGTTGGCGAATCGTAAGGTGGCTGTCCGGGATGACGAAGACCCAGAAAACAAAAAAAGGAGTCACGTCTACGACGGCATTGAGGAATACGATAACCCGCTGCCGCGCTGGTGGTTCAACCTGTTTATTGCTACTTTCATCTTTAGCGCTGTTTATCTCGTGCTCTACCCGGGCATGGGTGCCTTCCCCGGCGTGCTGGGGTGGACCTCCGAGGGTGAGTTGCGCCGGCATCAAGCTCAAGCTCAGGAGCTTTATGCTCATCAATTCGGTGCTTTCGCGGAAACCCCAATTGAGGAATTGGCTCATAATCCGCAAGCCATGCGTATGGGTTTGCGATTGTTTGCTAACAACTGCGCCGCCTGCCACGGTTCCGACGGCGGCGGTGGCTACGGATTCCCCGATTTGACCAACGGTGATTGGCAATGGGGTGGCAGTCCGGCACAGATCAAGAAAACGTTGATGGATGGCCGCGTTGGTATCATGCCGGGATGGGCCAGCTCCCTGGGAGAGCGGGGCATAGCTGACGTGACAGAGTATGTGTTGAAAATGTCTGGCCGCGATCACAATGAAGCGGCGGCTGAACGCGGCGGTCAGTCCTATGCTCAGTTCTGTGCGGCCTGTCATGGGCGCGAGGGGCAGGGTAATCAAGCTCTGGGTGGCCCGGACCTAACCAATGACATTTGGCTGTACGGCGGCGAGCCGAGCGACATTCGTCAGACACTGCGCGAGGGCCGTACCGGCGTCATGCCGGCGCAACGTAACTTGCTTCGCGAAGATCGCATTCACTTGTTGGCGGCCTATGTGTACAGTTTGTCACTGGACCATGAGGAATAAATTCAAGAAGCACACCTGTCACCGGCTGTGTAAGGGAGCTGGCCTTAAGCTGGCTCCCGTTTTGTTTGGAGGTGGATCGGCTTGAGTAAAACTCCGACATCACCCAAGCCGGGTGATCAGGAACCCGGAATTCGATACGTTAATCTGTACGAAGCCGAGGACAAAGTTTACACCCGCCGCATTATCGGCTTTTATCAAAAGTTGCGTCGCTATACCGGCCTGCCGTTGATTCTCGGGTTTTTGCTCATGCCCTGGCTGATCATCGACGGCCGGCCCGCCATGCTGTTCGACCTGCCCGCCCGTCAGTTTCATATCCTCTGGCTAACCTTCCGCCCCCAAGACGCCATGTACCTGGCTTGGTTATTGTTAATTGCGGCCTTTTTGTTGTTTACCGTTACGGTGTTGGTGGGGCGTGTGTGGTGCGGTTTCACTTGCCCACAGACCGTGTGGACGCAAATGTTTATATGGGCGGAGCATTTGTGTCAGGGCGATCGCAATAAGCGCATGAAGCTGGATGCACAACCGTGGAATACCGAGAAGGTACTTCGCAAAGGTGCTACGCAAAGTATTTGGCTGCTTATTTCCCTGATCACTGGGCTAACGTTTATTGGTTATTTTGTTCCCATACGGGAACTGATTGTGGGCCTTGTGACTCTGGAAGTGCATCCGGCCGCCGCCTTCTGGGTGTTTTTCTTTATGGGCGCCACCTATCTCAACGCGGGGTTTATGCGTGAGCAGGTGTGCAAGTACATGTGCCCCTACGCGCGCTTTCAGTCGGTCATGTACGACCAAGATACCCTCGCGGTGCTTTACAACCACCATCGCGGAGAGCAACGGGGCCCGCGTAAAGCAAACGAAGATTACCGCGCAAAAGGTATGGGGGACTGTATAGATTGCTCCTGGTGCGTGCAGGTCTGCCCGGTGGATATTGATATTCGCGAAGGCTTGCAGGCTGAGTGCATCGATTGCGGTTTATGCGTTGACGCCTGCAATCAGGTTATGGACAAAATGAGTTATCCACGGGGTCTAATCAGCTTTACCTCCGAGGATGCCATTGCCGGGGGCCGAACGCGTATCCTGAGGCCGCGCTTGTTTGGCTATGGCGCGATTTTGCTACTGATGATAGGCGTGTTCATTTACAGCATTGGCACTCGTGCTCCGGTAGGGCTTGATGTGATTCGTGACCGGGGCGTAAACATGTATCGTTTGAGCGGGGACATGGTGCAAAATGTTTACACCCTGCGGATTCACAACATGGACCGAGGCGTGCATCACTACGATGTCCAGGTGCATGGCGATTTCCCGTTCAGTGTACAAGGCTATCGACAGTATCCGGTGGAAGAGGGTGAAATCCTAACCGTACCGATTCGAGTGCAGGTTCCGCGCGATGAACTGGACCGCACCCAGACCAACATTACCTTTGAGCTGCAATCCCTGGAAAACCCAGAGATTCGCGCGGTAAGAAATTCGACTTTTATTGGTCCTTAATTCGTCCATTCGCAGGTGATGTGTGCTTCGTAAGGTTAGTTCCAGGCGATTCCCAGGAGGCTTTTCGAAAACGCCGTAAACCCGTCCCTGGGGGCTCTCTCACAAGGTCCCTCTTGTGAGAGTTTCGAAAAGCCTCCTGGGAATCGCCTCCCCGGCTGCAATCAAGTCATTTTTATCATGGACGTTCCGCTGTCTTTGGCAAAGATTCAGGGTAATGGGGAAAAGATCTCAGGAGCCCGATGCTACGGGGGGGTGCAGGGTGAGTGTTCAGCAAGCCTCAAAAGAGGGACCTTTCGGCCGGCGCCCCGGTGAGGCAGTCCCCATGGACGATTCACAGGGAAGTGATGAGTGTCCCAAAGCGCCGGGAGCGCGTAGGGACTGGGTTTACGACGTTTGCTGAACACTCACCCTGCGCGGCCCGAGAGCTCGCTTACGTGGCTGTTCCGGGCAGCAGTACGCGGGCATGACGACTCTACCCTTTTAAAAGCAAACAATCTCAAAACAGGAACCAGAACACAACATGCAACAGCGACGCGACAACGACATTCAGCCGTGGTATCGGCAGTTTTGGTTCTGGTTTCTGATGGCACCGCTTATCGCGGTGTTCTTTGTGGTCGGCGTACTTCTGACCGTCGCCTTCTACAACGCCGACGACGTGGTGCTCGACAACTACTACCGCGAAGGGCGGGGCATCAACCAAGTCTTTGAGCAGGATATCCGCGCCCAGGAAATGGGCCTGCAGGCCTCCTTGAAATTCGACCGGACTACCGGAGAAGTCATGGCCGAAGTCAACGCCGATACGTCCCTGCCCGAGCAACTGCTCTTATTAATGGACCATCCGGTCAGCGCCCGGCTCGACCAGCAAGTAAAGTTACGCCAAGTTCAGCCAGGGCAATATCGTGGCGACATGGACATCAAACCCCAGCATCGTTGGTATTTGTACCTGCTGCCCGAATTGCCGCCCGACCTGCGCGCCGAAGCCGAGTGGCGGCTGCGCGCGGAAATAAATTTCGAGCGTACCGATCAGGTGGAGTTAAAGCCCCGTGTTACCCACAACTAGGGCTAGTTAGTTAGAGCATTTTATGAGTTGTTATCACTGCGGGCTGCCCATTCCCGATCGAGCTTTTTACCCTGTCACCATCAGTGGCCGGGAAGAGCGTATGTGCTGCATAGGCTGTCAGGCGGTGGCGACAGCCATTGTCGATGGTGGATTGGAAAGTTTTTATCGTTTCCGCACAGAGGCTAATAGCCGACCGGATGCGGAACAAACGCTCGCCATAGAACGCTGGCGCGTGTACGACCTCCCGGAAGTGCAATCCGAATTTGTGTTGGAGCTGGACGAGCATCAGCGTCAAGCCAGCCTACTGCTGGAAAATATCACCTGCGCGGCGTGCAGCTGGTTGATTGAAAAACACCTGCACAGTCAGCCGGGCGTGCGCTCGGTCACCGTCAATATGGTCACCCACCGCTGCACCCTGGTGTGGGATGCCGACCAGCAACCGCTCAGTGAACTGTTACTGGAATTGGCCGCCATCGGCTTTACTCCACATCCGGCCACTGATAAACACCAGCAAGACCTGTTGCGGCACGAGAACCGCTTGGCTTTGATGCGCTTGGGGGTGGCGGGTTTTGGCATGATGCAGGTGGGGATGCTGGCGGTGTATATCTACACCGGCGCTACTGGAGAATGGTTGCATTTCTTCCGCTGGATCAGCTTGCTACTGGTCACCCCTGTAGTGTTGTTCAGCAGTTGGCCATTTTTCCGCGGGGCCTGGATCGGGCTCCGGCGCAACAATCTCACCATGGACGTACCCATTGCCCTGGGCATTGGCCTGGCTTACATCGCCAGTGCCTGGGCCACGGTGTCCGGGGGTGGTGAAGTTTATTTCGAGGCCATTTCCACCTTCGCCTTTTTCCTTCTCGCCGGCCGCTATGTGGAGATGCGCGCCCGGCATAAAAACCGACAGGGCTTCGGCAACCTGGCGCAGCTGATGCCGCTGACTGCAAGACGCTTGGACGAAACCGAGGAAACTCTGGTGCCGGTCAAAAGCCTGCGCCCCGGCGAGCGCGTCCTGGTGCGCGCCGGGGAAACGTTTCCCTGTGATGGCCGAGTTCAAACAGGCCACAGCGCCGCCATGGAAGCCCTGCTGACCGGAGAATCGCGGCCTGTGCCAAAGACGGCAGGTGATCCTGTGATTGCCGGCACGCTGAACAGTGACAGCCCGCTGACCGTGGAAGTGGTCGCTACTGGCGCGGGCACCCGCTTGTCCGCCATCGAGCGACTGGTGGATCAGGCCGCTCGGGACAAACCCTGGCAAGTGGCCCTGGCGGACAAAGTGGCACGCTATTTCGTGGCTGCAGTCTTGGTAGTGTGTAGCGCCGTGTTCGCCTTCTGGTGGTGGTACCAGCCGGATCGTGCTCTTTGGGTGGCGCTATCCGTGTTAGTGGTGACCTGCCCCTGCGCTCTGGGGCTGGCTATGCCGACGGCGTTGGCGGCCGCGACCACAAACCTGCGCCAGCGGGGCTTTCTGGTGGCGCGGGGACATGTACTGGAAGGCCTGACGCGAGTAAGCCGCGTGATTTTCGACAAGACCGGAACGCTCACCAAGGGCTCCTTTGTTCTGGAAGAGGTACGTCTGTGTGACTCAATGCCCCGGGAGCAGGCTCTGGCCATTAGCGCGGCGCTGGAAGCCAGTGCCAATCATCCGCTGGCAGCGGCCTTTGAGCCCTGGCGGGGCGAGAGTCAGGCAACGGATGTGCGACAGTACACCGCGGCCGGCGTAGAGGGGCGTGTGGAGGGCCGGCGTTATCGACTCGGCAACAATGAATTCGCGGCCGAGATTTTGCCCACACAGGCGCCCCCGCCGGCGCCAGACGACAAGCTCTGGCTACTGCTGTGTAGCGAAGAGAAGCCTTTGGCTTGGTTCGCCGTTGCCGACGAGGTGCGTCCGGGGGCTTTACAACTGGTGCAGCAATTGACCCGCGAGGGATTGGCCGTGGAGTTGCTCAGTGGCGACCGCTCTGGTGCCGTGGCCGAACTGGCAGGGGTTTTGGGGATCAAGGATTTCCGCGCTGGAGCCAGCCCAGAGGATAAACTGACGCGCCTGCGCGAGGTTCAGGCCGCAGGCGACCGGGTACTGATGATGGGCGACGGTATCAACGATGTTCCGGTGTTATCAGGGGCCGATGTGTCCGTGGCGGTCGCGTCTGCCTCGGACCTGGCCCAAACCAAAGCGGATAGCGTGCTGCTCAATGATAATCTGACCACCCTGGCTGCTGCCATCACTCTGTCGCGCCGGACGCGGCGAATCATCGCGCAAAACCTGGGGTTTTCGCTGTCTTACAACCTGCTGGCATTGCCTCTGGCGGCTGCGGGCATGGTGGCGCCCTGGGTGGCGGCATTGGGTATGACGGCGAGCTCCCTGGTGGTGGTGTTGAATGCCATGCGTTTAAGTCGGGGCGGGGCAGGAGAGGGTGTACACTGAACTTTGGCGGACACATTATGGGAAATCGGAAGTGGACAGTCTTTATCTTTTAATTCCAATCGCTCTGGTGATCTTTGCTATCGCCATCCGATTGCTGTTCTGGGCCATTACCAGTGGCCAGTACGACAACCTGGAAACCGAGGCGCATCGAATCCTGTTCGACGAGGACGAGGAACCCGCAGAACGGCAAGAGGATCAATCCAAGCGTGATTGATCTCCTGCACACTCTGGCCCCTGTTCTGGTGGCGGCCTTTGCCCTGGGGCTGTTCAGCAGCGCTCACTGTGTGGGCATGTGCGGCGGCATCATGGGGGCGCTCACTGTGGCGATTCCCGAAAGCGCCCGCGGGCGCCGTGGTCGCTTGATTTTGAGCTACAACCTGGGGCGACTGCTCAGCTATAGCTTGATGGGCTTATTGGTGGGCCTTCTGGCTGCACCCCTCGGTGAGGGTGTAACGGGCACTGGGCTGCGCGTGCTGGCTGGACTTCTGCTCATTGCCATGGGGTTGTATTTGGGTAACTGGTGGCGGGGCCTGACTTGGCTGGAGCGAGGTGGCTCGCACCTGTGGCGCTACATTCAGCCCCTGAGCAAGAGCTTAATGCCCGTCAAGCGCGCCCCTCAAGCGCTCCTGCTGGGTGGTTTATGGGGTTGGTTGCCCTGCGGTCTGGTCTATACGGCCCTGGCCTACGCCTTGGCTCAGGCGCACCCGTTATCCTCCGCAGCCGTTATGCTGGCTTTTGGTCTGGGCACACTACCCGCTGTACTCGCTACCGGCTTCGCCGCGCACACCTTTACCGATCTGCTACGTCGACCCCGGCTGCGCTGGAGCTTTGCCGTTTTGATCATTCTGTTCGGTGTCTGGACGCTCGTCTGGACGGGCTATCATACGCTGCACCACCACGCTGATGGCGCCCATTTCAGCGCCCCCGAAACTTCTCCACACCGCCACTGATTCTCTAGTGACTCCGGGTTGGGACTCGGTATATGATGGCCCTCGGCATCTGAAAAATGCCCGGCTCAGTCGTTCCCGCGGTCCCCCAGGGTTTAATACCCACTCTCGGTACTGTGCAGGCGGTACTGACCGGGTCCTGGGAAATGAAAAGACGTGATAATTAGCAGCACATGGCACCGGTCGAAAGCGGATAGGACTGTATATGAGTAACCGCTGGCGCCCGCTTGTGTTTTTTGTTTTGTGTTGCGTGACGGCGTACGCCAGAGCCGAAGCCGAACCAGAAATCGAGCCGGAAACGGAGGAATTGGGCCAGGACTGCGTGCGCTACGAGTACGAGCCACGGGATCTGGCTGAGCAGAGCGAAAGCCGCTTGGTGTTCGATGCGTTTGACGACCATCGTGGTAAAACCATCCGCAATATTCGCTACGAAAGTCGCGATATCTTTGATGAATCCCTTCCAGAAGAAAACAATTGGCTTTACCGCAGCCTGAACCGCCTGCACATCAATACCCGCGAGGATGTCGTCGCCGCGCAGTTGTTGTTCTCCGAAGATGAACCCCTGGATATTGGACTGGTACGGGAGTCCGAGCGGATTCTACGCAGCCGCGGTTATCTCACCAGCGCGTTTATTGTTCCAGACGTTATTTGTCCCGATCACATCGATGTGTTGGTGGTTACCAGAGACTCTTGGGTAACCGAGCCGGAGCTCACCTTTGCCCACGAAGGCGGTGAGACCAGCTCTGGAATTGGAATCAAAGATAGCAACTTTCTGGGCACAGGGGAGCACATCTCCATCGGCTACTCCCGGGACGTTGAACGAACCAGCGTCCGCTACCAATACCAAACACCACACCTGTTCCGGACGCGCGTCGCAGCGCGGATCTATTACACACAGCTGAGCGATGGCCGTGACCTTGCCATGAAAGTGGAGCATCCCTTCTATGCTCTGGATACTCCCTGGGCCGCCGGTGTCGAAACCCAAAACCTGACACTCACCAACGTGATTCGGGAAGGGGATGAGATTATTAGCGAGTATGGCCACCGCATACGGTTTCAAGAAGTGTACGGCGGCCTGTCCCTATTAAGAGGCGAAGATAACACCACACTACGCTGGCTGGCCGGTTTGACGTTTCATCAGGATCGCTTTCAAGAGCAGCCGGAAACCGTCAATGGCATTCCGGAGGATCGACGCACCAATTACGCTTGGTTGGGTTTAACCTACTCCCGCAACGAATACGCCACTTACCGCAATCTTTACCAGATTCAAAGAACCGAGGATGTGGCTCTGGGGCCAAGCTACGAGTTGCGCGCGGGCTTCGGTAGTCAGGATATGGGCAATAGCACTGACGTCATGCGCTATGCCGCACAGTATGACCATGTATTTGGCATGGGCAACAGCCATGTGGTGGAGCTATCAGCTTTCCTCGACGGTTACCATTTCACCGGCGCCGATGGTTACGATACGGCTGTAGCCGGTGTGTCCGGCGCCTACAACCGGTTTCGAAACGGGCAAAATCGCTGGTTCGTCCATCTGGAGTACGGGCAGGGGTGGGAGTTACGTCAGCACGAGGAGCTGACCGTGGGTGGCATCTCTGGCTTGCGTGGTTATCCCATCGACTTTCAGCGCGGCGAGCATCGATATATATTAAATGTGGAGCGCCGGTACTTCTCCAATGTGCATCTACTGAACGTGGTACGTATGGGTGGGGTTGCGTTTTTTGACGCGGGCCGAGCTTGGGGTTTGGAAGCCAACGGGAGCAACCCTCATTTAGCCAATGTCGGGTTGGGCTTGCGCTTTAGCTCCAGTAAAGCTCGCGTCGGCAACATTCTGCACATCGACATCGCCAGACCTCTAGCGTCCAGAGAAGGGGTGAGCGAATACCAGCTTTTGTTAAAAACCGAGGGGCATTTCTAAGTTATGCGCATACTACACACCATGTTGCGAGTGGGTAATCTGGAGCGTTCGTTACATTTCTATACTCAGGTTTTGGGAATGAAGCTGTTGCGCAAGCACGATTTTCCGGATGGCAAATTTACGCTCGCCTTTGTGGGCTATGGGGATGAGAGAGAACAGGCGGTGTTGGAACTCACCCACAACTGGGAAACAGAACACTATGAACTGGGCAACGGCTACGGCCATGTTGCCATCGGCGTGGACGATGTTTATCAGACCTGTGCTAAAATTCGCGCGGCGGGCGGCAACATAGTGCGCGAACCCGGTCCGATGAAACACGGCAACACCGTGTTAGCGTTTGTTGAAGATCCGGATGGTTACAAAATTGAACTGTTGGGTGGCCACGAATGAGGCCTATAGCATTTACAACGATAATGATAAGGAATAGATAATGAAAAAACTGATTGGAGTACTGGTTGTAACCGCGGGCGCGTACTTGGCATTGACCTATTACGGTGGTTACGCGGGCGAACAAGCCCTGAGGCAGCAGATAGAACAAAGCGCCGCGCAAGGTGAGGTGCACGGATACGAGGTGGAGCTGGTCAGCTATGAGCGAGGCTTGACCTCCAGCCACACGGTTATGGCCATGCGTTTTGATCTGTCCCACTTGGGCCTCGATGAACTGAACCTTACCAGTACGTCACGCATTCAGCATGGGCCAATATTGTTTACGGCCAAAGGCCCGAAGCTGGGATTATTTGCCTCTCAATCAGACGTGGAGATTTCTACCAGCAGCGACGAAGTGAACCAAATGCTGGCGGAGATTTTATCAGACGGCTTGAGCGATATCCTGATGATTGGCCACTTCAACCAGACCTACAGTGCTTACGCGAGCTTGCCTATGGTGAGCCAGGAAACTGGCGGTGGGCTTCTTAAAATCGACGGCGGCAACCTCTCCATGCAGGGCACCTATGATGGCCAGCATACCGAGGGTACGCTGGAATTGGGTGCGGTACACTTTAATGATGGTGAGAGTGTCACCTTGATGCTTAGTCCCTCGGTCCTGGATTTCGATCTGCATACTCTTGAGGACCTGGTGAACTACGAAGGGCTGTTTAACTATCGGGCGGACAGTTTGACCGTATCGGTTGCCGGAGCTCCTGAATTTGTTCTGGGTAATCTGGGTATGACGATGTCACAAGAGTTGGTAAATGAGCGTCTGGACTCCAGCTTTGCCTTTACCGTTGGCGAAGTTCACGGCAGCCCGATAGCCACAAAAAACTTTGTTTACGAATTTGGACTTAAACAAATTTCGCCCGCCGCTGTAGTGGCATGGCAGGAGCTTGCAAGAGATATTCAACAAGGACCGGGCGAGGTGGATTTTGCAGGGCACGAGGCTGAAGTAATGGCCGTGTTGGAGCTGCTATTGCAAGAGGGTCTGGAGTTCTCTGTGCGCTTGGCGGCGGACATTCTGGAGGGCGATGCGGACATTCATTTTGTAGCCAACTACGTTGGACTGCCGGATAACCGTGCGTTATCTGAAGTGGTTGACGTAATGGACTACTTTGCCATCGCCGACGCCGACTTGGAAATCAAGCTTTCTGAATCGGTCGTCATGCAAACGCCGTTGTACTTTATGCTGGCCCAGTACCTGGACGCCTACTTTACTCAGGAGGGCGAGCACCTGATCATGCGCGCATCGCTGAAGGGTGGCCGTTTGAGTATCGCGGATCAACCCTTTCCTTTGGAATTCCTCTTGGGTGGCTGATTCTCCGCAGCATAAAAAAGCCGCGCCATGACTGGCGCGGCTTTTTTGTTTAAACGACTTGCGCTGTCTAGTTGCTGACCGCCTTATCCACATGTACGTCCATTTGTGGGAACGGAATGGTAACTCCCTGTTCATCAAAGGCGAGCTTCATTTTTTCCGTTAAGTCCCATTTTACTGGCCAATAGTCCGCCGTGTTCACCCAGGGGCGCACCCAAAAATCCACACTGCTGTCGTTGAGTTCGCCCACGACAATGGTTGGCGCCGGCTCTTCCAGTACGCGCTCATCGCTTTGCAATACGCCGGTAATGATTTCTCGTACTTTGCGGATGTCGTCACCGTAACTCACTCCGAATACCATATCCACGCGCCGGGTTTCCCGGGTGGAATAATTAATGATGTTATGGCCGTAGATTGCACCATTGGGGATGGTGACTTCTTTGTTGTCCGGCGAGCGCAGGACCGTGGAGAAGATACTAATTTTTTCCACCACACCGGCCGAATTCCCAGCCTCGATATAATCGCCGGTTTTAAACGGGCGAGCGGTCAACAGCATAAAACCGGACGCGAAGTTTTGCAGTGAACCCTGCAATGCCAAGCCGATCGCGAGGCCAGCCGCACCCAGAACGGCAATCAGCGATGTGGTATTAACGCCCAACTGATCCAGCGCCGCCACGATCACAAAAATCAGTAACAGAGCGTAAACAAGGGTTTGTATAAACTCTACAAGAATGTTGTCCAGCTTGGTTTTGGCCAGGACCTTGCCTAGCACCGAGACCAATAGGTTACTAACCACTTTACCGACAATGAAGATGAGCAGCGCAGCGGCCAGGTTTATGCTCCAGGGCACAAGATAGGTGCTGGTAAAGACGTTCATTTGTTCGGTATTGAACATGGGCACTCCTTCTCATAATGCGGGGGATGTGGCGCCCAGTGTAACGTGAAATGTTGGGAATGGCGAAAACCCGCTGGTGCCTGTTGAAGGGCACCGCGGGTGAAGAGGACAAGCAAAGTGGAAATTAGGAGATAGCGCCAGTCGTGCGAACGCGCTTGCTGCCCTTGATGGGCTTGGCTCTTCTGGTTTCCTGACGGCGCTCAATGCCGCTATCAATCACATTTTTCAGGGCGATCAGAAAACCCGCTACGATAAAGGCGCCCGGCGGCAGAATGGCCACCAAAAAGCCTGGATAGTTGGGGAAAACGGTTAAGGTCCAGCCGCGCGCGCCCTCACCAAACAGTAGATGCATATTGGCAAACAGGGTGCCGCTGCCGAGCAATTCCCTGACTGCGCCTATGGCCAGTAGTACCAACAGGAATCCCAGCCCCATGGTCAGTCCATCGACCGTTGAAGGCAGGAGTTTGTTCTTGCTGGCAAAGGCATCAGCGCGCCCAAGGATGGCACAGTTAGTAACGATCAATGGGATAAAGATGCCCAGAATGGTGTACAGCTCGTACGTAAACGCATTCATGAGCAGCTCGATGCAAGTCGTCAGCGCTGCGATAATCATAACAAAGGCGGGCAGTCGTACGGCGTCGCTCACCCCTTTGCGGATTAACGACACGATCATGTTGGAGCTGGTCACGACCATCAGTGTCGCAAGTCCCAATCCCAGGGCGTTGACGACGGAACCGGTCACTGCCAGCAGCGGACACAGGCCGAGCAATTGCACCAGTGCCGGATTGTTGGTCCAGAGCCCGTTTTTGCTGATCTGTCGGTAGTCGACGGTATCGCTCATAAGTTGCCTGATCGGTTGGTCGGTTAGTTGCTGGGCGTTGTTTCACGGGTTGAGACGTTGCCATTCTCAGCCGATTCGGGGAACAGCAGTTCGCGATTTTCCTCTACATATTCCAGTGTGCGTCGAACCTGATTGATGACTGCCCGCGGGGTAATGGTAGCACCGGTAAACTGATCAAAATCGCCGCCATCTCTGCGCACGGCCCAGCGTTCCGCTGGAGGGTCGCCCAAAGCTCGT
The DNA here is from genome assembly GCF_030848505.1 of Marinimicrobium hydrolyticum. Lineage (GTDB taxonomy): Bacteria > Pseudomonadota > Gammaproteobacteria > Pseudomonadales > Cellvibrionaceae > JAVDDU01. Next base: position 38,829 of record NZ_JAVDDU010000015.1, read on the forward strand.
CCGTCGAAGCTGAGTATCCAGTCGCTGCGGGATAGATCCACCTTGTCACCCAGGCCGGGTGTTTCCCGGTGGTTTAGCACCCGTACGCCGGAAACGGTGCCTTCGCGGTTGACGCCAACCAGCATGCGAATGGCTCCGCTGTACCCGTCTGGAGCCACGCTGGGAATAATCACAGCGGTCACTTGATCGTTTTGGCGCGCGCGGTGGATCAGCCCGCCAAAGTTGAGTCCCAGTTGTGCCCAACCCTCTTGGGGGATTACCAGTGTGTCTTCCAGCAAATCGTTAGTGTGTTGCTCTTGAGGAATAATTTCAAACAGTGCTGCCTGAGCGGCGGCGCGCTCGGCCAGCTCAATTTGGTCTCGCGTCAGTTGGTAGGTGCCAGCCAGAAGCCCGGCAGTCACCAGGGCGAAACAGGCCAACAACAAACTATTTTTACCAATGGACCTGCCGAGCATCAGTGTTCCCCCTTGTTCGTCGCCGGACGACTCTTCTTATGCCCGTAAGTGCGCGGAACTGTGTAGTAATCGATAAAGGGCGCGGCGAAGTTCATCAGTAGAACAGCAAAGGCGATGGCGTCCGGGTAGTTACTCCAATAGCGCATTACGTACAGCAGGACGCCCACCAGGGCTCCGTAAACCATCCGGCCGCGGTTGCTCACGGCGGACGTGACCGGGTCGGTGACGATAAAAAACGCCCCCAACATAGTGGCGCCAGATAGCAAGTGAAACAGGGGCGAACCACCGCTGTGAGAGCTGCCACCGTCGTAGAACAGTGCCGCCATCAACGTCAATGTCACCAGCATGCTCACTGGGGCGTGCCAGGTGAATACGCGCTGGTAGAGCAAGAACAAACCGCCCAGCAAAAAGCCGATGTTAACCCATTCCCAGCCGGCGCCGGCCCATACACCTTCGCTCAATGTGGGGTCAGTGGTGTAGACGTCGTCCAGAAGCAAGCTAGAGTTTTGTTTCACCACATCCAGTGGTGTGGCGGCGGTGTACCCATCAATGGGAACACCCCCCCAAATTTGCCGCATGCCTTCGATAAAACCCACCTGATCGGCCAACACGCCAGCGGGTGCCGCCCACTGGGTCATGGCGACCGGAAACGAAATCAACAACACCACATAGCCGACCATGGCGGGATTAAAAGGATTAAATCCCATGCCGCCGTACAACTGCTTGGCGAGGATAATGGCCGTGGCGCTGCCCACCACCACCAACCACCAAGGGCAGTAGGGGGGTAGGGCGAGACCGAGAAGCACACCGGTAACCAGGGCGCTGCAATCGCGTAGATAAAACATCACTGGCCGGCCGCGCAGCTTCATCACCAGGGCTTCGCACAGCACAGCGGTGGCACAAGCGAGGGCAACGTTGAACAGACTGCCCCAGCCAAAGAACAGAGTCAGGGCCAGCAAGCCGGGCACCGTGGCCACCATCACCAGGCGCATAATCTGGCCGGAGTCTCGCCTGTTGTGTGTGTGGGGTGAGCTTACCCGTAACATGTGTGTGCGGTCCTTGGTGATTGACTCGGCGTCGTAGTGCGCCTAGCGATTGTTCAGTTGCTGTAGTTTGTCTTCTAACTTGCTGACACCTGTGCGGAACGCTTCAACATTCTCGTCACCCTCCGCCTCAGCTTTGGCCAAACGCTCCTGGGCTTTTTCCAGCCGAGCCTTGAGCGATTCGATCTGATTTCTCAGCTTGTCCTCAGCACTCATGGTCGCCATAGCGGCGGCTTTGGCTTTCGCTTTTTCTATGGCCAGAGAGGCATGATCAGCATCGCTACGAGACGCAGAGCTGGGCTGCGCCACTGTGCTGGGGGCCAATTCGTCCAACTCTTTCTGGGAGGTGGCAATTTTTTCTTTCAGTTTGTCCACGCCCTGTTGCAGCGCGTCTGCTTTGTCACTGCCTTCCGCGCGAGCTTCGGCGGCTTTTTCTTCCGCTTTCGACAGGCGCTTGTAGAGCGACTCCAAACTGGAGCGCAGCTTTTCTTCTGGTGACTGGTTCACCTTGGCGCGCGCGCGAGCAATGGCAGCGGCCACTGGATCTTGTTCTTGCGTGGTTGTAGGCGTATCGCTGCTGGCTTGGAACTGTTGCAGTTTCTTTTCCGCCTCGCGGACTTTAAGTTCCGCTTGTTTGATGCGCGCTTGCTGCTTATCCAGTTGCTCCTGACTGACCGTACCGCCAGGCTCGTTGGCAGTTAACGGCTCGCGAGCTTTGGTCAGGCTGCTCTGCGCCGCGACCAGATTGCGCTCAAGCTTGGCCTGTTGAACGGCGCGCGATGGCTGGCCACCCGTTGCTTGCGCTTGAGCCGTGGACACGGGCCGTAGCTCACTGTCGGCGGCGGGCGCCTGCTCGGCCACTGGGGCTGATTTTTGTTCGGCCAGTTTGCGCTTGGCTTCTTCGGCGGCTTGCTTTCTGGCGGCCCGCTTGGCTTCTTTTTCGGCTTCCTCTTTGGCAATACGCTCCTGCCGGAACTCAAAACGCCGCCGTGCGCGATCGGATTTTTCCTTCTCCTGTTGCTGGTGCCGAATGGTCCCCTTGGCAGCGCGATAATATTGCACCAAGGGAATATTGCTGGGGCACACGTAGGAGCAGGCACCGCATTCGATGCAATCGAACAGGTTGTGGCTTTCCAGTTTTTCGTAATCTTCCGCCTGGGCATACCAGAACAACTGTTGCGGCAACAGACTGGCCGGGCAGGCTTCAGCACACAAGCCGCAACGTATACACGCCTGGGCGGGTGCGGGCGGTGGCAGCTCAACTTTGCTGGGCGCCAAAATACAGTTGGTGGTTTTGATTACCGGTACTGATGCATCCGGCAAACTGAAGCCCATCATGGGGCCGCCCATCACCAAGCGCGAGGCGCGCTGGGCGTCAAAGCCATGCTGTTCCAATAAGTAGTCGATGGGCGTGCCCAGCAGCACCTCCACATTGCGCTGGGTTTGCAGCGCCTCTCCCACCACAGTGGTAATCCGGGACACCAGTGGCTCGCCAAAGCGCACCGCCCGATACACGGATGCCGCGGTGCCCACGTTTTGGCAAACCACACCAATGGTGGCGGGAATCTGTCCGCTGGGGACTTCGCGGCCCGTGAGTATTTGAATCAATTGCTTTTCGCCACCGGAGGGGTACTTGGTGGGGAAGGGCACCACCTGTACTTCGGTCCCGGCGGCCGCCTTTTGCAGGGCGGCGATGGCTTCGGGTTTGTTGTCCTCTACACCCACAAGAATATGCTCGGGGTAATCCAGTAGCTTTGCCAATAGCAAAGACCCGGCGATCACCTCGTCAGCGCGAGTCTGCATTAGAACGTCGTCGGCGGTGATGTAAGGCTCACACTCGGTGCCGTTGAGAATCAGCGTATCAATGCTGTGATCAGCGCGCGGGTTGAGTTTCACCGAAGTGGGAAAACCGGCACCACCGAGGCCTGCGATTCCCGCAGCACGAATTCGGCTCAGTAGTTCGCTTTTGTCAGCGCTCAGGTAATCTTCCAGCGGATGCAGTTCCACCCACTCGTCGGCGCCATCGGGCTCGATGATGATGCACGGAGCACTCATGCCTGAGGGGTGGGGGACCAGGCTGTCCTTAATGTCGCTAACCTTGCCCGAGGTGGGCGCGTGCACGCGTGCGCTGAACACGCCCTCAGCGTCGGCGATCAACTGACCGCCCAGGACTCGATCGCCCACTTCCACGACGGGCTTGGCCGGCGTGCCAATGTGCTGGTTCAGTGGCAGGAACAATGTGGGAGGCAGGGGCATTTTCCCCAGCGGTAGCTGCAGGGACTGTGCTTTGTTCTCCGGTGGATGAACCCCGCCGGGGATCTCCCAAGTTTTGATTAAACTACCCATTAGGCCGCTCTACCCGTGTCGCCGCTATCGCGGTCAGTAGCGATAAGTTGTACGGCCTGTTCGGCCGGAACCGGCTTTTGCCATTTCCACTCTTTGATTGTGGGCTCGAGAGGTACCATGTCTATGCAGTCCACTGGGCACGGCTCTACGCACAGATCACAGCCGGTGCATTCGTCAATGACAACCGTGTGCATTTGCTTGGCCGCGCCAATGATGGCGTCCACCGGGCAGGCCTGAATGCACTTGGTACAGCCGATGCACTCGTCCTCGCGAATGTAAGCGACCTTTTTTACTTCCGACTCTTCACCGTGTTCGGCGTCCAGGCTCGGGGCTTCCACGTCCAGCAGGTCCGCCAGAGCATTAATGGTGGGTTGGCCGCCGGGCGGGCACTTGTTAATGGCGTCGCCGTTGGCAATGGCCTGAGCATAGGGACGGCAGCCGGGATAGCCGCACTGGCCACACTGGGTTTGCGGCAACAAGTCGTCGATTTGCTGGACGATGGGGTCGCCTTCCAGTTTGAAACGCACGGCGGCATACCCCAACACCGCCCCGAAGATCAGCGCTAGGCCGATCAGGGCGATCAGGGATGAAACCACTGGATGTTGTGCTATCAATTCCAACATACGAATGCGAAAAACCTAGGTTGTGTTGACTCTTGTTCGGCCAGCCACTGGCTGCCACCGAAACGCGTCATTTACACCAAACCACCGAACCCCATAAAGGCGAGTGACATAAGGCCGGCGGTAATCATGCCAATGGCCGCGCCTTTAAAAGGCATGGGAACATCGGCCGCCGCCAGACGCTCACGCATGGCGGAAAACAAAATCAGTACCAGCGAGAAACCCAGAGCCGCGCCAAAACCAAACACCGTCGACTCAAAAAAACCGTGGTCGCGGTTGGTGTTTTGCAAAGCCACACCGAGTACCGCGCAATTGGTGGTAATCAGGGGCAGGAAAATGCCCAACACCCGGTACAACAGTGGGCTGGTTTTCTCGATAAACATTTTTGAGAACTGCACCACCACCGCAATCACCAAAATAAACGAGATGGTGCGCATAAACTCAATGTTTAGCGGTGTGAGCACCCAGGTGTTAATGAGGTAACTGCAAACCGCTGCCAGAGTGAGCACGAACGTGGTGGCACCGGCCATACCGATGGCGGTTTCCAGTTTGTTGGATACCCCCATAAACGGACAGAGGCCCAAGAACTGCACCAGCACAAAGTTGTTCACCAGGATGGTGCTGAGCAGAATAATGGCGAATTCGGTCATGCCGTATTTCCCATGGTGCGCCCTCTTCCATTAGCAGGCCGTTGTAAAACTATCTGCGTGGCCGCTGCGGCGTTAAAATCGGACTCAAAATGCTCATTTATCACACATAAACTCCGCTTTTTCGCCCGATTTTGCCTTGCATCGCCTGCCTCGAAAACGTTTTCCAACAACCTGCTAGACGCACATTATCGTTAAGCCCCCTGTCCCGATCAATCTATAAACCCCGGATGGTTAGGCTGTTTGTGTATATGCTTATAGCGCTCTGAGATGTGGCGCCGCCCAATTGAGACAAAATTGCGGTTGGAGTCGTCTACTTGGGACAAGTTTTTCCCATTGGCGCTAGTTGAGGTTTACATCACCCGCTGGCCAGGTTGGGCGCCGCTGTGGGGCTCCAGTATGTGGATGTCTTTGCCACCCGGGCCTGCGGCCAGAACCATGCCTTCACTTACGCCGAACTTCATTTTTCGCGGCGCTAAGTTGGCGACCATGACGGTGAGTTTGCCTTCCAGATCTTCTGGCTGATAGGCGCTTTTGATTCCGGCAAAGACGTTGCGGGTTTCACCGCCCAGGTCGAGGGTAAGGCGCAACAATTTGTCAGCGCCTTCAACGTGCTCGGCTTTTACGATGCGTACAACGCGCAAGTCCACTTTGGCAAAACTGTTAAAATCGATCTCTTCGGCGATGGGCTCATCGGCCAAGGGTCCGCTGGCGGGAGTCGGTGCTTCTTCCTTACTGGCTTCAATCATTGCATCTACCTTGTCTTTTTCCACCCTGACCATCAGGGGTTCAAACGCGTTAATGTTCTCTCCGCCCCGAAAGCTCGGCGCTTGCTGCCAGCTCAGGGTTTCGCCCAGAAACGCTTCGGCTTTGCGGGCAAGCTCCGGCACCACCGGTTTGAGCCACGTGATCAGGGCGCGGAAGCAATTGATCCCCTGAGTGCAAACGGCCTGTACTTCCGCTTCTTGGCCGGCTTGCTTGGCCATTTTCCAGGGTTCTTTGGCGGCGATGTATTCATTGGCGGCATCGGCCAGCGCCATAATTTCCCGCATGGCCTTGCTGAACTCGCGAGCTTCGTAAAGTTGGGCGATGCTTTCATTGGCGTCGACAAATCGTTGCCACAGTGCCGGTTCAGCCACTTCAGTGGCGAGTGTGCCGCCGGCCTTATTAATGAACTTGGCGGTGCGGCTGGCGATGTTGACCACTTTGCCCACCAGGTCGCTGTTCACTCGCTGGATAAAGTCATCCAGGTTCAAGTCCAGGTCGTCTACCGATCCGGTCAGCTTGGCGGCGAAGTAATAACGCAGGTATTCCGGGTTCAGGTGCGCCAGATAGGTTTGGCCATTAATAAAGGTGCCCCGGGACTTGGACATTTTCTTGCCATTGACGGTAACAAAACCGTGTACGCAAATTTTGGTGGGCGTGCGCAGATCCGCCGAGTGCAGCATGGCGGGCCAAAACAGCGCGTGAAAGTTGACGATGTCCTTGCCGATAAAGTGGTACACCTCGGCGTCCGAGTCGCGCTTCCAGTAGTCCAGCCAATCCCCGCCGGTGCGATCCAGTAGATTTTTCAGGCTGGCAATGTAGCCGATGGGGGCATCCAGCCAGACATAGAAAAATTTGCCTGGCTGATCGGGAATTTCAAAACCAAAATAGGGCGCATCGCGGGAAATGTCCCACTCCTGTAAATCGCTATCGAGCCATTCTGCCACTTTGTTGGCCACTTCCGGCTGCAGGTGCCCGGCGCGGGTCCAGTCTTTTAGAAAAGTCGCGAATTCGGGCAGGCGGAAGAAGAAGTGCTCCGACTCTTTGGGCACCGGGGTGGCGCCCGACAGAGCTGAGACCGGGTCAATCAGCTCCATAGGAGAGTAGGTGGCTCCGCAGGCCTCACAGTTATCACCGTACTGATCCGGCGCCTTGCACTTGGGGCAGCTGCCTTTGATGTAGCGATCCGCCAGAAACAATTGTTTCTCAGGGTCAAACGCTTGAATAATTTCCCGCCGGGCAATATGCCCGTTGCCGTCCAGACGCCGGTAAATCATTTCCGCCAGCTCCCGATTCTCCACTGAATGGGTGCTGTGAAAGTTGTCGTGTTCGATCAGAAAGCCTTTGGATACGGTCTCGTGAGCCTCTTGCATAGCCTGGATATGAGCTTCCGGGCTGATTCCCAGCTCCTCCGCCTTCAGGGTGATGGCGGTGCCGTGGGCGTCATCGGCGCACACATACAGGCAATCGTGACCGCGCAGCTTTTGAAAGCGCACCCAAATGTCGGTCTGGATTTGCTCCATAATGTGGCCCAGGTGCAGCTCGCCGTTGGCATAGGGGAGGGCGCTGGTAACTAGAATTTTGCGGCTCTGGGTCATAAACGTCGCTAATCAGGGCGGTTGGGGGCCGGTGCGGCCAGAAAAAAGAGGCGCACTATAGCAAATTTTGCCCGGATCTTCAGGGGGTTAACCATAAAAGTTGACCTTGGCACTTGGTTTTTGACGTGTCGGCGGATAGAGTATTGTCCCGGCCGCCAGTGCCGCGGCCATCGCCTTACCTTCCCTCACACATCGTTTACGGAATTGCTATGTCCGAGATCTCCAGAGAAAGCGTTACCCAGGCCATTCAGTTGATCGAAGAGCCCACGCTAGGCCGTACCTTGTTGGAATTGGGTATCGAGCCACGGGTTTCAGTTGACGGCGATCGGATAGAGGTGAGTATCACCCTGGGGTACCCAGCGGAAGGGGTGAGTCAGACGCTGGCGGAGGCGATAAACCATGCCGTGTCCGGGATTGCCGGTGTGCAATCCGTGGGCGTGGATATCGGATGGGACATTCCTGCTCTGGGCGGCGCCAATACAGCCGCTCGTACTCCTGGGGTGAAAAACATCATCGCCGTGGCTTCCGGTAAAGGCGGAGTGGGTAAATCCACCACGGCTGTGAATCTGGCCGTGGCGCTGGCAGCGGAGGGGGCTCGGGTGGGCCTTCTGGATGCGGACATCTATGGCCCCAGCCTACCGCACATGTTGGGGGTGGGGCAGCGGCGCCCAGAGATTGTTGAGCGCGACGGTAAGCAAATGATGCTGCCTATTCAAGCCCACGGTGTGCAGTCGGTCTCCATGGGCTATCTGGTAACCGAGCAGACTCCCATGGTCTGGCGCGGCCCCATGGTTAGCGGGGCGCTTCAGCAGTTATTGGGCCAGACCCAGTGGGATCAGGTGGATTATCTCATTGTGGATATGCCCCCTGGCACAGGGGATATTCAGCTGACGCTGTCCCAAAAAGTACCAGTAACCGGTGCGGTCATTGTCACCACGCCACAGGATATTGCTTTGCTGGATGCCAAAAAGGGCATTGAGATGTTCCGCAAGGTCAATGTGCCGGTACTCGGGGTGGTGGAAAACATGGCCGTGCACGTGTGTTCCAACTGCGGCCACGAAGAACACATTTTCGGTGCTGGAGGGGGTGAGCGCATAGCCCGCGAGTATCAGGCCGAGCTGCTGGGATCACTGCCTTTGGATTTGGCTATTCGCGAAACGACAGACGCCGGCTTACCCACCGTGGCGGCTGACCCGGACTCCTCGCTCAGCCAGCACTACCGTCGTATTGCCCGCCGCTTGGGTGCTCGTCTTTGGCAGGATGCGGCTGGCGCACAAGAAGCCCCTGAAATCGTGATTACCGACGACTGATACCCCTTCCTGAAGGTAGGCTTTGAGGCCAAAAAGCTTTATTATGCGGCCCCAGCAATCCTTCAGGTTTTTCGGGAGACCCCATGAGTATCAAGTCCGATAAGTGGATGCGCCGCATGGCGGAAGAGCACGGCATGATTGAGCCCTTTGAGCCGGGCCAGGTGCGTCACGATGCCGAAGGGCAGCGCATTGTCTCCTACGGTACCTCCAGCTACGGCTACGATGTGCGCTGTGCGGACGAATTCAAGATCTTTACCAACGTCTACTCGTCCGTGGTGGACCCCAAAAACTTCGATGAAGACAGCTTTGTGGACATTAAGTCCGATGTTTGCATCATCCCTCCCAATTCCTTTGCCCTGGCGCGTACCGTGGAGTATTTCCGCATTCCCCGCTCTGTGCTGACGGTCTGCCTCGGCAAATCCACCTACGCCCGCTGCGGCATTATCGTGAATGTCACGCCCCTGGAGCCGGAGTGGGAAGGCCATGTAACCCTGGAATTCTCCAACACCACCCCACTGCCCGCCAAGATCTACGCCAACGAAGGCGTAGCGCAGATGCTGTTTTTCGAATCCGACGAGATTTGCGAAACCTCCTACAAAGACCGAGGCGGCAAGTACCAGGGCCAGCGTGGTGTGACGCTGCCCAAAACCTGAGCCGCCGCAAGCCACCACATAGCCATAGCCAGCGCGCTCAAGTGCCTGACTTGAGCGCTCCCCGCAGCGATTTAACCACCGAACAGCAAATGATGCGTAACGACAACGCATCATCATCCCCTCACTGACCTGTTGGAAAAATGGAAAATGGCGCATAAAGCAACTTTATGCGCAATGTTTTGTGCGTCTGGACAAACTATTTCCGCATAAGATTCAGCATGAGCAATTTTTCACGTAACCCCCTCCTTTTTTAAAGCAATAGGTCGCGAGCCAGGGCGTGACCTGGGTTATGGCGCGTGGTATAACATGCGGAGAGCGGTAAAAGGTGGAAGTTCTCTGGGTTTCAAATGCGGACACATTCCTTCTAGTAATATTGGTGTTTTGACGAATGGATAGGGATCAAAAAGAGTCATTAATTAGCGAAATCGAAACTAGGTACTTTTTAATAAAAAAGAGTACCGCAGTATACGCGATTGGTGGCTTTGTCGCGGCAATTCTGGCTATGGCCGGCGTCACCTACACCTCGGTTTTAGATGCGGTTCGATCTGAAAGCTCCGAAATTGCAATAGCAGAAATTGCGCACCTAAGGTCACAGGCCCAATCAGAGTATGATTCTTTCATAGTGTCTCTTGGAGAGCCTAATACAATCAATCGCAAATTGGCCAATGTGAGCTCAAAGCTTGGCGACGTTGCGGCGCTTCAGCAAGAAGTCATGGCATTGTCTTACGAGCTAGAGGAAGTGACTCGTTCACTTGGGGAGGCAGCACGCCATCTCGGGGTGGCGGGTTACATGAACAGAAAATTTAGCGAAGAAGATTTCGATGAAATTGGTAATCTTCGACGAGGGATATGGGATGCTGGGGCTGCGCTAGGCAAGGCCTCCGATAAAGTGGGAAGTAATTAGATCAAGCACAGCGACCGCTAAAGCGGCGCGTATTGGCGACGTTGTGCGGGTGACGGACAATGGAGTATGTTTGCTAGTGAAGATAATATTTAATTCCGACCTTCTTTACGCTGACTCATTTATCAAGGACAGACTTCCTCGGCACTTGCATAACTTCCTTGTAGAGTGCAAGGAACATGGCCATGAAATAATTATACCAGAAACAACACTGTTGGAGTTCGATAGGAAGCAGTCAGTTTTTTTGCAAAAGGAGATGTCAGAGATTGAATCCGCAAAAGAGAAGTTGTCGCTGTACGGGGTAGAGGTTGAGCTGGATATAGTCAAGCTTGTATCCAAA
>NZ_JAVDDU010000016.1 GCF_030848505.1 Marinimicrobium hydrolyticum
GATTATGGTTGTTCTAGCGTTAGTTGCGAAGCCGCTTTTCATGTTGGTGTCTAACCTGACACTCATTGGAAATTGGAAAAAGGGGACTAATCCTTCCTGCCCTACATGTAGTTACCCTATGGTCAAACGCTTAGCTAAGCGCGGAAAATACTCAGGCCAAAGATTTTGGGGGTGCGTCCTATACCCCCGGTGCAGTGGGAAAATTCACATTGGGTAAATGCTGAACAAGCATGGCAACAAACCGGCGCAGGCGGCTATGGATCGCTCGCAAGCTTGAGCCCGTGTGCATAGCATTACAGGTAATAGGTAAACGGAAGGAACGTATGAACTGGAACTCAGCATTAATCATCGCTTTGGCAGCCGCCACTGGCGTAATCGGTGCCCAGTATATCTTTGGTAACCAGACAGTCTTTGGTGCCGTAGCAGCCATGGGCGCCGCCCTAGCGGCAGGCCTTCTAATGGCTTGGGTGCATTCCATCCGAAAAAGCAAAGGCAATAACCGCAATGTGTAACAAGGCCGGCCAGCATAGCCCATTTCGTTGGCTGGATCTCCTTTCACTTCAACTATTTCGAGAATAGCGTGAGAATAATTACAATACTTGTAGCCTGCATTTTTATCAATGCATGTGAGACAGCTACGTCGATAGATGCAGGGCGTGATTCAAGTGCGACTTTAAGTGAGCAAGAAAAGTCATATCTCTCGCAAGCAGAATATGATGGGCGACTAATGTACGAAAAGGACATTAGGGCTGCCAACGCAACAGGCCTGCTATTAGCTAAGATAAACCCAGGAGACTACCCTAACCTTGTAGGCTGGGTTACATATCCTAATTCCGATGATTTTACGGTGTCCTTTTATCAAAGAGCTGGGGAAGAATTTGAAATAATTGCAGATGTTATCTATTCAGCATCAGAACCGCCAGTTGTAGATATTGCTCCAAGCAGGAAACCAACGGAACTAGAGGTTTCAATGGTAAAAGCTAGAATTGCCGCACTTCAACGCGGAGCTAGCCCATGTACTGAACGTCACAACACGGTAGTCCTTCCATCTCAAAGTGATGAATATTGGGATGTTTATGTATTAGCAGCGACAACTGATCCAACGCTGGTTCAGGTTGGGGGACATGTTAAGGTTACCGTGGTTAGATCTGATGCAAAAGTCATAGATGTCATGCCGTTATCTAAATCGTGCTTGGCTATAGATATAACAGAAGGAATGCCAGAGGGTGCAACTTTGGCCGCATTAACTGTAAGTCATATAGTTACAGAGATGCCAATAGCTATTCACCCTTACATTAACCTGCTCCATGATATTGATCTGGCTGTCTCCACCAAAAGAGGTTTATGGATGGTTAGTTCTGGACAAATTAAGCAACTATAACTGGCGCGGCCGGGAAATCGTTCGAAGTGATCTAGAATTGGCCCCTCATGCATAGAAAAGGCTTGTGAACACCAACGTTATGAAAAAAGAAGAAGCTGTGAAGCTTACAATGGAAAGTCAGGGGTTCTAATGAACCAACTACAAAACGCACACTCACAGGATGCTCGCTTGTCGAAATCGTACCTGGCCGAAATCGTGAGCAAAGCAAGAGCGAAATACAAAGTTCCTGCGATTGCTGTAACGGTAATGAATGCGGAAATGATTTACCTCCAGGAAGTTCAAGGGGCGCGAGTAGATGGAAAACCGGCTCAAGCCACACTCGACGACTATTTCCACATTGGTTCTTGTTCGAAATCTGTGCTCGCTGTGATGGCGGCGAAACTCATCGAGCAAAATAAGATCACCTGGCGAACGAAATTCTTCGATGTCTTCCCGGAGCTAAGAGCGAACGCAAATGGTGACTATAGCAATGTTACATTAGAGGATCTGTTTCTTTGCAAGGCGGGGATTAAGGCCTATACGAACGCAGATGTAGAGCCTTTTCCAGACTATGGGCCGTCAGTCAGCGATGAAAGACTTGAGTTTATTAAGTATCTGATCATGCAGGCACCCTCGTCCGAAAAAAAGGATAGCAAGTTTCAGCACTTGTACTCCAATGCGAGCTACACGATGGCCTCCGCAATGCTTGAAAGAGCTTCTGGCCTCAAATATGAGGATCTCGCTAGCAGGACATTGACTGAAGACCTGGGTATGGCAGTCCATATTGGCTGGCCCAACAGCGTTGCCGCGGACCAGCCATGGGGTCACGCGATTGTGAAAGGCGAAGTCGAAACATATCCGCCTGATCATGGCTACAAACTGCCAAACTTGATTGCCCCGGCGGGTGACTTGAGCATGACGCCCAGAGGTTTCGCAAATTATATGCAGTTGCACTTGCGGGGTTTAAGGGGAAACGACAACTACATAAGCAGCGGGGCGTATCAGAATATTCATTTCGGCCACGATGGGTTTTCTCTCGGTATGGCTAATGGTGTCTTGGGAGGTAAACGATTCTCCGGGTTTGATGGTTCTGCTGGGACATTTTTCTGCCGGTTCATCATTGTCCCGGAGTCAAATTTTGCTTTTACCATTATGACGAATGAAGGCACTGCTTCTGGCGCAGTGAAAGCTGTCGACTGGTTGACCATGTGGATTGCAAAAAAGCACTTCAAATGGTGGTGGAAATTCTGGTTATAAAGAATGCGGGTAAGAGCTCAGTAGCGATGGCCACTAACCCCAGCCTTTGCTGGAAAGGTTTGGGTGGAGTGGCGGGGTCGGACCTCTGCAAGTCAACTGAATCCAAAAAAGCAAACTCCCCAAACTGATTATTAACGACGTTTAGCGACACCCTTTTGAGGACAAAATGGCCCTTCTAAGATAAATGTTGGGTGTCGGTAGTAGCTAAGCCAACTGATTCTCGGGATAAATGGGGGCCGCTAAACGTGGCTACTCAGAATCCTCGATTTTCAAATCAAAATCGTTAGCTAAAAGGTGTACCCCACTTAAAACATGGTTTCGATTTTCTATCTCTAGGGCATTGAAACACTTGTCCCTATATTGCCTATTTTCTAAAAATTTTCGCAATGCTTTTTTCAGCTCAGGGGTTACAGGATAGGCGCTTTCTGCTTTCAATATAGCTTCTTGGGGGAGAGGGCCATGATGTCGAAGTACAGCTAAATCAATTGAATCTCTAGATTCTATACTTGCATCTGCCCAACGATCAGCGTTGGCCAAAAGTTTTTCTGTGCATTGATCCTCATGATCAAGGCTGGGAATTGAAGGCCAAGCGTAGTATTTAGGTGGATTAAGGCTTATGCGTGCTTCAGCCACAATTTCAAATTTGATCGGTGTTTGGTCGGCAACAACGAGAAATCGTATACCGTATTGATCAGCTTTTAACTCACGAGGAAACTCTAGACGCGTAAAGGGGACAGACGCGTAAAGGGGACAGATTTATTTTTTCGGGTGTTGGACGAGAAATAAATCTGTCCCGTTTTACTTTAAGAACCTTGAAGATATGACTTTTTCCGATGAGGAAATTGACGCATTTTTGCCAAAGAGTCTGAAAAAGTGCTAACAAGCGACTGTTATCGCCCCTTCAGGACTGGGACGGCCTTTTCGCCGCTGCTTGGCTAAGTCCGCCCCAAAGCCGGGCGTTAGTGCGACAAGCAAAGCTTGGGGCATTCTTGCAGGGTGAAAGTCCCTATCGGGTAAGGCCTAGCCAGCCACCCGTATCGAGTCTTGCGCGCTGCGCGGAGTCTGTGGATCGCTAATACTTTCCGGTGCGAGGGGCAACCCTTCCACAAGCAGCCGAACAACCAGCGTGAAGCGTAGAGAGAGAATGACATAGGCCATAGGGATTGCGTGATCCTGAAGTGTTGGTATCGCTCCGACAATATGCTTGTCCTGACTGACGAGGCTTGTAACGCCGTCGAAGTCCATGCAAAGCAACCGGTTTGGCAAGGTTGTGGCAAGTCAGCGGAGTTATCAAACCGTGGCATGTGTCAAGAGAGGCTCCAGGAACTTGTGACCCCTACATGGGGTAGGGGGTAGAGCGACGCAGGAGCCAAAGCTGCAGATCCAAAGTTGCTCCTGCAGGAGGCAGGTATAGAAGCCGAGTAAACCACGAGGCCAACGATGGCACTTTGGAAGTCGGACCAGTCCATAGTAGTTTGAGCAGGGGAAAGCCTTGTACATGGCGAAGGGACTGGCAGTTATATCACGGTGTGCAACAGACACATAGCCCGGACAAAGTAGGGCTGGACTCACTATGACAACCGCATTGCACGCCATAGTATTTAAGGCACAAACCCACCCCACGCATCGGTTTCAGAATCTGTATGGACTGCTGGACTCTGAATTACTGGTACAAAGCTGGGGTCAGCTCAACAAGCAATCGGCACCGGGCATTGATGGCAAAACCGTTGATGACTACCGCCCACGCTTGATGAGTCTTTATACTTCCTATACTCCGGCGGATCCTTCTGTATTTTTACTGCTCCAGTTTTCCAGCCAACCCATTAAGACCCACCCCGTCAACAACACCCGAACCCTCTGGCGGTATTTCGGCCGCCTGATCAAGGGATATACGGATTCCAATCCAACAAGGCGCCATCCGTGTCAAACGCCGCTAAATTGTCGCGGGATTGACCGCCGGCCGTGCTAAAGCTGCCCCCCGCGTAGATCACCCAATTGTCAATGGCGAGTGTGGATACAGAGCCGCCGGCACCCGGATTCCAATCCAACAGCGCGCTATTCATGTCAAACGCCGCCAAACGGTCGCGGGATTCACCCCCGGCCGTGCCAAAAAAGCCCCCCGCGTAGATCACCCCATTGTCAATGGCGAGTGTTAATACCCTAGCGCTGGCACCCGGACTCCAATCCAGCAAGGTGCCATTTGTGTCAAACGCCGCCAAATGGTCGCGGGATTCACCGCCGGCCGAGGTAAACCAGCCCCCCGCGTAGATCACCCCATTGTCAATGGCGAGTGTGTCTACCGTACTATCGGCACCCGGATTCCACTCCAGCAGCGCGCCATTCGTGTCAAACGCCACCAAACGGTCGCGGGATTCACCACCGGCCGAGGTAAACCACCCCCCTGCGTAGATCACCCCATGGTCTATGGCGAGTGTTTCTACCGTGCCATTGGCACCCGGATTCCAATCCAGCAAAGTGCCATTTGTGTCAAACGCCGCCAAATGGTCGCGGGATTGACCGCCGGCCGTGCCAAAGTTGCCCCCCGCGTAGATCACCCCATTGTCAATGGCGAGTGTGTTTACCCTCCTATCGGCACCCGGATTCCACTCCAGCAATGTGCCATCCGTGTCAAACGCCGCCAAATGGTCGCGGGATTCACCGCCGACCGTGGTAAACATGCCCCCCGCGTAGATCACCCCATTGTCAATGGCGAGTGTGTTTACCCAGCTGTTTGCACCCGGATTCCAATCTAACAACGCGCCATTCGTGTCAAACGCCGCCAAACGGTCGCGGGATTCACCGCCGACCGTGGTAAACACGCCCCCCGCGTAGATCACCCCATTGTCAATGGCGAGTGTGACCACACTGTCGCTGGCACCCGGACTCCAATCCAGCAAGGTGCCATCCGTGTCAAACGCCGCTAAATTGTCGCGGGATTGACCGCCGGCCGAGGCAAAGTTACCGCCCGCGTAAATCACCCCATTGTCAATGGCGAGTGTGTTTACCCTGCCCTTGGCACCCGGACTCCAATCCAGCAAAGTGCCATCCGTGTCAAACGCCGCCAAACGGTCGCGGAATTTACCGCCGGCCGAGAAAAATTCACCGCCCGCGTAGATCACCCCATTGTTAATGGCGAGTGTGTTTACCCAGCTGTTTGCACCCGGATTCCAATCCAACAACGCGCCATTCGTGTCAAACGCCGCCAAACGGTCGCGGGATTCACCGCCGGCCGAGGTAAACCAGCCCCCTGCGTAGATCACCCCATTGTCAATGGCGAGTGTGAACACATCGTCGTTGGCTCCCGGATTCCAATCCAGCAAGGTGCCATTCGTGTCAAACGCCGCCAGACCCATTCGGGATTGACCGCCGGCCGTGCTAAAGCCGCCCCCCGCGTAGATCACCCCATTGTCAATGGCCAACGTGCGTACCACCTCAAAGCTCCCGAGGCTGGTACCCGGATTCCAGTCCACCAAGTCGCCATCCGTGTCAAACGCCGCCAGACCCATTCGGGATTCACCGCCGGCCGTGCTAAAGTCGCCCCCCGCGTAGATAACCTTATTGTCAATGGCTAAGGTTCTTACCGTGCTGTTGGCCCCCGGATTCCAAGCTGTCAATTGGCCGGCGGCACTTACGTGCGCCAGACGACTGCGCGGCTCACCATCGACAGTTGTGAAACTGCCGCCAATGTACCAACCGCCGTTGCCATCGGATATCGCCGTATAAACTGTACCTTCAACCATCGGCCAAGCCAGCGGATGATCTACATCATCGCCCGCGGCCGGCAGAGCAATGCCCCTGCCGGTTCGGGGGGCGAAGTGCGTAAATAAGCCACCGACATAGAGGCGACCATCGGCGTCTACCACGGACGCGGTCACTATCCCACTCAGACCGGGGACGTTGGGCCTAAAGCTCGTCCAACTGGTAACGGCGTCATTGGTTTCCAAAGCGACATATACGGGTTCACCCTTGGTAAGCCCGCTCAGCTCAAGAGGCGGGGTGACGTCCAGCTTCAAGGTGGCGCCATAAGCGGCGTAGTTGTCAATCTCCGTTTCCGGGTCGTGAGCGATTATCAAATTGTAGCTGCTGCCGCTTTCGGTGGCCCAGTTGAGTGTGGCGCTTTCCCGATCTATTGAGTGCACCTGCAGGTCACCCCGATGGCCCTGAGTTAACCAGGGCCGTGTTGGTCGAAATTGGGCGGTCACGCTCAAACTCCCGGTGACCTGGGTATCAGTACGGCTGGCACTGCTGACCCCGTCGCTCCATCCGACAAACTCAACCTCTGGGCCGGGTACCGCCATCACTTCACTGCCGTCCGCGCCGTGAGTGACCTCTTGGCTGCCTTTGCCGTTGAGACTGCCACCGTCACCAGCGCTGTAGCTGAGCGTGTAGGTATTGATCGCAAAGCTGGCGCCGACGCTCAAGTCGGTCGTAATGCCGGTATCGGTACGCGGGTTCGTGGTGCTGCCGTCACTCCAACTGACGAAGTGATGGCCCTCGGCGGGCACGGCTTCGATGACGGAGCCGTTCGCGCCGTGGGGGATCTGCTGAGCGCTGTCGCCTTCCAGGCTGCCCCCTTCACCAGCGCTGTAGTTAAGCGTGTAGGTATTGATCGCAAAGCTGGCGCCGACGCTCAGGTCGGTCGTAATGCCGGTATCGGTACGCGGGTTCGTGGTGCTGCCGTCACTCCAACTGACGAAGTGATGGCCCTCGGCCGGCACGGCTTCGATGACGGAGCCGTTCGCGCCGTGGGGGATCTGCTGAGCGCTGTCGCCTTCCAGGCTGCCACCGTCACCAGCGCTGTAGCTGAGCGTGTAGGTATTGATCGCAAAGCTGGCGCCGACGCTCAGGTCGGTCGTAATGCCGGTATCGGTACGCGAACTGGCGGTACTGCCGTCACTCCAGCTGACGAAGTGGTAGCCCTCATCCGCTACGGCGGTGACAGTACTGGCATCGGCGCCCTCATCCACGCTTTGCTGCGCAGCGCCCTCGATGCTACCACCGTCATCGGCGCTGTAGGTCACCTCGTAGGTGTTCGACCCGGGCGGGTTAGGGGCGGGGTCGGGGTCGGAGAAGTTGGGAGCGCCGCCGCTACCGCCACCGCCACAAGCACTGAGAAAACCAAAGAACGTGAAAAGAAACAGCCAATAGGTCAAGCGAGAGAGGGGCATCAGCGGGTATACACCTTTGAGAAAGTGGTTTGTGTGACGCGGGGCGAGCCGTGCTCCCTCTAACGCCTAAGAGGGGGCGCGTCATTCGGGTTCCGCCCAGTTTAACCGCTCAGTGGCTGTTGTTTCCACACCGGTCGCCGCCCCGATGTGAACTCGGCCCCTAAAAGGGATGCGTGGATCCCACGCCACGCTGATCCGCCATGCGCTATCCGGTCACCACCGTGCGAAGAGCTATCACAGCGAGGAAGATCGCAATCCCGGTTGGTAATCCCACTCTATCAGCCCAAGAAAGCTCATCGATATCAGTGTACCAGGTGGCCTAGCAAACCTAGGGTCCGGGAAATGGCTACTCACCGAACATAGTCACCTAGCGCCTGCTAATCCTCATACAGCTTACCCACGGAGAACTGGCCGCTAAACGTGATTACTCAGAATCCTCGATTTTCAGGTCAAAATCGTTAGCTAAAAGGTGCACCCCACTTAAAATATGGCTTCGATTTTCTATCTCTAGAGCATTGAAACACTTGTCCCTATATTGGCGATTGTCTAAAAATTTTCGCAAGGCTTTTTTCAGCTCAGGGATTACAGGATAGGCGCTTTCTGCTTTCAGTATCGCTTTTTTGGGAAGAGGGCCATGATGTCGGAGTACGGCTAAATCAATTAAATCTCTGGATTCTATGCTTGTATCTGCCCAACGATCAGCATTGGCCAAAAGTTTTTCGGTACATTGATCCTCATGATCAAGGCAGGGAATCGAAGGCCAAACGTAGTATTTAGGAGGGTTAAGGCTTATACGTGCTTCAGCCACAATTTCAAATTTGATCGGTGTTTGGTCGGCAACAACTAGAAATCGTATACCGTATTGATCAGCTTTTAGGGCACGAGGGAACTCTAAGTGAGTAGAGTCGGAGAAAAAAATACTTGGTTGAAAATTCGCGTCGGCTACGATTTCTCGTAGACGCCGATAGCCGGGACCCACAGGGCATATAAAGTCTACATCTCTACTCCAGCGGTACTCATTATTTAAGAGAGTTATAAGAGTTCCGCCGCCAAAGCATGCCCCCACTTCTTCAATTATGCCAACATTTAAAGAATTTAGGATTAGGTGTATTTTTTGATGGTGGGTGTGGTCAAACACTAGTTTGCAGCCAAGATCCTTTAGATTTAGCCAAAGCAGCGATATATTGTCTTTCCTGAGGCGCAATATCTGCTAGAACTCCCTTGTAGTCCCAGCCGCGCTCATATCGGTCAAGAATTTCATCGTCGCTCAATAAGTTTACATTGCGCAGATCCCAGCACACTGCCTCTAAGAAAGGTAGTCTTTCCGGTCTCTGAAGAGTGTCTATGGCTCGTGTCTTCACGGCTAACCTATTGATTTAAAAAGACTCTTTCTGCTTGTATGACTCTGCGTTTATGCTTGCAAAAAGCGTAGCGTCAGAAAGGCCTAAATGTCAATATCAATCCTCTGCTAATTTTACCTATTTCCCCAGTTGGACTTCCAGTAACGGGTGAAATCTAGTGTGGCCACTCACCGAGCATAGGCGCGTAGCGCCCGGTAATCCTCGTAGAGCTGGTCAACGGAAAACTGGCGAATGCCGTGGCGGTTGATGTCGGGAGTGAACACCGCTTGCAATTGACCACGCGGATTGAGCAGGTAGAGCGTCATGCCGTGGCTGACGTTATAGCGCTCCGGATTTTCTCGGCGCTCATCTTCATCAATGAACGCCACTATCCCCAAACCTTGCTCGAACCCTTTGGCATTCTCAGGTTGGTTTGTGGTCAGCCCCACAAAATCATCGTGAAAGTGCGGCACATAAGCCGCCAGCTGTTCCACGGTATCGCGCTCACTGTCCACGGTATAAAACAAGGCTCCCAGATCATCCGTATCACCTTCAGCTTGCAGTCGATCCATAAGCTGGGACAGTGTCACCAACGTCATGGGGCAAATATCCGGGCAGTAGGTGAAGCCGTAGGACACAAAGTGCCAACGGCCCAAAAGCTCGTCCTGAGTAAACGTATTGCCATGGTGGTCGAGAAGAGAAAAGGTCCCTAGAGGCCTAGGAGGTTGAACGACGTTACCACTGATGTCCGGTGCGGGTGAATGATTGTTGAACACCAGTACCGCAATGAGCCCCGTTGTCAGAATGGCCACCAAAGTGGCCACCACCAACAACGACCTTGCGGGAGATTTGGAGCTGGCCGCCTTCATTCCCGTTTAATCCCCGAAGCTGAAAAACGCCAAGCGGTTTAAATAGATGTAATCCGCCTCAATCGCCATCAGGGCGATGAAGATAAAAATCACTACTGTGGGCACGGTAATCAAAAGCTTCAATGCCATCCGCTCCCAGGCGAAGTGCATAAAAATGTAAATGATAAAACCAGCCTTTAGGACCATAAAGAACAAAATCAGTGACCACCGCAGGTAACCCTGCAGGTCGTAGTAGTCCACCATATAAGAGAAAACGCTGAATACAAAAAGCAGCAGCCAGGCCTTTAAATAAATGCCTATCGAGTGCTGCTGGTCACCGGTTTGTTCATCACTGGTTGCGTCACTCATCACTCAACCTCACCACAAATAGAAAAAGGCAAAAATAAATACCCAGACCAAATCCACAAAGTGCCAGTAGAGGCCGGCGATTTCTACCGACTCATAGCCACGCTGTTCGTAGTAACCACGCTTAACCCGAAACGCGATCACCAGTAGATAAATCACGCCGCCGGTAACGTGTAAGCCATGGAAGCCGGTGATCATAAAAAAGCTGGCACCGAACTGAGAGGCACCCATGGGATTGCCCCAAGGACGCACGCCCTGGTTAAAGATAAGGTCGGCCCACTCGAAAACTTGAAAGCCTAAAAACACTAAGCCAAGGATAGCCGTGGCGAGCATAAAGCGGAACGTCAGGATACGCTTCTTTTGGTAGCCGTAATTCACCGCCATGGCCATGGTGCCGCTACTGGTAATCAGAATGAACGTCATGATGGCGATCAGCAGCAGCGGAAAGTGAATGCCGGCAATTTCCATGGCAAACACTTCACTGGTACTGGGCCAGGGATCGGTGGCAGACATGCGGACCGCCATATAGCCCACCAGAAACAGGCTGAATATAAATGTGTCGCCCACCAGGAAAACCCACATCATGAGTTTGGCCCAGGGCATATCAAATGCCTGCTTGTCTGCTGACCAGTCGGTTACGACGGTTTGCCAGCTGGATTCCTCTTTGTTGGTTGTGGTCTCCATAGCCTTCATCCTATAGGCCGCACAAAGCGGCGAGGGTGCGATAGGTTTCTTCTGAGCTGGCCAATAGCCCGAACATCAGTACCCAGACCACCAGCAAGTAATGCCAGTAGGTGGTACAGAGCTTGACGCTACCGCCGATCAGATCGAGCGACTTCCCCTTCCAAAACCCCATAAGCGGCTTGACCAGCACCACCAGTCCCGCCACCAAATGCAAACCATGCAAAGCAGTCAACAAGTAAAAGTAACTGGATGACGGGTTGGCTCGCACTCCGTATCCCATGTCGCTAAGCTGTTGCCACAACCAGAGCTGGGCCAGCAAAAACTGAAGCGCAAAGAAAATAGCACCCACTAAGGCCAGCAAGCACAACTTGGGTCGAGCCGCCCGAGATGCCATCAGAGCGATTTGCATAGCCAAGCTACTTAAAAGCAACAGTGATGTGTTGAACCAGAGGCGTGTGGTGTCTGTAAATGGCTGCCAGGGCTCGCCTGCCAGAGCTTGGAAACCTGGGAATTGCGAATGCGTCAGAAACGTAATGACCAACAAAGAAAAGAACACCGTCGCGACCGCCAGAAAGAAATACAGAGCGATTCGTTTCGACGCGAAGTCTGTGGCTGGGGGCTCAGCGGCAACGGGTACGCCACCGGGCGCGGCCAACCACGGTTTTTCCGTTAATCTTCCCCAAAGATTCATACTTCCTGCTCCTGATAGGCGCCGTTCTCATCGAGCATCATGACTTGCTCTGTGGGCACGTTTTGAGGAATAAAGTCCTGCTTAACGCCAGGTACCCCATAGGCATAAGCCCAGCGATACACCACCGGTAGAGAGTCGCCCCAATTGCCGTGTCTTGGGGGTTGCTCGGGGGTTTGCCATTCAAGCGAGGCGGCGCCCCAAGGGTTTGGATCGGCCTTTTTCCCGTGCTTGAAGCTCCACACAATATTGATGATAAAGAGCAGCTGCGCCAGTGCCACTATGATTGCCGATACGGTGACGCCGGCGTTCAACATGTGCGCTGTGTCTGGAATAAAATCGGTGTCCGCAAACGAAAAATAACGCCGTGGAAGACCGAGAATGCCCAGATAGTGAATGGGTAGAAAGACCGCATAAGCACCCAGGAAGGTAATCCAGAAATGCCATTTTCCCAGCCCCTCATGAAACATGCGCCCGGTCATTAACGGATACCAGTGATAGATGGCGGCGAACAAAACCATGATTGGGGAGACACCCATGACCATATGAAAGTGCGCCACCACAAAGTAGGTGTCAGACAAAGGCACGTCCACGATCACGTTGCCCAAAAACAGCCCGCTAAGTCCCCCGTGGATAAAGGTAAAAATAAAACCGATGGCGAAAATCATTGGCACAGTCAGCTTGATATTGCCTTGCCAGAGGGTCAGTACCCAGTTGTACACCTTAATCGCCGTGGGAATGGCGATGATGAGCGTGGTAGTGGCAAAGAAAAAGCCGAAGGTGGGGTTCATACCGCTGACGTACATATGGTGCGCCCAGACTACGAAACTGAGCAGCCCGATCACCACGATGGCCCATACCATCATGCGGTAGCCAAAGATATTTTTACGCGCATGGGTGGCTAGTACATCCGACACCATGCCAAACGCCGGTAGCGCCACAATATACACTTCGGGATGACCGAAGAACCAAAACAGGTGTTGAAACAATAGGGGACTGCCGCCGGAGTGATCCACCGCCTCGCCGAGAGAGATCAGCGCGGGCATAAAAAAACTGGTGCCCACCAGTTTGTCCATGGCCATCATAATGGCGCTCACTAGCAAAGCGGGGAATGCCAGCAAACCCATCACGGTAGCGATGAAAATACCCCACAGGGTCAACGGCATGCGCATCAGTGTCATGCCAGCGGTGCGCGCCTGCAAAATGGTGGTGACGTAGTTCAGCCCGCCCATGGTAAACGCCACGATAAAAATGGCCAGGGAGACGATCATTAACACAATGCCTAAGTCCACGCCGGGTGTTCCGGGCAGAATGGCTTGCGGCGGATAAAGCGTCCAGCCTGCCCCCGTGGGACCTCCGGGCACAAAAAAGCTGGCGAGCAACACCAACACCGACAAAAAATACGTCCAAAAACTGAGCATGTTGAGGTAGGGGAAAGCCATGTCCCGCGCGCCAATCATAAGCGGGATCAGATAATTACCGAATCCCCCGAGTAACAGCGCTGTAAGCAAATAAACCACCATGATCATCCCATGCATGGTGGCAAACTGCAGGTACGTATTGGGGTTAATAAACTCAAAGGTGTCAGGGAAGCCTAACTGGAGACGCATCAAGGCGGACAGAACCAGCGCCACTACACCCACAAAAATAGCGGTGACACCATACTGAATGGCGATCACCTTATGATCTTGGCTCCATATGTATTTGCTGACAAACGTGGTCGGGTCGTGCATGTGCACGGGTTGATCGGCAATTGCGGTGTAGCTCATCCCTTATGCCCTCGAAGCTTTTTTTGCCTTTAATTGGGTGTGCTGCCTGCTAGAGACTATTGATGTAAGTAATTAGATCCAGCATGGCCTGGTCGTTGTGTATGGTGCGCGCCATCATCATCATTTGACTGCCGTAGTAATCGCGGGAGTGGCTGCCGCGAATGCCGCGCTGATAATTTTCAAGTTGCTGTTTTAGGTACCAGTCATGCTGGCCAGCCAACGGTGGTGCGCTTGTGGCGTAGTTGCCGCGACCATCGTCACCATGGCAGCTGGCGCAATTGCGATACAGGGATTCGCCGCGACGAATGTCGCGATCGATGGTCGTTGGTGCAGGTTCGTCCGGAAGGGTGTCAATGTAGGCCACTACATGATCGATAGCCTCTTCGGTGGGCAGCACCGCCATCATGGCCGCCATTTGTTGGCCGTAGACATCGTCCTGGTGAAATCCTCGGACTCGGTCGTTGTAAAACCTGAGTTGGCGTTGCAGGTACCAGGTGGGTAATCCGCTGATTTTCGGGGCGTTCATCGCGCGGTTGCCTTGGCCTTCAGGCCCATGACAGCTGGCGCAAGAGGCGTATAGACTTTGGCCAGTTGCAGCGTCTCCAATAGGCTGCTGGGTTTGTGCGAATGTGGGGTGCTGCGCTAGCCAAGCAGCGTGATCCTCCGGTGATTCCACCACGACTTTTCCGCGCATGGCGTGATGGGCCATGCCACACAACACCATGCACACAACATCGAACTCGCCAATGCGTGTTGGCTCCAGCCAAAAGGACGTTACCATGCCGGGCACCATATCAATCTTGGCGCGAAAGTGAGGCACAGCAAAGTTGTGAATCACATCCTTGGCGCGCATGACCAGCCGCACTGGCTGGTCCACGGGTAAATGTAAAATGTTTCCGAAGACCAGAATGTCATCTTGCCCGGCGGGGTCGCTGGGGTCTATACCGAAGGGGTTGTCTTCACTCATAAAGCGCGGGTGGGTTTCCCCAAGCTGACCGTCTTCGCCGGGAAAGCGATACATCCAGTGCCACTGTTGCCCCAGGACTTCCACCTCGGCGGACTCTTCCGGAGGCGTAACAAAATCGCCCCATACAATTAAGCCGGGAGCCAGCATCGCGGCTATACCTAAAGTGGTCAGACCGCCGAGCCACAGCTCGAGTTTTTTGTTTTCGGGATCGTAATGGGAGCGACGTTCTTTCTTATATCGGTACTGGTAAATCGCGTAGGCCATGAACAGGTTCACGGCAACAAATACGATGCCCGTCACCCAAAAGGTAATGTTGATGGTGGTATCGATTGCACTCCAGTTTGAAGCGATGGGAGTAAGCCACCAAGGGCTGAGGATGTGCAGTAAAACAGTGCCCAACACCAGTAGAACTATAACAATTGCCAGTACCATAAGCGCCCTTGCTCCGGGTAGAAATGCTGTTTTGTATTGTTCGTATAGCTCCCGAAGGAGATCAGGGCAGGGCCTGGACCGGCCTCTGCCCTGACAATATGTCCTTAATGTTGAGCTTAATGCGTCACGGTGCCCAGCGGATGAATCGGTACCAGCGTCTTTGTAGTCCTATGAGCCATCCGGGCGCCGCATCACCGTCGCCAGCGGCGTGTATTCTTGGATGTTTTGCGAGTACGCTTTTTAATGTCTCTTCTTGATTAGCGTGCACATCGATAATTAAGACGTGTTTACCCGAGGCCAGGGCTTTTTCAAATTTTCGGTAATCGTGGTGGGGCCGTTGTATGCCTATAAAGCCCCCCTCCCAAGTGCAAAAGCCGAGCAGGATGATGGATAGAAATATAACGGGTATCCACAAATACCCTTGTTCAAGTCCGATGATATAGGCTGCCGCCAAGGGTATGAGTGCGACGACGACCCCCACAACGAAGCCGATTTTGGTTGAGTGCACGACATCCTGTCGCAGTAAAGATTCGACGCCGTGAAGATGGTGGTTTTCCACTCCCGCTTCATTATTGCTGAGAATATGAATCTGGGGCCAGTCGATGTTTTGACTTTCCAGATCCCTTTCCAATACTTCCAAATCATCCAAGTCGTTGCTGAGGTAGAAATGACGTTTCATAGTTGCCACCTACTCTTTGCTAGTTTGCTTTGTGTGTTGACGGCTCAGCGAAACCGCCCAAAACAGCAAGACCGGTCGGAACCGAGTTTGTCGCGCGCTCGTTTTAAACACGCTAAAAAACTACCTGTTTATTCCCGCTCCATTGGATGTTGGTATCAGAGTACCGCATTCTGCAGAGGGTGTTAATGATTCGGGGCGGGACTTCCCAAGGAGGTAATGCACGACTGGGATAGTTGTAATATCAGAGGCGGTTATTATTTGCAAAAGCTATGAAAACAGCGTCTGAATTAACATTTTCGGCTCCGTTATGAGTATTCCTGATTTGTAGCAAACTTAATATGAGGATTCAGTTTAATGACCTACCACCGTTGAGGTGGGTAATGTCTACCGATAAGTGAATAGCTTGAGTTGGCCAGAGTGCCAGAGGAAGGTGCGAACCACTGGACTCTATGCCGGAGTGGGGCGGAGTAGCTGAAGCCTCCCAGCCGCTTCGGATGCACAATGGGCTCGATTGTTTGGCTGACAACGGTCAGGTTGAGCGACTCTGAATAGATTTGTGACCTGCTACGTTGACAATTGCTGGATATAGAAATCCGTACTAACCCACTGAATTGATATAAGCAAAACATTGAAATCCCCCTGGAATCCACTATATTTCCTAATAAGCCGCCAAAAAGGCACTTTGGGCGCTGATTGCGTTGAATTATGCGTCATTCATGATAAGTGCCTGCTTTGAGCTGGGTTTTTAAGAAAAAGATAAACGGGCAGAGCCGCACCGCAAGGGCGGCGGTGAGAGGAAACGTGAAGCGCAGAGACGTACTAGCGGGGATCTTGGGGGGCGTTGGCTTTACGGCTGGAAACGCTTGCCTGTGGCATCTGGCTGACAAGCATTCGACGCCAGCGGCTTCCGCCGATTCAGGCCATGTGGTTCTGGATGACGACCCCTATAACGTTATGAAGGAGGGGCTGAAGCCTGTACAGATTGAGCCTGAGACGGTGATACGGGCCACGGTGGGCGAAGCGACAGATCTTCCTGACTCGGCCTATGTAAAGGCAGCCCAACCGGAAGCATTAAAGCCGTCAACAGCGAAGTTGGAGGGAGGCCTGAAGCCAGAGCAGCTGGATAAGGGCGAACCTCCGGTAGTGGATACATCCACCGACCTACTGGATAAAGTGCGCAATTTCGATGGTGATTTTGTGGACGATGTCTATCTGACGGAAGCCGAACGGCCAACGTTGCACTCGTTGTTCCTGCGCTTTGAGAACGCTGAAAAGGTTATCGGTCACGGCAATTTCAATTTGCTCAGCTTTGACAAGCTGTTCCAGTACGGCCGAAACTTCTCGCAGATTGGCCGTTTTACCAAGCCGGAATTCGCGTTGATTGACAAGCTGTTTTTCACTGAGGCAGAAAATTACGGTTTTTTTGGCCGACGAGTCACAACAGAATTAACCGCCCGGATACCCGTTGAGGACACGGTTAAAATTCCCCGCTCAGGCCATTTTTTGTTAAAAGGTGACGCTACCTCGCAGTACGAGAAATTACAGCGGGATATTGGTGACAGCATCATTCTTACCTCGGGTATACGGGGTAATGTTAAGCAAATGCATTTGTTTGTGGCCAAGTGCCTGAGTTCCAACTACAACCTGTCCAGGGCGTCGCGCTCTCTGGCGCCGCCGGGGCATTCGTATCATGGTATCGGGGATTTCGATGTCGGTCGCGTGGGTTGGGGTTATGCGAACTTCACCGATAAATTTGCTCAAACAGATGAGTTTAAGCGCATGCAGGATTTGGGTTACGTCCGTATTCGCTACACACAAGACAATCGCTTCGGTGTGCGGTTTGAACCGTGGCACATCAAGGTCGTTTAATCTGCCGCTGAAAAACGCCTACAGCGTGGCGGACGCTGTTAACAAAGCGCCCGCCACGTTCGCGCTGATCAGTGTTCGTGACCACCGGGGCCGTGCACATGGCCGTGAGCCTTTTCTTCTTCGGTGGCGTCTCGTACTTCTGTGATTTCCACATCAAAGTTCAAGTTGACGCCTGCCAAAGGGTGGTTGCCATCAATGGTGACTTTATCGCCGTCAACAGAGTGAACTCTAACCACTTGCAGACCTTGCTCGGTTTGGGCATGAAATTCCATCCCCGCTTCGATCTTTTCCACGCCGGTAAACATGCTGGCGGGTAATTCCTGAATCATGTTTTCATCACGCTCACCATAGGCTTCTGCAGCGGGCACTGCCACAGTCAGTTTGTCGCCTACGTTTTTCCCGGCCAGCTCTTTTTCCAGGCCCGGAATAATGTTGCCGGCGCCGTGCAGATACGACAGGGGCTCCTTGCCCTCTGAGCTGTCCAACACCTGACCGGAGCTATCGGTCAGCGTGTAGTGAAAACTGGCGACGGAATTGTCGGAAATAGTCATAGTGAAACCTTTCTTTCGGGTGAGTGAAATAGTAAAGCGGCGCCCGTTAGAACCGCTCAATCCTTTTGCCGTTCAGTTCGGCTTTGTTGATGGAGATGGTATGGGAATCGCCATCCTCTTTTTGCTGCAAACGCACCAACAGGTAATCATAATCTTTGGCGAGCCAAGCGTAGGTAACCCGGTCGTCGTCGTCACGACTGCGCATGACTTTAATCGTAGCGACTTTCCCCAATGGGGTGTCGAGTACTTCTTCTTCGACCACCTCGAACGCGTAATCTCGCAAGCCGCCATTATCGGCTATCTGATAGCTGAGGCTCTCTTTGCCATCGATAAGATCTCTCTGCAGCTGCACCTGATAGCTTAACCGGTCTTGAATGTTCTTGCTGACGTCCATGTCCCAGCTTTCGCTGTCCAAGGCGTTGGTCACCTTGCCGGATTCCCAGTCAAATACCAACTTACTGTCCCGGTTTCGCCCCAGGCCGCGCCTTTTGTACACATAACGCAAAGGTTCGACTTTGCCCTCTTCGCTCCACGTAAAATCGGTGATTTCTTCAATACTGGCAAACCAGGTTTTGGCTAAAAAATGCAAACGCTGGCCGCCATTTTCCAGGTCGCTCAATTGGTGCTGCACAGTGATATTGAAACCGTACACGCGAGTTGAATACTCATTTTTAAATGTTTTGGGCATCTCAGCCGCTTGGCTGACTCCTGCGCAAAGCGGGAGAATGATGACGAAGAGCGCCAGAGCACGCTTCAAAGGCATAAGCCGACTCCTATACTTAGGGGGTCATAATGGGTATTACGACGTGTGAGTATCGATTGGATACCCAGATGGCCCTAAAGGTTCGCTATTTAGCAAAACTCGCCCATCGACCATGCGCAGTCGCCCTTCGGCGAACCACTTCACAGCCAAGGGATAGATGCGGTGTTCCTGGACGAGGACGCGCTGTGCCAGGCTGGTGGCGTCGTCATCCGGCAGTACCGGCACTCGCGCTTGCAGCGCGATGGGTCCGCCGTCCAATTCGGCGGTCACGAAGTGAATCGTCACCCCGTGTTCTTCATCTCCCGCCTGCAAAGCCCGCTCGTGAGTGTTCAAGCCCTGGTACTTGGGCAGCAGGGACGGGTGAATATTCAGCATCCGGCCCTCATAGTGACGCGTGAAGGCCTCGGTGAGTATGCGCATAAATCCGGCCAACACGATGAGGTCCGGCTGATAAGCGTCTATTTTGCGCTGCAGTGCCTGATCAAAGCTTTCCCGACCGTCAAACTGGGTGTGGTCCACCACGCACGTCGGAATGCCGGCGCGCTCGGCCCGCTTTAGACCTTTGGCCTCGGGTCGGTTACTGATGACCGCCACCAACTCAATGGGCAGCTCTCCAGCTTGCTGGGCATTGATCAGCGCTTGCAGATTGCTGCCGGTGCCCGAAATGAGCACCACAACGCGCGTACGCTGGGAGTCCGCGTCCGTCACGATTAAAGGCCTCGCAACTCGACCTGGGCCTCGTCAGCCTGGGCGTCCGCGATATGACCGAGTATGAAAGCGTCCTGTCCGGCGTCTTTTAAAGTCGCCAGTGCACGATCTGCCTCAGCGGCCGCCACAGCCACGACCATGCCGACACCGCAGTTAAAGGTGCGGTACATTTCCCGGGCTTCCACATTGCCGGCGCGCTGCAGCCATTGAAACACCTCGGGCATCTGCCAGCTTTGGGTGTCTACTACGGCCTTGCTGTTTTTGGGCAGTACGCGTGGAATATTATCCAGCAAGCCGCCGCCGGTAATGTGTGCCAGAGCGTGAACATCACAGCTTTTCAGCAGAGTCAGCAACGGTTTGACGTAAATTCGCGTAGGAGCCATCAAGGCGTCACTCAGAGGGCGGCCATCGCAGTCTTGATTAAGGTCGGCACCGCTCACCTCTATGATTTTTCGAATCAAAGAGTAACCGTTGGAATGAGGACCACTGGAAGGCAAGCCGATCAAGGTATCGCCTTCTTTGACGGCGCGGCCATCAAGGATCTTGGACTTTTCCACCACCCCGACGCAGAAGCCGGCCAAATCGTAATCTTCGCCTTCGTACATGCCGGGCATTTCGGCGGTTTCGCCACCAACCAGGGCGCAGCCAGCCTGGACACAGCCTTCACCAATGCCGGTGACCACGTCGGCCGCAACGTCCACATTCAGCTTGCCCGTGGCATAGTAGTCGAGGAAGAACAGCGGTTCGGCCCCGGCTACGACCAAATCGTTTACGCACATGGCGACCAGATCGATGCCAATGGTGTCGTGTTTATCCAGTGTCATGGCCAGGCGTAGCTTAGTGCCCACACCATCGGTGCCAGAGACCAATACCGGCTCTTTATAGCCTGTGGGTAGCTCGCAAAGGGCACCGAAGCCCCCGAGCCCGGCCATGACTTCAGGGCGGCGGGTGCGCTGGGCAACACCCTTAATTCGTTCCACCAGCGCTTCCCCGGCATCAATGTCGACGCCGGCATCCTTATAGCTTAAAGACGGGGGGGCTTGTTCACTCATAGATGTTTACTTCGCTCTCGGGCTGGTGGTGGCGCCAAATATGCGCTGTTGGTAGAAGGGTGATAAAAACGGCGCTCATTCTACCAGTTTCTCCGCGCGCTTGCAGAAAAGGCGGGCTAGGGCCTGTTCACACTAATTCAATCATCACTGCTGGAGGCCATTTTTCCGTCCAGCGGCGTTATCAGTCGTTTATGTAGACTTACTACACGACACTCCTGCTTGCCCGGGCGGCGTTCCGCTTGCTGAACGCAAAAATGGCCTCCAGCAGTGATGATTGAATTAGTGTGAACAGGCCCTTCGTGAAACGAGTCGGGTTTCTCGACGTCCATAGACTGTTACAATGCGCCAGCTGACACAGTGCTGGCGTAATAAAGACAATAGTCAACGATCACAGGGGCATAACTTGACGCGTATTTTGATCATCACGATTTTGTGGGCCTGGTCTGCCTCTGGTTGGGCCGGACAGGTGGTGGACATCTATCGGGCTGAGGTGTTGGTGGCTTCACAGTCTGCATCGGAGCGGCGGGCGGCAGCGCGCCAGGCCTTCGAGGAATTGGTCCAGCGGGTTTCCGGCGACCGTTCAGCCGCCGATCACCAACAGGTGCGCGAGGCTATTGCCCAAGCCCAGGACTACATTTACGAATTTAATTATTCCTCCACGCGTGAAACCCTCGAGGTGGATGGCCGGGAGGTGCCCGCTATGCGCCTGGCTCTAAAGTTTTCGCCTGGGGCGGTGGAAAGCCTGTTGCGCTCGGCGGGGCTGCCCCTTTGGCCTGCGAACCGGCCATCGGTGTTGGTATGGTTGGTAACCGAAGATTCCGATGGCCTGCGCCAGATCATTGACGATGATCGACGCCAGCTGCTTCGCCAGCACGCGCAAAAGCGGGGTTTGCCCCTGATTCTGCCGCTGCAAGATTTGGAGGATCGCCTGGCGATTTCCGCCCGCGAGCTTTGGAGTATGGACGAGAGCGCTGTGCGCCGCGCCTCCAACCGTTATTCGGCCAATGCCATTTTGGTAGGTCGTTACAGTCGCACCTCCTCGGGTATGGTGCGTTCCAACTGGCAGCTGTACCACCCTTTGGGTGATCCGGCGTTCGCTCTCGATGCCGAGTCACCTTCTGAACTGTTGAGCCTGGCATTGGATCGGGTTGCTGAGCACTTTGCCGGCCTTTATGCCATCACCCCCCGAGAAGAAGGCCCAGACGCAACGATCATTCAGGTGTCGGGCGTCAGTGATTTTGGCAGCTACAAGAGTGCTCAGAGTTACTTGGAAGGCTTGGCGTTGGTTCGCCGAGCGGAGCTGGTGGCTCTGCGCCCCGATGCGTTGACCATTCGGCTGTATGTTGAGGGCGACTTGTCTCGCTTGCTCAGCACCTTATCCATGGACGGGCAGTTGGTGCCCAGCGCCCAGAGCGACGAGGTGAGTCTACCGGAAAATCGCTTTTTACCCAGGGGTACGCTGGTCAATCCGCTCATGTACCGATGGCAACACTAACGCGAGGTTTCTCCGCTAACCATGGCCGGTCCCGAGCAGCTTTCTCTAGGCGTTAATCTCAATGATGACGCCACCTTCGACAATTTTTTCGCACCGACCGATTCTGGCAACGCGCAGACGGTCGCGCTGTTGCGCGCACAGCTGGCAGGAGCCGCTGATCCCGTGGTTGTGTTGTGGGGGGCGGCGGGGGCCGGCTTGAGTCACTTGCTTCAAGCCTGTTGCCATGCGGCGCAAGATGCTGGCCTGAACTTTCAATATTTACCCCTGGCGGAATTAGCGGCTTTTGAGCCTGCGGCCCTGTGTGAAGGACTCGACTCGCTCGATGGGGTTTGTGTGGATAACCTCGAAGCTGTGGCAGGTGATTTGGCGTGGGAAGAAGCCTTGTTTCACTTGTACAATCGCCTGCGAGACCGCGGCCGTTGCTTAGTCGTAGCAGCGGCAGAAGGGCCGCACCAGTTACCCCTGGCGCTACCGGATTTGCGTTCGCGCCTTCAATGGGGTGTCAGTTGCCAGGTCACCCCTCTGGATGATGCGGGGAAGTTGGATGCTTTGCGCCAACGTGCCCACGCTCGAGGGCTCGCCTTGAGCCAAGAGGTAGCCCAGTACATTCTCCAGCGGGTGCCCAGGGACACCAAGCCCTTGTTTCAGTGCCTGGAACAACTGGACCGGGCTTCTCTGGCGCAACAGCGCCGGCTCACGATTCCTTTCGTTAAATCCGTCTTGCAGGTTTAGTCGTCCTCAGGCACCCAGCCAGTGTATAGAAGTGTAAAGGCGCGTAAGGATGCTCCTGTGTTTCCGGCTCGGTCTGGTGCGTCATGCTGAATTCGGTATACTCACACGCTCTTAAAGAGCCTCGCACCCAATGTCGTGAGGAAAGCCCTGTCTCCAGACCCTGCTGGAGCAGATGATGATAATTATAGAGGTACACAACAATGCTCAAACCCCGTCGTGGTTTGCTGGCCATGCTCGCCAGCGCAGCTCTGCTGTCCGCCTGTCAAAGCGTGGATACCGACTCCGCCTCATCCGCGCAAGTCTCTCAACCGCCCGCCGAGAGCTCGGCCAGCATTAAAGTGAATCAGGTGGGCTTTACTCCCACCGCTACCAAGATGGCCGTAGTTCCCAGCAACAGCGCGGACAGATTTAGCCTGATTCCTGAGGGAACTAATACGGCGGTTTATAGCGGCCGGTTGAGCGCCAGCAGCACTTGGGACCACTCCGGGGAAACGGTCAAAATTGCTGATTTTTCCGATTTCAGTCGCACAGGCGAATACCGCATTCGCGTGGAAGGTCTGCCCGATTCGCATCCGTTCAGCATCGCTCCAGACGTTTACGTTGATGTGAACGATGCCTCTTTGAAGGCCTTTTATTTCAATCGAGCCAGTACGGAATTGCTCGAAGAGCACGCCGGCATCTACGCTCGTCCCGCTGGCCATCCGGATGATCAGGTGAAAGTTCACAGTTCAGCGGCCAGCCGTCATCGGCCGGAAGGTACCATCATTTCCGGGCCCAAAGGCTGGTACGACGCGGGCGATTACAACAAATACATCGTCAACTCCGGCATTACCACCTATACCCTCCTGGCAGCGTACGAGCACTTCCCCGAGTACTACGCCGAGCGCGAGCTGAACATTCCAGAAAGCGGTAATGGTGTGCCCGACTTGTTAGACGAAATTATGTGGAACCTGGAGTGGATGTTGACCATGCAGGATCCCAACGATGGTGGCGTCTATCACAAGCTGACCACCAAAAGGTTCGAAGGCCGACTCATGCCCCATGAGGCCACCAATCAGCGCTATGTAGTGAAAAAGGGTACTGCGGCGGCGCTGAACTTTGCGGCCGTCATGGCTGTGGCCAGCCGGGTTTACGCCGACTACGAGGAGGACTTCCCCGGCTTTTCCACCCAGGCGCTGGAAGCGGCCGAGGCCGCTTGGCAATGGGCTCAGGCCAACCCTGATGTGACCTATCGCAACCCGGAAGACATCCACACTGGTCAATACGGCGATCAGACCTTATTTGATGAATTTGGTTGGGCCGCCGCAGAGCTCTACATCACCACGGGTCAGGACCGCTACTACGAAGCCATTATGGCGGACGAGTTGGCCAATGTGGTGCCTAACTGGGCCGAATCCCGCGGCCTGGCCTGGATGTCCCTGGCGCACCACCGAGATAACCTGACTCCCATCGCGGATCAGCGGCTGATCGCCAAGCGTATCGACGAACTCGCGCAGGAGCTGCACGCCGAGTGGCAGGAATCCGCTTACCGGGTACCCATGCGTCGTTCAGATTTCGTTTGGGGTAGCAACGCCGTAGCCATGAACAATGCCATGATGTTGCTGCAGGGTTATCGACTCAAAGGTGACGGCGAGTACTTGGAAGCCGCTCAATCCCTGTTGGATTATGTCCTGGGTCGCAACGCTACCGGCTACTCGTTCGTAACCGGACACGGCAGTAAAACACCCATGCACATTCACCATCGTCCGTCGGATGCCGATGGCATTGAAGAGCCGATTCCCGGCTTCATTGCCGGTGGCCCACAACCAGGTCAGCAAGACGGCGAAAACTGTGAAGAGGACGGCGCCAGCTACCCCTCCGACAAACCCGCTAAGTCCTACGTGGATCACTGGTGCAGCTACGCATCCAACGAGATTGCCATTAACTGGAATGCACCTCTGGTGTATGTTTCCGGTGCTATTCAGGCGCTGCGTCAGACTGACTAAATCGGGGTTCGCACCTCGTGCTTCAAAAAGCCCAGCTCTGCGGAGTTGGGCTTTTTTTTGTCCTGTTGTTTGTTTCTGCGGCGAACAGGCTTGGCCGAGCGCTCGGGCAGGGTTACGCTTAGGAGAATGACAGGAGAGAAAATGATGTTTCGAACAATTGCCCTGTGGGTTGGGTTAGTGCTAGTGAGCCCCGCGTGGGCTAGCGGCTATGCGGGCGTGACCGAGGACGGCAAGGCCGCCGTGGCGACCGTACAGCCCAGAGCAACCGAGGCGGCCTTGGCGGTGCTGGAAGACGGTGGCAATGCTGTGGATGCCGCTGTGGCGGCGGCGCTTACCCTGGGCGTGGTGGACGGCCATAACTCCGGCATTGGAGGCGGCAGTTTTATTCTGATTCGCTGGGCAGACGGGCAAGTCGAAGCCATTGACGGTAGGGAATTGGCTCCAGCCAAAGCCCACAGAGACATGTATCTGCGCGAGGGTGAACTGGTCCCGGAGTTGAGCCGTACTGGAGCCTTGGCAGTAGGCATTCCGGGCGCGGTGGCGGCCTACGACTTTATGCTGCGCAAAGGTGGTAAGAAAACCTTGGCGGAGCTGCTGTTGCCGGCGGCTGACTTGGCTGAAAAAGGGTTCGCCATTGACGGAGTGTTTGCTTATCGGTTGGAGCGACATGCGGAGGAGTTGCGGAGCTTTCCGGGCTCTGCAGCGATCTTCCTTGACGCGGATGGCCAACCCTGGCCGCGCGGCCATCAACTTGTACAAAAAGATTTGGCCAGCACTTACCGCAAGATCGCTAAAGAAGGCCCCAAGTACTTTTACCAGGGCGAATTTGCCCGGCAAGTAGACCAATGGATGAAGCGTAACGGTGGCGTGGTAACCGCCGAGGACTTTGCTGGCTATGAGCTGGAACATCCCGAGCCCGTACTCAGTCGCTATGGCGCCTTCCAGATCTATGGTTTTCCGCCACCCAGCTCCGGGGGTGTGCATGTAGCGCAAATCCTTAATATATTGGAGCACTTTGATCTGGCTGAGATGACCCCCGCGCAGCGCTACCATTTGATCGCCGAAGCCATGAAGCTAGCCTTCGCCGACCGGGCCTACTGGCTGGGTGACCCCGCCTTTGCCAAGGTGCCCAAGGGGTTGGTCAGCCGGGAATATGCGGCTCAATTGGCCGAACGGATTTCTCTTAAAAGTGCGCGAGACGTAGAAGGACACAGTACGCCGCCCAAGGCCGAAGAGGCGTTGTTCGGCAAACACACCACGCACATTGCCGCCGCCGATAAGGATGGAAACTGGGTTGCCATAACAGGAACAGTGAACACTAACTTCGGCTCAAAAGTTGTGGTGCCGGGTACGGGTGTAATTCTTAATAACCAGATGGACGATTTCTCCGCGCAACCAGGGAAGCCAAACATCTACGGATTAATAGGGGCTGAAGCCAACAGTATTGAGCCCGGCAAGCGCCCCCTGTCCAGTATGAGTCCGACGGTGGTTCTCAATGCCAAGGGTGAGCCCGTGCTAACGCTGGGTTCGGCAGGGGGGCCAACCATTATTACCCAGGTGGTGCTGACATTAGTACAAACCCTGGAGTTGGGCTTGCCGCTGGAGGAAGCTCTAATGGTGCCGCGCATTCATCATCAATGGCGGCCCGACGCCCTGTTTGTCGAAAAAACGATGCCGGAAGCGATCCGCAAAGAGTTGGAGGGCAAGGGGCACGAGTTACGCCGACTCGGTGATTTCGGCTCCACCCAAGCCATCGGCTTGGACGAACAAGGACAATTTATCAGTGTGGCCGAACCTCGCCTGGAAGCTCGTAACCGAGTTCATGAGTAAGCCGCAAAGATTCAGCTTTTCGAAAACCTGTGGCATGATCATCACCGATGCCTGACGGCGGTACGCGCAGGAAAAATAACAACGGAAATAGCTTATCGAATCGGAGGGAAAAGCTATGCGTGGATACTACCCCTTGATTGGCGCCTTGCTTCTGGCGCTGTCCATGGTCGCTCAAGCTGAGGAGCCCCTGTCGCCAGCCAGCGAACGTTACATCGAAATGCTCAGCAACGGTGGCCCAGCTACGATTCGCAGTACCGCACGCAGTATGCACCGCTCCGGCGAATCCGACCCCCGAGTGCTGGATGTCGCCGCCGAAGTGTTGTTGCGGGACTACCAAGCCGCCACAGGAGGGACGGAAGTAGATGCACTGGCTTGGATTACCAATGCCTTGTCCAATGCCGAGACGGATCGTTATCAGGGCGTCCTGCAAACGGTTAAAGAAGGA
Organism: Marinimicrobium hydrolyticum; assembly: GCF_030848505.1. GTDB lineage: Bacteria > Pseudomonadota > Gammaproteobacteria > Pseudomonadales > Cellvibrionaceae > JAVDDU01. Next base: position 26,989 of record NZ_JAVDDU010000016.1, read on the forward strand.
GCCGGGCACCGCAAACTGGCCAACTACGCGAACCGGAATTTGTCCAACCGTCTGCCAGAAGGTGAACCCTATGAGGCGGGCAGTGTGGCATTAACGGAAGTGGCCGAGGCCACGGCGCAAAATAGCGCTCAGTCAGCACCCGCTCAACGCACCGATGGACAATATCATCCGATATCTGAAGTTCGCCCCGGCATGAGTCGTACTGAAGCCGTTGCCATTGCGGGCCCGCCTACCGCCAGCCATCAGCACCAAACCGGGAAGGCCTGGCGGCCGTTCAATTTCCGGGGGCAGGACGTGATGCGCGAACAAGCCCTGTATCGCGGCCAGGGGCGCATTGTGTTCTCCAACACCTCCCAGTACAGCAGTGAATGGCAAGTGCTGGAGGTGATTCTGGATGAAGACGAGAGCGGCTACCCCTAATCTTCAATGAGGCTGTGGTGCCAGGCCATATCTCAGGCGGCTGCTTGAAATATGGCCTCAATGCGCTCCGGCGCCCGTTCCCGCTTTATAACTTCAAAAAAACGGTCCGCTTCCGGGTACTGACGGCGCAAATACATCAACCACTGTTTGATTCGGTTGCCGCAGTGTTTTACGGGGTAGTGGGGCTGGGTCAGTTGGTAGTAGTGGTGAAGCAGGCCGCAAACCTCTGACCAAGCCATAGGAATTACCGGCGTACCGCTCAGCCTGGCTTTAACTTGTCGGGCAAGATCCGGGCAGGCCAGCAGGCCCCGACCGAGCATAAAGCGGTCGCAGCCGGTTACGGCGCGGCAGCGTTCAAAATCATCCCAACTCCAAATCTCTCCATTGGCGATCACCGGAATAGCGATCGCCTCACGAATTTCGGCGATGTATTCCCAATAGGCGGGTGGACGATAACCGTCGGCTTTTGAGCGAGCGTGCACGGTCACTTCATTGGCGCCCGCGGCCGTAATAGCGTGGGCGTTGTCCAGGTAGGCGCTGCGGTCCTCATAACCAAGACGGATTTTGGCGGACACAGGGATTTCGGCGGGCAGGGCATCCCGAACCGCCTTTACTATGGAGTGGACTCGCTCGGGTTGGCGCAGTAGACAGGCTCCGCCATCACTCTTGTTGACGGTTTTGGCGGGACAGCCAAAGTTGAGATCGATCGCCATCGCCCCGGCTCGCACGGCTCTGCGGGCATTCAGGGCCATGAGTTCAGGGTTTCCTCCCAACAGCTGCACTTTCACCGGTACACCGCTGGGAGTTTGGCATTGGTGCTCCAATTCCGGCGCGTAGCGGCGGAACACTCGACGCGGTAAGGCTCCAGCGCTGACCCGGACAAATTCCGTTACACAGCCATCAAGCCCGCCCAGGGCGGTGAGTAAGGCGCGGACCTGATGGTCGACAACCCCCTCCATTGGCGCAAGATATAACTTCATGTGGCACCGTTAAAAAGCGCCATTCTACCCCGAGAGCAACCTTTTTGCGCGCTGGAGACAGAGCTCTAAAGCTCTCCGCCTTCCCGTGCTGAAGCTATGTCGTCCTTGTAAGTTTTTGAAAGGTAAGAGAAAATAGCCGACCATTTTTGGCTCGGCAAGGTGCTGAGTCTTGGGTCACCAGCCAGGCCCGGGGCCTCAGTTGCTACTGAGTTGCGGACAGGCTACATTGGCCGGCCCTCCCTGGTGGCGGGCGCTCGCGATCACAGACAGGATTTATCCGATGGACAGCAATCTCTTACAAGAAGGCCTGGACTTGCTGCTGTATGGCATGGGCTCGGTACTGGTGTTTCTGACCTTATTGGTGGTTGCCACCCTTATCATGTCAGCGGTGATGCGCCGGTTTTTCCAAGATCCGGAAGTGCCAGAAATAACTGGAGAAGGGCTGGAGACTTCCCCGCAGCCGGCCGTGCCAGACCAGCGTCTGCTGACCGTCATTAAAACCGCGCTTGAATTGCATCGCGACCAGCGCAAGAAATAATTTGGAGCGTTTAGAGGAGTCCTTCCTGAAACGCTGACAGTACCAATGGTAGAAAAGGTAAGAATGCCATGAGCGAGGTTAAAAAACCCCTGGGAATCACGGATGTGGTGTTGCGGGACGCCCATCAATCCCTGTTTGCCACCCGATTGCGCCTCGACGATATGCTGCCCATTGCGGAAAAGCTGGATCAGGTAGGCTTCTGGTCACTGGAAACCTGGGGGGGCGCCACATTTGATGCCTGCATTCGCTACCTTGGGGAAGACCCTTGGGACCGGATTCGCCAACTTAAAAAGGCCATGCCCAAGACCCCCATGCAAATGCTCTTGCGGGGTCAAAATATCCTGGGGTATCGCCACTACGCCGACGACGTGGTGGAGAAGTTCGTGGAACGCGCGGCTTACAATGGTGTAGATGTGTTCCGGGTCTTCGACGCTATGAATGACATGCGCAACCTGGAGACGGCTCTGAAGGCCGTGAAGCAGCAAGGCAAGCATGCCCAGGGCACGATTTCCTATACCTTGAGTCCCGTCCATAACATCGACCTTTGGGTGGATATGGGCAAGCGCATCGAGGATATGGGCGCTGACTCCATTGCCATTAAAGACATGGCCGGGCTGTTAAAGCCCTACGTGGGTTACGAGCTGGTCAAACGGCTCAAGGAAAGCTGCGCGATACCCATCCACATGCAGTGCCATGCCACCACCGGCCTGGCCCACGCCACGAATCTCAAATGCGTTGAAGCGGGTATCGATAACGTCGATACCGCGATCTCTTCCATGTCCATGACCTATGGCCACAGTCCCACCGAGACGCTGGTAGCGACACTGGAAGGCACCGAGCGGGACACCGGTCTGAACCTGGAGTTGCTTGAAGAAATTGCCACCTATTTCCGCGAAGTTCGCCGCAAATATGCTCAATTTGAGGGTTCGTTGCGAGGTGTGGACTCTCGGATTCTTATTGCTCAAGTACCTGGCGGCATGCTAACCAACATGGAAAGCCAGCTAAAGGAGCAGGGTGCCGAAGACCGCTTTGATCAGGTGCTAGAGGAGATTCCCCGAGTGCGTGAGGACCTGGGCTTTATTCCCTTGGTAACTCCCACCTCGCAGATCGTCGGTACCCAAGCGGTAATGAATGTCCTGACCGGTGAACGTTACAAAACCATAACGCGCGAGACGGAAGGCGTACTTAAAGGCGAGTACGGCGCCACGCCTGCACCCGTAAACAGCGAATTGCAGGCCAGAGTACTCGAAGGCGAGGAGCCCATTACCTGCCGTCCCGCTGACCTGCTGCAGCCAGAGATGGATAAGCTGTCCAAAGAGCTGTTGGCGGCGGCCCAGGATAAGGGCATCTCTCTGACCGAGGGCGAAGGCCAAATTGATGATGTCCTGACTTACGCACTGTTCCCACAAGTCGGACTCAAATTTCTACAAAACCGTGACAACCCGGATGCATTTGAGCCTGTACCCACTGGCGCCAGCACCGCTCCTGTGACCACCGACAAGGGCGAAGAAGTCTACACCGTTACGGTAGAAGGCAAGAGTTATACGGTCACCGTTAACGACGGTGGCGACGTGACGGGTTTGGTTCCCCTGGGCTCCGGTTCCGGCATTGCCGGTGGCAAGGGCAAGCCCGCTGCGGGTGAAGGTGAACCAGTGCCCGCACCCTTGGGGGGAAACATTTGCTCGGTCAAGGTAAAAGTCGGCCAGGAAGTTAAAGAAGGGGACACCTTGCTGATTCTGGAAGCCATGAAAATGGAATCTGAGGTCAGCGCTCCCCGGGCTGGCACCATCACCGACATAAAAGTGGACACCGGCGATGCTGTGGTAGCAGGAGATACGCTGCTGAGCATCGGTTAGTTTCCACTGCCGAGTTAATTATTGAGAATAATCTATGCACAACTTCGTTCGCTTATGGCACGAGTCGGGCCTTTACCTAATGAGTTGGGGCCCACTGCTGATGATGCTGGTGGGCTTGCTGCTGCTTTTCCTGGCCATTCGCAAGGGCTTCGAACCGCTGCTGCTGGTACCCATCGGCTTTGGTTGTATTCTGGCTAATATTCCCGGCGCGGGCCTAGCTTACCCGGCGGTAGAGAATGCTCTTGCCTCCGGGCAGGCGCAAGTCGTCCTAGCGCTGGCTCAAGCGCTTGGTGCCGACGCCGGAGCCAGTACTGCCGAATTGATTGGTTTGTTCCGAGAGGCTTCCAGTGCTGAGCAGGCGACCGCGCACCGACTGGCTGTCGAGTTGGGTTTCAGTGACGGCCTGCTGTATACCTTCTATCGTGTCGCCATTGATTCCGGCATTGCACCCTTGATCATTTTCATGGGCGTGGGCGCCATGACCGATTTTGGGCCTCTGTTGGCCAATCCCAAAACGTTGTTTTTGGGGGCGGCGGCGCAGTTCGGCATTTTCGCTACCGTTATGGGCGCAGTGGCCTTATCCGCCTTTGGCATTGTGGAGTTTTCCTTGGGGGAGGCCGCCGCCATTGGGATTATCGGTAGCGCTGACGGCCCAACGGCTATTTACGTATCCAGCATTTTGGCGCCGCAGTTGCTAGGCGCCATCGCTGTGGCGGCCTACGCCTATATGGCTCTGGTACCTTTGATTCAACCGCCGATCATGCGGGCACTCACCACCAAGGCTGAGCGCGAGATCAAAATGGAGCAGTTGCGGCAAGTGTCGCGGCGGGAAAAAATTGTTTTCCCTCTGGTCCTGTTAGCGCTGGTGGCGTTGTTTCTACCCACGGCCGCTCCGCTACTGGGGATGTTCTGTTTTGGTAATTTGATGCGCGAATGTGGCGTGGTAGCGCGGTTGAGCGACACGGCGCAAAACGCTTTGATCAACATTACCACCATTTTCCTGGGTCTGGCGGTAGGCTCCAAACTGGCCGCTGACATTTTCCTGGATCCGAGAACTTTGGGGATTCTGGTCTTGGGTATACTGGCATTTGCCATAGGTACCGCCATGGGTATTCTTATGGCCAAGTTAATGAACCTGTTCTCCAAGCACAAAGTTAACCCTCTGATTGGGTCTGCGGGTGTGTCCGCAGTACCTATGGCAGCGCGGGTGTCGAACAAAGTGGGCCTGGAAGCCAACCCGCAAAATTATTTGCTCATGCATGCAATGGGGCCGAACGTGGCTGGTGTCATCGGCTCGGCTGTGGCCGCCGGGGTGATGATCTCCATGATGTCTGCTCTGTAAAAGTGCTGCGCCGGCGGTAACTTCGCCGGCGCGCACCTTTTTCGGACTTTTTTACGCGCAGTCGTGGACCCAATTGGCGCAGTGCACCCACCTATCCTTCGAAAGTGTTTCAGAAATAATCTTTCATAGATTATTCACATACGCTCTATTGACCACCCCTCAAATAGCACCTAGTATTTAACTAGAGCAGCATTTTTTAGCTCTGGGTGTAAGCCCATTCGGGTCGCGCTTTCATGCGTGACGTAGTCACCAGTCCTACAGCCAGGAGGAGTAATCAGGTTGCGGGGCCATCCTTTAATTTGCCCCGATTGCGTAAATTTTAAGAGCGACTCCAGCAGGTGGCGTGTAGCGGCTTTGTTGCGGTAAGCATTTCAAAAGTCGATTGCCTGGCCCCTGTATACTTTGAACCTGAGGGGGATTTCACCCATGGCGAAAAGATCTCACGCAAGGCGCAAAAAAAACCAACGTAATTATCCGGACGATTTCAGCTCACCCGACTACAACCACTCCTCCCGCCGCAACCACAACGGCAATATTGTCGAAATAAACTCCCGCTCTCGCCAACTCGAAACCGCTTATGCGCCTCAGCGAACATCTCAGCCACTGCGCGCTTTTACTGATGCGCAGCAACGGTACATTAATGCCATTCAGCATCATGCACTGACCTTTGGTATCGGACCGGCGGGCACCGGGAAGAGTTACTGCGCTGGTGCCCTAGCCGCCGAAGCTCTCGAATCCGGGCGTATCGAAAGGATTATTCTCACCCGCCCTGCCGTGGAAGCGGGGGAGCAGTTGGGCTTTCTTCCTGGCGCTTTGGACGAGAAGTTCTCGGTTTATATTGATGCGTTTCGGGATATTCTGAACGAGCGCCTCGGTGCGGGAACCGTGGACTACTGCCTTCGCCACGGACGCATAGTGGCAGCACCGCTGGCGTTTATGCGCGGAAAGACCTTTAACAACAGAACGTTTGTGGTGCTCGATGAGGCGCAAAACACCAGCCTTGCGCAAATGAAAATGTTCCTCACCCGCATTGGCGAGGATTGCCGTGTGGTGATTAACGGGGACATCGAGCAGAGCGATATTCGCGGCGCCAATGGCCTTCAGGACGCCATCGATCGACTGGCTGGTTTACCCAACGTTTACATTCACCGCTTTGATCGCGAAGACATTGTGCGCAGTGGCTTGGTGCGGGATATTATTGATCGCTATGAGTTGCCTGAAGACCGCTAGCTGAAGTGTCATAGTCTTAGGGCGCGCCTGCGCTGGGTTGAGGTGCCGTGTTGCATGCAGCAGAGCGCGGCGCCGCAACCAGCGTAAGAGGGCTCACTCTTCGACCCACTCCCAGCGCAATGGCTGTCCAAAGTCGTCGAGAATCACTCGCTTGCGAGCCTGGCGCTTCGGCTTGTTTTTTGATTTAGGCGGAGCCGGGTGGCGTCGGGCTTCGACGGCGGCCACGACCTCCGTAACCAGTGTGCGCCCTTCGATGGTTGTTCGTGGCGTGAACAGGGGGGTCAATGGTCCCTTGGGGTCTTCTCGCCCACTGACCCCTGGGGCTACTTCAGCAACCTCTCCGCCGGCCTGTACGTACTCGGCCATTTGTTGATCGAGCTCCTTACGCAGTTCGCGCTTGGTTTTGATGGGTTTCATCGCCGGGGGCCAGGTATCCAAAAGCAGAAGTGATCGCCATTTAAAAAAACAGCCAATCAGCTAGCATATCAGTCCGCGGGTTGCACGGGCAACGGGGTGGGGGTCGCATCACGCTCTGGCTTTGGGTACACTGCGCCCCTTTGGTTTACCAGCCCGCCTCTCCCATGACCCAAGCCAGTCTGAAGATCACTGAAATATTTTACTCCCTCCAGGGCGAGGCTCGCACCGTGGGGCTGCCTACGGTTTTTGTACGGCTGACCGGATGCCCCTTGCGCTGCCACTATTGCGACTCTGAATACGCGTTTTACGGCGGTGAACGTCTGACTCTGGATGCTATTTGCGCCAAGGTGGCGTCCTACGAACCGCGCTATGTCTGCGTCACTGGTGGCGAACCTCTGGCCCAGCCCGGTTGTTTACCCTTACTGACTCGCCTGTGCGATGCGGGATACGATGTTTCCCTGGAAACCAGCGGCGCCATGCCCGTGCATGAGGTGGATCCGCGCGTTGCACGCGTCGTCGATCTAAAAACCCCCGGTTCCGGCGAAGTTAGTCGCAACCTGTGGAGCAACATAGAGTTGCTGGGACCACGGGATCAGATCAAATTCGTTATTTGCGATCGGGCTGACTACGAATGGGCTCGCTTCAAGCTGGACGAGTATCGGTTGGTGGAGCGGGCCGGCGAGGTGTTGTTTTCTCCCAGTCACGGGCAAGTTACAGCCCGCCAACTGGCGGATTGGATCTTGGAAGACAATTTACCGGTACGCTTTCAAATGCAATTGCACAAAATCTTGTGGGGCGATACCCCAGGGCATTGACGGGCTGCGGTTGTCACGGGCAAGTGCCAACCAGCGAGTTACCGTAGGTAGGAGCAAGAGATGACAAAACCCAAAGCCGTAGTACTCGCCTCTGGCGGGCTGGACTCCACAACCGTGCTGGCCATCGCCCGCCAGGAGGGCTTTGAGTGCTATACCCTGAGTTTTGACTACGGCCAGCGGCACCGGGCGGAGTTGGTGGCCGCCGAGCGCTGCGCCCATGCAATGGGCAGCCGGGAGCACAAAGTAGTCGCTCTGGATTTGCGCTCCATTGGCGGGTCGGCGTTAACCGATGACCGGATTGATGTGCCTGAAAGTGAAACCCAAGGCATACCCGTCACCTATGTTCCTGCTCGCAATACAGTGTTCTTGTCCATTGCCCTGGGCTGGGCGGAGGTGTTGGGCGCCGCAGACATTTTTTTGGGGGTTAATGCCGTCGATTATTCCGGTTACCCGGACTGCCGCCCGGAGTACATCGCCGCCTTTGAGAATATGGCCAATTTGGCGACCCGCGCAGGCGTTGAAGGTCAGGCATTGAAAATCCGCACACCTCTAATGACTCTGAGTAAGGCAGACATTATCCAGCGTGGTTTGGCGCTGGGGGTCGACTACAGCCTCACGGTATCCTGTTACCAGGCCAACGATGAAGGCGAGGCCTGCGGTCGCTGCGACAGCTGCCGCCTGCGCCGGCTCGGATTCGAGCAGGCGGGGGTGTCGGATCAGACGCGATATCGTGGTTGAGTCCAGCGGTTAAGCGGAAGGTAGAGCCCGCGCTTGAAGGTTTTTCCGTTTGTCACTCTCGCGCCAGCGTACTGCTGTCCGGAATTTAATCGGAATAGCTTCGTAAGCAAGTCCAAGGCCGCGCAGGGTGAGTGTTCAGCAAACGTCGTAAACC
>NZ_JAVDDU010000017.1 GCF_030848505.1 Marinimicrobium hydrolyticum
ACCACCGCAGTCAACCACCAGAACATGAGCGGCGCCAAAATGGCGGGCCATGGGCTCTGGCAGTTTACTGGCGTCTAGGGAGTTCATAGGCGTGTTCCTTGGTTTTCTTTGGCACAACGAAACGATAGGCACCAGTCTCAACAGTGCAAACGACAGCTAACCAGTGGGTACCCTGTAAATAGCTCCCTGCAAATAATCCTGGGAACCCCATTGGACAGAGAGTGCCCCTGAGAATTCCCGTGCACACGCCGGTTTACGCCGGGTTTGGCGCAACGATTTTTCTTAACACGGGAAAGTACGCCAGCCCATGCTGACGATCGCGACGATGGGCAATGCTCGTACTGAACTGGAGAGTGATTGAGGAAACCGATCTACTACAACTAATCAAGGTGGCTAGCACACAAAAAAACGAGAAAGCGTTAGCCGCAGGCTGCTCGACTCCGATCTTCCTGAACCAACTGCATCCTTCGCTCCTGAATTTTTCTGCTCAGGTCAGTCAGCGCCAGTTGGCGAACTTTGGGAAACAACTGTCGCTCCTCTTCCTCCGCATGTCGGGTGAAGTGTCGCCGCATCGTTCGCACCTTAGCGGTAAACAACGGATCTCCGGCGGACTGGCCTTCCAGCGTCTCCATAATGGCGCGCAAAGAAAAATGCTCGACGATGGACTCATCCAGCTGCGGTAAGTATGAAGGCACTCTACTAATCATAGGGTAAAACACTTCCTCCTTGAGCGTTAAATAGATGGACAGCTGATCGCAGATATTTTGCACCAACGCGGTCAAGTCCTGAGGTGGGCGCTGTCGCTCCAATCCGCCAAAAAGCCGTTGTATTTTTCGGTGATCAGCTGTCAGTTGGCTCACCGTATCCATAGGCAGCACGCGCCCTCCCTTGGAACTGTGACTCGGTGAGATACGGTTTTTAAGTAGGTAGTCCATTCGCCCCCCCGATCTACTCATGAAATATCGCCCTTACCTTAGCAAGCAATGGGCCAGCTCTGATGTTGCTGAAATTAGCTTAAAAGCCGCTGTATTTCGCACCCGCTGGCTTATTACCGGTGTAACTTTTACTACCCCCTGGAAAAACTTACAGCTAAGCCGCAAAAAGCGGGCGAAACTCCCGCGTCAGGCGGGGAGGTGCGGGTAGTGGTTATCGCATGGTAGACGCAAGGGCACAATGCTTGCATCGAGCTTGTGCAGTACGTTGTCGCAACCCGCGATAACTCCACCCCATCAGGAGGGCACCATGGCGGTCAACCTATTGGATGCCAGAGGCACACCACTGGAGCAACAAAAGTTTACGTTTCGCGAACTGGTTCAAAAACCGATCAGCAAGCTGGATGACGACGCATTTACCCGCGTGCGCATCATTCTGGCCAATGGCCTGGAACAACAGGCTAATCGTTTTCAGCACATGTGCAGCCAAATTAACGGCGAGCTGCGCCAGCCGTTAGCGGCTATTCGTCGAGTCGAGCATCACCAGCAAACCATGATTAACTGGTTGCTATCTTCTGATCACTCACCCATCGAAACCACCATTGGATATGAGCAGGTTGCAATTGAAGCAACAGCCGCCATTGCTCAGCAAGAGCCCGACCCCTACCTCGCTCAGGTGTATCGTTTCGGTCTTCTTGAAGACTTCGATCACATGTACCGCTATGCAGCGCTTTTGGATCGGGTCGAAGGGAAGGACGCCAACAACATTCTGCAGAGCTACACCGACGTTCTGCCCGGCCGGGCAACTTTTGACGAGCATCGGCATCCTCACGACGATCTTAGGGACCACTACGATCGCAAGACCGCAGCTCCAATCAGCAAAATGAACGCTTTGACAATTATGTCCGGCGAATACCAGACCCGAGACTACTACATGAATATCGGCCCCACTTTTTCAGACCCGGTGGCTCGGCAACTGTACGCTGAAATTGCGTCTATTGAGGAACAGCACGTCACGCAATATGGCTCAATCATCGATCCGGATGAAACGCTTTTGGAGAAGTGGCTGTTGTATGAAGCCAACGAGGCTTATAACTACTACAGCTTTGTCGAAAGCGAAACCAACCCGCGTATCAAAGCCATATGGGAGCGATTTTTGGATTACGAGCTGGGGCATCTGGAGATGGTGAAGAACTTGTTCATGAAGTATGAACGGCGCGATCCGGCGGAAATTCTTCCCAAAACCATGCCCGACCCGATTCCCTTTGAAAGCCAGCGCGCCTTTGTGCGCCAAACGCTCAAAGATGAGATTAACTTGCGAACTCGTGGGACCGAATTTGTCGATAAAGAACAGGAGGGTCTTCACAGTCGTGAATACCGCTCGCACATTAATTCCGAAGGTTCTCCTTCCAACTCCGTTGCAGAGGGGTACATTTGGACACCAGGCACAGAGCTGACCCGTCAGGCAGCTCAAGCATAGGAGAACAGGCAATGGCAGACGCCAACAAAATGGGCATGAATCGAACCGGTATGGATATGTCTCCCAAACAATCGGAGGCCATGCTCAAGGGCTCCGAGATGGCGGATGCCGGTCCTGCCGGGCGCCGCGGAATGGATCAAATCCGTCAGGCCTATTTTTCGGAGGGAGATACCGTCGGCAGCGTGCCGTTACCGGGCAGCTTTTCCGGGGCCCTTAGCTCCGTGAAAGAAAAGCTTCAAGGGAACAATCCTGAGGTGCTCATTAACAAACTCGGTCAGCGCCTGGCTTTTGAGCGCGCCGGAGTTCGCTTATATGAAGCGTTGATTTACAAATGCCAGACGTCTCCGGACGACACCACCAGCGAAATCATTTCGGTTGACAGCCTCAAACAATTTCGGAATGACGAAGCCGAACACTTTTTGTTGGTGCATCAAATCATGGAAAGCCTCGGAGCCGACCCCACGGCCATGACGCCAGATGCGGACGTAACCGCTCTGTCTTCCCTGGGAGTCAGTAAAGTGCTGACCGAGCCAAGAACATCAGTTCTTCAATGCCTGGAAGCCATTCAGACCGTGGAGTTGACTGATAATGCTGCCTGGACCTTGTTACAAGAGTTGTGTCTCAACATGGGTCTTGATGACATGGCCAAGCAGCTCACGCCCGCAATAGAGCAAGAGGAAATACACGCTCACACCATCACCCAGTGGATTCGGCAAATCGCGATGAAGAAAGGCGCCGGAAAAGCCCTGGATAGCACCGACGCATCGACTACTCACTAGGAAATCAGGAGGCAACTATGTTGGGATTTAATTCACGTCGTAAAAGCGCTCTTAACCCAGACGAGCTCATGGGTCGGGCCAAAAGGCTTAGTAAAGGCAAGAGTGCCAAACCGCGCAGAGGGATCACCAGTACGGCGGTGATTGGTGGCATATTGGGTGTGGCGGCGGCTGGCCTTGCGTACCGCTTTGCCATACGCAAAGACGCTCGCTTACCTTTCGCATCCCGAAGCCGAGCCGTTCATCTCGAAGGATCAATAAACATCGAGAAGCCGGTGGAGGAGATCTATAACTTCTGGCGCAGCTTCGTTGACTTGCCCAAGGTCATGTCATTTCTGGAGCGCATCGAGGATAAAGGCGGGGACGTCACTCACTGGGTGGCTCGTGGCCCCTTGGCAACCACCTTGGAATGGGACTCCGAAGTGATAGAGGATGTGCCCAATGGCCGAATTGCCTGGCAATCCCTCGAGGGCTCCGAAATAAAAACCTGGGGGGACGTCAAGTTTTTAGGCAGGTCTCACACCCGCGGTACTGACGTCATCGTCAACCTGTACTTTGAACCACCTGGAAGCCTGGCGGGGGCAACCGTTGGCCGGTTCTTGAAAGGACTTGAGAATGCCATGCTTATGCAGAACTTACGCAATCTCAAAGCCTATCTGGAGGCGGGTGAAATACCGCCAGGACAATGGCGCACCAAGGCGATGAGTGGCTCGAGACCGTCTGCGTGAGAGCCGATAGCCAGCGGCCAGTGAGGGCGGGAAAAACGTTACCGCCCTTCCCGGTCGTTAAGGCACCACTGGTGGCAAACGTACATGGCGCTCACAATCCGCTACGGAGCATGGGCTTCAACGCTGTCATACGCTTCAAGGGAGCTGCCTCCTGGGACGGAAGCGGCTCCTTTTTATATAGGACTGGCTCCTATCGATATTCGACCAACTTAGGTTGGGGCGCAAAGTTGTCCGCGCCCTTTACCGAAACGGGAGAGCTGTAATGAACATCAAAGACATCATGAACCCCAATGTCGATATGGTTTCGGCGTCCACCACGTTACAGGACGCAGCCGCAAGGATGGCACATGATGAGATGGGCTTTCTTCTGGTTGGAGACACGGACCAAGTAAAGGGAATAGTCACCGACCGGGACATTGTTCTGCGAGCGCTCGGCAAAGGCCGTGATCTGTCCACCACCACGATCAACGACATATTGACCGGAAAACTCTTGTATTGCCTGGAGAGTCAGAATGTCGAAGATGTCGCGAACTACATGAGCGAGCAACAGGTGCGGCGCATGCCCGTTCTCAATGAGCATAAACGCCTCGTGGGAGTGATCACTATTGGTGATACGGCGCAGTATCTTAATCCAGCCATGGTGAGCCAGGTTTTGAGTGGCGTTACGTCTGAGATTAAAGCTGCCTGAGCGTCGCCTCTTCAAGCGTACGACCACTCAGAAAGGCCTTTTGGCAATTCAAGCGAGGAACGCATGAATAGAGACAAACTGAAAAACGCTGTGGTGGTCATCACCGGTGCCACCAGCGGCATAGGTCGCGCGACGGCCCTCGCCTTTGCGCGTCGGGGCTCTTTGCTGGTGTTGGCGGCAAGAGACCCAGAGGGGTTGAAAAGCGTTGCCTCGGAGTGCACCGCATTAGGCGCTGAAACACACACCAACGTCACCGATGTCACTAACCCGGCTGCAGTCAGCTTTCTCGCTGAACACGCCGCTGGTTTGGGAAACGGCCGCATTGACGTTTGGATAAACAACGCCGGAGTCGGGGCAGTGGGTGGCTTTTTGGATACGCCCATGGACGCTCACGAACAAGTCATCCGAACCAACTTGCTCGGTTACCTGTACGGCGCGCACGCCGTGCTTCCCTACTTTACCGAGCGTCAGGAAGGCGTACTGATCAACAACATTTCTTTCGGGGCCTGGTTTCCGGCGCCTTACGCGGCCGCTTACAGTGCCAGTAAGTTCGGCCTGGAAGGGTTCTCCCAAGCGTTGCGGGCGGAGATGTCCCGTTGGCCCAAGGTACGAATTTGTGATGTCTACCCATCCATTGTTAACACACCGGGTATTTCCGAGCACGGCGGTAACTACCTGGGCCGAGATCTAGGCAAACCTAGCATGGCCATGGAGCCGGAAAAGGTGGCCGAGGTAATGGTGAGTCTGGCTCGCAATCCGCGCGATCATACGACCGTAGGCCTAATTGGCCGGGCGGCCCGTATTGCGCACGCCGTTAGTCCACGCGCCAGCACCAACACGGCCGCACGCTTTGCGGAGCTGTTTCTGGGCACCCGCCCCGCGCAGGACATCACCAGCGGCGCGTTGTACCAACCCAGCAACGGCCACCGAGCCCATGGCGCCGATTCAGCGCCGCGACAAAAAATGAAAGTCGCCGCTACAGCACTGACGCTAGGCGGTGCAGCATACTTACTCGGACGCTGGGCCATTCCGCCCAAGCACCCAAAACACTCGGCCGGCTTTCGGTTTCATCGTTAGCTGCCAAGCAAACAGCAGAACGACGAAGTACTGCCTTTAACTATTTTCGTTGTACAAGGCTCGTGGTATGAGTCCTGAGGTTAGAATACGGAAGACTTGGGCGCGCCCCGGTTGACCATACGGTTAATGCATCGAGGAGCGCCAGAACGTTTTCGTTTCACTCCTGCCACGGCTTAGGACACCATGAACAGGAGGCTACCTATGAGTACCGCGACACAATCCGATGTGATGATTAAGTCTCTTAACAACGTTATTCAAATGGACTTCGATGCCATTGCCGCGTACCGCGCGGCCATTGAGCGTGTCGAAACCATCGAATACAAGGCGAAGCTGCTGGAATTCCTGGTGGATCACGAGCGTCACGTGGCCGAATTAAGTGAGGTAGTTCGGGCAGAAGGAGGCACACCGCCCGACCGGGGCGATTTCAGGCAATTTTTAACCAAAGGGCAAGTGGTGATCGCCAATCTTGGAGGGGACATCACCATTCTCAAAGCCATGAGGATGAACGAGGATCAAACCAATAAAAAATATGAACACGCTTCCATTGAAGACTTCCCGGAGCACATTCATACGCTACTTCTGAACGGGCTTGCGGACGAAAGGCGACATAGAGCGTGGATTAGAGCCACCTTGGAGCAACTCCACTAACAGCGCACCAAAACACCTGGAGGTAAGGACGCCTCCCCATTTTCATCCCACCATAGCCGCGCTAATCCCACCTCTCTCTACACCATATCCCGTGGAATCGTGTATTCCCAGTTACGCGAGTAAATCCGCCGATCCTCTTCATAGCCATCCAGTTGCGCGTGGATGTGGAAATCGTGTCGATCAGATGTCAAAACGGTACGCGTCACTACCGTTACATCCCAATCGTTGCGGGTAAAACTTCCCACGGTGTAAGTTTCGCCCCTTGCCGAAGTCATATCTTCGGGCGTGAATGAGTACCACTCCTGTGTACTGCGCACGACATCAGTGCCAGTCTCTTCAATGCGGAATTTACCCTGATCGTTGATCACTTCAAGGGTAGACGTCTCCGCTGCCAGGTCTTTGATTAAACGCCAGTTATGATGCTCTGCCTCCAACCACCGAGTTTCCAACCCCGGCCCCTGTTCGGCCACTTCGAAGTGAATGTTGCGGTCCTCCACTTTTGGCTTTCTGATCGGCAAGCATAACTTACAGCGGGCGGTGTTCACGCTCAGCATGGTGTCTTCTGGTGGCGTCCAGGCCAGCGGCCAGTAGGATGAGGATATGGAAACACGCATACGGTTTCCTGCCGGAAAACTGTGGCCAATGCCATTTAGGTAAACCCGGACTCGATAAGGTCGATTCGGCTCCATCGGCTCGGGTTTTTCATCGCTGTGTCGATGGCAGAGATTCAGAAGCCCGTAGGTTACTCGGGTGACTTTGCCATCCGGTGCCATGTCACACAGACGCACGGCCACCATGCCGGTTTCCCGGTTGGCCGAGATCTCCAAATCAACCCAACCGACGCCGAGAATTTCCAGCCCTTCAGACAGTGGCGCACTGTCGAACGTTAAAGCACCGCCATCCTCTTCGCGCTGATCACCGGGAAGATCGGGCGTGGCCGCATAGGAGCACCATTTGCCCGCGGCCATGCCCAGGCTGAGTGGGGATTGCACCGTCAACCAGTGCTCCGGCCCCGGATCAGCTCCGGGCGCGCCAATGAACCCGGGGTGGTTCAAGGGAAAATAGGTTTCGGAGATACTTTTTGCCGGCCATTCGCGCTCCGAAACCCAGCGGCCAGGTCGGGTTTCGTAAGCCGAGTTAGGTAGGATGCTGTCCTGCATCCACGCCCGCAACATGGGTTCGTCCATGATTCCCGTATCAACGCCCTTGAGCCAATAGTCCCACCAGCGCAAAGCTTCCTGCAAAAAACCTATGGCTGGGCCGGGGATGCCGTTGTGTGGATACTTGTGCCCCCAAGGGCCGATGAGGCCCAACCTGGGCACCTCCAAATGGTGCAGGAGGCGAAATATGGCATTGGTAAAACCATCAGCCCAACCTCCCACCGCCATCACGGGACAGCGAATGGCCGAGTAATCCTCACAAATAGAATGGCGCTTCCAATAGTCGCTGCGGCGTTGATGCCTGAGCCATTTTTCCAACCAGAGTCCGCTGCCTTGCAAACGTTCCAGCCACATGTCCCGCCAGCGCTCACCGACAATGGCGGGATCCGGCGGCAGGGCGTTGAAGGCGAACATAACTGTGGCTTCAGAGAGGTTGTCCCCGAGCAGGCAGCCACCCATATAGTGAATGTTATCCGCATACAAATCGTCACTGGCACAAGCACTGATGATGGCCTTGAGCGCCGGCGGCTGCCGGGCGGCCACTTTCATGCTGTTGAAGCCGCCCCAGGAAATGCCCATCATGCCCACCTTGCCATCGCACCAGGCTTGAGCCGCAATCCATGCAATGGCGTCCACTCCGTCTTCCAATTCCTGGGCGGTATACTCGTCCGTTAAAACGCCATCAGAGTCACCACTGCCACGCATATCCACCCGCACGCACACGTAACCATGTCCGGCCAGATAATTATGATTGTGAGAATCGCGGGCTCGGGTAATGTCCCGCTTGCGATAGGGAATGTACTCCATGATGGCTGGCAGGGGGTGAGTTTCGGCCCGTTCCGGCAGCCAAATACGGGCCGCCAGCCTGGCACCGTCACGCATAGGGACGAAGATATTCTCGAGTATTCTTACGTTGTAAGGGAATGACATCACCGTCTTCATCAATTCCTCCCTCGACTTGTCGCCAGTGCTTGCATTCACACACCTCGGGATGGAGCGATTGAACTCGGGTATCCAGGTTTACCAAACGCAAGGCGCGCTTGCTCTGGTCCCAACAAAATTCCGCGCTAAACCCGCCATTGTTGTAGCCAATGTGGCTGAAAATTCGTTCCGCCACGTCGATCATGACTCGCTGCAGACAGTCAGGGCTTGCGGTGGGGAATTCCAGCCGGGGCACGCCACCTTCCCCCGAATGACAATCCCAAAAAGCGTGAGCATTTACTCGGCCCCTTATCACCGACCCCGATAAGGTTAAGCCGATCCCTGTAGCATGTGATTCAACTAAGCACACCGCGTTGGATTTTTCCTGAACCTCCGCTGGCAAATCACCCCAGGGGAATTCTTCATGGCCACTTTCGTTGTGCGGCAGGGCATAGCGAATTTCCTGAAGGGCGCGTTCAAATTCCTTGCCGCTAAAGACTAAGAAGTTTTCTTGGAAGGACGAGGGTGTGGCGGGTTTAATCCAAAAAGGGTAGTTCAGCTCTATGTCGCCAAGGGGATCATCGGACCATGGATCAAAGGTGCCAAAACATGGCACCACTTCAGGCACAACTTCTGCCTGCAGAATACGACTCCACCACTTGTGCTCGCACTTCAGAACGCTGCGTAACGAGGCGCCCTGAACGTGCAACTGTTCGCGCAGAATCGCCGCGAGCACCTTAGCTCTGGCGTCGCCACAGGCCACTATGGCGCTTGGTTTAGTGCCTGAGCTGTCTATGCGGGCGCGAGTTTTCGCCACCAGCACATCGAGTTCGATCTCCTCTGCGAGCCGGAGCGGTGGCACCTGAACCACGTCATGCGAGTGAAAACCCTGAGCATTGCTGACAGCAGCAAAACGTCGCCAACCGACGTCGTCGCTGGCGAGAATAACAATACGCTGGTCGCGCCCGATATTGCCGCGCCGCTGCAGGTGAGGTTTACGAGAGTGGGGAGCAAACTTTGGGGCGGCAAGGGCCGACGGAGATTCCAGTGTTGCAGACACCTCTTCGGCTTCGGCCACACTATTGGCCGTTATGCTGCCACCCAAATGGGCAACGCATGCCTCAAATATCGTTCTCAGTCTTTGCAACACTTAGCGCCACTTCCTGTGTAAAATGTTGGTCGGTCAGCCATCTTGCAGGCGAGAGTATTTTTAAGCAAGGGACTTAAATAACATAATCCCTGCAACTTCGCCGCCTTAAAAAAGACGCCGGAGCTCAGGGATTCGAGCACAGCCTATCTATTAACTCTGTCTAGGGGCCCTGGCCACCAAAAATGTTAGCCACCAAGGTTAGTACCAACAGTATCAGGAAAATGAAAAAGAGAATTCTCGCGATGCCCGCTGCCGCACCAGCGATCCCCCCAAAGCCCAAGACGCCAGCAATAATGGCGACAACTAAAAATACCACAGCCCAGTAAAGCATAGAAACCTCTCCTTAGAGTCCTTGGCAAACCCGGCTTCGGCTTACCCGCATTCAAATGCTCTCACATCGTAAGCAGCCGGAGATTTCGCCGCAGCGGTGACGCTGCGGCGAAATGCCCGGCTTCTCCTACTTTCGTCCTTGACTCTGTTGACTTCCTTTTCCACCAGCTTTTCGAGCTTCATCCGAGTTGAACTCGTGCGCATGGCCAGATTCGAGGGCCTCCCTGCCCCGTTTCGCACCTTACTCCTTGGCTTCTTCGGAACTGAAACCGAGAGTGCGTCCTGGTGAGCGGGCCGTTTAACTCGCGATGCTAGTAACTTCCTGCTCGTCCTTGGGAGGAAATCTTGATAACTAGCCACTAGGACCTCCGATACAGTAGACCGTAGGTGTCCTATCCCTCCCTGGACAGCAATGCTCACATTGCTCATTCCCTATGACGGGCACGTCTGTATGGTTGCAAGTGGCGGGCCAATTTTCCAATTTTCAATATACATCTTAATTATCAATAACTTAGAAAGTTTCTCTTTTGCGCCCAGCACCTCAAAAATGTCCGCTGCACGCAATACTTACAATCCCTTGCGAAAATTTTACTGATTGCTCTCCGTGTCGCTTGGGGTGTTGTCAGTCAACACCCGCTCTTCGTATTCACGCAGGCGGTTGTAAAGGGTTTTCACACTCACGCCCAAAATCCCGGCCGCTTTTTCCTTTCGCCCGCCGCACTGATCCAAGGTCGCCATAATCAGGTTCTTTTCCACTTCCGCCACCGAGGTGCCTATGTTGATGGTCAAACTCGATCCGCGTTGACGCACCGTAGAGTTGGGGTTTTGGATGTGCGGGGGCAGGTCCTGAACA
>NZ_JAVDDU010000018.1:2500-6223 GCF_030848505.1 Marinimicrobium hydrolyticum
TATAGCTCAGCTGGGAGAGCGCCTGCCTTGCACGCAGGAGGTCAGCGGTTCGATCCCGCTTAGCTCCACCATTTCATCAGTGCTTCGATCGAACGCACGTTGCTTGATCTTCCATTACTGCTAATTGTTAGAAGTCAGTCAATTGACTTTTTAATCAACTCCTTGAGTGTTGATTAAAGAAGTTAACTGACTGGTTTTTACGCCAGAGCTCTTTAACAAGGTGGAAAGTAAAGTTGTACATTGCATAGAAGGCGATTGTGTATTTTCACAAGAGTCCGGCGTTGTACTTGATGGGGTTATCGTGGCCGCTTGTCAGCAAGCTGCGTTAACACAAACAAACCCATTGAGTGCAATATCGTAAAGCAGTCGCTTGTGTTATATGGTCAAGCGACTAAGCGCACACGGTGGATGCCTAGGCAGTTGGAGGCGATGAAGGACGTAGGAGCCTGCGAAAAGCTCGGGGGAGTTGGCAAACAAGCATTGATCCCGAGATGTCCGAATGGGGAAACCCACTTACCGTAAGGTAGGTATCATGCACTGAATACATAGGTGTATGAAGCGAACCCGGGGAACTGAAACATCTAAGTACCCGGAGGAAAAGAAATCAACCGAGATTCCCTGAGTAGCGGCGAGCGAAAGGGGACCAGCCCTTAAGCAACTTGTGTTTTAGTGGAAGGTTCTGGAAAGTTCCGCGATACAGGGTGATAGCCCCGTACACGAAAAGACACTTGTTGTGAAATCGAGTAGGACGGGACACGTGATATCCTGTCTGAACATGGGGGGACCATCCTCCAAGGCTAAATACTCCCAACTGACCGATAGTGAACCAGTACCGTGAGGGAAAGGCGAAAAGAACCCCTGTGAGGGGAGTGAAATAGATCCTGAAACCGTGTGCGTACAAGCAGTCGGAGCGGACTTGTTCCGTGACGGCGTACCTTTTGTATAATGGGTCAGCGACTTATTGTCTGTGGCAAGGTTAACCGTATAGGGGAGCCGTAGGGAAACCGAGTCTTAATAGGGCGCGCAGTCGCAGGCAATAGACCCGAAACCCGGCGATCTATCCATGGGCAGGTTGAAGGTTGAGTAACATCAACTGGAGGACCGAACCGGGATCTGTTGAAAAAGATTCGGATGACCTGTGGATCGGAGTGAAAGGCTAATCAAGCCGGGAGATAGCTGGTTCTCCCCGAAAACTATTTAGGTAGTGCGTCATGTCTCACCCACGGGGGTAGAGCACTGTTTGGGCTAGGGGGTCATCCCGACTTACCAACCCCATGCAAACTCCGAATACCGTGGAGTGCAATCATGGCAGACAGACGGCGGGTGCTAACGTTCGTCGTCAAGAGGGCAACAACCCAGACCGCCAGCTAAGGTCCCTAATATCAGTTAAGTGGGAAACGATGTGGGAAGGCTCAGACAGCTAGGAGGTTGGCTTAGAAGCAGCCATCCTTTAAAGAAAGCGTAATAGCTCACTAGTCGAGTCGGCCCGCGCGGAAGATTTAACGGGGCTCAAACTGATAACCGAAGCTGCGGATGCAACTTGTTGCATGGTAGGGGAGCGTTCTGTAAGCCGTTGAAGGTGGATTGAGAAGTCTGCTGGAGGTATCAGAAGTGCGAATGCTGACATGAGTAACGATAATGGGAGTGAAAAACTCCCACGCCGGAAGACCAAGGGTTCCTGTCCAACGCTAATCGGGACAGGGTTAGTCGACCCCTAAGGCGAGGCCGAAAGGCGTAGTCGATGGGAAACGGGTTAATATTCCCGTACTTCTCTTTACTGCGATGGAGGGACGGAGAAGGCTAGGCCAGCGCGGCGTTGGTTGTCCGCGTTTAAGGCAGTAGGCTGAGATCTTAGGCAAATCCGGGATCTTAAGGCCGAGAGCTGACGACGAGTGCTCTTTTTAGAGCGCGAAGTGGTTGATGCCATGCTTCCAAGAAAAGCTTCTAAGCTTCAGGTAAAGAGAAATCGTACTCGAAACCGACACAGGTGGTCAGGTAGAGAATACCAAGGCGCTTGAGAGAACTCGGGTGAAGGAACTAGGCAAAATGGTACCGTAACTTCGGGAGAAGGTACGCTGCTGGCGGTGATGGGACTTGCTCCCTAAGCTGCTGGCAGTCGAAGTAACCAGGTGGCTGCGACTGTTTATTAAAAACATAGCACTCTGCAAACACGTAAGTGGACGTATAGGGTGTGACGCCTGCCCGGTGCCGGAAGGTTAATTGATGGGGTTAGTCCTCGGACGAAGCTCTTGATCGAAGCCCCGGTAAACGGCGGCCGTAACTATAACGGTCCTAAGGTAGCGAAATTCCTTGTCGGGTAAGTTCCGACCTGCACGAATGGCGTAACGATGGCCACGCTGTCTCCACCCGAGACTCAGTGAAATTGAAATCGCTGTTAAGATGCAGTGTACCCGCGGCTAGACGGAAAGACCCCGTGAACCTTTACTATAGCTTTACACTGAACTCTGAACCTATTTGTGTAGGATAGGTGGGAGGCTTTGAAGCGGTAACGCCAGTTATCGTGGAGCCAACCTTGAAATACCACCCTGGTATGTTTGGGGTTCTAACGCAGGTCCCTTATCGGGATCGCGGACAGTGTATGGTGGGTAGTTTGACTGGGGCGGTCTCCTCCCAAAGTGTAACGGAGGAGCACGAAGGTTGGCTAATCATGGTCGGAAATCATGAGGTTAGTGTAATGGCACAAGCCAGCTTAACTGCGAGACTGACACGTCGAGCAGGTACGAAAGTAGGTCATAGTGATCCGGCGATTCTGTATGGAAGGGTCGTCGCTCAACGGATAAAAGGTACTCCGGGGATAACAGGCTGATACCGCCCAAGAGTTCACATCGACGGCGGTGTTTGGCACCTCGATGTCGGCTCATCACATCCTGGGGCTGAAGCTGGTCCCAAGGGTATGGCTGTTCGCCATTTAAAGTGGTACGCGAGCTGGGTTTAGAACGTCGTGAGACAGTTCGGTCCCTATCTGCCGTGGGCGTTGGAGATTTGAGAAGAGTTGTTCCTAGTACGAGAGGACCGGAATGAACGAACCTCTGGTGTTCGGGTTGTCATGCCAATGGCATTGCCCGGTAGCTACGTTCGGACAGGATAACCGCTGAAAGCATCTAAGCGGGAAGCCCCCTTCAAGATGAGATCTCCCTGGGGCCTTGAGCCCCCTAAAGAGCCGTTGAAGACTACGACGTTGATAGGCGGGGTGTGGAAGCGCTGTGAGGCGTTGAGCTAACCCGTACTAATTGCTCGTGAGGCTTGACCATATAACAGAAACGACTGCGCCACGAGCCGGACTTCTGTGAAAACCAAATAATCGCCTAAAGCGATGTGCAACTTTACTTTTCACCACCCTATTTGATTGCGCCAGTACGCACTCGCCTTGCGAGATAAGACGGAAAGCCGATCATACCAGTTTGCTTGACGATCATAGCGAGTTGGAACCACCTGATCCCATTCCGAACTCAGAAGTGAAACGACTTAGCGCCGATGGTAGTGTGGGGCTTCCCCATGTGAGAGTAGGTCATTGTCAAGCATCTAAATTAAAATACCCCGCACCAGCAATGGTCCGGGGTATTTTTCTATGGGGCCCACACTCGAGCGGTGGGGCTTGCCAATGACCGACGGTCATAGTGATCGATGCCCTCCATGGCATTGCCCCTTCGGGCGACCTAAAGGTCGTCCCAACTTGTTCCAGACAAGTTGGTCAAGTATCTA
>NZ_JAVDDU010000019.1 GCF_030848505.1 Marinimicrobium hydrolyticum
AAACGGGGGGCGACACTCTTAGGGGCTGGAGCCCCGCTTTCGCGATGGATGACGGGCTTGGTAGAGAGTAGGGGCAATGAGAGTAAAAATCGACCTGGAGGTGCCAAAAAGCTATCCGTGGAACAATGTCTCAAATTTAACCATTCAGCACATAAAATATACACCATGTGGTGGTCATTTTACGTTCAGCTACTACATGTACCTTCTGTCGCCCGCTCCACAAGCGGGTTCCAGCGAGCCGTGTGTGTTTTTATGGTTATTAAAACGGCCGCGATAATTCCGCTGCGATTTATGTTCCACGTGAAAACCCTCGGTGTCAGGTGTTTGCTTTCGACGTCGGAAAGGGGTAGATTCACCCGCGATTTAACAGGCGCCCAACGGGCGTATACTTATCTATATTTGAGGATTTGGTTGTGGAAATTGCATGTCTTGATCTGGAAGGGGTTTTGGTACCGGAAATCTGGATCGAATTCGCCAAGGTGACGGGTATTGAAGAGCTGAAGGCCACCACCCGTGACATCCCCGATTACGACGTGCTGATGAAGCAGCGCCTGCGGATTCTCGAAGAGCACAAGCTGGGTTTGAACGAGATTCAGGCCGTGATCGCCAAGCTTCAGCCGCTTGAGGGCGCTCGGGAATTCATCGACTGGCTGCGCGAGCGCTTCCAGGTAATCATTCTGTCGGACACCTTCTACGAATTCTCCCAGCCTTTGATGCGCCAATTAGGCTTCCCAACATTGCTGTGTCATCGCCTGCAAGTGGATGCCGACGGCAAAGTGGTGGATTACACCTTGCGCCAGAGGGATCCCAAGCGCCAGTCCGTGCTGGCCCTAAAAACCCTCTACTACCGGGTCATTGCTGCCGGCGACTCCTACAATGACACCACTATGCTGGGCGAAGCGGATGCGGGCATCCTTTTCCACGCGCCGCAAAACGTGATTGAGGAATTCCCCCAATTCCCGGCTGTGCACACCTTTGAAGATCTGAAGAAGGCGTTTATTGAAGCCAGTAATCGCGATCTTACGCTGTAAAAGAGCAGGGCAGTCAAAATACATGGATTCCCGCCTGC
The DNA here is from genome assembly GCF_030848505.1 of Marinimicrobium hydrolyticum. GTDB lineage: Bacteria > Pseudomonadota > Gammaproteobacteria > Pseudomonadales > Cellvibrionaceae > JAVDDU01. Next base: position 1,070 of record NZ_JAVDDU010000019.1, read on the forward strand.
GCGGGAATGACGAGGAGGTGGCGGAACGCCGGAGAGGAGTCCAATCTACGGACTACCAAGTACTCGTCATCCCCGCGAAGGCGGGGATCCAGCTCAAACTTGGCCGAGAGGCACATAAATTCCAGCGTTCGCGGGAATGACGCACTGGTGCCGGACCGCTAAAAGAGAGTCCGCTAACCTACACGGCCAGGTGTTACCGACTACCCGTCATCCCCGCGAAAGCGGGGATCCAGCTCAGCGAAGCTCATCCTCCCCCGAAAGTCCGCTCCAACGTATCCATCAATAACTGCACTTTTTTCAAGCTCTCCTGATACTCCTTTTCCGGCTCCGAGTCCGCCACTATGCCGCCGCCGCCCCAGCAGTGCATGCGCCCCTGATCGCAGACCAGGCTGCGGATGGCGATGCTGGTATCCATATTGCCGTCGGCGCTGATGTAACCCAGGCTGCCGCAGTACACCGAGCGCCGGGTTGGCTCCAGCTCTTCGATAATCTCCATGGCGCGAATCTTTGGCGCGCCAGTAATGGAGCCGCCGGGAAAACACCCCGCCAGTAAATCCAAAGCATCGGTGTCGGGTTTGAGTTTTCCTGTCACAGTGCTGACCAAATGATGCACATTGGCAAAACTCTGCAATTCAAACAGCTTGGGCACCGCTACCTGCTCACACGTCTTGCTCAAGTCATTGCGCAGCAAATCCACAATCATCAGATTTTCCGCCCGGTCCTTCTGGCTGGCGCTGAGCGTCTGAGCGTTGGCTTGGTCCTGCTCGGGGGTTGCGCCCCGGGCAATGGTGCCCTTAATGGGTTTGGCCTCGGCTAAGCCGTTTTGTAAACGTACAAAACGCTCCGGCGACAGGCTTAGAACAGCGCCTTGGTCCAGCGGTATATAACCGGAAAAGGGTGAGGGCAGCGCCTCGCGCAAGGCCAGGTAGGCGGTGGCGGGATCCCCCTGGTAATCCGCACTGAAGCGCTGCGCGTAATTGACCTGATAGCAGTCGCCCGAGCGAATGTAATCCTGAATTCGAGTCACGCAGTTGGCGTACTCGGTCACATTAAGATCGGCCTGAAAGCTATTGATTTTAAACGGTAATTCCGTTTTTATGAGAAGCGACTTTAAGTGTTCCACGGCTACCAGAGGATACACATCCTCCAGGTCCCAGTCGGGCCGGCTGACTAGCCAAGCCTGCTGGGTTTCGTGATCCTGCACCAGTGCCCAAGGGTAAATTGCCACGCACATATCCGGTAGGTTGATGTCCGAACGCGCCAAGCTGGGTAGCTGTTCCAATCGGCGACCCAGGTCATAACCAAAATATCCGATAGCGCCGGAGACAAACGGCAGACCCGGAACCGGAGCCAGGGGATCAGGCATGTGTGCCTGCAGAAGCTGGAAAGGGTTTTCCTTGGACGTAAAGCCCTCACCCTGGTCGCTTTCAATGCGCGTTTCATCCCCATGGGTGATCAAGCGTTTGTTGGGGGAAGCACTGATGATGTCGTAGCGACCATAACTGCTGCCCGGCCGGCCGCTGTCGAGCCAAACCGGGTGGGGCAGGTGCGCTACCGCTCGAAACAGCAGTTTGCTGTCCGGTTGGTAGTTAATGGCCTGCACGCGAGGGGCTGGAAGCATCTCAGTAGGGTGTTCTATCCGCAGTAAAGGGCGGCCATTCTATCAGGAAACCGGGTGCGGACGGATAAACCGGCCAAGCTCAGAGTCCAACAGCGCCTGAGCCATCGCTTTAAGGATGCAAAATCCGGCCTAACGCCCTACAATGCCGTCCATTCTTTTCCGCCCTTAGTAACTCCCACGAGCCCTGATTATGAGTAAATCCCCCACCGTCGGTTTTGTCAGTTTGGGGTGCCCAAAGAATCTGGTGGATTCCGAGCGCATTCTGACCCAATTGCGAACCGAGGGTTATCACATTGTGCCCAGCTACGACGACGCTGACATGGTGATCGTAAACACCTGCGGCTTTATCGATAGCGCCGTGGAGGAATCCCTGGGGACCATCGGTGAGGCTCTGAAGGAAAACGGCAAAGTGATCGTTACCGGCTGTTTGGGCGCAAAAGAGGACGAGATCCGCGAAGTTCATCCCCAAGTGTTGGGGATTACCGGTCCTCACGCCTACGAGGCCGTGTTGGGGCAAGTGCATCAGCACCTGCCGCCCAAGGCGGACCACAACCCGTTCCTGGATCTGGTGCCGCCCCAGGGTGTAAAACTGACCCCGCGTCACTACGCCTACCTGAAGATATCTGAAGGCTGCAACCACAGTTGCAGCTTCTGCATTATTCCCGACATGCGCGGCAAGCTGGTGAGTCGGCCCATTGGGCAGGTGATGGGTGAGGCGGAGCGTCTAGTCAAGGCGGGCGTAAAAGAACTGCTGGTAATTTCCCAGGATACCTCCGCCTACGGCGTGGACATCAAATACCGTACCGACTTCTGGGACGGCCGACCTCTGAAAACGCACATGCAGCAACTGTGCAGCGCGTTGGGCGAACTGGGCGTGTGGGTGCGCTTGCACTACGTATACCCCTATCCGCACGTAGACAACATCATCCCCTTGATGGCGGAAGGCAAAATACTCCCGTACTTGGACATTCCCTTTCAACACGCCAGTCCTAAGATTCTGCGCTTAATGCGCCGGCCCGGGCAGGTGGAAAAGACCTTGGAGCGTATCGCTGATTGGCGCCGGCAAGTGCCAGACCTAACCATTCGCTCTACCTTTATTGTTGGCTTCCCCGGTGAAACCGAAGAAGATTTTCAAATGCTGCTGGATTTCCTTGAGGAAGCGCAGCTGGATCGCGTCGGTTGTTTCCAGTATTCACCGGTAGACGGCGCCGCCGCCAACGAGCTACCCGACCCGGTTCCGGAAGAGATCAAACAAGAGCGCTACGACCGCTTTATGCAGGTGCAGCAAAAAATTTCTGCCGCCCGCCTGCAGCTTAAAGTGGGCCGAACCCTTGAAGTGTTGATCGACGAAGTGGACGAAGAAGGGGCCATTGGCCGCAGCTACGCGGATGCACCGGAGATCGACGGTCTGGTGTATTTGAATGGTGAACAATCCCTGCAGCCCGGAGACAAAGTGCTCGTTACAATCGAGCATGCTGATGAGTATGACCTATGGGGACAGCTCGAAAGCAGCACGTCTACCAGCTGATCACTCGCAAGCGCCCTTGCCAAGGCAGGGCGCTTACGCATAACAACTGATCGTATCTACTCTAAGATTTACGCAGTAGTACGCTCCGCCCTAACGAAAATTCAGAGCGTACCGTTTAGAATTTTTGCTCCCTCCACCATCACCCGCAGCGATTCCAGCACCTATTGAACACGTAAACGTCTGCTGCATTGCAGCATCCCGCATCCGGATCCCGGTGCAACTGCACTCCCATCAAACCGCACAGATACTGCAAACCTTCTTAGTCGGAACCTTTTAAATGGGGCAGGGGTCCTACTGACTTTATGACGCCGCCGGCGTCCTTCATGGCAGTGGATGATAATAAAGGAGTAGTCGATGCCCCATGCCTCGTTGAGGGTGGAGTCTTTGCCGGTGGAGCTGGAGCAAAGCAATTCCAAGCCCCCAGTCAACCGGCGCTTGGGTTTCAGCTTTGCCGTTTCTGTATTGGCGCACGGGTTATTGTTTATCTGGTTGTATGGCCGCATAGCTGTGCCCACCGGTGTGCCCGCTACGGTCAATCCTGCCCCCACATTCCAAATCCGAATGCGCAACCCTGCTGCCGAAGCTCCAGAAGCTCTGACTCAAGAGGTCGAAGAGCCAACGGCAGCCGAATTGCCCGCGTCAAGCGTTGAACCCCCCGACCCCAAACCTACGCCAAACACTGAAGTTATTTCTCAGGTGCTTCCCGAAGAGGCTGAAGTCCCGGTTTCCTCGCCCCGACGGCCCCTAGTGATTAACTCGGAAGATCTTCGAGTCGATGCGCCGAATGCGCACGAGACTCCCTCTCGAAACAATGTATTCAACCCGGCCATGCGCTCAAAGCTGGACTCAGCCCGGGCTACGCGCCCATCCACACAACCGACTGAATTCGAACAGCAGAACAACCGCGCCGCCCCTGGCGGTGATATGTATATGAGCTTTGACGATAAATGTTTTGTGGTCGGCGAAAGCTTTGCGGGCGGTCGGCGAGAAAACAGCTGGCACCGGATAGGCTGCACGGGCGCCAGCACAGAATCCGAAGACATCTTGGAGCGGGTGAACCAGCGCGTTCGGGCTAGGGAGTAATTGGATGGCTGGGCCTCAGTTCGATAAGAAGCCTCAGCGCACGCCATGTAATTCGTCTGGCGTGCACCGTTGGAAAGCTTGCTTAAGAGCTATTGGCTCTTCTGAGTCGGTATTCAACAATAAACCCGATCAGACCGCCGATAGCCAGAAAGAACCCCACCAACATGAGCAAGCGATTCTCTCCGCGGAGGACTTCCTTTCCCTCATGGGTTTGTTGCATGAGTTTGTAGGTTCTGCTGCCACCCTCGACGGGAAGTACAAAGACTTCGCCTTTATACTCGTTGGCGAGCAGATAATTCTCGTCGAGCCGCTGGACCATCTCCTGTTTTTTCTCTTCGGTTTCTCTGACGTGTTTCCTAAAATCTTCAGTTCCGAACGTGTGTCTCTGCATATGCTGTCTCCAGTTGTCGAAGATTAACTGCGACTCTCCAGGATTCACAATGCCAGCTGAATAGTAGCTATACTGTGTGTTCGCAAATACCAGGCCCAGATGCCCGGCGGCGATAGCCGTAAAACCCACAATACAGGCTATGGCCGAGCTAAATAGCCACCGCTTTATGGAAGAGGTATGCATTTTTTGATTGTTCGCTATGTGGGAAGCAACTGCCGGTATGTGCAGAAATTGCCGATCAACCAGCGATAGGTTGACACCTTCTAAAATCACCGAGATATCCACAGAATAGGCGTCAAGAATGGCTGACAAACTATCGGCAGAGGGCAGGGACTTA
>NZ_JAVDDU010000002.1 GCF_030848505.1 Marinimicrobium hydrolyticum
ATAGACAATTTTGACAGTTTTTTTGCTGGCGAGTGCCCATCCTCGATTTCGGGGCCATCAAAGGTGTTACCGGACCTCAAAAAGGTGGTACTTCTTCTTGCCCAGGCGACAGATGTAGAACCGCCCATGCAGCGCCTGCTCAGGAGCAAAACATTCTGGTACTCGCATATTGTCCTCGGCTGATTTGGGACTGCCATTAATAAACACCGCCTCCCGACCCAGCGCATCTTTAACTTGTTTGCCCGCCGCCGCCATGCCCGCATCCACCAGCAGCTGGGTCAGCGGTTCACCGGCGAGCGCCGAACGCTCCAACAACGAGAAGGGCAAGCCGTCCAGCTTAAGCTGTTCGAGATCACCCTCATCCAACGCCAGAAAGTCGCCCTCAAATAGAGCAGCGGTGATACGCTCCGCACCCGTTAGGCCGGACTCTCCGTGGACTAGCCGGGTCATCTCCTCGGCCAATCGGCGCTGTGCTTCTGGACGACCTTCGCGCTCTCGGTCCTCGGCTTCCACTTGCTCGATTTCAGCCAGCGACATAAAGGTAAAGTAACGAAGAAAACGGTACACATCCGCATCGGCCGTATTGAGCCAGAATTGATAGAAGGCATAGGGTGAGGTTTTCGCTGGGTCCAACCACACTGTCCCGCTCTCAGTTTTGCCAAACTTGGTTCCGTCAGCCTTAGTGACCAGTGGCATGGTCAACCCAAAAGTCTGGCCGCCATGAAGGCGCCGAGTTAAATCAATGCCGGAAGTAATATTTCCCCACTGATCGCTACCGCCAATCTGCAGGGTACATCCGTGACGCTGGTACAGCTCAGCAAAGTCCAGAGATTGCAACAGCATGTAAGTGAACTCCGTGAAGGATAACCCCTCCCCCTCACGGTCAATACGCTGTTTAACGGACTCTTTGTTGATCATGTTGTTGATCGAAAAGTGTTTACCTACATCGCGCAGAAAGTCGAGCACGCTCATCCCGCCTACCCAGTCAAGATTGTTGACCACTTCCGCCGAGATGCTTCCGCACTCGAAATCGATGAACCGACTCACCTGCTGTTTGAGCCTGTCGGTCCACTCGGCGACAACCTCGGGTGTATTGAGTTTACGCTCTTGGGCCTTGAAACTGGGGTCGCCCACCAGACCTGTCGCACCGCCCACCAGAGCGATCGGCTTGTGGCCCGCGAGCTGGAAACGCTTGAGCGCCAGCAATGGCACCAAATGACCTATATGCAGACTATCAGCCGTGGGGTCGAACCCACTGTATAAGGTCCGACTGGCCCCGCTCAAATACTCCTGCAGAGCATCCCCTCCCGTGGTTTGAGCCACCAGGCCTCGGCCTTGGAGTTCTTTGAGTAACTGAGGGTCAACTGAAGTCATATAAAGCACCATTCAATCCGTTCAGAATACGCCAACATGAGCGCCTGGGCACCGTCGCCCAAAAAAGGTGAGCAAGATACCCCATCCGGATACAAAAACAAGGGTTCTCCGCTGGCCTGGGGGCAATTCTTCACAATAAAAATGACGCCAAAGCCAGCCTGCCCGCCCATCTGACGCCCTTTACCCAAAGAGGACAAATGCCCGCGCCTTGGCATCAGTTACGTGTTTAATGCACATTTTTCAACTATCTCCAGCATTCCGGGTGCTATTGCTAATATTTTCTGCTATAACTGCGGATATCTGTCACTAGCTAACAACGGGTTTAGGAACCGCATGGAACCCTCTGAAAAACAAGATAAAAATCTGGCGCTGAATTTACTGAAGCAATACCCTCGGGGCCACGCGATGGCCGCGGGTATATTGCTGGGCGGTCTCTGCCTTGCCGTGATCGGACTGCCGTCCAATGAGGCCTCCGCCAGTCGGCAAAGTCTCGACGTGGAGCTACCTCTGGCGACATCTCCGTTAACGACTGAACAGGAGGAAGAACAGTCTGCCCTGGAAGTAACCGAGCCAGAGGAGCCTTTCTTTACCGAATCCTGGGAAGATGAACCGGTTTTTGCTCGGGAAACATTCACCATTCAATCGGGAGACAGCCTGTCGAGGCTGTTTAATCGAGCCGGTTTGAACGACCGAGCGCTCTATGAGCTGATGAATGAAAGCCCCGAAGCCCGAGCATTGCACCGGATTATGCCCGGCCATGAAGTCACCTTCGAAATTGACACCGAAGGCAAGCTGAATCAACTGATTTATGATCGCAGCCGCCTGAGCAGTCTGGTCTTTACCCGCGATGACGGCAGTTTTGTCGCTTCCGAAGTCGTGCGCGAGCCCGATGTGCAGACCGCTTACCGCCAGGCCACCATCGACAGCTCGCTGTTCCTCGCGGGCGCGCGCGCCGGGATGAGCGACAGCATTATTATGGAGCTGGCGAACATCTTCGGCTGGGATATCGACTTCATTTTAGATATACGCCGCGGAGATACCTTCAGCGTCCTTTTTGAAGAACGCTTTCTTGACGGGGAAAAAATTGGCAACGGCCCCATATTAGCCGCGGAATTCAATAATCGCGGCCGCAGTTTTCAAGCTGTACGCTATGTAAATAGTGACGGCAGAGCCGACTATTACACGCCCGACGGTAAAAGCATGCGTCGCGCCTTCCTGCGTACGCCCGTGGAATTTACCCGTATTAGCTCGCCCTTCAACCCGAATCGGCGCCACCCAGTTCTGAATACCATTCGCGCCCACCAGGGAACGGATTACGCAGCCCCACGCGGCACCCCCATCAAGGCGGCTGGCGATGGCCGAGTAACCCTAGCAGGACGCAAAGGCGGCTACGGCAATACCGTCATTATTCAGCACGGGCAAACCTACAAAACCCTGTATGCCCACTTGCACAACTTTCACCGCAGTATTCGCTCCGGAGTTAACGTGCGGCAAGGGCAAATTATCGGCTACGTGGGCTCTACCGGCTTAGCCACTGGACCGCACTTACACTATGAATTTCACGTCAACGGTGTCGTTAAGAACCCCGTTACCGTAGCGCTGCCCCAAGCGGATCCGATCCCGCAGGCCGAGCTGGCACGCTTTAAAGCACAAACCCAGCCGATCATGGCCCAGCTGGAACAGCACCTCGAGTCCACCACGGTGGCCATGAGTGGAGAGGACAACCGCGGGATAAACTGAGTTATGGCTGACTCGAACCTCTACATCGGCTTAATGTCCGGAACCAGTGCCGATGCGGTAGACGCCGTGATTGTGGACTTTAGCGCAGACCAGCCCCGGCTGGTCGCCAGCCATTCACAACCGTTTGACCGGAGCACACGCGCCTCTATTCACAATTTGGCACTTCCTGGCACCAATGAAATCGATCGTATGGGCGGTCTAGATCGCGAGCTGGGTGAAACGTTTGCCCGCGTGGTCATTGAGCTATTGGAGAAAGGGGGTTGCGAAGCTTCCCAAATTGCCGCGATCGGCAGCCACGGTCAAACTGTTCGGCACCGCCCACCGGGCCTCAATGACAACCCTTTCAGCCTGCAAATTGGCGACCCCAACATTATCGCCCAGCGCACGGGCATCACCACCATTGCCGACTTCCGGCGCCGAGACATGGCGGCCGGGGGGCACGGCGCACCGCTGGTGCCAGCGTTTCACAGCGCCTTCTTTCACAGCGCCGAACAAAGCCGGGCCATCGTCAATGTTGGCGGCATCGCCAACCTGACGTGGCTCCCAACTCAGGGGCAACCCTTAGGTTTCGATACTGGCCCAGGCAATGTTCTGCTCGACGCCTGGATTATGAAAACCCGCGGCGCACCTTATGACCAGCAGGGCGAATGGGCGGCCAGTGGCCGTGTGGATAACACGCTTCTAGAGCAGTTGCTGGCACACCCCTATTTTACCCAACGCCCCCCCAAAAGCACTGGACCCGAAGCGTTCAATCTCGATTGGCTGAGCTCAGAACTGGCTCGCGTGGAAGGCGAATTGGCGCCTGAGGACGTACAGGCCACGCTACTGGTGCTTACCGCCCAAACTATTGCCGCAAGTGTCAGCGCACTGCAAAACGGAGAATTCACAACGACCTATTTGTGTGGCGGCGGGGCTTACAATTTGCAGCTTCGCAGAGCGCTGGAAACTCTCCTACCCAAGCAGAGGGTCACCGACACTACCGAACTGGGGATCGCCCCGGAATGGGTGGAAGCCACCGCCTTTGCGTGGCTGGCGCGACAGACCAATGAGCGCAAGGCCGGAAACCTTCCGGAAGTGACCGGAGCCCGGGAAGCCTTGGTTTTGGGGGGAATCTATCCGGCCTAACGCTGGCCGAACGTCAAACTGAGAAGGAGGAACCACAGCCGCAGGTGGAAGCCGCATTGGGGTTTTGCACCACAAACCTGGCGCCCTGCAAGCCTTCTTGGTAGTCCACTTCCGAACCTGCCAGATAGGGAAAACTCATAGGATCCACCAAAACTCGAACGCCGTCTTTTTCCACCACGGAGTCATCTTCAGCCATGACTTCATCAAACGCAAAGCCGTATTGAAAGCCAGAGCAGCCACCACCGGTAACATACACCCTCAACATGAGGTCGGCGTTGCCCTCTTCCTCAATCAAGCTCTTAACCTTATTTACCGCACTAGCGCTCACTTGTAACGCAGCTTCAGGGGTAAACACTTCAGGCGCTGACATTAACTTCTCCGCTCAAACCAATGAAAAATGCCGGCCAAAACAGCCGGCACCGGTGCATTATGGTCTTACCCGAGTAAAGCAGTCAAGTATTCACAGAGAAGGACTTGGAGCCCTTATCGTCGGCATCTTCGGAGGTCTTGAGTCGCTCAGAAGCTTTGGGGGTTTCGGCACCCTTTTGAGCTGAGGAAGGACCACTGTACACCAGGCTCCCATTGACCTGAGCGCCTTTTACCATCTCGATTAACTGGTAGTGAACATTGCCCTCTACCACGGCTTTACTGGCGAGCTCTACATGCTTACTTGAATGGACATTGCCGTGGACATTGCCGTTGATAATCACCATCGGCACCCGAATTTCTCCTTCAACCACGCCTTTTTCAGCCACCACCAGCTTGGCATCATTGCCGCTCTCGGCCATGATATTGCCGCAAACGTGACCCTCAATCTGTAAGTCGCCAGTGAAATGCAGATCACCCACTACCTTGGTTCCACGAGAAATCAGCGTATGATTATTTGAAAATGCCATAGCGTTCTTTTTGCCCCACATAGGATAAACTCTCGATTCAGATTTCTTGCACCAGCCAACCGAACTTCTTCTCAGCGGTTTGCGGGTTGTTTCCGCTAGAGCGGGCCGTTAGTTCAATACGTTCAGGCTCAAAGTCATCGGGCAACATCAAGCGCCCCTCAATGTTCTGAAAATACCTGAAACGCAAGCGAATATTCGCTCCATCTACCTGCTCTGACAGCTGGTGCAGCGGAATGGTCTCTTGCTCGCCATTGCGCCAACCAATGATGTTAAAGTTCAAATGACCCGCCAACACTTGGTGGTTAGTCGCTAACTGCTGCACCACCACCTTGTATTCATATTGCCGTGGTACGCCAGTGCCGATCACATTCAAGGAGCCGATAACCAAGCCACTACGACTCTTCTCCGGCGCCATAATGCCGCGATAGAAGCTGATATCCTCCTGTAACGCCGTGATTTCTTCCTTAAGGGCGATAACCTGGCTTCGGACCTGCTCGCTGGCCTTGTGATCGACCTGAGACCCCAGCCTCAGATTCACTACCTGCTGCTGCAGCGCCTCCGACTCCGCCGTAAGAGCGGCAACCTGTTTACGCAATTCATTGCGCTCGGTCACAGCTCCTGCCTGTATAGAGCTACCCTGGTGAAAACCCCAATAAAAGCTCGCTGCCACCAGAGCGGCACCCAGGATTATCACACTGAGCCACAGGACAATCGTTCGAACGGGACGGTAGGGAACCACCACCAGAAGCGGCTGTTTACTGCCTTTTACTGCCATTCCGACGCCTCTACTTATTATTACTTCCCAAGCTTAGCAGAGAATCAGGGCAATATTGGCACAACATTCAGCCCCGCGGTCTCCTCAAAACCGAACATAATGTTCATGTTTTGCACTGCCTGTCCCGAGGCGCCTTTGGTTAGATTGTCGATCACTGACAGAACCACCAGGGTATCACGGTCCTGGGGCCGGAAAACGGAAATACGGCAGATATTGGAACCTTTAACCGTACGCGTTTGCGGGTGCTCCCCCTCAGGTAGTACATCCACGAAGGGCTCGTTGGCGTACCGGTCCGCGTACAACGCATGCAGATCCGGCAGATCTTTAGGATTTAACGCGCGCGCATAAGCCGTGGCATGAATGCCTCGAATCATGGGCAGCAAATGAGGCACAAAGGTGACTCGCGCAGGCTCAGCCTTGGCTGGCTGTATATCCCGCAATCCCTGCTCAATTTCAGGCAAATGCCTGTGACCGTTCGCGGCATAGGCTTTAAAACTGTCGCTAATCTCGGTCAGCAAGTTGTCCACCTTGGCTTGACGCCCCGCGCCAGTCGCGCCACTGGCGGCGTTTATAATCAAGCTGCTGGTATCCACCAAGTTGTGCTCAAGTAGTGGCAAAAGCCCCAACTGCGCCGCTGTAGGGTAGCATCCGGGGCAGGCAACCAATTTAGCCGAACGAATTTGCTCTCGATTAGTCTCCGGCAAGCCGTAGACAGCGTCGCTCACCAGTTCTGGGCACCCATGAGCCTGTCCGTACCACAAGCCCCAAAGGTCTGTGTCCCGAAGCCGGAAATCGGCGGACAGGTCGATAATCCGTGCCTTGCGCTGCATCAGAGAGGGTACAAGGTTTTGGGCTACCCCATGAGGGGTAGCAAAGAAAACCACGTCGCATTCACCAAGAGCATCAACGTCTGGCTCGCTAAAACACAAATCCAAATGGCCCCGCAGACTCGGAAACATATCCGCCACAGCAATGCCCGCCTCGGCTCGAGAGGTGATCACGGTTACCTGAGCACCCGGGTGGCGCACCAAAAGCCGCAACAACTCTACGCCCGTGTATCCGGTACCGCCCACAATGCCTACTTTAATCACAACTCTTCCTCTATGCTGGCTCGCAAATTGGTTTAAAAATAAGTTCGCAGCGGCGGCGACCACGATCCACGCCGTCACGTAACATCAAAACGCCTATAATACGGGCCTTGGGTGCAAACCGAAAGTTTCCACGGCACCTATCTCCACCCAGCCCTGCCAATCGGCAACAGAATGATTTAGGATTCCACTATGCTCTGGATCAAAGCCTTTCATCTCATCGCCATGGTGTGCTGGTTTGCCGCGCTTTTCTATCTACCAAGGCTGTTCGTCTACCACGCTATGAGTGAGGATCAGACAAGCCGGGACCGCTTCAAAACCATGGAACGCAAGCTATACCGGGGTATCGGCACACCCAGCATGCTTGCTACGCTGATTCTGGGTTTCTGGCTGGCGGGCGGCTATTGGGCCTACTATCAAGCCAGCGGTTGGTTCTGGGCTAAGATGGTGCTGGTAGCTGCCCTGGTGATCTACCATTTTATGTGCGGCTATTACGTGAAGCAATTTAGTAACGACAGGTGTCACAAGAGCCATGTGTACTTTCGCTGGTTCAACGAGGTTCCGGTACTGCCACTAGTAGCGATCGTGATATTGGCGGTGGTAAAGCCATTTTGATCCATAAGCTGTGCTAGACTCGGCTCTCTGCAAGGTAAATGCAAAAGCTCATTGGTCGTCGGATGCGAGGGAAGCAAGAATGCAACGCAACGCCCCAACACCGGTAGTTATGACTTTATCCAGCCACGATCCTTCTGGCTGCGTCGGTATTCAGGCCGACATCGAAACCAGTATCAGCCTGGGCTGCCACTGCACCCCCATTGTGACGGCCCTGTGTGCTCGCGACACGCGCGACATCAAAGATGTTATTGCGGTCGATACTGGCTTTTTGATTGAGCAAAGCCGCGCCATTCTAGAAGACATGCCCGTCAAGGCCATAAAACTGGATTATCTGGCCAATGTGCGCCAGGTGGAAGCGGTACACACCATCCTGAGAGACTACCCGAATATTCCCGTCGTCCTCAACCCAGCCCGCTCCATCGCTAATATGGCGAGTCGCGAGGGCAGTGCGGTCCTCGAAGCCGCCAAACATCTACTGTTTCCCGCAACTACCTTACTCTGCCCAGATATAGTGGAAGCTCATCAGATAGCCCAGCAAGGAGACACCATTGATGCCTGCGCTCAGGAAATCCTTGAGGCGGGTGGTGACCACTTACTGATCAGTGGTACTCATCGCTGCCAAAAAAGCTATGAAAACAGCCTCTATAACTCACAAGGGCTGGTGCGTCGCTACACCTGGGAGCGATTAAGTGTCTTTAGCCATGGCGGTGGTGCCACTTTATCCGCCAGCATCGCGTGTTACTTGGGTCACGGATTGTTGCTCAGAGACGCAGTTCAACAGGGTCAAAATTTTGCTTGGCACAGCCTGGCCGCCAGCCGGCGCCTGGGCATGGGCCACGGCGTACCCAACCGTTTGTTTTGGGCCGACCGGAATACCGACGGCGGCCGCAGCCGCGGCTCGGGTGGCGGCTGCTGAGCCCCGCCCCATTCGACGTAAATTAACGACGCCCCACCCCCCAACCCTTTCGCGACCTGAGCGCGCCCAACGCTCAAAGAGGGTACACTGGGCGCTTTTCGCGCCCGTAGGTTGAGCATGCTCTACGCCATCACTGACAGCCAGTTGTTGCCTGGCGAACACCTCTATGCCGCAGTCGCCGCCGCCTTGCGCGGGGGCTGCCGACGTGTCCAGTATCGGGACAAGTCGAGTGTCTCAAGCGTTCGGACCCATCAAGCCGCAACACTCCTGACTCTTTGCTGCGAGCACGGGGCCGAGCTGATCATCAACGATGACGTGCGTTTGGCGCTCAACGTAGGCGCTCATGGCGTGCACCTGGGGCAGGAGGACATGCCACTCGCCCAGGCGAGATCGCTTCTGGGGGCAGACGCCATCATCGGTGTTACCTGCCACGCCTCCCTGGATTTGGCCCGTTTGGCCGTGCAGGCCAGCGCCGACTATGTCGCCTTTGGCCGGTTTTTTCCTTCCAGCACTAAACCGGACGCTCCCCCCGCTCCGCTCAGCCTGCTCACTGACGCGCACCAGACTCTCGGCCTGCCCATCGTGGCCATTGGCGGTATAACTCTGGATAATGCGCACTCCGTACTGGCGAGTGGCGCGGACTGGCTGGCGGTGAGCCACAGCTTGTTTTCCGCCCCGGATATAGAAGCCCGCGCCCGGGCTTTTTTTGCCCTCGCCGACAACCGAATTTCGCAACCCAATAAGGATTGATCATGAGCCGTTCCGAAACCTTATTTACTCAAGCCCAGCGCCACATACCCGGTGGCGTGAACTCCCCGGTGCGCGCCTTCAAGGCCGTCGGTGGCACCCCGCGCTTCTTTGAGCGGGCGCAGGGCGCCTATCTTTGGGATGCCGATGGTCAGCGTTACATTGATTACGTACTGTCCTGGGGTCCCATGGTGGCCGGTCACACGCACCCGAAAGTCATTCAGGCGGTTACCGAAGCGGCTCAGTTAGGGTTGAGTTTCGGCGCACCGACCGAGCGCGAAACTCAACTTGCCGATAAGGTGTGCGACTTACTGCCCGGTATGGACATGATTCGCTTCGTGAATTCCGGTACCGAGGCCACCATGAGCGCCATCCGCTTAGCGCGAGCGTTCACGAGCCGGGATAAAATCGTTAAATTTGAGGGCTGCTACCACGGCCACTCGGACTCGCTGTTAGTCAAAGCCGGCTCCGGCGCTCTGACGCTGGGCGTACCCAGCTCTCCCGGTGTGCCCAAAGCGCTGGCCGATCACACCATCACACTCGAATACAACAACGCTCAGCAGGTGCGTGATGCCTTTGCTGAACTGGGCGATCAGATTGCCGCCATCATCGTCGAGCCGGTAGCGGGAAATATGAACTGCGTCCCCCCAGTAGACGGGTTTCTGGAATGCCTCCGGGAGGTGTGCGATCAATCCGGCGCGCTGCTGATTTTTGATGAGGTCATGACCGGTTTCCGAGTTAGCCCCACCGGCGCCTTGGGCCAATACGGCGTTAAGGCTGATCTGACCACTTTGGGTAAGGTCATCGGCGGTGGTATGCCGGTGGGCGCTTTCGGGGGCCGACGCGCCGTCATGGAGATGATTGCACCCTCCGGGCCCGTTTATCAGGCGGGTACTTTATCGGGCAACCCGGTGGCTATGGCGGCTGGTCTGGCAACTTTGGAATTGCTGGAGGACGAAACCGCCTATCCCACGCTGTACGCGCGTACCAATCAGCTAATGGAAGGCCTGCAACAGCTCGCCGATGAAGCGGGCATTCCGCTGACCACCAACCATGTGGGTAGTATGTTTGGCTTCTTCTTCACCGAGGAGTCGCAGGTCACCAATTTCAAACAGGTCATGGCCTGCGATATAGAGCGCTTCAACCGGTTCTTCCATGGTATGTTGGAGCAAGGCGTGTACTTTGCACCGGCCTCTTATGAAGCCGGCTTTATGTCCACCGCCCACACTGCCGATGATATTGATCAGACCCTAGCGGCAGCGCAAACCGTATTTGCCCACTTGTCATAGCATCATGGTCGTATGGGCAATAGCTCATACGGCCGGATACCTTAGCCAGACAGCAAGACAAGTGCACAACGCCTACACTGGTTCACCTACGAGGTGCCTCCATGTCAGATCACCCTGAATCGCCCATTACCATTGTCGGCGGCGGCCCGAAAAAGGTTCTCTACACACTGAGAACCGTTGCCCGAATCGGCCTGCTGAATTCCGGCAAGGCCCTGAACAGCCACAACGCCTGTAAGGCGTGCGGCTTGGGTATGGGCGGCCAGCGCGGCGGCATGACCAATGAGCTGGATGAGTTCCCCTCGGTGTGCAACAAAAGCATTCAGGCTCAGTCCACAGACATCCAACCGCCTATTCCAGACGAGGTGTTTTCGCACACACTGGGTGAGTTCAATGAGCTTTCCGCCCGCGAACTAGAGCAATTGGGCCGCCTGAACACTCCCCTTTATAAGCCCGCGGGGAGCGACCGTTACCAACCCATCAGCTGGGATGCCTCATTAGAATTAGCGGCGAGTCGATTTGGCGCGACCAGCCCCGAGCGCTCGTTTTTTTACAGCTCGGGCCGTTCCTCCAACGAGGCCGGGTTTGTGCTGCAATTGCTGGCGCGACTCTTCGGCACCAACAACGTCAATAACTGCTCCTACTACTGCCACCAGGCCACTGGAGTCGGCCTAAATCAGGTGCTGGGCACGGGCACGGCCACCGTGGGCCTGGAAGACCTTGGGCATGCGGATTTAATTTTTGTAATCGGCGCGAATCCCGCGTCCAATCATCCACGTCTATTGCACCAACTCCAACGCTGCCGAGAACGCGGCGGTCAGGTGATTGTGATCAATCCGGCGAAGGAGCCGGGACTGGTGCGTTTCGCCGTGCCCAAAAGTGCAAAATCCATGCTCAGTGGTGGAACATACATCGCCTCGGAATATGTACAGCCGCGCATCAACGGCGACCTGGCTCTGTTTAAGGGCGTGTCCAAAGTACTGCTCGAACGCGGCCACACCGATAAGTCCTTTATTGACCAGTACACCACCGGCTTCGAGGCTTTCAAAGCGGAAGTGGAAAGCACTTCATGGGAACAGATCGTTGCCGGATCGGGTATTGAGCAGGAAAAAATTGAACACCTGGCCGAGTGCTACGCCCGTGCCAAACACGCCGTGTTCGCCTGGGGTATGGGCATCACCCATCACCTAAATGGCGTGAGCAACGTGGAAGCCATCGCGAACCTGGCGTTAGTGCGAGGCATGCTGGGTAAACCCGGCGCGGGCCTTTTGCCGCTGAGAGGCCACAGTAATGTGCAGGGGATCGGTACTATCGGCGTGAAACCGGAGCTGGCCGAGGACACATTGCGGCAGCTGCAGAATCAGCTGGGCATTCAGTTACCAAAGGCAAAAGGCCTGGATACTCTTGCTTGCCTGGAAGCAGCACACCGAGGCGAAATGGATAGCGCCCTGTTGTTGGGTGGAAATCTTTATGCCGCTACTCCCAACGCCGAATGGGCACGGGCGGCCATGGATCGTATTGGTTTCAAGCTCTACCTAACCACCACGTTAAACCGTGGCCATTTTCAAGGCATGGAGAACAGTGAAGCGTTAATACTCCCGGTCAGCGCTCGGGACGAAGAGTGGCAAGCTACCACCCAAGAATCCATGTTCAACTATATCCGACTCAGCGACGGCGGCATCAAACGGCTGAGCAATGTGCGGCCTGAAGTTCAAGTGCTGTGTGAGTTGGGGCAGCGGTTGTTGCCCGACGCGCCCTTGGACTTCGGCGAGTTAAAGCACCACGAGCGCATCCGTACACTCATAGCTGATACAGTGCCCGGGATGACTAAACTCGCTGGAATTGGAGCTAACAAAGAAGAGTTCACCATTGATGGGCGCCTACTGCACAAGCCCGACTTTAAAACTCCAGATGGTAAAGCGGCTTTTCAGCTAACGCCCCTGTCACCTCTCCCAGCCACGCGGGAGTACCCATTTACTTTGGCTAGCATTCGGAGCGAAGGTCAATTCAACTCCATCATCTACGAAGAAAAAGACAGCTACCGAGGCACCACCAGCCGCTGGACCCTACTCATGAGTCCAGAGGATATGAATGAGCTACAGCTTTCGGCTGGCGATGAGGTTACCGTGCGCTCACCCGTCGGGGAAATGCGGAACCTTAAAGCTCAACCCTTCAATCTTCCCAAAGGCAATCTGCTGGCTTATTACCCGGAAGCTAACGTGCTCATCGGCACGGCCAGAGACCCTAGAAGTCAGACTCCCGCCTTCAAATCCGTGGCTGTTAGACTGGAAACAGCAGAAAACTTGGAATAAAGCACACTTTTTATGTGCGGGACTTGCCAAATGACGACAACAGCGCTTAAATGCCTGCAAGGAGGCTATTGGGGTTAGCCGGGTCTCCCTTAATAGCAAACTTGCAGCTATATAACGCAAGCGGCTTTTGTACTGGTTACACTTTTATTTTTTTGGAGAAAACAATGATCAACACTTTTAAAGCGTTCCTGCTCGCCCTTGCAACCATCGGTTTGCTGGCTGGCTGCGCCACTGCCACCACTGAAGAGCAAGAGCCCGCGCCCGAAATGGCTGAAACCGAGGAGGAAACTCAACCTGCTCCGGAGACCACCACTCAAATCGATACCGTGTTCTACTTCGACTTTGACCGCTCTACCCTCAAACCTGCAGCTCGTGCAGCCTTGACCGCCCACGCCGAGCGCCTGAAAGACAGCGGCCAACGTGTACGCATTGAAGGCCACACCGATGAGCGCGGCAGCCGTGAGTACAACATGGGTCTGGGCGAGCGTCGGGCCAAAGCCGTTCGCGATTTCCTCGTACTGCAAGGCGTTAGCGCCAACAGAATCGAAGTGGTTAGCTACGGTGAAGAGCGTCCAGTTGCCATGGGTAGTAATGAGTCCGCTTGGGCTCAGAACCGCCGCGCGGAACTGAACGTTCAGTAAATACCACTGACTAACTCTCAGGGTAATGAGGCCGCCATCCCCGGATGGCGGCTTTTTTTTGGGCACGATTTACACTCTGCACATTTCAGCCTTGCCCACGTATCATGGTTAAAGCCGGTAACAAGTCGAGGTTAATCATGGGTAAATTCAGGCTATTCGCACTACTTTTCGCCATGGCCAGCTCTGCTTTCGCCCAAAACGCGCCTGAGGAAGACCAGGCACGACACGAGGCATTGGAAAGTTGGCAGCAGGTGGTACGAGCCAGCCCGTATTGGATTAGCCAAGGGGTCTTCAACAACTTGGTCACGCTGCGTCGCTGGGTGCTGACTGGCGAGTCCTATTGCGCCCGCAAGGAGCGCCACATTCTGTTTGATAATCGCGCGACGTTTCTCGGCTACATCGACGATGGCGAGAACATTGAAGCGACTCAGGAGCGGTTGAATCGGGAACGTGCCGCACTCGCCAAAGCCGGTCGAGTGGATGGCTGGGCCCCCGGCGCCCAGGGTCGCATCGGTTATCCTTTCGCACTCAGCTGCAATCAGCCGGAGGCTCGCCTGGATCAATCCCTGGCCCGCTACAAAGGTACCGATGAGTCAGCGCGTTTATGGGGAACGTGGGACGGCATGCGCATTGGCAGTGAGCAGGATCAGGTATCTCTGCACGAAGCGATAGTGCAAGTCTATCAGGATCGCGTAACACAAAACCGCGTCAGCCTACCGGAAGAAGTTTTAAGCACGCTGGCGGGGAAAATCCTGATAGAAAGCGGTGGCCGTAAACAAGCCCACTCAGCAGCGGATGCCCGAGGTGTGCTTCAGTTGTCTGTGTCAGCTTTAAACGACTGCGAGCTGGACGAACGGTTTCACTTTCACCGTATGGCCCAGATCGATTGTTCTTTGCGCTTGTTGGAACAGAACCACCGCAACCTTGAGCCTGCTTTTAAGGCCCGTTTCGGTCACCTACCCACGGACAAGGCCAACGAACTTTATGCCCTACTGTTGATTCAGGCCTATCACGGTGGTGTAGGCCGAGTCGCGGGACTGATGAATGATCCTACTACGGAAGCGGCCGCCAGCTATTTCGCTCGCCATCACGAGCGCTTCAGCGCGGGTGATATTGCGCTGGGCATGGTGTTTCACAACCTAGGCCGGAACCAATTTGGTTTTGCCTCCCTGTACTACGTAACTGATGTGGGTATCGCCACTCGTGTCGCCTGCGCGGCCATCGAGGATTTACCCGGATGTTCAGCCGAGCCTCTTTAAAAAGTCTTACTAATCTAGAGAAACATCTGCTGCTCCGACGCTCTGGCTCTCTCAGCCATCGCGGCGGCCTTATCTCCGTGCCCCTGGGACTGATAGATCCGTTCCGCAAGGCGGTAAAAGCGCGGTTCCTCACCCTCTTTTTTCAGTGATCGCTGAATGAATTCGTAGGCACCATTCGCGTCCCCCTTCTCCAGGGCCTCTCGCGCCAGCGCGTAAAGGTAATAGGGATTGCCCTCCCGGTATTCCCGCGCCCGCTGTTCAAAGTAGTCTGCCTTGGCCACCTCCCCCATACGTTGGTACAAGTGGTTCAAGTTGCTGATCAGGCTTAAATTATCGGGCTCAAGCCTCAAGCCCTCCAGGAACGCCGCTTCCGCCTCTGGGTATAGCTGCTGGCGGTGGTAGAGGTTGCCCAGGTTGTTCCAGGCGTAGCTGGCCGCCGGGTCCAGTTGTACCGCCTTACGCAAGTGCAAAAAGCTCGGCTCCAACTCGCCGGCGCTGAGCAGCTCCATGGCGCGGTTGTTGTAGAACTGGGCTTCCGCCCTCTGGTCGGAAATCAGCTCTTGTTGGTAGGCCGGGCTGTACTGACCCATTTCAAGATCCACCACCAGCGTATCCCGACCCCGCACCATGACCTTGGCATTCACATGCCGGAAGACGGTCACAGAACCGTCATCGCGCAAATCCCAGTTGGGAGGCAACTTCACGTCATTGACCCGGGCATTGAGCCCCATGTGGCGAGCCATGGCCACATACAGTGCGGTAAAACTCAGGCAATTGACTTCGCGATCCATGAAGGCTTCGGCGGCGGTACCGGTCACGTATGCGCTGTACTGAATACCCATCCCACCCTGCATAGGGGAACCCAACAGCGCCCGATGCAGAGCTTGGGCGCGGGCGTGGGGGGAGTGATGGATGGAGGCCAACTCTTCGGCCATGGCTTTCATCGCGGGAGTCAGCTCAAACAGATCCACCTCCGGCAGTTCATCTACCTGGACGGGCCGTCCGAGCAAGGCTTCGCCGGAGAGAGTCGCTGCCAGCGCCTCCTGAGAAGGGGCTTGAACCCAGTCGGGATGAGGTTCGAAGCGACTACAGGCGGAAAGTAATAGTACCGTCACCACCCACACACAGATTTTCATGGGACATGCCTCCACCGGAGCGGGGCAACCCACGATGGGTGCAACACCTACCCGCTTCGGTAAGAGCGATGCACGAACCCCAAAGTGGGGGCCCTTACACAGGCTCTAGCGCATTTGACCGAATTTGGGCATGGAAGTTGCCGCTGCGCAGGTGGATTGGTCAAAAAGTGGGCAGCAAGATCAGGCGGTGAGGTAGGCCAATTCCAGGCTCGATTCCTCGGCCACTACGGCGATACTCAGGGGATAGCCACTGACCGAGTCGTATTCCACCCGTACTGACGCTGGATCAGTCCGCAAGGCCCGGGCAATCTGCTCAAAATGCTCCTCGATACACAGCGCTTCCGAGGGCTGTGGCGACAGCTCACTCCCCTCGGGCAAACAGAATACGGCCTGCACCTGCCCCGCCTCGACGCGCACCTTCAGATCTGGCTCCGGAAGCGCGAAACAACGCCGCCTCAAGATGTACTGATAACGGTCGTAGTCCCGCAAGCGCCACAGTGCCCGGTGGTACTGCAATTGACTCAGCGGATTGGCGGGGTCCCGCAGGTAACGATGTTGCAAATCGGCCAAAATTGACGACGACACGGGCTTGCCATCTGAACAGATATTCATGGCGATCATTAGGGTATACATGGCACAACTCCGGTGTTCGATATCAACAGTTACGAGATCAATAGTCCAAGATTAGTGAGAGGTCAAAATGGCCCGTTCACCAGTTCGGGACTCTCCCAAAAGCTGGACCACACTTTGCCGTCGTGGATATAGAACAGGGTGTCATCGTGCAGCCGCGCGCGCGCCGAGCCACGCCAGTGATCGCCCCCTTCCGCCAGCAGGGATCCCACCATTTGCAGCTCCGCTTCTCCGCGCACACCATTGATTTCGTAAAGATACAGGCGATTCTCCCGCCAGATATCGAAACTCCAGTTACTCACCGGAACGGTAAAGCGGAACTGATCGTCCCCCACTTGCAGAAAATTGAAAGACTGCAAGTCATTCAGGGCCTGGCTCCAGCTGCCTCGACCGCCCACCAAGTGCCGTCCTACACTTTGGGGGTTACTGATATCGCGCACGTCGAACAACTCGATTTTCACTTCTGTAGGCATGCCATTCTCGTCCGCGTCTTGCCCCACAGAAGCTAGATAACCGTCGCCAACAGGATGCAGATAGGTGGCGAAGCCGGGCACTTCCAGCTCGCCGGCAATGCTCGGGCTGTGATGGTCACTCAAATCCAGCACATAGAGAGGGTCGATGCGCTCGAAGGTCACAATGTAGCCCCGGTCACCCAAAAAGCGCACCGCGTAAATATCCTCCCCCGGCTTGCCAATGGCGGCGGGCTCCTCTGCGTTGGGCAGAGTGACCACCACCTCCAGTACATCGCTGCCCTCCTGGGAACGAAGCACATTCAATTCGTGATGCGGATCGTTCCACCCCCGAGAGCGGTCGGTGGTCACGATGCGCAAATAACCATCCTGCTCATCCATGCTGAACGAGGGCGCGGCCCAATTGAGGGAACCCCTAACCTTACCGGTGCCGCGGTAGGCAATTTGGCCTTCATCGAGCTGGAATTTATGTACGCCGGTTTCCCGCTGCTCCCAATCGCCGACAGTAGCCCCCAAATACAGGCTGGTCGGCGACGCATAAAGGCCACTGACCTGGGTGTTCAGGCAAACAGAAGAGACCAGCGCCCGAGTATCCATATCGAAGGCGCTGATGGTGACAATTTCCGCATAACCCTGGTTTGGCTTAAGAGACTTGGGCAAAAAGCAGTCGTTCTCGCGCACCAGAGCGCTGGGCTCGCCCGCATCGATCTGAAATGAGGGCAAGAGCTCACTGATTGGCGCCTGAGCAATCCGCTGCTCATTGCTCTGGCGTGCCGCGGAGTCTGAAGGGTTGTGTATCATACCTTCCACCTGAGGACGGTGGCGGGTAACCAGGTACAGGATAGAGCCCACTTTTCGGCTATTGATCAGGTGTCCATCAATATCCAGAGTCCAGGATACACGGGGATCTTCGGGCGTCGCGACGTCAAACACATCCAAGCGGGCGGTAGTTCTTGCGGGCTGATACAACATGGGGCGGGCCAGAGTCACATCTTCATCGGACTGCTCAAGCCAGACCACTGGCTCATAGATCTCGCTGATGGCGATCAAACTCTGGGTTTTACCTTGTTCAGTTTCATGGAGATAGAGCTGAGAACGCCACTGGTTGTCGTCGTCCTCAGGCGCGGGAATTTCGGCCACGGCCGTCGCCTGCGCCTGTTCAGGGTTAGTACGTAGAATCCGGATGCTCTGTGCTAACGAACCATAGCTGGGCGCGAATGTTGACGTCGATGCCACATCCGTTTGAGGTTGGGTTTGGTGATTATAGCCAGCCCTGGGGGTACCGAGCACATAGAGGTATTCGCCGTCATACTTAACCAGATCCGCCTCGTCCACCCCCTGCACATGTACATTGGTATCGGAAAAATTACCGCTGGCTCGACTGGTTGTATCAGACGCGGCCTCAGCCATCATTGCCACGTCAGCGCTCGGGCGCGATTGCCCCCCGGCTACCTGCAAGCGCAGACCGTTTTTCAGGTAATTTGCGAACGAATCCAGATCATGCTGATTGCTGAGGGGCTCGGCCACTGGAGACGCTTGTTCAAGGTGGCTGTAATCCACCTCAGCGCCCCTCTCTGAGCCCGAGCCACAACCAACCAGCACAGCCGCCAAGGCCCCAAAAATCGCATAACCCGTACGTGGAAACATGGACTCCATCCTTTTTATTTGCTTAAGTGACTGCCCTGTAGAACACCAGTCAGGGCTTCAGACTCAAAGTGTCAGTCTAAGCTTCCCCACCGGGTGGTTCTGTAGCGGAAATGCGAAAGAATGTAAGTTTCTGTAACGGCAACCAAACTAAGGCAAGCGGGGCTGGCTCCCGGAGCCGTTACAACTTTTTACAGATTCTCACAATTGGTGGGCAGCATTAATAAGAAATACCCGGCACAATCGGGAAAATACCCGCAACGCAGTGACTACATCATGAGTGCCTTTCGAATTCTTATCCTAACCATGGCCCTGAGCTTCTACACGGCTGGCGCAAGCGCCGAGCCCTGTGGCCACGGACAGAGTCACTGTGCGGCGGTAGGAGAATGGGAATTGAGCCTGGGCATCGGCCTGGGAGTGCGAAGCAACCCCCTACATAATGGCGATGATATTCCCCTGGTATTGATTCCACAGATCAGCTACTACGGACAGCGCTTTTTCATCGAGAACCTGGACATTGGCTACACTCTGGTAGATCAACCCAACCTCATGCTCAACGTTTTGGTGACTCCAGGTGGAGATGGGTTGTACTTTTTCCGGCGCGGGTGGCGAAACTTTGTCATGGATGGTGGCCTGAGTGGCCGAAACAGTTTAGCGGCGCCCGCATCTCCCGGCCCCCAAGAGTACTTTGGCCCCATGCCTGTAGCGGACCAGGACGAACGCAGCTCAGAGACCCCTACCCCCTTAGTCGAGGAACCCCTCGACCCAGAGCGGACACGCCGCAGGCGCGTCGCGGGTATGGCCGGGCTAGAGGCCTCAGCGGCCCTAGGACCCGTGGATTGGCAGTTGCAGTTACTTACCGATGTGACCGGTGTACACCGGGGCGAAGAGCTTCGCTTCGCCCTGAGTAGCAGCCAATACTATGGCGAGCATCGCTTTGGTGTTGCTGGCGGCTTTAGCTGGAAAAGCGCTGACCTGTTGGAATACTATTATGGCGTCAGGGCTGACGAAGCAACCGAACGGTTGCCGGCCTATGAGCCTAACAGTGGCGTAACACCCTTTGTGCGCCTAAGCTGGGGCAAAGCCGTGAATCGGCATTGGCGTTGGCAGGGCAGCCTTCAGTACGATTATCTGAGTCGTTCCGTGCGCAATAGCCCTTTAATCGAGGACAGTGAGGTGGTGCAAGTATTTATCGGGGGCGTTTACCATTTTTGAGCTGGGCCGCAATCCAATAATAATAAGTTTACCCTCGTTAGCCGGAGCCTGTGCCCTGCTAAGCTTGGCCGCTTTTGTCCCTCCGACGCTGGCCGAGAACCCCGTGCTGGCGGTTAAACCCCAGGTATGCGCACTCGCCGAAAACGAAACCCTATGTCGGGAACAGATCAACATCCACTGGCAATCCGGCCAACCCATGCACTTGTGCCTGTTTGTGGATACGGAGATCCCGCCCCTGGCCTGTTGGCGTGAAAAAGACTCAGGTGTTTACCAATACCAGGCCGATACTCGTGACAGCTTGGTGTTTCAATTGCGCCAGGAATCCAACAACCAACTGCTGGCGAGCGAAATTTTTGACGTGATACGGGAACAAACCGAATACCGACAACGACGCCGCAAGCCCTGGAACTTTTTCTAACACATACGCCGAGCCCCTATGCCCCAGATACTACTTGCCGAAGATGACAGCCGCCTAGCCAAATTGGTGAAGTCTTACCTGGAAGCCAATGACTTTCAGGTAGACGTTGAGGATAACGGCAACCGGGTAGCCGAGCAGGTACGCAACCAGAAACCCGATATGCTCATTCTGGACATTATGCTGCCTGGGAAAGACGGCCTAACACTTTGCCAAGAGTTGCGTCCTGAGTTCAAAGGCCCCATTTTAATGCTCACGGCGCGCAACGAGGACGCGGATCAGATTCTCGGGTTGGAGTTCGGTGCTGATGACTATGTCATCAAACCGGTTGAGCCCAGGATCTTGCTGGCACGTATCCGTGCCTTGCTGCGCCGGGTCGAACCGCGCACGGCACAACCGCGCCAGACACTGGAGTTTGGTCGACTGCGCATCGACGATGCGTCCCGCAGCGTGCATCTAGGCGAAACACCCATCAACCTTTCCAGCCATGAATTTGATCTTCTGTGGCTACTCGCCCAACGCGCGGGCGAAGTGGTCAAGCGCGACGTACTGTTTCAAGAGCTACACGGTCGCCCCTATGACGGACTGGATCGCACCATTGACGTGCGCGTGTCCCAGCTGAGAAAAAAACTTGGCGACAACACCGACAACCCGCAACGAATTAAAACCGTGTGGGGCAGAGGTTACCTGTTCATCGCCGATGCCTGGGGCGACTTTTGAAACGCGCCTTTCTTTCCCTCTATCTGCTGTTGGTGCTCTCGATTCTGGGTATGGGCTGGGGATTGGACCAGCTCTGGAATGCGTATAAACCGGCACAACAAGCGTCCCTTCCCGGCCAACCGTTGTTGGAGCTCATGCAGTTGGCCGCGCAAGAGCGCGAGCTTGAACAAACTCAAGTGTTCGTCAACAACATCAACGCGGCCGGCTTGGCTGAGTTGCGCCTCTTACCCTTGGACAACCTCACGGGCTCCACCGTTTTGGAGCGGCTTCACGCCGGTGAGAATGTCAGCTTTGAGAGCCGCGAGGGCAAGCGGTACCTGTACCAGAAACTTTCCGGCCAACCCTGGGTACTCGTAGCCGAGGAGGGCGAGCCCGAGGGTCGCTGGCTGGAAACTTTTTTGGCCGCCCTGTTTTACACGGCGCTGGCCATTGCCGTTTTCTTCTGGCTTTGGCCACTCACCCGAGACTTAGACAAACTGGAGAGGCACGCTCAAAACCTCGGCACCGACCAAAACTACCCTGCTGTGACCGTACCCCACAGCTCAACCGCTCACAGCCTGGCCAAAGCATTCAACCGAATGACCACACGAATTCGCGAGCTGCTGCAAACACAAAAGGAAATGACCCACGCGGTTTCTCACGAATTGCGAACACCCCTTGCGCGCATGAAATTCGCGCTGGAAATGGCCGGCGAATCCCGCAACCCGGATGATATTCACAGCAAGCTGGAAGGCATGCGCAATGACGTAGCTGAAATGGATCAGCTTATTAATCAGCTGCTAAATTACGCACGCTTTGAACAGCAACGTCCGGAATTGAATTACAAGGCGGGAGACATGCCCAGCTTGGCGGAAGAGATCGTTCGCCGCCTTACCGCCCATCTGGATGGGAATTCAATGCACATTGATATTCAAGCGAATCTGCAACAGGACTTCGTATGCGATTGGCCGCTTATGGAACGCGCCTTTCTGAACCTAGTTCAGAACGCCCTGCACTACAGCCGCGGTTGTGTTCACATTCGCCTGTTCAGCGACGCTGAGCAATTTCGGATCGAAGTGGAGGACGACGGCCCAGGGGTACCAGAGACAGAGCGGGACCGAGTTTTCGAATCATTTGTGCGCCTGCGTCAGGAACCGGAAAAACACACCGCAGGCTTTGGTCTTGGCTTGGCCATTGTTCGCCAAGTTGCCCTGTGGCACAAAGGCGAAGCGCATGTGGAAAATTCCGCTCCTGGAGGCGCCCTCTTCGTAATTTGGTGGCCCAACCCCCTCAATAAATGACTTAAGCCCGCATTTTATTCTTCCGTTTAAGACGCTTTACTCCGCTTGCTTGCCTGCAATTCATTCTACGCTTCACCTCGTGTCGCAATCTCGCCTATTAAATTCGCGCGGCGGAACCATTCAAAAAGCCCGTCGGTCTGAAACCTTAGGGCCTGCATGATGCAGCCATGTATAGACCCGACTATGGATACAGTGCACCGCCTGGAGGGCGGAGCTAAACGGACTCAGCGAGGTGTCATATGCGTTCTCTAAAAAGACTTCTGTTTCAATTGTTCTTTACCTTCTCCGTGGTGAGCCTAGCTGCTTGTGGTGGAAGCAGCAACGGTACACCCTTCACTGGCGGCACCAATCCCGGCGTCGACAATACCGGCGACAACAATGGCGATACCGGTGATACCGACGACACTGGTGATACCGGTGATACGGGTGACAACGGCAACGACGATAGCAATGGGGATGATGACGGCAACGGTGACGATGCCCAGCCGAGCGGTACCTTTAGCCTGGCCATCACCGATGCGCCTATCGACCACGCCTCTCACGTATATGTCGCTTTTAGCGGTGTCACTCTGCATCCGGCCGAAGGTGATCCGGTAGAGTTCATGTTCGAAGAAAACCGAACCATCGACCTTTTGGCTTTGCAGGGCACCCAATCCGAACACTTGCTCAACGAAGAGAACGTGCCCCCCGGCGACTATGAATCCATACACATCCATGTAAACGCCAGTCACGATGGCGTGCTGGACTCCTACGTTGAGATGAATGACGGTACTCAGCTCGAACTCGGCCTGGAGGAAGAAAACCAGCTAAACATTACGCAAGCGTTTACTGTGGTTGCCGATGAGCACACGGACTTCACCGTCGATTTGGACTTGCGCCGGTCACTGATACTTCCAGAAGGAGAAACTGACGCCCTCCTGCGGCCCAGCCTACGCTTGGTGCACACACAGCAAGCAGGCAGTATCGCTTGTACCGTTGACGATCTTCTAATCAGTACTGTGTGCGAAAACCCAGATGTCAGCCTGGGGGCGGTGTACATTTACGAAGGAGCCGATGTGACGCCGATGGATGTTCGCAACGAAGATACCGATCCGCTCACCACGGCCCTTGTGGTTTTCGAGGACGACGTTTACTACTATGAAGCCGGCTTTCTGCCTGCAGGTGAGTACACGGTTGCTTACACCTGCGATGCTGTAAACGACGATCCAGAAGCCGCTGATGAGCTGGATTTTTACGGTGTTGGTAACGCTGAAGTAACCGCCGGTCAGGAAACCTTGTTCCACTTCGGCTCCGGCAGTTCGCTGTTTAATGGTGACGGCGAAGAAGGGGGTGAAGAAGAAACTACCGGTGACGAAACTACCGAAGAAGCGTAACCTGTCCTACAGAGGGGCGGCCCTAGCGTTGGCTAAGAGCCGCCTCCCCCTCCATTTTGGGTGCCTCGCAAAACCCTCATTTAGACTTCCCCCCCCCTTTCCGCAAAGGTACTGACCGAAAGGCTGAACCAAGACAACAAAAACAATCGACGGGACAGTCGCTGTTGGTACGTTTAATTGACAATCAATAAGCTATCCAAAATCACCCGTCGCACCCTTAGCTGACGCCCTTAAGTGGAAAGCTGAATACGCTCCAATCAAGACTGACCAGACACAAAAAAGCGGCCGCGTGGGCCGCTTTTACATCTCCTAAATACTTAAAACGTTTAAGGGGTTATACGCTGCAATTCTCCGCGCAACCCTTCTAATACTTCTTTAACGCGCTGGCTGTGCTCTGGACCTATACGTTGCATAAGCTTATGGGAATCCGGCATAGCCTCCATGTCTTCGTCGCGGAATTCGTAGAAAACTTTCGGCCTAATCAAAATCGCATTAGGATTGGCATCTGGCGCTTCGAGGACATCATCTATGGCGTTCAGAACCACTTCGTGAAAGTTTGCTTTCTCCGCCCCATGCTCGGCATAGGCGGTTTCCATTAGCGGTAAAAAGCGCTGATACCAACGGGCCAAAGTGGCCGGATCGGCACTGGTCAACAGAGCCACATAGGGGTCGTAACGGCGGTAGTTTTCTCGCGTCAGTCGATATTGCTGCTCAGCTTCCGTAGTGGCTTCACCTACGCGTTCAACGGCCAAAGGCGGACGCGGGGAAACCACGGGCCGGTATTCGTGCACGATTCGACCCTCGTCCACAGAGTTCACCGCGCGAACGAACTTGCGGATGATCTCATCCTCCACCAGTAAGCCAACCAACTCCTCGTCGTCCACAATCTCGCTGGCACTGTCTCGCACGGCATCATCACTCTGATCCAGAGGCGGCAAAGGCTCCTCCGGTTCAGGCGCTGGCTCGGGCGCCGGTTCAGGCTCTGGTTCAGGCTCAGGGGTGGGTGGAGGCTCGTCGGGAACGGTAGGATACGCAGGATCTGGCGAGGGCGCGGGTTCAGGAACTTCGCCGCGCCCGACTAAAAACACGACCAATCCTATTAACAGAATCGCCACAATCGCAACAGTGATAATGGTGGCCACGGGAGGCCGAGAGCGTTTGGGGGCTTGCCGGTCTTCATTTTCCATACTTACACCCTTATTAGTTCGAAACACGGATGACACCTACAATAGCAGGCGGACTCGCTCCTTAATTCGTGCGGCACAGGTTGGACCAGCGCAAACAACGCCGGTTTCCACTCGCTCTGCTATTTGTAGCACAGACTGAACGCTGACTCTAGACCACTCGACGCACTAGCCATCGTGGAGACGTATCTTTATAATGCCCTGCGTTCCGTCGGACCAGTGTCTGGCAGAATTCTCTCCCATTTGGCGTTCACCGCCACTGCGGGCCCGTAGCTCAGTTGGTTAGAGCATCCGACTCATAATCGGCAGGTCGACAGTTCAAGTCTGTCCGGGCCCACCATTATCAAAAGTCTTCATGCCAGCGTGTTCGTGACACTATACATTGGCCGTTTAGGCCAAACTAAGGTGTATTGGTACACCAACTTTGGCCACTGCGAGGCGAGCAGTAATCACACGTAGTCGGGTAATACATCCTGAAAACCGGCAGGTGATACACCGCGTAATGCAACGCGAGTTTGGCACAAGTTATCGAAACTAGCGCTGTAGAGTCAGGCGGTGGCTTTAGTCGACAAGCCGCTTCGCAGAAAGACTCTCCCGCTTTACCGGCCGACCTTTCACGATCACCCACTCAATGGAATCCCAGTTTGATGCGCTTTCCCGGGGGTTGCGCTCGAGCAGGAGCAAGTCGGCACGTTTGCCGACGTCAACGGTCCCCAAAACCTCTTCCAGCCTCAGCACTCGCGCATTGCCGATGGTCAGTGCGTTGAACAGCTGCTCCGATGTTGCTCCCGCTTCGACCCAAAGTTGCATCTCCCGCCAGCCGTTTAGGCCGGGGAATTGCGTATAAATGGGACCACTGGGGGTGTCCGAGCCGAATACCACTTCACCGCCCTTCCTAAAGAGCTCAGCCGTAAACCGATCCAGCACTTCAAACGGCCTGGCGAAGGCGGCCTCAACGGCGCCGTGACTATGGTGCCCGTCCTTCGCTGGCAGCCCCTGAGACACCTCTTTTGCGAACCACTGCCCTGCGTTCGAGCGATACCAGCCTATCAATGCGGGAGGCATGGCTTGGGCCAATTCAGGTTTTTCGAAGAACGTTGGATCGAATAAGTCCCGCTCGCCTCGAATGACTTGCATGGTGGGCTGCACCTTAAGGTTCGCGCCAGCGACTTGTTCGGCAAGAAGAGCGGCCTGGTCCGGCTCGCCGTGCCAAAGACCGTGTACTACCATGTCGATCCCGGTTTGCAGGGCAAATTTGTAGGCGTCTTCGCTGTTGCCGTGGAGATAGACGGGCAACTGGTGAGCATGGGCGGCCGTCACGAGTTGACGGACAGTATCTCGCGACGGCACCGGTAGGTTTTTGAGACGACCAAAACCGGTCTCGTAAAAGATCTTGATGCAGCGGGCATCGGTGCGCACGATTCGCTCAACCAACGGCCGTGGTCTGTGATCGTCGCTACCTGGGGTGGCCTTCATCAGCTCCGGCTGATTCGGATCGTAGAGATAATAGTGGGCAGCGGGAGTGTGTAGTTGATCTTCCGGGGGTATCCATGCCAGAGGATAGCCCCCTGGAACCGGCGCGCCAGCGCAATGATACGCCGTGGGCGCTAAAGGTTGTTTGTTCCAGTCATCAATTAGCGAATCCCCGCTGAATAGATCTAGGACCGTGGTGAACCCAAAGTAGAGGTAGCTGCTAGGAATTTGGCTAAGCGCTTCTTCCCGTACTGCTTGCGGCATCGCCGGTGACTCCCCGGGCACGCCTTGCAGGTGTACGTGACTGTCGATCAGCCCGGGCGTCAGGAAGCGCCCCTTCCCTTCGATCACTTGGTCAACTCGCACCTGATCACCGCGGGCCGTAAGATCGCCGATGGCGCGGATGGTTTCGCCCTCGATAAGGACGTCTACCGCGTCACTGACAGGTTTTCCCGGCGATACGACGCGCACTTCTTTGATTAAAACATTTGCTGCGCTCCAGGATGGCAGCAATATGAAAACACTCATTAGGCAGAGGGGTAGCAGTTTCACGGTACGAGCTCCTTTTAGATAATCTGGTTCCCGCAATCCTGGCCCGTATCGATGTATGATGCGTCCTAAAACGCGATTGAGGACATGAAATTGCTGGCTACCATCTACGGACTGAGCACCGTGCTATGCCTGCTCGTAGCCGTAAGTTTTCTAACCACTCGCGCTGAAAGCCCGCTCTGTGCCCGGGTTTTGGCCGCAAACTATTTCCTTTATGGATTCCAGAGCCTGCTGGCCACGCTGCTGCTTTCCAGCGTTTGGCCGGAAGCGGGAACCATTCGGGCAGTCGGCGCCATGGCACTTGGCCCTGCCTGGTACGCCTACTATATGAGCGTGCTTGATCCAGTGGCTCTTCGAAACGGTCGCCATTGGCCACACCTATTGCCTCCTGCCTGCATGGTTGTGGCGCTTGCCAGCGGTTTATGGCGCATAATGGACTTGCTGATCATCGCCAGCTTTGCTGGGTATTGGTTGGCCTTGGTGCGGCATCTTTTGACGGGGAGTGAACCCAAACTTACCGGGATCCACAACTTTGACAGCGCCCGAGGCTGGCTCCGGGTGCTGGCCTCCATGATGCTAATCAACTTATTCATTGAGATAGGCGTAACGGCCGAACTGGCGCTTGGCACACCGCTGCGGGACGCTCTGTCACTGAAGATTGGCGTCACGCTATTTTTCATATTCAACTGCATTGCCCTCTTGTTGGTGCTTTCCCGCGCCCCGTTGCTTGAGTGGATGCACCAGCTAAAGCCCTGGCCCGCAAAGCCTAAAGCGCCAGAGACGGAGCTGAAAGCGGTTTTTGAACGCTGGCTGCATTTAATTTCAGAGCGCGAGCTTTACCTTAGCGAGCACAGTGTCACCCTGGCCCGGGCCGCACGCATGCTGGGAGTGCCCTCGCGTTTGTTGTCGCAGGCCATTAACAGCTGTTACGGCGCTAACTTTTCCCGCCACCTCAATGACTTGCGGGTCGCGCGGGCGCAAAGCCTGCTCAAAGAAAGCCCAAGCATGGCTGTGACCGATGTCTATGTGGAAGCCGGATTTAGCACCAAGTCCCACTTCCACCGGGAGTTTGCCCGCGTCACCGGCCTTAGCCCGAGCGACTATCGGCGAATCGCGTAGTCGGGCCTGTTTCGAATGGCACTGACTTAAGCCGCAGCTCGCCTTGGGCACCCGCGTTTGCTGATTTTATCGCGCGCTTTTTGCCGATCCCTTTTGAATCTCACTAATTGGCTTCGAGCTGCGCTTGACGAGCCGTGGCTCGGCTCTCCCGGGTCGCGTATCAATTTGTCCCCGGCAGCACAGATTCCTCCAGGCTAACCATTCCTTTAGTGTGTGCTTTAGACTCAGCTGCAGCGTTGACAAGTCGGCGGATGGTGCACTTGCGGATGTCTGGGCGGGGCCACTAAGCGTGGCCGACAATATTGCTATTGGCGGCATGATCAAGTCTACATTGAGGCCACTTCGTCGAATGACCGGTTTTTGCATAGATTGATCAGCCAGCACATTACCCTAACCTCCACCAATAAGGAGGCCATTGCCGCCACCATCCCAAAGAAGTACTCCTACGAGATGGACTGGACACTGGAGGTCTTTAAGGAGCTTGATTGGGCCTATTCCACCGACGCAGACGACATTGCTGTGCGCTACATCAAGACTATGGCGTCATGAACACTCTGTTTTTGACACCATAAGTTGGCGCCGCAGCGATGGCGAACGTCCAGGTTCAGCCGTCTCCAGCCATGGCCTGGGCGATGATTTCCACCGAGCGCAGCCGTTTTGCGGGGTCAAATACGTCGGACACGATCATTAACTCATCGGCTCCCGTTTGCTCGATGAGCTCGTGCAATCCATTGCGCACAGTGTCGCGGCTGCCGATGACACTGCAGCGCAACATTTGCTCGGCTTGAAGCTTTTCCATGGGCGTCCAATAGGACTCGATATCGTCAATAGGCGGCTGCATCAGGCCGCGCGCGCCGCGAAAGATATCGGCAAAGGACATTTGCTGGGAGGTTGCCAGATAGTGCGCTTCTTCGTCCGTTTCGGCGGCAATTACATTGACCCCCACTAACGCATAAGGCCTTTCCTGCTGCACCGAAGGCTGGAACGTTGTTCGATAGATTTCAAGCGCATCGTAAAGCGCTTGCGGGGCGAAATGGGAGGCAAAGCCATACGGCAACCCCAAGTTTGCCGCCAGTTGTGCGCCAAACAGGCTGGAGCCCAGTATCCAAAGAGGCACCTCAGTGCCCGAGCCGGGTACGGCTTCTATACGCTGGCTAGCGCTCTTGGGTGCTAGGTATGCCTGTAACTCCTGTACATCTTGAGGAAACTTGTCCGCATTAGCAGGATCCCGGCGCAAGGCTCGCAACGTTATAGGGTCGGTTCCCGGTGCGCGGCCAAGCCCCAGATCAATACGCCCGGGGAAGAGTGTCTCCAAGGTGCCGAACTGCTCTGCAATGACATAGGGCGCATGGTTTGGCAGCATAATTCCACCAGCGCCTACGCGGATACGCTCGGTGCCAGCCGCGATATGGGCGATAACAACAGCGGTAGCCGCCGTGGTGACGCCCGGTAAATTATGGTGCTCAGCCACCCACACACGACGGTAGCCCAACCGCTCAGCAAGTTGCGCCAAGGTTCGGGCTTCATTCAGAGCTGTGCGGCGGTCCGCCCCTTCCCGCACGCGGCCGAGCTCAAGAATGGAAAGTGGAATCATGGAATGATCTCGTTTGAACTGTTGGCGTTGATTGCTGGCCAAGCTAGGATTCATAGCCAGTGTGTCATGTAAAAGTGGAGTTGGAAAACACCCATCGGTTCCAAGCCCTCAGGGCCGGGCCACGTCACTCTCTGTTAAAATTTCCCTCTCTGTTAAAATTTCCCTTTTACTTCGTAATGAGGATCTATGGTCAACAAACACATACAAGCACTGGATTTCGCCCGTAGCGGCGATTGGGACGGGGCGCACGAATTGGTGCAGGATCATTCCGATGAACTGTCCTGTCTGATTCATGGGTACCTGCACCGTGAAGAAGGCGATATAGGAAACGCCCGTTATTGGTATGGGCGAGCGGGTGCGGATATGCCGAACAATACGCTGGCGGACGAGCTGGAGCGTTTGTCCCGACTGGTGAAAGACGAGTCGGATACCTAAGAGAAGTAGGACCGCTGTAGCGGATTCGCCCCGTGTTGGTGTGGCCAGCTCCGGGGCTTATTGCTTTGCTTCGTTCCGGGTCTTAGTGGCGAGTCGTGGCAC
The DNA here is from genome assembly GCF_030848505.1 of Marinimicrobium hydrolyticum. Lineage (GTDB taxonomy): Bacteria > Pseudomonadota > Gammaproteobacteria > Pseudomonadales > Cellvibrionaceae > JAVDDU01. Next base: position 30,114 of record NZ_JAVDDU010000002.1, read on the forward strand.
CGTGCCCAACCCCGCCAGGCCGCCCCGCATCAAGAAGCTCCTCACATTCGGGGACAAGAATGGGGCACTCCCCCAAGTCCGGTAGGTCGGGTATGTTGGGCAGGTTAAGGTGGTTGGCGGTAATACGGCGTTGGCCAGAGGCGCTGCCTGCCACTTTAACGATGTCACCTTCAGTCAGTTGACCAATGAGCGCCGCCCCTACCGCACCCTGCAAATCCACAGACACGCCCATAACCACGATCTGATTCTGAGCCAAGTCGATTTGGCTCACAGGTCCTCGCAGATTCACGCCAGTCTCAGCATCCAAACGTTTGACGCGAGTGATGATCAGTTGATCACCGGCGTAGCGGGCGAACACCTCCACGTAATCGCCCACTCGCAGTTCGTTCATATTGATCAGGCGGTTGGGGTTCGGCCCTAAGTCCTCAAACGCGGTAAGTCCGGTACTGGTGTAAGTGGTGCCCATAATCACCACCGTATTGGATTGTGGGTCCACGTCATCCACCAACGCACGAGCTCGGTATAGGCCCGGCAGCAGCAAGCGCACTTGCTGAGCCTGGAGCATTCCATTTTCCAGAGCGCCAGACACGGCCACCCGAACACCGGAGGTCAGTTGCTCCGCCGTACCGCCGGAGAGTTCGGCCTCCGAGGCATCGACGGTTTGCCCGTCCAGTTCAAACTGCCCGGTCGCTTGCACGTTCTTCGCCATACCCTCGAGGGAGATCCATGTGCCTTCCTCCAGAGCTGACTCGGCAGCGACAAAGCGCACCCGCATCGCGCTTAGAACGTCTCCACTCCTTTCGCCCTGAACGCGTACCACTGCTCCATTACTTAAGTCGTCCAAACTGCCGTCTTCAAAAACGGCATCAGAGTATTGAACCTGCACGTCTCGCAACTGGAAGTGTGTGCTATCGCGGTTCAGGTTTTGAATTTCGCCACTCACTTCGTCGTCAGCGTTTTCGGCGGCGGCCGCTACGCGCGATGCGACCAAACGGCCTTCCGAGTCCACAAAACCGCTGACATCAAGTCTGATTCCTTCACCCAGCTCTTCGAAGGTCAGGCCTGCGAAATGAGTGTCATCGTGAACGACCAAAGTTTGCCCCATGACGGCCAATACTTTGCGGGTCGCCGTAGTATCCACGACTTCCGACACCGTACCCAGCAACGCACGGCTGTAGAGCACTCGCTGAGCCACTACTGTGCCGTGTTCATCGCGCTCCGCTTCCACCTGCACCACCATGCCCAGCTCGATAGCCTCTTCCACGACGGTTTCGCCGTTGGCGTGGATCTGCGCGCTACTGATATCAATGCGCTCACCATTGACCAAGATGCTGCCGTAGGACGTGACACTTCCGCGCGAGGCTACCGGGCTGCCCGTGCCTTCGATGCCGGCCGTCTGATCGTCCTCATTCGCCAGGCAGCCAATGAGCGTCAGACCCATTGTCAGGACGCAAACCTTGCGCCAGCAGTTGATCAGTTTCATGAGTTGTCCTCTTGAGAGTCATCCGTGTCCGGATATTGAAAGTAGTAGAGGCCGATCCCGGCGCGAGCCTTACCAGCGCCCTCGCGTTCGGGCATGGATTCACGGTCGTACTCGGCCAACCAATCGTTGACCTTTAACAAAAACGTTTGCCCTTCTTCTGCGCTGCGCTGACGAATACGGTCCAGCAATTCAACGGGAATATGGCTGTAAGACACTGTGCGTTGAATGAAGGGGCCGGGTGCCGATTTGGAGATGTTGTGGTCCATGGTGCTCAGCAGATCCTCGGCTGCTGTACCAAAAATTCGCACGTTCTCTTGCATGTCCTCCATGGGAATGTAGCCGCGTGCTTTTAAGGCGACGCGATCGCCAGACTTGCTTACCGCCTGGATGCGCTCCAGTTCATCCAGCAGTGCGCGCACAGGCACGTCGGTGCTGTAGTCGCGTACCAGTTGCCCAAAGCTCGCCCCATTGCCCTGATCATCAATGATCAGCTCCGCTGGCTCACCTTGTGCATTGTGAAAGCGCACATCATTCAACCAGCCGGTAATCACCCGGGCTGCCGCTGTCGGTCGCTCGCTTGCCCCGTCCGATAGCGGGTGGGGGCGCTCCAACAGCTTGGCGATATCTTTGCGATTGATCCCAGTCAGCACGGCCATGCGCGAAAGGCTCTGTTTACGCCCCGGCAGTGAAAAGTCCTCTCGCGCCACGTCCACATAGGCATGCCGGGCAATGTCCGCGAACAGCCGGTAGGACACGCCGTGGCGCATCAACAGGCGCACCATCGGCCTCAGCACTTTGTATAGGGCCCGAAAGAGGGCTTTTTGGGTTTCATCGCTCATATTGGGATTATAGTGTCAAATTGGCTTTTGTAAATGTGAACCACCTCACTCTTTGCGCTCCATATTTGGGACTATAGTGTCAAAAAAGGAGATTAACTCGAATTCTCTTTGCTCAGGTAGGCGTAATCAGCGCCTTTAGACACACGCAACACAGTGAGGTGAATCATGACCACATACCGAAAGTATCTGACCCAACTAGTCCTGGCGGCATTCTGCGCAGCGTTGGTGGCCTGTGGTGGCAGCGATCCCGCCGAAGAGAACCGGGGAAGCGACACAGACAGCAGCAACGACACAGGGAGTTTTACTCTTGACGTGACCGACGCCGCCGTGGATCTCGCCAGCCAAGTAGTGGTGGAGTTTTCCGGCGTATCCATTAAGCCTGCTGCCGGCGATGTCGTGACGTTCGAGTTTGATCAGGCCATGAGCATTGATTTACTCGCCCTGCAGGGTTCGGCGTCGCAGAACCTGGTGGCCAATGCGGAAGTGCCCGCCGGGGACTATGAGTGGATTGAGCTGCACGTAAACGCTGAAAACGACGGCGTTTTGGATTCCTACGTGGAGCTTAAAACCGGGAATGTTTTGGAACTGAGCATTCCCAGCGGGGCCCAGAGTGGGTTGAGACTGGTCAGTGGCTTTACCGTCAACGCTGGGGGCCACGCCGACTTCACGGTTGATGTGGACTTGCGTAAGTCCATAATCCTGCCCCCCACTAACATTTTGGACGGTGCGCTATTCAGACCCGCCTTACGGTTGATAGACAACACGACGTCCGGGACTGTGACTGGCGAGGTGGAGAGCGAGCTACTCACGGCTTACTGTGAAGATCCAGCCAATCAGGCCGGCGCGGTCTATGTGTTTAGCGGAGCCGATGCCAGTGTATCCGACGTACGCGGTAGCGACTCTGACCCCCTCACTACAGCCCTGGTAAATTATGAAGACGGCGAGTACCGCTACGAAGTGGGTTTTCTGGCTGAGGGCGAGTACACCCTGGCGTACACTTGTGACGCGTACAAGGACGACCCGGAACACGCCGACAGCCTGACCTTTGTGGGCGAAACCAACGTTTCTGTACAAGCCGATGCTGAGACTGAGCTTAATTTCACCAGCGAGAGTGAAGCTTCCAGCGGCACCATGAGCATGGACATCACCGACGCGCCGGTCGACAGCGCCAACAAGGTGGTTGTTCAATTTGACGGCGTGGTGGTCGGCAGTAGCTCCGACTCTGGCCGCAAAATCATCGAGTTTGATGAACCTGTAAGCTTGGATCTGCTGACGTTGCAGGGTCAAAACAGCGCATCGCTCTTTACTCACGAAACCCTCGCCGCTGGCGTTTATGAGTACATTCAGTTGATGATCACCGCCGAAGCCAACGGTGAACTGACCTCCTACATTGAGTATGAAGACGGCACTCAGGCTGAGCTCTTTATCCCCAGCGGCGGGGCTTCGGGGTTGAAACTGCACGGTCCCTTCCACGTGGAAGCCGGGGAGAGTCATGAATTTGTGGTGGACTTTGATCTGCGCAAATCCGTGCATTATCACCACAGCATGCACTCCGCCATCCTGCGCCCCGCGTTGCGAATTGTAGATAAAGCCTCCGCCACACACATTCGCGGCGAAGTGGAAGAGAGCCGAATCACGGGCGCTCATTGCAGCACCCACGCCGCCGTGTACGTGTTCGAGGGCAGTGACGCCCAACCCGATGAACTGGGTAGCGACAACGAGCCCCTGACGTCTGCCCTGGTACAGGCCACCGCCAATGGCGGTTTTGAGTACGAGGTGGGCTTCCTGGCACCCGGTGACTACACCCTGGCCCTCACCTGCCAGGCAGACCTGGATGACCCGGAGTACGGTAACGATGGCATCGTCTTCGAACACAGCGCCAACGTGAGCCTGGAGGCACACATTGAGCTGGAACTGAATATCGGCTTGCAATAATCGCTGACTGCACGCTGTGGCTCACTTGAGTCACAGCGTGCCATTAAACAATCCCTTACCCCGTTTTTGCTTTACAAGGGTTAATTTGGGACTATAGTGTCAAATACAAGTGAAAAACGGTCTTCCACGTCCGGTGCAGGCGACACACTCACGGTCGACGAATCATCAATACAGAGGTACGGCATTATGAAAATTATTCCTAAACACACCACCAAATTGTTACTGGCGGCCTCCATCGGAACCCTAGTCGCCTGTGGTGGCTCTACCAGCGGAAACGCCAGCGGCGAAACCGGCCATTTCAGTCTGGCCGTCACCGATGCCCCCATCGATTCAGCCACCCACGTCGTGGTGGAGTTTACCGGGGTGTCCATCAAGCCCGCGGACGGCGAGGCCATTGTTTTTGAGTTTGATGAGCCCAAAAGCATTGACCTGCTGGCCCTTCAGGGCTCGGCCTCCGAAAGCCTTCTGACCAATGAAGAGGTCCCCGCTGGCCAGTACAACTGGATTCGGCTGCACGTGAATGCCGAGCACGACGGCGTTTTGGATTCCTATATTGAGTTGGAAACGGGTAACCAGTTGGAGCTTCGAGTACCCAGTGGCAGCCAAAGCGGTCTGAAGCTAGTCAGCGGGTTCGCCGTCAATGCGGGCGCTAGTGCGGATTTCACCATCGATTTTGACTTGCGCAAGTCCATCGTCCTGCCGCCGGGGCTTAGCGGTGCCATGCTCAAACCCGCGTTACGCTTGGTTGATAACACGGTATCCGGCAGCATTGCCGGCTCCGTAGACGCCGAATTAATCACCGCCCGGTGTGAAGATCCCGCCAACGAATCCGGCGCGGTGTACGTATTCAGCGGCGCCGATGCGAGCGTCAGTGATGTCAGCGGCTCGGACAATGATCCGTTGATAACCGCGCTGGTTAATCATGACGGGAACGAGTATCGGTACGAAGTAGGCTTTTTGGCTGAAGGCGATTACACCCTGTCCTACACCTGTGACGCCCGTCTGGACGACCCGGAAGCGGAAGATGACTTAACCTTCGTAGGCACCGCCAACGCTTCGGTAGAAGCGGGCGCAGAAACGGAACTGAACTTTACGGTAGAAAGTGAGGAGACTGAAGAAGACGAAGAAACCGAAGAAGGTGACGAGTCTTCTGAAGAGTAAAACACAACGCACCGGCTCCGCCGGTAAGCCATAAAAAAAGCCGCGGTGATTTCATCGCGGCTTTTTTTATGGGTGTAAAAGGTTTTAGAAGCGGAAGGTGGGCGGCTCCATACCATCCCACTCAAGACGGCTGGAGGTCAGTTCCCTCGGTGGCGCACAGCCCAGTCCCGGCGGGAAACATCCAGACAAACCGGGAACATCCAAGATATTCAGGACCTCGGCACTGATCTCACGGGAGCCCGTCAAGGTGCCCTCTACCGTGACCATATCTCCCAAACTCAGGTTCGGAATCATTTCAGCCCCAAGATCTTCACCCAGGTTCACCCACACGTTTTTCACCATAATTTGATTATCCGCCTGGTTGATCTCCGTTACTGGACCACGAAGAGTGACGACGCCGGAATCACCATCAATACGTTTGATGCGTGTGGCCAAAACCTGCTCGCCCAAGTCTCGCGCGAACAATTCCACTTGGTCGCCGACGCGGATTTCGGTCATGCCAATCAAACGATTGGGAGAGGGCGTTCGATCCTCAAAAGCCGTTAAGGAAGTTGCTACGTAGGTAAGCCCCATGACCACAACTTCACCCGTGGCGGGATTGATATCTTCCACCGTGCCGACCACCCGCTCAACACCGGGCAACACCAATCGCAATTCTTCAGCCTTCAGCTCACTGCCTTCAATCCGACCCTTGACCATAACCCGGATGCCATTCGCCAATTGATCTAGCTCGCCGCCGGAGATGCTGGCGTCCTCTGCATTCACGGACACACCGTTCAAGCGGAAGTTGGCGGCGGATTGATAACCCCGAACCACTCCTTCCAGAGAAACGCGTGTACCATCGGGCATGGATGCGGCATCCTGATCACGGAGGGTGACGCGCTCGGCCACGAACGAATCCCCATTCTTGGCACCGCGCACCGACACCCTTTGACCCTCAGCCAAGGTATCCGCGCTCACACCAACGAAGACAGCCTGCGCGTAGTCCACACTCAGGCTACCCAGCTGGAAAGTCGCGGCGCTGGCGTTAAGCCCCTGCACGTCCGCATTGACTTCACCCATGGCATTCGTCGCGGCCTGGGCCACCCTGGTGGCCGTAACGCGGCCTTCGGCGTCAACGAAGCCACTGACGTCCAGAGTCACGCCCTTATCCAATTCTTCGAAAGCAATCCCCGCAAAGTGCGTGTCATCGTGCACGATTAAGGTTTGCCCGAGGACCTTCAATTCTTTATGGGTACTGCCGACATGAATGACCTCGCTGACCGGACCCTGCAAATTCCGGTTATAGCGGACGTTGAGCACGTTGACTGAACCACGTCTATCCCGCTCCGCCTCAATGTATACATTCATGCCCAGTTTAATGGCATCCTCCGTCGCCGACTCGTCATTAACCTGAATCGCCGCGCCACCGATCTCTACGCGCTGCCCATTCACAATCACACTACCGTAAGCAGTGACCGTTCCCTGGGTGTTTTCACTGGTGGCGGGCGCACCTGTGCCTTCGATTCCCGCCACATAGGTATCGCTTTCCGTCAAGCAACCGCTCAGCGCCATTGCCAGCGCCAACATAAGCGGCAAAGAATTTCTGGGCGCGAATAAACTCATGACTGAACCTCGTGCGTATCGTCCGCATGTTCAAAATAGTAAAGCCCGATGCCCGCCCGATAGCCTGCGGCGGAATCCGTTTCCGGTGCCTCGCATTCCGCCAACCACTCGTTCACTTTCAGTAGAAATTCCTGTCCTTCGGCGGCGCTGCGCCTGCGAATGGTGTCCAGTAGCTCGGGGGGAATGTTGCGATAAGCGACCGTACGCTGAATAAAAGGGCCGGGCTGCTCTTTAGCAATATTATGATCCATAGTCGCCATCAAATCTGCGGCCGCCGTTCCGAAAATGCGAATATTTTCCTGCATATCCTCCACGGGGATATAACCTCGCGCCGCCAAGGTTACTTGGTCGCCATCCTTATTCACCGCTGCGACACGTTCCAGCTCATCCAGCAAGGCGCGCACAGGTACGTCCCGACTGTATTGGCGCACCAGTTCGCTGAAGCTCGGCGCGCCGTCGGCCGCTTCCACCGGCAAGGAGGCCGGGCTGCCATCGGCGCTGTGAAAACGCACATCGTTAATCCAACCGGTAATGACCCGAGCGGCAGGCGTGGGCTTCTCCGGCGCGGCACCGGAGAGCGGGTGCGGCCGATCCTGCAATTTGGCGATGTCTTTGCGGTTGATGCCGGTGAGCACGGCCATGCGCGACAAACTCTGCTTGCGACCCGGTAGAGAAAAATCCGAACGCGCCACGTCCACGTATACATGACGCGCGATATCCGCAAAAAATCGATACGACACTCCGTGGCGCAAAAGAAGGCGCACCATAGGCCTGAGAGTTCTATAAAGGGCTCTCGTAAAAACAGTTTGAGTCGTATCCGTCATGGTGTTGAGTATACCGTCAATTTCTTGTGCAAAATATACACACTCTTTTAATTAATTAAATTTGGGACTATAATGTCAATTACTCGTTTTTGAGGCGTCTTCCTTTTGACGAGCGACGATCCGAGTGTGCAACCAAAGCAGCTTTTTACCGCGCAACGGCGTCGAATCACACTTAGCCTGGGCAGAGTGCGACAGCTCTACTGCCTTTTCCAGGCCGCGATACGCCCCCCCAATAGTATCGCGGCCTTTTTTGTCTTCCTATCCGATTGCAACAGAACCCCTTCAGCAGGCATATTAGGCCGAACGTTCGGCTCAGTTTGCGCACTGGGTTCTGACTGATAACGGAGTGTTATGGAACGACTTTTCGTAGGGCTGGAGATACCCCCACTTATCAGAGAGGAGTTAATGCGCCTGCAACAGTGTGCGCCTTCCTCAAGTCGCTTAAGCACGCCGGATCAATGGCATTTGACGTTAGTGTTTATTGGTCAGGCGGAGCTGTACACTGCCCGCCAAGCACTCTCGAGCGTCAACCACTTTGCACCCAAGATAACGCTCACCAAGCCCGGCTACTTTGGCGCCGGTCGGCGCCTCTCCTACTGGGTGGGCATAGAACCCACGCCAGAGTTACTAAGTCTGCACCATACTTTGCGAACAGCGTTGCAAAATGCCGGGCTTCAATCCGATGATAGGTCTTTTGTTCCGCACATTACCCTGGCACGGAGCCGTGGCAGCGCCACAACCGCGGAGCGGGAACGGTTTATGCACCAGCGCGTGCGCGCCGAGCGTTCTTTTTATCCCGCTGACTTCTGCCTCTTTAGCAGCGAAACCCATTCGGCCGGCCCCATTTACCGGGTTGAAGGACGCTACCAGCTGGATTAGGGTACGGACCATAGAATACGGATTTTTTAACCGAGTATTGCAATCATGATGTTGCTACCGCAAAACATTGCCCACATCTGGCTGGTTGACTTGCGTACCGTGCCGGATGCACGGCTGGAAGACTATCGCAAGTTGCTGAGCGAGGACGAGCTCGCGCGGCTGGAAAACTACAAAAACCCCAAGGTTCAGCGCACGCAGTTAATTACCCGCGCGGCGGTGCGCGTTTGCCTGTCCCAATACTCGGACAGCATTCCCCCAAAAAGCTGGCGGTTCGAGCGCAACGAAGACGGCAAACCTCAGTTAGTACAACCGGCACCCATGCCTTTGTCTTTCAACCTGAGCCACAGCGGCGATTGGCTGGCCATTGCCGTAACTGTGGAGACGCCCTTAGGCGTGGACGTACAACATAAGACCACCCGCCCCGCGCACCTGGAACTGGCCCAGCGTTACTTTCATCCGGACGAAGTTGAGGAACTGGAAGCTTGCCCAAGCGAGGCGGCGAGACTGGAGTTGTTTTTTCGGTTCTGGACGTTGAAAGAAGCCTACTTAAAAGCCCGGGGTACGGGCATCGTTACCGGTTTGGAAAAAATTCGCTTTCACATTGATAACAACGGCTGGATCATCGCCACCATGGCACCGGAACTGGACGATGACAGTCAGCAATGGCAATTTCATCATTATCATCTGGGTGAAGAATACAGCCTATCCTTGGCGGTGAACCAACCCCGCGCCCAGGACGCCTGCCCCTGTTTCTATAAAGTTATTCCCCTGGCGCTGGAAGAGCGTCTGCACACCCAGGCGCACCGCATACTCCTTCATTAAACGCTTTCGCCGCGTTCTAATCGCACGCTTGTGCCAGTCTCTGCGCATAGTCCCGCACAACCTGTTTTAGCTCTGGCGGTCCCACCACGGTAAATGGAAAAGGTAAGCGCGCCAGCCAAGCGCCGAACCAATCAATGCTGTCGGTGTGTGTTTCCAGAAATAATCCTTCCGGTCGCTGCTGAAAAAGTCCGCTTACGTCCGAGCAAAAGCTGAACGCCTCGGTAGCGGTCGTCACGTCTGTATGCAGCAGTATCGACACCAAATGATTCCGCGGAAACGAATTGAGGCTTTGCATCAGGTGTTCAGCGGGGTTGAACTCAGGCGGGCGTTGGAAGCGCGATGGTCGTGGCAGGACTTTGTCGATGCGATCCAGGCGGAAAGAGCGCATGGCTTGGCGCAGGTGGCAAAAACCGCTCAGATACCAGCGTCCGTTCCAGAACGTTAGTCCGTATGGATCCACGTGCCGCTCAATCGCTTTTTGCTCTGGGGGCTGATACACGAAGCCCACCGTTTGTTCCGCCTCTATGGCACGAGTAAGGGTAACCAGGGCGCGATCGTCTTGAGGCGCATCGGTGCGAGGCAGCATAAACTTGGTGGTGTCACGCAGACTTTGGGCGCGGCGTTTAAGATTTTCCGGCATGACCCTTTCGAGCTTTGCCTCAACGCTATCGATAGCCGGCGTAGCCTGAGCCACACCTAACTCCCGCGCGGCCAGCAGACCCAGAACAATGGCCTGAGCCTCTTCGTCGGTAAACATCATGGGCGGCAACTTATAGCCCGGCACCAACCGGTAACCACCATAGCGGCCTTGTTCGGTGGTCACGGGCACGCCCAACTCCTCCAACATGGCGATGTAACGGCGTACCGTGCGCCTATCCACACCCAATCGCTCGGCCAGCTCGGCACCGCCCATCAAACGATGATTCTGCAGTAACTCAAGTGCCGCCAGTACGCGGGTAGTGGGAGCTGACATGGCCGCCTCTCCTGGGTGCGAAAAAGAATTTGCAGTATGCCGAATATATAGGACGGGATATAGCCTATATCGCCATTACTCTTTACTCGCAATCTGCACACTTCAATAGCACTAAGGAGAGAACCATGTCTGACATTACCCTTTACACCCACCCTTACTCCCGTGGCCGTATTGCGCGCTGGATGCTCGAAGAAGTCGGTGTGCCTTACACCGTGGAGGTGAAAGAGTGGGCCGCCATGAAAGCGCCGGAATACTTGGCCATAAACCCAATGGGTAAGGTACCCGCCCTCACCCATGGCAATTTGATCGTAACCGAGGTGGCCGCCATTTGCGCTTATTTGGCGGATCAATTCCCCGAGAAAGGTTTGGCGCCCGCTCCCGGCAGTCCCGAACGCGGTTCCTATTACCGATGGCTGTTTTTTGTCGCGGGTCCGTTGGAAATGGCCACTACAGCCAAGGCGTACGACTGGCGCATTGACGCAGACAACGTCACCGCTGTGGGTTGCGGTTATCACGCCGATACCGTGAACACGTTGGAATCCGCTCTGAAACAAAGCCCTTATTTGTGTGGCGACACCTTTACTACTGCCGACCTGTTGGCGGGCAGTTATATCGGTTGGGAAATGATGCAGAAGAATCTGGAAGAACGGCCGGTATTTAAGGACTATGTGCAGCGAGTGGAATCACGGCCCGCAGCCCGGCGCGCCAACGAGTTGGACGATGCCTTGCTGGAAGAGCCGGCCTTGAACCGGCCGCCAAAAACCGGCTAACAGTAGGTTACCCGTTCAGCAAAAAGGTGTTTAGGGATAAGCGCCCGGTACGCGGATTGGGATCGAAGTTAAAGTCTTCGGCGATATTGCCCGAATGCAAAATCGGGCAACGGTACAACAGCAGGCGATTGAACGCGGCATCAAAGGATCCTGTGCGCTCAAACAACTCGGTATCGCCATTAATGTAAGCCGGGGGGGGCTCCCGCCCCTCGCGAATGGCCGCTTCCAGACTGGCCATATACGCAGGGTAGCGCGCGTCGTCCACGTGCTCAAAGCCGGTGTCCCGATGGCGGTACACGGAGGTACCACCATGCTCCGCGCCACACAGAAAATGGATCATGGCAAACTCGGTGGGCACGGTGGAATCAAAATGAGGAATTCGCTGCGGAATGCGCAGTTGATCCGGCGGCGTAGTCACCAGCGAATACGCTGACTCCACACCCGTGATCGCTTGAGAATCTACGCCAAACACACGCTCCAGAATCGGCGGCAAATAGGTATACAGCGCCATAAGATAAGATTTGGGCGCGGCCGCGCGGACCCCCGGGTACAGGCTGTCCTGCTCACCAAAATCCGGCCGCTCGGCAATGTAATCCACCAGCTGCTCAGCATCGGCCAGAAAGTTGTCAATCACAACCACCGTCTGACTCTCGTTACCGAACTGCTCCACCCTCACGGCAAAATCTTTGTGGCGCTCAAACTGCACCTGCGCGATGTCTTGCTTGGCTTGCATGAAAAGGGACCTTTGCTCTCGGGGATAAAAGCGCTAGTCTATGACGTTTGCGGACAAACCCCAATAGCGAAACGCCTTCGGTCCGTCTCTGCCCCATGCATCAAGGACGCGTCATGAACAAATTATTGAGTACCCTTATCGCCGCCAGCGGTTTTGTGGCGCTACTGCTCCTGGCCCTGGCAGGCCCCCTGTACCGACTGGAGTGGTTGGGCCTGGGAATGGCCTTTGGCATGATGCGCTGGGCCTTTTTTATTGGCGTCGCCAGCGTGGTGCTTATTATCGGCTACAGCCTGTGGCGCCGCCCCGGCGGGCGCTTTGGCTCGGTGCTGGCGTTTTCAGCCTTGGCCGGGCTTGTCGCCGCCTATATACCGCTCAGTCAGTTGCAGGCGGCCCGCTCCGTCCCGCCCATTCACGACATTTCCACGGACTTGGAAAATCCGCCGGAATTTGTCGAGACCCTTCCCCTGCGTCAGGATGCCCCCAATCCCCCCGAATACCCCGGCGAAGAAACTGCCGAACAGCAGCGTGAGGCCTACCCTGATTTGGCCCCCCTCATTTTGAAGTATCCCCTTGAACGGGTCCACGAAGCCGCTGAGCAATTGGTGGAACAGCTAGGTTGGGACCTGGTGGCCAGCGTGCTTGATGACAATAGGGCCCGCATCGAAGCTACGGACACCACGCGCTGGTTCGGTTTCAAGGACGATGTGGTCATTCGACTCATACAGGTAGACGAGGGTACGCGCCTGGACATGCGCAGCAAATCTCGTGTCGGTGGCAGCGATATCGGCACAAACGCCGAGCGCATTCGCGAGTTCACTCGAGCCCTGCCTGGAGCGCTTAGCAGCGAATAGTCGGGCAGTTTCTGAAATCTCGGCGCCGACTGGTACAATGTGCCCACAGCCACTAACTAGCTACAGACCTATGACCCGTACCCCAGAATCCCAAGCTGACACCACAGCCCCAAGAGGCAGTCAGCGCAAGACCATTATTATTTTGGTCACGCTGGCGGTGTTATTTATCGCCTTCATGTTCATTCCACTGCCCTTCAGCACCATTATTACTTGGGGAGCGGAGGTGGCTCACAACCCATTTGCCATTGCCTTAATCTTGGTTGTTATGGCCGCCATGATGACGGTGGGCTTGCCGGGCAGTATTTGCTTTTGGTTGATTGCACCGTTTCACCCACCATTGGTAGCCACACTACTGCTGCTGACCGGCAGCTTGGCGGGTGCTATTGGTGGTTACCAACTGAGCTCGAGACTAAGTTACGCCGCGCCCAAATCCCGTCTGAGCAAGCGCATTACCAAACTGCTCACGGAGCGCAGTGATTTGTTTACCCAAACCTCCCTGCGGGTATTGCCGGGTTTTCCGCACGTGCTGGTGAATTTCACCAGCGGTTTTTTGCGCTTGCCGTTGCCGACGTTTATCCTCGCCGCCATCCTCGGTCTGACCAGTAAGTGGGCCGTGTACTGTACCGCGGTGTATGGCGCCAGAAATGTGCTCCAGGCGGAAGAATCTCTGAGCATTTCGACGCTCATGCCTTTGGCCATTCTGGGCATTATGCTGTTGATTAGCGGTCAGCTTAAGCGCCCACCGAAGGGCGAGAGCGACGATAGTGAAGACGGCGCAGACGAAGACTTCGAAGGCAAAGAAAATTAATATTTTTTAGATAGCAACGGACGCGCATCATGGCCAAAACGGTTCTCATTACTGGCGCCTCATCTGGGTTCGGCGCCGCCTGCGCGGAGAAATTTGCCGAGGCAGGACACAATCTCATTCTACTCGCGCGCCGCCTGGATCGTTTGGAGACTCTGCAGCACACATTGCAGGATCGCTGTCAGGTTCACATTGATCGCCTGGATGTTACTGATTCATCGGCGGTAAGCGATGTACTGAATCGCTTGCCGAGCGCGTTTAAAAATATCGATATTCTGATCAATAACGCAGGCCTGGCACTAGGTCTCGACCCGGCCCACAGTGCCAGCTTGGAAGACTGGGAAACCATGGTGAATACCAACATCCTGGGCCTGCTGCGCGTCACCCACCAAATACTGCCGGGCATGGTGGCCAAAGATTCCGGCCACATCGTCAACATAGGCTCTACCGCCGGTAGCTGGCCTTATCCCGGTGGCAACGTTTACGGCGCCACAAAATCCTTTGTGCAAACCTTCTCCCGTCAGCTCCGTGCCGACTTACTGGGCAAACACATCCGCGTCAGCAACATAGACCCCGGCCTGGCGGAAACGGAGTTTTCTCAGGTGCGCTTTAAGAACGATCGGGAACAGGCCACTGGTGTGTACAAAGGCACCCAACCCCTTACCGCCAAGGACATTGCCGAGATCGTGTTCTGGGTTACTAGCGTCCCGCCGCATATCAATATCAACGCACTAGAAGTCATGCCCGTATGTCAGGCATGGGGACCTTTGAGTGTGGATCGAGAAATGGGGTAAGTCAGGCTGAGCCTACCCAAGGCCAGAGTTTAGCCTTGGGGACTCTCGTCTCTTGCTTTAAAGCTCAAACACTTGGTTTAAGAATTCAACCATATCACTCACCGTTGGCTCCGAAAGTTCGTCAAAGCAGCCGTTGTTGTGTTCATTACAGCCGCTATCGAGAAAGCCGTGGTCCTTGCCATCGTAAATGGTAAACTGCACGGGTTGGCCCAGCTTTTTGAGCTGCTCAACGTAGTCTTTTGCGCTTTCCGGCGTAGTCAAACGATCCAGCGATCCAACCAATACAAATTGCGGCGGCAGAGCGTAGGTTTCAGAACTCACCAGATACTGATCAGGTGATACAGCTTGATAGTATTCAGGGTGATCTTCGACATTCACTTTATCGCCGAACACACCGCGCGCTTCAACACCTGCCCACCCCCAAAATGGGTTACTCTGCTGTTCAAAACCACCCTTGGCTGCGTCATGGAAGTTAAATGCCGCGTAGCTTAGTATCACCGCCTGCACGCGCATACGATCTTCCTTGGCGACTTGTTCGGCGC
Organism: Marinimicrobium hydrolyticum; assembly: GCF_030848505.1. GTDB lineage: Bacteria > Pseudomonadota > Gammaproteobacteria > Pseudomonadales > Cellvibrionaceae > JAVDDU01. The sequence continues at coordinate 45,130 of NZ_JAVDDU010000002.1, forward strand.
TTAGCCCTTCGGGCAAGTAAGTGGGCTTAAAACCTAGCGCCCCCTTCTCAAAGCCTTTGCTGTTCAAGTTGCGCCCCGCAAGGGCGACCATGGCGGCAAGGTGCCCGCCAGCACTGTCCCCGGTTATAGCAATTTTATCAGCGTCTCCCCCGTAGCGATGAATATGCTGCTTTACCCACAGCATCGCCCCCATCACATCTTCAACCATTTCGTTGAGGGTGGTTGTGTTATCAAGATCGCCCAAGGAACGGTAGTTAACATTCACCGTTATGATATCTGTGCGTTTGGCTATGCTATTAGCCAGATCCGACATAATGGAATTGTCGTTGAGCAACCAACCACCGCCATGAATGATCACCAGTACGGGTTTGCTCTTAACATCCGACTCTGGCACCGCGATATCCAATGTGAGGTCCAAGTCTTTGGGGCTTGCCCACACAATATCCTTGTGGTGCACAATTGAGTGCTCGGCCAACGCTGGCGGACTCGCAAGCACAAGCAACCAACCAGCAACAAACAGTATTGCTCGCCATACGTTCATAGGGGTTACCTTTAAATTATGTGATCTAGCGAAGGGAATAAACGAGGGGGGGAAGAAAAAGACAGGGTCGACGCCACGCCGACCCTGCCTTATTTTACTGAGGATTTACTGCTCGCCCTCCAGGGTTCGAATGTAGGCCACTACATCGCGCAGTGCTTGATCGTCCGGCAGCATATTGGCAAAGATCGCCATTTCCTGGCCGCGCGGATCTCGAGGATCCGAGCCGCGAGCACCGGAGCGATAGTTCCTTAGTTGCGTCAACAAGTACCAGTCCGCCTGACCGGCGAGACCCGGCGCTTCCAACTCCCGGTTACCTTGCCCCTGGGCACCGTGGCAAGAGGCACAGGTGGCGTAGTGCTGCGCACCCAGCTCGGCATTGCCTTCCACAGTGGCGGGCTGCTCGATCGGGTCCAGGGTGACCAGGTAATGACCCAAGTGCGAAATGGGACGGTTCGGCTCAGGATTGACGTCCAGGAAATCCAGGGCCGCGCGCATGGAAATGCCATCCGGATCGCGGAAGTGGGTACCACGCACACCGGCATAGAACTTCTGTAATTGCGTCTGCACGTACCAGTTTTCCATGCCTGCCAGTGGCGGCGCTGCTTGACCACGGTCGCCCCCGGCGTCGCCGCCGTGACAGCCCGCGCAGCTTTGCCGGTAAATGGTCTGGCCATCGGGAACGGCTACACCCCACCCCCAAACATGGGGCTCGAATACATGCTTGGCGTGGTATTCGGCGTAAGCTTCTTCTTCAACACGGTCAAAGCTAAGTTCCAGACCCGAAGAGCGCAGCTTGATCGGCATTTGCGCATCACCATCCAGTTCGTTGATGACGGCCTGGAAGGCGGTCAACTCCGATGCACTCGGCTCTTGGCCACGATCACGCCATACATCCAATACCGCTGCACTCATCAACGCCAGCCGCTCCATTGGAAGCCCGCGCCAGCCCTGCAGAGTCTGCGTTAAATCTTTCGCGTCAGCGGCGAGAAAACGCATAGCCAGGGAGTACTCTGGTGTTTGCTCCAAAGTTTCGTAGTTCTCCTGGAAACTGCCGTCCACGGTGAAATCCGCGTCATTCAGCACCTGCCAATAGAACTTATCATGGCTCAGCGCCGCGAGCGCAAAAGCCTGGGCCGTCCACTCGTCTATGGGCAGTTGGGTGCGCAGGCGCATAAGCTGCTCCCCCGCTTTGGCCGATGGCTCTTGCTCAGCCAGGGCCAACAATGCCCATAGCCGCGCGCGCGGGTCTTCATCTTCCAGGGACTGCGCCGCCAAGGCCAAGTCGACGGGCGTGGCGTTTTCCACCAGCGCCTGTACCGCGTTTTTGCGGGTAGCGCCAGACGGATGATTTAAGGCACTGCGTACCACTTTAGCCGCTTCATCGGATGTCGCGGTGAACACACCCAAACCTTGCAGCGTCCAGATGGCATGAATCGAGGCCACGTCCAGACCCAACGCATCGCTTTGTGGGCTGCCAGTCAGGATAGCTTGCAGGGCCGGAATCGCATCAGCGCGCTCCTCGGTGACCAGCAAACGCTGAGCGGTTAGACGCCAGAACATGTTGTCATTGGACAGGGTTTCGACCAATTCCGATGTTTCGGCATTACTCAGATCCAAGGGTTGGTACTCGGGCGCATTTTTGGCAACCAGCCGGTAGATTCGCCCATGTTGGCGATCACGCAGAGGGTTTACGTGCGCATTGCCGTGACCGGCATCCGCGTTAAAGCCAGCAGACTCCTCAGTGGGAATAGGATTGTGCTGGATAATAAAGTTGTACCAATCGGCGATCCAAACGTGTCCGTCAGGACCGACTTCCATATGCACGGGCGATAGCCATTCGTCGGTGCTGGTTAGAATTGAGCCGCGGTTTTTGGCTACATAGCCAACGCTGTTATCCAATGCGTCGATAAAAAATTGACCCATTAGGTGCGCTGTGGGCTCACCCATAAACGCACCGCGGTTCCAGTAAGCTTCCGGGAAGGTCCGCGCGGTGTAGATATCCAACCCGGAACCGGCGGTGTAGCGGCCGTGGGCATCCACTTGCAGGTAGTTGTAGGTAGCCGGGAAGATATGCGGGAAATCTTCAATTTGGGCCGACATACGCGGCGGCACTTCCTCGTGGCGTCCATAAACGTAGTTGCGCCACAGGGGCACATGGAAGATTGGGGCATTGTTGGCGGTGGAGCCAAATACTTCGAAGTCCTCACTGAACGCCAGACCCCAGGTATTGTTGTTGAACTGACCCACGGGCTCAATGTTGCTGCCATCCAGGTTCATGCGATAAGGGCCGTTCTGGAAGGACTCACCGTGCTCGGTTTCCGGCGTGGCCGAGTAGCCCACCACACCCCAAAGGCGGTTGTCGTGACCATACAACAAGTTGGAAGGGCCGGCATGAGTGTCGAACGTCCCCCAACCGGTATTAAGTACTTCACGCACGTCGGCTTTGCCATCGCCAGTGGTGTCTTTCAGGAACAGGAAGTCCGGCGCTTGCGCCACCACAAACCCGCCGTTCAGGCGCATGATGCCGGTGGGAATACTCAGCCCATCAGCAAACACTTCACAGCGATCGGCGCGGCCGTCGCGATTGGTGTCTTCACACATGGTGATACGGTCATTGCCCTCGCCGTCTTCCACCAGATCGTGGGGGTAGTCCACGGATTCCACTACGAATAAGCGACCTTTCTCGTCCCAGGTAAAAGCCACTGGGTTGACGATGTCCGGCTCACTGACAAACAACTGCAACTCGAAGCCGTCCTGCACCATGGTTAGCGCCATGGAATCTTCAACGCTAAAGGCTTCCTGAAACTTCGGCTCTGGCTCAACCCGACGATAGTTGGGGATGGTGGCGGATTCACGATAGACACCTTCGGGCAAGGTTTTCACCAGCGCCCGGTTGGCCTTGCGCTTATCGTCACCCACGGACCAGAGAATGCCGCGAATCAGCAGGTCGTGAAACTGGGGCTGTTCCCAGGTTCTGTGGTCGTGCCCGTAGGCGGTGTAAAAAACCCGGCCCTGGCCTTGCTCGCGCACCCAGGTCCAGGGCTCATCTTCGCGGTACATAAGCACAGTGCGGCCTTCCTCGTTATGGTCGGCATGCACATAGGTTTCATCCCAGGTTTCAAACATCTCAAAGCCATCCATGATGGGGTGAGATTCCTGACCTGGTGCAACTCTGGCGTTGAACACCCCTTCACCGTGACTGACGAAGCGCGCACCCACCAGTTTGGTGTATCGCTCAGTGCAGCCAAAACAGGCACTGGCACTGTGGATTGGCAGGAAGGCGCCGCCGTTCTCAACGTAGCGTTCCAGGACGCGTTCGCCCTCGCCCAGCTCGTTGTAATTGGCGTACATCATGACGGCATCGTAGTTAGCCAAACCCTCGTCGGTGAGCTTGTCCAGATCTTCCACGTATTCCAGAAAGATCTTTTCGGCGCCAAGAGCCTGGTTAAAGAGCGGGGCGTTCGCATAGGACAGGTGGTACCCACCCTCGCCCTGGCGGTGACCGTGGCCAATGAACAGCATGTTGATGACGCCGTCCTTGTCCGCGCCACTTGCGGCCGTCAGTGTGGTTTCATCTTCCGCGCTAGAGCAGCCGATAACCGGCAACAGTAACGCGGCCAATACCAAAGTACCGAGCCGTGACCGCCAGGCGGTCCATTTTATTTTGAGTGTGTTCATAATTATTTCGCTATTCTAAGTTTTGCCCATGAGAATGAATGATCATTGCTCTAATGTAAACGCCGGCATGGCTTTCAGCTCACCACCGGCCATAGCCGACTCGTGCGCGAGAATACCCACACAGGTGATATTGGCGGACTCCACTACATTCGGGTAAGCGTTATAGTTTTCCAACACCGCGCGAATGAAGTTGTGCACCAGATGTGGATGCGAGCCGCCGTGGCCGCCACCCTGGGTGAAGCTCAGGTGCTCATGCTCCTCATCGTACACGCCTTGACCGGTAAAGGAGCGGATTTCTTCCGGCAGCAGATGAGCGTAATCCGGCACTTTCACATGCTCGGGCACTTCCGGCTCGGGCTTGCCGCGGGTGTGTATCACTGGGTCCTCGCCTTCGACCAGCGGCCACTCGTAAGATTTCTCAGAGCCGTACACATCAAAGCTCTCGCGGTACTGACGGGCGGTGTCGTATAGGGAGCGATAAATGCGCGCGCCCACGTCGGAGTCCTGCATTTGAATGTGGCAGGATTCGATGGCAAAGGGGGAACCGTAAATTCCGGCAAACTCGTCGCGAATCTTGCCCGAGCCGATGCACTGCACCTGACTGGCCAGCTTGCGCTGCAGGCCCAGTACGGGGCCGACGCAGTGAGTGGCGTAGTGCATGGGCGGCATGCCTTCCCAGTAACTGGGCCAACCGTCCATATCCTGCTGGTGACTGGCCTGGAGGAATTGAATCCGGCCCAGGTCACCGCGCTCATACATCTCTTTAACGAACAGGTATTCACGGCTGTAGACGACGGTTTCCATCATCATATAGACCTTGCCGCTTTTTTTGGCGGCATTAACAATGCGCTCACAATCTTCCACGGTGGTAGCCATGGGCACGGTGCAGGCCACGTGCTTGCCGGCTTCCAGAGCCATGATGCTGTGCTTGGCGTGGTCGCCAATGGGGGTATTGATGTGCACGGCATCCACGTTGGGGTCGGCCAGCATGTCTTCATACGAGGTATAACGCCCGCCTTTGAGACCAAACTTATCCGCCAGCTCGTTCAAACTTTCTTCGTTGCGCTGGCACAGGGCGACCACTTCCGCGTTCGGGTGCGCCTTATAAATAGGGATAAATTCCGCGCCAAAACCCAGTCCAACCAGTCCAACCTTTAATGTCTTCATAATTTCGCTCCCCTTTTTAATCGCTTAAATCATTTAGTTTAAATAGCTTCCAGACGCACACGCACTCGCATGTGCGCCGGTTATCCCCACCAGTGGCGCAAAAATTCCAGCCCCCGACGGGCAAATTCATCTTGATTAGGTGCAAAACGGCGCCAAATACACACCGCTTCGGCCAAGCTGGAGGCATCTGGCGAAAAACTCTCGATCGACAATTTGCCGTCGTAGCCTATCGCTTGCAGGCCCTTGCGCAGACCAGCCCAGTCGCTATTGCCGTCGCCCGGAACGCCGCGGTGGCTGTCGGATACCTGCACGTGCACCAGCTGATCACCGGCTTGCTTGATCGCTTCGCAAAGGTCGGTCTCCTCGATATTCATATGAAAGCTGTCCACGGCGATGCCCAGGTGGGGACTGTTGACGTCCGCCAGCATACGTTTGGCATCCTCTACGGTGCAGACCATATCGGTTTCAAAGCGGTTCAGCGGCTCCAGCCCCAGCCGAACGCCCCGTTCCCCCGCCGTCTGCGAGAGCTGAGCCAGGCTAGCCACCGATCGCTCCCACTCGGCGCGACGCAGTGCTTCAGTGGAAAGTCTGGGCTTGGCCACAGGGGCGTAGAGAGGGCCGACCAGGCAGCCTGACCCCAGGCCTTCGGCCAACTTCAGGCAGGATTCGAAATAATTGAGGGCGATTTGCCGAATTTTCGGGTCTTCGGCGCTCAAATCGCGCTCACCCACTACCGCGGTACAGACTACGGCCTCTAGCCCCAGGTCCCGCAGGACGGGCTTCAGCTTGTCCACCACAATGTGCTCGGGGTCTTCGACCGGCAGCTCCACGAAATCGAAGCCCAGATCGGCGATAGTTTGCAGTAGCTTAACTTGATCACTGGTGAACGGGGATGTCCACAGCCAGGTACTCGCACCAAATTGCATCGATAGTCTCCCAGGAACAGTTCTTATAGTCGCCTCATACTATCCGCCTTGGGCAAGTGGCGCTTGTACCTTGTCGCATAAAAATTGTATTATTTCGACATGACCACCCTGAACACCTGGCTTGATCAACTCGACCCTAAGCAATCCGCGGGCCTGCTCTTCGAGTATATGCCCAATGTGCTTTATTTCGTCAAAGACCGCCAGGGGCGCATCATCACCGGCAATCAGGCGTTTGCGGAACGCTGTAGCTGCCCCTCCCCAAAAGAACTATATGGCCGCCGGGATGACTCTCTCTTTCCACTTTACATGGTGGAGAAATTTCGCAGTGACGACGCCACCGTTTTTCACACCGGCGAACCGCTGCGGGATTTGATCGAGCTGTTTCCCACCCGTGAAGGGCTTCCAGAGTGGTGCGTCACTCACAAAGTGCCCTTGTTCAACCTCCAAGGTGAAGTCGTAGGGCTGTGCGGCATTGTGCAAAGCTATGAGCGCATGCACGACCACCCTCAACGGCCAGTCTTTCAGGTAGTGGAATACATCCGCGCCCACTACGCCGAGCGTTTGAGCATCCCTGAGATCGCTGAACGATTCGGTTTTTCCCAGCGTCAGTTGGAACGCCGATTTGTGGAGACCTTTCGGGCCAGCCCCCGGGAGTACATCACTCGCCTGCGTATTCTGATTGCCTGCGAACATCTTCGTAACTCCCTCCTTCCCATTTCCGAGCTCGCCCTGGATTGCGGCTTTTACGACCACAGCAGTTTTATTCGTCACTTCAAACGGATGCTGGGGGTCACTCCTTTGGCTTACCGCAAGAAACACTCGAGTCAGAGTGCGGGTACTTTTGAGTAACGACTTGCCCCTTCGACTGATTCGGCCCCTCACTAAAACCTGACGTAATTCCGCGTTTAACAAGTCAACGCTATATGATAAGCGCAACCTTATATTTCTTTTGACTATATCCTTATGATCACATTGACAATAAGATGTTACCCCTCTAGGGTTCTCCTGCCCGGCTATTACGCGGTTGGCCGGGCAACGGTGTACGAGAGGTTTGCTCTCCGAGTAAACCACAACTCTTATCCGACAGGCGCTTAGCCTGTATAACCGGAGAAAAAAATGAAAAACAAATCAACCTTACCAAAGGCTTGGTCACTACTCGTGGCATTAGCCGGCCTGTTGTTATCCACCGCTGTCAGCGCACAGCAACACTGTTCCAACCAAACCGGAACCCACGGAGGCTACTACTTCACCCACTGGACCGATGGTGGCGGCACGGCTTGTATGACGCTAGGGGACGGTGGCAACTATAGCTATACCTGGTCCAACACCGGCAACTTTGTTGGCGGCAAGGGCTGGAGCACCGGCACCAGCAACCGAGTGATTGGCTATAATGCTGGTGACTACTCGCCCTCAGGCAACTCATACCTGGCTCTGTACGGGTGGAGCACCAATCCGCTGATTGAGTACTATGTGGTCGATAGCTGGGGAAGCTGGCGTCCACCGGGTGGCACTTCTGTGGGTACCGTTCAAAGTGATGGCGGCACCTACGATTTGTACCGTACTCAGCGTGTTAACCAGCCCTCCATTGAAGGCAACACCACGTTTTATCAATACTGGAGTGTGCGTACCTCACAGCGCCCTCAGGGACAAAACAACACCATCACCTTCCAAAATCACGTCAACGCCTGGGCTAACCAAGGCTGGCAACTGGGCGCTCACAACTACCAGGTTATGGCGACTGAAGGCTATGAAAGTAGCGGCAGCAGCAACGTAACTGTTTGGGATGCAGGCTCCAGCAGTGGCGGTGGTGGCAGCAGCAACGGCGGTGGAAGCGCTGGCGGCTCCAACACTTTAGTAGTGCGCGCGGTCGGCACCTCTGGTAGCGAGCAGTTGCGAGTCAACGTGGGTGGCAGCACCGTTGAAACCCTGAGCCTCTCCACGAACTGGCAAGACTACTCCGTCAGCACTAACGCTTCAGGGGATGTAAATGTAGAACTGATCAACGATCAGGGCCAAGGCTACGAAGCCCGTGTTGAATACGTAATCATCAATGGCGACACACGCTACGGCGCCGACCAGAGCTATAACACCAGCGCCTGGGACGGTGAATGCGGCGGTGGCTCATACACCATGTGGATGCACTGCGAAGGCATCCTCGGTTTTGGTGATATGTAAATCGCAGAAAGCTCTCGCCGCTTAAGGCGAGGGCTTTTCCTCTCACTTTCCCACCTAATGCACTATTGGCCGCCACCTCCAATTCACTTCCTGCCGTCAAACCCAGACAACACGCCCAAAGCATCATCGTTCAATACGCAGCTTTCCAGCGCGCACAGTGTTTTCATACGTGGAAACACAACGTAGGATAGCCTAAGGCTCTCGTGAGACATCTGGCACAGGAGAACTTGAAATGGCGCATAGCGATAATCGACAACACGCGAAAACCGCTGAGCTCTATCGGATGGTGACTGATGAGCATATCTGCCCTTTTGGCCTCAAGAGTAAGGATTTATTAGAGCGACAAGGCTTCGAGATCGAAGATCACCACCTGAAGACGCGTGAACAAGCCGACGCGTTTAAACACGAACACCAAGTTGATACTACGCCGCAAGCTTTTATCGACGGCGAACGCATCGGTGGGTATGAGGATTTGCGGAAGTACTTCGGGCTGGATGTACCGGGGGAAAAAGAAGTCAGTTATCAGCCAATCATTGCCATTTTCTCTACCGCATTTCTGATGGCCCTGGCTGTAGGTTGGGTGGCGCTGGAGACGCTTTGGTCAATACGCACGCTGGAGTGGTTTGTTGCCATTTCCATGTGCCTGCTAGGCTTGCAGAAACTGAAGGACCTGGAAAGCTTCAGCACCATGTTTCTAAATTACGACCTGCTGGCACAGAAGCAGGTACGCTATAGTTACGTCTACCCATTCGCCGAAACACTGGCGGGTATCCTAATGCTGGCCGGCGTACTGATTTGGCTGGCAGCACCCATGGCACTTTTTATCGGCACCATCGGGGCAGCATCAGTGTTCAAAGCGGTTTATATCGACAAGCGCGAACTCAAATGTGCCTGCGCTGGTGGCGATTCCAAAGTGCCACTCGGCTTCGTATCGTTGACCGAAAACTTGATTATGATTCTTATGGGGCTGTGGATGCCCATCAGGATGTATCTACTTTAAGCAAGGGTAGATCGATTCACGTAACCTTTATTCGCCGCGCCGCCTCCTGGCCGACCGGCGATCTCTCTGGCTCGAAGCCAGCAATTCCAAGTGGCCGCTTATGAATGAACCCTATCAAGCTCTAGCCGCCATTACAGAAAACTGCGCACCGGTGACACTACTTAGTTTCGGTCGCCTCGGCCATACTGTGGCCGAGCGCTGGAGCGAGCAACACCAATGCGTCATCACCACGCTAACTCCAACTGAAGCCAAGAATGAGTTAACCCTGACCCACCCCCAAGACTTGGCGCTCATTACCGATACTCTGGAGCACCTCAGTGTCACCCAAGGTCAACGCCTGCTCGGCCAACTACGCAACTACGGCACTCGCCAGATAGCCGTAGTGCTACCAGAAAACAGTGCCTGGACGCTCACCGACTTTATCGCTCTCGGTTTTCGCCGCGAAGCAGTTCTGCAGCAAACCGATCGCAAGTTTTTGTTGTACACCTACAACATAGAAAGCTATAACCACAAACGAACCTGGAACAACCCACGCTTTTGGGCGAACCCGGAGAGGTGGGGCAAGCACCGCTGGTAATAAACCGTCTCAGATCCACTTAGTTTTACAGAAAGCCATTGCGATCAATTTTTTCTAGCCAACCGCTAACTCCACAGTTTACTGACACCAAAAACACTTTTTGGGCAGATTTTTTCTCAATCAAGTATTTTGTATTCCCAACTCCCGCCCCTGAATTATCAATGGTTTATCCAGAGGTAAAATTTCGGCCCTCATATTTGCGAAGAGTGACACAACTTTTCTGTTTTCGGACTTCTACCACTAACCTCAAAACCGATATGCTATGCACGCATAAAATACACATACTTTTCATTCAGATGCTCGAAATCCCAGCCTTTCCGAGCGAAGGTAGACACACGAAGAACTATAATTTACATTGCTTCTATGAAGAATATTTTGATCAATGAAATGTTAGCCGATTTACTCAAGCGATGACCATATAGACTACGCAAATGCTTCGCATTAAACCGACTTTATAGGTTACATTGAGATTTTCCCATCTACCTTAGACCATTAAAACCAATAGAGGTGCAGGCAGATAGTAATTAAGAACTAGTCCTAGACAGCAATTGGAATGCAGACATCCTCCTGAAATATCAAGATCGACTTTTAGAATTTGATAATTCATAATCAAAGGGATTGCCCTATGCGCACCAAAACCTCAGTGATGTATGTCACCACGTCCCTAAACTACCCGATCCATCGTAAGCGCTTGGCTAGCTTTATTCTGGAAGGAGGTGACTTTCATGCCATTGGCTTTGATCAGAAGACCTTCGAAATAATTTCTTCAGAACATTCCGGAGCGACAGACAACGTTACTGTTCTGGGACAAATTGAACCCGGAAACTATATGAATAGGGCCTGCCTTCTGTTTAAAAACATAATCTCGTTCAGGAAGCATGCCAAGAAGTCAGATGTCGTATACGCATCAGGGTTTGATGCCGCAGCATTGATGTTAATAGCAACAATTGGATTAAGGAAAAAGCTTGTCTATGAAATTCATGATATTCGACAGCAGATGCTTAATAAAAACGTTATTGGATCACTCTTTCGGCTTTTCGAAAAATACCTGGTCAATAGAACTGATCTGTTGATAGTTACTTCTGAATCTTACCTGGAGAATTACTATTACAAGCTTCTCAATGCTTCGGTAAAACGAAGTTACAAGCTGGAAAATAAGCTATGGCCTCAAGATGTTTGCACGGATGATATCGGTCATCCACCAATATCACCTCTGGTTATCGGCTATTTTGGGCTCATACGATGCAATGTTACCTGGAACTTTTTGGTGAATTTAGTTAAGTCTTCAAGGGGTAGTATCTTACTAAAGGTCAGGGGAGTTGCACAGCGTTCGATCACGAGTTTTGAACGAGATATTGAAGATGTTCCGTGGATTGAATACGGGGGTCCATATAACAATCCCAAGGATGTTTTTGATATGTGCCGGGCCGTAAGCATGGTGTGGGTAGCTGGATATCAACAAAAAGACAGTTACAAGTGGTCTAGGACTTGCAGATTCTATCAAGCCTGTTGCTATGGCCGACCACTGATAGCTCAACAAGGAACCTATGAATGCGAAACTGTAAGTGGACTGGACATAGGAGTGGGAATAGACCTTCAGCAACAGGATATCGCGTCAGAACAAATTAAATCTATTACTGATCGCGACATCAAAAAATGGTACAGAAATATAATAAGGTTGCCCGCCAGCACATATACGTACACAAACGAAAGTACAGAAATCCTGGATATGATTGAAAACATTTAAGGAGGATTATTGATGAACGTACTGGAACGGAGGTTACATCAATCACTGGAAGGTCAACCACGTTTTCGAAATAGCCTTAAGGTTTTCTACCAAGCCGCACTATCTTCCTTACCCGCACAGAATATAAATGAAGATTTGATACAGCTTAGACCCAAGGCGTTCTATGGATTCCACACGACCTGTCCCTGGTCAAGAGACAATCGATATCTTTTGACACATCGCTTTAGCACACAACACCCACCCGATTCTCCGAAAGGAGGATGCATGGAAGTCGGGATATTTTACGGTGATAATTGGAACGAATATCGGCCGATTTCCGAGACAAAACTCTGGAACTGGCAGCAAGGGTCGATGCTTCAATGGCTCGGAAACAAAGATGTCGTCATTTTTAACGACTGGCTTGATGGCGCACATCGTGCCCACGTTTTCGACACATCTAGCCAAAAATTAGCTACCTTTGACGTCCCGGTCGCCGCCACTTCTCCAGATGGCTCCAGTTTTCTCAGCTATAGCTTCGATCGGCTCTCCCAAGGACTAAAAGGCTATGGATACTTTCGTAAGAGCGGTTCCTTCATGATTGACGGTGTCGCATTTGAACACTCGTTAGTGTCTGTAGATTGTGAGACTGGACGAGCATCTGTCCTCTTCACCCTTGAAGATATAATTGGCATAAGTAAAAGAGAGTTCTCTACCGGAGCGTACCACTATTTCTCCCACTGCTTATATTCGCCCAAAGGCGATAAGGCTTTGGTGTTTCACAGGTGGATTGATACTTCGGACGATGTTAAAACCCAAGCTCTCGTGTACAGCTTTGAAAGCAACAGCGTTTCGATCTTGCCTCTTGGTGAATACATTTCACATGCCAGCTGGCTTACGCAACATGAGGTAGTGCTGTATGCACAGAACCTCAATGGAAAACGAGGGTACTTTGTCGTTAATCCTGAATCGGGTAACGTCTCACAGATAGGAGAGAATGCGTTTTCCAGTGATGGTCATCCACAAGCACGTCATGATGTACCCATGATTCTAACCGACACATATCCTGACCGATATCGAATGCAAAAACTCTATTGCTTTGATTTAACTACTCAAGTATCGCATTTACTACTGAGCCTAAAGATACCGTTAAGATATCGAAACACGGTCCGGTGCGACTTTCATCCGCGCTGGGACAGAACAGGGAAATACGTTTCGTTTGATTCCGCACATACCGGCACGAGGGCTCACTGCACACTGCATCTCGACGATATAGATTCGCTTAACACTCCAGCATAAATTCCTCGAAGTAGTGGTCCCCTACACATCGCGGAGAGCCCACCTATTGATGATGCCCGCTAATATGCCTGGAACAAATTAGAACAGCAAAGCTGGTCCGAAGGACCGAGGCGCATGGAAGCGCCGAGTCAACGCCGGACCTCGGTCCGGCCTGGGCAAGAATAAAAAAAAGGCCCTCCGCAAAGCGGAGAGCCTTCTTTGATATGGTGCCCACCAATTTGCCCGGAGCAAATTGGCACAGCGCAGCTGGCCGCTGGCCGAGCCCCAGGGATGGGGCGAGTGCACGCCGGACCCTGGTCCGGACTGGCACACATAAAGAAAAGGCCCTACGCTTTCGTGAAGGGCTTTCCTTAACATGGTGCCCACCATTTCGCCGGGAGCGAAATAGGACAGCGGATGCTGGCCCGAAGGGCCGAGCCCCAGGGATGGGGCGAGTCAACGCCGGACCTTGGTCCGGCTTGGGCAGGAATAAAAAAAGGCCCTCCGCATCGCGGAGAGCCTTCGTCTTTATGGTGCCAAGGCCGGACTTGAATAGGCGCACCAACCAATTGATATATATAAGGTTTATAAAACAGAACATTTTCAATACCGTCACTGATACCGTCAATCTTTGCTGATACCCCCTATTGAGGCCACCATGGGGGGGCATGCAGAATCTCTTTAAGTACCTCCTACCAGACCACTGTGCCAGGCTAATTTTTGGCCGGGCATTTGAGCAAAAGCGGTTTTTCAGTTGGCTTGATGTTAACAAATGTTGACATTCAGGCGCGGCGCACGCGCGTATAGCCTTAGGATTTCTTACCAACTAACAGCCACCTACGCGCATGTAGCGTATAGGGACAAGATCACGGCAAGATTCGCGCGTGTACAAGTGTCGGGAATGCCCTTTTTATAGTCGGGAAATACCTCGCGCGTACTGGTAGCAAAACGCCCTTTTTAGGGACTCTCGAAATGCCCTTTTTCAGCCTTCAGGGAATGGGCTGCCCCGCATCGGTTTTTGATCCCATACAAGCCTGAGTAGCCATTGCGCTGTAGCATCCTGTAAAGCCGGTGAGGCGTCCAGGGGCTCCCCCGGCTAGTTGCATACCCCTCAGCATTCAGCACCCCCACAACGGCTTTGTAGCTTGGAATCTGCCAGGGTCTAGGGGTGCTTTCGATTAGGGCAGTTACTCGCTGGACAATGGAATGGTTTAACGCTCTCGATTTCCGGTGCTTCATGGCGTTGGTTTCTTGCGGTTAGCTTGTGACTGGAGCCGGTAAAACAGTAGATACCCTTGGTAATATATAAAGGTCTCCAAAAAATGGAGTGATACCCAACCGAAAAACCGCCCAACAGCTCCAGAAAATGGAGTGACTAAAGCGGCATCGCTCCACTTTGTGGAGTGAGTCAGTACAGATTCTGGAGTGAATCGCTCCAATTTTTGGGGGTGAAAAAATCGAAAAGTCATAGCCTGTCAGCATTCCCAAATTTTCGCGGAGCGGTCACGGTCGGGCTAATATCCATCTTGCCATTGCACTCGTCGATATTTTCCCAGGTCACAGCATACAGCGAGCATTGCCCGTGGGGGTTGTCTCTATCTCGGCGCGGGTCTCTCGATCGCAAGATCAAGTCGGCCGCCTGTAGCTCTCTGAGCGCTTTTGCAAGGGTGGACTGGCTCTTGATACCCCATTGCTTGGCAAAGCTAAACGGGGCGCTTAGATCCCCGTTATTATGGCCGTTGTACTGGCGGCAAAGCATCATCAACACTTTAGCCGTTGTCCCTGACAGCTCCCGGTAATCTTCGGAGTCTAGGACAACGTGCGGAACACCAACAAAGCCACCTTTGCCCCTTCGCCCTTTGAGACGCTGGCGCTTGTCAGCCATTGTCGCCCCCTCGCGTCGTTTCAGCCTCGGACACTCGCGCAACCTCCAGCCGGACGACCTCCAGAAACCGTACTGCCCCGGCGGCATCGCCCTCCAGGACAAGCTCCCGCGCGTGTTTTTGACTCTCGGCCTCCAGGGTAACGGCAAAGCGCCGGGTTTCAACTACCTCCAGGTTATAGGTCATCATGCAGAGCCCCCATTGCTCGCCAGCTTAATCAGCACATAACGTGCAACCCGGCTATGGGGCCTTCCGTCTCTATCAGTAATGGTAATCCGATCTGTGAATATGTCGTGGCCCGCGTTCTTCAATTCCTTGATTCTGGCGGCTGGCATCAAGATATTAAGCCGATCCCGTGCGTACAGCGTATTGACCGCCCCCAGGTCTATCAGGGCATCAAGTAACCGCTTGCGTTGGGCGCGGGTGCTGGTATTATTCAAGTGCGATTTGCTGGCCGCTTTCTTCTGGAGGCGGCTTGTTTTTTTATTCATTGCCTAGCCCTCCCTGCCTGTTCGCTCGATAAAATCCCGTATATCCTCAACTCTCCAGGCGGTACAGCGCGCGCCTAGTTTTACAGGTTGTGGATAATGGCCTTCCTTCACCCCCAGCCAGAAGCTGGATTTAGATACAGGGATAAGGGCTGGTACTGGTGGGTTTGCTTTGGGGTCGCCAATAATTTGCTTGAGACGGCAAAAACCGGTTTCTGGGAGTTGGTACATAAAAGTCCTACCTCGATTGACTAAGTGCTGGCAGGATTATTGCGGTTTACTTTTAGGACAGTAGAGGGACTGTCCTACTTTATTTTTGGGGGTTCTTTGTACGTCGCTTAATTGTTCTGGTACTTACGTTGAAGTGTTTGGCCGTCAAAGATGCCGCGCGTTCATACGACAAACTAGGATTATTACTCAGAATGTCGTTGAGTTTTTGTTGGTAGGCGCCCCACTTTCGCGCCTTTTCCTCTTGTGTTCCATGCGCACGCTCATGCCCTTCTCTTCCTTTATCGCGAATCTTCTTTCCTGTTAACGAATGACTCTCCCACTTAAATTTGTTTATAGCTTCGGAATAAAGCATTCCAAACTCAACGCCCTTCAAATACAATCTCCAAAGGTCATCTCCCGGCCCAATCCGCCAATGCCCGCTGATTATACGATCAAGCTCTACGTCTCCAGGCAGTTTTCCCAATAGTCTGAGTGCATAGCCCGCCGGAGAGTCACAAAGTATGAGATTACCAACAGCGGAAAATATATCGCCTACCCCGTCAATTCCCTGAGCATTCTCCGTATATGCAGCCCACCACGCCCCCCATTCAATCCACTGCTGATCTGTACTCTTGTAGCTTAGAGCTGCATGGCAAGTGTCTCGTATTTCTTCAGGCACCTCCTCCCAATTCCCATCTTCAAACCAAATTACTGGTTCTTCATGAGTGGGAAGTCCTGCCTCTTCAACAACCGACCATAAAAACTGATAAATATCATCAGGGTGCGGTACAGACCATATCCTGGCCGTCCCACCCTCCAGTCCTGGCGGAATGTCGAACATGAAGAGCTGCGGCCACTCGCTATCGTAAACCTCACGAAATGATCCATCTTCCTCGCTCACCTTATATTCTCTGGCTGTTATCCCGGAGCCAACAGTTTTTATGTACTCGCCCTTCTTATCCTGTGCCATTACGCCCTCCGCACTTTACTAAAGGGCACCACATTTTCACCCCCAACCCGAAGGGTATCCAAATAGTCTGCCCACCACTGCATCATCTTGCTTCGCTCTTCCAGATAGCGGGCATGGTGGGTATAAGCAGCCCTTACCCCGTTGCGCTCCATATGGGATAGCTGGCGCTCGATAGCATCGGGGTTAAAGCCGGTTTCGTTCAGGATGGAAGAGGCAGTGGCGCGGAAGCCGTGGGGGACTGCTTTGCTTTTGCCCTCGGTGTTGCCGTCATAGCCCATTTTGAAAATGGCGCGGCGCATGGTGTTGTCACTCATGCAGTCGTGGCGGTTTTTTTCAGACGGGAACACTAGGTCATATTGGCCAGTTATCGGCTTGATCTGCTCGATAACTTCCACGGCCTGTGCTGACAAGGGCACAATGTGGTCAGTGCCCATCTTCATGCGGCTGGCAGGAATACGCCAAACCTTTTCCTGTAGATCAAACTCTTCCCACGTAGCCCCGCGCAACTCACCAGAGCGCACAAAAGTCAGCACCAGCAGCTTGATAGCCAGCTTGGTCAGCAGTCGCCCCCGGCCTTCGTACTGCTCCAGCTCGCCTAAAAAGCCGGGCAACTGTTCCCGAGGCAGGGAGGCGCGGTGGCTGGTTTTTCGGCCTTTAAGCACATCGGAAAGGTCAGAGGCGGGGTTGTGAGTAAGTCGGCCCGTCTGGACGGCATAGCGGCAAATGCGGCGTATGTCCTGCAATACTCGCGCGGCTACATCCAGAGCGTCCCGGTGCTCGATTCTGCGAACAACGGCAATCACGTCTTGGGGCTGAATCTCGGCTATTGGGCGGTGGCCCAGGAATGGCAAGGCGTCGCTTTCAATGCGCGTCCAGATGCGCTTGGCGTGGTCTTCCGTCCAGGTGCCCTTCTGGTGCTCCCACCATTCCAGAGCCATAGCAGAAAATAAGGTGCCCTTGGCTATTACCTCTTCCCGGCGCTGGCGCTGCTTTTCCTGAGCTGGGTCAATGTTGGCCGCAAGTTGGTTTTTAGCTTTAGCCAAAGCAGCCCGCGCGGCCTTTAGTCCTATCAGGGGATAGGTGCCAATGGCCAGAGTCTTGCGCTTGCCAGCAAAGCGGTAGTCATAGCGCCAGCATTTGGTGCCGTTGATCTGCACCAGTAGATAAAGCCCCGCCCCATCGGGCAGCTTGTAGGCTTTGTCCTTGGGCTGGGCTTGTTTAACAGCCGCATCGGTTAGTTTTTGTCCTGCCATGACGGTATCAGCCAAAATTGAACCCGTGATACCGTCAACAATACCGTCATTTTTGGCGGATGACAACGGATTAGCCTGGACGCTGCAAGACTAACAGATACAAAAAAGCCCCGAATGACGGGGCTTCTAGGACGATACTGGATCATATCGGTTTTTCAAATGGTGCCCAAGGCCGGACTTGAACCGGCACGGCTTGCGCCACTACCCCCTCAAGATAGCGTGTCTACCAATTCCACCACTTGGGCATTAAACAGGGGTTACTTCTATTTAACTTTCTTAACTTACTGGTCAGTCCCCTCGGGAACGTCGGATGCCTCAGGCACTTCAGGAACTTCCGGTACTGCAGCATCGTCATCCGGGGTATCTACCTGGGGCACTTCGGTATCTTCAACATCATCGTCAGTGATGGGGATTTCCGTGGCGTGAAAACCTGTCGGTATGGCGCGATCACCGATACCCGCGTCCTGCTTGGCGATAATGGCCAGGCCGAAGCTGGTGGCGAAAAAGAGAACCGCGAGGACTGCGGTAGCGCGGGTAAAAAAGCCGCCACTGCCCTGACTGCCGAATACGGTCTGGGAGGCGCCGCCACCGAAGGAGGCGCCGGCTACTGCGCCCTTGCCCTGCTGTAGCAGGATCAGGCCGATAATGGCCAGAGCGGTCAGTACGTGAACCAGAAGAATGATATTTTCCATTGCGTTTTTGCTCTCTTAGTGAGCGACTCTCAATACCGGGCGGTTAATCAGCCGCCTGGCATATGGCGATAAAATCTTCGGCTTTCAGAGATGCGCCACCCAAAAGGGCGCCATCAATGTCGGCCTTGGCAAAGAGCTGTTCGGCGTTGTCGGGCTTGACGCTGCCGCCGTACAACACCCGGGTGCTCTGCCCCAGTGCGCCGAGTTGGGCGCGGATAAAACTGTGCACTTCCTGGGCCTGCTCGGGGGTAGCGGTTTTACCGGTACCCACGGCCCATACGGGCTCGTAAGCCACTACAGCGCGCCGAAAACTTTCCAGACCCGCCGCGTCAATTACGGTACTGAGCTGCCGACCAATGGTATCCAAAGCCTTGCCCGAGTCCCGATCTTGTTCGGATTCTCCGACACACAACACGGGTATCAAGTCGGCGTCGCGTGCGGCGATAAACTTCTTGGCGACTCGCTGATCCGTCTCACCTTGCAGACGCCGCCGCTCGTTGTGCCCGACGATCACGTACCGGCACTGCCAATCGGCCAACATCCGGGCCGATACTTCCCCGGTGAAGGCTCCCTCTTCGTATTCACTAAGGGACTGAGCGCCCAGCACAATATTGGACTTGGCGAGCAATTCAGCCGCTTGCTGAAGGTAGGCGAACGGTGGGCAAACAGCCACTTCCGCCTGATGCACCCCCTGCCAACGGGCTTGGATGGCCGACAGAAGCTCAGCGTTGAACGCCCGGCTGCCATACATCTTCCAATTCCCTACTACCAGCCGGCGCCGCGTGTTCTCTGCTCTGCTCAAAGGTCCCCCTTAAAGCGGGCGCCAATGTTAGCGAAGATAGGATTAACATACAATCCTATTTCGGCATCAACGCCCGTCTTTTGTCGTTTTTTGGTTGTTTTTGGTACCGATTGCGAATGGACTGACGGTTAAGCGCCAATCGCTAGTTCAGGGCTGCTTCCACTACGGCAGCCAGCTCCTGGGCCAGTTCCTTAACCTGCTGTTTGTCCTGCCCTTCCACCATGACTCGAACCAGCGGTTCTGTCCCGGAGGGGCGCAAAAGAACTCGCCCAGTATTCCCCAACCGATCTTCCACGCTGGCCACGGCTGACTGGATGGCCTCGTCTTGGGTAAAGTCGACTTTGCGTCCCATACGGACGTTGATCATGGTCTGCGGCGTTTTGCGCATACCTTTTTTGACGTCGTGCAGGGAGGCGCCGAAGGTGCTCAATGCCATCAATACCTGGAGGGCGGAAACGATGCCGTCCCCAGTGGTGGTGACGTTGCTGCAAATGATATGGCCGGAGGACTCGCCCCCCAACGCCCAGCCCTTCTGGCGCATGGTTTCGATCACATAGCGATCGCCCACGTTAGCGCGAGCAAAGGGCACGCCCAAGTCTTTGAGCCCCAGCTCCAGCCCCAGATTGCTCATCAGGGTGCCTACCACCCCGTCACAACCTCCGCCGTATTGTTGCTGGTAGGAGGCAATGACGTAAAGAAGCTCGTCACCATCGACGATTTCACCGCGATGATCCACCATAACCAAGCGGTCACCGTCTCCATCAAACGCTATACCTA
Source organism: Marinimicrobium hydrolyticum (assembly GCF_030848505.1). Taxonomy (GTDB): domain Bacteria; phylum Pseudomonadota; class Gammaproteobacteria; order Pseudomonadales; family Cellvibrionaceae; genus JAVDDU01. Next base: position 65,270 of record NZ_JAVDDU010000002.1, read on the forward strand.
AGTCAGCACCCAATTCCTGCACGCGCTCTTTAAGCGCTTCGGGCTTGGTGGAGCCGCAACTGCGGTTAATATTGGTGCCGTTGGGCTCAGCGGCCAGAGGAATCACTTTAGCCCCTAACTCGCTGAACACGCTGGGGGCGATGTGGTAAGTCGCACCATTGGCGCAGTCCACAACGATCTGTACACCCTGGAGGCTAAAGCCCCAGGGCATGGTGCCTTTGCAAAACTCCACGTAGCGGCCGGCGGCGTCGTCGATGCGGCGGGCTTTACCCAGGCGCTCGGCGGTGACCATGGGTTGATCCAGTTGCGCTTCAATCATCTCCTCAATGTCATCGGGGAGCTTGCTGCCGTTGCTGCTGAAAAACTTAATGCCGTTATCCACATAGCTGTTATGGGACGCACTAATAACAATGCCTGCTTGAGCCTGGAAGGTACGCGTGAGATAGGCAATACCCGGAGTGGGCATGGGGCCCAGTAAGCCCACGTCCACGCCAGCGTTAATTAGGCCCGCCTGGAGCGCGGATTCAAACATGTAGCCGGAGATACGGGTGTCTTTGCCAATCAGAATGAGGTTGGGGCCGGAGAAGCGGTCCACCAGGACTCGGCCTGCCGCCCAGCCCAGCTTGAGCATAAAATCCGGTGTGATTGGGCCTTCGCCGACCTCCCCACGAATACCGTCGGTACCAAAGTATTTGCGCGCCATAATAATCCTTGCTCCAGAGTCTACTATTCAGATGTGGCGAGGCCTGGGGACGTCACTGCCGCCAGAACCTTGAGAACGTCCACCGTGGCAGCCACGTCATGGACTCGAATGATGTTGGCGCCGCGCTCAGCGGCGGCCATGGCCAGAGCGAGGCTACCGGGCAAGCGCTCGGACACCTCCCGATCCAGTAGTTTGGCCAACATGGACTTGCGCGACAAGCCCACTAATAACGGGCAACCCAGGTCCGTTAGTTCGCCTAGCCGGCGCAACAGTTCCAAGTTGTGATCGAGGGTTTTCCCAAATCCAAACCCCGGATCCAGCAATAACCGCTCCCGCGCAATACCCGCTTGCTCACAAGCGGTCATGCGTTCCTGCAAAAAGCGCCTGACCTCGGCTACCGGATCTTGGTATTCCGGGTTTATCTGCATGGTCGCCGGCTGGCCCTGCATATGCATCAAGCACACGGGTAGCCCCGTCTCGGCGGCTGCCTTCAAGGCGCCATCCCGCTGCAGGGCGCGCACGTCATTGAGCATGCCCGCACCTACCGAAGCGGCCTCACGCATAACCGCTGGGGTGCTGGTATCGACTGAGATTAGGGCTCCCAGTTCACGCGCCAGAACCTCCACCACCGGCACCACTCGGTCCAACTCCTCCGCCTCACTGACTGGCGTGGCGCCGGGGCGAGTAGATTCACCACCCACATCGATAATATCGGCCCCTTCGCTCAGCATTTTGCGGGCGCGGGTCAAGACAAGATCAAGGGACAGTGAGCCGCTGCGGTAGTACTGGCCGCCATCAGAAAAGGAGTCGGGCGTGGTGTTGAGCACCCCCATCACACGGGGTCGAGATAAATCCAGCGCTGGGTCGCCAAGTTGCAGTGGCATACTGAATCCGTGTGTTGCGGTTGTTTCTGAAGGGGCATCCCCGGCGGAGGCCGGGGATTATATAACACTCTTCGGGTCAGCGCTCTTCGGCGGGGCCGCCTATGGGACCGGACTTTTTGTCGTCCGCAGGTTTGGGCTCTTCGCCCTCACCGCCTTTGGGCTTCAGGTGGCTATTGAAATCATCGTCGTGCCAATCCTTGGGCGGGCGAACTTTGCGCCGGGCCATCAGGTCGTCCACTTGCTCGGAGTCGATAGTTTCGTACTCCATAAGCGCGTCTTTCATGGCTTCCAGAATGTCACGGTTTTCTTCCAATATCTGCTTGGCGCGCTGGTAGCACTTGTCGATGATACTGCGCACTTCCTGGTCAATCATCTTGGACGTTTCGCCGGAATAATTCGCGGCGGACATGCCGGGCATGCCGGTTTCGTCCTCGCCATAGTGCAGAGGACCCAGCTTCTCCGACAGGCCCCACTTGGTGACCATGTTACGCGCCAGCTCGGTGGCCCGCTCAATGTCGTTGGAGGCGCCGGTGGTAATGCCATCGGCTCCCAGAGTCATTTCCTCAGCCAAGCGGCCGCCGAACAGAGTACAAATGCTGGACTCAATGGCGCGCCGGCTCATGCTGTACTTGTCGCCCTCGGGTAGAAATTGGGTGACGCCCAAGGCCCGACCACGGGGAATAATGGTGACTTTGTGGATCGGGTCGTGCTCGGGCACGATCTTGCCCACGATGGCGTGGCCAGCCTCGTGGTAGGCGGTGTTTTCCTTTTCCTTCTCACTCATCACCATGGAGCGGCGCTCGGCGCCCATCATAATTTTGTCACGAGCCTTCTCGAACTCTTCCATGGTAACCAGACGCTTGTTGCCACGGGCCGCAAACAGCGCCGCCTCGTTCACCAAGTTGGCCAGGTCAGCACCGGAGAAACCCGGAGTGCCGCGGGCAATAACCATCGCCTCAACGCGCTCGTCGATGGGCACTTTACGCATGTGTACTTTGAGGATCTGTTCCCGTCCACGAATATCCGGAAGACCGACCACTACTTGGCGGTCGAAGCGGCCCGGACGGAGCAGCGCCTTATCCAGTACATCGGGGCGGTTGGTGGCGGCGATAACGATAACGCCTTCACTACCTTCAAAACCATCCATCTCCACCAGCAACTGGTTGAGAGTCTGCTCGCGCTCGTCGTGACCACCACCGTGACCGCCGCCACGATGCCGACCCACGGCGTCAATCTCATCAATAAAGATGATGCACGGCGCCTGTTTCTTGGCCTGATCGAACATGTCCCGGACGCGGGAAGCGCCCACACCCACAAACATTTCCACGAAGTCGGAACCGGAGATTGAGAAGAACGGTACCTTGGCTTCACCGGCAATGGCCTTGGCCAGCAGGGTTTTACCGGTACCGGGTGCGCCCGCCATCAGGACACCGCGCGGGATATTGCCGCCCAGTTTTTGGAATTTGGTGGGGTCGCGCAGGAATTCCACCAGCTCCTGCACTTCTTCTTTGGCTTCATCCACGCCCGCTACATCGGCGAAAGTGGTTTTGATTTGGTCTTCACCCAACAGGCGCGCCTTGCTTTTGCCAAAGCTCATGGGGCCGCCTTTGCCGCCCATGCCGCCACCTTGCATTTGGCGCATAAAGAACAACAGTACGGCGATGATGATCAGAATTGGGAAGCTGGCCACCAGCAGTTGCTGCCACAGGCTAGCGGTTTCGGGCATTTTGCCCACCACGTCTACCCGGTGATTTAGCAGGTCAGCCATCAGGCGGTCGTCATTGACCTGGGGGCGAACAGTGGTAAACGAGCTGCCGTCGCGCAACACGCCCTCGATCTCCAGGCCTTCAATGGTAACTTCCTGGACACGCTCATTCTGAACCGCTTCGATAAATTCCGAATAGCTGAGGGTTTCACCGGGTGTAGGCTGCTGGAAGCCCTGGAACACGGTGAAGAGCACTGCGGCAATGATCAGCCACAGAATGAGGTTTTTGGTCATGTCGTTCAAAAAGTATACCCTCGTGTCACGTCGGATTAGCTCAGGCGCCAGTATAGTGCCCTAAAATGCAAAAGTACCATGCTTGGCGAGTATTAGCCTCTATCGCCCTTATAGCCTTTGGCTACCAGATAAACTTCCCGCGAACGGGCTCGGGAGGCATCTGGCTTGCGCACAGCCACTTGGGAGAAGGCGCCTCGCACATCCTTTAACAGAGGGTCGAAGCCTTCGCCATGGAACACTTTGGCAACGAAACCGCCTCCGGGTTTCAAAACCTCCCGAGCCATGTCCAGGGCGAGCTCCACCAGGTACACGGCTTGAGGCTGATCAACAGCGTCCACTCCACTCATGTTGGGGGCCATATCGGAGATTACAAGATCTGCGCGCCGCTCACCCAAGGCGCTCAAAAGCTGATCTAACACTTCCGACTCGGTAAAATCCCCCTGAATAAACTCTACTCCGGCCAGGCCGTCCATGGGCAAAATGTCCGACGCGAGCACCGCGCCTTTGTCGCCCACCAGCCGCGCCGCCACCTGGGACCAGCCGCCGGGCGCCGCACCCAAGTCGACCACGGTCATGCCCGGGCGTATTAGCTTGTCCTTTTTATTGAGCTCCAACAGTTTGTAGCTGGCTCGTGAACGGTAACCGTCCTTCTGGGACTGTTTGACGTAGGCGTCGCTGAAGTGCTCTTCGAGCCAGCGGTTACTGCTTTTAGATCTGGCCATGAAAAATCCGAAATTGCGTCGGTAGATGGGTTACAATGCCGCCCTTTGCAGCCCCAGATTCGAGGTAAACCATGCCCCTGAGTTCCGAGCGGAAAAAGCATTTTCGCGCCCTAGGCCACAAGCTCAACCCGATTGTCACCATTGCTGACCGTGGGTTGACCGACGGTGTGCGCGCGGAACTGAACCGCGCCCTGGACGACCACGAGCTGATTAAGGTCAAACTGGCGGTTTCCGAGCGGGAAGACCGCCATGAGGTGGTCGAGCTACTGAAAGCCCTGCCACGGGTGGAGATCATTCAGCAGGTAGGCAAGGTTGCGCTGCTGTACCGGGCCAATAAAAAGCCCAATCCGAAGTTGTCCAACTTATTGCGCTAGCCACTCTTCTCCAGGGGCTCTGGATCCCCGCTTTCGCGGGGATGACGGTGGGGGTGACGCTAGAGCCTTTTCAGATATGCTCCACCTTTTCAATTTCATACTCCACTTCACCGCCAGGAGTATTGACCACCACTACGTCACCCTCTTCTTTACCTACCAGTGCCCGAGCAATGGGTGAGCTAACAGAAATCTTGCCGACTTTAACGTCCGCCTCGTCATCGCCCACGATCTGGTAGCGCACTTCTTTGTCTGTTTCGGTATTGACGATGGTCACGGTGGTGCCGAAGAACACTTTACCGGTGGGCTCAATGCTTTTCACATCGATAACCTGGGCGTTGCTCAGCTTGCCCTCAATTTCCTGAATCCGGCCTTCGCAGAAACTCTGCTGTTCGCGCGCGGCGTGGTACTCGGCGTTTTCTTTCAAATCACCGTGTTCACGGGCGTCAGCAATGGCCTGCACGATGCGCGGCCGTTGTACTTTTTTTAAGTCCTGCAGTTCGAGGCGCAGTCTTTCCGCGCCTTCTACGGTCATGGGGAATTTACTCATGCGCCTATTCTCCCGTGCAGCTCTTGCAAGCGCCGCACTTCCGTTTGTTTTCCAAAACGCAACGCCATGCACACCGCCTCACCGGCAGCGAGAGTCGTGGTGTAATAGACGTTGTGATTTTCCGCGCTGCGCCGAATGGATGCTGAGTCACGCGTTGCCTGCCGCCCTTCGGTGGTATTGACAATCAAATCGATCTGATCGTTCTTAATCATGTCAACGATATGCGGGCGACCTTCCTGCACTTTATTCACGACTGCGACTTCGAGCCCCGCTTTTTTCAGTACGGCGGCGGTACCGCGAGTGGCCACCAGCTTAAAGCCCAGGCTGCTCAGCTCTTTACCGACAACGACAACGCCGGGTTTATCCATGTCACGCACACTAATAAACACGGTGCCGCCGGTAGGCAATTCGCTGCCGGCGCCCAACTGTGACTTGGCGTAAGCTTCGCCAAACGTATCGCCTATGCCCATCACTTCGCCCGTGGATTTCATTTCCGGCCCCAAGATGGGATCAACCGCGGGGAATTTGTTAAAGGGGAAGACCGCTTCTTTAACACTGTAGTAATCGGGCACGATTTCCTGAGTGAAACCCTGGTCCGCCAGGCTGGTGCCGGCCTGACAACGGGCGGCCACTTTCGCCAGGGAAACACCCACGCATTTGGATACAAAAGGAACGGTACGCGACGCACGAGGGTTAACCTCGATAACGTAGATTTGTCCGTCCTGGTAAGCGAGCTGGGTATTCATCAATCCCACTACTCCCAACTCCAATGCCATGGCACGAATTTGCTCGCGCATTTCATCCTGCACCTTGGCGGGCAAGGAGTATGGAGGCAGTGAGCAGGCGGAGTCGCCAGAGTGTACGCCGCACTGTTCAATGTGCTGCATAATACCGCCGATAACCACTTGCTTGCCGTCACTAACGGCATCAACGTCCACCTCAATGGCGGCGCTGAGGAAGTGATCCAACAGAACCGGAGCGTCTTCAGACACTTCCACGGCGGTGCGCATATAAGTGCGCAACTCATCTTCTTTATAAACAATTTCCATGGCCCGGCCGCCCAGAACGTAAGAGGGGCGAACCACCAGCGGGTATCCCACTTGCTCAGCGACTTTCAACGCTTCTTCCAAGGAGCGAACGATGGCGTTGGGTGGCTGGCGCAAGCCCAACTTTTGAATCATTTGCTGGAAGCGCTCCCGGTCTTCGGCGCGGTCAATGGCATCCGGGGAGGTGCCAATAATGGGTACACCTTCCGCTTCAAGAGCGCGGGCCAGCTTCAAGGGTGTTTGACCGCCAAACTGAACGATAACGCCTTTGGGGTTTTCTTTGTGCACAATTTCCAGCACATCTTCCAAAGTCACTGGCTCGAAAAACAGACGGTCAGACGTGTCGTAATCGGTGGAGACGGTCTCGGGGTTACAGTTCACCATAATGGTTTCGTAACCGTCCTCACGCATGGCCAGAGCGGCATGCACGCAGCAGTAGTCAAACTCGATACCCTGACCGATACGGTTGGGGCCGCCGCCAATCACCAGAATTTTATCCCGCTCACTGGGGTTAGCCTCGCACTCTTCCTCATAGGTGGAGTACATGTAGGCCGTGGAGGTCGCGAATTCCGCCGCACAGGTATCCACCCGCTTGTAACTGGGGCGTATGTTGAGTGTGTGGCGATGATCGCGCACGGCCTTTTCGGTGCCACCCAGCAAGTTCGACAGGCGGCGATCGGAGAAGCCTTTGCGCTTAAGCCGCCACATGGTGTCGTAATCCAGATCACTGAGCTGCTTGCCAGCCAGCGACTTTTCAATCGAAATCAGCTCTTCGATCTGCACCAGGAACCAGGGATCAATTTTGCTGGCTTCGTGCACTTCTTCCAGGCTCATGCCCGAGCGGAAAGCATCGCCCACATACCAAATGCGCTCGGCACCGGGGGTCGCCAATTCGCGACGCAAACGCGCCGGTGTTTCGTCATCGGCCAAGTTCACTTTGGGCTCGAAGCCGCTTGAACCCGTTTCCAGACCGCGCAAGGCTTTTTGCAGTGATTCCTGGAAAGTCCGGCCGATGGCCATGACTTCGCCCACGGATTTCATTTGCGTGGTCAGGCGTGCATCCGCCTCGCCGAATTTTTCGAAAGTAAAACGGGGCACTTTAGTGACCACGTAGTCGATGCTGGGCTCGAACGAAGCCGGTGTGGCGCCACCAGTGATTTCGTTCTGCAGTTCATCCAGGGTGTAGCCAATCGCCAACTTGGCGGCAATTTTGGCAATGGGAAAACCGGTGGCTTTTGAAGCCAACGCCGAGGAGCGAGACACACGGGGGTTCATTTCAATCACCACCAAGCGGCCGTCTTCCGGGTTCACCGCAAACTGAACATTGGAACCGCCAGTTTCCACACCGATCTCACGCAACACCGCAATAGACGCGTTGCGCATGATTTGGTATTCCTTGTCGGTGAGCGTCTGAGCCGGCGCCACGGTAATGGAGTCACCGGTGTGCACACCCATGGGGTCGAAGTTTTCAATGGCGCACACGATAATGCAGTTATCGTTTTTATCCCGCACCACTTCCATCTCGAACTCTTTCCAACCCAACAGAGATTCGTCAATCAACAGTTCGTGAGTGGGGGAAAGATCTAAACCACGTGTACAGATCTCCTCAAACTCTTCCCAGTTGTAAGCGATACCGCCGCCGGAACCACCCATGGTAAAAGAGGGGCGGATAATGCAGGGGAAGCCGAACTTCTTGGGCACTTCCTTGGCTTCTTCCATGGAATGCACGATTTCCGCTCGGGCGCATTCCAGGCCAATGCGTTTCATGGCTTTATCGAATTGATCGCGATCTTCCGCCATGTTGATGGCGGCTTCGTTGGCGCCGATCAGCTCTACGTTGTACTTTTCCAACACCCCGTTCTTGGCCAGAGCCAGAGCACAGTTCAGCGCGGTCTGTCCGCCCATAGTGGGCAGCACCACGTCGGGGCGCTCTTTTTCAATGATGCGCGCCACGGTTTGCCATTCAATGGGTTCGATGTAGGTGGCGTCCGCCATGGCGGGGTCGGTCATGATGGTGGCGGGGTTGGAGTTCACCAGGATGACCCGGTAACCCTCTTCCCGCAGCGCCTTACAAGCCTGGGCGCCGGAGTAGTCAAATTCGCAGGCCTGGCCAATCACAATGGGGCCGGCTCCAAGAATCAGAACGCTGTTGATGTCGGTACGTTTTGGCATGATCTTCTCACTTTGCGAAATCGGTTAAATGGGGTGGTCGGTGCTCAGCGGATGCCATTCACCGTTTCGCTTTCTCCATCAATTCAATAAAGTGGTCGAACAACCCATCGGCATCGTGCGGACCGGGGCTGGCTTCCGGATGGCCCTGGAAGCAAAAGGCCGGCTTGTCAGTGCGATGCAAACCTTGCAGAGAGCCGTCAAACAGAGATTTATGGGTGGCCTTGAGGTTGGCCGGCAGCGTGGTCTCGTCCACCGCAAAACCGTGATTCTGAGCGGTGATCATGACTCGGCCGGTTTCCATATCCAGTACCGGGTGATTGGCGCCGTGGTGGCCAAACTTCATCTTTACGGTTTTCGCACCGGACGCTAACGCCAGCAATTGGTGCCCCAGGCAAATACCGAAAATGGGTGTGTCGGTTTCCAGAATGTACTTAATGGCTTCGATGGCGTAGGTGCAGGGCTCCGGATCGCCCGGGCCGTTGGCCAGGAACACACCGTCGGGTTTCATGGCCATAACGTCGCTGGCCAGTGTCTCCGCAGGCACCACGGTCACGTCGCAACCCCGGTCGGTGAGCATGCGCAAAATGTTGCGCTTCACGCCGTAATCGAAGGCAACCACTTTGTAGGGTTGCTTCGCGGGTGGCTTGAGGTGGCCTTTGCCCAATTGCCAGGTGCTGTCTTCCCAGCGGTAGCTTTCTTTACAAGACACTTCCTTCGCCAGGTCCATTCCCTTGAGACCGGGGAAGGCCTTGGCCGCCGCCAGGGCTTTTTCCTCGTCCAGATCACCAGCCATGATGCAGCCGTTCTGGGCGCCTTTGTCCCGCAGCAGGCGGGTCAGCCGACGGGTGTCGATGTCGGCGATGCCAATAATGTTCTGAGCCACCAGATATTCGGACAGGTTACGCTGATTGCGGAAGTTGCTGGCCACCAGCGGCAGATCGCGAATTACCAGACCAGCAGCCCAGCTTTGACCGCATTCGTCATCTTCGTCATTGGTGCCGGTATTGCCGATGTGGGGGTAAGTCAGGGTAACGATCTGGCGGGCGTAGGAGGGGTCGGTGAGAATTTCCTGGTAGCCGGTCATGGAGGTATTGAACACCACCTCCCCCACCGACAGACCCTGGGCACCGATGGAGGTGCCACGAAAAATACTGCCGTCTTCCAGTACCAGTAATGCGGGTGTGTGGGCCCCAGTAGTCAAATCAACCTCCTCAATCATGTCACAGCTTTAGCAACAGGACCGACTTGGTCACTTTCCGCAGGCTCAGAGAGACAGCCGCACCACCAGGGGTGCGCGAGGCGACATCATTAACAGCGAGCTGCGTGAGTGAAAAACCCGGTCCCGGGCTGTAAAAAAGCGAGATGAAACTGCCGCCTCATCTCGCTTTCGTTGGGCCTATGGCCAGTGGCTCGGCTTTGGCAAACCGTTTTCTGAGGGCAAATTTTACGCGAGCACCGCCGCCCTGTCCAACGAATATTGCCCGTTTAACCGCCTTATCCTACGTTGACCAGTCATTGGCAGCAACTCACTTCCAGGCCAACGCACGATAACCGGACGTTCGAGTGCGGATCCGGGAATTGTGCCATCAGGATCTATAGGCTAGTCTTGCTCTCCCCGGCCACGGCGCTGGGAATGAATAACGACGACAAATTCAGGGGCCAGGCAGTAATGATCATTCAGGCGGAAGGGATTACCAAGCATTACCGAAGCGTCACGGCGGTAAAATCTGTCAGTTTGTCGGCCCAATCGGGACAAATTCTAGCGCTCCTCGGCCCCAATGGCGCGGGCAAGTCTTCCCTGATTCGTATTCTCACTGGCCTGACATCCCCGGACGATGGCCGCCTGATCGTCTCCGATGGCGAACGTGAGTACAGCCACGTGCCTGAACAGTTGCTGGGTTACCTACCGGAAGACCGGGGGCTGTACCTGGAAAAATCCCTGCGCAAGAACCTGAACTACATCGCTGCCCTGCGGGGCATAAGTAAAGCGAGTCGCCAGGAGCGCATAGAGCATTGGCTGGATTATTTCGAACTAACGGATCGGGCTGACGAACCCTTGAGCCGCCTCTCCAAGGGCAATCAGCAAAAAGTCCAGCTAATGGCCACACTTTTGCACGACCCGGAGGTGGTGATTCTGGACGAACCCTTCTCTGGCCTGGACCCGGTCAACCAGGAACAGGTGCTGACACTACTGGCGGAGCTTAAGAGCCAGGGCCGGTTGATTCTACTCAGCGCTCACCAAATGGCGCTGGTGGAACGAGTGGCGGATCAAATGCTGCTGCTGGATTTGGGTGAATGTATCGCTCAGGGCGGGTTGCACGATGTGAAAGCCCAACTGGGCGAGCAACACGCCTACCAAGTGACTTTGGCCCGAGAGGACGGCGAGCAAGCCCGCACGGCACTGACCGGTGTGCCCGGGGTGACCATCAGCCCGCCGGACACCAACCCCGACGGCACCTCTAGCCTGGAGTTTGTGCTGTCCGACGCCACGCAACTGAGCGCCGCACTGCAACGCCTGAGCGCGGAAGTGCCCGTACTGAAGCTGGACCGGCAAACCACCAGCCTGCACCAACTCTACCTTCAGTCCATCCGCAAGCGCAGATCACCGGACACCGTGGAGGCCGACCAGTGAAGCAAATCCTAACCATTGCCGCCTGGGAGTTTTCCCGCTTCTTCAAATGGAAGCAGGAACTGATCACCATCTTTTTAATGCTGACCATTGTGTTGGGCGTGGCACTTTGGCCCGCGCTGGTAAACCATTTCGCCACTGAGCAGAGAATTGCCGTGGTGACGGAGCTGGAACTGCCCCAAGCCCCGGGCTTTTATTTCGAGCGCATCAGCGCTGATGAAGCCAACCGTCTGATCGGCGCTCAGAGCATTGCCGAGGGCTGGCACGGCGTGGTGCAACACGAGAATTATGCCCTGTCACTAACCACCGTTAACTCGGCACCCTGGGTGGACGAGTTGGGTGAAACGCTGCGCCGATGGCTGCAACAACACACACTGGCGAACGCGCAGTTAGAACCAGAGGTCATGCATTGGGTTACCAATCCACCCCAATGGCAAGTACAAAACATTGCCCCGGCGCCCACATCACCTGAAGAGCGGGAGCAGAACAGCGCGGTGGTGTTTTTAGTGCTGCTGTTGCTAGGCGTGAGCCTGTTTTCTGGTTTTGCGTGTTTCTTTTCCGCCGTGACGGCCGAGAAACAGCAGCGCGTCACCGAGCAACTGCTGACGCTGATGACGCCTCAGCGCTGGCTGGACGGAAAGATTGTGGGTATCACCCTGTTCTGCCTAAAAACCGTGGCCACCATTTTGATGCTTATGTATTTGGGTGGGCTCGGTTTCAGTTTGTACGCGGGGGCAGGTGTTTTTGTCCCTGAGCTGCCACTGCTGGAAACGCTCAACGCCCTGCTATTTATGCTGTTGGGGATTTTGCTGGTGAACACCCTGATGGGTGCCTTCACCGCCACCATCGACGACCCCAACCATTCGTCCCGCAGTGTCGTCATGCTGGTGCCAAGCATCCCCATTTTTATCGCTTACACCTTGCGGGATCACCCGGACTCAACACTCACGGTTTTTTCCAGCCTGTTTCCTTTTACATCATTCGCCGTGATGCCGGTGCGCATGGCCGTTGACGACGTGGGCGTGGGTGAATGGTTGCTGTCTCTGGCTCTGCTGTTGGCCACTTTGTACTGGGCGCGTCGCGCGGGCGGCCGATTGTTCGCTTTGGGTGTGCGCACCTATGGCCAGGAACCCAGTTGGCGGCAAATGGGCCGGGCAATGCTGGGGAAAAACCCCGCCGGTTAAAACCCTTAAAATTCCACTTCGGCCATTAAGGGTTTGTGATCGGATAAGTGCGACCAAGGCTTATTGGGTAACACCAACGGCGTATGAAACTGGGCCGAGCGCACATAGATTCGATCCAGCCGCAGCATGGGCAATACGGCGGGGAAGGAACGGGGTGGTTGACCGTAAATATCCGTGAACACTTCATGCAACCCAGCTTGGCGCAACAACACTGCCTGGGATTTGCAGCGCCAGTCATTAAAGTCTCCCGCCACCACCACCGGTTCCGATTCCGGAATGCTGTTGACCAATTCGCACAACTTTAACAATTGCCGCTGCCGATCTCCTTCACGCAGATTTAAGTGCACACAGATGGCGTGCAGCTGAATGGACGCATCCACCATATCCAGTTTGCAATGCAGTAAGCCGCGCTGCTCGAATCGATTCAAAGAGATATCGTGGTTGTCCCAGGAGACGATGGGGAATTTGCTCAGCAGGGCGTTGCCGTGATGACCCTGGGGGTAAACGGCGTTGCGCCCGTAGGCAAAATCCTGCCAAATACTGTCGGCGAGAAATTCGTAGTGAGGTTCAATGGGCCACAAACCTTTGTGGCGGGAGGACCAACTTTTGTGTTCACCCATAACCTCCTGCAGAAAAACCACGTCCGCCGACACCGCACGCACGGCTTCGCGCAATTCATGCAGAATAAAACGGCGGTTAAACAGGGTAAAACCTTTGTGGGTATTCACCGTCAATATACGAACAGTCCGGCTCACTCAACACTCCCGAGCCACTGGGCGGCTGCCGGCCCTGTGGGAATCCAGTGACCGCCCAAACCCTGTTTTCGTGGCCTGCTCTTTTGTGAAATGAGTTTCAACGCCGCGCTGACTTTCAGCCGCGGGCTAGCGTAAATCCAGTACATCCTGCATATCGTAGAGACCGGGCTCTTGCCGTGCAAGCCAGAGGGCGGCACGTACAGCTCCGCGCGCAAAGGACAGGCGACTGGACGCTTTGTGAGTAATTTCCACGCGCTCGCCGTCGGCCAAAAACATCACCGTATGATCGCCTACCACGTCGCCACCGCGCACGGTTGCAAAACCGATGTTGCTGCGCTCGCGGGCACCGGTTTGACCTTCACGACCGTAAATGGCTTCACTGGCCAGGTCGCGGCCCAAAGCGGCGGCCACAACTTCACCCATACGCAGCGCCGTGCCGGACGGTGCGTCCACTTTGTGGCGGTGGTGCGCTTCGTAAATTTCAATGTCGGCGTCATCGCCCATCACCCGAGCGGCGGTATCCAGCAGTTTCAAACACAAGTTGACGCCGGTGCTGTAATTGGCGGCTACGCACAAGGGGGTATTTTGTCCCTGCCCTTCCAAAGCCGCTTTTTCTTCCGCGCTGAAACCGGTGGTGCCCACCACCAATCCCAGGCCTTTTTCGGCGCACAAAGCGGCGTGTTTCAGTGTCGCTGCGGGCGTACTGAAATCAATCAATACGTCGAAGTCGTTCGAGTTCGCAGCCAGTTCAGCTGTGAGTGTAACGCCCAGTTTGCCGACGCCGGCCAGCTCGCCCACGTCTGCACCCAAGAGGCTGCTGCCGGGATTACCCACGGCGACTGTAAGGCGGGCATCAGAATGAGCGGCAAGTATTTCAATGAGGGCCTTGCCCATACGGCCAGAGGCTCCGGCAATGGCGATTCTGGTGGTCATTGCGATTCCTTGTTTTTCTGTGTTTTCGATTAGGTGGGTGTTTTAGGCCGACGAACTTAGCAGGCTGTTAGTCGTTATCCGGCTCATCGTGCTCGGCAAACAAGTGCCCCAGTTTGCCGCGCTTGGTTTCCAGGTAGCGGGCGTTGTGGGGGTTGCGACCTGTTTGATGGGAGATACGCTCGGCCACGACTACACCCATTTCTTCCAGCGCTTTTACTTTGCGCGGATTGTTGGTCATCAGTTTCAGGGATTTTACTTGCAGGTGTTCCAGCATCGGTTTGAGGATGCTGTAGTCGCGCATGTCTGCGCCAAAGCCCAAGCGCTCATTGGCTTCCACGGTGTCGGCACCGCAGTCTTGCAAGTGGTAGGCGCGGATTTTGTTGAGCAGTCCTATGCCTCGGCCTTCCTGGCGCAGATAAAAAATGGCGCCCCGGCCTTCCAGGGCGATTTTGTGCATGGCCGCTTGTAGTTGCGGCCCGCAATCGCAGCGCAGGCTGAACAGGGCATCACCGGTCAGACATTCGGAGTGCACGCGCGCCAGCAGCGGCTGATCGCCGCTGATGTCGCCCATGGTTAACACCACATGTTCCTTGTCGGCCGCGTCATCGGCAAAGCCGTACATTTTGAACATGCCCCACGGTGTGGGCAATTTGGATGCTTCGATAAAACGAATGGCCACGCATAACCTCTTTAATAGAACCCAACGTGCGGGTCTTTATATTCTTTGAGCCCCGTATACACCTATTGCTGTTCGGACTTAAAGATTTAATGAACTGCTTCTTAAGCGAGCCCTCGGGCCGGGCGGGGTGAGTGTTCAGCAAACGTCGTAAACCCATCCGTGGGGACTGCCCCACAAGATCCCTCTTGTGAGGCTTGCAGAACACTCACCCCGCCCGGCCCCCGCAGCATTAGGCTATTACATTCTTTTCCGATCCTCGCTGTAATTTCCAGCGAAGGCAGGGGGTCCAAGGTAGTGCGAATGCGGGAATCGAGCCTCGCCAGCGCTACGAATCACAAATTTGGGAATGGCCCCGTTTAACACTTAATACTTGGACTCCAGCAGCAACACACCCCGGTCCACGCGCATTTCCACCGCACCTAGGTAGCTGTTGCCCAGAAGTACAATATCCGGATAGTCGCTGTCGGTGACCAGCGCTTCCACATATCGCTGTTCCAGGTTACCCACGGCAACCCGGTCCAAGGTAATACGATAAGCGTCGGCAATACCGTTGGCGGTGCTCACCTGAATAACCTCTCCGGTGCGGTAGTTTATGCCAAGCCGTTCCGCGGTGCGACGATTCATTGCCACGCTGGTGGCTCCGGTATCCACCATCATGCGGATGTTGTGGCCGTTGATGCTGCCATCCGCCACATAGTGTCCGCCCTGGCTTTGGGAAATACGCACCTGCACCGGCTCGGTTTCCACAAAGCGCGAGGCGATGCGTCGGGACAGTGTTAGTGTCTGTTGCGCGCCCTCGTATTCGACAATAGCCGCTTGAGTGGTGGAGGACACCAACTTCACGCCTTCAGGGCTGCGCTCGCCGTCTTTTAGTCGAACCTGTTTACCGTTAATGGTTAGAATTGCGCTGCCCTGGGCCAGCAAACGCACTTCCAGGTCCACGGCGATCGCCGGGTAAGTGAGAAACAACAGTGCGCCAAGTGCCAGGGAACGGGCCAATCGATTTATCATTTGCTTTCCTCCACTGGCCCGGCGCGCTTGTTACCACCACAGCGCCAGAAGCTGCAACACAATCAAGGCGTAGACCCCCGCCAACACGTCGTCAATCATAATGCCCATACCGCCACCGACGCGGCGATCCAACCAACCGATGGGCCAGGGTTTGACAATATCAAAGAAGCGGAACAGCACGAAGCCCACCAGCATCCATAGCCACCCAGCGGGGGCCAGTAGCATGGTGATCCAGTAGCCCACCATTTCGTCCCACACGATGCCGCCGTGATCATGCACCCCCAAGGCTTTGGAGCTGCGCTCACACCAGTAGACGCCAAGGGCAAAGGTCACCACCAGCCACAAAAGATAAATGGGCAGCGCCAGGTCCTGAATCAACCAAAAAATGGGTATGGCGGCCAAGGTGCCGAAGGTGCCCGGCGCTTTCGGGGCCAAGCCGCTGCCAAACCCGAAGGCAAACAGGTGGTTGGGGTTGCGCAAAAGCTCTTTGAAGGTAGGGTTAGTCATGGAAATGATTATAGCCCGGTTGATCAAGTTCGAAGGTTTGGCCATGGTGCAGACACTGTACGCTCGCACCGGCCACCATGTGCCCAATCACCGTGGCCTGCAACTCACCTTGGGCGATCAGCAGGCCCACTTCGGCCATATGCTCTTCGGGCACGGTAAAACAGAGTTCGTAATCGTCACCACCACTAAGCGCCCAATTCAGTGCTTGGTCGCGATCTTCCAGGCCAGCCAGCACCGGGGACAGTGGCAAGTCTTCTACATACACCTCCGCACCTAGATCGCTGGCGGCACAGATATGCCCCAGATCCGCCACCAGGCCATCGGAAATATCCAGGGCTGCGCTGGCCAGGTCACGGATCTTCCGGGCTTCTGCCACGCGCGGCTCGGGGCGATAAAAGCGCTGGCGCAGATATTCATCCTGCTCGGCATCCAGCTTCAGGCGCCCTTCTACAGCAGCCAGACCGGCTGCACCATCACCTAGGTGGTGAGTGACCAGAATATAGTCACCGACACTGGCGCCGTCCCGGCGTAAGGCGTGGCCCGCCTCCACTACTCCCATCACCTGGACGGTGATGCTCAAGGGGCCGGACGTGGTATCTCCCCCCACCAGCGCGCAGCCGTATTGATTGGCAACGGCGAACAGGCCTCGACTGAAATCCCGCAACCAGGATTCGTCCACGTTCGGCAAGGTTAACGCGAGGGTGAACCACAGGGGCTGAGCACCCATGGCGGCGAGATCACTTAAATTGACTCGCAAGGCCCGCTGGGCGATGTCCTCGGCGTCAGCATCGGCAGGAAAATGAACCCCGCTGACCAGGGTATCAACACTGACCGCCAGTTGTTGATAGGGAGGCACTTCCAAGAGCGCGGCGTCATCGCCCACGCCCATGAATACCCCTTCGGGCGGGTGCTCGGCCTGCTCCTGCTGGAAAAATCGGCGGATAAGTTCGAATTCGCCCATAACGTCCTGTGGGATTGGGTTTTACTTTTGCGCTTTTTTTTCCACAGCGCGCTCGGTTTCGGCGACTCGGTCTAAAACACCATTAACAAATTTATGGCTATCTGCGGCGCCAAACTTTTTTGCCAGAGCCACAGCTTCATTGATGACCACTTTGTAAGGCACGTCGATGCGGTATTTCAGCTCGTAGCTGCCCAGCCGCAATAACGCCTGCGTCACTGGGTCCAGCTCATGGGGGCCGCGATCCTGCAAGTGGGGCCGAAAGGCCTCTTCCACTTCGTACAGGCAATGAGGTACGCCGTGCAGCACTTCGTGAAAGTACTCCACGTCCACTTTGGACATGTCGTTGTCGGTGCGCAGCTCGGCTTCGATCGCATTGAGATTGGCACCGGCCATTTGCCACTGATACAGACCCTGCATAGCGTAATGGCGCGCGCGGCGGCGGCCGGCTGGCGATAAAGATGGGGAAGGTGCGTCGGCCATTACACTTTACCCAACAGTGAAACCATTTCCAGGGCGGTACTGGCCGCTTCGGCGCCTTTGTTGCCCGCTTTGGTGCCGGCGCGCTCAATGGCCTGCTCAATGGAATCCACAGTAAGCACACCAAAAGCGACGGGGATGCCGGCATTCAGGGAAACCTGGGACAACCCCTTGGTGCATTCGCCCGCCACGTATTCAAAGTGTGGAGTGCCACCACGAATGACCGCGCCCAAGGCGATAATGGCATCCACGCCGCCTTTAGCCGCGATGCGCTGGGCGACCAGCGGCATTTCGAACGCGCCAGGCGCGTAGTAGATGGTGATTTGATCATCTTTGATACCCTGCCGACGCAGCGTGTCCAGGGCGCCATCCTTCAGGCTCTCAACCACAAAGCTGTTCCAACGGCTGACCAACAGCGCGTAGCGCCCTTTGGCTGCGGAAAAATCTCCTTCGATCACTTTTATTTGGCTCATAGCAGTTTCTCGTTGTTGCCACTTAATAATGGGTAAAAATAATGGCCGGGCTAAGCATCGCCCGGCGTCAGGTGTTCGACAATTTCCAGGTCAAACCCGGACAGAGCGGTAAAACGCATGGGTGCAGACATCAGGCGCATTTTACGCACTTCCAGATCGCGAAGTATCTGCGAGCCGGTGCCCACTTGTTTGTAGACCAGATCGGGACTGCGCACGGGCTGTTTACCGGAGAGCAACCAGTCGACGCTTTCCTCCACTTCCTCGGTGCTTTCGTCGTGGCAAATCAACATCACTACGCCCGCGCCTTCCTCCGAGATTTTTTTCAGCGCCGCTTGATAGGTCCACGACGGGTGTTGGTCTTCGCCTGGCCGCTTGATGCTGAGCAAATCGCGAGCGATATCCATCACATGCACGCGCACCAGAAAAGGCGCTTCAGGGTCCACTTGGCCCTTAAGCATGGCAAAGTGCAAATCACCACGGGCTTTGTCCCGGTAGGTGCGTAACTCAAATTCGCCGTAGCGGGTATCCACTTGGCGCTGGTTGATGCATTCGACCGTTTTTTCTTTGATAGCCCGGTAGTGAATCAAATCGGCGATGGTGCCGATCTTCAGGTCGTGCTCCTGGGCAAAGGCCTCCAGGTCCGCGCGCCGTGCCATTGAACCGTCGGGGTTCATTATCTCCACGATAACCGCGGCCGGCTCAAAACCTGCCAAGCGGGCCAGATCGCAACCGGCTTCGGTGTGACCGGCGCGGCTCATCACGCCGCCGGGCTGGGCCATAATGGGGAAAATATGACCTGGCTGCACAATATCGCCCGGCTCCGCTTCGGCGTTTACCGCCGCGCGCACGGTCCGTGCTCGGTCGGCGGCGGAGATACCAGTGGTCACACCTTCAGCCGCTTCAATGGACACGGTAAAGTTGGTGGAGTAGCGCGCTTTATTGTCGGTGACCATCAGGGGCAAGCCCAACTGCTGGCAACGCTCGGGCGTTAACGTCAGGCACACCAAACCGCGCGCGTGGGTGGACATAAAATTAATGTCTTCCGCCCGCACCTGTTCGGCCACCATAATCAGGTCGCCTTCATTCTCGCGGTTTTCATCGTCCATCAGGATGATCATCTTGCCCTGACGGAGATCATCAATCAGTTCTTCAATACTATTCAGTTCCATAAATGTCCTGTTGGGAACGTTGTGGTAGCGCTGACGCTAAGCCCGATTGAATCCGTGCCGGGTGAGAAAGTCCAGACTGATGCCGGAATCTTCGCTGGGTTCGGCGGCGCGCTCCCCGAGCAGCAACCTTTCCAGGTAGCGTGCCAGAAGATCCACCTCCAGGTTAACCTGGGTACCGGCTTTGTAGCCGTCCATGGTGGTGCACTTTAGCGTGTGCGGCACAATATTCAATTCAAATTCGGCGCCATCGACTTTGTTCACGGTCAGGCTAATGCCGTCCACGGTGATGGAGCCTTTGTGAGCGATGTATTTGGCCAGCTCATCCGGGGCGCGCAAACGAAAACGCTCGGAGCGGGCATCGCCCCAGCGCTTAACCACTTCGCCAATACCGTCCACGTGGCCGCTGACGATATGCCCGCCGAGACGCGTCTGCGGCGTTAGTGCTTTTTCCAGGTTGACGGTGTGCCCCGGTTGCCATTGGCCGGCCGTGGTGTGCATCAGGGTTTCTCCGGATACATCAGCCCAGTAGCCGCGGCCGGTCAGTTCCACTACCGTCAGGCACACGCCATTAGTCGCGATGGAATCCCCAAGGGCAACGTCGTCCAGACCCAAGCCACCGGTTTCGATACACAGGCGCAAGTCTCCGCTGTGGGGTTGCACCTGAGACACCTTACCCATGGCCTCAATAATGCCTGTAAACATGGATTTTTCTCGTCAAGTGGACGCTGTGCCGCGCACAGCGAAGGTTTGAACCGTACAGATAGGGACAAAGTGTAACACCTTACCGCGCCGAGATTCTTTGTCGGCGGCTTAACCTTCCGGGTCCGGGCTGGCGGTAATGCGCCAGTCTTGGCCCAAGGCGCGAATATCCTGAATCTTCAGCGGCAGGTGCCCGGACATTTTCTCCAGGGGCAAATTGAACAGCGGTCTGGCGCTGCTGCCCAGCAGTTTTGGCGCCATGTAGATAATCAGTTCATCCAGCAGGCCGCGAGCCAAAAAGCCACCCGCCAATACGGCCCCTGTTTCCACCAGCACTTCATTGCATTCACGTCGGGCCAGCTCCACCAGCAGAGCACTCAAGTCAATGCGCTCATCCACGCTGGGCAATGCCAGGGTTTCCACATGAGCCGGCCAGCCACCCGGATCGGGCGCGCCCGCGTGCACCAGCAATATCGGTCCGCCCTGCTCCAACAATGGCGCATCCAAAGGCAGGCGCAAGCGTGAATCCAAAATGACCCGCAAGGGCTGACGCTCAGCGATGAATTCGGCGTTTTCCAGTTGCAACTCCTGGGCTCGCACCGTGAGTGAAGCGCGATCCAGTAGCACGGTTTCTATGCCGGTGATAATGGCGCAGCTGCGCGCCCGCAAACGCTGAACATCCTCGCGCGCGCGGCGACTGGTTACCCACTTGCTTTCACCGCTGGCCATGGCGGTACGTCCGTCCAAACTCATGGCCAGCTTGCAGCGCACCAATGGCCGCCCGTGTTCCATGCGTTTGATAAAACCGGGGTTCAGCGCGCGCGCCTCGTCTTCCAACACTGGCCCGCTGACTTCAATACCGGCGGCGCGCAGTTTGTCCAATCCACGCCCGGCGACTTTTGGGTTCGGGTCTTCCATGCCATACACCACTCGACTCACGCCGGCGGCGATCAGAGCGTCGCAGCAGGGACCGGTGCGGCCGGTGTGACTGCAGGGCTCAAGCGTGACGTAAGCGGTAGTACCGCGAGCGCGCTCGCCCGCTCGGGCCAACGCATCGGCTTCCGCATGGGCTTCGCCAGCGCGCCTGTGCCAGCCTTCGGCTACGCATTCAGCGTCGTCCACCAATACACAACCCACGCGCGGGTTAGGCATAGTGGTATACAGGCCACGCTCGGCGAGACGCAGGGCGCGCGCCATGTGGGCGCTGTCACTGACGGGATTGGTCATGGCTTCAGTCCTGCTCGGACTGCTTGGGTTCGGCCTGCTCTGACTCAGGCTGTTTTTCCAGCCGATCAATCTCACGGCGGAATTCGGTCAGATCCTTAAACCGGCGATACACTGAGGCAAAGCGCACGTAGGCCACTTCGTCGAGCTTTTGCAGTTGCTCCATCACCTTTTCACCCACCGTAAAGGCTTTAATTTCACGCTCGCCGGTGGCCTGCAAAAAATGTTTGATGTGGTTGATGGCGGACTCGATATCTTCAATGCTTACCGGCCGCTTTTCCAGCGCGCGCAAAAGCCCGGCGCGCAGTTTGCGCTCGTCGAAAGGCTCGCGGGTGCCGTCTTGCTTGATGATGCGAGGCATAACCAGCTCAGCCACTTCATAAGTGGTGAAGCGTTCATGGCAGGAAAGGCACTGGCGACGACGACGCACCTGGTCACCTTCGGCGACCAGCCGGGAATCAACGACTTTAGTATCATCAGCGCCGCAAAAGGGGCAATGCATAACCAGGCCTCATGGTGTACAAAACGTGCGCATCTTAGCACATTTTAAGAGCGCAACCGATTGAGGCCTTTCAAGGGTGGTTCAGAGCTCGCCGGCAGCCTCCAGCTCCTGCTCGATAAAGGTGAGCGCCTCGTCGATCAGCAACAACATGGCGGTGCGAGCACGTTCTGGATTGCGGCTTTTGATGGCGTTGTACACCTTGGCGTGATCTTCAATAACCGCTTCGTGATTGGCCTTAATGACGTTGGTGTGACGGATGCTGACATTGAGCGCGGCCTGAATAAAATCTCTCAGCCGTATGTAGAAGCGATTTTGGCTGGCAAATAGAATGCTGACATGGAACGCAATGTCATTCTTCAGAGCCTCTTCCGGCTTGTTCTCTGACTGCTTCATTCGCTCCAGGGAATCGCCAATGGCCTGAATTCGCTCATCACTGGCATAGCGCGCCGCCAGGGAAGCAGCCTCTGGCTCGATGGCAATTCGCAACTGCAAAAATTCCCGCAATACCCGCAGGGACGGGTTGCCCTCCAATGACCAACGCAGCAGGTCGGAGTCGAAAATGTTCCACTCCTGCTCGGGCTGTATGCGAATACCCTGGCGCGGACGACTGGAAATCAGCCCCTTGGCCGACAGCATTTTCACCGCTTCCCGCACGGCGGTGCGGCTGACACCAAAGTGTTCGCACAACTCCGCCTCACTGGGCAGACTTTCATCCCTGGGGTATACACCGCAAACAATCGCCTTTCCCAGCTCCTGGGTCATGCGCTGGGAGAGATTAAAGTTTCGTTCCAAAACGGCCATAGTCTTTTTCCGTGTATGAGTAGAGCGCCCACTAAGTGCTCAAGGTAGCGCTTTCATCAACAAAACTCAATAAGCACTTTATAGTATTATACGACACATATAGGGGTAGAGTCAGCCGATTTTGGGCAGAGATGAGGGGAAACCAAGTGTTAGCGGTTAGCTTTGGAGCTGAATAGAAAAAAGCCCTTTGCCGGGAGCAAAGGGCGAAAGAGACCTCGGCATATCATCAAGACTCGCTTAACTGTCGAAGCATCACTTGAAGCTCAACCTTGCAGTGAGCAAGCGGGGGCGTCCCAATACGCAGCACCCGCTCCACCAAAGCTGATAAGTGATATTATAGTACATATTAAGCTAAATGCAACCCGGATCCCAAAAGGTGCCTTATGGGCGGGGCGCTAGTGCTGGCCTATTCGGCACTAAACCGGAAGCTCATGAGCGTGCGGTAGATTTCTCCCGGGCGCAGGGTAGTGCTGGGAAACTCCGGCTGATTGGGCGCGTCGGGAAAGTGCTGAGGCTCTATGCAAAAACCGCTGTGGCGCTCAAAGCGGCGGCCCTTACCTTCCAAGCTGCCGTCGAGGAAATTGCCTGAGTAGAACTGAAAACCGGGCTCTTCAGTGAACACTTCCAGCACCCGTCCCGATTCGGGATCCCAAACTCGAGCCGCTTGCACCATGCCTTTTTCCTCGCCCCGGGCAACCACGTAGTTGTGATCGTAGCCACCATTGGCCAGTTGCAGTTGGGTATCCGCTTGGTGAATAAGCTCACCAATGGGGCGAGCTTTGCGGAAGTCGAAGGGTGTATCCTCCACTGGCTCGATTCGCCCCAAAGGAATCAGGCCCTCGCCGGCTGGGGTGTAGCGCTCGGCGTTCAAAACCAGCTGGTGATCGAGTACATTGCCGGTGCCCGCGAGATTGAAGTAGCTGTGCTGGGTCAGATTGACGGGCGTGGCCTTATCGGTTTCGGCGCGGTATTCCGTCAGCAGCTCGTTACTCTCGGTAAGCGTGTAGGTGACTTGGACGTCTAGGCGACCAGGATAACCCTGATCACCATCAGGACTGATCAAGGTTAATTCCACACCTACACCGCGCGCGTCGTTGAAAGAGCGTGCGTCCCATAATTTTTTATCGAAACCTTCCAGGCCACCGTGCAAATGGTTCGCGCCGTCATTGCACTCGAGCTTGAAGCTTTCGCCGTCCAGCTCGAAGCGGCCTCCCGCAATGCGGTTCCCCACGCGCCCGATGAGCGCGCCGAAATAAGGGGAGTCTTTCAGGTAAGGCTCAAGGTCGTCATAACCCAGCACCACATCGGCCAGCTTGCCGTCACGATCCGGCGCCCACAGGTGTGTCACTATGCCGCCATAGTTAATCAGCCGAACCTCCATGCCATGCGCATTACAAAGGGTAAATTGCGTCACTTCTCGCCCATCGGGCAGGTGGCCGAACGTAGCTTGCGAAACTGAGGAGTTTGTCATCATCCGTATCCATAATCAGCGAAAGTGAACGGCCCTTTGCGGGTCGGGCCCAGAAAAGAAAGCATGGTATAACCCCATCGCCGCGTTTGCCATCCTATCCTGCCAGTCACACCCAATTCGTATTCATTATTGGAATAAACCGCGCCATCGAGTTACCTTTATAGGTAACCGAAAGAGTTGGGTAAGCAACGCTTAACATCAGAACCATTAAAAAATGCTCGCGAGTGCGGGCGCCGCTAAGGACGATTTGCCTATGCTGTTAGACTCGGAAGCGCTAGAAGCCCGAGCAGCCCACCTGGCCAACCTGCTCACTTCTGGAGCGCTGGAGGAAGCTGCCCGAGAGCAGGATAACGTTTCACCCATGCGCATCAGCCAGACGCTAAAGGAGATGCACCCGGAAGATGTGGCCGAGTTTGTGCGCCTGATCGGTTGGGTGCGAGGCGGCAATCTGGTGGCTTATTTTCCATCGGAAATTCTGGCGCAATTTTTAAAGGTTCTGGACGCAGAAGAAGCCGCAACACTCAGCCGCCACCTGCCCGCCGCGCGCATCGCCGATGTACTGCCTTCACTTTCCGAATCACTGCGCTCGGCCGTTCTCGAGCGCCTGCCCCAAGAGATGCGCAGCTCGGTCGAGCGCCTGGAGGCCTACGAAAGCGACACCGCTGGCGCGGAAATGAGCCCGCTGTTTCTTTCGGTGCGCGCCGGCGCCACGATCAGCGCCACGCAGGCGGCCGTCCAGGCCATGCCCCCGGAACACCATCGCAGTGCCTACGTGTATGTGGTGGATGAACACTCCCGCCTCAAAGGGGTGATTTCCCTACGTGAGTTAATGCTCGCCAACCCTGGCGACTCGGTGGACAGGGTTATGATCCCCGACATTTTTGCAGTCCGGGACGACGACTCAGCCCTGGAAGCGGCCAAACGCATCCGTACCCGGGGTCTGCGCATGCTGCCCGTGGTGGATGCCAATGACCGGTTGGTGGGTGTTATCAGTATTGAGCGCGCCATGGATTTGCTGTCCAGTGAATTGGCGGGCAGCTTTCTCGGCATCGGTGGTGCTACCGAGGAATCCTTTTTTACCTCCCCCAAACGCGCCGTGGGGATGCGCCTGCCCTGGATGGCCGCCAATGTGTTTCTGAACCTGGGTGCCGTATGGGTCATTACCGGTTTTGAAGCGACCATTGAACAAGTCGCCATCCTGGCCGCCTTCCTGCCCATGATTACCGATATGGGCGGCAATGTGGGCATCCAAGCTCTGTCGGTGTCTATTCGCAGCATGGCTCTGGGCGAGGCGCGAGTGCGAGACGTCTGGCGGGCGCTGCGCAAAGAATTAATGATCGGTATGGTCAACGGACTGGCCCTGGGGCTGCTCTTTGGCGTCATTGTCATGGTGATGCAGCAAAACCTAACCCTGGCAGTGGTTGCCTCCCTGGCGCTGAGTGCCAACGTAGTCATCGCCGGGGCCGTGGGTGGCACCATCCCCTTCCTGATTAAGCGCCTGGGTTATGACCCGGCCATGATGACCGGGCCCGTGCTGACTACCATTACCGACATCAGTGGCGTGACGGTTTACTTGGGCTTGAGCACAGTGTTCCTAAGTGCCCTGCTTATCGTGTAAGGCCGATTGCCCCGTGCCGAAAAAGCGGGCCCGGTGCCCGCTTTTTTGTTGACCTTCCTCTGACGGGAAGGATTAGGCTCCGTTGTTACAGCACTAACAGCAGGAGCCGGCCATGACCACTTCCCTCCACCATGTTCCACAAAACGACGTGCACACCCTTTCCATCGAGGGGATGAGCTGCGCTTCCTGCATCGGACGCGTAGAAAAAGCGCTCGCCGCCGTACCAGAGGTGGCCAGCGCCAACGTCAATCTGGCAACGGGTAAAGCGACCGTAAGCGTAACCGCGGCGCGTGCAGACTTACCGACCGCTTTGCTGCAAGCCGTTGCGAAAGCCGGATACCAAGCCCACATTGACGGCCACACGTCCAAACAGGAAGACGACTCTCAAGAGCGCGAAGCTCGGCGTTTACGCACGGCGCTGTTGTGGGCTGCGGCGTTCACGCTGCCGGTGTTCATTCTGGATATGGGCAGTCATTTTATTCCGCCGTTTCACCACTGGTTGATGGCCAGCCTCGGACAACAACAGCTGTTCTTCCTGTTATTTGTGCTCGCCTCAGCGGTGCAATTTGGGCCGGGTTTGCGGTTCTATCAACACGGACTGCCCGCCCTGCTGCGCGGAGCCCCAGATATGAATTCGTTAGTAATGCTGGGCACGTCGGCCGCCTGGGGCTATTCGGTGGTGGCGACGTTCTTACCTCAGGTTCTGCCCCCAGGTACCGTGCACGTTTATTTTGAAGCCTCTGCCGTGATCATCACTTTGATTCTAGTGGGTCGCTATTTGGAAGCGATCGCCAAGGGGCGCACCAGTGATGCCATTCGCCGCTTGCTGCACTTGCAGGCAAAAAGTGCGCGGCGGGTTCGGGACGGTGAAATCCAGGATGTGGCTATCGAAGAGATTCGCACGGGTGACCATTTGGAAGTGCGCCCTGGCGAGAAAATTCCACTCGATGGTGTAGTGACTGAGGGCGCTTCCTGGGTGGATGAATCCATGATCACTGGTGAGCCAATACCCCTACAAAAAGAGACGGGCGCCGAAGTGGTAGGCGGGACGATCAACACCAATGGTCGGCTCAGAATTCGCGTCACGCACGTGGGGGCCGATACCGTCTTGGCGCGCATCACCAAAATGGTGGAAGACGCTCAGAACGCCCGCTTGCCCATTCAAGCGCTGGTGAATAAAGTCACCACGGTTTTTGTGCCTGTGGTCATACTGGTGGCCACACTGACACTCTGGGTGTGGTGGCAATTTGGCCCCGAACCCGCATTGACGATGGCGCTGGTGAACGCCGTAGCGGTGCTGATCATCGCCTGCCCGTGCGCCATGGGTCTGGCCACCCCCACATCCATCATGGTGGGCACTGGCCGGGCGGCAGAGCTGGGCATTTTATTTCGTCAGGGAGAGGCGCTGCAGAGCTTGCGAGACGCCTCGGTTGTTGCCCTGGATAAAACCGGCACCCTGACCGAAGGTCGGCCAGTACTGACGGATCTGATTCCCACGGAGGCCTACGAGCGACACCAAATTCTGTCCTGGGTGGCGGGTGCAGAACAACATTCTGAGCACCCCATTGCATCGGCCATTCTCAAGGCCGCCCGCGATCAGGGGCTGGATATTCCCACGACCGAAACCTTCTCCATTGAAGCGGGCTGGGGGCTGGAGGCGACAGTGGATGGAAGACGCGTCCACGTGGGCGCGGACCGCTATATGACCAAACTGAAAATTGATGTTCAGCCGCTGGCGGAGATTGCCCAAGAGCTCGGCGATCAGGGAAAGTCACCTTTATATGCGGCGATTGACGGTCAACTGGTGGCCATTCTCGCCATCGCCGACCCGTTAAAGGCGGGCAGCCGGGCCGCTGTGGCCGCGCTGCACGCCGAGGGCAAACGGGTCGTCATGCTCACCGGAGACAATCGGCACACCGCGGAAGCCATTGCCAAGCAAATTGGGATTGATGACGTGGTGGCCGAGTTAAAGCCTGGGGACAAAAAATCGGCCATACAACAACTTCAAATCAAGCAGCGGGTGGCGTTTGTAGGCGATGGCATTAACGATGCGCCGGCACTGGCTCAGGCAGACGTTGGTATCGCCATAGGCACGGGTACGGACATCGCCATTGAAGCCGCCGAGATCGTTTTAATGTCGGGCGATCTGCGCAATGTGCCCACGGCTCTAGCCTTATCGCGAGCCACCATGAACAACATCAAACAAAATCTCTTTTGGGCCTTTGGGTATAACACCCTGTTGATTCCCGTGGCAGCCGGCGTTCTCTACCCCGCCCTCGGGTTGTTGCTCTCGCCGATGTTCGCCGCAGCGGCGATGGCCGCTTCCAGCGTGTGTGTGCTGGGCAATGCCTTACGCCTGAAGCGTTTTGCCCCGCCCATAGCAAGAGAGCTTGCTCAGTCCATGAGGCCGTAAAGCTGGTTGAGGGCGTTTAGATATTCAACCTCCACATAGGAGGCACCCTCGTCCACTAAGCTGCCCCACCGCTCGACGGTACGCTTGCTGGCACCGTAGCTGGCTTCAATAAACATTCGGGTTCCGTCAAAGCCCATGGGGCAGCCCTCGGGCATCAGGTCGCACTCTTTCGCCATCAGCTCCTCATGGGATTTGAGCTCGAATAACGAAAGGGACTGGAAGCTGGTGAGTATGCCTATGTACTGAGCTTCGGATAACGATTGACGCTCTCCGTTTTGGGAGTGCGTTACAGCGTTCAGCTCCCCGATAGGCGATTGATAGACCGTCACCCCTGTCGGATCCCCGGCTGGCGGGGCCACGACTACTCGAAAGGCCGCTTCGTATTCAGTGCTAAGGGCGCATAAAGGGTTGATGCCAAGCCCGTCCAATAGATCTTTATAGGCTTGTGAATCACCGTCGCTGTCGCAGTTTATTTCCCGGGCAAAGCCGTTGACACTGAAAATTATCAATCCAAAGAATAACAGCCACTTGTCCATGGGACCCCCGCTACAGCAACATAAAAATTTTAAGTAAAACTATGACAGGGACTTTACATCAAGTCTCCCTCTGAAAGCGAAGATTCAAACGTGCAAAAAATGGCGACATAAAAAAGGGCAGCCCGAAGGCTGCCCTATCAAGGGTCCAGCGAACTGGACTAGAAGGAGAAACGAGCTCCCAGCGCAAAGGTTCGGCTAAACAGAGTGTTGACGTGGGAGAAGTACGGGCTGTCGCCGTAGCGCTCCTGAGTGAACTGCTCTGTCAGATTTGTGGCGTCAAAGGTTAACGTCAACTCGTCGGTGACCCGATAGCTAAACTGGAAGTCCAGACTCTCTTCCGGCTGACGATAGATTCCCAATGGGTTGGCAAACAGCGCAGCCTCGTTTCGATTGAGTGCGGTGTCGCGCCAGACATAGGACATCCGTACGTCGAAGCTCGGACGCTCATACGCCAGGGCTACACTGTATGAGAAGTCAGAAACCCCAAAGAAAGGCATTGTTTCTTCGCCATCGGGCTGGCCGGTTTCATCAAACACCGGAATGGTCTGCTCTGAATCCAAAAAGGTCGCACTGGTGATCACACCCAGGCCGTCCAGCTGCTCAGGCAGGTTCTCCGGGAAATAGGTGAAGCCCAGCTCGACACCCCGCAAGGTGCCGTCGGAGGCGTTGTCCGGACGAGACCAGATAAAGGTGTCCACCAGGAAGCCATCCGGGATTTCAGAGGCATCCGGCCGAATCCGCTCACGGAACGGAATGACCAAGCCATCAACCTTACGCTGAAACAAAGTCAGGTAAGTATAGCTGGCATCGCCAAAGTACCATTCAAGTGACAAATCCAAATTCTTCGAAGTGGTTGGACGCAAATCCGCGTTACCACTGTTCGCCGTACCATAACCAACATTACTTAAGTCATCGTTGTAAGTAATGTTGGGGTTCAAGTCATTAAAGCCCGGCATACGCAGGGTTTCGCTGTAAGCCAAACGCAGTAACAACTCATCGCTCAGCTCGTAGCGCAGCATCGCACTCGGCAACAACTCGCTGTTGGTAGTAGTGGATTCAACGGTAGGATTGCCCGCCTGATCATAGAAAGTGTTATCGGTCTCGACATCCACATAGCGCAGGCCAACCTGACCATCCAGAAGACGGCCTGCCAACATAGTTTCGAAATCGGCGGTAGCGTAAAGTGCCGCGTTGCGCTCTTCCACTTCAAAGCTCGGAATCATTCCCAAATCGGTAGGCATGCCGTACAAATTCATGAAGTGATCGCGGTTATCCCGCAGGTATGGACCACTGGCGACGACCCAACTGCGGGGCGCTGTGGCACGACCTCTCATGAAGTCGCTGTTGACGTGATGCAAGCCATCGGTATAGGACGCAAAATCGCAGAGGGCTATATCTGGGGGATTCTGCCGATCTGGGTGGGTCACAGCGGCTTCGCAGCTCTGATTGGAAGCCTGCTCACGAACCTTGGTGGCGGTGTTCCGGTCATCCCACCGGAAACCGAAACCAATCCGCGTCAGAAAATCGAAATCAGTCCGGTACTCACCATCTACGGTAAAGGTAATGGCATCACCCGAGTCTTGACCCGCGTTGTTCCAGATTTCCGCCATCCCATACTCACTGGGATCGGTGAGATCTTTCGGCGTACCGTCGTACTCGAAGAACTCGATACCCGGGCGACCATCGAAGTTCGAACGAATTTCCGGACGCACAGCTGTACCACGCATGGCGAAAAATTCAGTCTCGTATTCGCTTTCCTGGTAAACCAACTCGGACTCGATACTCAGATTATCGGTCAATTCCCATTTACCGCCCACAGCATAGAGATAGCTATCCGTGCTGGAGCGCGTGTAGTCGCCACTTGTAAAGTTGAAGCCGTCACGAATGGTTCGGTCGCGGATAATATTGGTGCCCGGATACAAGTTAAAGGTGTCGGAGATTGAGTCAAACTCGTCACGATCAGCCACTAGGCCGCCGAGGCTTCCCCACCAATCAACAAACGAGAAGTACATATTGTTGAAACTTTCGTTGCGATAGCCGTTGTAGAAAGCTTCAAGCGTGTATTCAGAACGATCGTTGGGTGCAAACTGTAACGACAGGTTGGCCCCTGGACGCTCACGTTCTCCTGTGAAATCGTTAATGATCAAGGCATCGCGAGCAAGGTAGTAAGGGACCTCCTCACCATCAATATTCAACGTCGAGCCCGGTGCGGTCGGCAGGCCCCGATCCAAACCCGGCATCCAACCTCTCTCAGAGCGAATAAGCTCCATTGGGGCAAACCCGCCCGCGGGATCCTCAGTCGCAAACGGCATTGCTGCACCAGCGTTCATGGTTTGATCGCGGTAGCGGGTTTTCGCATAGGAGAAGTTAACCAGAGCGCCGAATTCACCGGCATTGGTTTCCCAACGGTTGCTGAACAGCCCGCTGACAACGGGATCGGTGGTTTCCGCGCGCTCTTGGTGAACGGCACGGCCAGCCAGAGACACACGCGAGCCTTCAAAATCAAATGGGCGGGATGTCCGCACATCGATGGTACCGGCGATACCGTTTTCATACTGGTCCGCCGAGCGGCTTTTGCTCACATCTATCCGCGATACCAGCGTCGACGGAATGTCCGCCAATTCTAGGGCGCGGCCCGTGCTGGTAAACATGGTGCGGCCGTTGACGGTGGTACTGACATCGGGCAGACCACGAATATGTACCGCGTTGACTTCGCCCGTGCCACGGTCGGTCACTTGCACGCCCGCGACGCGCTGGAGCGATTCGACCACGTTATTATCAGGCAGCTTACCGATATCCTCGGCCACGATGGAGTCAACTACCGATAAGGAATCACGCTTAATGTCAATTGCGCGGGTAACGCTGGCACGAAGACCGGTAACCACCACTTCTTCCAACATGCCGGCTTCGGCATCTTGGGTTTGGGCCATAAGGGGTTGTCCTGCGAGGGCGATGGCAACAGCGATGCTGCTGCTTATGAGGGAACGATTAAACATAACTCTAGCTCTCCTGAGGGTTGCGTATACACCTCGTGGCGTTTTTGTTTTTGGTAACGCCTTCTGAACGAGGTGGTTTCATTATTATTCCGCCTGGAACCCAAACAATACTATTGTATTATAACATTACCATCAAGTATTTTATTCACGTGCGTTTTGGTCGTGATTTTTGGGCAACTCGGCTTTTCAACGTGTATTTTCGCCCATCTCAAGGTTAGCGGTCGCCAACTAGCCTCAAAAAGGACCAAAACACTTTTTATTTTGTATTACAAATAAGAGGTTATTTTGCACTTTGGAGGCGATATTTTTGATTCGTTGATCATGAACTAGTCGGAAAACCGAGGCTTTTAACCCATTTGGGAACGCACTTAATTTATGGCCACTTGTGTACAACTCAGCCCGGAAGCCCTGTGCATCCATCGATAAGTGGAAGCAAGAAGACTCCGGGCTGTTGTGGACGGCCCTACGGCATTCATTGCGCTAGTCAATAAGCCGGCTTTGGTAAGTATCCAGCGCGCTTTCGTCGATGACGGGCCAGCCATCCTTCCAGGTAATTTCCGCAATTTTGAGTTTTTGCAGGCCGTCATCGGCCGCCTCGTAGGCGTGGAAGACCAGGTAGTCTGTGCCGTTGAAGGTGTAGGCACTGTTATGGCCCACGCCATACCAATCCTCGTTGCCTTCCAGAATGACGGTGCCGCCTTCATGGTTCATGTCTACACCGTCCTTATCCAAATAGGGGCCGGTAACATTCTCTGAACGTCCCACAGCAAGGTGGTAGGTGCTCTCCGCTCCCCGGCAACATTTCCCGAGGGAAATAAATAAGTAGTAGTAATCGTCCTTTTTAAAGATAAAAGGCGCTTCGATTTCCCCTGGGCCGGCTAGGGCGTCGTCTAGCAACAGCGAGCGGTCGAGCTTTGCAACGGTGTGCCATTCCTGGGGCTCTGCCGGTTTGGTCCAGGTGTCGTTCAATTTGAACATCTTCATGCCGCCCCAGAAGGAACCGAAGTTCATCCAGGCCGTGCCTTCATCGTCGACGATGACGTGGGGATCAATCGCGTTCCACATATCGCGATTGGGTATGGATTGCACAACGATGCCTTGGTCTTCCCAACCGTAGTCATCGGACTCCGGGTTCAGGGTTTTGGAAGTGGTAACGCCTATGCCCGAGGTGTTTTGGCCGAAGGCGGAGACGGAGTAATAGAGGTAATATTTTTCTTGTTCGTCGTTATAGATGATATCGGGTGCCCACAGATGACCATTGAAGCCGGGGGCGACGTCGCGCGCCCAATCGGGTTCAGTTTCAAAGGCGCGGCCTTGCAGTCTCCAGTTGATCATGTCGGTGGAGTTGTAGATGGTAATGCCAGGGCCGGTACTGAACAGGTAGTAGGTGCCGTCTTCTTTAGCCATGACGGGGTCGTGGATGCTGACTTGTTCGGCTTGTGCCGACAGAGTGAATAAAGAAAACATTAGGGTACTTATCAGGGCGAGTCGTGTTCTGATCTTCATTTGTTGAGGTCTCTTTGTTCTGTAGGCGTCTGGCTGCTTCAGTCATTTACCGATGGCTTGCCGAATACAGGCAGCCCTTCGTTATCCCACTTGATGGGCTTAACGAACGTATGGCGGTTTGGATCCCATAAGGGATCACCTTCGATTTCGGTATAAGTACGGGCGTGGTAGACCAGCATGTCGGTTTTACCATCTTCGGCGATGGTAAAGCTGTTATGGCCAGGGCCGTAGATACGGTTATCAAAATCGCTCTGGAATACCGGTTGCTGCACTTTGGTCCAACTGGCCAGGTCCAGTAGGTCGGCGTTTTCGTCAGCGTACAGCAGGCCCATGCAGTAGTTTTCATCGGTGGCACTGCCGGAATATGTCAGCAGCACGCGACCATTGCGAATAAGCACGGCGGGGCCTTCGTTGACCATAAAGCCACGAGTTTCCCATTCCAGCTCAGGAATACTTAACCGAACCGGTTTACCCTCAATGGCGTCCGGCGTGTCCATGGGGGCTATATAGAGATTTGAGTTGCCAGCGATACCGGGTTCTTTCTGGGCCCACACGTAGTAGAGCACGCCTTTGTGGGTGAAGGTGGTGGCATCCAGACAAAAGCTGTCGATGCCCGTGTCTATTTGTTTGGGTTCGCTCCAGTTGCCTTCCAGCGGATTGTCTGCCCGGGTGCTGATGCAGTACATGCGGTGCTGGAACAGATCGTCTTTAATTTCTCTAGACGGCGCCGCTGCGAAATAGATGTACCAAGCGCCTTGATTAAAGTGAATTTCGGGAGCCCAGATCAGCTCGCAGAGCGGACCTGTGTCCGGCTTATGCCACACCGCAACGGGCTCCGCTGAGGCCAATCCGTCGATGGTTTTCGCCCGGCGTAGCTCGAGCCGATCATAGGCTGGCACCGAGGCAGTAAAGTAGTAAAAACCATCGCTGTGTTTGTGGATGAAAGGATCGGCACGTTGTTCGATCAAAGTCTTAAGCAAGGTCACTGTTTCACTCCTAGTACCTACAAAGGTTGTTCGTTTGCGTAATCTTCAGACAGACCGGTTTTTGGCGGTGTTATGTCTTGCTTGCCCGCATTCACCTGCATATCGACATAGTATCGGTTGGTGATTTTGTATTTGAACATCACCAGGCCCATCAACGCATGGAAGATGCCCGGGAAGACCGTCAACATGAGCGCGATGCCCGTCACGGTAAACGCCGATTGGACCTCACCGGCTTGGTAACCAAAGTACGTCAGCAGAAGGCCGGTCACAAAACCCGCCAGCCCCATACCCGCTTTCTGGCAAAAGGAGATTCCCCCAAACGCCAGCCCGGATACTCGCTTACCGTTTTTAAACTCCCCGTAATCCACTACTTCAGCAATGGCTGACCAAAAGACTGGCGCGTGCAGATCCACGACAAAACACAACAAAATGTAAAGTACGAACGCCAACCAGACATCCCCAGGGGAGACGGCGAAGAACATCAGAATGCTCAACAAAAGCACCAGGATCTGAGACCAACGGAATAACTGCACTTTGCAGTAACGCTTGGTAATCCAGGTGGAGGCAACCATCGAGGCGATAGAGGCGGCAATACCGGCGCTCACAAACTGGCCGGCCATGATTTCGGTCCCGCCCAGGTAATGAATGGCGTAGTAAAAAGCCACGCCACCGCGCAGCGCATAGCCCAGTGTGCCGAGCACGCAGCAGGCGGCGAGAATCAGCCACTGATCATTTTTTAACAGCAGTCCCAGTTGCTCCTTAAGCGGTTTTTTGTCGACCACATGCTCCACGCGCTCTTTGGTCGTGAAAAAGCAGAACAGCAGTAACAACACACCCACAAAAGACATCAGTCCCATCGCCAACTGGTATCCTTTGGCTGAATCACCACCGCCCCACATAACGGCCAGTGTTGGCACGGAAGAAATAATGATCCAGTTGGCAATTTTGGCAAAGAACATCCGGTAGCCATTAGCGGACAATCTCTCTTTAGGATCAGCAGTGAGCACCCCAATGTAGGAGATGTACGGAATGGCAATACCGGTAAACATCAAAGTGGCAAACAGGTAGGTCACGTAGGCCCATACCAGTTTCATGTTGTAGCTGACATCCGGTGTCGTGAACAACAAAAATATCGCAAACCCGTAGGGGATTGAGAGATACAGGAAATACTGACGGAAGCGCCCAAAGCGCGACTTGTATTTGTCCGTAATAAGGCCCATCAATGGATCACTGAAGGCATCAATGAAGCGCGCCGCCAGAAACAGCAACCCCACATGAACCGGCTTTAGTCCAAAAATATCCGTATAAAAGTACTGCATAAAGAAAAACATGGCGGCGATCATTACGTTGACCGACATATCGCCAGCACCGAAGCCGACTTTTTCCAGAGTGGACAGCTTATGAACCGTTTTTTCGGACGTCATCTTGGGAAGCCTTATCTTATTTTGGGGTAGGGTGATCCAAGGGCGTTAAAAGGAAGAGGGCCAAGCGAAAATTCCCCTTGGACCCGTCCCCGGTGAGACAGGGCTCACCGGGGTATTCACGCTAAACACCTTGCTTTAAGAAATAATACGCAGAATTTTGACGCAGCTCATTCTTAAAGCTCCGCACTTTGGTGTCCTCATCAATGATAGTTGCTTCCACGCCGGCCATTTCACAGAAATCAATCACTTGCTCTATGCTTATAGCTTGAGTGTAGACGCTGTGGTGAGCGCCGCCAGCGTGAATCCAGGCGGCGCCTGCGACGGCTAGGCTGGGCCGGGGTTCCCACAATGCGGTGCCGACCGGCAGGTGCGGCAGTGGCTCTGGTGGTGTCACAGTATCCACTTCATTCACCAGAATACGGAAGCGAGTCCCCAAGTCGATGGTGGAGATATTCAGGGCCGGGCCGGGCTTGCCGGTGAAGATTAAGCGGGCGATGTCTTTCTTGATGCCGATGGTGTGCTTGTGCACTTCCAAGCGGGGCTTTTCCTCAGCGGCGATACTGGGGCAAACCTCCAGCATGTGAGCACCGAGCACTTGGTCACGCGCGCCGAAGTTGTAGGTGTAGTCCTCCATAAAGGACGTACCGCCCTCACGACCCAAGCTCATCACTTTCACGATGCGGGTCATGGCGGCGGTTTTCCAATCACCCTCAGCGCCATAACCATAGCCTTTCGCCATCAGCCGCTGTGTGGCCAGACCGGGCAGGCCCGTGAGGCCGGTGAGGTTTTCAAAGCAGTTGGTAAAAGCCTTGAAGCCGCCGTCGTCGAGGAACTTCTGAATACCCAGCTCCAGGCGGGCTTCGTTTCTCAGCATTTCCATCTGGTGGGAATCTTTCAGCAGCGCTTCTGATACCGTATAGAGCTTAGTGTACTCATCGGTGAGCGAGTCAATGTCATCATCACTGATGGAGTTGACCGCCTCAGCCAGGTCCCCCAATCCAAAGGCGTGAACTTCATAGCCGAACTGTAGCTGGGCGGTGACCTTGTCCCCTTCCGTTACGGCAACTTGACGCATGTTGTCCGCAAAGCGGGCCACTTTTAAGTTCTGCGACTCCTGCCAACCCATCGCTACGCGAACCCAGTCGTCAATTTCGGTCTGCACCCGATCAGTCTCCCAATGACCCACAACCACGCGGCGCTGTTGCCCCATGCGGGTACCGATATAGCCAAACTCGCGATCACCATGAGCACTCTGGTTGAGGTTCATGTAATTCATGTCTATTTCGGACCAAGGCAGCTCAGCTTTAAACTGGGTGTGCAGGTGCATATACGGCTTGTTCAGCGCCTTGAGACCGGCAATCCACATCTTCGCGGGTGAGAAGGTGTGCATCCACAAGATTAAACCCGCACAATTCTCATCACTGTTGGCACGCAAACAAACTGCCAGAATTTCTTCGGGGGTTTTTACCGTATCTTGCGCAACGATCGTACAAGAAAGGTTATCCGAATCAGTTAGGCTCGCCGCAATTTTCTGGCTGTTTTCCGCCACCTGTTTGAGTACACCAGGGCCGTACAGGTGCTGTGAACCGGTTACCAGCCAAACTTCTTTTTGACCATAAATTTTCATGAGGGTATCTCGCTAGCTATGTTCAGGTGAATTAGTTGTTTTGTCCGTAGTAGGCGGTTTTGCCGTGTTTACGCAGGTAATGCTTATCGACAATGGCCTGTTTCAAGGGCTCTACGCCCTGGTTCAAGGTTCGGCTCAGGTAGGCCATTTTGGCGATCTCTTCCAAAATCACAGCGTGGTAAACAGACTTGGCGGCGTCTTTGCCCCAGGTAAAAGGCGCGTGCCCGGCAACAATAACCATAGGCACTTCATCCGGGCTGCGGTCTTTGTAGCAGTCGGTGATCTGTACGCCAGTCTCCTCTTCGTAGTCGCGCTGAATTTGGGAATCGCTCATGACCGCCGTGCAGGGAATGCCGCCATAAGCAAAATCGGCGTGGGTCGTACCCAAGCAGGGGATACTCTGCTGAGCCTGAGCCCAAGCGGTGGCGTAGGTAGAATGGGTGTGGGTGATGCCCCCAATGGTTTCAAAGTGCCGGTACAGGTGGGTGTGGGTTCGGGTATCGGAGGAAGGTCGCAACGTGCCCGCCACGATCTCATTCTCCAGATCCACAACCACCATATCTTCCGGCTTCATATCCTCGTAGGACACGCCGCTGGGTTTAATGGCAATCACGCCAAGGTCGCGGTCAATTTGCGAAACATTGCCAAAGGTGTACACCACAAGGTTGCGGCGCTGAAGCTCCATGTTGGCTTCATAAACCTGTTCCTGTAATTCGCGGTAGCTCATGTGAGGGCTCCTTCAACAAAGGCACCCAAATTCTGGTACTGCTTATACAATTGGTTGTATTGAGCCGCCGCTTCAGGGTTGGGCTGATAAGTTTTGCACACGGGCGACGCCATGGCCCTCTGTGCCGCTTCCACGTTGGGGTAAATGCCCGCAACCGTTGCGGCGAAAATGGCGGCCCCGAGCGCGCAGCTCTGCTCGCTCTCCAAAACATCGATGGGGCAGTTCCAAACGTCGGCACACGTTTGCATCACGAAATCGGATTTTTTGGAAATGCCGCCAATGACCACCACTGAATCGATGGCAACGCCCTCTTCTTTAAAGCGCTCGATAATGGCCCGGGCACCAAAGGCGGTTGCTTCGACCAGAGCCCGAAAAATGTGCGGGGCTTGGCTACCCATGGTCAAGCCGCTGATGGCCATGGAAAGTGTTTGATCGGCATCCGGCGTGCGCCGACCATTGACCCAATCGAGTGCGGTGATGCCAGTTTCCCCAACAGGAATTCGACTGGCAGCCTCCCCCAGCGCAGCGAGGATTTTGTCTTCAAGCTCTTCCTGCAACGCCTTGTACGTCGATTCGTTTACCGTGTCGCTTTTCGGCAACAAGCTGTGTAGCGGCCAGGTGAGCAAATCACGGAACCAAGCATAGAGATCACCAAACGCAGACTGGCCCGCTTCGAGCCCGACCAGCCCCGGAATCACCGAGCCATCCACTTGGCCGCAGATACCACGGATACACTTTTCACCAATGTCTTCGTACTGAGCCACGGTAATGTCGCAGGTCGAAGTACCCATCACCTTGGTGAGCACACCGGGCTTCACATTTGCACCTACCGCGCCCATGTGCGCGTCAAAGGCCCCGAAACCTACGGGCGTTTCAACGGGTAGGCCCAGCTTATCGGCCCAATCGGAATTCAGAAGCCCGACGACTTCGGCCGAGGTGTAAGTTTCGGCCGGCAAACGGTCGCGGAGTCCGTCCAGCACCGGATCCAGACCGGCAAAGAATGTGTTTGGGGGGTAACCGCCCCAACTGGCATGCCACATGACTTTGTGGCCCGCT
The DNA here is from genome assembly GCF_030848505.1 of Marinimicrobium hydrolyticum. Lineage (GTDB taxonomy): Bacteria > Pseudomonadota > Gammaproteobacteria > Pseudomonadales > Cellvibrionaceae > JAVDDU01. The sequence continues at coordinate 104,081 of NZ_JAVDDU010000002.1, forward strand.
GCACAGCGGCCGGCCCGGAATTTGTCGGGGTGTGTGGTGCCGGTCAGTACAGCGGGCATCCAGTCACAGTGCTCCACCCAGCTGTAAGCCGCATCGCGCACTGCGGGATCTTCCCGAAGCACATGCAAGGCTTTGGCCCAGAACCACTCCGATGAGTAGATACCCCCTTCGTACTTCAGGTAATTTTCGGGTGCCGCCGCAGCGGCAGCGGTGATCTGCTGGGCTTCCTTAATGGCCGTGTGATCCTTCCAAAGTACAAACATGGCGTTGGGGTTATCGGCAAATTCCGGCGTGAGCGCCAGAGCTACACCGTCGCTATTGACAGGAACAGGCGTGGAGCCGGTGGTATCAACACTAATGCCCACAACCCGCTGCGCCGCGCCTTCCGGTGCGCCGGCCCAGAGGCCTTGGACGGCTTGCTCCAGGCCTTCCAGATAATCCAAAGGATGCTGGCGGAAGCGGCTCTTTGCAGGATCAGAGTACAACCCCTGATTCCAACGTTTGTATGGCACAACCTTGGTGGCCACCTCTTCACCATTGGCGGTATCCACCAATAGCGCTCGAACCGAGTCGGAGCCATAGTCCAGCCCCAGTGCGTAAAACGTCATATCACCACCCTTGTCGCACAACCTTTAAGGCAAATTGCCCGATCATTATATTGTATTATAATATGCAACCGGCGTAATGGCTGTCAATGCCCTTCGAGCAAAAAGGCTCCAGGGTTAACGATCAGGCGTCGGGGTGCAGTGATGGTGACTACGGAAAGGTCTGGCAGTGCTGGGGTTAGGTGCTGGAGTAAAAAATAGGTACAAAAGAGTTGTTGAGGTACGCCTGGTTCACGCCGCTCGGGAGCGGGGTTGGACCCGACGAGCTACACCCAGCCACCGTCGACAATGTAATGTTGCGCGGTACACATACGACTATCGTCTGAAGCCAGAAACAACGCCATAGCGCTGATGTCTTGCGGCATTACCGATGCCTTCAAACACTGACTGTCAAGAATCGTTTGACTGGCTTCCGGCGCGGCACATAAGCGACGCTGACGTTCGGTCATTACCCAGCCGGGCACCAGGGTATTCACACGAATGTTGTCCGGGCCCATGTCCCGGGCTAGGCCGCGGGTCAACCCCTCAATAGCGGCTTTTGAGCTGGTGTAACCCGGCATACCTCCCTGAGTCGCATACCAGCTCATGGAGCCCAGATTTATAATGGCCCCACCACCCGCTTTACACATATGGCCATACACAGCCTGGGACGCAAAAAAGTGATGGCGCAGATTAACCGCAATGCGATCATCCCAATAATCCACCGTCACCTCCCGAAAGTCGTGACGGGTGTCATCAGCGGCATTGTTGATCAACACCGTTACATTGCCCAGATCCCGCCTCACGCTCTCAATCGCGGTCTGAAGCGCTGGCACATTCACCAAGTCACAATGGTAAAAATGTGGTGTGGAGCAATGCTCTAACTGTTCCAATCTGGCAACCAGGGCCTCTGCCTCAGCGCGACGAATATCAATGAACGCCACCCGAGCCATTTGACAGCAGAACGCCTCGACCAGGTTTGCACCTATACCCGAGGCACCGCCCGTAATCAGCACCACCTTGTCTTGCAAACTTGGATACTGATTGGTCAACTTCATGAAACAGCCTCGTTTATTAGGAGTTATGGGCGGGCGGTGGGACGCTGTGTCCCATCAAAAATGAAAAGTTGAAAATACTGCAAATTTGAAGAGTACGCCACCCGCCTCCAGTGACTTTCGGATCACTGAGCGGTGCGCAAAGTAGACTTGATCTTCTTACTATAGGTGATGAGCAGTCCGCCCTCCCGCTTTATATATACTATAATATAACATTAATTGCAGGATGCCCATCAATCTCCCCAGAGTCGATCATGGATGAATGGCCCAACAGTTCGCCCAATGGACCTCCGCACTCAGTTTTATAGAATCCCGACTCCGATTGTTTTGCTAAGGTGCAGGCCGGGGGGATATTCTTGCCATACTATCCACGTCTCGCTAGGAAAGGACCCATGCTACGGACTACCTTTTTCACAACTTTGTTTGCCCTGCTGGTGTGCTTAACCCATACCACGTACGCCCAGGAACCAGCGGCCTCTCAGCAGCCGACACCCTTAGTCGTGGGCACAAGGGAGGCGCCCCCCTTTGTCATCAAAGACGCGGACGGAAATTTTTCCGGCATCAGCATTGAACTGTGGCAGCGGGTCGCGACGGAGCTGGAGCTCGACTATGAGTTTCGTGAAGCCAGCCTGGCGGAGCTGATCGATGGACTACAAGACGGCTCGCTTGATGTCTCCGTGGCGGCCCTGACCGTTACCGCCAGTCGTGAAGAAATAATTGATTTCACCCACCCCTTCCATACCACTGGACTGACCATTGCCATTCAGCGCCAGAGCGGGCTGGTGTGGAGCACGTTGAGGCAGCTTTTTTCATGGGAGTTTCTCGCGGCACTCAGTGCGCTGGCTGCGCTTTTGTTTGTGGTCGGCTTTATCTTTTGGGTGGCAGAACGACGCAAGAACGAAGCCATGTTTGGTGGCTCGCCCGCTGAAGGCATAGGCGCCAGTTTTTGGTGGGCGGCTGTCACCATGACGACGGTGGGCTATGGAGACAAAGCCCCCATCACATTCTTTGGGCGTGTGATCGCTTTGATATGGATGTTCGCCGCGATTATTCTCATTTCCGGTTTTACCGCAACCATCGCCACCACGTTGACCGTTAGCCGACTGGAAACGGACATTCGAGGCTTGGGGGATCTGGGTCGCGCTCGCGTGGCTACAGTAAGGGATTCATCCAGCGCGGAACTGCTTCGCTACCGGGGCATACCTTTCACGTCGATAGACGATTTAACCGAAGCAATGGGTGCGCTAGCTGATGACGAACTCGATGCTGTAGTGTACGACCGACCGATTTTGCAGTATCTGGCGTACCAGGAGTACTCGGACAGTGTACGGGTGCTTTCCACCACGTTCGAACGCCAGGATTATGCCATTGCGTTACCGGAAGGCAGCCCTCTGCGCCGGCCACTCAACTTGGTGATACTGGAAACCATTGCAGATCCGCAGTGGCAAAACGTACTGACGTCTTATTTGGGGGAAGACGAGCATTGAGCCTGAGTAAGCTCGCCTGATTTAGGCATTCTATTCGAGAGCGGGGGTTGGGTTTGGCGATCTACCTCTGGGACACCCGCATAGGTTAGGCGGAAGTTCTCCAGCATAGAATTGTGATGACCTGAGAGGGTGGCGGCTGGGGAAGCTATTCCGGAAGCGCGGTAAACACTTCCCTGTGGCTCCCGCGCGTCATCCATGACGCGAGGGTTCCGGAATAGCTTCCCCAACCCCCACCTGGTGCTTATAGCGTTGTTCTGCGGTACTCGACGCTGGGCTTTACGGAACCTCCTGGCTCCGAATGCCCAATTCCCTTATTTCCCGAAACTTGCAGTATGGCACAGCGGAGAGTGGGGCAGGCATTCCCGGACCGTATGCGGCAGGGATGCCGCATCCGAGCTTACAAGGATGTATTTACAGCGTGTCCGGGTGTGCCTGCTTCACTCGCAGCACTTTAACAGAGCTGCAATTAAAAAATGGATCCCCGCATTCGCGGGAATGACGAATGAAGGATGCGCCGAATCAGCGCAAGCTTATGTATTAGCTGCTCGTTGACGAACCGCTTCAAACAAACACACACCCGTAGCAACAGAAACGTTCAGGCTGCTCACAGAACCGGCCATGGGAATCTTAACTAGATAGTCGCACGTCTCCCGAGTCAAGCGGCGCAACCCCTGACCTTCAGCGCCCATCACCAACGCAATGGAGCCGGTTAAGTCAGCTTGATACACCGTTTGCTCCGCTTCGCCGGCTGCACCTACCAGCCACACCCCGGCGTCCTGAAGTTTTTTGAGAGTGCGCGCCAAATTAGTTACGGGTACGAAAGGCAAAACCTCGGCAGCGCCGCAAGCAACCTTGCGGGCCACAGAGGTTAAACTCGCGGATTTATCCTTGGGTGCAATCACGGCGTTAACGCCGGCCGCTTCAGCACTGCGTAGGCAAGCGCCCAGATTGTGTGGGTCCGTCACGCCATCCAACACGAGCAGTAAAGCCGGCCGGTCCAACTCTTCAAGCATGCTGAACAAAAACGCTTCATCATGGCTTTCGCCAGCCTGACATTGCGCGACGACACCCTGATGGTTTTCATTGTCCACCATCGTGTCCAACTGAGCACGCGGCTTATGTTGCAGTTGAATATCGTTCGCCTGGGCCAGCGAAAGAATTTTTTGCAGACGCGGGTCATTCCGCCCCTGCAGTATATAAAGGTGGCGCACACGTTGCGGGGCGCTTTGTAGCAGCGCCTGCACCGCGTGCAAACCGTATACGGTTTGCGAATCACTCACAGCTTATTCCTCAGAGTCACCGCCGGGCGTAGGCGGTGGACCGTTTCGGGCCAAACCCAGGTTTTCAAACCAGTGGTTATCCCTTCTTCTTAAATTTAGCCAGCGCTTTTTTGAAGCCAGACGCTGCCGCCGCCAGGAAAGACTCGCTCTTAGCTGGCGCAGCCTCTTTAGTCGGTCGAACTGCTGCAGTTTGCGCCGGCTGCTGAGCCTTCTTCTTGCTCTGATTACCATGAGTCCGTGACCCTCTACCTGTTTTACTTGCATCCGTCGATCGAGCACTTCCAGTGCCTCGACGACCGGAGCGACCCGGCTTGTCGCTACGGCGGTCGTCGGTTTTGCCCCGCGACCGTTTCTTGTCCTGAGCAGCCGGGCTTGAAGCCTTGCGCTCACCCTCAGCCTTGGGCGAGCGTGCGTTGGTCTTGCCTTTGCCGCGTCGGGTGGAAGTGACTTCTTCCATCTCGAAATCGATTTTTCGGCTATCCAAATCAACGCTAACCACGCGTACTTTAAGCTCGTCGCCCAAGCCAAAGACTTTGCGGGTGCGCTCGCCCACTAGCCGGTGTTTAGCCGGCTCAAAGCGATAGTAGTCTTTTGGCAGCGCGGTGATATGCACCAGACCATCCACGTACAGGTCTTTCAGCTCGACGAACAAACCAAAGCCGGTAACGCCACTGACCACGCCTTCAAATACCGAGCCTACATGATCCTGTAGATACTCACACTTGAGCCAACTGGTCACATCGCGCGTCGCTTCGTCGGCGCGCCGTTCGGTCAAGGAGCAATGCTCGCCCAGGGCCAGCATATCCGCCGTACCGTAAGGGTAGAGTTTTTGCTTCGGTAATGGCTTGGCGCCATCGACTTTCACGACATGAGACGATGCCTGATCGCCGCGAATGACCGAGCGCAATGCCCGGTGTACCAACAGATCGGGGTAGCGACGAATAGGTGAAGTAAAGTGAGCATAGGCGTCATAGCCCAAACCAAAGTGCCCTTCGTTTTCCACCTGGTATACGGCTTGGCGCAAGCTACGCAGCATTACGGTTTGGATAAGGTGGCTATCGGAGCGCCCTTGGATAGCTTGCATCAACGCCTGAAAATCCGCTGACGTGGGCGCGTCGCCACCGCCGAGTCCGAGACCCAACTCGCCCAGAAACTCGCGTAAGTTTGCTAGTTTTTCTTCCGCTGGACCTCGGTGTACCCGGTACAAGCTCTCAATGCGATGCTTTTCCAAAAAGCGTGCCGCGCAGACGTTGGCGGATAGCATGCACTCTTCAACGATTTTGTGAGCGTCGTTGCGGTGTACCGGCACAATGCGCTGAATTTTGCGTTCTTCATTAAACTCGATGCGCGTTTCGGTAGTTTCAAAGTCAATCGCGCCACGCTCTTCACGCGCTTTGCGCAACACTTTGTAGAGCCCATGCAATTGGTGCAGCTGTGGCACTACGTGTTTAAACTCTTGGCGCAGCGGGTGGGAGTTGTCGCCATCGTTCTGCAAAATTTCCCACACCTTGGTGTAAGTCAGTCGCGCCTGGGAGTGAATCACCGCCTCGAAAAACTTGTAGCTGGTGACTTTGCCTGCCGGGCTCAGGGTCATCTCACACACCAGACACAAGCGGTCGACATTTGGATTCAGCGAGCAAAGACCGTTGGAAAGCGCTTCCGGCAGCATAGGTACGACAAAGTCGGGGAAGTAAACAGAAGTACCGCGTCGCTTCGCCTCCTCGTCCAGCGCACTACCTACGGGCACGTAGTGAGACACTTCCGCAATGGCCACGGACAAGCGCCAGCCCCCGCCTTTGCGACGCTCACACAACAAAGCATCATCAAAGTCTCGGGCGTCTTCACCATCGATGGTGAGAAAAGGCATGTCCCGCAGATCGACACGACCTTCCATATCCGCTTCGCGGACTTCTTCGGAAAGTTGACTTGCCTCGGCCGTTACAGCGCTGGGCCAAGTATGAGGAATACTGTGAGCTTCAATGGCCAGGTCGATTTCCATACCCGGCGCCATGTGATCGCCTAAAACTTGTACGATACGACCGGTGGGAATACGATTTTTGTCCGGCTGCTGAGCGATTTCCGCCACGACGATTTGGCCGGCTTTGGCCTCACCTTCCGAACCTGGCGGAATCATAATGTCGTGGGTAATGCGGGCGTTTTCCGGGCGGACAAACTGTATACCCTCTTCTGTAACGAAGCGCCCTGCCAATTGTTTGGTGTTGTGGGACAGCACCTCAACAATGGCCCCTTCATCCTTGCCGCGGTGGTTTTCGCCGGTTTGGCGTACCAGCACTTCATCGCCATCAAATACACGGCGCATCTGCCGGTTGTGCAAATAGATGTCGGCGCCGCCATCGGCGCGGATTACGAATCCGTAACCATCACGGTGGCCTTGAACACGGCCACGAATAACATCGATTTTGTCCAACCGTGCGAAAGCACCACGGCGGTTGCTGATCAGTTGCCCGTCTCGGGCCATGGCGATGAGCCGGCGGCGCAAGGCTTCAATGCTTTCATCGTCGTTCAGTTTGAGTTGCTCGCACAACTCAGGGTGGGTAACTGGCCCATCAGCGTCGCCCAGCAGGTCCAGAAGGAATTCCCGGCTGGGGATAGGGTTGTCGTACTTTTCCGCTTCGCGCTGGGCAAAGGGATCGTTTTTTACATGCTTGCTTTTACTCAAAATTGGACACCTGTCACTGGGAAATAGGTCGCTGCCTGTCCTTCAAACAGCGTAAGTTCTCTTGGTTTCGTCGTTGATCAGCCCGGATTATAGGGCAATTGGCTTGACAAGCCCATGCGAGGCAGGCAAAGGCGGCAAAAAAACCCCAAAAAGGCACATTTGTGCCGTTGACAAGGTTAGCCGCGGAATTTATAGTGCGCGGCCTTGGCATTTACTGTCGAGTTTCTCCCCTGCCCAGGTGGTGAAATTGGTAGACACGCTAGCTTCAGGTGCTAGTGGCCGCAAGGCCGTGGAGGTTCAAGTCCTCTCCTGGGCACCATATTTAGGAAGCCGAGCAAACGCTCGGCTTTTTTTATGTCTGCCCACTCGAGGACCGAGGTCCTCTACCGCTTCGCGCATCCATGCGCTCTCGCGGATCCTGGCGCGTCCGTGCGCTGGTAGCTCTCCGCGCATCCATGCGCTCCCGAGCATCCTGGCGCTTCCATGCGCCTGGTCCTGGGCCCATATTTAGGAAGCCGAGCAAACGCTCGGCTTTTTTTATGTCTGCCCACTCAAGAACCGACACTGTTTCTAGGCTTGCGACGACCGAATTGACTCATGTCCGAGGTTTCCGGAATGGTACTGCGGAGAGCGGGGTAGTTGCTCCCGGGCTGTCGCCGATAGGAAGTCGACGTCAAGCCCCTTGGAAGGGTCCACGGGGTGTCCGGAAGTAACCGCCTCGCTCACAGCGCTAAAACAAAGCTCCATGGGTGGAATCCAGCTGAACGCTTCGTCAGCTACGAGGCATTTTAGGCGACTTGAGCGGCTGTTGTTATTGGTGATTGCAAAACCCCAAGACTACCGTTAACCTTGCCCGCGTTTAGCGGTGCAGTGAGGCTGCTTAACACACTATTTGCTCGGCTGAAAAAGTATTTCCTATGCCACAATTAGAATCCAGGCCCACGCCCCCTAAAGCGCTCATGCGCAATCCCGCCCCCCGGGAAACTCCCGGTTGGATGCGTGGCATATATGCCGGGCTATGTCTGTACCTGTTTCTCTCTGCACTGAATATCATGGGCGCTGGCCTGGGTAGTTTTGGCCGCGAAAGCGACGCCCTGATCCGCCTCTTCGCCTACGGCGAAAACCCCTTTATAGCCCTGCTCGGCGCGGTCCTGGTGACCATGATCGTGCAAAGCTCATCTTTTACCTCGGCGCTGATCGTCACTTTGGTGGCAACCGGGGAGATGACGCTGGGTACGGCGGTGTTCGCCATAATGGGAGCCAATATTGGCACCGCGGTCACCGGTGTTATTGTGGCCCTGGCGAACTTGCGGATTAAGCGCAACTTCCGGCGCTCCTTTACCGCAGCGCTGATGCACGACCTGTTCAACATATTTACAGTGGCGATTCTGTTCCCGCTCGAATGGCTGACCGGCGCCATGCACGAAAGCGGGCGGGGCATATTTACGCGTCTGGCGGGCTGGTTGGCGGATGCCGTCGGATTAGAGGAAGTCGCACGGCCCGATAGCCCCATAAAAGTGATTACCGCACCGATGGTAAGGGGAGCCGATTGGCTGGGCAGTGTTATGATGCCCACCACCCTATCCCAAAGCCTGTTTATGGCGGCACTTGGGCTGTTGTTGATGTTCGTCGCACTGGTCTTTATGGTCAAGAACTTGCGCGGCGCGCTGCTGCGCCACATGGACGGGCTGTTTAGAACCTACTTTTTCCGTACCGACTTGCGCTCTTACGCTGTCGGGGTGATTTCCACGGTACTGGTACAATCCAGCACCATTACATCCAGCCTGATGGTGCCACTGGCCGGCGCAGGCGTGGTGCGCATGCGCCGGGTATTTCCGTTTATGGTTGGGGCGAACTTGGGCACCACCGTTACCAGCGTTTTGGCGGCCTCTGCCAATCCGGTTGCGGCTGCCATGACCGTGGCATTGTTTCACGTATTGTTTAACCTAATAGGCAGCGTGATCTGGTATCCCTTGCGACGCCTACCGCTAAAGACCGCCAATTGGTATGGACGCCTGGCCGGCCGACAGCCCCGCTACGCGTTCGCGTTTTTAATTATGATATTTTTAGTCATTCCGCTGGTCGGAATCGGTATTACCGAATTCATTATCGGCGTCCGCTAAGGACGCTCCGGAGGGACCAAGATGTTTCGTCAGATTTACAGCGCACTGACCTCGGAAAGCACCATCGACAAGGCGTTTTCCGACCTGACCCAAATGCTTAAGCACGGCGCCTGGATGTTCGAGCGGGCCAACGAGGTTCTGCACAGTACCGCGTCGGCGGAAGAGATTCGTGAATCTATTTATGAGCGAGACCAGGCCATCAATGAGCTGGAGCGCTCTATCCGCCGTAAGATGTTGCGCTATCTGACCGTCAACCCCGGCCATGATGTCGCCATTTGCCTGGCGCTCATGAGCGTCGCCAAGGACGCCGAACGCATTGGCGATTACTGCAAAAACGTATTTGAAGTGGGGCACTTCTATACCGAAGGCTTCCACGTAGCCAAGTACCATGAGCCTCTGGACCGGATGTCCGAGCAAATGAACAAGATGTTCAACATGGTTATCAAGGCCACCCGCAAGTCTGACGAGAGCCAAGCTCAAAAAGCGATTGAAAACGCTATTGAGATTCGTCGTACGTGTGACGACATGATTGAGCAGCTGTTTCGGGACGAAGGCCAGATCGAGTTTCACGAAGCCGTGGCCTACTCTCTACTGGCGCGTCATTACAAACGCGTTGGCGGGCATTTGGCCAACATCGCCACGGCCGTACTCGGGCAACTGGAAGATTTGGACTTTTACGACGACGGAGAGGACTAGGGCGCCCCTGCGGTTGCCCTGCCCGGCAAGCCCTACCCTCCAACCCGCCGAGACATTGCACCAAAAGGACTGCCGCCGTGCCTGAACCCACCGCCCCCTCTCCCCTGGGAACTCCTCTTGCCTGGGATCTGGTAGCCCCGGGCTATGTGGAGTTTAATACCGAGTTTTTCGAGGTTTACTCCGCCGAAGCGCTGAAGTTGGCGGAAATTCGGCCTAAAGATCACCTTTTGGACGTCGCCGCCGGGCCCGGCTCCTTGAGCCTGCAAGCGGCGGAGCGGGCTGAGAAGATCTGTGCTTTGGACTTTTCCCCCGAAATGCTCACCCATTTGCGCGCCCGGGCTAAAGCGCTAAACCTAAGCAACATCGACGTACTCGAAGGCGATGGCCAGGCCCTTCCTTATCCTGATCAGCAGTTTGATGCGGCTTTCTCCATGTTCGGGTTGATGTTTTTCCCGGATCGGGCCAAAGGCTTTTCTGAACTATTCCGAACTCTCAAGCCAGGCGGTCGCGCGGTGGTATCTAGCTGGCAAGCCAACTTTGAGCAGCCTTTTTTCAGCGCTATCTTCGATACTTTAGCCCACGAGCTTCCAAACCTCCCGTTGGGTGGTGGTGAAGGGCCTCCCCTTTCCAATCCAGATGTATTCCAGCGGGAATTGTCTGCAGCGGGTTTCGAAGTCGTTCTGCACCCTTTTACTCACCGCGTGGCCGCGGACCAAGGCACGACACTTTGGCAGGGCATGCGCCGCTCCTTTGCGCCGCTGGTACTGCTGGAGAACAACCTGGGATCCGAGGCTTTTGCCCCTGTGGCACGCAGTATAGAAAATCGGATGAAAGACGAGTTTGCTGGGCCAGTGCTCATTGATATGCCAGCATGGCTGGCGGTTGGTCGGCGCCCCTTAACCCCAGTCGGTTCGCCCCACCAGGGTGGTTGATTCAGGCGCCCACCATCCGTATACTTCCCGAGATTGAAACCGGTTACACCCTCGTGCCGGCTTGCACCATACCTTCTGCACTGGACGGGACATAGCCACCATCCAGCGCCAACTAAGGTTCAAGCGTTCCTAGCAAGCCGCCCGAAAACTAGGCAGAAGCTCGACCTGAGTAGGAAGCGCCTATATAATCGCGCCAAGCTTTGTCATCGGTACCATTAGTTGGAAGATGACGCGCCGTATCGGCTTAAGGGCCGCCGGCCTATTCGTATTGCTCATTCTTATAACGCTAGCAGCCCGATGGATTCGCCCGTGCCAAGAACGAAAGCCAACAGCCAGTTATCGCCCGCGCCCGAGCTTCCGCCTCTGAACGAGCCGGCCGAGTACCTGTCCGGGCTTTCCATCGATAACCTTATCTTTGGCTTGGACCATGGGCAGCTGGATATTATGCTGGTCAAGCACGATATCGGCCCTGGCAAGGGCGGCTGGGCCTTACCCGGTGGCTTTATTGGCCGCCAAGAGAACCTGCGCGACGCCGCCGCCCGGTTGCTGCAAAACCTCACTGGGGTGCGCGATCTGTACCTGGAGCAACTCAAAGCCTTCGGCCGGATCGACCGGTTTCCCGAAGAGCGGGTGGTCACCATCGCCTATTACGCGCTGGTAAGCGCGGAAGATTACCCGCTAGTCGCCGGCACTAATGCCGAGGAAGCTAAGTGGTTCAACGTCAATGAGTTGCCCCCACTCATCTATGACCACTCAGACATAGTCCAATACGGTGTGCAGTTTTTGCGCCACCAAGTGTGCCACAAGCCCATCGGATTCAACCTCCTTCCGGAAAAGTTTACCTTGCTGCAGCTGCAAGAGCTTTATGAGTCGATCCTGGACACCAAACTGGACAAGCCCAACTTCCGTCGCAAGATGATGAAGATGAATCTGCTCGCACCGTGCAACGAAAAACAAACCGGCGTGCCGCACCGGGCCGCTAACCTTTATCGATTCGATTCAAAAGCCTACGAACGCCTGACGCAAAAAGGCTTTTCCTTCGAATTCTGACCGCCCGACTCCCTGACTCACACCCAAAATCCGGCCGTCATACCGGGTTCTGAATAGGCGCTACAGCACCCCGCCCCCTTGTAATCCGACGCCCGTTTGGGTAGCCTTATTGTTTTATTGACTAGAAGAATCGGACGCCCCCTGTTACGGGTTTCAACCCCCTTTCCCTGAAAATCTTCAGCGACCATCCCGGGCCTCTAGGAGAACACCATGCACCCAGGCAGCCTCATGCTTACTGCCCTCGCCGCCCTGCGGTCGAATGCCTGGTTGACAGGTCTTGGAAGATTTAACCTGGTTGAATATAACCAAACCTTCGTGGCCTGCGTCTGCGCGGGTCACTCTTTGGGCAAGCACGCTCGCAAGGAGCCCATACAATCACTTGTCGAGATGAAATAAGAGAGATGTCTATGAGATTGTGGACCCGCTACGGATTGGGCGCTTGCGCCCGGGTTTTGAACGGAAGGCGCATTTGCGCTTTGATTTTCATTTGGGCAAGTGCAATGACCGCCCAGGCACTGGATAAGCCCAGCTACGTGGAAACCAGCCCGCAAAGTGGCAGCTTTAGTCTGGTCGGCCGTGAGCACATGGCCAACATCTATGTGGACGCCGAGGACGATACCGCCGTGCAACATGCGGCACGTGCGCTACGCTCAGACATCCAGCGGGTCACCGGCAAACAACCCCAAATCGTGCGCAGCGCCGAAAGTCTGGGTGAGCACGGCATCATCATGGGCACACTCGGGCAAAGCCGGTTAATTGACCGCTTGGTCTCAGAAGGCATCTTCGACCCCGGCGCCATTGTCGGCGAGTGGGACGGTTTTCATATGGAGGTGGTGGACAAGCCACTGCCGGGCGTAGAACGCGCCCTGATTATCGCGGGCAGCAACCGGCGCGGTGCCGCCTACGGGGCCTACGATCTTATTGAACACATTGGCGTTTCCCCTTGGCACTGGTGGGCCGACGTGCCCGTTAAAACGAGCGAGTTTTTGTACGTCAATGGCGACACGCACATTCAAGAAGTACCCACAGTCAAGTATCGGGGCATCTTTCTTAATAACGAATGGCCCGCACTTACCACTTGGGTACACGAGAAAAAAGGCGGTTACCACCACGAGTTTTACGAGCACGTGTTTGATTTACTCGTGCGCCTAAAAGGCAACTTCCTCTGGCCAACCATGTGGAATAACGCCTTCGCCGATGATGACGAAATGAACATGATCCTCGCCCACGAATACGGCGTGGTGGTGAGCACCTCACACCACGAGCCCATGATGCGCTGGGATAAAGAGTGGGACTGGTACGGAGAAGGCCCCTGGGAGTATTCCACCAACGCCGAAAATTTGCGCGAGTTCTGGCGCGAAGGCCCGAAGCGTCATAAAGGCTATGACAGTATCTATACGCTTGGCATGCGCGGCCAGGAAGACACCCCCATGGCCGAGGGGCAAAACATTGAATTGCTGGAGCGTATCGTAAACGACCAGCGGGAGATTCTCGCCGACGTTTTCGACGATCGCCCCCTGGAAGAAGTACCTCAAGTGTGGGCTCTGTACAAAGAAGTGCAGTACTTCTACGAAGCTGGCATGCGCGTACCCGATGACGTAATCCTTCTCTGGGCCAACGACAACTTTGGCAACCACCGCCGCCTACCCACACCAGAAGAGCGCAGCCGCGCTGGTGGGGCTGGCGTTTACTACCACTTCGACTACGTGGGTGGCCCGCGCTCCTATCGCTGGATCAACACCATGCCACTGAAAAAAATGTGGGAGCAGATGCACCTGGCCCACAAACACGAAGCGCATAAAATCTGGCTGGTCAACGTGGGTGATCTTAAACCCATGGAGTACCCCATCGATTACTTCCTGCGCATGGCTTGGAACCCCGACTACTGGAACCTGGAAAACACTCAGGAGTTTGGCAAGCGCTGGGCGGCACGCAACTTCGGCCCCGAGTACGCACAAGAAATTTATGACCTAATTACGGACTACACGCGCCACAACGGTCGCCGCAAGCCCGAAGCGCAGGACAAAAATACCTACAGCTTGCACAACTATCGCGAAGCTGAGCGCATCTATGCGGAAATGCAGGATATGGTTGAGCGTGCCGAAAATCTTTTTGAGCGTATTCCCGAAGACTATCGGGACGCTTACGAACAGTTGGTACGTCACAAAGTTCGCGCTACCGCCAACATCACCAAGATGTACGTGGATCAAGCGCGCAACCACCTGTACGCAGAACAAGGGCGCCGCTACGCCAACGAGTATGGCGAAAAAGTACGCGCTGCATTCCAACTGGATGCCGAATTGGAAGAGCATTATCACCAACTGAACGACGGCAAGTGGGAGCATATGATGTCGGAAACCCGCATCGGCTATAACCACTGGAACCGTCCGGTGGCCAATGTGCGCCCGGTGATTTATGACTATGAACCCCACGCTGAACCGGATATGGGTGTAGCCGTGGAAGGCATGGAGCGCGCCTGGCCGGTACCGGGCCCGCTGGCGCTGCAACGCTTCACCCCCTTCGGTCAGAAGGAGCGGCGCATCACCGTATACAACCGCGGCACAGCACCTTTTGATTTTACCGCTGAAGCCAGTGACCCCTGGATTCAGGTGAACACCACCGAAGGCACGATCGAACGCGATGAAGTGCTGGAAGTCAGCATCGACTGGGATAAGGCACCCACAGGCAAAGCGGAGGGTTCGGTATTTATTCAGGGCACCGGCTGGGGTGGGGCACAAGTCATGGTGCACACGGACAAGCCCGAGCGCCGCTTAATGCGCCGCGCCAAAGGCTTTTTGGAAGCCGACGGTTACGTGAGCATTGAAGCGGGCAACTTCGACCGTCAGGTGCAAAAAGGCGGCTACCGGTTTGACGTGATCACCAATCACGGTCGCACTGAATCGTCCATCAGCGCTTATCCCATTGCCGATGAAAGCACCACCAATCTGGCTGAAGCGCCCTACGTTGAGTATGACGTATATTTCTTTAACACTGGCGAATTCACGATCCACAGCCATTTTGCGCCCAGTTTGAACTTTGTACCCGGCCGCGGCATTCGCTATGGTATTGGCTTTGAAGGCGAATCGCCTCAGACTGTGGACTTCCTGGAAGACCTGAGCGACCGCGCCTGGGAAATTTCCGTACTGGATAACATCCGCACCGCCACGAGTAAGCACACGATCAAAAAGCCAGGTCTGCATCGCCTGCGCTTTTACCGAGTAGATCCGGGCGCGACGCTGCAAAAAATTGTTATCGATACCGGCAATTTGAAACCGAGTTATTTGGGACCACCACAAAGTGAGCGCCGCTAGGCGGCGTCTTGCCATAAGTGAGCAAAGGACATATGAAAATTATCGACGCCAAGGTTATTGTGACCTGCCCGGGCCGAAATTTCGTAACGGTGAAAATCATCACCGAAGACGGACTCTACGGGATCGGTGATGCCACCCTTAATGGCCGGGAAAAGTCGGTGGTCTCCTATTTGGAAGATCACATTTTACCTGCCCTGATTGGACGAGATGCCCAGCGCATTGAAGACATCTGGCATTTCATTTATCGCGGCGCCTATTGGCGTCGCGGTCCAGTGGGAATGACCGCACTGGCCGGCGTGGACGTAGCGCTGTGGGACATCAAAGCCAAGGCGGCCAACATGCCCCTGTATCAACTACTGGGTGGTCGCAGCCGCGACAAAATCATGGCTTACACCCATGCCAACGGCAAAGACCTGGATTCCACCCTGGAAGCCGTAGCCAAAGCCAAAGAGCAGGGCTACAAAGCCATTCGCGTTCAATGTGGTATTCCCGGTATTGCCAAAACCTACGGCGTGGCCAAAGGTGATGCCAACTACGAGCCCGCCGATTCAGCCTTGCCGTCCGAGGAATCCTGGTCCACCCACAAGTATCTAAATTATATTCCCGAAGTGTTTGCGGAAGTACGCCGTGCCTTTGGTGACGATTTGCATCTATTGCACGATGTACACCACCGGCTCACCCCCATCGAGGCAGCTCGCTTAGGCAAAGAGTTGGAACCGTATCGACTGTTCTGGATGGAAGACTGCGTACCGGCGGAAAATCAAGAACTGTTTAAGCTGGTTCGTCAGCACACCACTACGCCCCTGGCCGTGGGCGAAGTGTTTAACAGCATTCACGATTGCCGAGAATTGATTCAAAACCAATTGATCGACTACATCCGCACCACCATAGTCCATGGCGGTGGTATTACCCATGTGCGGCGTTTAGCCGACTTTGCCAGCCTCTATTCTGTGCGTACGGGTTTCCACGGTGCAACTGACTTGTCACCCGTGTGCATGGGTGCCGCCTTGCATTTTGACTACTGGGTGCCAAACTTTGGCATTCAGGAACATATGGCCCACAGCGAGCAAATGGAATCGGTATTTACCCGCGCCTACGAATTCGATGATGGCTACTTTACGCCGGGCGAGGCCCCAGGGCACGGTGTAGACATCGATGAAAAATTGGCTGCCCAATACCCCTATAAACCGGCGAGCCTACCCGTCAACCGACTGGAAGACGGAACCCTTTGGCACTGGTAAGCGCCACAAAGAACACACTATTTCTATTGACCATCACAAAGCGAGATTGATACGTGACCGACAGTAACTCTAAACCCAAGCAGAGCTTCGCCGACCAGCCACTGGTAACCCACATGTACACGGCCGACCCTTCAGCGCACGTGTTTGAAGATCGCATTTATATTTATCCCTCCCACGATGTGGAAGGCGGTGTCGCGTTCAACGACAATGGCGATCATTTTTGCATGGAGGATTACCACGTATTTTCCATGGCGGAGCCTTTTGGCGAAGTGACCGATCACGGCCTCGCGCTATCGGTGAAGGACGTCCCCTGGGCGGCACGGCAAATGTGGGCGCCCGATTGTGCTCACAAAAATGGTAAATACTATTTTTATTTTCCCGCCAAAGACAAAAACGATGTGTTTTATATTGGCGTCGCTGTAGGCGACTCTCCCGCGGGCCCTTTCGAGCCTCAGCCGGAACCCATCAAAGGCAGCTTCAGTATTGACCCTGCCGTGTATGAAGACGATGACGGCAGCCACTACCTGTATTTTGGTGGTATCTGGGGTGGACAGCTTCAACGCTGGACCAAAGGCATCTATGAAAACGAAGATCGATATCCCGCCGACGACGAGCCGGCCTTGTGCGCTAAAGTCGGCAAGCTGCGCGAGGACATGCTGGAATTCGCAGAAGCGCCAGTTGACGTAGTCATTCTGGACGAGAATGGCGAACCATTAAAAACCGGAGACAACAAACGTCGCTATTTCGAAGGCCCCTGGGTACACAAGCACGAAGGTACCTACTACTTCTCCTATTCCACAGGTGACACTCACTGCATTGCTTACGCAACCGGCGACAACCCCTACGGACCTTTCACTTACCGAGGCACACTGTTAGAGCCGGTACTGGGTTGGACCAACCACCACTCGGTGGCAAAAGCGGACGGAAAATGGTACCTCTTCTATCACGACTGCGAATTGTCCGAAGGCGTTACCCATCTGCGCAGCATCAAGATGACTGAATTAGTGCACAACACCGACGGCACCATTCAAACCATCAGTGCATTTAAGGATTAAGCCGGAATAGCTTCGTAAGCAAGCCCAAGGGCCGCGCAGGGTGAGTATTCAGCAAACGTCGTAAACCCCTCCCTGGGGACTGCCTCACCGGAGCGCCGGCCGAAAGGTCCCTCTTTTGAGGCTTGCTGAACACTCACCCTGCACGGCCCTGGCAGCCCCAACTACCGAGTTCTTTTCCGTAAGCCGCCCTCATAACAGGAGTTTGGGGGCGTAAGAATGCCTTAGTTGGGGCTGCAAAGGTGATTTGCAGGAGGCATTTCGAAACTCTCAAAAGAGGGATCTTTTGGGAGAGCCCCCAGGGAAGGGTTTACGGCGTTTTCGAAATGCCTCCTGCGAAGCGCCTTGGATTACCTTACGAAGCACATCACCTGAAACTGCGTTTTTCGAGTCTCTGGCAGTCAGAGTACTATTTGAGACCGCGCAAATTGTGGCGCTGCACTTATTTTCCTCAAATTATTCCGGACAGCAGTGCGCGAAGACGGGAATCCAAGGTAAGAATGAGTTACTTTCGGCTAGGTAGACGATTCGCAGAAGGCTTTTCGAAACTCTCGCAAGAGGGATCTTGCGGCCGGCGCCCCGGTGGGAGAGCCCCCACGGACGACTCACAGGGACGTGAGGAGTGTCCCGAAGCGCCGGGAGCGCGTAGGGACGAGGTCCACGACGTTTGCTGAACACTCACCCTGCACGACCCGAGGGATCACTTACGAAGCTGCTAATCCAATTATTTATTCCGGACAGTAGTGAGTGCAAGTGGGGATCCATATTTGCAGGTAATCACTAGTCTCAGTCTCCGCCTATCGCACAGTCTGAGCCAGAGGATTTGGTAGATCAGTAATCGTGCCTGCCCCCAACTCCCCGGCCAGACCAACGGTTTCGTGCAACGTTGGGTGAGCATGAATCGTTAGCGCCAAGTCTTCGATGGAGGCTCCGAACTCCAGCGCCAGGCTCAACTCCCCCAACAATTCTCCCGCGTTTAGCCCAACAATACCGGCGCCCAGCAATTGATCGTTATCCTTTCGATAGATCAGCTTAGTTTTGCCCTCGCCGCGCCCAGCACCTAAAGCTCGGCCACTGGCACTCCAGGGAAACACCGCCGTGCGGTACTCAACGCCATCCGCCCGCGCCTCTTTCTCTGTCAATCCTACCCAGGCGATCTCGGGATCGGTATATGCAATGGAGGGAATGCCCCGGGGCGCGAACACGGCTTTGTGGCCCGCGGCCACCTCTGCGGCCACATGACCTTCGTGACTGGCTTTGTGAGCCAGCATGGGCTGGCCGACGACGTCGCCCACCGCCAATATATGTTCAACGTTGGTCTGCATTTTTTCGTTAACCGGGACAAAGCCCTGCTCGTTTACATGCACGCCCGCTTTTTCTGCGCCGATGCTTTTACCATTGGGCCGTCGCCCCACGGCTACCAATACGGCATCAAAGTCGCGTGTGCCTTTAGGGGCATTCTCGCCCTCAAACGCCACGGTAAGTGCGTGCTCGTGGGCCTGGACCTCGGTCACCTTGGTAGACAAGAGCACTTCAAAGCGCTCGCGGTTGTACTTGCTGTACACCGCCATCAGGTCTTTGTCAGCGGCGGGAATCAGCTGATCGGCGAACTCCACCACGGTAATCTCGCTACCCAGCGCTTTGTATACCGTGGCCATTTCCAAAACGATGATGCCGCCCCCGATCACCAGTAAACGTTTGGGCACTTCGGGCAATTCCAACGCGCGGGTAGAGTCCCAAACTCTTGGGTCGTCATGGGGAATAAATGGCAACTCCACGCTACGTGAACCAGCCGCGATTATCGCCTGTTCAAATTGAACCAGTGTTTCATTACCGTCATGCATCACCCGCACTTGGTGCTGATCCACAAATTCGCCCCGACCCTGCACTACTTGGACGTTGCGGGCCTTGGCCATACCACTCACGCCGTTGGTCAATTTGCCCACTACCTGTTCTTTAAAGGCACGGACTTTATCCAGCTCAATTTTCGGCGATGCGAATGCCAAACCGACGTGACCTGCACCAGCGGCGTCGTTTATTACCTGAGCCACGTGCAACAGAGCTTTGGAGGGGATACAACCCACGTTGAGGCAAACACCCCCTAAGGTAGGGTAGCGCTCCACCAGGGTGACCTCCTTACCCAAATCCGCCGCCCGATAAGCCGCCGAATAACCACCAACCCCGCCCCCCAACACCAGCACTTGTGTTTTGATCGTTTGCCCCATGGCTTTCTCCTTTAATCTCATTGTCGCCGAGCTTTCACTTGTGGGCTTTTTATACGCCAGCCTATTTCACACCATCTTCTTCCAGCCCTGACGTCGCTCGTGCCTTTTGCAGCTTCGGCCTCATACCTATCTAGTGATAGGTAGGCTATTAGAGTAATGACGCACCCTTTGAAAGTCAATAAACTACCTACCACTAGATAGCTGATCTGCCACCGGAATAGGACATCATCATGGCCACCCATACCGCCGATAAAATTCTCGCCTTAGCCGAGAAAGCCATGTGCACCAAAGGCTACGCGTCGTTCAGTTTCCGTGAGCTGGCAATGCAGCTGGGTATAAAGAGTGCAAGTGTTCACTACCATTTCCCCACCAAGGCTGACTTGGGCTTAGCGGTGGCTAAGCACTACCATCATCGCTACAGTGAGGCGCTGGAAGACATTGAGCGACAGCACCGAACCGCTGGTGAGCGATTGCAGGCCTTGGTGCAGATGTACCGGCAGGAACTCGTCACTGGCGATCATATGCCTTTGTGCTGCATGCTGACCGCCGAACGGCAACTGCTGCCCGAAGAGTTGCGTCAGGAGTTGCGGGCATTCTACGAGCTAAACATTCACTGGTTGATCAACGCCACCGGGCAATCAAAATGCCAAGCTGCACAAGTGTTTGCGCTTCTGCAAGGCGCCTTTATGGGTGGCAAGGCGCTGGGAGAGAGCCAGTTTTTTGATCAGGTGGTGACCGCGATCGAATCAGTGACCCAAAAACAATAATGAATGAGTGCTTCTATGATGGATAAACGCGGACAGTTTTCTTCCAAAATCGGCTTTCTACTCGCCGCCGTGGGTTCGGCCGTGGGGCTCGGCAATATCTGGGGTTTTCCCACGCAAGCGGCCAGCAACGGTGGCGGGGCTTTTGTGCTGGCGTACTTGCTGCTGGCGTTTCTGCTCGCCTACCCGGCGCTGATGGCTGAATTGGTGATTGGGCGCTACGCGCGCGCCAATATCGTTACGGCGCTGGGAGATTTGGGAAAGCAGCCACACACTCGCCTTTTGGGCAAAGCTGTCGGTTATTACGGTGTCTTGATCGCCAGCCTTATTCTCAGCTTCTACGCCATCGTCGCGGGCTGGATGCTCGCGGAGTTCGGGCAACCGTTAACGCAATTGATAGGTTGGCACAGTGCAGCCCAATGGCTCGCCCAGGAGAGCATCCTTCGAAACTTGATCGTCGCATTGGTATTTATGGCTTTGACCATTTGGATTGTGGCCCGAGGCGTGGAAGCGGGCATTGAAGCCTGGTCCACCCGACTCATGCCGGTGCTGTTTGTCATCCTGTTGGGATTGATCGTGTATGTGCTGTTCCAGCCCGGCGCCACTCAAGGGCTACGCACCTATCTGGTACCGGATTTTCGCCAGCTCACCGATCCCGCTCTGTTGCTGAGTGCCATGGGTCAGGCTTTCTTTTCCCTATCGCTAGGCGTCGGCACCATGCTGATTTACGGCTCCTACCTTAGAAAACAGGACAGCCTGCCCCGCCTGGGCGCCGCCGTAACCCTGATGGATACGGGCATCGCATTTACCGCAGGCTTGTTGATCATTCCCGCCATGTACGTGGCGCAACATCACGGCGTGCCTATCTATGGAGAAGGTGGCGAATTGCTAGCCGGACCGGGCCTGATATTCCAAGTACTGCCCAGCTTGTTCGACACCATGGGCACCGCTGGCGTGGGCTTAAGCATCGCGTTCTTTGCGCTGATGAGCATTGCCGCGCTCACCTCCTCCATCTCCATGCTGGAGGCGCCCGTGTCCGTCACCGTAGAGCGAACCCAGCTGCAACGCCCTGGCGCAGCGCTCGCCATAGGCGCGGCCATCTTTG
This sequence comes from Marinimicrobium hydrolyticum, assembly GCF_030848505.1. Classification (GTDB taxonomy): domain Bacteria; phylum Pseudomonadota; class Gammaproteobacteria; order Pseudomonadales; family Cellvibrionaceae; genus JAVDDU01. The sequence goes on from NZ_JAVDDU010000002.1 coordinate 125,666, forward strand.
TCGTGAGCGTACTGATCATCTTCAACATGGAAACGCTGTTCGGCTTTATCATTTCCCTGACCACAGAATACAGCCAACCGTTACTGGGCATCGCCTTGTGTATATTCGTAGGCTGGATCATGCATAGGAACCACGTACTGGAAGAGCTGAAAGCAGGTCATAAAGACATAGAACACAGTGTGTTCTGGAAAGTTTGGCCGTTTTACGTCCGGGTGATTTGTCCGGTATTGATTCTATTGGCATTTGTGCAGAGTTTGCGGGGGTAATTCGAGTAACCCCAAAAAAAAGGGCCGGCAAGAGCCGGCCCAAGTTCGCGTGACTATGTCCAAAGGGGTTAGAACGAATACCTAAAGCCCAACTGGTACCGAGCGCCCAGCTGTTCCAAGTATTGAGTCATGCGATCCGAACGCGTATGCCAACGCACGTTTTCTTCCGTGAGGTTTAGGCCTTCAAAGAAGACGCTGAGGTTGTCGTTAACATCGTAGGAAACGCTGAGATCCCACTGCTGGTAAGCGTCAACGTAAATCGGGTTGCGTGAAGAGCCCTGGTTGGTTTCACGCAAGAACTTGTCGCGCCAGTTGTACGCCAACCGAGCTTGTACGCCGTAGTTCTCGTACATAAACACAACGTTGGCGGTGTCACTCAAGCCCAAAAGCGCGAACTGGGATTCGCTGGGGTCAGCAAGATCATCAAAGCCCACGTCCCCATCCACAATGGTGTAGTTCGCCTGGATGCCGAAGCCGGTATCACCAAAGAAGTGCTGCACGGCAAACTCGGCACCGCGGATGGACGCTTTGCGTTGATTGTTGGGAAGACTGGTAAACCAGTCAACCAGCGGATCTTCATCGGTAGGCACTATGTTGTAATCAGTAGCCACCTGAACCGCGAAATTGTAATCCACCAGATTACTGTTGTCGGGGTCTACTTGGAAATCACCCGCGCCTCCGGGGAAGTCCTCAGGATTGGACAGGATAGCGGTCATCACAAACAGTGACCGGTTGTTGACCACTACACCCATGTCTTCCAATGCTTCAGCAGCGGCGTGAACGCGCGGGCCATTGCTGGGGTCACGCAGGCCGAAGTGCGTTTCATACGCTTGGGCCGTACCGATGAAGTTCTTCACGTCCTTATTAAACAAGCCGACAGAAGCGTAGCTGGCATCACCGAAGTACCATTCCAGAGACAAGTCCAGATTGGTTGATTCCAGAGGCTCCAGCGCTGGGTTACCTCGGGAAGCCGTCGGTACTGCGCCCAGGTAGGTTGGATCCCCTTGCCAGAAGTTTCCGACGTTGGCGTAGAGGCTTCCGTAGTTAGCCCGCGAAATGGTCTGACTGACGGATGCACGACCAACCAGGTCTTCACGTAAACGTATGTCGAAATCCAAGCTGGGCAGAGTATTCGAGTAGCTGGTTTCAACACTGTAGGGCATGACGTCATCGGTTTCGTAAATGGTGATCTGGAAATCGTTGCTGTCCTGCCAAGGCCGGTAGGAAGGAATACGCATTTGCGTAGTGGAAGTTACATTGGTTTCTTCGTGGCGAAGCCCCAACAATATATTGCTCTCCATGCCGCCCAGATCGAAATTGTGAGCGTACTCTACGTAGACGGCGGTGATGTCCTCATCCACGCGGTTATCGGAAGTGAAGTTTTTATCAGCCGCACAACGCCACTCTTGCTCTTGACCTGATGGGTACAATTCCACTGTCCGCTCACATAGGGCGAGCACATCAATAGCGCGCATACCATCCTGGAAGGATCCGCTCATGTCGAAATCCGTGAACGGATCCGCCATATTGAAATTGGTAATGTAATCGCTGATCTCGCCGGGATTGTTTACGCCCCAGGTACCCAAACTGACCTGCCGTGTGGAGGATTGCTGAGTCATTTCCATGGCTCTATGTTCCAAACCAAAGTTGATCTGGGATCGGTCGAACTCCTGGGTACCATCCATTCTGAATTGAGTGATGTCCATCAATTGGGCCGCGTAAAACACCCGGCCCTGTTGGGTACCAAAGTCACCTGGATCGAACAGTCCATTGGCATTGCCGCGTGTACCGCGAGTGCCATCGTCGGCCCATTCATAGTTACCCACGGGCAAGTCGCCACTGAAATCTACCCACTGCCGTGTGCCAATCGGTGCCCCCATACTGATGGCAATTTCACCACTGTCTCCGGGTCCAGTGGGTAGGTTTTCCATGCTGGAATCGTGAACATCAAAGTTCAGCGTTAGGCTATCGTTGACTTGCCAGTCAACGTTAAAGCCAATGGACTGCAAGGTGTTGGTTTGTTCACGCAGCTGCTGCTCGTAACCCATATCCTTACCGGTAAGGCGTTCGCTGTAGAACACCGGAGTCGCCACAGGGCTATTGTCAAACACGACGTGCTCAGCCGTGGAGTCATTGGCGAACCACAGAGTCCACTCACCGCGGTGCTCGCGGGTATAAACTTCGGCGAAGGTGTAGTCGGCCGTCAGGGTTACATTGTCGGCGGGTGCGAACTGGGCGGTGAGCTGTGCGTTGGTTCGCTCTCTGTGCCGATCTGAGTAGCTCCAACGGAAATCATTGGGGCGGGCGAACAGCTGACCGTCATTGGGTGGATTTTCAATGATCGCGGAAATGTCGCCGTCACCGTCTCGGGTCCAGGAATACATATTGGCATCTTGACCCTGGGCGTGGGCATCAGCATCCCAGCGGGCGATATTCCAGTTGTTGGCATGTGCACCGGCAATGCTTGAATCCCGCTCGGAGTGACTCGCGGTCAAACTCACACCGAATGTTGCGCTGTCGTTGGCCCAACTTAGGAGTCCGGATACCTCTGGCGTAACATCACTGCCTTCTCTGTTAGTGGTATCGTGCATGGCCTTGACGCTGATGGCTGCCTGATTGCTTGGGCTTTCAAGCGGACGCAAGGTCTTAATATTAATACTGGCACCGATGCCACCGGTGGGCACGCTAGCGCGGCCGGTTTTATAAACCTCTACGCCACTGACGCTCTCCGAGGCGAGATTGGAAAAATCAAAAGCCCTGGTCGCACCACCGGAGGTACCACCCGCACCGCTACCGCCGCCGTAAGTGTAGCCAGCGGGCATGGTTCTACCGTTAAGCGTGACCATATTATCCGCAGCGCCAAAACCGCGCACAGTGACTTGTGAACCTTCACCGTTCACTCGATCAACGGAGACCCCAGTAATTCTCTGCAGGGACTCGGCCAAGTTAGCATCAGGAAACTTACCCATGTCTTCCGCTGTAATGGCGTCAACAACGCCAGCGGATTCACGCTTGATATCCATGGATCGCTCCAAAGAAGCGCGAATACCAGTGACCACAATTTCTTCCAGCTCTTGAGCGTGTACAGCGGTACTGATACCGGAAAGTGAAAAAGCGGCAATGACAGCCGGCAACACTTTCTTTTTGAGATTTGGTTTATTTTGCATGACTCCTCCGCGTAATTATTTTTAATTCTCAGTGCTTTTTATCCCTTGCGGTATTGTCGAGCCAGGTAATCAGGGTGAACGGCTCAACAGCACTTAACATCCCCTTGATGTCGCTAGGGATGGTCTGTGAAATAGAGTCATTGTGTCTATATGTTATAGGTGGTAGCGAACAACTACCCCACTCTGGGCCGAATACCGATTCTTTGCCTCTCTCACCTTTTGTATCTTTTTGAAACTTGAGCACGCTACAAAGTGGTTATATCTCCACCTCCAGCCTTTCTGGAAACATTGATTTCGAAGCCGGGTTCCGACAGAATCAGTGCTACATACTAATAGAGATCAGTAAGGGCTATGAGAATTAGAATACGTACCGCTTTTGGCAGTCTCCTGATTTTTCTCTCAGCAAGCGTCGCCGCGGACAATCAACCGAAACCCATGGATACCGAAGAGATTATGGGGCTGGTTCAGCAGTACTGTGGAAGCTGTCACGCCGTGCCATCGCCGGCCCTTCTTCCCAAACACAGCTGGCCGCACGTGATCGACGCCATGGTGGAGCTGGCCCGCAACCAAACTGGAACTGAATTCATACCGCCAGAGCATGTACCTCACATCAAGGCCTTGTACTACGGCAGCAGCCCCACGGCGCTTCCGAGGCTACCCTATGTGGACAATGAGCATCCCAGTATCAGCTTCACCGCAACACCTATTGGAGCTCCTTCCGAGCTACCCCAGGTGGCGCATATCCAACCGGTGGACTTCGGTAGAGGCGGTCGAAGCTTTTTGGTTAGCGATGGAGAGACGGGTAAAGTAACACTGCTGGAGGCCCAGAAAGGGAACAATGACCAAGTACCGAAGTGGCAAGAAACCCCGCTGGCCAAGCTCACCTTTCCGGTCTCCACCCAGGCCATGGATTTTAATGGCAACGGGCGTTTGGATGTTTTGGTGGCTGATCTGGGAGTCCTACCGCCGGTTGAAGCTCTGGCCGGTAAGGTTTTTGTTCTGGAACAGGAGGAATCAGGGCAGTTTACTCAGCGTTTAATTATCGACGGTCTAGGTCGAGTCAGTGACGCCCGCGCTGTGGATATCAATAACAATGGCCGACTGGACCTGGCGGTTGCGGTTTTCGGCGGCGGCCAGGTGGGTGAAGTCTTCTGGCTGGAAAACCTGGGTGATGGCAGTTACAAAAAGAATACCCTTTTGCGGCTAAGCGGCGCCTTGAACCTCATCCCCGCCGATCTCAATGGCAACGGCAAGATGGACTTGGTTACGCTGATCGCCCAGGAGTATGAAGAAATTATCGCCTTTATCAACCAGGGTGATGGTACGTTCGAGCAGATGAGCATTGCCAATGCCGGCCACCCAATTTTTGGCATGACCAGCATGAAGGTGGCGGACCTGAATCAAAACGGCCGACCCGATCTTATCTTTACTAACGGCGATGCCTTCGACACCCAGAATGATCCAAAACCGTATCACGGCGTGCAATGGCTCGAAAACTTGGGCGACCTACAATTTGCCTATCATGATATCGGCCGCTTTTACGGCGCTGCCAACCTGGCCATCGGCGATGTGAGCGGCAACGGGCACCTGGATGTCGTGGCCAGCAGTTGGGTGAACTACTGGGACGATCCAAAACGGCAATCTCTGATCTGGTTTGAAAACGACGGCAAGCAGAACTTTCAACCCCGGCCAATCAGTGGAAATATCAAGGGGTTGGTCCCTATCGAACTGGTGGATATGACCGGCAATGGCCGACTGGATATTATTACCGGCGCCTTCCGCATGGATATACTTAATCCTAAAATTTCTGGCTGGGATGTAGACGAACAAGCTGGGCGACATCAGCGACTGTTGATGTTTACGCAAGAATACGATGCCCCTTAGATTGCCGACTGTTTCCGAGTGAATGCTATCGATTGTACGCGCTTCCTATGTACAATCATGAAACCTCAGGAAAAGTGATTGTGTTGCCATGCCTCAGTTATCAAAACAGAAACAGATTCTCGGGCTGGTCGGGTGGCTCGCGCTCAGCTTTGTCGCTTCACTAGTTGGTGCTGTGGCGTCGGTTGATGCCGGCGACTTTTACGCCCAACTAGAACGACCTGGTTGGGCACCCCCCGGAGCGGTCTTTGGTCCTGTCTGGACTATTTTGTACGCACTGATGGGTGTCGCCGCCTGGCTTGTCTGGCGTCGGGGTGGGTTTGCTGCCAACCGGCTACCCCTGAGTCTGTATTTCGCGCAGCTTATGCTAAATGCGCTGTGGAGCTGGTTGTTTTTCGCTTGGCATCTAGGAGCATGGGCCTTAGGTGACGTCCTCCTGCTGTTGGCGTTCATTTTCGCCACGCTGTTAGCCTTCTGGCGTGTGCACAAACTTGCCGGTTTATTACTTGTGCCCTACTTGTTGTGGGCCGGCTTTGCAGCCGCACTGAATTACGCTGTATGGCAGCTCAATCCGCAGTTACTGGGTTAACTCGCCGCCCTCCACCTTTCGAACTATTTGAGCTAACAAACTGTTAAATTTTTCCGGTTCTTCTATCAAGACGCCGTGTGCGGAATTATCAAAGATATGAAACTCTTTATAGGGTGCATGTAAAGCCGCAAAGTAATCCTGCGCTACAGCCATGGGCACCTGGTAGTCGTGTCGTCCGTGCGCAAAGAACACCGGCACATCGACTGTCTTTACTTCATCAATCAGGTCAATATTCGCGATCTCCTCGTACAAGTATTTCAAGGTGAAACTTTCACCCCGCGGGTAATTGATTTTATCGCGCAGAGAGTAATCACCATAGGTGAGTACGGCCCACACAAGCCGTCGATAGCTGTCAGACCGGCCGTAGAATGCGGCACCTCCATAACGGTTGACCCATTTCAACAAAATTGAAAGGTCCGACAAAGGAACCCCTTCTTCAGATAGATGGATGTCTTCCAAAGCTTGGAGTGCCTTGCGGCTTCCGGCCTCTGTTGCACGCCGTTGCACCCAGCTGTATATAATTCGTGCCTCACGCGTCGCGTGGACTGTCTGAGAAATACCAATGTACGCCGAGTAATCGGCTGGAAATTGTTCGATCAAGCGGATGCCGAGGTAGGTTCCCCAGGAATGGCCAGCGAGGAGTACTTTGTCCCGCCCGAAGCGGGACTTAAGGTACTGCGTAACCTGGTGCGCATCTTCAATAAACTGATCTACCGTCATGGTGGCAGGGTCAATGCCCGAAGAGAACGACTTGCCCGCCCCTCGTTGCTCCCACAACACAAGCACAACATGGTGATCGATATCCGGGTTCCAACGATGAATAAAGGGAGCTTCCGGCGTACCGGGGCCGCCGTGCAGGAATAGCATAACCGGCTTGGTAATATCCCGCCCGCGAATAATGAGAAATTGTTCCGCGCCGTTAATGTCGAGCTTAATCGTCTCGCTAACTCCGCCATCCATCTCCTCATTCCCGTCCAGCACTGCGCTGCCGCGTAAGTAAAACGCCGTCAGTACTCCGGCAAGAATAACGTAGATTGTCATCCGTACTTGCCTTCGCGTCATCCTGATCATTACCAGCTTGGCCTTCAGTTCACCCGAACACTAGGGGGATAGTCAACAATGAATCGCCCACCACGTTCAAAGCCACGTGCACAAATATGGCAATGTAGATACTCCGCTTTAGCCAAACCACATAAACCAAAGGCAACAACGCAATGATACGGGTAGGAACCAACCACAACGACCACAAGTGATAGATCGAAAATAGCACCACATTCATAAACGGAGCCCAGGCACCGTACCTATCAATTCGCGGCAGAAGGTAACCCCTAAAATAAAGCTCCTCAACAACCGGCACTGTGATTGAGGTAATCGCAAAGGCCAAAAACCAGGTTGCGACGACAGAACCGGGACGGTACTCATCCGGGTTCAGAGCGTAATTGCCCAAATCAAACCACGATGGCACCCAAGCAAACACCTGAGCTCTTAGTAGTTCAGCCAAAGGAGCTAAGGTGACAAATGCCAATACGGCCCAAAGTAGAGTTAATAAGGAGAAACACAGAAACCACTGCCATTTTATTTTCTCTCGAAAGTCCACAACAGGACGAGACTTATCGGTCACCGAGCTTCGCTTTGCATACCAAAGAATGCCAAGCATGATAGGCACAACGATAATGGCGTCTATAACGACTACCGCAAGGAGAACCGGAAGGCCCTGAGCGACAAAGTAAGGGCCAAGCAAAAGAAGTGCCGCCAGCAATACCGCTCCGGGGAATAGGTGCAGAAAAATCGATAAAAACAGCGAGTGCTGGTCACTGTTATGGAGCGTCGTTTCAGCCATAGAATCAACCCTCTCACATTTAACTCGCCACCCGGGGTTAGGCGCTATGGGCTCGCTAGATCAAAGAAGATATTACTTCAGTTCAGCTTTTGGGAAACAGGCTATTTAGACTCAAATTTAATCACGTCACGGCTCCACCCTTCTTGATCCATTGAATGGAGTGCCTCCACGAAAGACGCAAGCCATTGCCACAGGCGAAGTTTAAACCTATTGGTATCATGATTGACCCCAGCCCCCTCATCAGCTAGCCGCCTGGTAGGCGGCAACTTCACCCGCGATATATTTGGCATCTCTTGGCGCACCCAAAATAATTCCGGAACTGAAACTGTGCAGAAAACGCAGTCCCAAAAAATACAAACCCGGTATGGGCGTAACGCCTCGAATATGTTGAGGCTGCCACCGCTGATCAAAAATGGGCACGTCGATCCAACTGAAATCCCGTCGCCAGCCGGTGGCCCAAATAATGATGTCGGGTGATAGGCGTTTCTCGTCGGCCAAAGTCACTGCGGTTTTCTCCGCGGCGGACACTCGTTCGGCCAAAACAAAACCGCGCTCAGCAGCGAACTCCTCCAAGGGCGGTCCACAGGAGGCGTCGCCATCTTTTGCGGCCATTTTATTGGCCATGGGCGTACCCACGGGCATATCCCATACACCCAACCGTTTGAGCCACCACATGAGATCCGCTTCTAGGTGGCGCTCGGTTTCCGAAAGGGTCACGTCTGGACCATTTAAGTTCTTGTAAATCTCCAAAAACTTTTCCCCCGTCAAACGCCTGGGTAGCCGGGGGTTGCTGCCTTTAGCCAAGGTGACGGTGTGGCGCTTGGCAAGATCATCGGCAATTTGCACGCCAGAGTTACCCGAGCCCACTACCAAAATATTTGCACCGGCAGAAAACTGCTCCGGGTTGCGGTATTGGCCGGAACTGAGCTGGTGTATTCCCGCGTCCAGTTCTGTCGAGCAATGGGGAATATTGGCTGTTTGAAAAGGCCCCGCGGAGACCACCACTTGACGGGCGATCCAGTGACCTTGATCAGTGCTTACGTCAAAACGACCGTCCGCACGCCGCCCGACCCGTTCTACAGTGACGCCCAATTGCAGCGGTGTGCTGTGTGCCTCCACAAACGCTTCGTGGTAACGGATGTTGTCTTTCCGGGTGACAAATCCGTGGGGGTCGCGGCAGTCTTCCATACCAGGTAGGGAGAAGGTGATCCAATTGGGTGTGATCATATTCATATGATCCCAGCGCCGATGCCAAGACTCGGCAACGCGCTGTCCCCGCTCAAGTACCCGGTGTTCCACGCCGATGCCCTGGAGGTAATAACTTAAGGACAGGCCGCATTGACCGCCACCGATAATGATTACATCAATTTCTGTGTCCATGGCTGCCTCGCAATGTTGACGAGTAGGTCAGCGACAGAAGCCGTGCTCACTATCGCTCTCAACTTTAGATTAAGCTTCACGAGCGCGGCCAACAACTACAAAATCTATAGTAAAGGTACTGTTTTCTTTCGGGTGATATCGGCCGTCGGACTGAGTTGCAGCCAGCTGGGAAATGCGTCACACAAATGGGGAGCCCCCTGAAGGAGAAGTTTGCGCTCGCCAATAGCTTGGAGTAGGGGCAGGTCACCGAACCAGACCCAAGTAATGGTTCGACTGTCGGTCTTAACCACTAGATCAACGTCGAACCCGGGATCGGTAATACACAGCTCCATGCCCAGTCTATTACCCACCAACCAGCGACGCTGTTTAGCGGCCACTTGATCGATAAACAAGAACTCGACCACCGTGCGCTCGCGCGGTAATTTTTCCAGCTTCATACGCCGGCGCATATCCCAGACAATCAGATCCGGGTCCGCTCGATTTTCGCTCAAAGTGGCCGGTAGCCAGCGTTTACCCCAACGGGCCAGGTTCTCGATGACCGGAGCCAATTCCAAGCCCGCTTCGGTGAGCTGGTATTCGCCATGTCCTCCTTCGCCTTGGCGCTCAACAATACCGGCCGCCTGTAAGGTACTTAGGCGTTTTGAAAGCAGTGCTGGCGATATGCGCGGGACGCCTCGGTGAATATGATTGAAGCGCCGCGCACCTAGCACCACCTCCCTGAGAATCAAAGGCGTCCAGCGCTCGCCAATGATTTCCGAGGCCAGGGCCAAGGGGCAGAATTGACCGTAGTTTTGCACTGAGCAACCCTCCTCCACTGATTGACTCCACAGCATCGAGCTTAGCGCGCGGTCTGAGCCGGGGCAATGCCCGCCCTACCCCTCCCAACAGTCGCCCTGCCAGGTGCGGATTGCGCTACTTTTCAAGCCGCCTATTATCGGTTGAGCCGGGCGGCAAGCTGGTTTATGCTCCCCGCCTTAGCCCGCAACCAGAGTTTTCCATGCAAGCCACAGCCACCCTGACCTTTCGCCAACGGCTGGCGGACTGGATAGAGAGTCAAGCCTTACAGAACGCCATCATTGCGGTCATTGTCCTGAACGCCATCACCTTGGGGTTAGAAACCTCACAGACTGTGACGGCTCACATCGGCGGCTTGCTGATACGGATTGAACAGGCAGTGCTAGCCATTTTTGTGGTGGAAATCGCCATTAAACTGATTGCCTTTGGACCGCGCTTTTTCCGCAGCAGTTGGAATATCTTCGATTTCGTCATTGTCGGCATTGCCCTGGTACCCGCCTCCGGGCCTTTCGCGATACTCCGCGCCTTGCGCATTCTTCGGGTGCTGCGCTTGTTAACCAAGATTGAGCGCCTGCGGCACATTATTGAATCCCTACTGAAAGCCATTCCCAGTATCGGTTGGATCGTGTTCTTGCTGTTGATGGTTTTCTATATTTTTGCGGTTATGGGAACCCAACTTTTCGCGGCCTCGTTCCCCGATCAGTTTGGCCACTTGGGCCGTACTCTCTATTCACTCTTTCAGATTATGACCCTGGAGAGCTGGTCTCAGGAAATCTCCCGGCCAGTGATGGCGGTATACCCTTACGCCTGGCTGTACTTTGTCACCTTCATTCTGATTACCGCTTTCGTCGTCCTCAACCTTTTTATCGGTATTATTGTCAGTACCATGCAGGAAAAACATTACGACGAGGAGTCCCAGCGGTTAGCAGCCCGGGAGGAACGAGCACACAAAGAGCGGGAAGAAATGCTACTGCTGATACGGGACATCAGCGACCGCTTACAGCGTATGGAAGAGAAGAAGTAGCTCAACTTTAAGGCCAGGCCTAGAAAAAAAATAATTCTGACTCTGAAAGGAGAATCAAAATGAGTATTCGCGCTGTTTTGTACCTGAGTCTCGCTATCCTTAGCTCCCCCTTAGCGGCCACTGAGACCGGCCTCCGTGAAACGCACCCGCTACACATGCATGCGTTTGAACAATTGCTGTCATTCGAAGGAGACTGGATTGACGTGGACGGCACGCTCGGCATGAAAGACGAAGTTGCAGTGACTTATCGGGTGACATCCAATCGCAGCGCGGTCATTGAAAGCATTTTTGTCGGTAAACCCTATGAAATGGTGACGGTGTTCCACCGAGACCAGGATCAAATTGCCCTTACCCATTATTGTTCCCTTGGCAACCAGCCACAGATGCTCTCTATCGAACCTAACCAGCTGGAGTTTTCTCTCAGTGGCGGCTCGGGCTTTGATCCTGAGCACGACCGCTACATGCATTCGCGCCGTATGCGCGCCCTATCGGAACACGAGCTTGAAGGCGAGTGGCAGGAACACATTCAGGGCGCTGCCACGGACGAGCTACACAAACAGTACCGACTAAGACGAGTACGCTAGCTGTGGAACAGAATGATCTGGCAGAGGCCATCGAACAAGTCATGCCTTTCGGAAAATACAAAGGGCGGAAATTACTAGAGCTGCCTGAACCTTACCTAGTGTGGTTTCACCGGCAGGGTTTTCCCGACAATAATCTTGGCCGCCAGTTGGCCCTGATGTACGAAATTAAACTGAATGGACTGGAAACCCTGTTCCAGCGCCAGCCCACGCGTTAACTCGATGCTTGCTTCACGTGAGCTGGCGCCCTCAATCAATGCAAAGGCTCCGTGGTGTGTTCGTCATAGACGAAAATGACAGTAGCCAACGGCGGCAATGTCAGTTCTACAGAAAACGGCTGACCATGGAAGGGCTCTTGTTGAGCCACCACGCCTCCGCCATTGCCCATATTTGAACCACCGTAGCAATCGGCATCGCTGTTGATGACCTCCTGCCAATGACCTATACGCGGCACACCTATCCGGTAGTGTTCGCGGGGCACCGGGGTTAAGTTACACACCACCAACACGGGCGGCATGCCCTCCTCCACCCCACTGCGATAAAAAGCAAACACGCTGTTGTTACGATCATCCCCCACCAGCCAGGAAAAACCCGTACTGTCGCAATCCGCGCTGTGCAGTGCGGGCTGATCACGATACAGGTGGTTCAAGTCGGTCACCAACTGTTGTACACCCCGGTGCAAGTGATCGCCCAGCGCATCCCAAGCTACTTCGCTGTTGTGATCCCACTCACTGGGCTGAGCAATCTCATCACCCATAAACACCAGTTTTTTGCCGGGGTGGCCCCACATAAAACCGTAGTAGCTGCGCAGGTTAGCGAATTGCTGCCAGCGATCTCCCGGCATTTTCCCCAGCAGGGAAGCTTTACCGTGAACTACCTCATCGTGAGACAGAGGCAATAGATAGTTTTCAGAAAACGCGTACAGCAAGCCGAATGTCATACGATCGTGATCATGCGAGCGGTAGATGGGATCGGTACTGAAATACTGCAACGTATCGTGCATCCAGCCCATATTCCATTTAAAGGAAAAACCGAGGCCGCCTTCGTCGATGGCGTGGGTCACCCCCGGCCAAGCGGTAGACTCTTCAGCGATCATCATGGCGCCAGGCACACGCTCAGCGACAATGCAGTTGAGATGGCGGAGAAAGTCGATGGTTTCCAAGTTCTCCCGACCACCGTAGACGTTTGGCACCCACTCGCCCTCCTTGCGTGAGTAGTCCCTATACAACATGGAGGCCACTGCATCCACCCGCAAACCATCGATGTGGTAAGTTTCCAGCCAATGCAGCGCATTGGCGAGTAGAAAGCCGCGCACTTCATTACGCCCCAAATTGTAAATAAACGTATTCCAGTCTTGGTGGAAACCTTCGCGCAGATCTTCGTGTTCATAAAGTGCCGTACCATCGAAACGCATTAGGCCGTGGGCGTCGGTCGGAAAATGCGCGGGCACCCAATCCGTAATCACACCTATGCCGGCCTGGTGGCACCGATCCACAAAACGGGCGAACTGGCGTGGGCTGCCGCATTCAGCAATGGGCGCAAACAGACCAATGGGTTGATAACCCCAAGAACCGGTGAACGGATGCGCAGTAATGGGCAGCAGCTCGATATGAGTAAAACCCATTCGTTGCACATAAGGTATTAGCTCATCACCCAGCTCATCCCAGCTGAGCGGCCGGTGGTAGTCATCTTGCCGCCGGCGCCAGGACTGTACGTGAACTTCGTACACGGAAATGGGAGCATGGTGAGAGTGGCGGTCTTTTCTGTGCCACATCCAATGATCGTCACTCCATTGGAACGGCTCGGGGTCGGGCACGATGGAGGCGTTGCCGGGGATGGCCTCTGCCTGCCACCCGACTGGGTCCGCCTTCAACGGCAGCACACCGTCACGGCCAAGAATTTCATATTTGTAGTGGCTACCTTGTTGCACGCGAGGGATAAAAATTTCCCACACGCCGGATTCCCCGCGCGAGCGCATCAGGTGTCGCCGACCATCCCACTGATTAAAATCTCCCACCACAGAAACCCGTTGCGCGTTGGGCGCCCACACAGCAAAGCGTGTACCGTGAACACCATTTATGGTGGTCACGTGTGCCCCCAACGCGTGGTTCACCTCGTAGTGGCGTCCCTCGCCAATCAGGTGCAGATCCATATCGCCCAACAGTAAGCCAAACGAGTAGGGATCTTCGGTTTCCTGAACCTGATCGCCCCAGTCAATGCGCAGTTTGTAATCCCGCTCCTCGGGAAGCGCACCGACAAACACGTTGGAGGACTCCTGACTCGGCTGCAATTCAGCCAGCACTTCGCCACTGTCGGGCGCTATCGCCTCAACCCGGTTGGCGTTAGGCTGGAAGGTGCGGATTTCCAATTGCTGGTTATGTTTGTGCGGACCCAGCAGCCCGAATGGATCGCCCAAAGTGCCCGCTTCCAAAGCACGGGCTCCCCACTCCGGTACATGTGCTTCTTGTCCCATTGCGGATTCAACCATAACTTTGTCCCTTCAGTTGGCTCGCCTTTTCAAGGCGAGGCGAATATCAATGTGTGGTCGTTTGATCAATCCGAACATCCATGCGCCGCGCGATCTCGGCGAGACCACGCAATGGAATATGAACCCAGTCTGGACGGTTCGTCACCTCGTAGTCGATTTCGTAGGCGGCTTTTTCCAGAGTGAACAGACTAATGAGCGCCTGTCGACCCGCCGTGCTATCCCAAGCATGCGAAACCTCATTCGCAGCCTCTTGGTATGCACCCACGAATGCAGCCATAGTACATTCCCGGAACCGCTTCAGAAATTCCTGGTGCTTTTCAAAGGCCATTTCATTGTCCACCACACTGGTGTGCTCGGACGCCGTTGCTGCGGCATAATCCAGGGAGCGCAACACCCCTGCCACATCCCGGAAGGGACTAGACTTACCGACCCGTTCGATTACCGGACGCGTGGGTTCGCCTTCAAAGTCGATAAAGAAAGCATCGTCCTGAGCCACCAAAATCTGCCCCAAATGCAGGTCACCGTGAATACGGAACAGAAGTGAACCTTTACCCATCTCTGCTAGATTGCGTACCACTAGGCGCAGTTCATCTCGATGTTTTAGTAAGGATTCAACCAGCTCCACGTCCTGGCGCCCCAGTACACCAGGGTCCAAACGCTGCAAAGAGGAAAAAGCCAAATCAATCTGGCTTTGAACCGTGGTGACCCATTGGTCGCACATAGACTGGTCGGTCTTTTCCGCACTGAAAGCAGGCGAGGGGCCTGCCTTAGCCAATACGCAATGCATTTCCCCGAGGCGTTTCCCTATCGCACTGGCCAAGCGCTCCAGTTCCGCCAGGGCTTCCTGTTCCCGAGAACTGATCTCGGCGTCGATCACTTCCTCAGATAACTCTGGGGACTTAATGGACGCTCGATCTTCATTGAGCCGATCCAAGTGCTCAAGCATCCACTCCCAGCCGTTACCCTGGTTGGGTATGTAGCCTTGTAAAACGGCCAGCACCGTGGGCTCACCTTGTTCATCGTTGCGGCAGACATACCCCAGCAAGGGTGCGGTATTGGCGAAGCCGCCCTCGGTAAGCGCACCGCTCATATCCACTTCCGGATGGGCACCGGGGAAGGTGCGCCGCAACAGTTTCAATACCGCTTGCTCGCCAACAATGACTGAGCTATTGGACTGCTCTACAGACAGAGTGCGTATTTCCAGCCCCGGGGCATTCAGTTCGAGTTTTCTCAGCTCGTCGGTGGGCCGAAATATCAAGTCGTCATGACCTTTCGGAACGCGCGCCACGTCCGAAAGCCTGATGCCGTTCGGTTTATCCAAACCTTTGTAGAGCAACTCTACAATGCTCTTGGTCAGTTCATCCGACACCACGGCATCGGTCAATACACCGACTCGCTGTCTACGCCGCACTCGCGCCAGCGTTAGTTGATGAGCGAGCGCCGACACGTGCCCATCTTCAAAAAAAATCGCCATTGGAATTTGATAGGACTGTTTATGCTGCCCCACATCGACTTCGATTTCCGTTAACAATATATTCTCTAACTCTGCGCCGCTACCATTGTTTGCGGAGTGCGGCAGCGAGGCCTGATGTATTAAGCGATCCCCCTTAATGACTTCACCCTTGGCCCCAAACCAACGTCGCTTGGCCAAGTATGCGGGGAGAATATCCTGCTCAAGACTGTCTTTCAGCGGTGGTTCCAGTACATCCATCACGCCCGAGCGCAGTACCAGTGTGAGGTAGTCCGGCAAGGGCTCCGGGGGCGGCGTGTACCATTCGGGGTATTTGGTTTCATGGGCCAACAAAAACCAGTAAAAACCGTAGGGCGCCAAGGTCAGCAGGTAATTCAGCTCACCGATGGGCGGAAAAGTACTGCCACCGGTCATTTCCAACGGCACCAGTCCAGCGTAAGCCGATAAGTCCAGCTCTACCGCCTGGGCTGTACGGGACATATTGGCGAGACACAAAATTGTTTCCGTCTCCCCACCGTCCGGATGCTGATACTCGCGGATGTACGCCAGTATGCGTCGGTTGGCTGGGTAGAGCATTTTGAAACTGCCGCGCCCAAACGACGGGTGCTGCTTACGCACATCCAGCATCAAGCGCATCCAATTTAGAATGGAGTGGGAATCTCTCGCTTGAGCCTCCACGTTGACGGCGCTATAACCGTATAACGGGTCCATGACCGCCGGCAGCATTAAGCGAGAGGGATCGGCCTTGGAAAAGCCTCCGTTACGATCCGGAGACCATTGCATCGGTGTACGCACGCCGTCGCGATCCCCCAGATAGATATTGTCACCCATGCTCAACTCATCGCCGTAATAAATCACCGGCGTACCGGGCATGGAAAACAACAAGGAATTCAGCAGTTCGATGCGCCGACGATCGCGCTGCATCAAAGGAGCCAGCCTGCGCCGGATACCCAGGTTCAGGCGTGCACGACCTTCGGAGGCATACTGGTCCCACAAATAGTCCCGCTCCCGGTCGGTGACCATCTCCAGTGTCAGCTCATCGTGATTGCGTAAAAAAATCGCCCACTGGCAGTTCTCTGGTATCACCGGTGTTTGACGAAGAATATCGGTGATTGGAAATCGGTCTTCCTGAGCCAGTGCCATATACATTCGTGGCATCAAGGGGAAGTGAAACGCCATGTGACATTCGTCGCCTTCGCCAAAGTATTCCTGCGTGTCCTCCGGCCATTGATTGGCCTCTGCCAACAGCAGCCGGCCCGGGAACTTCTCGTCCACCTCGGCGCGAATGATTTTTAATATGTCGTGGGTTTCCGGCAAGTTTTCATTGTTAGTACCTTCTCGCTCCACCAAATAGGGAACGGCGTCCAGGCGTAAGCCATCCACCCCCATATCGAGCCAATAATTCATCGCATCAATGACCGCCTTAAGAACTTCCGGGTTGTCAAAATTCAAATCCGGCTGATGCGAATAGAATCGATGCCAAAAGTACGCTTTTGCCTCTGGGTCCCAGGTCCAGTTGGAGTTCTCTGTATCCAGAAAAATGATGCGCGTGCCCTCATACTTATCATCATCGTCTGACCAGACATAGAAATCCCGCTCGGGAGAACCCGGCGGTGCCTTGCGCGCGCGCTGAAACCACGGGTGCTGATCGGAGGTATGGTTGATCACCAACTCAGTAATAATACGCAACCCACGCTGGTGCGCCTCATCAATAAAGCGCTTAACATCATCAATCGTGCCGTAGTCCGGGTGCACGCCGTAGTAGTCCGCAATATCGTAGCCATCGTCGCGCAAAGGGCTCGGGTAAAAAGGCAGCAGCCAAATCGTGTTCACGCCCAATGACGCAATGTAGTCGAGCTTCTCAATGACGCCGGGAAAGTCGCCAATACCGTCATTGTTGGAGTCGAAAAAGGACTTAACGTGCAACTGATAGATGATAGCGTCCTTGTACCAAGTCGCCTCCTGCGATAGCACGGCTTGGGAAGCAAAGTTGACGTTTGATCCTCGAGTTTCTGTGGTCCGCTCTGTGTTCAGCACAAGTTACGCCCTCCGAGGCTGAAGTCTCCAAATGGCAAAAGGAATTTCCTGGGGATTGAAGTACCAATGCTGCCGGTGACCGTGCCACTGAAAATGCTGATCCCGCATTAGCTCAGTCACGTCGAAACGAATATCCCCATGCAGATCAAATTGCTCCACGGGCAGCTCAAGATCGACTTCCTGTCCGTGATGGGGGTCTAGACTGATAGCCACCAGTATAAAATTGCGTCGATCGGGAGTTGATTTGCCAAAGTACAAAACCTGATCGTTCGAGCTTTCGTAAAATTGCACATGCAGGTGCGAGTGCAGTGCCGGATTCTCCTTGCGAATGGCATTAAGGCGGCTGATCTCCTGCACGATGTTGCCGGGAGCGTCGAAATCTCTGGGGCGTATCTCGTATTTTTCGGAGTTCAGATACTCCTCCTTGCCCGGCAATGGTGCGGATTCGCAATATTCGAAGCCGCTGTAAACACCCCACAAGCCCGACAGGGTGGACGCCAGGGCGGCCCGTATCAAAAATCCCGGACGCCCGGCCGTCTGTAGGAAGAAGGGATTGATATCCGGGGTATTCACGAAGAAGTTAGGCCGGTAGTAGTCTTTCACCTCCGTGGTACTGAGTTCCGTCAAGTATTCGGTCAGCTCCTTTTTGGAGTTACGCCAGATAAAATAGGTATAACTTTGGGAAAAACCAATTTTGGCGAGGCTGTACATCATCGCTGGCCGAGTGAACGCCTCCGACAGAAAAATGGCCTCAGGGTGTCGGCTGCGCACATCGGCAATCAGCCACTCCCAAAAGGCCAGCGGCTTGGTGTGAGGGTTATCGACGCGAAAGATCTTCACGCCCTCAGAGATCCAATAGAGCACGATATCGCGCCAAGCCAGCCACATGTCAGGCTTGGCCTTCTCCGCGTAAAAATCTACGTTCACAATATCCTGGTATTTTTTGGGCGGATTCTCCGCATAGCGAATGGATCCGTCCGGTCGCCATGAAAACCATTCCGGGTGCTCTTTCAACCACGGGTGGTCCGGCGCGCATTGAATGGCAAAATCCAGTGCCAGCTCTAATCCGTACTCACGCGCTGCATCACGTAGCCGACGAAAACTTTCAATACCACCGAGCTCGGAATAGACCGCATCATGCCCACCCTCCGGACTGCCAATGGCATAAGGGCTGCCTGGGTCGCCCGTTTTGGCCTCTAGGGTATTGTTGCGGCCCTTGCGGTTGCGCTCTCCAATCGGGTGGATGGGCGGAAAATACAGCACATCAAAACCCATGGCTTGAATGGCGGGCAGGCGCGAAATAACGTCGTCAAAGGTACCGTGATTGTTCACCGAATCGGTGATGGAGCGCGGGAATAGCTCGTACCAAGCGCTGTAACCCGCGGCGGTGCGCTCCACATCCACCAACAACGGACGGGAGCGAGAGGCAAAGTGGTGCGGCTCCAAAACTTCCACCGCTTCAGCCAGCGAGGGGTCCAGCAAAAGCTGGGCTTTTTGTTCGGTGCGCTCTTCCTGTTCCAACTGCTCTAAGCAATCGCGCAGATAAAGTTCAGCATGCTCACGAGACATGACTCTGTGCGAGATTATTCGGCCCGGCGGCTCTTCTCGCTTACTTTCCGGCAGCTTGTCCTGCGCTTTTGCATAATCGCGGATGTCATTCAGAAGAATCTGGCCTTCCTCCACTTCCAGGCTTACAGGAATGCCGGCGTAAAACTTTTGATGCAGTTCATGGTGATAGTTTTGCCATCGATCCAACCACGCTTCGATCACAAATTCGTGGAGGCCGGTTTTGGCGGGAGTGAATTGGGACGACCAATGGTCATTACCCAGCAGCGACATGGGGCGGCTGTGCCACTGATTAGCCTCAGTTTCTTTCCACAACACCCGAGCCGCGAGGCGGTTGTGCCCGTCAGTGAATATTCTCGCGTTAACAATTAAGGTCTGCCCTACTACACCTTTAGCAGGATAACGGCCTTCATCCACGCTGGGCGTAATCCGGTCAATCAGCACCCTAGGCTGCGCAATTGCCTCTTCGACGCTAAGCGTCGCGCTCGCACTTGTACCGCTCTCCTGCGCGGGTGCTCGCGTCGCTTTAGCGCCAACTTTCTTCTTTGTGGCCGTTTTTGATTTTTTCACAGGGGGCGCGTGTGAGCCATTGCCCTGCTTTTTTCGACCCAAGGAATCTTCAGTGTACGAGCCTGGCATAGTGGAGCCTCCTCATGCGCAACGCCCACTCGCTTCCTCATCGAACGTACAAGAAGCGTGACGCACTCAGTGAAGATCGCCATCGTCGAGGATTACCTCCGCCCAATAGTCGGACAGCCTTCCCGTCTTCCTGAGCTTGTAAGGCGTTACATCTATTGGCATGAATGCCGTCCCTTAAAGGACAGCACGGTGTAGAAAAATCGGGAACTGATATTGAAGCTGCAAGAACCCTGCCGCGCAAAAAAAGCCTTGAACTGTGAGTAAGCCGACGCCATGGCCGTTCAAGCGTGACGATTCACGCCACTTTGGGCGCGTCTTTCAATGTGTGCGACACATCGTTCAACTCATGCGCACATCGATGAAATCGCGACTTGTAAGATTCACGCAGATGCGTTGCAAATTTTACAAATTCGACGTCGGGACCGTTTTCGAACTTCAAGAGCGTCGAATTTTTTTACGCCTCTTCAGCGTTTGAGGCACATGAATCGACTAAGGGATTGATTTGTGAAGACTTACTGTTCTGGTTCGTTTATTGCTTAACATTGCGGGTATATGGGCATCAGGATTGTGGGACTGCAGCCCCTCAAGTGCATTGAAGGCGCAGGAAGGATGGGCTTCATGTTGTCAGAGCAAAAACGTTAAGTTAAGGTTGCCTCCCTGTGACTCACATCACACTTTCAACTATTGGTTGACGGCCGAAAGGGAAGCACCAATCTGCCCTAAAAAAGGGCAATTCGCGAAGATGCACGACAATCCCTGCCAATTCGGTAATTCCTACAGGGCGTTGTACGACGAGTGCGGACTCGGGCCATAAATCAGCCGCGTTTAGGATACTCGGCGCCGCTTGACTTGGCGTCACGGTTGCCTAGTATTGGGCAGAATTAGGGACCAAACGAAGATTCAGGATTCGGGGCCGTAAGCCCCCAGCTAAGGAGTAGGCATTATGCCTCTACGGCATACACTTAGAGCCCGTATTTGTCAGTTTCGAATGAGCCCCAACTACCCCCTGGGTGATTTTGTCGACTGGGCCAATGAGCAGGAGCTGGATAAATCAGAGCTACTAAAGAGATTGGATGAGCTACAAACGATTCTGGATCTGGAAGCGGAAGCGCTGAGGCGCCACGGGCAATCCAAAAGCGTTTTGCATCTGGTGCAACAGGAGTACTGGTGCTTTTACTGCGAGCAGATTCGAGCCTATTACCGAACGCTCCTTAAACACCCCGAGTGCGCTGGCCGACTGGCCGTGATCCGTCGAATGTCCCATGAGCGCAAACCCCGTAGTCTTTAGTGGCTCCATCGACCCACGGGAGAGCCCATCGCCGACCACCTCTTATTCAATGCCGGGATTTTGACGAGCCCCTGTAACGACAGTGCTAGCCGCCGCGGGAACAACCCCTCCGAGATTAATCTTCACCGCTGGGCGTTAAAAGCAGGAGAACGACGATTTTTATCATTCGAAAAGCCAGAGAAGCTGACCTCAACGCCATGCTCTCTCTAATTCAGGCAAAAGCACGGCTTGACGCTTGTGCGGATGCCTTGCAGTCAAGGAGCTCAGACATCAAAGCGGCGTTTTTTTCCGAAACGCCGGCAGCCTACGCTTTACTTGCCGATTTGGGCGGGGAGATCGTAGGCTTGGTTACCTATTATTTTAGCTATTCCACATTTCTTGGTAGACGTGGTATTTGGGTGGATGACCTATACGTTTATCCTGACTATCGCGAACAGGGTATTGGTAAGGCACTTGCTGGGGCGCTCTGCAAGGTCGCCATTGAAACAGGCTGCACCCGAGTCGACAGCACCGTACCCATAGAAATTGAAAATGAAAAAGTGCTCCGCCACGTGTTAGGCGCGCGCGTGTTCGAGGAACTGCGCCACATTCGAATCAATGAGCCGGGCATGAAGAAATTGGCAAGGGCTGCTGAGGGTGTTTTCGCCGGGCAGTGATGCCGACAGGCTGACGCGTATACCCTTTTTCTTCGAACCGGTATAGCGTAGGCTGCGCGCACAGATATATGAGTGAGATACAAAGGAGATTAACGGGCGGGATTGGCGCCAATAGTAGAGATGCGGGCGCCGTCACCTGAAGAGCGGCTGCCATCTCAGCTCTGGCTTTTAAGCTTAAGCTTCTTCCGATGATCCAAGGCCTCTTCGATAAGTTTTCGGACGATCCAGCCAACCGTTCTATCGTCCTTGGCAGCTAACCCGCGAATCAGGCGATCAGTGTCCTGGTCCAATCTTACGGTCACTACAGCCTCTTTCTTCATGAAGTCCTACTTTTGGCCCTTACGTGCAAAATAGGCGCACGCAAATGCCTCACAATGAACACTTTTTCGCGCACACGCAACGTTTACTTAGAATACATTGAATTCTTACATTTACCGGGTTCAAACCATGGCACGTTTAGAAAAGCTCACACACCTCTGTCCAACAACATCTCTCATCAAAAGTCGTGGGCTTTACAGTAGCGGAGCGTCACCATGTCCCTCATAGAAATACTGACGTCACGAATTTGCCAACAGTTTCAACTGGGAACTGACTCACCGCTCGCCGACTGCATTAGCTGGATCGACAGTTTGAACTTGGATGGCGGAACGCTTTTAAGCGCGCTGGAGGAAGTGCTGGCGCGCCTGGAGGCCGAATCTGAAGCTCTGCGCCAAGAGGTTACGCGCGACATAACTGGCAGCCCCGGCCAAGGTCATTGGCGCATCGCGCAGCACGAGTACTGGTGTTACTACTGCTCGCTGATTTGTTCTCATTATCGGGATATCGTAAAGCATTAAAGCTCTTTCGCCCTAATGCGTCTCCACTGTGTAATCTAACGTCAGTTCTCCGCAACCCACCGGACTCTTGGCCATCTTTTTTTGGGATAAAGTGTGCGCATTTCAGCTTTTGTGAGGAAGCGTTGCACTTCCCATGGCGTACCCGTTGACGGGCCACAAGCACCTCCACTAACGTCCATCGTATGAGTTTGATTCTCGTTTTCTGGCCGTCTACCGACGGCTCAAAAGGCGAGAAAGAATCACTACGGACGGGCCTGAAAGGGCGGATTAATCTGGACTACTTTTGTAGGAGGTGACTCATGAAAAACTTTCTTTTAGGCACCACTGCAGCCAGCTTGCTGGCGCTATCGGGTGCTGTTAGCGCGCAACAACAGCAACCCATAACCGTGCAAGATTTTGAAGGCTGGTACGCCGGCGCCAAAACTGGCTTGAGCCGGACTTCCATTGACGACGCCGACAGCACCGACTCCTGGACTGTCGGCTTGGAACTTGGCCACAACTGGGCCTTCATGCACGGCTGGATCGTCGGGGCGAACGTTTTCTATGACTACAACGCGTCAGAGGACCACACCCCGGATTTTATCGACGACGCTATCAATGGTGACGACTTCAGGGTGGGCACCCACGCCTATGGCTTGAGCGGCAAACTGGGCTTTGTTGCCGGTCCGGCGATGTATTATGGCAAACTCGGCGCAGCCCGACTGGAAGCCAGGGACGATGCTGATACCAGCGGGGAAGGTCTTCACGCTGGCCTGGGCGTTGAGTTCTTGTTGGGCCCTCAATGGAGCCTAACCGGAGAATGGCTGTACACCGAAGCCGACATTGGTCCCCTCGACCAATCGCTGGACAACCATAACTTTACCGTTGGCGTTAACTTCCACTTCTAACCGGCGGCGGTGCAGTGACAACACTGCGCCGCCCCATTCTTGCTTTTATCACACTTGATAGCGCTACCACGGAGACCCGGCTCCCGCCTCGCTTCATGGCGCCAAAATCCTCGTACTTTCGCGTTTTATGGGCTATCCTCAATGAACTACAGTCCGGATGCGAGTATCCCCTATTTTGAGAGCTAAACGCTTTGCTCCTGAACAATTCCTGCTCTTGCTGGTGGTTCTAACCATCGGCGTTCTGTTGTTTCACGGCCCCCTGCTGGAAACGCGGCTTGTCATTACCCCTGGGGACGACACTTTTCGCTTTGAGCTGGACTCAGACGTACAGGATGGCGGCGATACAGTCGTCGAGTGGATCGAGAAAGATGAACTGCGCTGGCGGTGCCAGCTGGGCCAAGCCTGGCCACACCCTTTCTGCGGGATGCAGGTGTACTTCTCAGACAGCTACCTGGACGGCATTGACCTGACCCGATACACCCACATGAACTTTCATTTGGATTATGCAGGGTCTGCCCAGAGCGTGCGTATATTTTTGCGCAACAGCAACCCTGAGTACACGCGCCCCGACGAAATTCGATCCACCAAGTTCAACGCGGTCGAACTCGATACACGCAAGGGACCTTTTTACGAAGACATACGGCTTTCCTATTTCCGGGTCGCGGATTGGTGGATTCAACTGTACGACCTGAGCGTGCGCCAAACGCAGCTGGAGTTTTCCAACGTCGGTTTGATCGAGATTCAGACCGGTACCGGTCTCACCGGTGGATCACACCAGTTCCAACTTCATGAGCTGGAGCTGGTCGGCGTGCGGATCAAAACCGAAACTCTCTACCTGGGGATCATCGTCGCCTGGATTTTCGCCATCTTAATCTACCTGACGTCTCGCATTCGACTCCTCTCTTTGGCGGTAAAATCCGGCAATGAAAAGCAAGCCGAGCTGAGAGAGATCAACCAATTATTGGAGCAGCGTCGCCGAATCCTCGAACGGCGCAGTAAACTCGACCCACTCACAGGCGCCTACAACCGCGCCGGCATTGAGGAGTCCCTGGCCGAGTCGTTCAAGAACTGGCGTTATAAAAATAAGCCGCTGTCACTGCTGCTATTTGATGTCGACCACTTCAAGGCCGTCAATGATACCCATGGCCACACCGTGGGTGATCGCGTACTTCGCGAACTGACTTCGGTCATACTCAGCAATATTCGCGGCACCGATCGTTTTGCCCGCTGGGGAGGTGAAGAATTCATCATCGTCTGCGGCGATACCGAGCTCACTCAGGCGACAGATATGGCGGAAAAGCTGCGCCGGATTATTTCGGAAAGCACTTTTGCCGACGGCTTGGACATCACAGTAAGCTTTGGGGTGGCTCAAATCCAACCTGGTGAAACTCTGGAAGCTCTGTTCAATAGAACAGACCAGGCACTTTACAAAGCCAAGGATGCAGGCCGAAATACCGTTTGCACTGGAGACAACACTTAAGCCGACGCTTGAGGGCGTACCGTTTAGGGGTGTAAGCTTTGCGTTACGTCGGCAGATGTATCGCCTGGTTATGCCCCCTTTCCAGAGGTGCGCTTTATGCCCAAAATCCAATCATTCAAGCTCATAAAAATACTCGCTGTTGCTGTCAGCAGCTTGCTGCTCATCGCTTGTAACTCGGCCCAAAGAGTTGAGCCGGGGCTTTACGTCTTTGAAAACGTGAATGTTATCCCGATGGACCGGGAGCGAGTGTTACGCAATCAATCGGTTATCGTGCGCGACGGGCGCATCCAAACCATACAGCCCGTCGGATTAGATCACCCCGAAGGGGCCACCGTCATTGAAGGAAGCAACCGCTATCTGATGCCGGGATTAGCGGAAATGCACGGTCATGTACCCGGCGACGAAAACCCCCAATACACAGAAGACGTTCTGTTTCTGTACATCTCCAATGGCGTGACCCTTGTCCGCGGTATGGCCGGCAACCCCTACCATGTTGAGCTACGGGAGAAACTGGCCTCCGGCGAGCTGGACGGGCCCACACTGTACGCGGCTGGCCCCTGGCTCGGCCCGCACAACGCCGGCTCTGAGGAGCAAGTACGAAACACCGTACGCGAACATCATCAAATAGGCTTTGATCTTCTGAAAGTAGGCAACCTGCCCGCAGAGCAATACCCTCCGATGGTGGAGGAAGCCCAGCGCGTCGGTATTCCCTTTGGCGGCCACATCCCCTCTCGAGTGCCTTTAGAGCAAGCCCTGGATGCCGGCCAGGCCTCCATTGATCACCTGGACCGCTACGTCGAGTTTCTCGCGGCGGAAAACGTCGATTTGACCGAAACGGAAACCGGATTCTTCGGCAGCGCGCTGGTTGACCATGTCGATATGGATCGACTGCAGGAAGCGGTAGAACTCACCGTAGAAGCGGGCACCTGGAATGTGCCAACACTGAGTTTAGTGGAGCACTTGGCTTCAGAGGAGCCTGCCGAGAGCATGGCCGAGTGGCCAGAAATGCGGTACTTGCCCCGTGACGTAATCGACAACTGGGTTGAAGCGAAGCGCAACTTCCAGGAGCGCGAGTATTTTCAACCCGAAGCCGCTCGGCGTTTAGTACAGATTCGCCAGGACATTCTCATGGCGCTCCACGACGGGGGCGCGCCCATTGCACTGGGCTCGGACGCACCACAGTTTTTCAATGTCCCCGGTTTTTCCATTCACCATGAAATGGCCATGATGGTAGCTGCCGGAATGACCCCCTATGAGGTGCTGGTCACCGGCACCCGAAACGTGGCTCATTACTTCGATGCCGAAGGCGAATTTGGCCGCGTGGAACCGGGCTATCGGGCAGACCTGATTTTGTTGGAGGCCAACCCGCTGGATGACATTGGCTTAGTGCGCCAACGAGCTGGAGTCATGGTTCGCGGTCAATGGTTCTCAGAGCGGGAGATTCAAGACCGTTTGGAGGAAATTGGCGCTCGCTAGAGCAAAGGAAAAATCGAAAGGAGAGCGACGAATGAACAATTTCAACCGTATGGCCGGTGCCCTGACTTTCGGCCTAACTTTCGGCCTAACCCCCGCTCTGGTTGCCAACGCGGAAGAGTTGACATTTACGCCCGCCGAAATGATCGAATGGGACACGCGTGAATTCGAAGGCGAAACCCACTATCGACTGACCGAAGTCGATGGTCGGGAAGCGTTGCACGCGCGCTGCGATCGCAGCGCCTCCGCGCTCTATCTGGAGCGCGAAATCAACCTTGAAGAAACGCCTGTGATCGAATGGCAATGGCGCATCAATGAAACTTTTGAACCCACTATCGACGAGCGACAAAAATCCGGGGATGATTACGCCGTGCGTGTCTACGCTGTGATTGACGGGGGCTGGCGTCGGTGGCGCACAGAAGTGGTTAACTACGTCTGGGCCAGCGCTATGAGCGAAGGCGAAACCTGGGACAACGCCTATGCGCGGCAAGCCAAAATGATTGCCGTCCGTTCCGGAGAGGAGCAGGCGGGCGAATGGGTCACCGAGCGCCGCAATCTGGCGGACGATTTCGAAGCCACTCACGGCACCCGGCCTGAAACTATTGACGGCATCGCTCTGATGACCGACTGCGATGACCAAGACACCCAAATTGAAGGCTGGTACGGGACCATCCGTTTCCTGCCAGAATAACTCTCCCCATTAATTGGGGGCACCAGTGTCAAGAAAACCGACGCCAATTAGTGCCACCAATCCCTTGCGACTAAAGACGCCGCACATCTATACTCGGCCTTCAACGCTACGCCTTTGCTAGGCCGCGTTTCGCTTGCCGTTTCCCAGCATCACCCGGCAATCATCGGATTCCTCGCAAACATCAAATACGGATTTCCCCGCGAAGGAGCACCCCATGATTCAGAGTCAGGTCAATAATTTTGTCAAATTAGCGGTGCGCCGCTCGCCACTGGCGCCCGCGTTGAGAAAACTGTTTAGGCGCACCCCTCTCACTCCTGCGCTGGAGCGCGGGCGAAAGGCCGGCTGGGAAGAAGGCGCACGCTGGCTGCTGTCGTTCGAAGCACGCGATACCCTCGCCAATCCCGATTTGCACCGTCAACTTCGTCGCTCCATCAATGTCGACATCGACACAGAGTTGCTGCTCACAGCCCTGCGCAGACGCCTGCTTTTTACCGATCCGGACAAGCTCAAAGACAGCTACGTTCAGGAAGCGCTGGCCAGCCTGATTTGGCAGGCCATTAACAATGAGTATGTCTGGTTTGTTTCGCCCGTTGAGCAAGAACGCGTAGCGGACCTGAAACAGACTCTGCATCAAGCCCACGCTGACGAACCGGTTGACTGGACGATCGCCGCCCTAACCATTCTCTACCTGCGCCCCAATGTGTTATGCGGGCCCGGCAAAAATATGGCAACGTTATTGGCTTCTATTGAAGCCATGCCCGCTTGGCTGGAAAGCATGCTGCGTAGCTATTTGTCGGACTATGAAGAAGAGCAAATTATTCGGCGCTCCATCCGCCGTTTGGGCAGTATTGAGGACGGCACCTCTAAGCTCATTGCGAAAAATTACGAAGAATACCCATACCCCCGCTGGCTGTACCTGGATAACCCAAAACCGGCCCCACGCCGCGCACGCATGTCGCAATTTTTTAACGAGGCAGAACTGGCGTTTCTCGATGATGCGCCCGCCGTGCTGGTGGCAGGATGCGGAACCGGCAGCAAAGCCATAGAGTACGCTCTCAGCTACGGGAAGGATGCCCGAATAGTCGCCATCGATCTCAGCACCGCCAGTTTAGCCTATGCAATTCGAATGGCCCGCAAATACCACGTCACGAACATTGAATTCATACAAATGGATTTGTTGGATCTGGACCAACTGAATGAAACCTTCGATGTTGTGGAATGCACTGGCGTTTTACATCATCTGCAAGACCCCACCGAAGGCGGCCGAGCAATTGCCAGTCGTGTTCGCCCCGGCGGCATAGTACATATCTCCCTGTACAGCGAGCTGGCGCGTCGACAAATCGTCAAGTTTCGCAAGGAGTATAACCTCAACCCCAACGTGACCAATGACGAGATCCGCTCCTACCGACACCACATGATGCTTAAAGACCCAAAAGCCATCGACGAGCGTTTGTCCTTACGTTGGGATTTTTTTGATTTGAATCGTTGTAAGGACTTACTCTTCCATCCACTGGAACATCGCTTCACGATACCCCAAATTGGTGAAATGCTCAGCGAGCTGAATTTGGAATTCAGAGGTTTGGAAAAGCCCGGGATTTTGTCCTCCCAATACTGGACCCGCTACCCGGATCCCGAACACTGGGGGAGCCTGATTTCCTGGCACAAGTTTGAGCTCAAGCACCCAGATGCTTTTGGCAGCTTGTATGAGGTGTGGTCGAAGAAGTTATAGGCGGGAAGTGAGCTAGCAATGCCCGCCGCGCAAGGCGGCGGGCACGACGCTATCAGGTCAGCTCTTTGAGCACTTCTTCGACGATGTTCAAACCCTCTTCCAATACCTCGTCCTCAATCGTGACCGGCATCAGGAAGCGAATCGAGTTGCCGTACATGCCGCAGCTCAACAAAATCAAACCTTTTTCCTTAGCTTTTTTGGTCACCGCAGCCGCCAGGTCCGGGCGGGATTTACGGCTTTGCTTGCTATCCACCAGCTCGAACGCCGCCATGGGCCCCAAATGCCGGGCATTGTCCACGTTGGGAAACTGTTCCTGCCAACGCTCCATGCGCTGTGCCAGTTTCTCGCCCAAACGCTGGCCCCGCCCCAAGATGTCCTCTTCTTCGAACACTTCCATTACCGCGAGCGCAGCGGCGCACGCCAGGGGGTTGCCCGTGTAGGTGCCACCGAGGGAGTTGGGACCAGAGCTGTCCATGATTGTATCCGTGCCCACGATGCCGGAGATGGGCATGCCGTCGGCCATACTTTTGGCCACGGTCATGATGTCTGGCTCAACACCACTGTGTTCAATGGCGAACATTTTACCGGTCCGCCCAAAACCGCTCTGCACTTCATCGACAACCATTAAAATTCCGTGCTCATCACACAGTTCGCGAATGGCTTTGAGGAACGTGGGCGGCGCTTCATAGAAGCCACCTTCACCAATAATGGGCTCAATCACAATCGCTGCTGTGTGCTGAGGACCGGAGTCGGTTTTCAGCGTCATGCGCAGTCCGCGCAGGGCTTCCTCTTCACTCACGCCGTGATAAGGGACAGGAAAGGGAGCGCGAAACACCATACCGGGCATGGGGCCAAAGTCACCCTGGTAAGGATAGACTTTACCGTTCATGGCCATGGTCATAAAGGTGCGCCCGTGGTAGCCGCCGTCAAAGCAGATAACGTTAGTCCGGCCTGTTGCAGCACGAGCAATCTTAACGGCGTTTTCCAACGCTTCCGCACCGGAGTTGGCCAACATCACTTTGGCGTTACCACGTACTGGGGTAATCTCTGCCAGCTTTTGCGCAACTTTTACGTACCCTTCGTAGGGCATGACCGTTTGGCAAGTGTGCATGAGCTTATCGAGTTGCGCCTTGATCGCCGCCACCACTTTGGGATGACGGTGGCCGATGTTCAGCACACCGATACCGCCGGCGAAGTCGATCATGCGCTTACCATCGGCATCCCAAATCTCGGCGTTTTCCGCGTGGTCTGCAAATTGTTCGTTGGGGCTGGCGGCGCCAGCCGCGACATAGCGCTCTTTTAAAGCCTGTAATTCCTGATTGCTCACACTTGCGTCTCCTGTGGTTGGCAACAGCGACAGCGTCGGCCGAAGGTGCTCGGCCCGCTTAGAAAAAAGTCACCCATTTGGGTAACCAGAGGCGGCAGCACAGCTGCCAGTGTCGAATATCCTGTTGCCAGGTGTTTTGAGAATGATGCGCTCTACTGACGGCTCGCGACAGTATCCGACGGGTCGATGGTGTCGGTGTTTACGCCCTCCCAAGAGCCGCATCCTGCATAAAAACGAGCCATAAATGTGTTTGCAAGGCGCAGAATCACTCGCGCCTTCGACTCCTGGAATGCTTCATGGTAACAAATAACCAGCGTTTTATCCCACTCTCGACGCTCTCGACTTCCAGGTACGGCATGGCGCGAGCGGTGAAAGCCGTCCACAGCCCGCGCCAGCCCTTGTCAGTCGTTAAGGAACTCTGAAGCTTCCTGCACGCCTTCGCGCTGGGAATTCTCGACCATATCCAAAAGTTTTTGGTAAAACTCGCCGGCCACTTCCTCGTCCTCAGCTTCTCGCGCGGCACGAGCGGCGCCAAGCAACGTATGGTACCGATTGGGCCAAATATCGTCGGCTCTCTGGAAGGCCTCCAAAGCGTCCTCTGGCGCGCCCAGCTCCATAAGCAACTCACCTAGGGCCTCATAGGGCGGCATGAGCGCTCCGGGTGTCACAGGGTGCTTCTCCACGCTCTCCTCCAGCTCGGCGGCCGCGCGCATCAAGCGAATGGCTTCATCTCCATCACTTTCGGCATAGGCGACCCAACCTGCGAGTATGTGCCGGTCGACGTCGATAAAGGTCGCGATATGCTCGTCGCCTCGCTCAAGCGCGAGCGCTTGCAGCGCCGCCAGTTGCTCCACAGACTTGCGTGCGGTGGGCAGGTCCAGGCTTTTCACGGCTCCCAAGCCTAAGGCGAACCAGCCGATGCCTTCGGACCATGGATGGTCATCCCAGGAGAAATAGTCTGGACTCCTCGGCTCCAACTGCCGTGCGGCCTCCCAATTCCGGCTTTCCACAGCCAGGCGAGCGGGCATAGCGGCCGAGTGAAAGCTGCCCACAAAGGTATCCTGATGGCGGTCACCGGCGGTTGATTCCTGGTACACCTCGTGCGCCTGTTCGTCGTTGCCCTGCTGCAAATGAGCGTAAACGATGTAGTCCAGGGCGTGAATGTAATGATGGGATAGACGTTGGTTAACGTGATGACCTAAAGCAACATTGGCGGAGCGCCGATTCCATTCGATTACTTCAGGCCAGTCACCTTTACGCACATAAATGTGCGAAGGCATGTGCAGGGCATGGGGTACTTCCGGCGCCAGCTCGCCATAGGCTTCCACCATATCGAGGGCGTTATCAGCGCGACCATCTACATCAGTGGCGTGCAGGGAATAATGTAAAGCGCCGGGGTGTTCGGGCTCCTGTTCCCATACGTTGCGCAGAATTTTTTCCGCTTCATCGTGCAAGGGGTCTCGATCTTCGGCGATTTGCCCCAAAGCCAACCGGGATAAACTGTACAGTGCGGCAATGTCCAAGTCGTCTGGATGGGCCCGATAGGCCGCTGCCATACCGTTGGCCCAGCGCTCAAGGCGCTGCCGGTATTCCGCCTCTCCGGGCTCCCAGAAGAAAGCGCCAGTGGCGTCCACCAGTGACTGCTCCCTTTCGGTAGGCGGCCCCAATCGCTCGGCGGTTTGTATCATTCGCCAACCCCGTTCCAGATCGACGGCACTGGGCCGAGTGTCCCACAAGGGTTGAAACATGGTCGTGGCAATGCCCCAGTAGGCCATGGCACACGACTCGTCCGCACGGGCAATTTTTTCGAACTCCGAGCGTGCCTGCTCGTACATCATGTGGTGCATCATTCCCAGGGCGTAGTCAAAGTCTTCGACTACCTCCGGGTCACAGGAAACCTGAAAGTCCACCGTGCCGATATCTTGATGTGCCATCGGAGGCTGATCGCCTTCGTGCGGAACGGCACCTTGAGCAAAAGAAAACTGAAAACCCAGGATGAGTGCCGCGCTACCTAGAGCGGTGGCGGCTAAGGTCATTATGCGGTCGCTAGTCATGGCATTTCTCCTTCCGGCTAAAGCGCTGAACGGGGTTATGGAAACCCTGCTATACCTGCGCTTGGCTAAAACTGAAACGCACAAATACCATTTGTACCGTGGGTGGTTTTGTCTCCTCTTGTCGCGTACAAACTGTGTACGAATTGTCTGAGCTACACGCTAATGGTACCACCGCTTTGGAAAATCTCACCAGACGTGTTGCACGCCAAAAGCGCTTACAAATACGCCCCAATAATCATTCCCACCCATCCGTACACTTTTCGGTACCAGGACCGATTTTCCCAGCGTTCAACATCATAAAGTTTCGCCTGTTCCAACTCCTCCTCAATCACCATCCTAAGCTCTATAGCGAAGTCGCTATCGTACACATTCAGGTTGGCTTCATCGTTAATGCGAAACGACCGGTTGTCGAGATTAGCGGAACCGATGCTGGCCCAGCGATCATCAATACTAATTAGCTTGGCGTGAAACATGGACGGTTGATACTCGTATATTTCGACACCGGCCTCCAACATTGGGCCCCAACGGTTAACAGACGCATGCCGTAAATAGCCCTGGTCAATGCTCTCACCAGGCACCAGTATTCTCACTTTTACGCCCCGCTCCGCAGCGGCCGTGATGGCGTCCAGAAAATCCGCATCCGGATAGAAGTAGGCCGTACTGGCGGTCACCTGCTCCTCGGCGGCCGCCAGTGCGTACAAGAATAGTTTTCGAATGCGGTGCCGGCCTTCTCTCGGGGCACTGTTGACCACTTGCGCAGACGTTTCACCGACCGCGGGCAACTCGGGAAAATAGGCGTCGCCTTCCAAATAAACGCCAACCGCGTCTAGCCAAGTCTCTGCAAACGCCGCTTGCAGTTGCGCCACTACCGGCCCTTCAACGCGAAAATGGTAATCTCGATAAGCCGTGCGTCCGTCCACGGGCAACCAGGCATCGGCGATGTTGGCGCCACCAATAAAACCAATCTGACCGTCTACAACCAAAAGTTTTCGATGGGTTCTATGATTAAAGCGGGCCAAGAGGTACCAACGGGGCTCACGCCAACGCACCCAATCGACACCGGCTTCATCCATGCGCTCAAACTTTTCCTGATCGGCCTGGGTGGAACCGATGTAATCCATCACCGCATGCACTTGCACTCCGCGCTCCGCAGCCCGGGCAAGTGCTTCAACCAGCGGGCGAGCGGAGTTCTCCCCCCAAAATTCGTAGGTTTCGAAGGTTATTGAGTGTTGCGCTGAATTAATCGCATCAATCATGGCGGGGTAAATTTCCTCGCCGTCGCGGAGAAATTCCAATTGATTTCCACCCACAACCGGCTGCATGAGCAAGGCATTCAAGGACCGCTCGAACGGCGGATCCGCTGTTGTGTAAGCAAGCGATAGTGGCTGCTCGACGCGAGGGGGTTTTGGCAAGGCATTAAACAGAATGACGTTGGCGGCCACCACCGCCACCAGAAAGAGGGCCACATAAATCAACAGCGAACGCTTACTGAGCCACATAATTTCATTTCCTCTGCATTGGCAGCCAGTGTATCCAAGCCGACCCAAAAGAGCGAACCGCGCCGCCTGAGCAAACATTACAAAACCGACGGAACAATAGTATGGTGTATTCTACGCACCATGCGCTCCACCTAAAGGAACCTGAACCCACATGAGCAAACCCTGGCCAAAGTTGTTGCTGTGTTATGTCATCGTGCTTTTCGTAGGCACGCTTCTCGGCAGCCTGATTCAAACGCAATTTAATCTGGCGGCCTTGCAGTCGCTTGGAGTAGGCATTAGCGCCGAGGTGCGTCTGCGCACCAGCCTCCAGGACCTGGTGAATTTTGGGCCAACCTACGCGCTTATCCTCGGCGCCAGTTTTGTTGTTTCCCTACCCGCTGCGCTATTTCTGGGGCAATGGGCGGGTCGTTTCTGGCGCACGCCATTATGCGCCTTGGCCGCCGCCTTTGGCCTTTGGGCGGCCATCCGCGGCTTGGACGCCGTGGCACCCATGCCCACATTGATTGCGGCCACCCGAGGCACAACCGGCACCTTGACGCTTTTGGCCAGTGCGGCTTTGGCTGGCGCCTTGTTCGGATACTTGACGAACAAATTGGTGTTTGACCGGGAAGCACGCCATTACACACCAGTTTTGGCGCTACTGATTGCGTGTGTAGGGTTTATTCCCGATAGCCCCGCCTGGGCTACTGGCAATGAGCCGGTGGATTACCAAATTGAGGTACTGGCTGAAAACCTGGAGCACCCCTGGTCCATTGCCTTTCTTCCAGATGGTCGCGCCCTGGTCACCGAACGCGTGGGGAGGGTGCGCGTATTAAATGCCGATGGCAGCCTCCAGCGCGAACCGCTTCCCGGTGTGCCGGCAGTATTCGCTTCCGCGCAGGCAGGCTTAAAAGATATTCTTCTGGCTCCCGACTTTGAACACAGTCAGCTCTTATACCTCAGCTATGCCTGCGGCACGCGCAAAGCCAATCATACCTGCGTCTCCAGAGTTCGCTTGACGGACAATGGGCTGGAGGATGCGGAAGAAATTTTTCGCGCCCACCCACCGAAAATGGGCAATGCTCACTATGGTGGCCGCATGGTGTGGCTGCCAGACAACACCCTGGTTTTAACTCTAGGCGACGGCTTTGATTACCGAGAGCAGGCGCAGTACATCAACAATCATTTAGGCAGCATTGTGCGTTTAAACCCGGATGGCTCCGCGCCGGAGGACAACCCTTTTCTGGAATTGGTGAACGCGCGACCAGAGATTTATAGTTATGGCCATCGCAACGTTCAAGGACTCGTTTACGACGCAGAAAACGAACGCCTGATCAGCCACGAGCATGGCCCCAGAGGTGGAGATGAAATTAATATTATTGAAGCGGGAAAAAACTACGGTTGGCCAGTGGTGACCCACGGATTGGATTATACGGGCGCACGCGTTACGCCGTTTACCGAACGAGTGGGCATGGTTTCACCGCTGCTGCACTGGACGCCGGCCGTGGCGCCATCCGGAATGACACTGTATGACGGGGATTTATTTCCCCAGTGGCAGAACAGTTTTCTCATTGGCGGTCTGGCGTCAAGACAAGTGCACCGGGTAACACTCGGTGATCAAACAGCTGAAGAACACGAGCCGTTATTTGCTGAGCTGGAGGCCCGTATTCGGGATGTACGCACCGGCCCCGAGGGCGCGATCTATTTGCTCACTGACAGTGAGCAAGGAAAAGTGCTACGGGTTACCCCCAGCAATCCCTAGCGCTTCCAATCCATTGACCGTTAACACAATCAGGTGAGAGATCATGAGCACAAAGGGAAATATTGATTACGTGGAAATGCCTTGCCGGGACATTGAGGCTACCAAAGCGTTTTTCACCAAGGCCTTTGGCTGGTCATTTGTTGATTACGGGCCGGATTATACGGCGCTGTCAGGCGCAGGCTTGGACGGTGGTTTTTTTCGCTCCAACCTGGTGATGAACACCAACAACGGTAGTGCCTTGGTCGTAGTCTATAGCAAGGATCTGGATGCTTGTCTGAGTGCGGTTGACAACGCCGGCGGGTCCATTGTTAAACCTATCTTTGCCTTTCCCGGCGGGCGGCGATTTCACTTCAGCGATCCCAGTGGCAATGAGTACGCCGTATGGTCTGACCAGGAAGTCTAGCCATACGATGCTGGTCCCAAGGCAAGGGATTGCCTTGTAAGTGCTGCACTTCCCGTGCCTACCGCCCTGCCCTTCATTCAAATTTGCTGACCAGTTATCACTTTGTGAAAAAACGGTACTTTTTGGCAGCGAACCCCTCTTCCAGCAGCTATGAATTACTAATGGGCTCAGCCATAACGCCAGTCAAACTTGGTGCTTTGCTGTGAGCTCAGCCCCAGCTCAATGAATGCGCGACCCCTTAACCCTTCTCAATAAGGTGTGACCGGATGGATGGCATATTTTCCCGCCTCCCCTTTGCCCGGAACGGACCGAACCGTTCCCCTAGCGACAACGCCTCTCAAGAAAACGACAGGAGTAACCCGATGCGTCTAAACAAAAATGATTCAGAAGTAGACCAGGATGACTTTGCCAACGAGCCGGTCATCGGCTATGCGAGAAATGTAAACTCCGGAAGCGCGTCCGCCGCGCGCAACGCCGAGCGAGCTGAGGCGCCGGCATCGTCACCCGCGGCCGTCATTGGCTCGAAGATCACCTTTAAGGGTGAGCTTATGGGCGAGGAGGATTTACTGATTCAGGGTCGAGTCGAGGGCACCATTGACCTCAAGGGCAACCACTTGACCATCGGCCCCCAAGGATCCATTAAAGCCAACGTTACCGCCAAGACGATTACCATCGAAGGTACCATTGAAGGGGACATTTTTGCTCAGGAACGCATTGCCATCAAAACCTCAAGCAATGTGCGCGGCAACGTGAAAGCTGAGCGCGTGACCCTGGAAGATGGAGCCAAGTTCCGCGGTTCCATTGATATGGATATGGAACCGGAGCCTGTGGCGGAAAAACCCAAAACGTCTTTGGCCGTTCCGAAGCAGGACAAGGCCGAGGCGCTACCGCCGCAAGCTGAAAAACAATCGTAGCCAGGATCGGATTGGCGACGCTGTCGCTAATCCGAAATCACCCACCCGGTGGTGCCACTGAAGGCGCCCCGTTACTGAGGCGATTCACGCGAGTGCCATGAACTCAGTCCCGGATCCCACTTGCGCACAAAGCCCACCCACAGCCTGCCAGGTTCAGCTGCACCGCTCACCTGGCCTTACGGCCGTCTACAACGAACTTAAAACTTCCTTGCGAAACCGTATCCTGGACCTCGGATCACCTTCGGCTGGCAGCTTCAAATTTTTCTCCCAGCTCGGTTGCAGCATCCACTTTGAGGGCATTGATCTGCTTCTCACCGAATCGGCTGGCGAGTCCGCCACCTGTCAGCAACAACTGGAGCCCGAGCTATCCCGACTCGATCCAGAAAAACACTTCGACGTTATATTGGCCTGGGATCTGTTTAACTATCTGGATACGGACACCATCGCCTGGCTTATGAAACGCTTGAGTCAGCACTGCCACGCCAACACGTTGGTGCATTTCTTGCGCTACACTAGCCAGCGCATTCCCGCCAAGCCGAGGCACTGCCAAATTATCGATCAGTATCGCGTCGCCTTGCACTCTGACCGACCTGTCGGGCCGCGCAAGTATCAGCCTTTGAACACCACCGACACGCTGCGCTGCATGCCAGACCATTCCCTGGACGGGTCCTACGTCAACCACCATGGCATGGCGCTCGGTGTGAGCGAACACGTACTTCGCTACCGGCCCACCCAGCGTGCCGGAAATCGCCAATTGGCTTGTGCCGAGTTAAGTGCGGCGCCTTACACTGCAAGCCAGGGCGGAGCCTTACATCACTCCCATGGCTTGGCGCACATTTGCCAGGTACTCCGCCAAAACCCAAACTCCACGGTGTTGGACTTGGGAGGAAAAAGCGGCCGCAACGGGGACTTTTTACTTCAGTACGCGGAGCGGGTTTACCGAGACGATTTGGTGCCGTCGCTCCTACCCGATACTGGCGAGGACTCTGCTGGCCTCATGAACCACGCATTAAAGTTCGAGGCAGACTTGAAGTTTGATGTCATCCTGGCCTGGGACATTTTCAATTTTTGCAGCCAACAGCAAATTCTCACCATCCGCGAACGCCTTCGGCCGCACCTGAAACCCAATAGCCTTCTGTTCGCCATCACTTACTCGGGCGCTGATAGGCCGCATAGCCCACAGCAATTTCGCATCGTCGATAACCAACGCGTGTCGATTACCGCCAACAAGAAAGCGTCGGTCACCGAATTTCCATTTACGACGGCGAGTCTACTAAAAGCTCTGGGAGAATTTCGTTTGGCCAAGACATATATTCTGCAGCCAGGCATGAAACGAGGGGTGTACGAATATTTGTTTACGAACGACGGCAAGAATTCAATGGAATGGGAAAGGGATCAGTGAGTTTGAAATTTACAGCACCGAAGGCTTGACCCGGCCACTCGCCGGGTCAAGCGGGATGCATCAGGTCTCACGCAGTGCGGTAGCCACAGGCAGACGAGCGGCGCGCAGGGCGGGAAACAGGCCGCCGATGAAACCAATCACCACAGCGGCCACCATCCCTTGGTACAAAAGGTCACCCGTTACGGCAAAATCAAACACCACCTGGCTAAAGCTGGCACCGTTAATGGTGGAGACTGTGTAACCGTTGAAGACCAGAAACACCACCAAAGCGCCGATAACGCCGCCTACCAATGCCAAAAGGATCGACTCAACCAGCGTGGAAAACGCTACCGGGAAGGCGCCGAACCCAAGCGCACGCAAGGTGGCGATTTCCCGGGTCCGCGCCGACACCGACGCGTACATGGTGTTGATCGCGCCAAAGATGGCGCCTAGTGACATGAGTATCGCCAGGGGATAACCGACACCGCGAATAAACACACTCAAGGGTTCGGCCTGATCTGCCATATAAGTCGACTCCCGCTGCACATCCACGTCTAAACGCGGGTCGCTGGCCACAGCGGCCACTAGACTTTCAAACGCCTGCTCCGAATCCAACTTTAGGCGCATACTCTGAAAACTGTTCCCACGCCTATAGGCGGACTGAACTGTACTGGCATCGGCCCAAAGCTCGGATTCCGCTGCTCCGTTACCGGCGGCGAAGATGCCCACCACAGTCCACTCGCTTTGTCCCAGTCGAACCGTCGAACCCAAGTTCAAATTGGCGAACTGGTGATGCGCACCACGGCCGGCGATCAGTTCATTGCGACCCGTTTCAAAGTTTCGGCCCTCTATGAACTCGATGTTGTCACGCACCTCGAAAGCACCCTGCTGAACGCCGCGCAAAGGTACATTGGCGCTGGTATTCGTGGCGCGCATGGGCATATCGACCACCACGTACAACTCCGCCGAGGTCACCGGTCGGCCATCCTGGCGCAACACGCCCGGCACGTTTTCAAGCAACTGAACTTCGTCATACCCCAGGCCGCTGCTCATCTCAGAAGTTGCGCCGGAGCGCATGATAATGGCCACATCGTCAGAACCGGCTAGGGTCATGGTGCGCTGAAATCCAGAGGCCATGGATAAAACACCCACAAACACCCCCACCACACAGGCAACACCAAACACCGCCACTGCCGATGAACCTAAGCGCGCCGGTAGGTTGCGAATGTTCATGGCGCACACGGTTATAATTTGCGTCAGTCCGTTCATGTTTAACGTCTCCCCAAGGCGGTGACAATGTTCAGGCGCATGCCCTTCACGGCCGGTGCCATACCAGCCAGTAGCCCCATGATGGCCATGGCGATCAGACCGTCCCGCCAGACCGAGCTGGGCATATGAAAGCCCGGCAGAAAGGCGGCCATTTCGCCCGCCGCGCCCTGCACCAACACGCCCGCCAGCAACAAACCTAGGCCCCCACCAATCAATACCATGAGCAGCGACTCGGCCAGAATCATCAGCAACACCGAGTGATTGGTGAACCCCAATGTCTTGAGTATGGCCATTTCCGGGATTCGCTCACGCACCGCCTGGGACATGGTATTGGCGGCCACCAACAACATGGTAAAAAATACCGCCCCAAGAATAAGGGTGGTAATCGTGCCAATATCGCCAAACTGCCTCAGAAAAGCCTCCACAAACGCCTTCTCAGTACTGGTGCGAGTTTCAGCGGGTGAATTGGCAAACAGAGCATCAACTTCTTCGGCCACGCGCGCCGCTTGGTCGGGATCTTCCACCTCGATCATCAGCCAACCAACGGTGCCCTTATCCCACTCCCGCGCTTCATCGAAGTACTGATAGTGAAACAACATACTTCCGCTGTCCGCCCCGGACGATTCCGCGGTAAAAATCCCTTCAATGACAAACTCCCAGTTCCGCTGCCCTCCTTCACGAGTGAACATGGACATTAGGGGTACCCGGTCGCCCACCTCCCAGCCGAAGCGCTCCGCCAAACTGGTGCCAATAACAGCCCCCATGCGGTTTCGCCGCCAAGCTTGCATCTGCTCTTCCGGAAGACTGATTACATCTGAATAAATATCGAAGTAGCTCTCCGCATCCACCGCAAGCTGAGCGAACTGATTGCGCGGTTCCTGGTAATAGCCGCCGAACCAGTTGGCGTGACTGACTCTGGCTACACCGTCCACGCCGCGTACACGTTGTACATAGCTGTACGGCAAACTCTGAATCAATGAAACGCGATGAATCGTAATCAGCCGGTCGGCGCCGGCAATTTCCGCGCCTTGGGTAAAGGCGGCATTGATGGAGCCCAAGGCACCGAACAATACAAAGGCGACTACGATGGACAGCACAGTAAGTGTCGTACGCAATTTTTTGCGCACGAGGTTTTTCCAAATGAAATAGAGATATTTCATGTTTATTGCCCCGTAATCAGCGCGCCCTTGTCCATATGCAGGGTCCTCTGCGCGTGCTCAGCGGCGCGAGGGTCGTGAGTTACCATAACAATGGTTTTACCTTGCTCGCGGTTGAGGCTCTGCAACAACTGAAGAATTTCATCGGCTGTGGTTCGATCCAAATCACCCGTGGGTTCGTCACACAGCAGCAAATCGGGATCGGACACGATCGCCCGGGCGATGGCCACGCGCTGCTCCTGCCCACCAGACAGCTCACTGGGCGTGTGTTTGGCGCGATCCTTTAAACCCACCAACTCCAATGCCGCCGCGACGTGCTTCTTGCGCTGTTTGGCGGACAATTTGGTGAGCAGCAAGGGCAACTCGACATTGCGTTCAGCGGTGAGTACGGGCATCAGGTTATAAAACTGAAAGATGAAGCCCACGTGTCGAGCACGCCAGCGGGTCAGTTGCCCGGCGCTGAACTGATCGATGCGCTCCCCGGCAATTTTAAGCATTCCGCCGGTGGGGCTATCGAGGCCGCCCAGTAAATTCAACAAGGTCGTTTTGCCCGAGCCTGATGGCCCCATCAAGGCGAGAAAATCACCCAGACGAATATCCAGGTTCAAGCCGGTCAAGACTGGGACTTCTTCCTTGCCTTTGCGATAGCTCTTACTGATGTCTTTAAGCTCCACCAAGATCTCATCTTGATCCGGAGCCGGCTGCGGCGCTGCCGCTGAAGTTGCCTGTGACATAAAGTGTACTCCCCTGTTGTTATTTCGATCGAAGTAGAAGAAAAATCTATAGTGCTGTTATTGAACGGTCACCAAGGCTCCGTCGGTTAGACTCGAAGGCGGCGTGATGATGTAAGACTCACCCGGCGACAGGCCGGCGTTGACCCAAAACTCGCGCTCATTGCGCCGCTCCACAGTGACGTCCCGCCGGTGCGCTTGGCCATCGGCCACAACGTACACGTGGGGAGTACCGCTAAGATCCAAAAGCGCATTCGCTGGCACGATGATATCCGTGCGCGCCTCGACCTCTTGCTCGGCATCGCGCTCCAAAAAGGCGACGCGCACGCCCATTTGCGGCAAAATTCTTGGGTCCAGTTCTTCAAAGCCCACACGCACACGCACGGTGGCCTTTTGCCGGTCGGCCGTGGGCACAATGGCGATCACTCGGGCGGGAATTTGCCAATTGGGGTAGGCTTCCAAAGTCGCGGTGACAGGCTGACCCGCTTTCACTCTGTGGATGTAGCTCTCGTTAACATCCACTTCAATTTCCAGCGAATCCATATCCACGATGCTGCAAATGCCGGTACGGGTGAAGCCGCCACCAGCGGATACCGGGGAAATCATTTCACCGGGCTGGGCATCTTTGGAAATCACGACACCACGAAATGGCGCGCGCAGCACCAGATCGTCCAGCTCCTGCTGCTGCAGTTCCACCCGGCGTTGCGCACTGAGTACTTGCGCCTGACGGGCCGACAATTGGGCGCGCTGGGACTCCGCGTTGCTGCTGGCGGCATCCAGATCCGATTCGCTCACCAGTTGACGCTGGAACATGACAGAAACACGTTCGTGAGCACGTTCAGCCTCACTGAGGCGCGCCCGGGTCTCCTCGAGCTGCGCATGCGCCAGCGCCAAACCGGCTTCTTCCACCGCCAGATAGCGGCGATGATTTGAATCGTCCAGGCGGGCGACCACTTGGCCTTCCTCCACCGTCATGCCTTCTTCTACAAGAACTTCCAGCACCTTAGCCGTGACTTTCGAGGAGACCGTGGCGTAGCGGCGGGGAGTGACATAACCGGTGGCGTCCAGCACGCTGGAGCCCGCAGCATTGCTGCTGGCCACACGTGCCGTTTGAGTTTTTACGGCGTGGGTTTCGGGAGAGGAAAACAGCCAAATCAAACCGATCACTGAAAACACAGCCAGGGTGGCGGCGAGGATGCCTGGCCACTTGTGCGGGGATTGCGGTTCGTCGTCCCGATCAATACGCAGTTGGGACATGAGTTCGGTCTTATTCTTCATGGGGACTTCCTGGTTAATTTGTCCGCGCACCATACTGCCGCTGGCTATTGAAGCACCGTTTCAGACGTATAGCAAAGTACGTATGGGCGCATTAAAAAAGTGACGTTTATTGTCATTCAGAATAGGGAACATTAAGGGTGCCGCCAAGTGGACCCTATCATTAAATGCTTGTGACAAATGTAATAAGTTATTAGGAAGTCATTCCAAGCACAAATGGTAACATTTTCAATGCAGGGGCCAGATC
Organism: Marinimicrobium hydrolyticum; assembly: GCF_030848505.1. Classification (GTDB taxonomy): domain Bacteria; phylum Pseudomonadota; class Gammaproteobacteria; order Pseudomonadales; family Cellvibrionaceae; genus JAVDDU01. The sequence goes on from NZ_JAVDDU010000002.1 coordinate 168,428, forward strand.
CAGAGCAGCAGCGGGGTGCCCAGAGCGACTACGATGATCTCCATGGGCAACCCCAGACGCCAGTAGTCGCCAAACCGAAAACCGCCGGGACCCAAAATCAGAGTGTTATTCTGGTGAGCAATAGGCGTCAGGAAAGCACAAGAGGCTCCAATGGCGACCGCCATGAGAAACGTGTCGGCATTTACCTGCAACTGATCTGCACTGCTGATCGCGATCTGGCACATAACCGCCGCAGTGGCCGCGTTGTTCATGAAACTGGAAAGCACAATGGTGACCACCATAATAATCACCAGAGCCATAACAGCGCCGCCAAACGAAAACAGCTCCAGCAACCAGACAGCCACCAGGTCCGCCGCACCGGTGTTGGCCATCACACCCGCCACCGGCATCATGGCCGCCAACAGAACGATAACCGGCCAGTCGACGGATTCATACACTGAGCGCAAAGGGATGATACGCAACGCCATGTAAGCCAGCATCGCACCGGCGAACGCCACCGCGGCCGTAAGCCAGCCCAACGTTGCCAGCAGCACGGCCGCCATCAAAATGCCCACGGCGATGATTGCCTTGCTCTTATTGGGAATGTCGACGGAGCGCGCGGCCAAGGGTATACAACCGTACTCGCGAGCAAAGGCGCCGAGAGAGTCCGCCGGGCCTTGCATCAGCAACACATCCCCGGCTTCGATTGGGGTGGTTCGCAAGCGTTTAACGGAGCGGCGCCCTTGGCGAGACAAAGCCAAAAGGTTCACGCCGTAACGCGCACGCAGGTTAATGTCGCTGGCACTGCGGCCAATGAGCGTTGAATCGGTTTTCGTGACCAATTCCTGTATGGCGATGTCGCTGTCTTCCAGTGAAGATCGCTCAGTGTCTTCTTTGTTGCCGTCTGTACTGTCTTTTCTGTCTTCGCTGTTGTCCCGCTCAGTCTGCTGCGCCCTTTCGGTGGCATTGTCTTGCGGGCCTTCAACCGCTTCTTCCAAGCTTAAACCGAGGCTGGATAAAACCGAAGACAAAGACTCGGGTTCCGCTTCCAGAACCAGAATATCCCCGGCCTGTACAAGTCGGCCCGAGCGTGGGGCCAAGACTCGCATTTCATGGCGCACCATCCCGATGATTTGGGCATCACCTTCGTCGAGCAGTTGCTCCACTTCGCCAAGCGTTTTACCGACCACTTTGTTTTTTTCGGTCACGCGCACTTCAGTAACGTAAGTGGCGGTTTCAAAACTCTCGACACTGGCCGCTACTCGCTTAGGTACTAAGCGCCACCCCAGCAGAGCAATAAACACCACACCCACTAGGGCCACCAGGCCACCCACAGGCGTGAAGTCAAACATATTGAAGGCGCCCGCCCCTTGCTCGGCACGGAACCCGGACACGATCAGGTTCGGAGGCGTACCGATAAGGGTAGTCATACCTCCCAAAATTGTGCCGAAGGCCAAAGGCATTAATAGGCGACCCGCCGGTACCCCCTGTTTGCCAGACAACTGAATAGCGATGGGCATCAACAGTGCAAGCGCGCCCACATTATTCATGAACGCGGACAACGCTGCGCCGAGACCTGTTAAAGCGACAATGCTCAAGCCCAACCCTGAGTTTTGAGGTATCAGGCGCTGGGCCATAACATCAATGGCGCCGGTCATTTGTAGGCCTCGACTAATCACCAACACACTGGCAACGGTGATGACGGCGCCGTGACCAAAACCTTCAAAGGCTTGCTCATCGGGGATCAGTCCCGCCACAACGCACGCCAGCAGGGCTGCTAGAGCTACCATATCGTGGCGCCAGCGGCCCCATAGAAACATCCCCAGCGTCGCGGCCAGGATGGCGAGAATGGTTATCTGATCATGGGTCACAATTCAGGTGCCTTTTCGACTTCGGGACCAACAATTATTTTTACTCCAGACGGAGATGGTCCAGATACACGGTGCGCGGCTGCTCCAGATTGTGAACAAAGAGCTGAAACTGCTGAATTTCCGCCATATTCATGTCTCGGCTTTCCGGCGCGCTCCGCACGTCCTCAAGAGAAATGCGATACTCATTCCAGCCAGGCTGTACGTCCAAGCGGCGGTTGTATCGATCCGCGTAACGGGGTCGGTCCTTTTCGTGCTGACGGTCATTGATGCGCAAGTTGATTGGCAGTGTCTCGTCACCTGGGTTGTAGAGATCGAACACCAATTCATCATAGCCACGCCAGTCACGGTGCAACGTATAACTCCCAATGCCGGAAAAACGTTTGGTGCTCAAATGCACCGCCAAGCTGTAGCTGCCCTCCCGCACCGGGTCTGTCACTCGTTCAACTTGCCCACTCCACGCTTTCACGTCGTGCCCACTTTCAAAGTTGGAAAGAACCGGAAATTGTTGGATGCGATGGTAATGAGTCACAGCATGGGAGGCCAATCCCGACAGTTGCCACAACAGAAGCACGCTCGCCAGCAAACGGCCAACCCAAACACGCCGGTCGGCCGGTAAACTCCAAAAGAGGCCCAACCAGGTGCCGATCAGGTTGCGCACCACATCTTCCCAGCTGGCGGTACGACCGATTTGCGATTGAATCCCTTCAATAATGACACCGACAACCAGAACCGCCACACTTAATATCAACCAGCGACGTGGGCTATGCATTGACACCACGCTGGCCAGCCAAAGCGACAACACGGCAAAAAACACCATGTGCCCCTGACTCCACAGTTCACGATAAAAGCGTGGCGCTACCCACTCGGGGCCACCGATAAAAAATAATGGAAACGCCACCAGTAAGGGCAGAAGTAACCACACGCGGCGCTGGTACCACAGCCAGGCCCACCATGACTGCCCGGCATTGGAATTCTCCTGGGGTTGCATCAATACACGTACCCCAGCGTCACAAGATAGGAAGGCTCGTCCATATGCACGCGACCGCGGCTGCCAAAGTCCATGCGCGCATCCATTTTTCGCACACTAACGCCAATATGAGTGCGCGGGGAAAACATCCACTCTACCCCCGCTCGGGCGTACCAGGCCACACCCAGGTCATCACCGTTCTCGGTAAGATCGATAACTACGGCGGGTCCGTTGGCCTGTGCCACCGAGGTATCCCGGTCACCACCGCTCGCTCGTCCCCAATAGAGTGCAGGACCAGAAGAAACATAGAAACGCAAACGCTCCGCCGCGCGGATACTAAAAAATCCGCCAAACGTGAGATCACCCATCCACAAATCGCTCCTGACTTTAACACTGCTTCCGGTTCCGGCCAGACGCACAAACATTTCGCGATTACTGCCGTAACCCGCACGAATTCCACCTTCCAGGCCATACTGGAACTGTCCCGACTGTTCCGCACGTTGCAGCACCAAACCAAAAGTGCGGACCGATGCGGATGCGGTAGCGGCTGGTTCCGTACCGGTTGGGTGTACCGGCTCCACCGGCACGCTACCCAATTCCGCCTGTACATAACGGCGCTGGTCAGGAGACGCGAAAGGGTCCCAGAAGTCGGCCGACGCCAGAGGGCTCAAGCACAGCATCGGCAACACCAATAAAGCGTGACGGTACAACCTGTTCACGTAGAATAACGTCTTCATAAAGGTTCCGTAGTTCGCCCAAGTAGGCGCTCTAGTAAAAAACGTTGGCAACACACGACCACCCGAAGGCGGGAGATAGGCGCACCCGCGAAGCGGGAAGCCAGCGCTAAGGCAGATTTTCAACGGTCTGCTAGCTGCTGTTTCCCATACCATTAAATTGCTTCGCCAAATTGGTGGCGTAGTTATCGGTCATGCCGCTGATGTAATCAATAACGGCCATCAACGCCTGGTACTTGTAGCTGCCGCGCTTCTCGAACACTGAGGGGTGAAAATTGTTATCACCGATCAGCGCCAGCACTCGGTGATCTTTGTAAGTCGCTTCACCGGGATTGCCCAACAAAGCATCCACAGCGCCGCACAGAGTGCCCAATAAAGTGCCTATGGTATTGTAAGCGCCGATCTCCAGCTCCACGCGCTTGGCGTGGTTGAATATCTTCTCTCGCGCCAAATCCTTGGCCGCTTGCACCGCTTCCATCACCGGCGGGTCGCACAGAGAAATCAAATCCCCCGGCACTTCTCCGGCCAGGAATTGTTTTTGATGATCAACAAAGGCCTGGGTTCCAGCATCAATCAAAGCGTCAATGACCTTGCCACGTAAAATGGCCGGCTTGCGCCCGTCGTCAACGCGCGCCAGGCTTTTTTCCAGGTCACGAATCTGCGCTGGGTCAATAACCGCACGCAGTATGTCGTAGATTTCCGGCCAATTGAGAATGCCCATTTCCAGGCCGTCTTCCAAATCCAGAATGCAATAACAGAAGTCATCCGCCGCCTCCATCAAATACACCAACGGATGACGGCAGTACCAGTTATCACCCTGAGGCAATAAACCGTTGTGACGAGCAATTTCGTGGAAGTACGGCAATTCGGTTTGAAACACACCGTATTTGTTGTTCTTAGGGCGCTGCCCTTGAATGCTTGGCGTAGAACACCAGGGGTATTTGATGGCGGCCGCCAAAGTGGCGTAGGTCAGGCGCATGCCCTCTTCGTACTGGTAGTACTCCAAAGTGGTGAGCACTCTGAGCCCCTGAGCGTTACCTTCGAAAAGCCGGATGTCATCACGCTCCGGCTCACTCAAGCTGGCCAGATAATGCGCCCCGTCTTTTTGAAACCAGTTGCGAATGGCTTCTTCGCCCGTGTGGCCAAACGGTGGGTTGCCAATATCGTGGGCCAGACAACTGGCCTGAATGATATCGCCGATGTCGGTCGGCTCCAGGTGAGCCGGCAAATCGCCCTTCGCTTTAAGCGCGTTGCCCACGCGCATGCCCAATGTACGACCCACGCAGGCGACTTCCAGACTGTGAGTGAGGCGGTTGTGCACATGGTCGTTGGTGACCAACGGGTGGACCTGCGTCTTGCGCGCTAGGCGACGAAATGCGCCGGAAAAAATAATCTTGTCGTGATCCGAATAAAAGGCCGAGCGCCCCTCTTCACTTTTCGCCGGCCGGTTACCCAAACGCTCGGCGCTCAGAAGCTGCTCCCAATTCATGGACATTGACACACTTCCCCACTGCTTATTGCACAAAAACCAGAGCTTCACTCTACCGCGATCGGCGTTGGCAAGTCACTCCCGACCTCAGGCTTAAAGGATCCAAGTTGCACCATTTTTGTTCAGCCTCTCAACAGGGCGCCCAATTGGGGCGCACAAAATCTCAACTCAATGGAGCGGAAGACAAGTTGACCTCGACGTAAGTAAGCATCCCTAAGCGACTGTTTTTCCAATATTTCTACCGGCGTCACCATACCCTAACAGGGCCTATCCGCCCCATTGGCACAGTTTCTGCTGAATACTGGCTTGTATACAAGATGGTATTTATAAGGAACCCCAATGCATCCGAATGGCTGGACTTTGAGTGAATGGGCGCACGCCTATGCTGAGCAATCCCTGGATCCGCGCCGCGCATTGCACGAACTGCGCAGCCACTTGAAGCCAGAGGACCCAGCCTGGATTTACATTATTTCAGAAGCTGAGCTAGACGCTCAGTTGGAGCGGCTGGCAACGCTTGGCAGCCCCGAAACCCTGCCACTGTATGGCGTACCCTTTGTGGTAAAAGACAACATCGACGTAGCCGGGCTGCCCACCACCGCCGCCTGTCCCGCCTATACCTACGTTGCCCAACAGGACGCCACCACCGTCGCGCGCTTAAAAGCCGCCGGAGCCATCGTACTGGCCAAAACCAACCTGGATCAGTTCGCCACCGGCCTTGTTGGCACACGCTCCCCCTACGGCGCCGTGCCCAACAGTTTCAACCCCGAGTACGTCTCCGGCGGTTCCAGCTCCGGGTCAGCCGTGGCCGTAGCCACAGGCTTGTTTCCGTTCAGCTTGGGAACCGACACCGCCGGCTCCGGCCGAGTACCCGCAGGCTTTAACAACATTGTCGGCCTAAAACCCACCAAAGGCCGCTTCAGTACACTGGGCGTAGTACCCGCCTGCCGCAGCCTGGACTGCGTATCGATATTTGCCTTAACCGTTCAAGACGCCGATACCGTAGCCTCCGCGTTGGAAGCGTTTGACCCGGCCGATGGCTACTCCCGCAAGCCGCCAGCACCTCCCGTATACCTAAGCCAAAAACCGCGCTTCGGAATACCCAGCGACCCGCTCTGGTTTGGCGACCACGCCTCACAAAACGCCTGGGAAAAAACCCTGGCGAAGCTGAAAACCCTGGACGTCGAACTGGTGCCCTTGGACTTCACCCCCATGCGTGCCCTGGCCGAACTGCTCTATGGCGGCCCTTGGGTAGCCGAGCGTCACGCCGCCATCGCCGAATTTATGCGCGACCACGCCGACGACATGAACGACGTAGTCAAAGGCATCATCGAACAGGCCGAACGCTTTACCGCCACCGACGCCTACCGGGCCGAATATCGGCGCGCCGAGTTAGCGCGGGAAATTCAAACCCTAATGCAAAGCGTCGACGCCCTAGTAGTGCCCACCTCACCACGGCTCCCCACCATCGCCGACGTAGCCAAAGATCCCGTGGGCGTTAACAGCCAACTGGGCACCTGGACCAACTTCGTCAACCTGGCCGATTGCTCCGCTTTGGCCCTACCTGCCGGCATTCGCACCGACGGCCTGCCGTTCGGCATCACCCTGATAGGCCCCGCATGGCAAGACGCCGCCCTGGCCGAATTCGGCCACCGCTGGCAAAAAGCCGCCCCCTGGAAACTGGGCGCCACCGACCGAAACGCACCGTCAACAACAGAAGCCACAAGCGCACCCGAAGGCTACGTGCGCCTCGCCGTCGTCGGCGCGCACCTGACCGGCATGCCGCTCAACAGCCAATTGACCGAACGCAACGCCCGCTTTGTGGAAAGCACCCACACCGCCGATCAATACCAATTATTCGCCCTGCCCAACACCACTCCGCCGAAACCCGGTTTGATTCGCAGTGGCCAAGGCAAAGAAATCATCGTCGAGCTTTGGGACATACCCGTCCAACAGTTCGGGAGTTTTGTCGCCTTGATTCCAGCTCCCCTCGGCATAGGCACCCTGACACTCAACGATGGCCGTCAAGTGAAAGGGTTTATCTGTGAAGGTGCTGCCGCGGAAGGCGCAGAGGACATAACACATTTGGGTGGCTGGCGAGCATACATTCAGGCGCTGAAAGCGAATTAATGGAATTTTATTTTTTGAATTGATTAAGAAGGTTGCGATTTATCTGGCGCATGTCGAAGAAGAACGACAGCGCGCCGCACAGTAAGCCCAACCCAACGTAACGCCACATGATAAGTAACGATTGGCAGCAAGGCCGGTGGGGTCAGGCTTTCTGGAACCCTCGCGTCACGGACGACGCGCGGGAGCTACAGGGATGTGTTCACCGCGTTTCCAGAAAGCCTGACCCCATCGGCCAACTCTCAGCGCTTCAAAACAGCGCCATGGAGAACCAACACCAGCAAGCGCCACCACAAGACAGGCACAAATAAATAATACTGGGGAGATAACTCACATGTTCCACACAGTCCTAATCGCCAACCGAGGCGAAATCGCCGTCCGCATCGCCAAGACGCTAAAAACCATGGGCATCAAATCCGTGGCCGTATACTCCGACGCGGATCGCAACAGCGCCCACGTGGACGCCGCCGACATCGCCGTGCCACTGGGCGGCAACAGCGCCGCCGAAAGCTACCTGAAAACCGAAAAAATCCTCGCCGCCGCCAAAGAAACCGGCGCCCAGGCCATCATCCCCGGCTACGGATTTTTATCCGAAAACGCCGACTTCTGTGAACAATGCGAAGCCGCCGGCATCGCCTTCTGCGGCCCCACACCCAACCAGATTCGCGAATTCGGATTAAAACATACCTCCCGCGACATCGCCGAACACGCCGGCGTACCCCTAACCCCGGGTACCGGACTTCTAGGATCTTTAGAAGAAGCCATCGAAGCCGCGCAACGCATTGGCTACCCCATCATGCTCAAAAGCACCGCCGGCGGTGGCGGCATCGGCCTAACCCGATGCGACGACCAAGCTGCCCTAGTGGAAGCCTACGAAAGCGTCAAACGCCTGGGCCAAAACTTCTTCAGCGACAGCGGCGTCTTCATCGAACGCTTTGTGGATAACGCTCGCCACGTCGAAGTACAAATTTTTGGTGACGGAAAAGGCGGAGTTTTAGCACTGGGCGAGCGCGACTGCTCCCTGCAACGACGCAACCAAAAAGTCGTCGAAGAAACACCCGCACCGCATCTGCCCCCCACCACCCGACAACGCCTACTGGACGCCTCAGTACAACTGGGCAAAGCCGTCCAGTATCGCTCCGCCGGCACCATTGAATACATCTACGACGCCGCACGGGACGACTTCTACTTCCTGGAAGTGAACACCCGTCTGCAAGTAGAACACCCCATCACCGAAGCCTGCACCGGCGTCGACCTGGTGGAATGGATGATTCGCACCGCGGCGGGTGAAGCGCCGGACTTAAACACCCCCATCGAACCCAAAGGCGCGGCCATAGAAGTGCGCCTCTATGCAGAAGACCCAGTGCGCGACTTCCAACCCTCCCCCGGTGTACTGACGGACGTGCAGTTCCCAGAAGAAGCGCGGGTAGACACCTGGGTGGCCACCGGAACAGAAGTGTCCGCCTACTACGACCCCATGATTGCCAAAATCATTGTGACCGGAAAAGACCGCGCCGATGCCATCGCCAATATGAGCCGCGCCCTGAACAACACCCGGGCCATGGGCATCGCCACCAACCTGGATTACCTGCGCCAAATCGTCGCCTCCGATTTTTTTGCCAACGGCGACGTGGCCACCAACAAGTTGGCCAGCTTTGACTACCAGCCGCCGGTCATCGAAGTGTTACAACCGGGCACCTACACCACCGTGCAAGACTACCCCGGCCGCGCTGGCTACTGGGGCATAGGCGTACCGCCTTCCGGCCCCATGGACGATTACGCCTTCCGGCTGGCCAACCGTATTGTTGGCAATCATGAGAGTGCAGCAGGCCTGGAAGTTACCCTCATCGGACCAAAACTGCGTTTTCATACCGACACTGTCATCGCCTTAACCGGCGGCGAATCAGCGGCGACTTTGGATGGTAAACCGATCGAGTTCTGGCAGCCGGTGACCGCCAAAGCCGGCCAAGTATTAGACGTGGGCAAGGCCGCAAAAGGCTGCCGCTCTTATTTAGCCGTGCGCAACGGTTTGGACGTGCCTCTGTATTTGGACAGCCGCTCCACCTTCGTACTCGGTCAGTTTGGTGGCCACGCTGGCCGCACCCTGCGCGCCACCGACATGCTGCCCATTAGCAACCCGGAGCTACCCGCCTGCACAACACCCGCGCCGGATTATGAGCCCGCCGCGGCACCGAGTGGACTGATTCCCCAATACCCTGAACCCGTTAACGATGTTTGCGAATGGGAAATCGGTGTACTTTACGGCCCCCATGGCGCACCGGACTTTTTCCAACCCGAAGCCATCGAGATGTTTTTTAACACCGCTTGGGAAGTGCACTACAACTCCAACCGTTTGGGCATTCGCTTGAACGGACCCAAGCCCACTTGGACGCGCAGCGACGGCGGCGAAGCCGGCCTGCACCCCTCTAACATTCACGACACCGAATACGCCGTAGGCTCCATCAATTTTACCGGCGACATGCCGGTGATTTTGACCAAAGATGGCCCGAGCTTGGGTGGTTTCGTCTGCCCGGTCACCATCGTCAAGGCCGAGCTTTGGAAAGTGGGCCAGGTAAAACCCGGCGATAAAATTCGTTTTAAACGCCTAAGCTTTGATACCGCTTTGGCCATGGAACTGGCCACCGACCGCGCCATGGAAAGTTTGACCGAGCAGCCGCCTGTTACGAACGTCCCAGTGGTAGCGCCCGAACATGAGTTGTCCGCGTGCATTCTGGCCAACCTCCCGGAAACCGAAGACCGACCACAAGTGGTGTATCGTCAAGCCGGGGACAAATACATTCTGATTGAATACGGCCCGCTGGAAATGGACCTGCGTTTCCGCCTGCGTGTGCACGCCTTGATGGAGGCACTCAAAGAGAACCCGGTGGACGGCATCATCGAATTATCGCCCGGTGTTCGATCCCTGCAAGTAAACTACGACAGCCGTATCGTTCATCAGCGCGACCTGGTGGCAACCTTGCTTAACACGGAGGCAACCCTGCCCCCCGTGGACACCATGCGCGTACCCAGCCGCATCATTCACCTGCCCATGGCCTTCGAAGATTCCGCCACGCTGGACGCCGTGGCTAAGTACCGGCAATCGGTGCGCGACACGGCCCCTTGGCTGCCCAGTAACACCGAGTTTATGCGTCGCATCAACGGACTCGACAGCATCGACGACGTACGCGATGTACTGTTTAACGCGAGCTACCTGGTACTGGGATTGGGTGATGTTTACTTGGGCGCGCCCTGTGCCGTACCGATTGACCCGCGGCACCGATTGCTGACCTCCAAATACAACCCCGCACGCACCTACACCGCCGAAGGCACCGTGGGCATAGGCGGCGTATACATGTGCATTTACGGCATGGATTCACCGGGTGGATATCAACTGGTGGGCCGCACCCTGCCCATTTGGAACAAATTCCTGAAAAGCCCAGTGTTTGTGAACGGCGAACCCTGGCTGCTGAAGTTTTTTGATCAGGTGCGCTACTACCCAGTCACCGAAGAAGAACTGACCGAACAGCGGGAGGCCTTCCGTGAGGGACGGCTTAGCATTCGTATTGAAGAAGAGTACTTCGATATCACCGAGCATGAACAATTCCTGAAAGACAACGCCGACAGCATTGCCCAGTTCCAAACCAAACAGCATGCCGCCTATGTAGAAGAAGTTGCCTTGTGGCAAGCGGATGAAGAGCAGGAAGTTGAAAAAGCGCTGCAAGCCAAAGCACCCTCCGGACCCGTAGAGGTGGACGGCCACGCTGTGACCGCTGACATCAGCGGCAGTATTTGGAAGCTGCTGGTTGAGCCGGGTGAGACAGTGGAGGTAGACCAACCACTGCTGATTGTGGAGGCCATGAAAATGGAATTTTCTGTCTGCGCCGACCGTTCTGCGACCGTAAGCAGCATTCACTGCGAGCCGGGCAATCAAGTCAATGCGGGCGACCTATTGGTTGTCCTCCAAGACTAGGAAATTCGATTGATCAGGCAGGGACGCCTCTCAGTTTTTATGAACACAATTTTGTCGCGCGCCATTTTAATGCACACCCATGCACAGAGCATTTCTCTGGTGCACAAAAAGCGCGCACTGAAAGCACTAACAATAACGCAACAGCAGTCTCTCTTTTTCAGCAAGACACCAAGACCCCAGCTGTGACGCGGCCTTCAGAACAAACACCGGGTCTCTAGTGGTAAGCCATCAGATTGGCACACTTAGTGCTGAATACAAGACTGCATACAAGATGCACCGGAGCAAGACTCATGAAGCTAGCCAGACAGGAACCTACCTGCTGGCAAATAGGTAACTCACGTTTCGGGGTTAAAACTTGTTGGGTGGCACTAAGCTGGCGTGGCGAACCCCACTGCGGGACCGTCGGAGGCAGGGATGCCGACGTCGAGCTTACAGGGATGTATTCACAGCGTGTCCCGCAGTGGGGTTCGCCATGCCGGCGTCTCGGATCGAACCCCGAAACATGAGTATTGAGGTCTAAACCGTGAAAAAGAAAGATCGCCAAAGCCTGACCGAACGAATCTACCTCGCCATCAAAAGTGAGATTTTTGACTTCGTATTGCTGCCCGGCGACCGGTTTACCGAAAACGAAGTGGCCGAACGTGTAGCGGCCAGCCGCACCCCAGTCAGGGAAGCGCTTATGCGTCTGCAGCGCGAAGGGTTTGTTGAAGTCTCCTTCCGCAGCGGTTGGCAAGTGCGGCCTTTTGATTTTGAGCAATTCGAACAACTTTATGACGTGCGTATCGTGCTCGAAATGGCGTCCGTTCGTCGACTGTGTGAAATGGAACTGGCCACCGGGCTGGACGAGTTGAAACGCATCTGGTTGGTGGAGCCCGAGGATCGGTTAAAGGATGGCCCCACGGTGTGCGCTTTGGACGAAACTTTTCATGTGCAACTGGTGGCGGCCACCGGCAACGCTGAAATGGCTCGCATTCACCACGATATTACCGAGCGCCTGAGGATTATCCGACGCATTGATTTTACCCAGCGCCCGCGAGTCGAGGCCACCTACGAAGAACACGCCAAGATTTTGCGCACCATCATCAAACGTCGGCCCGACGACGCACAGCGGTTACTGAAAACACACATTGAAGAAAGTAAAGCGGAAGTGCGCAAAATCACCTTACACATGCTGCACGAAGCACGACAAAACCAAGGCTTACGGCCCGAAACCTACGAGCAACTGCCGTCACTGATCTAGTAAAAAACGAAAGCAATTCGCTAGCCGAGTAAATAAACACCAGGAATTTTCAGGACGAAGATTTCTTCAGAAGTAGAGTGATCAGGGAGTCATCCTCAACCGCGTTCCCCGGGCGCAGAGGTCATTTATTCAACAACTTGTAGCGTAATAATCAACGGAGATCGACTTATGAAGCTTACGAAATATTTCAAGCCCATTGCGGCATTAGGCCTCGCCTGCACACTGGCAATGACGGGACTAACCGCCCACGCAGACAAGCCCCCCATTAAGGTGGGCGTACTGCACTCTTTGTCCGGCACCATGGCAATTTCAGAGACCACCCTGAAAGACACGGTGGAAATGCTGGTAGAGCAACAAAACAAAAAAGGCGGCCTTCTGGGCCGGAAGCTGGAAGCGGTTGTTGTTGACCCTGCCTCCAACTGGCCCCTGTTCGCTGAGCGCACTCGCGAGCTGATTGAGCAGGAAGGCGTTGACGTTATCTTTGGCTGCTGGACCTCCGTATCCCGTAAGGCGGTACTGCCAGTGATCGAAGAGTTGAACGGCCTGTTGTTCTACCCGGTTCAATACGAAGGTGAAGAGTCTTCGCGCAACGTTTTCTACACCGGCGCCGCGCCCAACCAGCAAGCCATCCCCGCTGTGGACTACCTGATGAACGAGATGGGCATCGAGCGTTGGGTTCTGGCTGGCACTGACTACGTATACCCGCGCACCACCAATCGCATTCTGGAAGCCTACCTGAAAGCGAACGGCGTGGCCGATGCTGACATCATGATCAACTACACGCCTTTCGGCCACTCTGACTGGCAGAACATTGTTGCGGAAATCAAACGCTTCGGTGGCACCGGCAAGCCCACCGCCGTGGTTTCCACCATCAACGGTGATGCCAACGTGCCTTTCTATCGCGAACTGGGTAACCAGGGTGTTTCCTCTGAGGACATTCCCGTAGTGGCTTTCTCTGTGGGTGAAGAAGAGCTGTCTGGCATGGACACCAGCCCGCTGGTCGGCCACATGTCCGCCTGGAACTACTTCATGAGCGTGGAAACGCCTGAGAACGAAGCCTTCATCAAGCAATGGCACGACTTCATCGGTAACACCAACCGGGTTACCAACGACCCGATGGAAGCACACTACATTGGCTTCAACATGTGGGTGAAAGCGGTTGAGAAAGCCGGTTCCACTGAATCCGACAAAGTGATCGACAGCATCGTTGGTGTAGAAGTACCTAACCTCACCGGTGGCGTCAGCCGCATGCTGCCCAACCACCACATCACCAAGCCGGTATTGATTGGTGAAATTCAGGAAGACGGTCAGTACTTCGTAGTTTGGGAAACCGAAGATTTGGTTCCCGGCGACGCCTGGTCCAACTACCTGGAAGGCAGTAAAGATCTGATCGCTGACTGGACCGCTCCCATCAACTGCGGAAACTACAACACCAAGACCAAACAGTGTATCGGTTCGGCCGCCATGCGCGACTAACTCAGTAGTAACTTTTCCCCGCCCGCCTACGGGCGGGGAATGCTCAACGCTAAATTTCACGAGGCAGGTTTATGACCGACAATTGCCACCACACATTATGGCGCTCGCTTTCGAGGTTCTGCCTGTTTTTTGTTTTTGCCATCACCTGCAGCGCTACGCTCCATGCACAGGATGAGGCTGCAGTAAACGCGGAGGTTACCGAGGCTCCTACTTTTGAAGAGCTGGTCTATCAACTTGTGCAAGGCAACCTGCGACAAATGGGCGAAGCTGTTGACGCTCTGACCGAACTGGACAACCCGCGTGTAGTTGACGTGTTCGACGCACTGGGTAGTGGCGACCTGTACGCCGACCGCTCCGAGCCACCCACCATTGCTATCCGGCACAACAACGGCTCCACCACAGAATTTTTCACCGGCGCACCATTACTCGACGAGACGGTGGCCGAACTGCGGCAGGTGCGTATCAACAACCGCCTGCGCAGCCAGCTGCGTACTCTTATGGCACAGCTCAGCATCAACGATGAAAGCGTGGACGTGCGCTACAACGCCGTGCGTCGCATGATTCGCGACGGCGTGGATGAAGACACGATTACGCTCCTCCAAGACCGACAACGAATCGAATCTGCAGCTCGGGTTAATGGCGCTATAGCCACAGCCCTGGCACTTTACGAATTACGCAGTGATCAACCGACGCGCCGCTTGGAAGCCATTAGCATACTCAGGGGCTCCCTAGAGCGCGAAGCACGCAACACCTTGCGTCAACTGTCAGAAAATGACCCTGACGAGGAAGTACGCACCGCGGCCGAAAACGCGCTTAACTCCATCGCCGGTAAGATGCGCTTTTTTCGCTTTATTGAAACCGTATTTTTTGGCCTCAGCCTGGGTTCCGTACTGCTGCTTGCGGGCATCGGTTTGGCCATCACCTTCGGCGTAATGGGCGTTATCAATATGGCCCACGGCGAACTGATTATGATCGGCGCCTACACCACCTGGATGGTGCAGCAACTGTTCCCCGATTTGATTCAATGGAGCCTGCTCATCGCGATTCCTGCCGCGTTTGTGGTGTCCGGTTTAGTGGGGATTGCCATTGAGCGGGGCGTGATCCGCTTTTTGTACGGCCGACCACTGGAAACCCTGCTCGCCACCTTTGGTATCAGCCTGATTCTGCAGCAGGCGGTGCGCACCCTGTTCACACCACTGAACCGCTCCGTCAGCTCGCCTGACTGGATCAGCGGCGTGCTCACCATTAATCCGGTGCTCTCCATTACCTACACCCGGCTATACATTCTCATTTTTGGTCTTCTGGTGTTTGCCGCGTTGATGCTGGTGATGAAACGCACCTCGCTGGGCTTGAAAGTGCGCGCTGTTTCTCAGAACCGTGCTATGGCGCGCGCCGTCGGTGTACGTTCCAGTTGGGTGGACGCACTGACCTTTGGCCTCGGTTCGGGCGTGGCCGGCATTGCAGGTGTGGCCCTGTCACAGATCACCAACGTCGGCCCCAATCTGGGTCAGGCCTACATCATCGATTCCTTTATGGTGGTGGTGTTCGGCGGCGTGGGCAACTTGTGGGGCACGCTGGTAAGCGCCATGAGTTTGGGTTTAATCAATAACTTCCTTGAGCCCTACGCGGGCGCCATGTTGGCCAAGGTCATGGTGTTGATCATGCTCATCCTGTTCATTCAGAAACGCCCCAAAGGATTGTTTCCGCAGAAGGGCCGCGCCGCCGCCGACTAAGCGAGCACAAGCAAACGGATGGCGGGCTTGCCCCGCCGCACCCGAACGAACTGTATTTTTGAGACCACTTTTATGTTGATGCAACGTCTATTACTGAGTGATCGCGGCGGCATGGTCGTACTGGGCATTATCGCCGTGGCGACACTCCTCATTCCCATACTCAACTTGGCCGTACCGCCAGACTCCCCCTTCTACGTGTCAAACTACATGGTGGCATTGTTGGGCAAGTTTTTGTGCTTTGCGCTACTGGCTTTGTCCGTGGACCTTATCTGGGGCTATGCGGGCATTCTGTCACTGGGCCACGGCGCCTTCTTCGCCCTAGGCGGATACGCCATGGGTATGCACCTAATGCGACAGATTGGCGACCGGGGCGTGTACGGCCATCCCGAGCTGATGGATTTTATGGTGGTGATGAACTGGGAATCCCTACCCTGGTACTGGCAGGGCTTTGATATGTTCTGGTTCGCCATGCTGATGGTGCTGCTGGTGCCGGGTTTGCTAGCTTTGGTTTTTGGCTTTCTCGCCTTTCGCTCTCGCGTCACCGGTGTGTACTTTGCCATTATCACTCAAGCACTGACCTACGCATTGATGCTGGCATTTTTTCGCAATGAGATGGGCTTCGGTGGCAACAACGGCCTGAACGATTTTAAAGAGATTCTAGGCTTCAGTATCAGTGCCAAAGGTACAAGGGTAGGCCTGTTTGTCACCTCCGCGGTGATGTTAATTCTCGCTTATATGGCCTGCCGGTACATTGTTACCTCGCGCATGGGGCGAGTCATCCTGTCCATTCGCGATGCGGAGAGCCGCACCCGTTTCAGTGGTTACAAAGTGGAGTCCTACAAACTGTGGCTGTTTGTATTCTCCTCGATGCTTGCCGCTATCGCGGGCGCTTTGTACGTTCCCCAAGTGGGCATTATCAACCCCGGTGAATTCTCCCCACTGAACTCCATTGAAATGGTGATATGGGTGGCGGCGGGTGGCCGGGGCACACTGTTTGGCGCCATCGTCGGCGCCTTCTCCGTAAACTACGCGAAAACCTTTTTCACCTCCTGGTCACCAGAAGCCTGGCTGTTCATTCTCGGCGGTTTGTTCGTACTGGTGACCTTGCTGCTACCGAATGGTTTGGTAGGCCTGTTTAACCGCTTCCGCCGCAAGCTCAAACACGAGCTTCCGGAGGAGGAAGAGAAAGCAGACGATGAATCAGAACTCAAAAGCGGAGGCAACCAATGAGCTTTATCAGACAAGCCCGCGAGTTCGGCTACCGAGCCAT
This sequence comes from Marinimicrobium hydrolyticum, assembly GCF_030848505.1. GTDB lineage: Bacteria > Pseudomonadota > Gammaproteobacteria > Pseudomonadales > Cellvibrionaceae > JAVDDU01. The sequence continues at coordinate 185,281 of NZ_JAVDDU010000002.1, forward strand.
CCCTAAACGGGACCCTAACTTTGGTGCCAATCTGGACACCAGCCACGGCCCGGTCCTTTATGTGGAAGGCATAACCGTCAGCTTCGATGGCTTTAAAGCGCTGAATGATCTGAACCTTTATGTGGATGACGGCGAATTACGTTGCATTATCGGACCCAACGGCGCTGGCAAGACCACCATGATGGATGTGATCACCGGCAAAACCAAGCCCGATGCGGGTACGGTTTATTTTGGCCAACAGATTGATTTGTTGAGCCTTTCCGAACATCAAATCGCCCGTGGCGGCATTGGCCGGAAATTTCAGAAGCCCACCGTTTTTGAACCGCTAAGCGTATACGAAAACTTGGAGCTGGCCATCGCCGGCGACAAGCGGGTATGGAGCACATTACTGAAGGATCTCACTGGCGAGCAGCGCGATCGCATCGATGAAGTGCTACATCAAATTGGCCTGCCTAAACACCGCCATCAACTGGCGGGGGCGCTGTCCCACGGGCAAAAACAGTGGCTGGAAATCGGCATGCTGTTAATGCAAAGCCCGCGTGTGCTGCTGGTGGATGAACCGGTGGCCGGCATGACCGGTGAAGAGGTAGAGCACACGGCGCAACTGCTTACCTCCCTGGAAGGTAAACACTCCGTAATCGTCGTGGAACACGATATGGCGTTCGTGCGCTCCATTGCCCGCAAGGTCACCGTGCTGCACCAGGGCTCGGTTTTGGCGGAAGGCACCATGGACCAGGTACAAAACAACCCCAAAGTAGTGGAAGTTTATCTGGGCGAGTAATGGCGCCAACGCGCACCGAATGAAAAGTGAAATCGAACGTTGTACTGGAGAGTCCCGTGCTCAAGATTGAAAACGTTAACCAATACTACGGCCAGAGCCACATTTTGTGGGACCTGGACTTTGACCTGAAAAGCGGTACCTGTGGCTGCCTGCTGGGGCGAAACGGTGTGGGTAAAACCACACTGCTCAAATGCATCACCGGTTTGCTGCCGGTGCGCAGCGGCACCATACATCTGGATGGCAAAGATATTACCCGCGCCTCCACAGAAAACCGCGCTCGAGCCGGAATCGGTTACGTGCCTCAGGGCCGGGAGATTTTCCCGCTGCTTACCGTGGAGGAAAATTTACGCATTTCCCTGGGGGCTCGCTCCGATGGCGCGCGGCGCATTCCGGCACACATTTACGAATTGTTTCCCGTGCTCAAAGACATGCACAGCCGCCGTGGTGGCGACCTCTCCGGCGGCCAGCAACAACAGCTGGCCATTGGCCGCGCCCTGGTGTTGGACCCGAAACTGCTGATCCTCGACGAACCCACCGAAGGGATACAACCCAATATTGTGCGCGACATTGGTGAGGTGATTCGCAAACTGAACAACGAGCTGGGGTTAACCGTACTGTTGGTGGAACAGAAGTTACCTTTCGCCCGTAAAGTGGCCGATGATTTCTTTATTATGGAGCGTGGGCGCATGGTGGCCACGGGTGCCATGACGGACCTAAACGATGATCACATCAAGACTTACTTGAGCGTTTAACCCAACCACTTTAGGCTTAGCCATTGCCCCGACTCGGTGCCTTCACAGCAAAAACTTTTTAACGGCACCGGGTCTTCCTTCGCGATTATTCAATAGAATCAATCATTTACGCGCCCCTCCCGCTATGCTACATTGGCAGGCAGTCTAAAATTTTGGCATGCCAAGGTGGGGGAATTATGGAGCAGACTGATAGCGCGCTCATGCGCGATCTCATCCAACACGAAACCTGGAGCGAAGTTGCTACGCATGCCGAGAACATGCATGTGCAGGATATCGCCGCCGCACTGGACGGCTTGGAGCCCGACGTCGTCGCTCGCGCCTTGGAGGAGCTGCCCAAGGAAAGCTGGCCGGACATCGTTTCCTACCTGAGCCTGAACTGCCAGAACCTTCTCCTCCAGCAACTGGACGATGAGAGTGGCCGCCTGATCATGAGCGACCTCTCACCGGATGACCGAACCACCCTTTTGGAAGCCCTGCCCGCCGACCAGGTGGAGCAACTGCTTAAGCTGTTAAGCCCCGGCGAACTCAAACACGCGCTGCAACAGCTCGGCTACCCCGAAGACAGTGCCGGTCGCCTGATGACCACCGGCTTTATCACCCTGCGCGAATACTGGACTCTGGGTACCGCCATAGCGCACTTGCGCCGGCACCGGGACGATCAGGAAACCATCAACACCCTCTACATTACGGATCACAAAGGCCGGCTGCAGGGCACCATCAGTCTGAAACGCCTGGTGCTGGAAGACCCGGATCGCAAAGTGGAGGAGCTAGTCTCCGGCGAGCCCGTGAGCATTTTTGCGTCCGAAGATCGCACCGAAGCTGTACGCCTAATCCAGCACTACGACATCACCGCCCTACCCGTGGTCGACGCCAATGGCGCGCTACTGGGTGTGGTCACGGTGGATGACGTCATGGACGTGGCGGAAGAAGAAAACACCGAAGACTTCCACAAAATCGGTGGTATGGGCGCTGTGGGCCTGAGTCTGCGCGATGCCAGCCCAGCACTGCTGTACCGCAAAAGAATCGGCTGGCTGGTGCTGCTGGTTTTTATGAATTTGTTTGGCGGCGCGAGCATCGCTCACTTCGAAGCGACTATTGAGGCGGTCATAGCGCTGGTGTTCTTCCTGCCGTTGATCGTCGCCTCCGGCGGTAACGCTGGCGCCCAAGCCGCCACCTTGATGGTGCGCGCTCTCGCCACCGGCGACGTTCACGCGCGCGACTGGCTGAAACTCTGGGGCAAGGAGCTGAGCGTATCCCTTGCGTTGGGCCTGACCATGGGCGCCGCCATCTGGGGCATCGGCCTTTGGCGCGGCGGTTACGATGTGGCCCTGGTGGTCTCGCTGTCCACCTTGTTGGTGGTCGTGATCGGCAGCATGATCGGCATGCTGTTGCCGTTTGTGCTCAACCGCTTCAACATGGACCCTGCCACGGCCAGTGCGCCTCTGATCACCACCATTGCCGACATTTGTGGAATCCTGATTTATCTGTCCATCGCCACCGCCATATTGCAAATAGGCGTGATTTAACAACTTGCCACTCCGACTGCACCCGCCTACAATGGCGGTGCAGTGGAACTTTGGGCTCGCCCCAAAGTCCATGTAGAGCCAGGTCCGCACTGGGCCTGAGCACCGGTTACCCCCAGTTTACGGGGGCGATTTGGATTCGACGCCGGTAACAAAACTCAAGGTGCATGTCGTGATGGCAGCGAATCACGTTAATCCAAAGCTGTAACTTTATAGTTGCCAACGACGACAACTACGCTCTAGCAGCTTAAGACCTGCTAGCGGTCAATAGCAAGGTGCCAGTACCGCGTTATTGACTGTCATATAGAACTGGATCGCGGTGAAGCCTGCCTGGGGTGGATCCGTTAAAACTCTATCAGGATCGCGACTTACGTCCTGCCCGTTGGGCTGTAAGTTGCTAAATTAATTAACGGAAACTAAGCATGTAGAGCCGCGAGCGGAGTACTGGCGGACGGGGGTTCAACTCCCCCCGCCTCCACCAAACAACGAAGGCCACCCACACGGGTGGCCTTTTTTGTTTGTGGTGGCAAGTAGAGAGTGTCCCCCGTAGCGGGGTTCAGCCGGAGCTTGCGCAGCAAGCGGAGACAACGCCCGAATGGGCGGCCCGCAGGGCGAGCCTCGAAGAGGCGAGTAGCTCCCCCCGCCTCCACCAATAAACAACCCTCAGATCGCAAGATCTGGGGGTTTTTTATTGGTCGAACGCACCCCGCCTCGGCAAGCGCTCCCTGCGTTGCTGGAGCGCCAGCCCGGCCCCTCCTGCATCCATGCAGTCGTCCACCAAACAACGAAGGCCACCCAAACGGGGGCCTTCGTTGTTTGGAGGCAGTAAAGAGTGTCCCCCGTTAGCCACTCCGCCAGTGCCCCTCGCCCCTTGACGCAACCCCCAACACCAGACATAGTATTACCACTTATTAACAAGTGGCAACTTTATGTCTGACACAGGCAGCCCAAGCCCCGAGGCGGTATTTCGCGCCCACGGCGGGCAGATGCGCATGAGTGAGGCGCTGGCGGCGGGCCTGAACCGCTACCAGCTCTACCGCCTGCGCGATGCTGGGGTGATTGAGCCCATTAGCCGGGGGTTGTACCGCTTGACCGAGCTGCCCCCCATCGACCAGCCGGATTTGGTGGCCGTGGCCAGCCGCTACCCCAAGGCAGTACTGTGCCTGGTTTCGGCACTCGCCTGGCATGGCATTACCACCCAAATTCCCCAACGGGTCCACCTGGCGGTCAGCCGCCGCGACCGCCTGCCCGATCTGGACTACCCGCCGGTACAGGGTTATCGCTTTGCCGAGGCGGCCTTCGAGGCAGGTATTACCACGGTGAGCGTGGATAGCACGCCCCTACGGGTGTACAACCCGGAGAAAACCCTGGCCGACTGTTTCAAGTTTCGGCACAAAATCGGGCAGGACGTGGCCCTGGAGGCCCTTCAACTGTATAAGACCCGCTGCAAGATCAAGCCTGCCGATATACTGCATTACGCAGCAATCTGCCGAGTGGAAAATGTCATGCGTCCCTACCTGGAGGCGGGACTGTAAAGCACCTAAACAGGGAAGTACCACTATGAGCAAAAACAAAACCAATATCGCCGCCTCCATTCGACAGCGCCTGTTAAACCAAGCCCGGCAACAAAAGCGGCCCTTTAACGAGCTGCTGCAATACTACGCCATGGAGCGGTTTCTATACCGCCTGAGCCAATCCATCCACAATGAACGTTTTGTTCTTAAAGGGGCGCTAATGCTGCGTGTGTGGCAAGCCCCCGAGGCGCGGCCCACGATGGATATCGATATGCTGGGCAGAACCGCGAATCAGCCAGACGCTATCGCCGCGCAAATTGCCGAGATCACTCACACCCCGGTGGCGGACGACGGCATGGAGTACGATGCAACCCAACTGCGCACAGAGGTCATCACTGAGGAAGCTGACTACCAAGGCCTACGCATCCGCCTGGAAGCCAAGCTCAGCGGCGCCCGCATCCCACTGCAACTGGACATCGGCTTTGGCGATGCTCTGGTGCCCGACGCCTGCCTCGAGCATTTCCCCACCCTGCTGGATTTCCCCGCCCCCTACTTACTCTGCTATAGCCGCGAAAGCGCCATTGCGGAAAAGTTTGAGGCCATGGTCAAGTTAGGTGGCCTGAACAGCCGCATGAAAGACTTTTACGATATCTGGCTGCTGGCCCGGCGGTTTGACTTCAATGCCGCCATTCTGGGTGAGGCAATTCACCAGACCTTCCTGCACCGGGGCACAGACCGACCTAGCGTCCTACCCTTTGAAGGAAGGTTCGTAGTCGATAAACAGTCACAGTGGAATGCGTTTCACCGGCGTCTGGACTCCCCAGGCGTCCCAGAGAACTTGGCTGAGGTATGCTCTGCATTGGCGGAGTTTCTCGGTGTCTTTTTAGCGCCGGGCACGATAAGTAATTACTACTGGCGCGCCCCGGGCCCATGGAGACATCGGTAGCATGGCGAACTTACCAATCAACGAAGGCCACTCAAATGGGTGGCCTTTTAAATGGCTTCTTCGGCAGCGGTTTGGTGGATTTGGTCTGTCAATATCACCGCAGAAGCGGACACCTGGAATGTGCCCACCTTGAGCTTGGTGAAGCACCTTGCCGCAGGCGAAGATCCCGAACGCATAATCGAGTGGCCGGAAATGCGCTACATGCCTGAGCAGCCAGAGCGACAGCGCCAGTCAACGCACTTATATCTTGCTAACAATCAGGGCGGCGTTTACACCGCCAAAACCGAAACCGTTGCACAGGGCGTGCTGGACCTTGTGCGACCGGGCGACCTTGGGAACCAGGTCGGCCATAGCGTCGTCGACGTTCTCCAGGCTCCCGCGTTGCTGGAACGCCAGCCCCTCCTGAATCCATGCAGTCGTCCACCAAACAACGAAGCCCACCAACACGAGTGGCCTTTTTTTTGTTGCGGTGCCTAGTAGACGTGATCCACCTCCCCTTCCCCCACGTATAAATTACTGTTTTACGCCCTTTTATCCCTTTACGGACTAAATAAACTTATTATTTATTCCTTTTAGTTACCAAAAAGTAGAATTCTCACATGCGCAACAACCAACCTGTCACCCAGCGGGAGGCTCAGTACCCCGACAACTGGCACCTAATCACCACCACCGATCTCAGCAGCCGGATCACCGCCGTAAATCAGGATTTCCTTGAGGTTGCGGGTTACACCGAAGATGAGCTGCTCGGGGAGCCCCACAACATTATTCGGCATCCGGACATGCCGCCAGGTGCTTTTGAAGACCTGTGGAAGTCCGTCAAGGCGGGGCAATCCTGGAAAGGCTTGGTCAAGAACCGCTGTAAAAACGGCGACTACTATTGGGTGGACGCCTTCGTTACCCCGATTCAGCAGAACGGCAAAGTCGTCGAGTATCAATCGGTACGCACCCGCCCCACCCCTGAACAGATTGCCCGCGCGGAGCGTGTCTACAAAACTTGGAAACAAGGCGATCTACCGCGAAAGTATCAGGCTGTGGCTCCGTCCACCCACGCCCGGGCCGTTTGGTGTTGGGCCGCGATCATTATTGTCTTTTCCGTGCTCGGTGGCACCTTAGGGCGTTGGGACTGGGCACTGACCGGCGCCGCTCTGGCGACAGTTCTTTTCGGTCTCTTTTTCCTCGGAACACGCTCGGTGGCTAAACAAATCGAAGCGGTGCGCAATGTCTCCCACCCCGTGACGGCGTACATCTACACCGGGCGAAGAGACGATGCGGCGTGGCTCATGTTTGACCGGCTCAAGAGAGATTCTACCGTTCGCGCCATCTCCGCGCGTATGCACTCCAATGTGGGTGAGCTTGAGGCCCGTAAAGTGCGCACCGTTAATTGGGTGGCCAGCTCTGTGACAACCATTCGCAGCCAGCAGGCGGAAGTACGCAACATCTCCAACGCCTTTGAAGAACTAAGCCAGAGCGTTTCGCGAGTCGCTGAATTAACAACGGTTACCCACGACGCCACTCGCACGGCCAAATCCTCTGCCACGGACAGCAAAAGCAAAATGCAGCACATGGCTTCAGCCATGAGCGACCTCTCCGCTCGTCTTCAGGAGGCGGAAGTCGGGGTTTTGGATCTGTCCTCCAAGAGCGGAGCGATTTCCATGGTGCTGGATGTTATTTCTGATATTGCGGAGCAAACAAACCTCTTGGCTCTCAACGCGGCCATTGAAGCGGCCCGCGCAGGAGACGCCGGCCGTGGCTTCGCGGTAGTGGCGGATGAGGTACGGGCGCTAGCGAGCAGAACACATACCTCGACGGAGGAAATCGCCGCGATTATCCGTACCTTGCAGGACGTGACTCAACAAGTGGTAACCACCATCAAAAACGGTGCCCAAGCCTCAGAAAACACCCTCGGCATTACCGAAGAGGCCCGCCACAGCATCGATCTCACACTGAAGGATATTGATGTTATCGCCCACCACTCTGAAGAAGTAGCGAGTGCTACCGAACAGCAAACTATGCTCAGCCGTAGCGCAAGCATGCAGTCGCAAAACTTGTTGGCGCTGGGCGATCAGTCAGTAGAGAACAGTGAAAGTGCACTTGAGGAGTCGGAGAACCTGGCCGGCACGGTAGATCAGGCCTATCTGCTGGCCAGCCATTTCCTGTCAATGATGAGTGGCGGCCTTCGTCGTTGAAATATCAAGCCACTTAAGCGACCAATTTCGATGAGGATGGTAATTTGTCCTAATCTGCGGCAATCTACACCGATCTTAAGCTACCTCTGGTGGGAGCGCGCAACTTATGGCTAAAATATTTTTATTGGTTTACTTTCTTTTTATTGGCGCCACAGCGGCGGCAAATGACCTTGCGGGAGTCTGGGAACTCGTTTCCGGGGAATACATCGATGGGGAGGGAGAGCTTTTGGATTACGAAGCGCTTGAACTTCAATCGTTGAAAATGATTTCCAACTCTCATTTTAGCTTTACGTCCATGAAGGGCAATGAGTTCTGGGCCTCTGGCACCGGTACTTATGAAATCGTCAACGGCAAGTACATCGAGACTTTGCAATACAACTCATTCGATGAAGCGCCTGGGACCACATTCACCTTTGACACAAAAGTCGAAGACGAATACTGGTATAACTCACGCTGGGAAGGTGACGTTCGGGTAGAGTACGAGGTTTGGCGTAGGCTCGAGTAGGGAGCTCTCTCATCCTAGCTAAGCTTGCGGCCCGGAGGCAGACCTGCGACCAACCGACCGAGCGTTTTTCTCGATTTTATTGATCAAGAACTCAGCGCTTTGGACTAGTGTTGCACAACTACCTCCTCTGCTCCAATGGCTAATCTTTGTAGTAAAACCAGACGGGCTTTTTCTGTTTCTCAGTGGCTTAAAGGCCGCTCCCGAGCGTTGACGCTGGAGCTTGAGAATCCCAACGGACGCGTTACGCGACCTGCTCTCAAAAGTTCTTCAAGCTGATCGGCTTGAACTGGCCTGGAGAAAAGATAGCCCTGACCATAATCGCAACCCATCGAGCGAAGCCACTTATATTGCTCCTCTGTCTCGATGCCTTCGGCAACAATTTTTATTCCGAGCTTGTGCCCCATGGCCGTGATGCTCTCAGCGATCGTGCGGCTGTTTACGTTTTTATCTATATCCTGGACAAAGGATTGGTCGATTTTAAGGTAGTCGACGTCGAATTTTTTGAGATAGGCCATGGAGGAGTAGCCGGTACCAAAATCGTCGATAGCCAGCTCAATACCCACTTCCTGAAGTTCAAGGAGTTTGTCGGAAGTTGTCGGCGTCGCGTTTAAAATTACCCCCTCGGTAATTTCGACTAAGATACTGCTACCGGCTAACTCCAATTCTTTGAGGTGAGCTGTCCAATCCATGCTGTGGCCAAGCTCCTCGAACTGAATCGGCGATTTATTGATACTGATTTGGAAGGTTCGTCCGAGCAACTGGCTCCACCTTTTGGAACAGTTTGCGGCCTCGGTAAAAACCCAGTTACCCAACTCGGTGATTTGCCCACTCTCCTCTGCCAGTGCGATAAATTCGCTCGGGAGCAGCAGGCCTCTGATGGGGTGCTCCCAGCGTACCAGGGCTTCGGCTTTGACGATTTCACCATCAGCCAGACTGATAATCGGTTGGAAATGCAGCCTAAGTTGCTTTTCATTCAGCGCTTCACGAAGATCTTTCTGCAACCGTAACCGCTTCAGTGCGGCGTCTTGAAGTTTACGTGTGAAGAAACTGAACCGGCTTCGGCCTGAATGCTTGGCCACATACATGGCCTGGTCAGCGTTTCTAATCAGATCGTCCGGCTTAGCGCCATCCGTAGGATAAAGCGTGATGCCGATACTAGCCGACACATGGCAGATACTGCCGTGGACGTTGAATGGACGAGCCAATTCATCAAGTATTTTCCGTGCCGTGACTTCGACGTGGGCACTATCCTCCAGATCAGTCAAAATAACCGTGAACTCATCTCCTCCAAGTCGAGCCACCGTATCGGATTCACGAACATTGGCGCGGATGCGCGCTGCCGCTTGACTGAGCAAAGCATCCCCCGCGTCATGGCCGTAAAGATCGTTTACTTCCTTGAAATGATCGAGGTCGACAAAGAAGAGCGCCAAGGATGTCCCGTTACGCAGCGTGTGTTTGACTTCAAGTTCTAAGCGGTCGCGGAACAAGCGCCGGTTTGGCAGTTCGGTTAGGCTGTCATAATTGGCTTCCGCCCAAACCCGGTCACTCGCTGCCTTGCGGTCCGTTATGTCCCGGGTCGTACCGGCAATGGCTTCTATTTGGCCTCGTTCGTCAACAACCGGAACCAAAATGTATTCGAAAAACCATTGCCTACCGGAGGGGGTGGTTAGGGGTACGTCGGCGCGAATCCTTTTTTGGGTTATGGCGACCTCCCGCGTATGCTCGCATACCTTCTCGACTTGTTCGACATCAAAGCCGAGTTCAAGCCCGAATTCATAGAATGTCCTCCCAAGGACCTGATCCAGATCCACTTCAAGCTGTTCCGTTAAAGCGCGGTTGACATACTGAAAGCGACCTTCGAGATCGAGCACATAACTCTGGTCCTCCGCTGCGGACAGCAGAGACTCAAACACTCGGCGCTGTTGCTCTTTTTCATGGACGACCACTTCCTGCTTCTGGAGTGCCTCGCGTTCCGCTTCGAGCGCTTGATTGCGTTCGGTGACATCGCTCATGAATAGGGAGAATCCAATCAGGTTACCGGTATCGTCGCAGACGCTGGAAATAATAGTTTCGACCTGGGCGAGGCCCGAGGGCGTCGGAATAGTCGAACTCGTGGTAATGACCCTCTCACCGTTACGCACTTGATCAAGGTAGTCGGCTAAGGTATCGCTCCAAAACGACAGGTGGTCTACGGTCCGGCCTACCACCTGCTCAGCTTGGAGGCCAAACATTCGTTCGGCACCGTCACTCCAATAGAGTATTTTAGCGGTCGAATCTAAAGATATGATGGACTCATGGACTTGGGAAAGAAGACTTTTGAGACAGTGTTCGGAAATCACCAGCCGTCGATAGTCGTGGCTATCGATCAGCTTGGGGGTAGCGACCTGAACATTGGCCCGGTCGAGCGTAGTACGGAGCTGTGCTCGTCGCCGAACACTGTTCGCTGCTTCAACGATCCGCTTCGGGAGAGAACTATATCCAAACTCTACAACCGACCAAGCGCCGATCATGGGCGCTCGACTTAGCTTGTGCTTCAATTCCCCAAACTGTCTGGAATCCGGCACAAAGACAAAGTGAGTCAACCTCAGTAGGCTGCGTACTCGTCTTGCGAGAGGCAAAACCTTATTGACGCCAGGCCCGAAGACCACCACTGCAACTTCTTCCGCCGCCGCTGAAGCACTTTTTAACTGCTCAACCACATCCACTTCCGTGACGATGGAAACCATTAGCCCCGTAGTGCGCACCTCATGAGCAGTCGGTTCTAACACCTCCATTCCTTGAGCGTTAGAAGCGGCGACAAAGAGAACCTGTTGAGGAGCCTGGGTACGAATCACAATAGGGGCAGTCCTAGCAGTGCACGGCCAAGGCCAATTACTCGTCCGGACTTAGCCAGAGGGTCGATCAGCTTTGGCGGCAGCTTATCCATCGGAACGATCCTCTAAGAGTACCTTTAATACAAGCATGGTTTAAATTACAGGCAGACGAAGCACCGAAAGGTTCCTCTATATGCTTGAGCCCGCGTTTTGATCTTGAGGAAGGAGGCGCCAGAAACAAGACCAAAAACTGCGACATGTATTTTGAGAATATCGCCGCCGTAAATTAGGTTGAAGAAGACGGGCGTTTATAGAGTCAGGGGCTACGAAGAGGATGATACTGATGAACCTCTCTGCCGAGAAACATGGCTACGCGCGATTTAGAAGGCCAACTTGAAAAGAACTAAAATGAAATAGCGTCTTCGCTTCCGCCTCCACTCTGGCGTCCCCAGCACGCCAAGATGCGGTGCTTGACAGCCTATTTCCATTGTTTCAGTATTCTCTGACGTCGCAACTTTGTGTACCAGGAAAGTATGGGGTACACAGGAGTGGCACGCTAAAGGAAAGGCTGGCATCACATGGAGGGGAGTAAAGTGAAGTGGTTTCTTTTGTTTCTGGTCATTACACTAGGGGTCGCCACGGGAAGCCTGGCAAGCTCTTACATTTACCTAAAAGCCCTTGAGCATAATCACGCAAGTAACTTTGAACAAGAGGATGCTGACCTCAAAAAGCTCAAGGAGCAAACGGAGCTTTTGGAGGCAGAGAGCGAGCAGCGCTTGCGAGAGCTGGAAGAGCAGCGCGACGAGCTAAAGAGTCAGCAACTGCGGCAGCAAGAGGCGCTAGAGCTGAATATTATTAGAGTGTGAAAGTACCAGCGCAAGGAAACACAACGCGTTGTCGCCGTTGCGGCATGAGCTCAAGAACTTCAAAGACTCGCTATGCACGACAACCCCACCCTACTGATCAATACCCCCATCACGCTAGCGCTGGCAATTGTTGCATTGTGGCTGGGTTACCGCATCAATCAGCGCATCCGCTTCTTGCATGAATACAACATCCCTCCCGCGGTCTCCGGGGGCTTGCCAATCAGTGCGCTGGTGGCTATCGCTGAGCTGAGCTCCGGCTGGGACATTCGCTTTGACCTGCAACTGAGGGATCTCCTGCTGATCGCCTTCTTTAGCACCATCGGCTTGTCCGCCCGGCTCAGACAAATGCTGGAAGGTGGAAAGATGCTGGCGGTTATGCTCGGTTTGGCGGTGGTGTTTCTGCTATTCCAAAACCTGACAGGTACGTTGCTTTCGTTGATGGCGGGGGAACGACCGCTTTATGGCCTGATCGGCGGAAGTATTTCCCTGGCGGGTGGCCACGGTACGGCGATCACTTGGGGGCAGCTGTTTGAAGAGCACTTCGGTCTGGAGAACGCCACCTCACTGGGAATGACCTTCGCCACTGCTGGGCTGATAACCGGCGGCCTCATAGGCGGGCCAGTGGGAGCTTACCTGATTCGACGCAACCATTTGTCATCGGATCAACATGACCCGGAATTGCCCCATGTAGACGTGGGCAAGAGGATCACTTATATGATTGAGCTCAATAGCTTACTGACCGCTGTGCTGCTTATTGCCTTATGTTTTGCTCTGGGTGCGGCCGTGTATGAATGGGTGTCTGGGTTTGGAATTCGCTTGCCGGCATTCTTGACGGCGATGTTTCTCGGTATTTTGGTTACCAACGCGTTGGAGCTGTTCAAGGTGGAAGTAGATCATCGACCGATCCAGCTAGCTGGCGACTTAAGCTTACAGCTGTTTCTCGGCATGAGCCTAATCAGTTTGCCACTACTGTCACTGCAGGGTGCGCTGGGAATGATCAGCCTGGTAATGCTAATGCAGGCGCTGGTGATTACGGTCTTTACTGTGTGGGTGATTTTCCCCATGCTGGGGCGCAGTTATGACGCGGCCTGTATCAGCGCCGGCTTCATAGGTATGGGCCTGGGCGCAACCCCGGTGGGGATTGCCAACATGAATGCCCTAACCAGCCGCTTCGGGCCCAGCCCCAAGGCTTACCTGGTGATACCTCTGCTGGGTGCCTTCTTTATCGACATAGCGAACGCCACCCTAGTGCAAGTTCTTCTGGGCTTCGGCTTGTTTAGTGGTTGAGTCGATATCCAGGAGCGAAAACCTTGCCTATTCAGGCCCCAGACCCTATCGAGCCGAATGGCCGCAATTCGCCCTAACTTCCCCAGCGAGCTTCACCGTCTCCTGCAACGAACCCAAATTGGTTAAAAAGCGCTCAATTTGGGCTGTATCCCTCTCGCAAGCCGCTAAACGTGTGGTGCACGAGGGAGACTTTCGAAAATATCTGGTGTATATTCGGGTGCGTCTTATCCTTTGGGAGTACGCACTGTACCCAACAGTAGTATTAATAGTAGTATTGCTGAGCCCCGCTAGAGGGTAATGCAGCTACCGCTGGCCAGATGTAGTCAGCCCTTGAAGGGCCTGCTCTACGAGCCAACTAGGGTAACAGTGCGTTCCTGCAAGGCTAGGCTTTAGCGGCTTGAGTTAAGTGGTAATGTCGGCAGGCCCAATCCTGATCGATGTTATTAAAAGATAAATATTGGCGGGCCCAATCCTGACCGATATAGGAGAGCAACCATGGCTACTATTAGATCCTTAATTAGACCCCTCCCACACCTCTGCTATGGGCCGTCTTGCGGCAGCAGTTAGGTGTCCGTACGTCTACCGTACTTTCTTTATTATTCTCTGCGGTTGTAAGGCGTAATTAACGACCGTATGCAGTATTCCCTATTTGGTATGTGCTGATTTCATCGACTTTAGGAAACCGGTTTCATATGCGAAGCGACGTGAACCTCAAAGATAGGTCGATACCGCTGAGCAAAAAACTGTGCGTTAGCCGAGGTTTATTGGCACATGACATGAGGATGGCAATGATCATCCCAAAAGAATTCGCAGTGCTATTGGCAGTGTGATGTTGTCCGTCAGTTCACCACCCAACAGGTGAGCGGTCGGATGGATTTCCATTAACTGGAAACGATTCTAATCATAATGTAAAGGAGAGGGCTACATGTCCAAGACAAGCAACTTTAAGAAAACGCTAATCGCGTCCGCGGTGGCTTCCGCGATGACGGGCTTTAGTGGCGCGACACTTGCGCAAGAGCCGATGCTGGAAGAGGTGGTAGTGACCGGTATCCGGGCGTCCCTCGAACGCTCAATGGATATTCGTCGCGACTCCCGCGGCGTGGTTGATTCCATCATCGCCGAAGATATCGGTAAGATGCCCGACACAAACCTGGCCGAATCGCTACAGCGTATCACCGGTGTAGCGATCAGTCGCGAAGGTGGTGAGGGTAGCCAGGTAACCGTTCGTGGTATGGGACCAGACTTCAACCTGGTTACCTTAAACGGTCGCTCCATTGCCAGCACCACCGGTGGTCGTTCCTTTGACTTCGCCAACATCGCAGCCGAGATGGTCACCGCGGTTAATGTTAGCAAAACCTCCGATGCCCGCTTTTTCAGCGGCGGCATGGGTGCCACCATTGACCTGCAAACTCTGCGCCCGCTAGACAGCCCTGGCATGACTGCCTTGATCAGCGGCAAGGGTATCTATGATAGCTCTTCTCGCGATGCCAGCGTAACGCCTGAAATCGTTGGCCTGTTCTCCAATACCTTTGCTGATGACACCATCGGTGTGGCTGTGGCCCTGAGCTATCAAGAGCGTGACGACGGTAACCGCCGCTCTGAAGTCGGCACCGGCTGGCGCATCTTTGATGCCCGTCAAGACCAAGACTGGTCTGGTGAAGGTGATGCGCAGCCCGTTTGGGGCGGTATCCCGAGAGAAGGGCAAGTTAATCGCCCAGACCCCACCGACCTTGATGAATCACGCACTCACTACGGTGTACCACAAACTATCACTTACGTGTTTACCGAAGAGCAGCGCGAGCGCCTGAACGGCAACCTGGTACTGCAGTGGGCGCCTAACGAGAATATGACGGCCACCTTCGATTACAACCGCTTTGAGCGTACCGTAGCTCGCCAGTCTAACGAAGCCTCTGCCTGGTTTACCTTTGCGCCTTCAGAGAACGTGTTCAACGACGGCACTGTGGCAACACCTGTAATCTATACTGAAACCTACTTCGGCGGTGATGAAGCAGGCACTCTGTGTAGCGATAGCCCGTTCCGCTTCACTGTAGAGCGCAATGGTAACCTGTTCTGCCCAGAAGACTTCTCCATGGCGGCCGGTAATGCAGCCAGCAAATGGGTGACAGACGCCGTTGGCTTCAACTTCGAGTGGCAAGTGAACGACCAGCTGCACATGGAATTCGACCTGGCCCACTCTGAGGCTTCACGTACTCCTGACAGCCCTCTGGGTTCTAACACCGGTCTGTCGACTGCAGCTTTTGTTCGCTCCTCTGCTGCTGGTGACTTTACTACCGATGTACCGACCTTGGCCGTAGGTGGCGGCAACCAGGTACAGCCCAGCGATATGGTGTTGACCGGTTCTTACTTCCAAAACGAAAACGAAGCTCAGGAAATCACCCAGGTCCGCATTGGTGGTAACTTTGAGTTCGATCAAAACCACAACATCGACTTTGGTGTGCAGTTCACCGATGCCGACAACCATCGCCGTTACGCCGAAGTAAGCCGTAATGACTGGGGTGGTGTAGGACACTTCGGTGATCCCGATGCTTTCTTTACCCCTGCCAGCATCCTGGATCAGTTCAGTGGTATGGGCAACTTCAGCGACGCATCTCGCCTGGATAATGGCGGTGTTTTGGCTGACGGCACCAACCTTTCTGAGGATCGTCTGGATCGCTTCTTTATGTGGGACATGGTTGACGGTCGCGCTGACGCCATTGCCAACTTGGGCGTACCCGCAGAAAACCTGACCGCCCCCACCGACTACGACACAGGCGGTGAGAATGTTTCAGGGCTTGACACTGAAGCTCGTGGTGCACAAAACCGTTTCACTAACGAAGAAACCACCTCTTTGTACGGTCAGTACAACTACGAGAATGACGCCGGCTTCCGCGCTCAGTTAGGTTTACGCTGGGAGCAGACGGACGTAACTTCTACTTCACGCCTGACCGCCTACGACGGCGCGGTGTGGACAGCGGACACTGAAATCACTCTGCAGAGCGCTGGTGTTACAAGTTTGACCGAGACCGGTAGCTACAATCACTTCCTGCCTAACCTGAATGTGTCCTACGAGCTTACCGACAACCTGATCGCCCGCGCTGGCTACAGCAAAACCATCGCACGTGGTGGATTTGGTGACATCATGGGTGGTGTTAACGTAGGCAGTGGTGCCAACCAAGGTGGTGGCAGCGGTTCAGCCGGTAACCCAGGTCTATTACCATTTGAGTCTAGAAACCTGGATTTGGGGATTGAGTGGTACTACGGCGACGCCAGCTATGTGTCGCTCAACTACTTCTCGAAGGACGTCACCAACTTTATCTCTACCGTCGTTGAGACAGAGATAGGCTTGTTTGGTCTCACCAACCCAGCTCAAGGTGGCATTGCTCAGGAAGCACGTGAATCCGTTGGCGGTCAAGGCGCTGCAATACGCGGCTATATCTTTGACAACCACGCCGGCGATCCCAATGTGAATGCCGACGCCAGAACTATCTCTGGTGGGCCAGGCAACGATCCGATGCGTTTTGACATCACGCGCCCCACCAATGCCGGTCGGGACCAAGTGGTTGAAGGTGTTGAGTTCAATGTCCAGCACATGTTTGGTGAAACTGGCTTTGGCGCCGTGTTCAACTACACCGTGGCCAACGCCCGCTTCAGCTACGATGACTCCTACTGTGTAGAGGCCAGCGATGACAATGACATGGATATCTGTCGCGTGGCTGATCAGGAAGCCATCACGGGCATTAGTGACACCATGAATATCGTCGGCTTCTATGACAGAGACGGTATCAATGTTCGTCTTGCCTACAACTGGCGTGATTCGTACCTTCAGTCTCGCTTCCGTGAAGGACCTAACCCGGTCTACACCGACGAGTTTGCTACGCTGGATCTCAATGCCTCTTATCAGATCAATGATTACTGGCAGGTCTTCTTCCAGGGCATTAACATTCTTGACGAGCCAAACCGTCAATATGGTCGTGACCCTCAGATGACTCACAACTATGTTGAGCGCGGTGCACGCTGGGCTGCGGGTGCTCGCTTTACTTTCTAAGCGAGCTCCTTAAGCTGGTGTAAACGAAAAGCCACTGGGAAACCAGTGGCTTTTTTCGTACAATGATTTATGTGATTTTTCCGCCTAAAAAAGGCGTTCAACACGCCTCATTTTTAGAATAATAATCATTCAGGTTGTTCGCCGGGTGTACCCGGCATCAGGAGAGAAGATGGCCAATCATGTTTTGCTCAATAGCGTTGAGCACAAAAACCTTCGAATTATTACCGAACGCGGCGAAAAGTATGGCGACGATACCTGGTACGCCCTAACTTTTCCTAGCGAGTTTCGTACAGCACAAATGTGTTACCCCATTTTTTTCCAGCAAACCCCAGAATCCGGACAGTTCATTGCCGTCACCTTGTTTGGTTTTGAACAAGGTGAAAACCTGTTCTTGAACGGAAATACGTGGGATGCGCCATACATCCCCATGACCATCTTGCGTAAGCCTTTTTTGATTGGCAAACAGCGTGTTGCTCAAGAGGGCATGGACGCTATTCAACGCGTTATCCATATCGACATGGATGACCCGCGGGTTAGCGACACCGAGGGCGAATTATTGTTTGGCGAGTACGGCGGCAATACGCCTTACCTTGACCGCGTCGCCACCATCCTTGAGACGATCCACACCGGCCTTGATGAAATGGACGCGTTCATTGAAGCACTGGTCGAATTTGAGCTGCTAGAGCCCTTTACCCTCGAAGTAACCTTGGTAGACGAAACTACCCACCAATTGGTGGGCTTCCATACCATCAATGAAGACAAGCTAAGAGCGCTCGACGACGCGGCCATTGCAGACCTACATAAACGCCGTTTCTTGGAACCCATTTACATGCAGTTGGCGTCACAAAGTCATATCAACTATCTGGTTACCGAAAAAAACAAGAGGTTGATGAAGTAACTTTTTCGCCTTCACGTTTGGCAATTGAGGCTTGTTCGCATGCAGTCAGATCGTCTCGTGCATACACGGGTTAACGAGTTGGAAGGAATTACTCCGCAAACGCTGGATGAGCGTATTCTAACTTCCACTCAACCTATAGTGCTGAGGGGTTTTGGTTCCGACTGGCCTATTGTCAAAGCCGGGCTGGAATCCGACAAAGCCGCGATCGCCTATTTGAAGCAAGTGTGGAATGGACGGCCCATAACGACCTGCCGCGGCAACCCGGAGACGAAGGGCCGAATCTATTATAACGAGCAGATGACGGGCTTTAACTTTAAGGCTACCAACGGAGATTTTGTAGCCTTTATGGAAGAGATACTGGCCGAGACCAGTACCGCAGCCCCACGCGCACTGTACATGCCCTCTACCGATGTATCGGCTTGGTTTCCGCAGTTCGGCGAGGAGCAACCGGCCGGCCTGGAACACCTTAAACCCATTAAACTGCTATGGGCGGGCAATCGTACTCGAATCGCGGCGCACTACGACTTCCCGGATAACATTGCCTGCTCGGTAGTGGGTAGGCGCCGGTTTACCCTCTTTCCTCCCGACCAGGTCAGCAATTTGTATCCCGGCCCGATGGAATTTGCACCAGGGGGACAGGAAATCAGCATGGTGGATCTTCACGCGCCTGATTTCGAAACATTTCCAAAATTCAAAGAGGCTTTGACACACGCACAAGTGGCAGAGCTGGAACCGGGAGATGCGCTTTTTCTGCCCGGTATGTGGTGGCACCATGTGGACGGACTCGACGATTTAAATGTGCTCTACACCCATTGGTGGCGCAACTCGCCGGGCTTTATGGGGCGACCCACCAATGCTTTGTTGTTGGGCATCCTGAGTTTACGCGGCTTGTCATACGAACAGCGCCAAGCCTGGCGGGCGCTGTTTGATCACTTCGTGTTTAATCCAGACCCCGATGACATTCAGAATATTCCCGAAGAAGTCCAGGGTATGCTCAAACTGCCCATGGATGAACTGAGCGCACGCAAGTTACGTGCTGATTTACTAAACCGTTTAAAAGTATAAGCTGAGGTGCCGTGGTGGAGTCTTCGCAAAAGATAAACCGTATCGTGATTGCCGGTGGCGGCACCGCTGGCTGGATGGCCGCCGCAGCCATTTCCAAACTGATGGGTAAACACCTGACGGTTACCTTGGTGGAGTCTGATGAAATCGCCACCGTAGGCGTCGGCGAAGCCACCATCCCTACTCTGCATATTTTTCACCGCTTGTTAGGCATTCGTGAATCCGAATTCATGGCCGCCACCAACGCTACCTTTAAGCTGGGCATTTCCTTCGAGAATTGGCGGGATGTAGACAAAAACTACATTCACTCGTTTGGCTTTTTGGGGCAAGACTGCTGGGCGGCACAGTTCCATCATTTCTGGGTAAAAGGTCTGCGAAAAGGCTTCAGTGAGGATATTGGTGAGTACTGCAAGGAGCACCTCGCCTGTCGGCAAGGGCGCTTTGCGGTCGCGCCCAATCAAGAGCTGAACCACGCCTACCATCTGGATGCCACTCGTTACGCGGCCTATTTACGCAAGCTGGCCGAGGCCTTTAACGTCAAGCGGGTGGAGGGAAAGATTACCCGCGTTAATCTGCATGAAGATACCGGTTTTATTACCTCGCTCAATTTGGAAGATGGCCAACTGATCGAAGGCGATCTGTTTATCGATTGCACCGGCTTTCGTGCGCTGTTAATCGAAAAAGCACTGCACACTGGCTACGATGATTGGTCCCATTGGCTACCCATGAACCGCGCTGTCGCCATGCAGACCACCTCTCAAGATGAGGAGCATGTGCCCTACACCCGCGCTATCGCCCACGACAGTGGCTGGCAATGGCGCATTCCCCTGCAAACGCGGACCGGTAATGGACTTGTCTATTGCGATCGCTACATGTCAGACGACGAAGCCATAGCGACACTGCAAAAAAACGTTCTGGGCGAGCCCATCAATCAGCCGCGAGTGATCCGCTTTCTCACGGGCACACGCCGCAAGCACTGGAATAAGAACTGCGTGGCCTTGGGTTTGAGCAGTGGCTTTATTGAACCACTGGAATCCACCAGTATTCATTTGATTCAGCGCGGCATTATCAAACTCCTACAGCTGTTTCCCTCCGAGTCAATTGTCCAGGCCAATGTCGACGAGTTTAACTCACAAACGCGAGTTGAGATGGAGAACATCCGGGACTTTATCGTCGCTCACTATCATGTGACTGACCGGAAAGACGCGCCGTTTTGGCGCCACTGCCGCTCCATGACGATTCCGGATTCCCTGCGGCATCGGCTGGAGCTGGTCACACAAAGCGGGCAGTTTTTCAAGAAGGATGAAGAATTGTTTAACACGGCGTCCTGGTTCCAGGTCCTCCTGGGGCAGGGGTTACTCCCTCAACAATATCACCCGATTGTTGATTTCATGAGTGACGACGAGCTGAAACAGTTCCTCGAAAATATAAAAAGCTCAACGCAATCAGCCGTTGCCAAGTGGCCGAATCATATGGATTTTATCCGCAGCTATTGCCAAACGGATGATATGCCAATGAAGGCGAAGGCTACCTAGGTTGTGAACATGCCACCCAATAGCAACACAACGTCGGCGTTCGCCATCAATCCAACGCCCACTATACAGGTGGACTATTTAGGTCCGGACCGAGTCCCCTTGATCCAAATTGACAATGTCACTATTGACCAAGGTCAGTCCTTAGTGGCACATGCGCTTAAGGCCCAGTTTGAGCCCGAAGCGAGCTTTATGTATCCGGGTGTCAGGGCACCACTGCCCACGGACTATGTTATTGAAGTGCTCCGGCCAGCAATTGGCGGGCTTTACCAGCTTTACAACATCCCCAAAGATAAACAGCTTCGGCCGCAGCAGGCCGCGTTTTCTTTAATTAGCCGTCTTGAAAGCCAATTGAGCTTGATGCAGACCGTGCCCCACTTTGACACGCCGGACCCGCACTTCTTTGCCGTCCTGCACTACTTATCCCCCGGCGAACATGGTAGCACCGGTTTTTTTCAGCACGTCCCCACGGGTTTGTATTCCGTGACTCAGGATACAGAGAAGCACTACTTCGATAGTGTAAAGCAGTATTTTCGCCAACATGGCGAGCCGCCGAAGGACTACATTACGGGGAGCTCTGGCCAGTTCAAGCTGTACCATCAGGTCGACTACAAGCCTAACCGTCTCGTGATTTACCCTGGCAATCTCCTGCACTCTACACTGGTCAAAAAAGATCGGGATATCAGTGCGGACCCAGCCAAGGGACGACTAACGGCCAATATCTTTGTGCGTTTCGTTTAACTTCAATTGATAAAAGCGGGTTAACTCGCTGTGGAGAGTCCATTGAACAACCAGCAAGTGAAAAAAGTGGTAATAGCCGGCGGCGGCACCGCGGGCTGGATTACGGCGGCACTCTTATCCCGAGTCATGGGCAAGACGCTCGATATCACGCTGATTGAGTCCGATTCAATTCCGACTGTTGGCGTCGGTGAAGCCACCATTCCGCCCCTGCAAACTCTGCATGACATTCTGGGGATCGACGAGAAAGCCTTTATGGCGGCGACGAATGCCACCTTCAAGCTGGGCATTGCCTTCGAGAACTGGCACAACGTGGGCCTTGATTACATCCACTCGTTTGGCTTTGCGGGTCGGGATAGCTGGGTATGTAAATTTTTCAACTACTGGCTGGCCGGCAAGCAACGGGGCATGGTGACTGAGTACGGTGACTACTGCACCGAGCACTTGGCCGCCCGGCAAAATAAGTTCGCCGTTTTGCCGAGAACCGGACTCAACTATGCCTACCATTTTGATGCAGGCCTCTACGCCGGCTATTTACGCAAGCTCAGCGAGCCTTGGGGTGTTAAGCGCCATGAAGGAGAAATTACCTCCGTTAAGTTGCGGGAATCTGATGGGTTTATAGAGTCATTGCAATTGGCGCGGGGGGAGGTAATCGAGGGCGATCTCTTTATTGATTGCACGGGCTTCCGGGCATTGCTGATCGGCGACGCCCTGGGGACTGGCTATAAAGACTGGAGCCATTGGTTGCCCTGTGACAGAGCTCTGGCTGTGCAAACCGAATCCGTAGCACCGCCTATTCCTTACACTCGCTCTATTGCCCATGGCAGTGGCTGGCAGTGGCGCATCCCACTACAGCACCGCGTTGGCAACGGTTTGGTTTACAGCAGCGGTTACATGGGGGATGACGAGGCACACTCACTTTTGTTGGGGAACCTTGAAGGTAAACCCATTACCGAGCCAAAACCTATTCGCTTTAGAACAGGTACTAGAACCCATCACTGGCAAAAGAACTGTATTGCCGTGGGTCTGTCCAGTGGCTTTCTTGAGCCTTTGGAGTCGACCAGCATCCATTTGATTCAACGCGCCGTTCACTACCTTATTAAGTTTTTCCCGGCGGACACCATTCGTCAACTTGACATAGATGAATATAACCGACAGCTAAGCACCGAAATTGAGTACATCCGAGACTTCATAATCTTGCATTACAAGGTCACCGAGCGTAACGATACCGATTTTTGGAACTACTGCCGAACCATGTCTGTACCGGATTCACTGGCAAGCCGTATAGAGCTTTTCAAAGAGACGGGCAGGATATTCAAGCATGGGCTCGAGCTCTTTGGAGAGGAGTCATGGATTCAAGTGATGATTGGTCAAGGCTTGATGCCGAAGCTGCCCCACGCAGTCACCAGCGAGATGAATGACGACGAACTGTCGAACTTTTTGTCCGGCATTAAAGAGAAGGTCAACAAAGATCTCGCCTCTCTGCCCATACATTCTGACTTCATTAATTATTACTGTAGATCTGCTACCGCAAAATCCGGCATGAGCACCGATAAGGCCTGAAGAGTTTGCTATGCAGGAAATAACGCTATCATCAGCGCTGAACTGGTCCGTCGAACGAATTGGCAATGAAAAAACGCCAATCGTTATCGTGGACGACGTGCTAGACGACGTCGATGCGCTTGTGAAATTGGCCCTCGATCAAACAACCTTTAAGGCCGACGAAGTCAGCGCCTACCCAGGCATTAAGTCAGAGCTGCCCACGGAGTTCTATGACGCAATCAAGACGGTGTGCTCACCCTTGCTGTATCGCCAGTATGCTGTGCCCGCAACTCTGACGGAGAAAGTGATCGAGCGTTTTTTCTCTGTCGTTACCCGACAGCCAGAGGACTTGGCTTTATTGCAGCGAGTTCCTCACTACGACAGCCACGAGCGATTTTTCTTCGCCATGCTCTACTATATGACAGATGGCCCCTTTGGCGGCACGGGGTTCTTTCGCCATCGCCCGACAGGGTTCGAACGAATCTCAGTGGCGCGTCGTGGCGAGTATATCGCCGCCGCACAATCCTACATGCAAGAAAACGGATTGCCAGAATCCTCCTACATGCAGGGTAGCGATGACCATTATGAGTTAATTGGAAAGGTTGACCACCGCCCAAATCGGTTGGTGATTTACCCAGGCAATTTATTGCATTCCGGTCTAATAGATCCTACTCGAGATATTCAATCCAACCCCGCAAACGGCCGCTTAACCGCCAATGTGTTTATTGAATTTTGTTAATGCACCCATGAGAGATGATCATGACCAACCCCGTTAAGCGCGTTGTCATATTAGGCGGAGGTACCGCCGGATGGATTACGGCAGGATTGATTGCCGCAGATCATCCACCCGGTTTTGACGATTCTGTTCAGGTTACCCTCATTGAATCCCCCGACGTGGGCCCCATCGGTGTCGGTGAAGGCACCTGGCCTACAATGCGAGAAACTCTCAAGCGCATTGGCTTGCCAGAAAGCGATTTTATTGCCTCCTGCGAAGCGTCCTTTAAGCAAGGTTCCAAGTTTATCGGCTGGGCGAATGGTGAGCTGGGCGACCAGTACTATCATCCTTTCATGCTGCCCGAAGGTTACCATGACTTTCCCGTGGCTGATGTTTGGCAAAGACTGCCCACCGACAAGCCCTTCGCCGAGGTAATGGGCGCCCAACCCCATGTGTGCGAGCGGGCTTTAGCACCTAAGCAAATCACTACGCCCGATTACGAGGGCGTTTTTAACTACGGCTATCACTTAAATGCCGGTCTTTTTGGGGAGCGCCTCAAACAGCATTGCACGAATAAATTAGGCGTGCGTTTTATTTCCGATCACGTCACCGGGATAAATGGCGATAAGCACAGCGATATCGAAGGCCTGCATACCCGAGAGCACGGTCTCCTAGAGGGTGACTTGTTTATCGACTGTTCGGGATCTAAGGCACTGCTGATTGGGGAACACTATGGGGTGCCCTTTCGATCCCAATCCCATATCTTGTTCAATGATCGGGCCTTGGCGGTGCAAGTGCCCTACGCCACCGACGATGCCGATATCGCCTCGGCCACCTTGTCCACCGCCCAGGACGTTGGCTGGATTTGGGATATTGGCCTACCCAGCCGTCGCGGTGTCGGCTATGTGTTCGCCAGTGGTTATACCGACGAAGACCAGGCAAGAGTATGCCTAGACCAATACTTACGGGCTAGCGTGGATACGGCCACCGCCGATTCACTGGAGCCGCGCTTGATCAGCTTTGAACCAGGCTACCGCCAGGTCTTTTGGCAGCACAACTGTGTAGCTGTTGGTATGGCTTCGGGCTTTTTGGAGCCGCTGGAGGCCTCGGCCTTGGCGCTGGTGGAGCTGTCAGCCAAAATGATCAGCGATGAACTGCCAATGACCCGGGCAACCATGGGCGTGGTAGCCAAGCGTTTTAATGAACGCTTCCATTACCGGTGGAACCGCATCATTGAATTTTTGAAGTTGCACTATGTGTTGAGCCAGCGCCCAGGCGCCTATTGGCAGGATAACCGCGACGCTGACAGCATCCCCCAGTCACTAACGGAATTGTTAAGCCTCTGGCAGCAGCGTACACCGAACCGTAACGATTTCTATCATGTGGATGAAGTATTTCCGGCGGCCAGCTACTGGTATGTGCTCTATGGCATGGGTTTTAAACCCGAGGTTTTGTTCGGCTCACGGGGTGCGCGCGACTACGCTGCGGCACGTTCGACCTTCGAGCAAGTGCTCAAGCGCCTGCCGCAATATCTGCAGGCCATGCCCACCAACCGCCGGTTAATCAAACAAATCTTAGCGCAAGCGGCTCCGACGCCCTAGCAGTCTGAATTTAGTTGCGGGTATTTGAGAGCGTAGAACCTGTAAGCCCAACTGATGAAACATGCTGTGCGTGGCTTTGGTTAGCCCAGGTTTCGAATGCCGCCGCGGTAATGGGTTTGCTGTAGTAATACCCCTGCGCCGCTTCGCAATCATTGCTGGTGAGAAAATCCACGGCCGCCTGGTCTTCAACGCCCTCCGCTATCACTCGCAGCTTCAAGCTCTGGCCCATGCGGATTACCGCTTGAACGATCGCGGCCTTGTTGGCATCCAAAGAAATATCGTGCACGAAGCTCTGATCAATCTTTAACTCGTCCACAGGGAGATCTTTTAAGTAACTCAGGGACGAATACCCGGTGCCAAAGTCGTCTACGGCAATCCGGACGCCCAGCTCTTTAAGTGCCCGGATATGATCCTTCGCGCCGGCCACATCGCTCATAATAATGGATTCTGTCAGCTCCAGTTGAAGCTGGTCAGGCGACATATGGTATTGGTGCAGTAGCTGTTCAACACGTTTCTGGAAGCGATCAGACCGAAGCTGAGTCATGGAAACATTTACCGATATCCGGATAGGCGCTTGCCCCCCATCACTCCAGGCCTTCGCCTGCCGGCAGGCCTCCTCCAGAACCCAGTCCCCGATAGACATCATTAAGTGACCACTTTGTTCCGCTACCGGAATAAACCGATCGGGCGGAATTAGGCCTTTCTGCGGATGCTTCCATCTCAGCAGCGCCTCAGCGCCTATGATGCGCCCGGAGTTCAAGGCAATCTGCGGCTGGAAGCACAAAGACAGTTGATGTTCCGCAATGGCCCTGCGCAGATCGGCTTCTAAGTGGAAGCGCTCGATGGCCCGTTCGTTCATTTCCTGCGCAAAGTATTGAATGTTATCCCGGCCGCACGCCTTGGCCTGATACATAGCTACATCGGCGTGCTTGACCAGGGTGTCGGCATCTCGCCCGTCTTCCGGATACACGCTAACACCGATACTGACAGATACGTCAATGGTATCCTGGCCCAACACGAACGGTGCGCGAAGGTGTCGCGCCACCTTAAGGCTCACGTCGCCCAGATACTTCAGCGGCTCAAAGCCCGTAAGGAGAATCGCGAATTCGTCCCCCCCCAGTCGACTGACCGTATCGGTACGCCTCACTGAATGCTGCAGTCGCTTTGCGACCTGCCTGAGTAGCTCATCCCCAACGGTATGCCCCAGCATGTCGTTGACGTCCTTGAACATATCCAGATCCAGGTACAGCAACGCCAGTCGGCCCTTCTCGCGTTCGGCAATGACGAGCGCCTTTTCCAGTTCTGCGTACAACAGTGCCCGATTGGGCAGGCCTGTGAGCGGGTCGTGACTGGCCTGATACGTTAGTTCTGACGTCAAGGCGCGAATGGTGCTCATGTCCCGGACTGTGGTCACCGCACCCAGTCCCTCGCCCTTGTCGTTGCACAAGGGCGCCGTTAATTCCTCCACTGGCAGTAATTCACCAGTACGTCTCTTCAAAAGTACTTCGGCTTCATTACCTGCCAGCTCTCTGTCAGAGTTCAAGGTCTGAGATGCACGGGAAGACAGCTCCTGAACGGTGATTAACACATCACCCACGGGCTGCCCTAAGGCCTCTTCCTGCGACCAGCCGGTTACCCTCTCCGCAGCGGGATTAAAGTACGTGATGCGGCCATTGACATCGGTACTCACTACCGCGTCACCAATGCTCCTCAGCGTAACCTGCAACTGCTCACGCTCAGCCTTAAGTTCACTGTTCGCCTTAGCCACAAACGTTATCACTGACTGCACAATGGCTTGATCCAATGCCTCGTTGACAAGCACCAACTCACCGCTGCTCAGTTCGCCGACACGGGGCACAAGTTTTTGCAGAATCACCGTACGCAAGAAGGCGTATTCCCGAGTTACTTCTTCCAGAGAAAAGCGCTGACTCCACCGGTACTGTGCATGCCCTTCAGGTCCATCGCTGGAAATTTTGACTTTCGAGGGATCCCCCTGGGCTTTTTCAGCGACATCCGCCAAATTCTTCAATATGCCAGGAATATTATTGCGAAGATCTTTCTGCGATAGGCCATCGGCGGACTCGAGCAATCGACGGTCCATGCTCTCCCACTCCGCGAGGATGGCCTCGTGTTCATGGCGTAAAAATTCATGCAACTGAAGAGAGTGCCTAAGCATATTAAGAGTCCATCACGGAAGAGAGGTTCAGAGAACAGATCAAGTTCTCTTTGCTAGAAGTTTGGCATTCGACAACCCGCTAAGTTGCACTAGGAGTGGACTAGTTTATAGATTTTTGTATCAGTACGGCAACTTCGATAAGTATTTTATTGTCCGAGCCTGAGAGTACAAATCGGCGATCACCACACAGTGAGTCTGGTCGTTGCACCGATAGCCACTTAATGGCGGTTTACCCTTCGATCTTTTCTCGCTATGTGGCAGCCGCCACCCCGACTGTACGGGACGCCAACCTCAAGGTTTATGCTTCCCTGCTCTGTGCCGTCAGGCGGTGCACCGCCCGACCTCTCGTATCATTGGGAGACAAGAAATGCCAAAGACCGTGCACTTAGCGGATTTTATCCGGACAGAAATGGAACCGATTCTTCAGGATTGGGAAGAATTTGCCAAAACCATTTTTCGGACGAATCGTTTAGGTAAGGCCGATCTGCGTGATCACGCCAGGGATATGCTTCTGGAGATTGCCGACGATCTGGACGCCTGCCAGAGCGATTCTGAAAAAATCGCCAATTCGAGAGGCTGTGGGCCAAGACAAGAGGAGGAGTCTTGGGCGGAGATACACGGCAGCGACCGACACTCCAGCGGCTTTAGCATCATGGAGACAATATCGGAGTTTCGCGCCCTGCGCGCGAGCGTAGTGTCACGCTGGACCGCAGATTATCCAACCGCCTCAAAGCAACAGCTTGACGACCTTACCCGCTTCCATGAAGCCATAGATCAGTCTGTGGCGGAATCATTGGAGCAGTACGCCACCGAGAAAGAAATGGAAACTCGGCTGTTCGGCGCCATTTTGTTTGCGTCACCTGATCCGATTTATGTGCTGGACCTAAAGGGAAGGATTGTTTATGCCAACAAGGCCACCGCGGATCTTTTTGCGTTAGATGCTAAGGAGATCATCGGAAAAACGGCCTTTGACCTTGGGTTTTCGTTCGCCTCGGACTTTCAGCGAAATCTTGAAAAAGTGATTACTGACCACTCCACGCACCGAGGAAAAATCAGGTACACCTTTGCTTCCAGTCAGGGCGAACGGTTCGACTACCTTTTTGCGCCCGTGCTGGACGAGAAGAACAACACCGAAGCGGCCGTGTGCATTTTTCGCGACGTAACTGAACAGGCGATTGCTGAAGAAAAAGTATGGCATAGCGCTCACCACGATCTTCTCACCAGGCTGCCGAATCGTCGCCTGTTTCTTGATCGCTTGGAGCAGGAGATCAAACATTCAAAGCGCACTGGCCAGTCACTTTCCGTCCTCTTCATGGATCTTGATGGCTTTAAGAGTGTTAATGATACGTTGGGGCATGAAGCGGGGGACTTGCTACTAGTGCAGGTGGCTGAGCGGCTGAACCATTGCGTCCGAGAGGAGGATACGGTTGCCCGTTTGGGGGGCGATGAGTTTACCGTGATTCTCACTGGGGCAAAAAATCACCAAGATGTCGAGCATGTAGCGCAGAATATTATAGACTCGCTTGCTCAACCATTTAAGGTCGCCCAACAATCTGTCAAGGTTTCTGCCAGCATTGGCACCACCTTTTTCCCCAAAGACGCATCCTCTCCTATCGCTCTACTCGAGGCCGCCGATCGCGCCATGTATCAGGCCAAACAAGCTGGCTCAAATCGGATGTGTTTTTACGGGACCACTCATCAACCAAGCAGACCTTCGGCCTAGCCGAGCCGACAAGACCGACACCCAAAGAAGGTTTTGGTTTAACAGGGCAACTTCGACGATCAACCTATGTCGAAAACAAAGAGTGTGCGTTCCAGCAACGACCAAAGCGAGTTCTATCGCTCGACGCTCCATATAAGGCCCACCACCAAGGCTCATCCCTTTCTGCGCCGGCCAGTCTAGGGGCCATCTTGATCCCATTAAAGGAAGTCAACGAAATGTCAACGAACGTGCGATTAGCTCATTTCATTCGATCCGAGATAGAACCGATTCTGAAAAATTGGGAAGCGTTCGCCAAGACCATCTCCCAAGCAGACGACATGGACAGGGCGGGCCTGCGCGACCACGCCAGGGATATGCTGTTGGAGATTGCCGATGATCTCGACTGTTACCAAAGCGAAGACGAGCAAACTGCCAAATCCAAAGGCTGCGGACCAGAGGGTGAGGAGGAATCCTGGGCGGAAGTACACGGCGGCGAGCGACACGACAGCGGCTTTAGTGTTATGGACACTGTATCGGAGTTTCGCGCCCTACGTGCGAGCGTGGTGTCACTCTGGACGAGCGAATACCCAACAGTAACAGGACAACAGCTTGAAGACCTTACCCGGTTCCATGAAGCCATAGACCAGGCCGTGGCGGAATCGCTAGAGTACTATACCACTGAAAAAGAGATGGAAACTCGACTGTTCGGCGCCATTTTGCTCGCTTCGCCTGATCCGATTTTTGTCATGAATTTGGACGGAGGGATTATTTATACGAATAGAGCCACTGCTGAACTTTTTGCGCTTAGTCCACCGGATATCATTGGAAAATCCACGATCGACCTAGGCTTTTCGTTTGCCTCTGACTTCCAGAGCAACCTTAAAAGAGTCATTACCGACCAATCCACTTACCGAGGCAAATTTCATCATAGGTTCGCGTCTGGTCAGGGTGAACGGTTCGAATACCTACTTGCGCCCGTGCTAGATGAGCGGAAAAACACCGAAGCGACGGTGTGCATCCTCCGGGATGAGACTGAACGAGCGCTCGCGGAAGAAAAAGTATGGCACAATGCTCATCACGACCTACTTACCGGGCTGCCCAATCGGCGACTGTTCCAGGATCGCCTTGAGCAGGAAGTCAAACACGCAAAGCGCAGCAACCAGCCCATTTCCGTACTGTTTATGGACCTTGATGGATTTAAGTACGTGAACGATACGCTCGGCCATGACGCCGGGGACCTGTTGCTGACTGAAGTGGCCGGGCGCTTGACTGAGTGCGTCCGCGAGGAGGATACGGTTGCCCGACTGGGTGGCGATGAATTCACCGTGATACTCACCGGGGCCGACCGGCGCGAGGATGTTGAGCTTGTGGCACACACCATTATTGAGGCCCTGGCACAACCATTTCAGGTCGCGCAAAGTTCTGTCCGAATTTCGGTCAGCGTGGGCATCGCCTTCTACCCCCAGGATGCTTCTTCTCCTGAGGCGCTGGTGGAAGACGCTGACCAGGCGATGTATAAGGCCAAAAAATCCGGCTCTAACCGAATGTATTTTTACGACCCGAACGATAAGAAATCACAACATTCGGCCCAGACGTTTCATCGCGCCTAAAGTTTCCGTTTACGCCCCTGGAAGGAACGCCAGCTATGCTCCACCCTAATGTCGCCAGGGCGAACTTCGCCCAGAGGAAAGAAAATGCAAGAAAACGCCATCAATATGACGCCGTTCGAGGATTTTGACTCGGCCAGCCGAGCCGTCCTACGCCAACTTCGTGAGCGACTCGGCTTTGACTTATGGATGATGACACGAACCGAGGGCCATGACTGGATTGTGCTACAAGCGGAGGACTGCAGCTATGGCGTAGCGGACGGCGCTGTTTTTCAGTGGGCAGACAGCTATTGTTCTCGCATGGTGCGGGGGGAAGGGCCAAGAATTGCGCCGAATGCCCTAGAGGTTTCCGCCTACGCAAAAGCGCCCATTAATCAGCAGGTAAAGGTAGGAGCCTACGTCGGGGTACCGGTGTATCGGGACGATGGCTCACTGTTCGGCACTTTATGTGGAATCGATCCAAACCCACAGTTAGAGTCGATCGAAAACGAACTCCCTTTGGTTGAGCTTTTTGCGAGGCTCCTTGGCACCATACTGTCGCACGAACTCAACGCCATCGAGCATGAACGCGTCGCGGAGCGGAGCCAGCGCGAGGCAATGACGGACGTTATGACCGGCCTTCTCAACCGACGAGGCTGGGACGAAGCGGTTGCAACGGAAGAGGCCCGAGCCCGTCGCTACGGCAGCCCCGTAGGCGTTGTCATTCTCGATTTGGACCAGCTAAAGGAAATAAACGACCTGGAGGGGCACGCCAAGGGAGATGAACTGCTATGCCGTGCAGCCCAAGTCCTCAACCACACGGCGAGAAAAAGCGATATTGTTGCACGGCTCGGCGGTGATGAGTTTGGGATTCTGGCCGTCGAATCCGGCGCTACAGAGTTAGATGGTTTATCGGAGCGGCTTCGCGCCTCCCTGGATGAAAGTGGCGTTTTGGCGTCGATAGGCAAAGCCACCCGCGATCCAACGCGAGGTATACTAGACGCCATAGCCGACGCCGACCGCCGCATGTATGAGGAGAAGTCAGTTCGCCAAGCGGCGCGCTGCTCCCCAACTTAGCGCCTCAAGTCTACCCGCTACTCCCCCTGGCATTCCTCCGAAAACCGATTGACAGTCGGTTTTACGTTTGCCAGACTCAAACGCCTCACAGCCCGCCTGGATACTCTTCTATGAATAACCTTCAGGCACCAGCGTTAGGTGACCTTGAGGTGGCCGTACTTGAGGATATCTGGCGCTCAGGTTCCAGCGACACAAAAGCTGTGCACGCCCGCGTGGGCAGCGCACGCGCCATTGCGCTTAACACCGTGCAATCCACGCTTGAGCGTCTGTACCGCAAAGGGTTGCTGCAGCGGGAAAAAATCCGACACGCCTACCAATACTCGGCGGCCGTCTCTCGTCAGGAGCTCATTGGCCGGATGGTGGAAACAACCGTTCAGCGCATCGCTAACCCCGGCTCGGATGAGCTGCTGAAAGCTTATGTTGACCTCACCGCTCGCGGCGGGCCGGATCAACTGGACAAATTGGCGGACCTAATTGCCGAACGGCGCGCTAAGCAGAACTGAATGACACAATAATTACCGGAGAACTGCCATGACACCTCGCCTTACCCTAATCCTTCTGTGCACTATCTTGACGCTGGCGGCGTGCGACCGCGGGCACGATCACAACGGTGACCACGATCACCCACACGAACACACATCAGATTCCGAGGGTGAAACACGAGCCTACTACGGCGATGAGGAACCGGTTTCCATCGAAGCGCTGCCGGACGACCATGATCACGAACATGGGCACGACCACGACCACGACCACGACCACGACCACGACCACGACCACGACCACGACCACGACCACGACCACAGTCATGATCATTGATCCGATGTCCGTATGGCAACGGCCACTATCTCGATTCACCTGGGCCCTGTTGTTCGCGCTCTTGATCTCGGCCTGTAGCGACCACCATCACCACGCAGACTCCCACGAGCATGAGTTGCCCACTCGGGAGATCACTCACTTCACCGATACGGCGGAGCTGTTTCTCGAATTCCAGCCCTTGATCGCCGGTGAGCGAACGGCCCTGGTAGCGCACTTCACCCGGCTGGCCGATTACCGCCCCATTGAACAGGGCCATCTGGATGTAGTGCTCTCTGGCGGCGGTGAACCCATGGAGCGCTTTCGCATCGAGGCCCAACGCGCTCCGGGGATTTTTCGCCCCACCATCGCCCCGCGCGCCGACGGTGAGCGTGAGCTGCGGCTGGTGCTGAGCATCGACGAGCAGGAGATCACCCACGAGCTAGGCACGATCACCGTCCACGCCTCAAAGAGTGACGCTCGCCGTGCGCGCCACCCCAGCGCATCGACGGGCGAAATCGGACTGTATAAAGAACAACAGTGGCGCAGTGATTTTGCCGTTGCCCCGGTGCAGCGCCAACCGCTGCGGAATTCCGTAAGCGCACCGGCCAGAGTGCGCGCGGCTGCCAACGGAGAGTTTGTGGTTACAGCGGTAGTATCTGGGTCAGTGCGTGCCGTTGGTGATTTTCCCGCGCTCGGCGACCCGGTTGAGAAAGGTCAGGTGCTGGCGAACCTAGTGCCTCGCACCGGCGAAGGTATTGATCACGCCTCTTTGGACGCCGAACAGCGGGCCGCGCGCACAGCACTGGAACTGGCGCAGGCGACACTGGCCCGAGTCGAGCAATTGCACGAGCGGGGCGCGGTTTCCACCCAGCACTTGGAAGAGGCGCGCGCCGAACAGGAACTGGCCCAGGCGCGCCTGCGTTCGGCGGAACTGCGTCTTGCTCAACTGGGCAGCGAGGACGGTGGTGCACTGGAGTTGCTGGCGCCGCTGGATGGCATTATTGCCCGGGTGCCGGTGGCCCACGGTGCTGCCGTCGATGCCGGCAGCCACCTGTTTCATATTGTCGATCCGCGCGAGCTGTGGCTGGAAGTGCTGGTCAGCGAGGCCGATGCAGGACGGCTGGATTCCCCCAGCGGCGCGGCCTTTGAGTTGCCCGGTGTGGCCGAGCCTATGACAGTGAACGTTGGCGACAACGCCCAGTTGGTGGGCGTGGGTTCAATGATCGACCCAGTCAGCCGCAGCCTGCCGGTGATCTTTGCGCTGCAAGCGCCCGATCCCCGACTTAAGGTTAACCAGCGGGTGCAGGCGCGCATCTATACCGGTCAATCCCGAGAGGCGCTCTCCATTCCGGCATCCGCCGTGATTCAGGACGGTGGCGAGCCGGTGGTGTACGTGATGGTCAGCGGCGAATCCTTCAGTCGCCGCCCGGTGCGCCTGGGCGCCCGCGACGGCGACCGGTTCGAGGTGTTGGAGGGCCTTGCCGAAGGCGAGCGCATTGTCAGCAAAGGCGCCATGCAGGTTCGCCTGGCCGCCGCCACCCCCGACGCCATGGGCCACGGCCATGCGCATTAACCGGGGGCCGTCCGCATGATCGCACACCTGATCCGCTGGTCACTGGGCCACCGCTTGGTGGTGTTGTTTGTTGCGCTGCTGTTGCTCGCTTGGGGCCTGATGGAAACGCGGCAGATGCCAGTGGATGTATTTCCCGACCTGACCGCTCCGACCGTCACCGTGCTCACCGAAGGGCACGGCATGGCACCGGAGGAAGTGGAAACCCTGATCACCCTACCCTTCGAAACTGCGCTCAATGGCGCCTCCGGCGTGCGCCGGGTACGCTCCCACAACAGCGTGGGGATTTCGATCATCACGGTGGAGTTCGATTGGGAATCGGATATTTTCCAGGCCCGGCAGATCGTGACCGAACGCCTGGCCACCGCGCGCGGTGAACTACCCCCGGGGCTGCCCGAGCCAACCCTGGCGCCGGTCACATCGATCATGGGCGAGGTTATGTTTGTCGCGCTGCAATCGGACCGGCACGACACTATGGATCTGAAGACAACCGCCGACTGGGTGGTGCGCCGGCGCCTGATGGCCCTGCCGGGCGTGGCGGAAGTGATCCCCAACGGCGGCGACACCCGCCAGTTTCAGGTGGTGGCGGACTTCCAACGCCTGGCGGAGTATGAAGTCACCCTTTCGCAACTGATGGCCGCCGTGGCCGGGGGCAATGAAAACACCTCCGCCGGTTTTCATGTCGACAACAATCAGGAATTTCTGATTCGCGGTCTGGGGCGCATCAAACACAGTGACGAAATCGGCGAGATTTTTGTCGCCGAGCGCGGCGGCCGGCCGGTACTGGTACGCGATCTGGCAGACGTGGGCATAGGACCGGCACCCAAACGCGGCACCGCCAGTTACAACAACGAATCCGCCGTGGTGCTCGGCATCCAGAAGCAGCCCGGCGCCAACACCCTGGCCCTGACCCGCAGCCTGGATGAAACCCTTACGGACATTCAGCGCAGCCTGCCCGAGGGCATGACCCTGCACAGCGACCTGTTTCGCCAGGCGGATTTTATCGAGCTGGGCATCAACAATCTGGCCACCGCCCTGCGCGACGGTGCCCTGCTGGTGATCGCCATTGTCTTTGCGTTTCTCGCCAGTGCGCGCGCCACTTTGGTCACCGTCACAGTGATTCCGTTGTCGCTGGTCGCTTCCATCCTGGCCATGAAGGCGGCAGGTATTGGTATCAACACCATGACTCTGGGCGGCATGGTGATCGCTCTAGGTGTGCTGGTGGACGATGCCATTGTGGTGGTGGAAAACATTCTCCGGCGTCTGCGGATCAACGCCTCCAAGCCTGAAGCCGAACGGGACAACACTCTGTCGGTGGTGAACGCCGCCACCCGGGAAGTCCAGGGCGTGGTGGTCTTTGCCACGGTGAGTGTGGTGCTGGTGATGCTGCCGATTTTCTTTTTGGTGGGCGTGGAAGGGCGGCTGATACAACCGCTGGGGTTTGCCTATATTGTTGCCATGTTCGCCTCACTGGTGGTGGCGGTCACGGTGACGCCGGTGCTGTCCTATTGGTTGTTGGGTAAAGGACGCATCCTTCGCCAGACGAAGGAGCCCCGCCTGGCAGCATGGTTCAAGCGCGGCTACGCCCCTCTGCTCACTTTCACCCTGCCGCGCTGGCGCACCCTGGCCGCGATTTCTTTTATCGGGGTGGCCATCACCCTGTTTGCTTTGGCCTCCGCCGGCCGGGCTTTTCTCCCCGACTTTAACGAGGGCAGCCTGACCATCAACGTGGTCACCCTGCCCGGCACCGACCTGGAACTGTCCGATGACCTGGCCGGCCGGGTCGAAGCCATTCTGCTGGAACAGCCGGAGGTGGTGGCCACCGGTCGGCGCACCGGCCGCGCCGAGCGCGACCCCCACGCCCAGGAAATCTATGCCTCTGAAATCGAAGTGACCCTGGCTATGCAGGAACGCAGCCAGGCGCAACTACTGGCCCATCTGCGCGAGCAGTTTTCGGGGATTGCCGGTGCCAATATCACCATCGGCCAACCGATCTCCCACCGCATCGACCATATGCTCTCGGGCACCCGCGCCAATATCGCCATCAAACTCTTTGGCGAAGATCTCTACGACCTGCGCCGCTTCGGTGCGCAGATCGAAGAACAGGTCAGCGCCGTGCCCGGCGCGGTCGATGTCTCGCTGGAACAGCAGGCAGAGATTCCTTTTGTCACCGTCGACTTCGACCGAAGCGCGTTGGCCCGCTACGGCCTGAGCCTGGGCGAGGTCAGCCACCTGATGGAAACCGCTTTTTTCGGCACGGCGGTATCCCGGGTGCTGGAGGGCGACGCCAGTTTTGATCTGGTGGTGCGTCTGCCCGACAGAGCGCGGGACAATATCGACAGCATCCGCGAGCTGCCGGTCACCACTGACAGCGGCGCTCAGATACCCCTGTCGGCTCTGGCCCGAGTGGATTACGACCGAGGCCCCAATCAGATCGGCCGGGAAAACGTTCAACGGCGCATCATCGTCATGGCCAATGTCGCCGGACGCGACCTGACCGGCGTGGTCAATGAAGCGCGCGAGCGCATCCAGGCCAATGTTGATCTGCCCGCGGGTTACTTTGTGGAATACGGCGGACAGTTTGAACAGGCCGAGGCGGCCACGCGCACATTGCTGATGCTCAGCGCCGTGGTGATGGTCGGCATTTTTCTGTTGCTGCATCTGGTGCTGGGCGCCAGCCGGGACGCCCTGCTGGTCATGGTCAACCTGCCCCTGGCCTTGCTCGGCGGTGTGCTGGGCCTGTGGCTGGCCGGCGGTGTGCTCACCGTAGCCACGCTGATCGGCTTTATCACCCTGTTCGGAATCGCTACCCGCAACGGCGTGATGCTCATTGCCCATATGCAACACTTGGCTCAACACGAGGGTGTCACCGATCCCTGGGAGCAGGTGCGCCGGGGCGCTCTGGAGCGCCTGGTCCCCATCACCATGACCGCTCTGGCCACTGCGCTGGCACTAGTGCCGCTGGCCTTGTCCGCCGGCCAGCCCGGCAGCGAGATCCAGGCGCCCATGGCCATCGTCATTCTGTTCGGCCTGCTGAGCTCCACCCTGCTCAACATGATCGTGTTGCCGGCGCTGTATTTGCGCTTTGGAGCGTTGCCGAGCGAGACGCGCCGGTCCAGCGCGGCACTTCAGTCCTGATCAAAACCTAACAGCAAACTTCGTAAACCTAATTGGTGGGTAGTCCCGTGCAATCACCCTCTGAAACTCCAGATCAAACAGACTCAGCAAGACTGAACCAGAGCTGTGCTTGCATCACTCTTGATCGGCCGGCAGTAACGCGGGAACTCGCCCATCAACTGGGCGATGAAGCCACCGATCTTTTGTCCAGCGAAGTCTGGCGTCAGTTCTTTTCCGACGTCACCCTATTTTTAGCACCTCAGGATTTGGCGCAAATGCAGGCTATGGTCCAGGCGCTGGAGACCGCCGCTACGCTTCCCAGCTATCGGGAAAAGGTGCTTTCCTGGGCGCCGGCAACGGCTCAACTGGACCCCGGCCCCGTCGGCGCTTTTATGGGCTATGACTTTCATCTTGGCAAAGACGGGCCACGCCTGATCGAAATCAATACCAACGCAGGCGGTGCGTTTCTTAATGCCATACTGGCCCGCGCCCAGCGCCAGTGCTGTGGCGGAACCACCAGTGAGTCCGGGAACGCCGACTTCGAGGGTGCGGTCATCCGTCAATTCGAGAGTGAATGGCGCGCTCAGCGCGGGCATGGACGCCCGGAGAGAATCGCGATAATCGACGAACAACCGGAACAACAATACCTTTACCCAGAGTTCAGGCTGGCTCAGCAGGTTATGCAAAGAGCTGGCATCGATGCACTAATCCTTTCCCCCGAAGATCTGCATTATGAAGACGGCGTTTTGTATGGGAACGGCAAGCGGATCGACCTAGTTTACAACCGTCTGGTGGACTTCGGGCTGGAGGCTCCTGAACATGCTGCGTTGCGCTCGGCTTGGCTGGAAGAAGCTGCAGTCATTACCCCCAACCCACGCACCCATGCACTGTTCGCGGACAAACGCAATTTGGCGCTATTGTCCGATCCCACCACCCTTATGGACTGGGGCTTAAGCGCTGAGAACACTGAATTGCTTCGCCTTAGTATTCCGCGCACCCTACAGGTCAATGCCAGTAATGGAGAGGACCTTTGGCAACAGCGGCGACAATGGTTCTTTAAGCCAGTTGCAGGCCATGGGAGCAAAGGGGTGTACAAGGGCAGCAAGCTTACCAAAAGCACATTCACCCGAATTCTCGAAAACGACTATGTCGCCCAGGCTTTTGTGCCACCTTCAGAGCGCCTGGTTATGGTCGATGGCGAACGGGAAATGCTCAAGGTCGATGTGCGCCTATATACTTATCGCGGCAACCTGCTGTTAGCGGCAGCGCGCCTTTACCGGGGCCAGACTACCAATTTTCGTACACCGGGAGGTGGGTTCGCGCCAGTACTTATTAAGTAGGATCAGTTCCCTACCATTTCCGAAAACCACCCGGTGGACCCAGCGATAAGTGATGCCCTTGATGTTTCTATAGATCATCCATTCGTTCTACCTGGCGAACTAACCGCTTGGTTTCATACTCTTCCATATCCAGCAGTGATTGCACCAATTCTTCAGCCTCACGAATTTCAGCTTTCCCAAGGAGCGTTCGGTAGAGTCTAATAATGTGCTCGTGAAAATCGAAGACTTCATCCCTGATAGAGGCCGCGTCCAGATTGGCGTAGTGATTATCGCAAACTAAATGTGTCGTAATTGGGTTGTGCGGAACATAATCATAAACATAGGTGTGAGCCGCTTTGGGGTCCGCCTGACGCTCAAACGCCGCGACCATCTTCTCCATCTCAGTTTCGTGCGAGGCCAGATAATTAAGCAGCATTGAAGCACGTTCATCTTGATGACGTGAAGCACAATGGGAAAGGCATTTCGCCAGCTTTTCGTGCAATCCTCGCGTCCAATCAATTAAATCAAAAAAGGTTTTAATTTGCATTCGATTGTTCCTCTGAGAAAATAAAAAGTGGGTTAACCGGGCCAAGGGCTTGATGAATATCAGCCATTAGGCTCTCGGGTTTTATCTGCGGGCCAATTCGCAAACGCTATGAAATAAAAGAGAGCGATATTGACGAGGGGTATCAGTATCAGGAGGCCTAGCCATCCCGGATATCCCGCACGTTGGCAGATGCGCCAAGCCGGGATGACGACTAAGATGGCAATAGCCAATATCCAAAGCCAATGCCCTGCCCACATTGAGTGACCCATCATATTTCTATTCTCCACGTTGATTTCAAGTTGTCAGTGGTGGTGAGTATGAGAGCCCTCTCTACCCGACTGTTCGACCTGCCTAGATTTTTTCAGGAAAACGTATTCGACAACCGCAATGATGATCATCGCGGCAACCGCCACACCGATCACGAAGGGGTCAGAATTTAATTTGACCCAGACAAAGCCCCCGAGCGCGAGTAAATCGAGTAAAATCGCTGTGGCTGGCACCCACGCTCTAGCTTTAACTTCCTCGCGGAGATAACGAAGCACACCCCAGTGAATAGCAATATCCATTATTAGATAGAACACAATACCCAGAGCCGCGATCCGGGAAAGATCAAAAAAAGCGGTCAGCACCAGCCCCAGAACTACCGTGTATACCAGAGTATGTTTCTGAATGCTGCCGGGCATACCAAAGTGACTGTGGGGCACCAGTTTCATTTCGGTCAGCATGGCCAACATTCTGGAAACTGCAAAAATGCTGGCCAAGATGCCCCCTGCGGTTGCCATGATGGCGATCGCTACCGTAAACCAGACGCCATACTCGCCCAGCGCCGGCCTTGCCGCTGCAGCAAGGGAGTAGTCCCGTGTCTCGATGATTTCAGCAAGCGACAGGTTGCTCGCAACGGCGAAGCCAACCAGGGTATAGATCACCACGCAGGCCGCAATGGAAATTACGATGGCGCGGCCGACGTTGCGGTGCGGATCTTTGATTTCCGAACCGCTGTTGGTAATGGTGGTAAACCCCTTAAATGCGAGTATGCCGAGAGCGGTTGCCCCTAGGAAATTGCCGAGCGATCCAACCTCTGTATCGGGAGAAATGTCGAAAGAAATACTGTCTGCGACCCAAACACCCACAAGGCCGAAGATTAGGATACCACCAATTTTCAGCACGCCAATAAACGATGCCACCCCCTGAATCAGCCGATTGCTCAAAAGATTGATCAAAAAAGCGGCCAGGATGAGTGACACCCCCAGAATGGGTACCATACGGCCGCTTTCATCACCACCGAAAAGCTGCATGGTGTAAGAGCCAAACGTGCGGGCCAGAAAACTCTGGGCAATCACCATCGAAAAATACATCAGCAAGGCGTTAAACGCCGTCGGCAAGCGGTCGCCGTAAGCCTTGTGCAGATACATGCCGATGCCGCCAGCGGATGGCCACGTATTGGAAATTTTAATGTAAGAATAGGCGCTAAAACCAACGATCACGGCAGCCGCCAGAAATGCAAATGGGAAATGAGCCCCTGTCATCTCCGCCATCTGCCCGGTAAGAGCAAAGATTCCGGCCCCGATCATAACGCCGGTTCCCAGCATTACAGTCCCCGGTAGCGTCAAGCTTCCTTTCTTGTATTGCGTTGTTCTGTCTTCCTGCTCAGCCATGAATCCTCCGGTTTTTTGCTCAATAACGGATTAGAGTCACCGACGAGCGCCACAACACCAGTATCGGTTTCATCTACGGCGTTTATTGCTTCTCTAATCAACCGTCCCATCCAGAGGTGGGATTTTTTCAAGATTCGAATTTCGAAAAGATCAGGAGCAACTACTCATATTCCTAGAAAGCGGTCCTGCAACGACTTCTCCCAGGGGGGTAAGTCGTTACATTTTGACGATACTCCTGTCATCAGGAGTTTCTGTTCGAATGTTTTCGGCCTTCTTCCAGTCCGCGACGATAGGCTTCTTCCGCCTCACTGGACTTGCCCGCGCCGTGATTGTGGCCACCATGGCCCTTGTGCATAAATATATGCATCAATGGGCACAGCAAGATAATCAGGAAAGGTAGATACGGAAGTACATGGGAGCCGTGCTCCACAAAGATAAAATAGAGTGCCGCGGCGATAAGAGTGAGCGTTGCCAGCCCGTGCAAGCTCGTCCAGTAGTTAGATTTTTTCGCCATGTTGAATTTTCCTTTATCGACTGTGCGGATGGTAGTTTTATCGGGTTTCGGGTTTGCTCGCTGCCCCCAGCTTTACCCGCTTGAGCAGGAGTGAATTCCCAATCACCGATAGCGAACTCGCCGTCATGGCTATCACACCAATCATGGGGTGCAGTAAACCAACAGCGGCGATGGGTATTGCCGCCAAATTGTAGCCACTGGCCCAAATCAGGTTTTGCACGATTTTGCCAAAGGTGGCGCGGGAGAGGTACATAGCGTCCACCACACCGGTCAGCTCACCGCGAACCAGGGTGACATCGGCTGCCTCGATGGCCACATCGGCACCAGCACCTATGGCAATGCCCACATTGGCCTGCTTCAACGCGGGCGCATCATTAATGCCGTCACCCACCATGGCGACATGGTTGCCGTACTTTTCTTGTAGCTCGCGGATGGCATCCGCTTTGCCTTCTGGAAGAACACCGGCTTGCACTTCGTCGATGCCCACCTCCTCCGCAATAGTGCGGGCAGCGCGTTCGTTGTCGCCCGTGATCATGACCACATGCAGACCCAGATCATGCATGCCGCGAATGGCGGTAACCGATTCCTCTTTGATGGTATCGGCCACCGCGACAATACCGCAGGCTTTACCGTCAACAGCGACCAATACAGCGGTGCGGCCACGTCCCTCCAGATCATCCAGATCCTTATCTAAGGCCTCCAGCCCGGTTACGCCTTCTTCGTCCAGCAGCTTGCGGTTGCCAATGAGCGCAAGGGCACCATCGACCTTGCCGGAAACACCACGCGCGCCGGTGGAGCGAAATTCTGATACCCCGCCCGGTGTTACCTCGCGCTCACCGGCACCCTCAACAATGGCGCGGGCAATGGGGTGCTCAGAGGCGTTTTCCACGGCCGCCGCCCACTGCAACAATTGTTTCTCAGAAACGCCGTCGGCCGCTACGACTTCCGTCAGTTTGGGTTCGCCTCGGGTGATGGTGCCGGTTTTATCGAGCGCCATCACCTTGACGTCCTTGAAGGTTTGAATGGCCTCGCCGGAGCGAATCAGAATGCCGCGCTCCGCGCCTATACCCGAGCCCACCATCAGCGCAGTCGGCGTAGCCAAACCCAAAGCACAGGGACAAGCGATTACTAACACGGCGATAGCGGCGATAAGAGCGAGAGAGACAGTGGCCCCGGTGGGGTCAACCCAGGGTAAGAACTCTGCGCCCCAGGCCAGTATCGGGCGCAGACTGTCGGCGGCCAGTAGCCATACGACAAAGCTCGCCAGAGCAATGACGATAACGATAGGGACAAAACGCCCGGTCATGCGATCAGCAAATTCCTGAATAGGCACGCGCGACCCCTGTGCCTGCTCAACCAATTTGATGACCTGTGACAAAAAGGTATCGCCACCCACCTTAGTGGCTTTCACGCGCAAACGCCCCTCTTTATTAATGGTTGCGCCAATGACGCTATCGCCGGGGGCTTTATACACGGGTACCGACTCGCCGGTGGCAATGGATTCATCCAGGTGGCTTTCGCCTTCTATTACCTCGCCGTCGGTGGGCACCTTATCACCCGGACGAATTACCATGATATCGCCGGTCTGAAGTTCCTTGATGGGCACTTCCAGTTCCTGACCGTCGCGTTCCACCCGGGCGGTTTTGGCGCCCAGTGTCAACAACTTGCGAATGGCCTGCGACGCGCGGCCCTTGGCCTTGGCTTCAAGATAACGCCCGAGCAGGTGAAACGTCATGATGGTGGCGGCCATCTCAATAAAGGACGTCATGGTGATAAAAAAGCCTAGCAGCCCGATCACATAGGGCGGCAAGCTACCCATGGTAATCAGCACATCCATGTTGAAAGTGCGGTTGGTAAGCGAGCGCCAGGAGGACTTGTGCGTAGCCGCGCCGCCGTAGAGAAACACCACCGGAAACGCTAGTAGCGCTACAATCAGCAGATACCCAGGAATGGGCTGCCAGAACATGTGCGGGATCATCAGCAGCATGATCAGAGTGGTCGGTACCGCAGCAATCCACAAGCGCTTCAGCGCTTGGCTCAAGTAGGCGCCTTCGATATCGGCATCGCTCTCGGTACTTTCATCGTCGCCCTCAGAGGAGGCTTGGGCGACGTCGTAACCGGCCTTTTCTACGGCTTGCTTAAGCTGTTCTACAGAGGGGCCGCCCTCGCTCAGTGCAATACGAACCTTGTGGCTGGCAATACTGGTGTCGATATGCTCGATACCCTCCAGCCGCTGGAGGGACTCACGCACAATACCGGCGCAG
Organism: Marinimicrobium hydrolyticum; assembly: GCF_030848505.1. GTDB lineage: Bacteria > Pseudomonadota > Gammaproteobacteria > Pseudomonadales > Cellvibrionaceae > JAVDDU01. The sequence continues at coordinate 228,909 of NZ_JAVDDU010000002.1, forward strand.
TGATCAGAGCCCATGCCCGGCACGATTAGCTGAACGGTTTTGCCCGCCCCCGAACTACTGGCAGAGGCGACGTCGTAACCAGCCTTTTCGACCGCTGTGCGGATATCGGCCAGATCCAGCACGCTGGAATCGTAGCTAGCTTCCACCCGGTGCGCGGCGATATTGGTGGAAATCTCTCCCACCCCCTCCAGGCGCTTCAGAGAGGTTTTTACAATGCCAGCACAATGATCCGAGCCCATGCCTGGCACAGTCAGCTTCGCCAAGGCTGTCGTAGGTTTTGCTTCAGTGCTCATGATTAACCCCGGTACTGTTCGTACAATCTACCGGTACTGCAAACCCGGCCCCGTCATGCTCGCTCGTTGACTCATAAATGCCATGTTTCTCGGTAATCATCAACGCCAATGAGGCTACTTGACCTGCCAAGGTACGCTTTGATCTGAGTCAAACTGCAAGGAGTTAGACATGGATTGAGAGCGACCTCAAAGGAATGATAGTTCTCCTCATTCTTACTTTAGTTAAGCGATACAAATTCTGAGATATCGTGCAGCATTACACTTCTGGCAGCAAGACACAAAGCGACACAATGGCGACTAGCCGCGAACTGAATTAATGTGCCTGCAGAGCCCCTTGTGGTATTTGACCAGATAGAGGGTAATGAACCCGGCTCAACATGATCGTGTTGCCGGCGCTGTATTTGCGTTTTGGGGCTCTGCCACGGGAGGCGAGGGATAGAATCGCCTAGTGACCCAAACATCAATAAACGAAAGCACACTATCTTCCAAAGAATGGGTTGGAAAAAGTCAGATATTTGAAGGTCTCTACTTCTTCGGCCCGCTGTCTTACCTGTTCCTGGATCTTACGGATCTGCTGCTTGGTTAGTTCGTGGTATTCGCGGATACTGCGCTCCAGGGAAGTTACTGATGACTGTTCACGTTGGATCAGTTCGACAATCGCTGCCTTTTCAGTTTGCTCTATGTCGTGGTCGTGGGCTTGTGCTGCGCCAGTGGTTGCAGTGATAGCCAGGGCGATCAAAATTAGCTTTTTCATGGTCATTTCCTTAATAGTGATGGTTTCTTTAGGGCGTACTTCTTGGGAAGGGCGCCAGGTACGGTTCTAAAGTAAACAAACACTCAGCAAGGAAAGTGGACAAAAAATGAAAGAAATGTGCAGGGACGACAATCACGACTCGGATGCCGATGAAGACGACTGGATTCACTACGAGGGACTAGACATGAGGATCAGGAGCGCGAGGATCGAAGACTCTCACAACATCTCAAAGTTAATCGAGCGGTCTGCTTTGCCTCACAGGGAGGATGATTTCGATGACGCTGGCTGGTTTCGCTTTGTCGAATCGAACTCAGAATCCGGAATCGTCGCTAAACTCGGTGAGGACCGGCGCGTAACGCTTATCGCCGAAGAAGGAGATCAGATGCAGGGGCTTATCTCACTGACCGGTGGCGACAAGATAGATCTTCTATTTGTCTGCCCACATCATAGACGCAAAGGAGTCGCGAGCCGTCTATGGGAGGCCGTGCACGTCCAGAGTGAGCAAGACACCGACCCCGTAGAATTTTGGGTCCGTTCTTCAAGCGCCGGTGTACCCTTCTACGAGAGACTAGGCTTCACCATCGAAAATGGCCGCCAAACTTTTTCCGGTATATCATTCTTTCTGATGAAGCTACGAATTAACAGTCAGCTCAACGGAGACACCATAAGCGGCGCGGGTTAGCCGGGCCTCCCGGGCTTTGAGGTGCCCAAGAAATCGGTACGCATACCTCCGAGCCCTACTGATAAGTTGGTATTCCAGAGCGAGAGCTCTAACCAAAACAGGCGCACCAGGAACCTAGTCCCACATGAAGATCCGAGCAGCATTGGCAAGCGATGCCCAGAATATCGCTGATATCCATACTACGAGCTGGCGAGAAACGTATCACAACGCTTTAACGGCGCAGTATCTTGCGGACATTGCTCCGAAGGAACGAAATGATATCTGGACAAGCCGGCTAAATAGTCCAAAGCCTAACCAGTACGTGGCCATTGCGGAACAGGATGGAGAACTCCTAGGTTTCGCCTGCGCTTACGCAGGCGAAAATCCCGAATGGGGCTCCTACTTGGACAACTTGCATGTACGCAAAACACATCAAGGAAACGGCATCGGAAAAGCGCTTTTAATTGAAATCTCCCGTTGGTGCCAGCAACAGGAACCAAGCAGCGGCTTGTGCTTGCTGGTGAACCAAAACAATGTGAACGCGCAGGAATTTTACAAATCACTCGGTGCACACAACGCCCAAGAGAGCGTATGGAATGCGCCAGATGGCAGCGCCGTGCCAACTTATTGGTTTGTTTGGGATAGAGGCGCACTCCCCTGTAACAAGGACAGTTGAAAGTGAACACAAAGGAGCTGGAGACGGATCGTTTGTGCCTCAGACAGTGGAGAGATGACGATCTCCGTGTGTTCGCTGAGCTGAATTCAGATCCGGTCGTTATGGAGTACTTCCCAAAGTGCCTCGAACGTGCGGAAAGTGACTCGTTGGCAGATACCTGCAAGCAACTGATTACAGATAGAGGTTGGAGCTTCTGGGCCGCAAGCTTAAAGGAAAGTGGGGCTTTCATCGGGTTCGTTGGCTTGCATGATCCCGCGTACCTGCCATTTTCACCCTGCGTAGAAGTGGGTTGGCGACTCCATAAAAACTATTGGGGCCAAGGCTACGCTACAGAGGCGGCCAACGCATCGTTACGGTTTGCGTTTGAGGAGCTGCACCTGGATGAGGTAGTGTCATTCACAACCGTACGCAACCAGCGTTCTCGCTCGGTAATGGAGCGCCTTGGTATGACCAATACCGGCAATAACTTTAATCACCCCAAGATCGAGCCAGATCACCCACTCTCCGAGCATGTACTCTACAAAATAACGAAATCGGATTGGCGATAACCTCAAATTTTAGCTGGGAACCTATTCCCAAGGGTTTTATCAATGACATTGCTCACCCTGCGCGGCTCGCTTAGCGCTTCAATTCTTAGACGTCTCGCCCCTCTGCTACTAGCATCGACTAGCATCGCCTGCGCTCCTTCAACTGAGTCCCCAAGCCCAGAGGGTGCAAACCTACAGGAACGAGAAGTCGATCTGAGTGAATACTTCTCCGGGACCGACGCGAATGACTCCACCTTTGTGGTTTACCACCCCGCATCCGGACAGCTCATCAGGCACAATCCGGAGCGCGCGCAGCAGCGGTTTCCGGCAGCGTCTACTTATAAGATTCCGAACGCTTTGATTGCTATTGAAACCGGGGTCGCAAAGGGGCCAGATCACTTGATCCCATGGGACGGAAACATTCCAGCGGATGCTGGCTTTTGGTCTTCCACATGGTCAAAAGATCACACACTTCGCTCCGCCATGCGGACTTCCGCCTATTGGTACTATCAGGAGATCGCACGCGAGATTGGCGCCGAGCGTATGCTGGCCTACCTTGACCAGTTCGACTACGGTAATCAATCCATAGACGGGGGGATTGATGCGTTCTGGCTCCACGGTGGCCTTCGAATCTCTCCAGATGAGCAGGTACGGTTTTTAGAGCGCATGTACAGCGGAAGGCTTGGGTTAAGTGAGCGCTCATTCCAGTTAGTTAGAGACATCATCGTATTAGAGGAAAACCCTGACTATCGACTCAGTGGAAAAACCGGTACGGCCGATGTAACTCCGAATGGCGAGCTTCTATGGTTAGTTGGTTACGTTGAGCGCGAGGAGGACGTGTGGTTCTATGCGTTAAATATGGAAGGTGAACACGTATGGAACAAATGGGGTAAGCCTTCTGCACGCCTCGTGCTTGTGCGCGCTATGTTGCGTGAACTCAATGTGCTTCCGCGCGAACTCTGACGGGGCTCATGGCAATTACTTAAACTACCCTCTTGATTACTGGACCACCCGGTTCTATTATTCCAGCAACGGGAGCTAATATGACCAAGTCCACCTCTGCCGGCCGCGGCCGGCCACTGCAATTTGACCCTGAGCAGGCGCTGCAGCAAGCCATATTGCTGTTTTGGCGTCACGGCTATGAAGCCACTTCCACCAACCAGCTTATGAACGCGATGGGGCTGTCAAAAAGCAGCCTGTACCAAACTTTTGGTTCAAAGGATGCGCTGTTCAATCTGTGCCTGGACCGCTACGGGGAGATGACCGCTAGCTATATGCGCGACACCTTGGCGCAGACTGAATCCCCCAAGCAGTTCTTGATGGATCTAATCGAGGCCACGGCCAGCTATCAGGCCGATCACGAGCCCGACGGGTGCCTATTGGTGAACAGTGCCTGCGAGCTGGGGGTTAGCAACGATTTTGCCGGGCCTATGCTGCTCAAACGCCGGGACAAAGCGCTGGAGATTTTGCGCCAAGCTTGCCTGGCGATGCGAGAATGCGGGGAGCTGGCACCCGAGCGCGACCCGGAGGCAATCGCAAATCAGTTGTTTGCGCTGATCTGCGGCTTGAAAGTCATGGAAAAGATGCGTTTCACCCCCGAGCAGCGGCGCCATAGCATGCAGATGGTGGAAGCGCTGCTGAATTAAAGCAGTAAAATATAACTCACCTATTTACGAGAATAGGGAGTACAGTGACTGGTATAGGAAGTTGATTCGTTTAACGCTTAGTTGACGATTCACAAGATTTGAACCAAGCCACAGAACTAGAGTTTTAAGCATTCATGCCCCCTAGCGCGGGCCGCAATGCTCCTCATTCGACCTTCGATAGCAGAACTCCCTTATACCATCCACCGCACACACCGTCGTGCGCAGGCCTCTTTTCGTCTGCCGTATACGACTTTGCACCCCTAAGAGAATAATTAATATGAAAAACCTTATGCACTGTTTTAAATTATCAGTATGGCTGACTGCCGTACTGGCAATGGCTGTTATCACCGGCTGTGGCGGCGGCAAGTGGGATGGAGATTCCCTCACCCCTCCAACTGAAGATATCGTTCCCACTGTAACAGGAACTAACCCCAGCAATAATGTGAGCAATGTAGCATTGTCCACAGCGGTCAACACCACATTTAGCGTTGCGATGGATGCAGACAGCATCAACGCAGCCAACTTTACCCTGACAGCTCCGAATAACACAGCGGTGACCGGGGATGTGACTTACTCCTCAAATAACATGACAGCGACCTTTGTGCCTGCTGACAACTTGGAGTCGAGCACTCTCTATACCGCCAAAATCACCACAGGCGTGCAAAGTGAAGACGGCACAGCACTAGCTAGCAGCTACAGTTGGATGTTTACGACGCTCAACGTGGACGCCGAGCCGATCGCTGTCAGTGAAATGAATCCAGAAAATGAAGTCTCTGATGTGTGCACCAACAAAACGATTAGGGCCGTCTTTGATCAACCACTGAATGCCGACACGATTGAATCACCCGCGACCAGCTTCTTTTTGGTGGAAACAGAGAACACCATCGAGGTTGCCGGTACCGTGAGTCTTGATTCGGAGGGCACCACGGCGACGTTTGTACCCGCATCGGAGCTGAACGCCAACATTGAATACACCGCCACAGTCACCACGGAAGTTACCGACGTGAATGGCAATTCGCTGGACAATGATGTGACCTGGACTTTCACCACCAGCGATACATTTTGTCAGGACACGATTACCCTGGGCTCAACTCTACCCTACGGTGTTCTGTCTAACACCGGAGTTACCTTGGGTGGCGGACCAGACAGCACCACGGGCCTGCGTATTGACGGTGATGTGGGTATCTTTCCGGCGGGCGCCTGTATCGGTTGTGATAACAGTACTGTCAGTGGCGTGATTGAGATCGGCACCACCTTGGCAAGCGACGCAATGGACGACCTGGAAGCGGCTTATGACGAGGCACTAAACCGTTCAACCAATCGCTGTACTCTGGTTGACTCAGGTGTTTTGACCACCAACCCTTCAGCCACTTGTGGTGGCGGCGCTGACGGTGTGTTTGCTCCCGGTCTTTACTGGTCAGGAACCTCCATTGAAATCCCCGTCGATGGCACGATCACTCTCGATGCCCACAACGATGCGGATGCGGTGTTTATCTTCCAATCGGAATCCACCATCGACACCATCGGCGGAAACACTCACATACTGCTTGCCAACGGTGCTCAGGCCAAGAACGTGTTCTGGGTCGCTGGCAGCTCGGCAACCATCGGCGGGACTGACTCCAACTTCATTGGCACGGTGATGGCGATGATCGGTATTACGGTTAACAGCGGTACCGAAATGTCTGGACGCGCGTTTGCTCGCGGCGCCGAGGTCACAGTACAAGACGGTGCCCTGATTACCGTGCCCGCCGAGTAAATTCTACTGACACAGTATTAAGCAAGGGCGCCCGACTTCCGTGGCGCCCACGCCCCACCCCTACCGGTATCGAACAATGAAAATAATCACTACATACACAAAATGCCCTACCGCCGTTGCGCGTAAAGCCCTGGTAATGCCAACCGCCGTTTCCTTGCTTGCCCTCGCTCTCGCAGCATCATTCCCCGCGCAGGCGAACACCGAAGCAGGTCAGTTTTCAGTAAGCCCGTTTGTGGGGCTTCACAAGTTTGAAAGTAAACAGAACTTGGAAGATTCCTTCACCTACGGTATCCGCCTCGGTTACAGCTTCACCGAACATTGGGCGCTTGAAGGTGCGGTATCCTTCGTTGGCAGCGATGTTGACGATGCAACCTTAACTGACCCAGCCAAAGGGCAATTTTCGAGCCCAGCGGACAGTGTTGACCTAATGCTGTATCAGCTGGATGCGCTGTATCACTTTCGCCCGCGAAGTAAACTTTCGCCTTATGTTGTGTTCGGCTACGGCGCGGCCGATTACAGCCCCAGCATTTCCGACAAAAATATGTCCACCTTCAACTTGGGCGTCGGTGCGAAGTATTGGATCGCTGAAAACCTGGCCTTGCGCTTTGATCTGCGCGATCACTTCGTAAGCGAAGTCTTCAGCGATGGCTTTCACAACGTCAGCGCGACTATGGGTGTCACCTTCACCTTTGGCGGTAGCACATCAAAAACCCGCAACGAGCCAGTGGTAAGACCTTCGCCTGCACCCCGCCCAGCGGTTGTCGAGGAGAAGGTAATCGCACTGACATTTGACGATATTCATTTCGATTTCGACCAATCAACACTCACCAGTGAGGCGAAGGCGCTTCTGCAAACGAGCGTAAAAACGTTGAAAGAAAACCCGAAAACCAAAGTGCGCATCGCGGGCTACACGTCCGCTTCCGGTACAGCGGAGCACAACCAAGCACTGAGTGAGCGCCGCGCTACCGCGATTGAAAACTATCTGATTGATCAGGGTATTTCCAACCGCAGGCTCTCTACCATCGGCTACGGCAATACCCGCCCAGTCAGCTATGAAACAGACCCCAGCAACCAGAACTCGGTTGCCGCAAAGGAGAATATGCGGGCACTGTTTGAAATTGTCGTTGAATAACCGGCAGCGTTAGCTTTTGTTGGTGCGGTGAGCCGGCGTCGCCTGCCCTCTTGATTATTGGACCATTCGGTTCTATTATACCTGGAGCTGGACCCAGTCTTGTGAAGACGACCGGTTAGAAAGCACAGTGAATTGAAAAGCGAGCCGTTTGTGCTCGCTTTTCTTTGGCCCATATATGGACCGATTGGTCCCATTTATAGCCAAAACCGCCTCATTCCAACGCAAAGGAGTACGACCATGGATTTTTCCCGACACACCGCTCTTGTCACCGGCGCCAACCGGGGCATCGGCCTGGCATTAACCCAGGCGCTGTTGAGCGCCGGCATCCAAAAGCTGTACGCCACTTGCCGCGATCCAGAGAGCATGCCAGAGCTGAACGACGCGCGGGTCGAAGTGTTGGCCTTGGACATCACGGATGCTGCGCAAATTGCCGCCATCGCCGCACGCACCACTGATCTCAGCCTGCTGATCAACAATGCCGGCATTGTGGCTGCTGGCCCGTTCGAGGGCACGCCGCGCGCTGAGGTGGTCCGCGATATGAATACCAACTATTACGGGCCGATCGATGTCACCCGCGCACTGATCCCGACACTGCGAGCCAACGCTTCAGCCGGCCACCCTGCCGCTATTGTCAACGTGGTGTCAATTGGCGCTTTTGCCAATTTGCCCGTGCTGGGCGGCTACTGTGCATCCAAGGCCGCGGCCTTGTCCTGGAGCCAGGGGCTGCGTATCGAGTTGGCGCGCGACCATATTGAGGTGTTCACGGTTAATCCCGGCCCAATCGATACGGACATGACCGCTAGCTCGGACGGACCTAAAACTGCGCCCGCCGAGGCCGCGAACAACACACTGACCGCGCTGCAGCGAGGCGAGCTGGATATCTTCCCAGACCCGGCAAGCCAATACATGATTTCGGTCTTTAAGGACAACTATCGGGGATTAGAAGCACTGTTCAGCGAGATGAACCAACAACTCACCGAGCCGCGGGTCGAAGCGGACCTTATTGCTGCTTCGTAAACCGACAGCCGTCTCCGCACGAATAGACCATCGCCCAGTCTCGTATCGGGCGATGGTCTACTATTTCGCCCGGCATTCCGGTGTGCGATCATGGTCCACAAACCGGAAAGGAGTCGAAAATGTCGGCAATTACCCAGATTGAAGAGTTGGAATCCCTGTACGGACAACCCGCGGAACCCTCGATCATTAAGGAATGATGATCACTCCGCCCATTATTGGGAAGCAGTTTCCTCAGATTTGTACGATGCTCAGGATTTAAAGAAGGTCTGGCACCACCTTGCTCGTTTTGGAGATCGCAACACGCAGGGATGATGGTCTGGACATCTAAAATCCACTAGGGATCTCTTATGTTCAAAAGGAAAACGACAGGCTACGAGCCGCTGTACACTTTGAAGAATGTTGCTACGGACATTTGGATTGCGGATGGCGGCTGGATTTCGTTTTATGGTGTACCCTTCCCCACTCGGATGACAGTGGTTCGATTGGCCAACGGCGATATTTGGATGCACTCACCCATCGCTGATAGGGAAGGTCTTTCTGAGGCGGTTGCCGCTCTCGGCCCGGTGCGCCATTTAATCGCGCCGAACTGGATCCACTATGCCTGGGTTTCACCGTGGCAAGATCGCTTTCAGGATGCGGCAACCTGGGTTAGTCCTGGCGTGGTCGACCGCGCCAAAGGTAAAGGCGTTCCACTGATATTTGACCACGAGCTAGGAAATAAAGCCCCTCTCGAATGGGCATCAGAGATTAGCCAACGGGTTGCCGACTCGGGCATCCATAGAGAAGTGGTTTTCTTCCACCACGCCAGCCGCACGCTGATACTGACTGACCTCATTGAAAACTTTGAATTGACGAAAATGCCTTGGTGGACACGACCTCTGCTGAAACTAGGTGGCGTGTGCGACCCCGATGGCCGCATGCCGCGCGATATGGCGGCCACGTTTCAACGGCGTCCTGAGCATATCAGAAGCGTGGTCGACACGATGCTTGCGTGGGATCCCGAGCGGGTCATATTGGCTCATGGTCGATGGTATACCGAGAATGGCACTGAAGAACTACGCCGCGCTTTTCGCAGATTTCTGACGAAACCCACGCCCTAGGCCAAGAGATCTCTTACCTTTTCTGACAGCGTGTTCTTGCTCAGATAACCACCTGTTGGGCTAAAAACATACAGACACTATTCGTGTCTAATAAGGACCTTGAAAGTCCAATGAAAATGCGGCGTGTCGTTTATTGCCCCACCACTGGAAATGGACGAGCGTATGCAACGTCAATTACAGCGGGAGAATCTTTATGGCGACCGAAGTCGTTAACACCTCTGCCTCTGACGTGGCACCAGTGATAAGTACCATCGTGTTAGCTTTCGCATCAGACCCCATGATGCGCTGGAGTTGGCCGAACGCACACCAGTACCTGGCTGTCATGCCGAGTTTCGTTGAAGCGTTCGGAGGTAAGGCGTTTAACGCCGACACAGCCCATTGCACCAGTGACCGACGCGGAGCCGCCTTGTGGCTACCACCAGGCACGAGGCCCGACGAAGAGGCTATGGCGAAAATTGCGGAGAAAAGCGTAACGCCAGAACGACTTGAAGAAATCTACGGCGTTATGGAGAAAATGGACCGCTACCACCCAAATGAGCCGTACTGGTATCTCCCACTGATCGGGGTTGACCCTAGCCAACAGGGCAAGGGGTACGGCGCCGCATTACTCGACTACGCCTTGCGCCAATGTGATAAGGAAGGCCAGCTGGCCTATCTTGATTCTTCGAACCCGCGCAATATTCCCCTTTACGAGCGCCATGGGTTTCACGTGGTGGGAGAAATTCAACACGGGTCATCCCCCACAATGCGAGCGATGATCAGGGAGCCTCAACGTTAGAGGGAGTCTTTAAGAAGCTGACTGCGCGCCGGCCCTTTATTCCCCCTGCGAACGCTCACGAAAGTTATCCTTAATTCGGTAGCAGCACGGTCACCTCTACCTCAACTTTCAAGTCTGGCAAGAACAAACGTTCCACTTGCACCCAAGTGGCCGCGGGATAAGCCCCGCTGGGAAAATAGGATTTTCGAACAGGGATCGTCTCTATCAGTGCTTCAATGTCCGTCGTGTATACAACTTCCCTGAGGATATGAGCCGTGGTGGCGTCAAAGTCCGATAGGATCTGTTCAATGTTGTCGTATATGCCGACAAGCTGTTCGGCGACGGTATCCGCCTGGTACGTTAAGCCGGCCAGATACAGCCGGTTGCCCACGCGGACGACCTGAGTGTAACCAATCTCCGGCTCATGATCGCCGTAGTGCGTTCGCTCAATTTCTGGGGTTTTTCCGCCATGCACGGCGCACCCGAACGTGAATAGGGTTACCACTAGCAGTGTGGTGGTGGTCGGTTTGAATACCATGAGTGTCACCTATGGGTTAAGGGTAATCGACTTCAACGATGATTCGGTCCACGAGTTCGAGAGCGGTTGTCATTGTTGAAATATCGGGATGAACATGTCCATCGCGTCCCGAATGATGGCCTCGGCCCACAACGCTCATGGGATAATACCGAGCTGCCGACCGGGGATCGATAATGGCTTCATAAATCAGCGAGGGTTGGGCGCTATAGCCGTCACCGGAGTACACAGGATCGTCGGGAAAGCGATTGCTGGACCAGTAGTCGTTAAAATCAAAAGACTGGTTGATTTCGAAACGAACTTTGAAAGGTTCTCCCAGCTGCGCTTGAGCATTAGCGGATAGTAGAAAGCTATCCAGTAAAGTAGCGCCGGTGTAACCGTCAAGTTCAAGGGAATCGATGGCCGACCGCTGGGCCGCTCCCATAGCGTGCAAAAACACTGGCAGGGATTCGGGCCTAAGCCGTTGGTCGCGCGTTTCCGGCTCGTTGATGAATGAGAATATTTGCTCCGGGCTTTGTTCGCCCGATTCGAACGGATCAGAGGTAAGAACGGCAGAGGCGTCTTTGGGCACAACTCGGATGTCAAAGCGGTTGGAAGCCAGTTTGCCAGTGACATAAATAGGCTCTATCAGGTTGCCATCCAAGGTTTCCAGCCAAATAGCGTACTGAGGCCAGCGATAGTATGGCCCAGTCCGAACATCGATGGTTAAGCCCAACCCAGGGGCATCAGCCTGTTTCCGGTTCACCCGCACATACTGAAATCTTTGCTGCACCTCCGCTCGGTCTCCGGCTCTCAAGGTATTGCCCCACTCGTAGAAACTCAGCAGCGGCGGCGCATGAAAGTAGGCCGCAATGGTCACGATGGGAGCAACCAGCAAAGCGAGCAGTAACGCGCCGTTGATAGCGCCAGCCCTCGTTTTAACTTTCAGGTATTGCCTAAGTACGGCGAAGTTGTTCTTCAAATGCCAAAAGGCCATGACCAGAAAAAGTAAGCCCAGCACTGTGTGCATCAGAGCGACCGTCGTAGTATGGCGATTTACGAACAGCAGAATCGAGGTCACTGCCATGACGAGAATCGCCAGGAACAGACTTAGGGACGTAAAAGTACGGACAGAGAAGAATTTAGTTGTTTTCATTGCAGTGCGGCGGACCTGAGTGAAGGTAGCGCGCAGTATTCAGGCTCAGGGAACTATTGAGCCAATGAAATATTCTTAAATTTTCTCAAACTGTTGTTTTATAAAGAATTACTGAGAGCAGCGAAGTCGGCCAATTGGCCTAACTGATGGCGTTCAACCAAGTCACGCACCTGAGAGAGATAGCGTTCTGCCAGAGCATTCTCCCCCTGAGTGGACGAAAGTTCGGCCAGTTGAAGGCGGGCTTGGGCTTCACCCAACGGACAGCGGATCCTCTGGTGGTATCGAATAGCGGCGCGAATGGCTTGTTCTGCTTCACTGTGGTGACCACCTTTTTGCTTCAGCCTGCCGAGCAGCTGGGCGTTATACGCCAAGTAAAGCCAATCGTCTTGCTCAGCCGACGCCGTATCCGCTAAGTGCAGTAGATCTAGAGCAACTTCATTTTCACCCTGCTCGGCGCTGGCTCGCGCCAACCAGTAAGCCAATCGCCCCGTTTCGGCGCCATTTGGCACCGTTAAAGTCTGGCTGTAATGCAAGGCCCGTTCTAGAAGCTCCGCCGCTACATCTGTGTCCCCGAGGTGAATCCACAATTCGCCGAGTAAACGGTGCGCCACGAGGTTACCCGGCTCCAGATCCACTAGACTCCGCAGTAAATTGGCGGCGGCTCGATGCTCGCCTTGATCCCACTGTTCAAAGGCGCGAAACATGAGCTCATGGCTAAAATTACTGTCGATTTGCGTGGCTAAGGCGGCGGGAGCTTGGCCCGTTTGCCGTGCCACAATTTTGCTTAACTCTGCCAATGCCTGCTCGACCGTAGCCGCCAAGACGGTGCCGCGTTTTATGCTAGGCCCGAAGTAAAGCCGATAGTTCAGGCGGTAATCTTCAACGTACCCCGCGAGTTCGCTTTCAACCACCAGTGCCGCGCCTGTTTGCGCCTGTAGACGGGTAAGATCAGCACTTAGATAGTCTCGCTCAAGGCCCGCATGTCGCATTGCTTGGAGTACGGATTCTGTGCCTGAAACCGGAATAGTTTGGTGCACTGAAAGCAAAGCGATAAGGTGGTCCATGCCTCCTAACGGAACCCAATTATGGTTGTTGTCGGCTATGCGATTTTTTACAGGAAGTACTAAAACCGGCCCCTCCAAACCGCTCGACGTTGGGCGGGCATAGGTGTAAATCAACGCGGTAAATAACGAGAGCGACAACACAAACAAGGACGCAAGTCGCCATATGTGCAATTTAGACCGAACTTTTCTCTTCTCTTGAAGATGCACGTCCGCCATCCAGGCGTAGCCTTTGCGGGGATAGGTCTTGATCAAGTCGTTGTCTTTAAACAACTGTCGGATTTCACGCACCGACTGAAACAACACCTGCTCATCTACGGATACGTCATCCCAGACGGTATCCAGCAAGTATTGTTTGCTCAGCGTCTGCTTCGGGTGAGCCAGGAATAGAAGTAACAGCTGGAAAGTTTTAGGGCGGACGCGCGTTTGAACTCCGCCGATCTCTACCATATGGCGGTCTGGATGGATGGCAGCGCTGGCGGTGTGATAAGTGTTTGACAAGCGTCAGGAGCTCCCTGTCCCGGCAGTTTTTCCGGATTATAGCAGAGCTACTTCGTTGTGGTGGGTGTTGATCGTTGCTTCAGAGAGTCGACCGCCCCAGAGGCGGCCGACTGTTTCACGCTTAGTACTTCCAAGCAAAGCGCGCGCCGACGGTGCGCGGTTTACCCCAAACGCCGTAGCCCCAGTCGGGACCCAAGGTGTTTTGGTAGGTGTAGTACTCTTCATCAAAGATGTTATTGGCAAATGCTGCTACGGTGTAACGCTGATCCGGAGAATGCCAGCTGATTTTGGCGTTGCCGATACCGTAAGCGTCGTGGTGTGCGTAGGGGTCATTTGATAATTGCAGATAGTGATCGTCCTGCCAGGAGTAATCACCCTGGAATACCACTTCGCTGCCGTTGGCGAGACCCATGTAGTAGCGCGCTACAAAGTTGTAGGTGAGCCCCGGCGCCGAGGGCAGCTCGTTGCCATCCAGGCCGTATTCGTCACCGGCCACGATAAACATCTGTTCGGAGTCGAACTCGGTGTCTAGAAGACCCACGCCTGCAATCAGCTCGAAGTTATCCGTCACCTGTGCCGTCACTTCCAGCTCAGCGCCCATACCGCGCACGTCACCAGCGTTGGTTATTACACTGCCTTCCGCAACAGTCAGGAATACCTGCGCCTGGTAACCTTTAATTTCATAGGTGAAGGCGGCGGCATTCAAGCGCACACGGCCGTCCGCCAAGTCGGTTTTCAAACCCACTTCAAAGTTGACGATATCTTCCGAATCCACGGGCAGGGTAGCTTCAATTGAGCCGTTGTAGCTGGCGGAAAAGCCGCCGCTTTTGAACCCGTTAGACAGGCTGGCATAAATCAGCGTGTCGGGTACGGGGCGCCAATCGAGCCCCAAACGGCCAGTGAACGCGCTATCGGAAAAGTCGCGCGTTATACTAATTTCCTCCAAGCCCTCATAGAAACTGGGCCCGTTGTCTTGATGAAATTCGCGGCTCTCATCGGTGTAGCGCGCACCGATAACGGCTGTTAGCTGGCTGGTCAGATCGTACTCAACTTGGCCAAAGAGCGCGACGGATTCCGTATCCAGTTGTACCGCTTCCCGGTGCCATAAACCATCGGCGGTGGTTGGCGCTTCGGTAAGCATGTCACGGTGGTCGTCGTAGTAGTAAACGCCAGTGACCCAGGTCATACGATCATTAGCGCCATTGAGACGAATTTCCTGAGTAAACTGCTCGGATTCGGTCGTGTATTGCTCGTCAAACCAAATGACTTGAGTCGCATCGCCGTCGTCCTGTAGAAATTTGTCCAGCTCTTCGTAGGCGGTGATGGAGGTCAACTGAAAGCCGCCGAAGTCCCACGTCAGGTTCGCAGAGACACCGAAGGTGTCGATTTCGGTTCTCAGGCCGCCCGTGGCGCCAGACGCTACGTACTTCGGCCCAAATCTTCCGTCGGTTTGACTCATGCCGGTAAGACCGGGAGTATCTTCCATTCCGCCGAAGGTAGCGCTGGTACAACGGCCTGCTTGGATATCCGGGACTGAGCATTTAGGGCTGCCTTCAACCGGTTCTTGCAAATAACCCATATGGGCAAAACCGACACTGGTCTGGTCGGCATGACTGCCGTGCACACTTAAACGCAGCAGACCATCCAGCCCCAAATCGAACTCCACTTGGCCGCGATAACCCAGGTTGTCCGTTTCGTTAAGTTTATCGTCCGGTATGGTGTTGCCATCGATGACCTGCCCACCGATGGTATTGGTCTGCCAGCCGTCATTGGTGGTGGACTTAAGAGCCAGGCGCCCGCGTATCCCATCACTCAGCGGACCGCTCACCATGCCTTCCACGATCATTTCATTGAAAGTGCCGTAACTGACGCTGGCGGCGGCTTCCAGCGTGTCCGTAGGCTTGCGGGAAATGTAGTGAACCAAACCACCCGTGGTGTTGCGGCCATAGAGCGTGCCCTGGGGACCGCGCAGCACTTCCACCCTTTCCAGATCGAATAACTGAATAGCTGAACCGGCGGGATTGCCACGGTAAACATCATCCACATAAATTGCGACCGGCGCCTCCCAAGAGTCAGAAAAGTTCACCAAGCTGACGCCGCGTAAGGCAATGGAGGGGCTTGAGGCTTCGCCAAAGATGGCAAAGAAGTTCATGTTGGGAACCTGCTGAGTAATATCCAGCCCTTCCTCAAAACCCATGCGTTCGATGGCCTCACCGGAAAAAGCGCTCACCGCCACGGACACGTCCTGCATGTCTTGTTCCCGCATCTGCGCCGTCACCAATACTTCTTCCACCACTGACTGGCGTGTGCCCTGCGCCCACACCGGCGTTGCCATGATCGTTGAGGCAATCAGACTGGGAAGTAAAAGCCGTCGAAATGTTGGTTGGGTTAGGGAATTTTTGGAGGAGGTGACGGAAGGGGTAAATGAATCAATGAGACTGCGCTTGGCGTGCATACTATTCTCCTTTTTATGCAACGATGTAGTGCGAGAGACGCGACGGCCGCACCAAATTAGCGCGCGCCATCACAAAACTACAGTAACGAATTGTGCGCCCCAAAGCTTGCGGCGGGCGTAGAGCGACCTGAGCGGTTCGCCCTTGAGCGACGCTAAGTCGATGGAACTATATCCCACGGGCAAGAGTTGTGCCATCGACAAACCGTGATCGGGGCGTTCGATTCATCATGAAAAAGAAATTCTTTCAAATATTTTTAGTTTTTAGCAATTTTTTTCGATTTCAAGAAAAACTTTGTGAGAGAAACACCCGAAAAAAAAGATCTCCAGTTTCGATTTCTATAGGTTTTCTTTGAGAAGTCCGAAATGCGAGTGAAGGTTTGAAGAAGTATCGGTAGCAACTTTCAAAAGAAAAAGTGTGATGAAAGCTAGGCGAACATGAACATTCAGTAGTTTTGCTTCTCAGAATATCCGAGCAGTGTTTGATGATTCTTGCGTTATTAGATCACGACTCATTGTGCGGTAGTGAGACAATTAGAGATTGGTTCTCAGAATCCGACAACTTCCTGATCCACAAAAAGTTCAGTGGTGCGGATGGTGGGAAGCAGCTCGCGGTCGGCAAAATCGCAGCCGGTATTGCCAGGATCTTTTTGCAAGTGTTTACCGCTGGAATCGTGAGCGTGACCTTCACCCTGCCTTAGGCGTTCAAGCATGGGCGTGTAGCCGGGCTCCCAGGCGTCAATGTCGGGAAAGATCAGGCGCAGCGCTTTTAGGATGGCCATGCCGGAAAAATCCAGATCTCCCCAGAAGCGGGTTTTAATATCGGTGGCGTATCCTTCCTCCGCGGTATTGAACCACCAATCACGAAACTGTTGCAGAACCTCGCCGTGATCACCGGGGTTGAGGTAGCTGAATACGGCATTGCCCGCGTCGCGAATGCGCAGGGCGCTGCCTCGAAAACCGGCACTGTAGACGAGAGCGCAGTTGGGCAGCTCCTGATGCGCCAGGCCGATAAAGGAATCTTGGTTTTCGATAAACAGTACCTTCTCCAGCCGCTGGGGAAGATAGACGGACATGAGAATAGGACGGGGAATGAGGTTGTGAGCCAGGCTGGGAAACAGCATTCCAACCAGATCTTCATGGCGCTCAAGGAATTTGGAATCGCCCCAGAAGCAGCGCGCGGACAGAGTTCTTAATGTTTGAGGTTGCTGAAGTTCTTCGCCAATACGGGCGAAAGCTCTCAAGGTTTTTTCAGCGCCCTGCTCCGGCACTCGAACCATTCTCTCCGCCAGCGCATCACCGCCATCTTCAAACCGATTGGCCATCTTGGCGAGGGTGTGCTGCCACACCAGCGCGTAAGGATCTAACGCTGGTCGGTTGAGCCAGTGGCGCACCAGCTCTTCCTTGTCGGGCATAAACACCAGTTGCGCATTTTCGTAGGGCTCCTCTCCTGGCCGAACTCTCGCCGGTTTGACGGTAAGAATCTGGTATTCCTTATCCAGGCTTTTGATCAATGCCCACAGAAAAGATACATCTTCGTTTTGAAAGTCATAGAGCTGCGGCGCGGTTTTGGGATTAATGCGCAAGCTGAGCCGCTGTTGGCCCTTTTCAAGCTTGGTGAGAAAGCGCTCCAGAAGACGACGCGGCAACGCTTCTTCCTCCAACCAAGGAGGCGGTTCTGCGAAGGGTCGATTTTTAGGTGCGTCGCCCATAACTTTCTCTCATTAAGCTCCGTTACTGGGGAATATCTTCCATAAAGTCCAGAAGTGCCTGCTGCTTAACGGTTTTTCTGTGATTGGCCCACAGCTGCAAAATTTTCTCTTGGTTGCAGGCTTTGCGATCCACCAGTACCCGGCTGTGCAGCTCGCCCATGGGCGTGGCCGTGGGACATTTACTGAACACAAATTGGTTGCTGATCAAATCCATAAACGGGCCGGATTTGCTGCTGGGCATAATGAACAGCAACTGTAGGCCCAAGGTTTCAGTCAGGTAGTTGATCACTTCCCGGGAACGGTGCTCATCCATTTTGGAAAAGGCTTCATCCACCAGCACCATGCGTAAATGGTTGTTGCCCTCATTAAAACGAAACGCCGAGGTGACCGCCGCTGAACGAATAATGTAGGCCGGTGTTTCCAACTGACCACCGGAACCTGTGCCGTACTGGCTGAGGGCAATGGCGGCCTTGCCTTCGGGCTGCTTATAGATTTCATAGTGGCGATAGTTACGGTAATCGCTGATGCGCGCCAGTTCCCGTAAGGCGATTTGCTCGTCCGGGTCCAGCAACATGGTGAGCATTTTGTCACGCACGCTGCAGGCGCGCTCCGAAAGCTCGGCGTCAAACAGGCTGGCGCCGTCGCCCAGGTTCGGCACGTCGATAATTTCTTTGAAGAAGCGCCAGTAGTCGCGAAACTCCGGCACCCATTCGTAGCCGAAATAGAATCGCTCCCGGTCAGCACCAAAGCGGTGGTGTTCCAGCTCCTTGCTCAAATCATCCAAGATTCGCTTGCCATCACAGATCGCTTGGTAAATGGAGTGGCACAGGTTGGTAATGAAAGCGGTATTGAAGCTGTCTTTCAGGCTTTCAATTTTCCCGTACTTATCCACCAGCACGTTGTTCTTCAGGCGATTGTGGATAAGATCGATCTGTCGACGCAGTTTAACGATACCTTGGAAAAACTCGGGACCGTGGTATTCGCCCACACCCAGGTCGTAAACGATGGAGTCGTGGCGCTGGCACTGTTGGTTGTGACTCATCACAGCACTGGCAAGTTCGCGCTCTGTATTTTCCAGGCGTCGAGTCAGGGAGTCTACTTCATCGATTAGGCTAAATTCACTGCCGGCCTTTTCGGCGCGCTGGGCGGCTTCTTCCAAGGCCTTTTCCGCATCCACTTCCGGGTAGTGTTCTGCCAGGGACTGAACGGCCTCTTCCAATTGTTCCTGGTGAGACTGCAACCCGTCCTGGGCATCCGCCAACTGTTTGACCCGTTGTTCGCATTGGCGCTCGCGCTCTTTGAATCGGCCCACCTCTTCCTGCAGGGTGCCGCGCAGGGTTTCCTGCTCGGTGTAATTTTCTTTTAGTTGCGCCAACTCGTCTTCCAGTTGTTGGAAGTCACTGAGGTCCAGCTGGGCCAAGGCGGATTCGGCCTGGTTGATTTGCCGGTGCAGTTCCAACATGGCACGAATCGGGGCGGAGCAACTCGCCGGTTGAATCGTCTCAATCAATTCAAGAATACGGGCCAAGCGCTGGTAATCCTGCTCGGCGCGGTTGGCTTCTTCAAGTAGTAGGTCGCACTCCCGCTCTTTCGCACGCAGTGCCCGTTCACGGGCCGCCTGACCAAAAACCAGCTCGGCATCGTCCAGATCACAGCGCCACATACTGTAATTGCCAGAACCCAGGCCATCGGGTGTTATGCCGCGCGCAGTTCTGCGTAAGGCTTCGGCGTCTTCCACGCGCAGCACAGTGCCGTAAGATGCCTTCAGGTAAAACTCAGCGGTTTTGTGGCTGAATTCCATAACGTCAATAATGGAATCGCGCGGCGTTGGCTGTCGATCCGCATCGCGGCGGGCTTTGTGGCCCTGAATTACCCGCGCGCGATTGCGCCGTCCGCCGGGCATGGCGCGCACAATGCGCATAGCTTCGGCTTCAAAAGCTTCTTCCACAATAATGGAAAAACGCGCGCCACCCACATAACCTTCAATGGCCATTTGCCACTGTGGGTCCAGGACTTCCACATAGTCACACAGCACTCGGGGGTCCGCGCTCGGACAAGCCTGGGCAATGGCGGTGAGCGCCGCTTCCACATAGGGTGGATAGCTGACTTGGCGGCTCTGCAAGCGCTGAATGTCTTTTTGCTTTTGTTTCAGCTTGCCGTTTAACTCCTGGCGCTTGCGCTCGGCGGTGGCGCACTGCCGACTCACCTGATCCCGCAGGCTGACGCCCTCCTCCGTGGCCTCCCGATTATGTAAGCGATCGGCCCATCGGCGATGCTGCGTTTCGGCGGCCATGAGTTTTTCCAGGTCGCTTTCCAACTGCTCAATGCCCACCCAGTCCTTGGCCAGGAGGCGGCTCAGGTCGATGTCCACATCAGCTTCGGTGGCAACGACATCTTTGGCCAAGCTGCGAAAGGTTTTGGTATCCAGATCGGGAATGTCTACGCCCAGGGAGCATTCGGCCAGTTGCGTCAACAGCTGCTGAGTCGCACGCACATTGCTCGCTAGCTGCTGGCTCTGCTCGTGTAGAGGCCGCGCTTTGCTACCCAGTTCACGGGTGCAGTCGGCGATGCTTTGCTCCAGCTGATCTTTGTCCTTGAGAGCCGATATGCCCTGGCGCCGGGCTTCCAAAGCCACCTGGGATTCGTGAATCTGGGCACGACGCTGTTCGCACAATCGCTGCCGCTCGTGGTTTTCTTCGATGGCTTCGCGAATGTTCCGCTGTTCGCTTTTACCTGCAACATAATTACGTTGATTGACCAACACACTACGACTGGCTTCGGCGTACTGGGTTAGGCAGCGCTGGGTCCAAAGATCCGCGTAACTCTGGGCGTGACTCCGGGCACCGTCCAAGATTTCGATGGCGGACCGAATCGCTCGTGTGTCGGTTTCCATTTGATGAATGGTTTTCATCAGCTCGGACACATTGCGAATGGCGTCGCCCAGATCCCGCGGCTCAAGAATTTCACGGGCGACAAAATCGGTGATGCTTTTTACCGGCTTGTAAGCCATGAAATTGGCAAAGGTACGCGCGGCGTGTTTGGCCTCCCGATCGGAAACCGCATCTCGCCGGCCGCGCAAGGCGCCGTAGAGCCGACGCAAGTAGGCGCCTTTTTTGTCGTATTCTTCCAGTGCCTTACTGCCGAACTCTTTTTTGAGCAGCGTGGTGATATCCGTGATGGGCACCACGTGCTTGCCATCGGTATAGGTTTTTACGAAGTGCGATAAGCTCAATTGTTCACCGGGCAGAATCAAAAAGCGCAGCTCATCCATGCGCGCCTGCTTTTGACTGCCGGCGGTGTCCAGGTGCGCGCGCACGCACATAACGGCGGTAAAGGCCTCGCCAGTTTCGCCTTTTGTGGGGCAGAAAACACCGGCCACATAACCGTCGGTGGTCCAGGGGCGGGCGTAGCTGCCATCGTCGCAACCCAATACATATGAAGCCAAGGTGCGTACTTGCTTGCCGCCGCGCCCGCGCTGAGTAGTTTCATCCTGACCCGGGTTGTAATTGAACAGGTTTTCGTGGGCCGCCGTCATTAGAGTTTGTATGGCATCGGCGGCGGTGGTTTTACCGGAGCCGTTACCACCGGAAAACAAGTTGATGGGGCCGAATTCGAATTCCAGTTGGGGGATATTGCCCCAGTTCACGAAGATACCGCGTTTGAGGAACATCAGTTTTTCTCCTCGTCGGTTTCGCGAGCGTCGTTGTCATTAAACATTTGGCTGGCGGGAATCGGCGCTGCGCTGGCCGCTTCATCTGGTTCAACTACACCCGCGTCATCGCCCAACAAGGTCTCCAACACCTCGTCACTGACAAAGCTGGTAATGCCCGGCTGAATGCTCAGCCAGCTTTCGTCACTGTCCAAATCGTCGTCCATGTTGAATTGAATCAGGCGCAGCTGGCGCAGGCGGCGAAACAGGTTTTTGCGTTCCACTTGCCCTTCCGGCAGGGAGCGCTTCAACAAATTGTTCATGGCAATGGCCAAACCTTCCAGAGACAACATGGCTCTGCCCTTTTCGTCCACTTGCCCTTCGCGCAGGCTCTTTTGGTATTCGGTACGCAGCACCAGAATCACCGCCACTTCCTGTTGCGTGGGCCGAATTCGAAAGCCGCTGTTAAACGGTGCGCTGTCTTCATCGGCCATGCCGGGGATGGTGGCGCCGGGCGGAAACAGGCGCACAAAGGCGAACTGACGGTCGTGTTGTATGCGTACACCCAGCACGGATAGATAATCTTCAACCAGTCCGCTGCACTGAAGGTAGCGGTCATAAAGGGCGGCCTCGGTGTGGCTTTCGTCCCGGCAGAGTACGCCGTAATCCAACAGGCGAAACAGCACTTCGGAAAACTCTTCCCGGCTCAGATTCAACGGCTGCAAGTGTTCGGTTAGGTATTCATCCAGCATGTTTTTACTCAGTAGAAGTCTCGGTCGACTTTAGCTCGATCGTAAATTCGTCCATCTCTCGATAGTATTCGGAGGACAGGGAGTGGCCGGTCGGCTCGACGGAAAATTGGTGCCCACCACCCAAGTTATTCACTGCACCCACTTCAATTACATGGGCCATGGCCAACAGATCCCGCGCGCTATCGATAGGCAGGTTCCGGTTGGACACTTTACGGCCCTCCCGGAGCGCGCGGAACACATAGTCGCGCAGCCCACCGCTGTCCAGAACAAAGGCTTGATCCAGCAGCCGTTGAATCATCAGCTCGCGCTCAGCTTCCGGGTCCAGAGGCGGCTGTTCGCTCACCGCTGTTTGCACGGTACCGGCACGTTTGCGCTCTTGAAGCTTGATTTGGCCGGGATCGATCAATTGCAGCTTCATGCCGGCCATCTGCTCGGCAGCGGCCTCCAGTCGTTGCTCGGCGTCGGCCGGATCGAGCTGGCTCAAGGTTTGGCACACGGCCACCAGGTCGTTGTTGTTTTGGCTGTTCAGATAACTTAGCTGGCGAATAATAATATCCGCCCGCTTGGTAAAGCTGTGCAGCGCACGGCGCAGGGCCGGGAGCATAATTTCCGCGGCATTGCCCATGCGCCGCTCAATGGTGTCCAGAATGGTCCACAGAACGGACTGCCCCGGCTGAGCCAGTTCCGGCAGTAGGCGCCGCAATTGCAGCTCGGTTTGCTGTTTGAAGTCTTTGCTCTTGCCCCGAATGCGGGCCACCGCCTTGTCGATCTGATTCCGGTGTTTTTCCACACTGTCGGCGGACAGGCGCACGGCCACGTCCGGCTGGAAGCGTTTTTCCATAAACTCAAAGAACTGGTCGGTGGCCTGTTGTACCAGCTGCTGGGACTCCACCTCCCGCACCAGCTCGCGCTTGCGCTCCTCCAGCTCGGAAATCACATCGGTAAAGTCGGTGACGATGCGCTCGGAGTATTCGTAGGCATCCAGCAGGTCGTGCACCTCGCCGCGGCTCAGGAAGGCTTCCAGGGCGTTGAGGGTGTTCCGGGTATTGCGGTGCCGGGTGCGGATACGGGCGCTGTCCGATTCCACCAGGGGCTGGGTAAACAGCCGGCCCAGGCGGGTAAAGGGGTAGGTGGATTGCAGGGTGGCGGTATCCACCTGCTTTTCCAGCCAGCCGCCGTCCAGCAGCTGCTTGAGAATCCAGTTGGCCTGCTCACGGTTGGATTTGAAACGCTGGGGGGCCTCATCCTGACGGGATTCCCCCGGCTCGTCGCCCTCTGCTTCCAGCACCGGCGCCCGCGCCAGAGCCTCTTCCAGTATTTCGATCACCTGATCCCGGGACAGGGAGTGGCCGTAGTCGGCATTGGAGCCGTACAGCCGCTCATACAGCAGGCACAGGCACTGCACCACCTGCTCGCGGTACTTGCTGGTCAGCGGCTTAAAGAAATGCTGGCGCTCAGGGGAAAAAAACATGGGTGGGGCTTATTTTGAGTGCGGCAAAGGGATCCAGGCCGTATTGTGCTACCTCAGACTGAGTGGGTGCAACCGAAAAAGGCCTCCGGCTAGCGGGATGCTAGCTCGGAGGCCTCTCTGGTGCACTGCGGCTCCATAACCCTACTGGGAGACGATGACTTTCTCCAAGGTTTCGGGGTCCAGCAAGTACAGCCCCTTGAGCTCCAGGCTGAACAAGCTGTCACCCCTAGCGGGGATCAAGCGGTGAGCGGAGAAATCGTTGATATGGTTCACACACTCTCCTGACTCCAGGTCGATGAAGGTAGTACCTTCCCACGTCATCATTAGCACACTTTCGTCGGCGCTTAACGCGATGGCCTTCAGTGACTCGTCTTCTTGCAGACCGAGGAGATTGCAACTCGGAGTTAAAGCCGTCCGGTCGCCTGTCTCCAAATCTATTTCATAAATTGCACCGGCGTATTGGTCACCCACATACAGAATGCCACCATCTGAAGGCAACGCAAGGCCGTTCACGGTATTCAAAGTAGCGCCTTCGCCCTTAACTCCCGCCTTGGATATTACCGTGCGGGTGTAATCTTCATCATTGAGGTCGATGGCAAGTATTGCACCAGAATCCGACGGATCGTCATCATTTAGGAGTAGCGGAGCCGCAACCAGCAAGCGCTGGTTGGCCTCATCAAAAACGACTTGGCTAAGGTAGGTATAGGCCGCACCCCTAACATCGTCAGGTGAGGCAATGATCTCCATATCCCCGTTTTCACCATCAATCCGGTAAATGGAGTTGCCCCGCACGGCATACAAAAGACCTTCAGTTTCATCCAGAGCGAGACCGGGCGCACTTTGATTAAACCCGTCGTCCCGCAGAATCGCAATCAAGTCACGATCACCAGTATCAAGGTTAATGCGTACCAGTTTCTCTGGAGTGTTTCCGCCATCATCGATGACATAGGCTGACTGGAAGTCGCTTGCGACCGCCATTGCCCTGGCAGCCAATAACTTAGGCCCAACACCTTGTCCTGGAGAGAAAACGGCTTCCCTGGCCCCAGTGTCCAGGTCAATACCCATTATCAAATTAAGGCCGCTATCCCCCACCAAGAGGCGGTTTTCTTCTCGGTCTAAAGCAGCTCCGCGGATTTGATCAAAATATAGGAAGTCATGATCCTCATCCTGGTCGCTGATCCGGGTATGCACCTCTCCATTCAAGATATCAACCCCCTCAAAATGCACGGTGTATAACTCTTCTGGCTCCGAACCCTGTGCGATCATTGTCCCGAACTCGTCATAATCCAATGCTACGCTTTCCAGCTCCCCGTCTTCCAGAGAAATACGGTAAATACCTCGTTTGCCGGTCACCTCATGTTGATTCGCATAAATTAGAATATGGTCTTCTGCCAATGTAGCCTGATTGAACGCTATGCCTTCATCCTTCCACAGATCACCTTGAAAGAGTGTGGACCAAGGCTCGTCCTGATTGCCGGAAGTATCAAGCTCATAGACGATGGAAAACCGTTCATCCGCTTCGGCAAAAAAGTGACGGTTAACCACAAGGTAAACGCGGCTCCGTGTTGGGTCACACAACAAAGCCAGCTCTTGATTACCACCGTCCGGCTGAGGCTGAGTATGGAATACGCTCTGATCCGCGTCACTACTAAGCGGTGCACGATGAAACACAAAATAGGTGCTTTCTGGATCGCTCTGCGAATGCCCGACTGTTAAGTAGATGAGTTCATCAGTGTCGCGCTTGTGACACGACCCAACGGGTATGGACGTCATAATGGAGTCATCTTGAGTGGTCGAACCGGTTACCACATCCAGGTCCACCAACTCCATACCAGTTTGACCACCGGCTAGACCAACTAATCTACGGCTAACGGGGTCGAAATCAAAGCTCGTTGGAACGAGCTTGCGCTCGACCTTCACGAGATTCTCCGGAGTAGCCGGATTGCCGTTGGCATCAACTACCTGTATGACGTACTCAACTACTCCAGTTGCCACTTCCTGCTCGATGTACTCCCAACGAGAGGTCGCTTGGGGAACAATCACTTCTTCAGAAGCCGCCGCCGTTGATTTCATGCTTGCATGAGAATGATAGCCACTAAGGCCAGGCTTGGCGGATGCGGTTGACACGGGTGTCTCGATCAACTCAACAGGCTCACCGTTGATCAACAACTGATAGCCTGGGGGCAGGGCTGGTACTTCACCTCTAAAGGTAAGGCTGCTGCCAGTAACGGTGGATGAACGCCAAGGGAAATGCACCGCTACGTCACCGTCAAATTGCTCAGCGGGAGTTCCGTCATTGTCCTGGGAGGGCTCCTCCTCACCCTGCTCGGTTTCAGAGTTCTCATCATCGTCAGAAGCAGGCTCCTCGGCTTCCTCTTCGGGCTCCGACACGGTGGGAGGGTCATTCTGCGTTTCTTCAGAAGGGGAATCCTGTTCTTCTTCATCAGAGTTGGACGAATCAGAGTCGTTATTGGAGCCCGTATCGTCTCTCACCACCGGCGGCGGGTTTGATCCTAAATCGGGAGACTTTTCAGTGGATGAACCACCGCCGCAGGCCGTCAGAAAAACCGCCAGTGCAATAATAGTAAGGTAAGAGAATTGGGTACTCACAGGAAACCTCCTTGTGCGTGAGCCCTGACCGGCTTTTGGCTGCTTCATTAGCAAGCGATTGGGCGTGTCGGGGTAATTGGCTATTGTTATCTTGTTAAATTTTGTTCAAACGCCGACCAATAATAGCACTCTTTTCTACGAAGTAGACAATAATGCGCCCCACCGACCACCAAATTTTCTATGCTATTGTTTTTAATAGGTATTTTTCCCTTCCTAGGGCGGAAGAGCACACTCATTAGTACGCCGTAACGTTGGGACCAACTCCGAGATTAAAGCTTCTTTCACATGTTGGCTTTAATCTGATGTATTTGACACACACTTCCAATCACCCCTTTCAACCCCGCCCTATGAACCCACCCTGGACTGTGGCAACCTTGACGGGTGGTCTACTGAAGTTAACAGAAGGAGGTTGTTATGGGCGTAGAAGTAACTGGCATACTCGGGTTAATCCTGTTGATTTGCGTGATTTACGCCATTGTAAAAACCGCAAAAAGCAGTGCCCGTGGTACGACTAAGTTAGTGTGGATTCTGGTGTTGCTCTTTTTACCGGTGATTGGCTTTATTTTGTGGTTGATACTGGGGCCAAAGGGTTAGCCCGGGAAAACAAACGCAGGGGGCCCGCCAGGTGCTGACTCGGGGCCGGCAGGTTTCTCCTAAACAATTCGCATCCTCAAGCAACCCGGCTCGCTGAGCGAGCCGGGTCGTCGTAGCTGATAAGAATTCGCTCCCCCTCGTTCCACAACCACAGGGCCTGGGTCAAACGACCCGGCGGCGCTACCCAAGCTATTTGAGCCGGGTACTGCGGCTCAGGTACGTATGACTACGAGCACGTAGATGTACTGACTCGGCCTCAAGGGTTACGGGCTCGCGATAGGTCCACCAGGATTGCCCCCCATCCGTGCTCACCTCAATCGTCAGGCCCGGAAGGTCGGTGCTGGCATAGAGGATGCCGTCCTCCATTTTTCCACCGGGTGGCAGGAGGTGAGCGTTTGCCCCACTGGCGGCGAGTTTGGGCAGCTCGCGCGTTACCAGAACATGGGCGAAGTTTACAAAGTCTTGTCGGCGCGCTCGAGTGTCAGGTGCCGAGCCCTCCCAGTCTGCTCTGTGCCAGGCGCGTTCAGCCAGCGACATTAAACGCGGGTACAGCATGGCCTCCAGTTGCTCGGGCGTGCGGATAGTTTCCGTCCACACTTGCCCTTGCATCCCAAGTACGTTGTCCGGTTTTTTCAAAGGCACCATGGGGCGACCCACCAACGCCTCCAGATTTTCAATGGGGGCTCCGTCACGCGTGCGCGTTGCATTGGCGTAAACGTGATCCGGCATATAGCCGAATACTTTTTCCAAGTTGGTGTAACGCGTTGCCCAGTAGTAGCCGCGCTCCTCCGGGTGAGCTTCATGAGGGTGATCAAAATACAAATGTGTGGCGTGAGAGAGAATGATCTCGTAACCGGCGTTGGCCAATCGATAGGCGCGGTCGCCAGCACCCCACTCCCAAATGTTGTCCCAGGGGTTGGCCAATACCCGCTCGTTGGCAAACTGAGCGCGGTTAAACGGCTGATTGGCGTCGTACATCAAGCCGTCTTCCCAAGCGGCCAACGCCAAGCCGCGTTTGCTGGCGAGCGCCGCCACTCGGCTCACGAAGTAGGGTTTTAAATCGGCCACACCGGCCACACCGGCTTCGCGTTGAATCAACTCCGCGCATTTTGGGGATCCGGTCCAGGAGCCCTTACCCACTTCATCGCCCCCCATATGAAAGACGTTGAGTACCTGGCCGGCTTCCCGGTACATTTGCTGCAACTCGTACATCACTTTGTCGATGAACGCGTAGGTGGACTCCATGCAGACATTGATGGAGTTATCGTCGTAGTTTTGTACGGTTAAATACTCGGAACTGTCCTCCGGGTCCGCGAGTCGATACTGCCACGCATCGGTCTCCCGGCCCTGGGATTGCAATCGCGCGTAGCGGGCTTCCATGGTTTTTACGGCAGCGCGGGCGTGGCCCGGCATATCAATTTCCGGAATGACTTCGATATGGCGCTCGGCGGCGTAACGAAGGATTTCAATAAAATCCTCGCGCGAGTAGAACCCATTGCCCGATCCGCTGGTGTGCGGTCCAGTACCCAGTTGGGTCAGCAAGCACTCGCGCTCATCCAGATCAAAACAGCGGTGCCCGCCGATCTCGGTGAGCTCCGGCAGCCCCGGAATTTCCAGACGCCAGCCTTCGTCCTCGGTCAGATGCAAATGCAACTTGTTGAGCTTGTAGCGAGCCATCTGCTCGATCAGCCGCAGGGTGACTTCCTTACCGTGAAAGTTGCGGCCCATGTCGTAGTGCATACCCCGCCAGGGTGCGCGCGGGCTATCCACCACTGAGAGTCTGGGCAGGTCATAACGGCCTTCGGTTTCGGCGGGCAACAGGTTGAGCAGGCTTTGCAGTCCGTAAAATGCTCCAGCGTTATCGCGTCCGATAATGACGATGGCGTTTTGCTCGAAGCGCAAGGTGTAACTCTCCGGCGCTTCGGGCAATGCGTCGGCCTCTGGGTCCACGGTCAAACGGATCACTGGCCCGTCGATGGATACATGGTCCGGCTCGCTGTTTAGCTCGCTACCGAGGATTTCCCGGAGACGATCCTGTAAGTAAGCAGCCTCTCCAGTCAGGCGACCGGCGTAACGAATTTGCCAATTGCTATCCAAGGTAGTGTTACCCCAGCGAGTTTGGGTGCGTAAAGGCTTCGGGATGATACGCTCACGGACCTGCGCGCTGTTTGGGCGGACCTGGTTCGCCGCCTCATGGGCTTGGTAACGGTTCTGCGCCGTGGCAATGGGCGTGACATCGGAGCTGGAGCGCAGCAATTGTTCCTCGCGCTCCAAAGGTTCGACAAATTCGCGGGTATTCTCGGTGTCGGTATTGGCAAAGATCACCGGCTCCAACCCCGGAACGTGAATAAATGCCCGGGGCATAAAATCGGTGTAGCTCACCATATGCGCGGAGGCCGAATAACTCAGTTCGACCTCTTGCCCCTCACCGAGGCCAGGGAAATCCCCTGTGGGTTCAAGCCGGTGCAAGTCCCCCTGGAGGTGCGACAGCCTCAGTCCGGCTTGCTCGGTCTGTGTGATTCGGCGCACTGAGTGAAAGTAAATGGCCCAGTCTCCGGCACCTGACGGCAGTTGGACATCGGTGTTGTTTTCCAACATCAGTTTGATGTGCGGGGCGCCAGCGCCGACGTTGCTGATTGCCGCAAAACGTAGGTCTGCACCCTCCGCAAAGGTCTTCAACTCTTGTTGACTCAGGTTCTGGGCGGATGCCGCCAGGCTGAACAGGCTCAGTGTCAAAAGGATCAAACTTCTCATTATCGTGCTCTCCTCAGCTCCCAACCGTTTTGGGCCGGCGGGGCGGTGATTTCCGGCCAGTCTGGCCACAGGCTCAGACTGCTCAGACAACGTTGTCTGCAATACATTAAAACGTTTTTGCGCCAATAGCAAATCGACGTTGACAACGCCGAACAACCGCCACGGCGTATGCAGCCAGGGCGGTAACAGCGGCCCCAACCCCTAGTGTGTTAATATTGCCGTCCTCCAAATTGCTCACCAAGGGAAGCGAGTCACCACCAATGAAGCCCACGATCAAAGACGTCGCCAAGCTCGCGGGGGTGTCCTTCAAAACCGTTTCCCGAGTAATCAACCGCGAACCCAGAGTGGGTCAGGACCTGCAGGACAAGGTCTGGAAGGCGATCAAGGAATTGAATTACCAACCCAACCTGTCCGCGCGCGGCCTGCGCGGTGCGGCCTCGTCGATCGGGTTTATTTATGACAACCCCAACAGCAACTACGTCATCGATATGCAACGGGGCATATTGGAAGAGTGTCACCGCCAAGGTTACGAACTGGTAATTCACCCCTGCGATACCAAAGCGCCGGATCTGCTGAATGAGCTGTTCCGTATGCTGGATCGCAGTCAAGTGGGCGGGCTGGTGGTCACACCGCCCGCGTCGGAAATGCCTCAGGTGCTGGAGGCTTTGAGCCAGCGCGGCGTTGCTACGGTCCCGATTATCTCTGGCTCCGAACCCCCGGCAGGCCACAGCCCGTGCGTGTATATCGACGACCGCTCCGCTGCGCATCAAATCACCGAATACTTGATTGAACTGGGGCATCGCCGCATCGCCTTCCTGTGCGGGGACGAGGCACACAAATCCAGTACCGAGCGGCTGGAGGGCTACCTGGAAGCCTTGCGCGAGCACCAGATCGAACCCACACCCGAACTGATTCTCCAAGGCCAGTACTCTTTTGAATCCGGGGTTGAGCGCAGCAAACAACTGCTGGCGCTGAACGAGCGGCCCAGCGCGGTGTTTGCCTGCAATGACGAAATCGCCGCCGGTACCCTGTTTGCCACCCGCTTGGCCGGGATCGAAGTGCCCAAGGATTTGTCCATTGTGGGCTTTGAAGACAGCCCATTTTCCCGTCAAGCCTGGCCCAATCTCACCACCGCGCAGCAGCCTATTGCCGAAATCGGCCGCCGCGCCACGGCTCTTCTAATCAACCGACTCCGCGCGGAAAAGAGTCCCTCCACGCTGGACAGTGAAGGCTTCCACCCCAAGCTGATCCTGCGCGATTCCACGACGCCACCAACCCCCTAATACCCATCCCGACGCCCGATTCTGGCAACGCTGGATCGCCAGGGGGCTTTACAGGTCCACCCAATGCGAGCACAATAGCGCCATATGACAACGTTGTCTAAGCGGGAGCAAGCCCTCAACAAGCTCCCACGGCTTGAACAGGACTGACGCCCACACTGACAGACAAGAGAGAGTTATGCCCCAATCAGCACACATTGAGCCCCAAAATACGCACCTTTTTCGGGAAGCCGCCGAGGCCTCTGCGGTGGTGCAAAGGCAGAGAGCCGCGAACACCGAACGGGTGGCCGAAGCGGTGCAGCGCCTGCGCCAATACCAGCCCAGAGCGGTCGTCACCTGCGCCCGGGGCAGCTCGGACCACGCAGCGACTTATGCAAAATACTTGATTGAAACTCACCTGGGATTGATAACCGCTTCGGCAGCCCCCTCCATTGGTTCCGTGTATCGGGCCGAGCAGCAGCTTGACCAGACCTTGTTTATTGCCATCTCGCAATCCGGAAAAAGCCCCGACCTGCTCGCCAATGTGGAGCGCGCCAAGGCGGCCGGTGCCCTAACACTGGCCCTGGTCAATGTGGCCGATTCGCCCTTGGCTGGCTTGGCGGATTTGGTGCTACCGCTACACGCGGGTGATGAAGTGAGCGTAGCGGCCACCAAATCGTACATCGGTAGCCTGGCAGCGATATTCCAGCTGGTGGCCGCCTGGTCTGAAAGTGCTGAACTGCACAGCGCTCTGGACACCTTACCGGGCGCACTCAGTCAAGCCTGGGCGTGCGATTGGCATGAAGCCGTGAACGCTTTTCAGCCGGTGAACAACATGTTTGTGATCGGGCGCGGCATCGGCTTTGGGGTTGCTCAGGAAGCCGCACTGAAACTCAAGGAAACGTGCGGCCTGCACGCTGAAGCCTTCAGTGCCGCTGAGGTGAGACACGGCCCCATGGCGCTGGTGGGCAAGAATTTTCCCGTCCTGGCCATTACCCAAATCGACGACACGCTGGCTGACACGCAGGAGTTGGTACGAGAATTTCGCCAACGGGGTGCCCGGGTGATGATGACCGGAGCCACCGGCACCGACAATCTACCCATAGTGGCCGATGCACACCCAGCGATTGCCCCCATTCTGGCAGTGCAAAGCTTCTATCGAATGGTCAATGAACTGGCCATCGCGCGCGGTTATAACCCCGACGAGCCGCCGCATTTGCGCAAGGTAACGGAGACCACCTGATGCCAACGTCGTTGACCATAGCGAGACCGAATCCATGAAACACGCGCTCATCAATGCACGAATCTTTACCGGCGACGAATGGCTGACCGATCACGCACTGGTGATGGAGGCCGGGCGTATTCTCGACCTGTGTCCTACCACCAAAATCCCCTCGGACGCCGCCGTATTTGATGCAAAAGGTCGATGCCTCCTGCCGGGGTTGATCGACATTCAGGTCAATGGCGGCGGTGGCGTTTTGTTTAATGATGCTCCGACTGTTGAAACCTTGCGCATTATGGGCGCCGCACACCGGCGTTTTGGCACCACCGGTTTTTTGCCAACTCTGATCAGTGATGACCTGGAAGTGATGACCCGGGGGATCGAAGCGGTAACTCAAGCCATGGCAGAGGGCGTGCCCGGCGTGTTGGGTATTCACCTGGAAGGCCCCTTCCTGAATCCACAACGCAAGGGCGTGCATGACGCCGACAAATTCCGCCGCCTGGATCGCAAAGCTCTGGAATTGCTGAGTTCTTTAAAAACCGGCAAAACGTTAGTGACCTTGGCTCCTGAGTTAACAACACCGGAAATGATTCGATCCCTGGTATCGGCGGGTGTTTTGGTCTCCGCTGGCCACACTGCGGCAGACTATCAGGAAACCCGGCTCGCGCTGAACGCCGGTCTGAGCTGTTTTACCCATTTGTTTAACGCTATGACTCCCATGAGCAGCCGGGAGCCAGGTGTGGTCGGCGCGGCTTTGGAAGACTGCAACAGCTGGTGCGGCTTGATCGTCGATGGTTATCACGTTCACCCCAGCACCCTTAAAGTGGCCATTGCCGCCAAAGCACTTGGCAAGATGTTGCTGGTCACCGATGCCATGCCTACGGTGGGCGCGGAACACAAAGAGTTTGTCCTCAAAGGCGAAACCATTCGCGCCGTCAACGGCCGCTGTGCGACCGCTGACGACACACTCGCCGGCTCTGATCTGGATATGCTCAGCGCGGTGCGCAACTGCGTTAAAGATTTGGATTTACCTTTGGATGAAGCGGTACGAATGGCGAGCCGATACCCGGCGGAACTGCTGGGAATGGCCCGCGAACTGGGCACGCTTGCACCCGGGTACCGAGCCAATGTGATTTGCATTGATGACGACCTGCGTCTAAACCAGAGCTGGATCGACGGAAAAGTTTTAACAGTGTGACCCTCGAAGATAGTCCTTTAGGCCGGCCGGGACTTTTCCCGCCCGGCCTCTTTTTTGTGCAGACTAAATTGAAATGATGATCCGCTTACGGTGCAGATACCAAGCCACCGCCCACATAATGGCCACATTAAGCAGTGCGAAGAGAAGCGAAGCGATCTTTGGGCTCAACACCTGATCAAACAACTCGAAAGTCCATTGATAGGCGGACTGATCCCCAACCGGAATCAAATAGAGTACGTGCGCCCAGACAATGGATAAAACATAAATGAACAGCGGATTCTGACCCAGTATCTGAAAGGCGCGGTACATGGGACGGAGCAGGGTTACGGGTTCCAGCCACACCAATACCAGTAAACACACAATGGCCGCTCCGCCGGTTAACAACACGAACGAGCTAGTCCAAAGGTACTTGTTCACCGGAAAGAACGGATGCCAAAGTAATCCGGCCAATATCAACAGCACGCCCGATACCGCCAGAATTGCCAAGGCCTTACGGCGTGGCTCGACGGTGCACAAAATCCGCGTTGCTTCGAAGCCCAACAGCACGCTGACAATCGCCGGTAAAGTCGATAGGAACCCTTCCGGGTCAAACGCCACACCCTTACCTTGCCAAAGATGGTCCGGGCCCACCAGCCATAAATCCACGGCACGAACCAGCGAACCGGTTAAACCGTACGGATCACTGCCCAATTGCAACAAAGCCCAGTACCCAAACAGGATCGCCACCATCAGCACCCAGCGCGCGGGACCTTTGAGAAACAGGGCGATAGGCGCGGCAAACAGGTAAGCCAAAGCAATCCGTTGCAACACCCCAAACACTCTCAACTCATCCAGTGGTGCGGTAAACGGAAAGGCATTAAGCAGTACACCGATTATAAAAATCAGTGCGCTGCGACGGACAATTTTTATCCATTGGGTCGCCATTGGCACCGGACGGCGACTGGAAAAGAACAGCGCTGCACCAACGATGAACAGAAAAAATGGGAACACGTAATCCGTTGGGGTGGCACCGTGCCAGTCAGCGTGCAGTAGCGGCGCATAGACCGCATTCCAACTGCCCGGCGTATTGACCAGCACCATCAGCGCGAGGGTTAAGCCGCGCATTACATCCAAAGCCAAAAAACGCGTTTTTGCCATGGTCTCACCTCACAAAAAAAGCGGCCGAAGTCTTCACGCCCGCAAACGAGGAACTATTTGTGCGCGATACATCGCTCTTGGCGATACACCGCGCAAAAACCGCGCTTAACGGCCTGCCTCAGCAGCGCCTGAAGGCTGCCCGCCCCAGGTGCGCAATTTGTGGCCTTTGAATGCGTAGAAAAGAATGAAGGCATAGCAAGGCAACATAATGAAATAAGCTGCGCGACTGCTAATGCTTTCTGCGAAATAGCCGTACACCAGCGGAATCAGAGCCCCGCCAGCAATGCCCATAATCAGCAAAGCCGAACCCACACTGGTGTACTTACCCAAATCCTGCAGCGACAAGGGCCAAATAGCAGGCCAACACAGCGCGTTGGCCAAACCGAGCAGGGCCAGGAATGTAACGGTGTCAGGAACTGTGGGAATGCCCATCCAGCCAAACAGAACCGTTGCCAATAAATGACTTTCGGAGGAACCCATCAACACCCCAAGCGTAAACACCACCCCAAATACCGCGGAGCCTACAAGTGCTTGCGACTGACTCATATAGCGGGGAATCAAGGCGATGCCGAGCAGATAGCCAATAACCATAAACGCCATTGTATAGGCGGTCAGGGAACCGAAATGACTGACACCGAGATGGCGACCGTACATCCCAATGGTATCGCCAGCGATCACTTCCACACCCACGTACATAAACAGAGCTACGGCACCCAACACAGCTTGAGGATGCTTCAAAATGCCCCACTTCTCGGTCACATTGTCATCCTGCTCCGAGTCCACGTTCAGCTCCGGCAGAGACGAAAAGTGTACAAACAGCATCAGCGCCACCAGCGCAATGGCCATGTAAATGTAAGGCACCACCAGTCGTTGGGACAGCTCAGCCAGTTGTGCGGCCCGTGCCTCGGCATCCAGCGCCATAAGCGCACTCTCTTCAAACTGATCCATGTTGGTGAGAATCCATGCAGTAAACAAAACCGGGGCGACTATGCCCGCACCTTTGTTGAGCAGCCCCATAATGCTGATGCGCATGGCGGCGCTCTCGCGTGGGCCGATGCAAACAATGTAGGGGTTAGCGGCCGTCTGCAGCAGTGTCAGCCCGGTCCCAAGTACAAACAGGCCAATAAGGAAGACGGCGTAATGAGTGGTTTGCGCAGCAGGGATGAAAATGAGGGAGCCGACGGCCATAACACCCAGGCCAATGACCATGCCTAACTTGTAGCCGGTTCGCCTTAGCACTAAAGCGGCGGGCAAAGCCATAACGGTATACGCAATGTAAAAGGCGAAGGTGACAAACAAAGCCTGGAATTCATTCAGTTCACAGACAATTTTCAGAAACGGAATCAGGGACCCGTTTAACCAGGTCACAAAACCGAAGACGAAAAACAAAACCCCAATGATGATCATGGGAAGCAAGGCGCTGGGCCGGTGCTGCTCATTCGGCGTAGATGTTTGCATAATAATTACTCACTATTGGTATGGGCGAGTTGGTTGATGTCCCAGTAATCGAAAATGCCGATCGCTCGCGTGATGGATGCAATCATCCATACCGAGGACCTCTTCAAAGCACTTCTTTTTTCCTTTATGCAACCGCTAACTTTCGCCAGCGACGTGTTCTTGCTGAGCAAAGCGCACCGCACCAGATTCCGGTGGCCCCAAGGGTGTCACCAGTTGTCGCGCCACCGCCGGGTCGAGCCAGGGTGTCAGCGGCTGTGCCAGCCCACCCAGGAGAGCGAGCCGTGGCGGATTGCATTTCAGGAGTTGTCCGGCCAAGGCGCTGATATAATCGGCTCCCTCCTGCACGATGTTCCGTGCGATCTCGTCGCCAGCGTCCGCAGCGGCCATTACGCATGGCGCCAATCGCGCGAACTCGCTCGGCCCCGCCTTAGCGAGCCGTTCAGCCAGAGCCAGGCCGCGAACTTGCAGCAACTCTTCCACTTGTGCCGTGAGACTGGTCTTTGGCCCTAAGTCATCGCAGGCGAGCAATATCGCTTTAACTGCTTCCAATCCCATCCAGGCACCGCTGCCCTTGTCACCCAGGGGGAAGCCGTGGCCGCCCAACATGGTTTCATCACCGTCAACGCGCACATAGCCGCACGATCCGGTACCGGCAATGATCACAGCGCCGTTTTCCTGGCCATGGGCGCCGAAACAGGCAATGTGCAGATCGGTGGTTAGAAACACGGACGCAAAAGGATGGGCCCACTCTTTCATGGCCCGATAGACGCTGGGGAGGTTGACGCCCGCCAAGCCCAATCCTGCCACCAATTGCCCCAGCGTCTCCGGGGGCAAACCCGCATCGTCCAATGCTCGCTGGGCAGACAACACGATGGAATTTTGAGCCAGCTCCAGCCCTTGACTCGCGTTGGCGGAACCGGCCATGCCCACGCCGAGCAGGTTCCCCTGGCCATCGGCCACGCAGGCACGACATTTGGTTCCGCCACCGTCCACCCCTAGATATAGGGGCTGATTGGCTGGTGCTTTGAGCATAATTTACCTCTCGTAACAGGGTTCCCGTACGGCCCGCTGTATTGAGAAAGCGCAGGGGGAAACCAAGACAACGTTGTCAGGAATCGTAAGTCACGCCGTCGCCCTTGTCAACCCGCGGGGCCACGATGATGGAAAGATTGGTTCGCCATTCAGGCGAGGCAGGAAGGGGAGCAGCGTCGCTAAAGCTTTTGCTGCCGCTCCAGTTCGGGGTTATCGAGCAGGTCACGAGCCAATTGTCGCCCCATCTCTATGATTTCTGTGGCCCGATGAAATTCATGAATCATGAACAAATCCCGCGGTACGCGAAATACCATATCCGGCTGAAACACTGCTAGGTGTTGGCGAGTAAGCGCCGCCATCATGGTATCCAATGAGCGCTCCATAACGCTTACGGCACTGAGCTTTGCGCGTGTTTGAGGATCGGGGTCAGAACCAAGGCCGACCTTTCTGGCCATGGAGGACAACCAGCCTTGAGCTGGCTTATCGTCAGTATCCTCCGGTTGAGGCATAACGCTGACGGGCGGACCGTTGGCATCCACCACAAAAATCTGGTCCGTCATGCGGCGCAATGTGGGCGCGACGGGGATGGGATTCAGGACGCTGCCGTCCACCAGGATTCGCCCTTTATACAGGTGCGGTGTGAACACCCCCGGAATGGCAATGGATGCCCTGATGGCGTGGTAAAGGGAGCCCTTACTGAACCAGACCTCGCGCTCACGCTCAATATCCACGGCCACCGCCGTGTATTCAATAGGCAAGTCTTCAATGCGGATGTCGCCGATCCATTCCTCCAGTTTGGTCATTATCTTTTGGCCGGCGATCAAACCGCTGGTACCGCCCAGGTCCAGGAGTTTGAGTATGTCGAGTTTTTGCAGTGTCATCGCCCACTCGGTGTACGCATCGAGCTTGCCAGCGGCATAGAATCCGCCCACTAAAGCGCCCATAGAGCAACCGGCAATCACGTCGATACGGTATCCGCGTGCCTCCAGCTCCTGAATCACGCCGATGTGCGCCAAACCGCGCGCGCCGCCCGAGCCCAGAACCAGCGCAATGCGCTTGCCGTCTTTGTTCGATTTTATCGGTTGGGCCGGGCTATCCAGATGCTTCTCGTGTGCCACAGAGTCTCCCGTCAATAAATAGTCAGAAATAGGTCAAATTTGAGGGCGCGAATCAAGCTCGCTCATGGTCAGCGATACCTACGACCATTATAATGCACTGCTTCCTCCGCGCCGTATCTTTCGCACTTTATTACTCTACATTTGGAACCAGACAATGACCAATCTCGACATATTGGGGTTTACCGCCGCTTTTTGCACGACTGTGTCTTTCCTACCCCAGGCGATCAAGGTCATACGCTCGCGCGATACGTCGTCGCTGTCCCTGGCCATGTACAGCATTTTTACCGTGGGTGTCGCCCTTTGGTTGAGCTATGGATTACATCTGCGCGACTGGGCCATAGTGACCGCCAATGCCATCACCTTGGGGTTAGCGCTGGTTATTCTGGCAAACAAGATTTACAACGATGTACTGCACAAGGCACCCCAGCGGTAGCCGGTATTGCCGTTTATCCCCCAATGCCGCCGTCTAGCACCTAATGTCCCGCTCACTTCTGCACTGTTTAACAATAACAACATAACGCTTTCGTTCTCGCCATCAAATAAGGAAATGCACAATGAAATCTGTATGGATAGTAATCGCCCTATGTTTAATCACCTTCTCTTGCGCTTCAGCACCCGAGCAACAAGCACCTGAAGGCGACGTATCTCCTGAAACTGAAAGTAAAGCGGCGACCGTAGTTGATGGTCACTTGGTGGCATACAATGACCACGATTTAGAGGGGATGCTCGCGTTTTTTCACCCGGAAATTGAAGCCTATAGCCCTTTTGGAGAGCCGCAATTACAAGGAATTGAATCATTCAGAGCGGCCTTTGCAGAGACTTTCAAGATGAAGCCCCATGAAGTGGTTGTGTCACGAATCATTCAAGGCGACTATGTGATCGATCAAGTCGACCTCACCCTTCATATTGACGAACGCGTCGTCAGCAAACGCGGTACGGTAATCTATGCCATTGAGGATGGATTGATCCGTAGGTTGACAGTTTTGGAATAAATAGGATAACTGCCGCTCGGCACCTATTACCCTGGCAAGCCGGGCGAAGGTCGATAATGCAGACAACAACGGTTGAAGCGCTTTCGGAAGGCTGGTGAGACGCTGCCAATATAAGGAAGATACCCATGGTCTACACGAATAAACACGATTTTTCAGCGAGCGTCGCTCACGGACGCGCACTTTTGGGGAGCGTTCTGCTACTTTTCTTGCTGTCGCTCGCACTGGCACTGCCAGCTCGCGCGGAAACCCCGAAGGAGGCCATCAATACTCTGGAAAAACTCCAAGCCGCCGTAGCCCTTGCCTTTGAGGAGACGGACACCACCGCCCTGGGCATTGCGGTGATTGATAGAGGCGAATTGATTTGGCTGGAGGCCATGGGACAGGCCAATGTGGAAAAACAGATTCCCGCCACACCGGACACCCTGTTTCGGATCGGCTCCATCTCAAAAATGTTTACCGCTCTATCGGTGCTCAAGCTGGTAGAAGAAGGACGACTGGACCTGAACGCACCTTTGCGTGAATTGGTTCCAGAAGTGGCTTTTGACAATCCTTGGGAAGCGGAGCACCCGGTCCGACTGGTCCACATGTTAGAACACACTGCGGGCTGGGGCGACTCGCTCATTGCCGAGTTAGCTTACCGTGACGCTGCCACAATTACTCTGGACAAAGCACTGGCCCTGTTTCCAAAAACTCGCAAATCCCGGTGGGTCCCCGGCACGCGACTGGCGTACAGCAATACTGGAACCGGTGTGGCGGGTTACGTGGTGGAGAAAGTTACCGGCATGCCTCTTGAAGAGTATGTGCAAGAAAACTTCTTTGATCCGCTCAATATGCCCACCGCTACCTTCTTTAAACCCGAAGACGCCGAGCGCCACGCCAGAGCTTATACTAACGACGAAGCGCTGAACTACTGGCATATCATTTACCGGCCCGCGGGTTCCGTCAACGCGTCACCTGCGGAGATGGTAAACCTGCTGCACTTCTTTCTTGAGCGTGGCCAATTCGAGCAGAACACGTTAGTCGCAGAAGCCTCCATTGACAGGATGGAGCGCCCCACGACCACCCTGGGTGCGGAACACGGCGTCCTTTCCGGCTATGGTTTGGCTAATTACGTGACGGGGTTTGAGGACTACGCCGTGCCATTTTACGGCCATGACGGAGGCATGATGGGCGCCGTGTCCGCCTTTGCTTACGCCCCCGAGCTGAACAGTGGCTATACTTTTTCCTTCACGGGCAACGGCGAAGTGAGGGGTCGCGTTTCAGATGCCATCCGCGAATACCTGCTGCGCGATCGGGTGCCCCCCACAATAGAACCGTCCCCTTTACCAGAATCATTCGCTAACGCGACGGGACTGTACACGCCCATCAACCCTCGCAGCGACAGAGATAACTTTCTGCCTTCTTATCTAACAGCCTTGCGCATTTACACTGAAGATTCCCACCTTCGACGTATGCCGGTGGCGGGCGGCTGGCCAGCGCCCAGCAAGGAATACGCTTTGGGAGATAACCTTCTGGTCAGCACCTGGACTGGTCTACCCAATATGGCTTGGGTACAGGATCCATTAGCTGGCGAAGCCCTGCAAATTGACTCAGGGCTGTACGTGAAAACATCCCCGCTGTTGGTGTGGGGACAAATGGGATTCTTGGCCGCGCTGGCTCTATTTAGTGCAGTAGCCATTATTTATGCACTTGCATGGGCGCCACTGTCTGTCTATCGAAAAACGTTTCGCTCTGCCCCGGCGCAGGCGAAGTTCTGGCCAACCATGACAAGCCTGCTGCTTTTGGCCGTGATCATTCGGGGCGCCACCGTGGATAATACGCAGCTGAACGCTTTGGGCCATATTTCGGCTCTGTCTCTTAGCATGTTTGTCTTGACCTTGGCTTACGGCGTAGCCGCCGTGTGGAGTAGCGTTACTCTGGTACGCTTGCGCGAGACGGGTATCAAACGAGCTACTTTTGTTTTCTGTGCTTTAGTGACCCTTCTACACCTTGGTTTCACATTGCACCTTGCAAGTCACGGCATGATCGGCCTTAGATCCTGGACTATTTGATATGAGTCGCCCTACCTTTATGAACGCTTTGGACGCACCAAAAATCGGTGGTATCTCGCAAAGGATTCGCCTGTTTCCCAAGGACCGCACCTTCTGGATGTACCAGGGCACTTTTTTGTTGCTGGTGGGTTTAGCGCAAGTGATACAGATCTTTCTATGGCGGGAAGAGAAGCCATTTAACTTAGTGGGCACGTTCGTCTGGTTGTCTCTGTTCACGCTCGGCGTGCTTTACTTCCGGGCGCACTACCAAAAATACCGCTGGCAGCATCTGAAAACTGGCCGCCTTATGGGGCTTTCGTTTGGCTACGCGCTCGGCGTCGCATTACTTGTCACCTTGCTTACGCTGGCCATATTAGTGCCCCTTTTCTGGTCGGAAAAGTTCGTATCAGAAGCGCTGACTGAGGCCAATACGAGCCTAACTGAGCAGCTGATGCAAATGTTTGTCGGCAACTTTCTGGCCACGGCCCTTTTTGCTAGCGCCTGGATCTTTGTTTATCTGGGCATCAGTAACACACGACGGGCCCGCCAGGCTGAGGTGGACAACCTAAAGCTGGCTATCAGCTTAAAAGAAGCGCGCTTAGCCAGCTTGTCCAACCAACTCAACCCGCACTTTTTGTTCAACAGCCTGAACAATATTCGCTTTATGATCCATGAAAACCCCGAGCATGCAGATCATACCATTACCGCATTTTCGGAAATTCTTCGGTATTCTCTGGAAAGTGGGCGAAACGAAAAAGTCACGCTAGCCGAGGAGCTAGCCATCGTTGAGCGCTACATTGAAGTGGTGTCTCTGCAATTGGAGGAGCGGCTGGATTTTCGACTGCAAATTCCTGAGGCGCTACAAAGTTGTCTTATTCCACCCATGAGCCTGCAACTGTTGGTGGAAAACGCGATCAAGCACGGTATCGACCAGTTGCGAGAACGATCGGTTCTGGAAGTTGTGGCCGAAGACCTCGGCCAACAACTGCGGATCACTGTGAAAAACCCTGTTCCAAATACCCAGTGTGATCCGTTGCAAAGCACGGGAACAGGCCTCAAAAATATTCAACTGCGCCTTAGCCTGTTGTACGGTGACGCCGCTCACCTAAAAGCTGACAAGGTCAATACCGAATTCGTTGTCACCATGATTTTGCCGAAGGAGACGTCGTGAAAGCACTTGTTATAGAAGATTCCCGCCTCGCCAGAAACGGTCTACTCAAGATGCTGTCGGGTTTTAAAGATCTGGAAGTTGTAGGCGCGGCCGGAGATGCCGTCCAGGCCCGTGAACTAATTGACCAACACCGTCCTGGGCTGTTGTTCCTCGATATTCATATGCCGGGCGAGACTGGTTTTGAGCTTC
This sequence comes from Marinimicrobium hydrolyticum, assembly GCF_030848505.1. Taxonomy (GTDB): domain Bacteria; phylum Pseudomonadota; class Gammaproteobacteria; order Pseudomonadales; family Cellvibrionaceae; genus JAVDDU01. Next base: position 271,260 of record NZ_JAVDDU010000002.1, read on the forward strand.
TTGAAACCCTCGACTACCAGCCTCGCATTATATTCACCACCGCTTATTCAGAACACGCGATCCGCTCATTTGACTACCGGACCGTCGATTATCTGCTCAAACCCATTAGCCAGGAACGGTTGGCGGTGGCCATCGAAAAACTGGCATCAGAGGAAGAATCAGACTCCGAGCAACCGGAGCCTCCCCTGGAGCTAAACAGCCGAATTTTCGTCAAGGACGGGAGCGAATGCCATTTGATTGAAGTTCAATCCATCGAGCATTTTGAGAATTGCAAAAACTACGCGCGACTGTTCTTTAATGGAAAAAAGGCTTTTGTTAAAAAATCCCTTAGTCAGCTGGAGCAGCGGTTGCCCTCCAAGCTTTTCTTCCGAGCCAACCGCCAGTTCATTATTAATCTCGATGCGATTACATCAATCTCAGAAGCGATTCACGAGGGGTACGACGTGACCATGAGAAATGGCGAGACAATCGAAATATCCCGACGCAATGCCCAGCGACTCAAAGAGCTTATGAGTTTGTAGGGAAGCCGCTATGGAGTTTTAGCCTTGTCCGCATGGAAACCGATTTCGTCTTCCACCAAATAGATGGGTCGGTTTTTTACTTCTTTATAGATACGCCCGATGTACTCGCCCAAGAGGCCAAGAAAGAACAACTGTATACCGCCCATAAAAAGTACGGCCACCAAAAGAGACGCATAACCAGGCACATCCACCCCTGTAATCACGGTTTTAAAGATTACCCAGAGGCCAAACAGAAACGAGAAGGTGGCTACCGTCAGCCCCAGGTAAATACCCGCGCGAATCGGGAAAGTACTGAAGGAGGTAATGCCGCTCAGGGCGAAGTTCCAGAGGTTCCAGTAGTTGTATTTTGAGGTACCTTGGGCGCGCTTTTGTCGCTCAAACTCAATGACGGTGTGCTTGAGCCCAGGCCAACAGAAAAGCCCTTTCATAAAGCGGTCTTTTTCCGGTAATTGCTTGATGGCTTCAATGACTCCGCGATCCAGCAGCCGAAAATCACCGACGTCCTCCGGGATTTTGATGTCGCTCAGGCGGTTAAACACCTTGTAAAACAAACGCGCCGTTTTTCGCTTAATGAGGCCATCGGTTTTACGTGATGATCTTTTGGCGTAGACCACCTGATACCCTTCACGCCACTTGGCCAGCATGGCCGCGATCAGCTCCGGGGGGTCTTGAAGGTCGGCATCCATGGGCAGAGCCACGTCGCCGCTGGCGTAATCCAGAGCGGCGGTCATGGCGGCCTCTTTGCCGAAGTTGCGGCTCAATGCCACGATTTTGATCCGCGGATTGCGCTCGGCGTGCTGTTTGAGCAGAGACAGAGTGTCGTCCCTTGAGCCATCATCCACGCAGACGATCTCGTAATCGATATCCAGTGGGGCCAAGGCCGCTTCCAGAGCCTGAAAGTACTCGCCCAGGCCTGCAGCCTCGTTATACATAGGGGTGAGGATAGATAACAACTGACGCATGACCACTCCAATGGTGGGGAAGATTTTGGGTGCGCCAAGCAGATCCGGTGACGGGCCGCCATTTGAGGCGCGAGTGTCGGGCTATTTTCCACTAACTGTAGCGCGTCTGTCACCCGATCCGTTTAAGCCATTATCACTTAAGGACTTTTTAAACATGGCACGAAATCTGCTCAAAAGCGACCACAACACCAACAGAGCAATAAGGAATTGCCATGAAACTAATACGCGTTTACCGCGCACTACTGGCGGGTGGCCTGCTAGCTCTACTCGCCGTATCGGCGCAAGCAGCGACCATCCAACTGAACTATCAACACAACCTCGGTAGCGGCACCCCTTCCGGGCACATCACTGGTGTAAGCCCCAGAGTATTCGCGGGCGAGTTTGAATTTTCCACCAGCAATAACAGTACAGATATGATTCAGTGGGATGATGGACTGAGTGCATTTTGTATTCAAACCAGCACCTTTCTACAAACCAGCTCGGTGTACACGGCCACCGCCGGCCTCGGTAGCTTTACCGGCACAAGCCAAGGCACCCTCATAGACCGCCTGTTTTCTAGCTATTACGAAAGCTCCAAATCCAGCCAAGTGGGCAGTGCGGCGTTCCAGTTGGCGCTGTGGGAAATTATCAATGAAGGTACTGACAGCCTCAACTTGGGCAGCGGTTCCTTTAGAGCATCTCACTTCGGCTCAACCACTCTTAACTTAGCCGGTAGTTGGTTGGGCTCACTGGACAACAATGCCGCCTCAGGGGTATACGACTTTTACATCCTGACTTCAGACACATCACAGGATCTAATAACTGTTACAGCACGTGTTCCGGAGCCTGCAGCCGCGTCACTACTGTTTATCGGATTGCTGGCGCTGTATCGAATGCGGCGTCGGGCTAGCTAATAGTTCTAAGCAAAAAGCCCGCATCGCGCGGGCTTTTTGCTTCTCCTTTACTGTATATTCAGTCGGAAACCACCACCCGGTTTCGGCCTAGGTCCTTAGCCCGGTATAGGGCTTGATCCGCACGCTCAAAGATCTGCTCAAGAGACTCCCGCTCACCCAAAGTGGCCACACCAAAGCTAGCCGTGACGCCGACATCTTCATCAAAGTGGTGCAGGGAAATTTTCACCCGTAGCTTTTCAGCGATGGCGGCAGCATCTCTGAGACTGGTATTACGACATACCAACGCAAACTCTTCACCACCCCAGCGGGCAAATAGGTCGCTACCGCGAATATTTTCCTGGACGAGTGTAGAGAGCGCTGTGAGGATACGGTCTCCCACAGCGTGTCCGTAAGTGTCATTAATGGGTTTAAACTGGTCGATGTCCAACATCACAATAGACAGCGGTTTTCCGGCGCGCCGCCGCTCTTCCAGCCCTACCTTTAGCGCTTCTTCTATGCCGGTGCGGTTAAAGGCTCCAGTAAGCGGGTCGGTTTTGGTTTTTTGTTCCAGTTGCTGCCCGCGGTGGTCCAGCAGGGCGTTGATTTCCAGCAGCTCCCGCTCGCGCTGACTCCTTCTTCTCAGCTCGCGGTTGAGTTTGACCGTACGCGAACCTAGAAACACCAATGCCGCTATCAACCAGCTGCCAACAATGCCCTGATACCAACGCTCAGACGTGAGCACCTGGCCAGTGAACTCCACTCTCTCCATACGGAATGTATGCAGCCCTGGTTGTGGAGCAGAGCCGGTTTGCACTTCGAGAACCACAATATTGTCGAACTGCGGGTGTGCCAGCTCCGGCGCAATGCGGTAGCGTTGAAACCACCAGTTGGCGACAAAAAAGTCGTGCATGGAAAATTCAAACGGCCCGCCGCTGGCCATCTCGGCATCAAACTCGATCTGATTGTATTTTGTCGTGTCGTGGAGTTCGGGCGTGCTATAAACCGGGTCGTGATTGCGCAGGTAGAAGCGGATGCTTTCTGTGGGGCCTTCGTAGTCCAACCAGATTCTGATGCGATCGTAGTTGCGCAAATCCAGTCCGTCCGTCCGTGCCTGATCAAGTATCAACTCAAAGCCGCAGAACGAATAGATGGCCTGTTCGGCCAAAACACAGCGCCACTCCATGGCGTCGGAATCAATGATTTCAGAGGTGCTGAGACCGCCATCGACAGAGTCGTTGTAGTGAGATACCTCTCCGTGCCGAGCATCGATGGTGAAGCCGGTTTGCAGGATCGGTCGCTCGGCGACAATTGCCACGAGTGTGAGAACGACAAAAAGCGCCAGTGCGATCTCAACTCCGAAACGGCTGAGGAAGTGCTTTTGATTCTCTTCCGCCATTAATTGTATCCAAGCCCAGTGGTTTTCGCTCTTGTCTCCTACCGCACCTCTAATAATGCGACTGAAGCATACCCGCCACCGCCTGGTGAACGGTTGATCCAAATCAAATGGCCATATGGTAGGCCCGCCCCGTCACAATAAAAGCCGTTTAAGCGAAGGAGCCGTCCGACTCCCTATTGTGTTTGACCTGCTCCAACAGTGCTTTAAACAGGCCCCGGTGACGGCGCATGAACAGTAGGAATTCCGGATGCCATTGTACGCCAACCAGGAAGCCTTGGTCAGGATCTTCCACGGACTGCACAATTCCGTCCAAGTCACGCCCGGTAATGACTAGATTGGCGCCAACGCGATCAATGGCTTGATTGTGCAGACTGTTAATCCGGCAAGTGCCTGCACCGAACAACCGCTCCAAACCCGAGCCCCGGACCACCTGTAAGGTTTTCAGGGGCAGGAGTGTACGTCGGTGGGACGTTTTATCGCGGTGCGGACGCAAGTCCTGAAATAGACTGCCGCCAAGGCTGGCATTGAGCAACTGAGCCCCACGGCATATACCCAGCAGTGGTAACCCCCGGGCCAAGGCGTCTTTGATTACCCGAGCTTCGAGCGCGTCACGAGCCCGGTCGTAGCGAGGTTCTACTTCGGGCTCAGCGGCGTAAAGTACCGGGTCTATGTCGTGCCCGCCGGTAACTACCACCCCTTGATAATCAAATGTCTCGTCAATTTGGCTGGGCCGGATCTGCAGAGGCTTGCCTCCATAAAGCCACACCGCAAGCGCCACGGTCGAACGCGGCCCGAATGCACCCTTCTCTGGACCCGTGATAGCGATTACCGGACGAGCCATTGCCCCTCCAACTCCTTGCTCCAGTCCCCGAACCACCGCTCCAGCGGTTGATTCAGGTACTTCGTGTAAGCTTGGCAGCAGGCTTCAAGGCGATCTCGATCCGCCGCCAAGCGCTCCACTTGCACCCAGTCATTCCAAGCTTGGTACAGTCCCCACTGGGGAAGATGAATTTCACAGTCCGGAAGTCGGTAATGAAAGGTCGGCCTGGCTTTTACCAAGGGATCCGTTACTACCTTGCGCACTCGCCCCTGATCTAAGTGCAAAAACAACGGTAGAAGGTCCAAGGCCCGGTTGCGCGTGGGATTATCCAGAAGATAATCGTCTATCAAGGTGCTTAGATCCGGCCAGTAGTCCGGAGCGACGACCTTGCGTACATAATCGACAGGATACGCATCGACGTAATTGGTGACCTGGCGGGAGACGTTAATATCCGCGCGCAAAAACAACCAGTCATACAAACACGCATAAGCCTTTACGTAAGCCGTAAGCACATCGGGGTTGGTGCTGGGAACCTCAGGATTGAACTGCATCCCAAATGCGTTTACTAAACGATCGGAGGTGCCCTTGGCGCCCGCACTACGAAGCATGCCAATGATTTTTTCAATTTCCCCCAGACGATTCAAGGGCAGCGGTGGACTGACAAGTTCCAAGGGCACAAGCGTTTCCGCCAGCCACTTTAAGACCTCCTCGGCAGAGTCACCCAATTCGCCAGCGAACGTACTTTTGTCCCGCGTTTCTCGCCCCAGGCGTTTAAGCAAATCGAAATCCAGTTCTACCACCCAATCACCGGCCGGGTCACCTTTTAACGCTCGCTCGTATCGCCCTTTGGTGTCAACGCGGCCACCGATATACCCAGCCACGATCTCCGCCAGTTGATCGATGGTCAACCCAGTCATTTCCAGCTCCACTCCCACACGGCGCCAATCGCCATCTATGGTGTGCTGCCAAGGTGGCATTTGGAGGGGACTGCTCTCTCCGGTCATATCATCACTCATTGTGGTGCTCGTGTTCATTCCGGCAACCGGCGATAAACCCAGGCACGGGTGCCGTCCTCTAACGTGTATTCGAAGCGCTCATAGCGGATACCGATCCGTTCATATCGATCAAGGCGGCGCAATTGTTCGACCGTGACTATAAACACCAGACCTTCTGTAGCGCTACCCGGTTCCACGGCCAGATCCAGGCCCTGCTTGCGGTAACCGGGCAAGGTAGCCGGCCGTGGATCCCCCATAGAGCCCATGACCACTAAGCGCACCAGTGGATTACGCAAGGTACCATACACGAAGACTTTGTGTTCACGGGTAGGATCAATCGCCGGATAACCCTCGGGCGGTTGATGTCCGAAAGGACTAAGCAATACAAACCAGAGGTAGAATGCCGCCACCAATATCAGGGCAGTTAATCCAGCCAGCACAAGTCTCGCCGGGCGCCGATACCAAGGCCGCGCAATGGAATTGGAAGTTTGGGTGTCCATTACAAAACAGCATAGACGAGGCTCGCCCGCCTTGGCAAGTATGCCTCACGTCTAGCCTCAATCGTGTTTAAACTGCTCGCTATCGAGATCATGCCGCTTCATGATTTTGTAAAAGTCTGAGCGATTCCTTCCTGACATGCGGGCCGCCTCGCTGATGTTGCCCTTGGTGGTGTACAGCAATTGAACCAAATAGTCCCGCTCAAACTGCTTTTTGGCATCGTTCAATGGTACGGGCGACACGACTTGTTCGCCTGGCAAAGCGTCGGCGATAAAGTTTTCGGTGATTAAGGGTGTGGGTGACAAGGCCACCACCTGCTCAATGACATTGTGCAGCTGGCGGATATTTCCCGGCCAATGGTACTGCAGCAATAGTTGCTGCGCTTGTGGAGACAGCTGCTTGGTCATGTCGCCTGTACGCTTGGCGATTTGGTCAAGAAAGCTCTTCGCCAACAGCAAAATATCTTCTTTTCGCTCCCGTAGCGGCGGCAGAGCAATACTCGCCACATTCAAGCGATAGTATAAGTCTTCGCGAAAGTCGTGATCGACGATTGCCTGATCCAGATCCCGATGGGTTGCGGACAGCACTCGAACGTTAATTTTTCGGTCGTGACTATCCCCCACTGGGCGCACCTTTTGCTCTTGTAGCACACGCAATAGCTTGACCTGCAAGGAAGCGGGCATGTCGCCAATCTCGTCCAAAAACAAGGTGCCACCATCGGCCGCCAGAAATAGCCCTTCTCGGTTTTGCACGGCTCCGGTAAAAGCACCTTTAACGTGGCCAAACAACTCCGACTCCAACAGATCCGCCGGAATAGCGCTACAGTTTACGGCGACGAAACTTTTGTCACGCCGGCCACTGGCCCGGTGTAAAGCTTGCGCCAGCAGCTCCTTACCGGTTCCGCTCTCACCACTAATCAGAACATTGATGTCGCTGCGGGCCAGCAGGCGCGTTTGCTCAAGCAGCTTCATCATTGTTTCACTGCGAGTCAGAATGTCGTCGGCCCAACCCCGTTCAGGGCCGACACCACAACCCACCTCCAACGCTTGCGATAGGGTATTCAGCAATTCGCGATTATCGACGGGCTTAGTCAGGAATGAGAAAAGGCCTTGCTGCGTGGCCTCTACCGCTTCTCGAATTGAGCCGTGGGCGGTAAGCATAATGACCGGGATGTTCGGCCAGTGCTCCTGAATCTGATGAAACAAGGTCATGCCGTCCATGGGTTCCATGCGCAAGTCGGTGACCACGGCAGCGGGCAGCTCTCGCCGCAAATACGCCAGGGCTTCTCTTCCAGTCTCGCAACTCGTGGCTTTGTAGCCCGAGGCCGCCAGCCGCATACTTAGCAACTGCAGCATTCCAGGGTCATCATCAACCAATAGAATTTTGGCGTCCGTTGCGGTTTTTACTCCCATGATCTGTTATTCCCTCCGCCCATTTCCGCTTCGATCTCTCGAATTCCGGTGATCATCCGTTCCAACTGTTTTTCCGTTTCCCGCAAACGCCGTTCAACCAGCGAATAGGATCGCAGCTGAGCCCCAAGCAAAGCCACCATATCCTGAAACCCCGGCGGCCCCTCATCAATGGCACGAGCTTTAACCAAGTGATTCGCCAATAGTCCGGGCGTCTGGTCCGGCGCACAACTGGCCAGCATCAGAATCGCCATGGTCGAGGCGTCGCCCTCCTCCGCTTGCAGTTCTGCCAATAATAGCTCCTGCTCAAGATCAGTCAGCGCGCAAGCACTGCGACGGTACGCCACTAAGCTTTGCAAGTCGGGGAATGGATGTACCCCGCGCTTGGATTCCTGTCGAGACTCTTCCAGCACATAACTGTGGTCCGGCGTACAATAGGTTTCGGTAGCCACTTGAGGGAGCTGTAGCGCACACGCAGACAGCCCCCCAATGATCAACAGCATTGCAACTCGATACCTGAGCATAGCTATCCCTACTCCGCGATTGGCAACCAAAGGGAAAAGTGGCAACCTTCGCCCGGCTTGGATTTGAGATCAATTCGTCCGCCCAGGTTGTGCACCGACTCCTTAACAATCGTAAGCCCGACACCGCTGCCTTGAGCCGGACCGTGCCGACGCAGAGACGAGCTTTGAAAAAACGGCTCGTAAATTCGATTCTGCTCTTCGATAGGAATACCGGGGCCTTGATCCTCTACAGCAATTGAAATGCTCTGGCCTTCTTGGCGCCAGCGAACCTTTACCGTGGCGCCAGATGGGGAAAAATGAAAGGCATTGGAAAGCAAATTGGAAAGAATCATTTCCAGCAACTGTGGATCTGTGGTGATGGTTTCCGGAACACCCTGGAAGTCCCAAACCACATGATGCCGGGATACCTTCTGGTCCAGTCGCCGACTGATCTTCTCACACAGATCGGCAAGATTTACCGATGTGCTCTGCACTCGAAAGCTGTGCGTAATGACGTTGTAATTGAGAAGTTGCTGAATGAGTTCCTGGAGATTCTGCGAGTTGTTCACCAAAATTCGCAACACCTCTTTTTGGTGAACATTAATTTCCCCCGGAACCTCATCCTCCAAAAGTGAAGCTGCCTCCAAAATAGCCGATAGCGGGGTTTTCAGTTCGTGTGACACGTGGCGTAAAAAAGCCTGTTTCTGTCGATCAGTTTCTATCAGCTGGCCGCGCATCCATTCCAACCGATCACCCAGCACCTGAAAGTCCCTCGGCCCGGGTATATAGATGGGAGACTCCCAATCCCCATGCCCCAAATTAATAATCGTAGAAGACAATCGCCGTAGAGGACGAATCATCTGTATAAATCCGAGGCCAATGAGGAGCAATGTCAAAGGCAGAGCGATTAGCCCCATCAGCGACAGACGCCAGAGTATTGACTGCAACTCCTCTTCGCTTTCCTCGGTTAGGTTCTGAATGTAGATCGAAATTTGCTGATCAAACTCCACGCGAAACTCACTCACATCGGCAAGGAGTTCGGAAAAACCTTCGTCCTCCAGATCGCGCAGCGGATTCTGACGCAGACTATGAACCAGTGCCGCGAGCATTCCGCGTGCTCTATCCAATGGCATCTCCCATCTCGCCACCGTCCCCGCATCCACCTGCAACGCTGTTTCATCCAGCGGAGATACGCCTTCCAGGGCATAATGTACTCTGCGCATACTTTCCAGGCTCCGCTGATACGACTCTGCGAAACGCTCATCTCTGAGCAACCGATACTGTCGGGCGTTACGCTCCAGGTCCTTCAACTGTTCGCTGATAACCGCTCTTAAGTGATTGGCGTAATCCGTTGCATTGACCACTTCGTTTTGAACACGCATTTGTTGGTAAAAGGACCACGTTGCATAGGTGACCACGACCAGGACAGGAATCATGGAAACGATGGCAATCAGAAGCCATTGTTGAAACAGCGACAGTACGTTACGTCCTTTTCTCATTCCAGTGCATGTTCCTTAACGCTACTCGGAACGTCGCCGTTAAAAGTGTTGCCATTTGCCAACAGGTACCAGTGGATACTACCTGAATTTCTTCGCGATACGCAAAACACGTGTAGCTATTTTGCAACAGAAGCTAAACAACGTTTACCAAAAATGTGGAACCGGACGATGACACCGGATAATTATGCGACCGATAACCAGTTGGCATGAAACCTGCGACGAGTCCATACACGTAAACAAACCTTACATTTCACAACGTCGGTAGAGGGAGGTGGAATATGACACGATTTTTGACGGCCACGGCTTCCATAGTTTTGATAGCAGCTTTCAGCTCAGCCAATGCCCATGATCACAATGAGCGCGAGCTAGACGTAGAAGAGGTTGAGGATCGCTTTTCTGAATTTGATCAGACAAATGAAGGTTACATTTCCGAGGAAGAGGCTCAGAGAGCCGGCATCAGCGATGAGAAATTTGAACAGATGGATAAGGACGGGGACGGACGCATTTCCGAGGAGGAGTTTCACCGTTTTCACGACACCTACGGTGAATACAGTGAAGATGTGCTGGAGTAACATACTCCCCGATTGAACACCGAGGAAGGAGACGAATCAAGCTGGTCGAGCAGTAGAAAAAGGAGGTAGTGCCATGGGATTTGCCGTGGGAGTTGCCATTAAGGGAACCGTGCTAGCCGCTGTTTTCGGCGGAGCCCTTCCGCTGACCGAGCCGAGCATTGAGCTTGCCTGGGAGTGTCCTTACACTTCAGGTCAAGACTGGAAAGCAGGATTATTTTCTCGATCGGTTCGCGGAAGCCCAACTCTTCCCCCACCGAGCTTACCAAGCTCTGAGGGATGGAAACTCTATTCTGACGTCAGGCTATCCGACTCTCAGAGCAACCTTGAATCTTGTTTCGACATACTTGAAATTAGAACCCATCCGGCACAAGAATACGTAACGGCGACCGAGCGAGGCAACATGCGCGCTAAGCCCCGGCACGCCAACGCTAAAATCGTGTTACGGGATATGGAGCAAGACGACAGTCAGTTTATGCGCAAGACCCGAATCCGATTCTAGCTTGAAACTACGCCAGCCAGTTTTCTCTATCTAGCTTCCGTACACTTGCAACTCCTCGCGACCAACAATCCCTCCACTTTTTTCGTGTTGTTGCCTATTGGCAACAACACGCATTTGGAGCTCTTTCCACAAGTGATACACGAAGAGAATTGCCCGGGATTTTTACCGAAGACATGTCGAGCGTATAGGCTGTAGCTAAGCCTTCTATCAACAGAAGAACCACCGATACTTTCTGTGGCAGTCACCGAAATCGCTAGAACTCGCCTGCTTCTCGGAAATTTTTTTAGGGTGATTCTGCAATTCGTCTCCAATAGGCAACAGTGCTGTCGCCCAGGATGTTTACCCCTTTCTTGCAGATTCTCTATCTCGCTGATTCCAAACGTAAAACCAATGTCTGGCACACTCTCTGCGTAGTAAACAGTCCATGCGCAAATATGCCATGTAGTTCGCAACAACCAATGAGTTATCAAAGGAGGAAAGCTATGAAAACTTTTTACGCTATTCTGGCTTCAATGCTTTTGGCGTTAGGCTCTTCTGCCATGGCGGCTACCGGCGCTGCTGGCGATCGGGGCACCGCTGGTGAGCGAGGCGCACATGGAGATCAAGACTTCACCGAGCTGGATCGTGACGGCGAAGGCTTTATCGACGAGGACGCTGCTCAAGAAGCTGGCATCTCTGAAGAGGAATTCCAAGAGATGGATCGCGATGGTGATGGCCGAGTCACCGAAGAAGAGTTTCGTCAACATCAACAAGATCGTGCCTACGATCGCGATGACAACGACGACGACAATGGTCTGCTCGATTAATCTACTGCAGACTCTGGATCGGGAGCCGCTCTGCGGTTCCTGATCTACCTTTCCTGAAGGCCGCATTAACTACCGATTTCGACTACTAATAATTTTACGCAACGCCGAACCTCCCCCAATAGACGCAGCGCCCAGTCCGCTAATTACACAGGGGAATTAATCCGGCTTCGCCCATGTCCAACTTATAAGCGAAGAAGGTGAAAGTAACTGCAGAAGGAGTCATGGCATGAAACTGTTCTTTTATTCTTTGATTGTCGCTTCACTATCTCTCGGGACCCCAATTCTTCACGCCGAAGAAGCAGAGGTAGAAGAATCTCTCGTCAGTGCGACTACTAGCCCTGGTACGGGAACGCGGGAGCGAGCCGAAACACGTGGCCGATACGATGCGCGGCAATACGATCAGTCCCCCCACTTTTACGTTGGCGGCAGCTACGGGCTTTTCAGATCTCGCGGCGGCAACTTCGATGACGATAGCGACTTTCTGGAAGGCACCGTCGGTGGCTACTTCAATGCCTACTTCGGGGTTGAGGCGAACGCGATCTATTTCAGTCGGTATCGCAGCGACCTCGCTTCTGCGGACTCATACGGTTTTGGCTTAGCGGTACAGGGCAGGCTGCCATTATCGGAAGTCTGGGGCATCTACGCGAAAGCCGGCCAGTTCTTTTGGCGCTCCAGTATCGATACCGACGCCGGCTCCATCAGTGCTGATGGCAATGATTTCTTCTTTGGTGTTGGTACGGACGTAAACCTAACGGAGTCTTTAGATCTTATTGTGGAATACGCCCGCTATGATATTGATAACCGGCTTGAGGAACTGCCGGGGGATCACACTACCGACATTGATACCTTGAAGTTTGGATTGCGTTTCAGGTTTTGACAGCTCGGTCATCAGTCCGCAACAATTGCAGGGCCCTTTGGGGGCTCCTGCCCTTCCCTTCCGCTGTTCTAACGATTATCCACGTTTTACTCCCACCGGCGGCCATTCTGACCAGCTCCAGATCCCTTTGCCGTTGTCGCCAACTTGCAACACTACAAGTATTACCGGAACGCCTTGACGTGGTTTGCGCTGCCTTTTTTACGCAGTATTTGCAGCCAATCCAACCAATTCTCTCTGCGGACGTGCAAGCCTGTTGAAGAAAGCGCCCGAACCAAAAAAATTTTCTCAAACCGCGTGTAAGGGTTGCCGGCTTGCAACACTTTTACCGAGCTCATTTAGCCCTCCGTTGAACGGATTTTCGCAATTGGCTGATTTCAGGGAGTTTTTCTATACTGGCATGATCCCTGCGTTAACTTAGGTCCATGCGCAGTTAATGCCATGTACGGTCTTTCAATGAATGACGTAACAAGGAGATTAACTATGAAGACTTACACTGCCATTCTCGCGTCGCTTTTGCTTGCCGGTGGGTCTGCCAGCGCTTTGGCTGTCGACGGTATGAATGACGACAGAGATCAGGATACCGACCCGGCATTCTCCGTCATTGACCGCGACGGTGATGGCTACATCAGCCAGGAAGATGCAGAGCGTGCTGGCATCTCTGAAGAAGAATTTGAAGAGATGGATGAAGCGGGCGATGGCCGCGTTTCAGAAGAGGAGTTCCGCAACTACAGGGACACGCAGGACGATGACGACTGGGAGCGGCCACGCCGGACACCTGGTGCCCAGGACAGACAACCAGGCAATCAACCCGGTACCCAGCCCGAGGGTGAGCGAGGCGTACCTGGTACCCAGCCTGAAGGCCAACCCGGCACTGAGCCTGGTGTACCAGGGCAGCAAGAAGGCCAACCAGGCACTCCTGGACAAGACCGCCAGCCCGGAACTCAACCTGGCGCTCCCGGACAGCAAGAACGACAGCCGGGAACTCAGCCACGTGGTCCCGGTGAGCAGGAAGGTCAGCCAGGAACCCAACCTGGTGGTCCCGGAGAGCAGGAAGGCCTACCTGGTGGAGAGCAGGAGGGGCAACCCGGCACTCAACCGCGGGATCCCCAACAGCCCGGCACTGCACCGGACGAGACTCAGCCAGGAACCCAGCCATAAGGGAACTCACTGCACAGCGCTGTAACGTGAAGCCGGAAGCACCACGCTTCCGGTTTTTTTATTTAACCACTTTGTTTTTGCCAAAATTGCGCCGCCAATTCACTGAACCCTTTAGTCACTTTGTGCATCGCCTGACTCGTACTGGAAGTTGTTTCAGCAGCGGTGAGGTTTACCTCGGATAAGTCGCGAATATTAACGATCGTGCGATTAATCTCTTCCGCTACGGCACTTTGCTCCTCTACGGCAGCGGCAATACCGTGGTTCATATCACTGATGTCCTGAATGGACTTCAGGATAATGTCAAAGGATGCTACGGCTTGGGAGCTCTGTGTCGCACAAGTATCTACACTCTTTTGGCTCTCCTCCATGGCGGTGACCGCGTGATTCGCACCGTTTTGAAGTTGTTCAATCATGTCCCGAATCTCCTCGGTGGAAGACTGGCTGCGATTGGCCAGTGAGCGCACTTCGTCCGCGACCACAGCGAAACCACGCCCGGCTTCGCCCGCCCGCGCCGCTTCGATGGCGGCATTCAACGCGAGAAGATTGGTTTGATCCGCGATATCCCTAATTACATCCAGTATCGACGAAATACTCTGACTCCTTCGGCTCAAATCCCCAATGACACGCTCAACACTGACCATGTCCTGCTTCAGTTTCTCGGTGGCGAACCGACTCTCGTCCAGCAAAGATTTTCCACGCGTCGCTTCCTCAAGTGCGGTGTGGGCCGCAGTTGAACAACTCTGAGCGCTGGAGGAAACCTCTTGAATACTCATCGTCATTTCGTTGACCGCAGCGGCAACCTGTTCAGTTTCACTGAACTGTTGATTGATACCACTTTGAGATTGGTCGACGACGGAACTGAGACTGCCGACGTTACCCGTCAGACTAGTCGCCGAATCGGCAATTCTCCCCACCAAACCGGCTGTTTCTGATTCAAGCATTTTTATCGCCAAGAACATCCAGCCGATATCATCGGTGCGGCCCGTGTAGGCGTAACAGGCCACCGGGTCATTGGAAATTTGCTGGGCTTTTTTTAACAATTGTTGGAACGGCCGCATGGACCAGAATATTCCCATGACAGATACGAGAACAGCCAATGAGACGACCACCAGGGGATGAATCATAGGCGGGTTAATCGCATAGGCTGCGAGCATCGCCAACGCAGGCAAGGATGCCCAAAGCAATAATTTTATTCTCAGAGGCAGCGACTTAGGTCCGCGTACTCTAGGCCTGCCCCGAGCCATTTTAGCGTACACCTTCTGTGCGCGCGCAACAAAATCCAGTTTTGGTTTTCGACGGACCGATTGATACTCACTGATGCGGCCATTTTTATAGATAGGGGTAACGTATGCATCAACCCAGTAATGATTGCCGTTTTTGCACCGGTTCTTTACCACCCCCATCCAGGAACGACCGGCTTTAATGGTCTCCCAGAAACTTTTAAAAACAGCGGCCGGCATGTCCGGGTGCCGAACAACATGATGGTTTTGGCCCAAGAGTTCGTCTTCGGTGAATCCGCTGACGTGAACAAAGTCGGAATTGACGTAGGTTATTTTTCCGTCGAGATCGGTAGTGGAGAGAATATTGGCGTTGGTCGGGTAGTCTTCTTCAATGTTTGATACAGGCGTGTTTATTTTCATTCTATATCCTTATGCGTTTTTTTCTTCGACTATAATCGATAAAAATGCATAAGGGAGCCCGCAACATTTGATATAAATCAAAAAGGGCGCAATTCAACTTCCAAAACATTTTAAGCCACGAACCTAGTGCGCAACTTTTGAGCGCGCACCAGGTTGAGGTTTAGGGGGAGGAGATATCAGCTTCCGCGATTTTTAATAAGATCATCCACCACAGCGGGATCCGCCAGAGTTGAAGTGTCGCCCAGGCCATCAAATTCTTTGGCGGCAATTTTTCGCAAGATGCGTCGCATGATTTTCCCCGAGCGCGTCTTTGGCAGTCCAGGCGCCCACTGAATACAATCGGGCTTGGCAATAGCGCCGATCTCCTCGACGCACAGGTTTCGCAATTCCTGTTCAAGCTGGTCACCCGCTTCCGCGCCACCCATCAATGTCACATAGGCATAAATTCCCTGCCCTTTCACGTCGTGCGGAAAACCCACCACGGCCGCTTCCGCCACGGATGGATGCAACACCAAAGCGCTTTCCACTTCCGCTGTCCCCATACGGTGGCCCGCCACGTTGAGCACGTCGTCAACCCGGCCAGTAATCCAGTAGTAACCATCCTCATCGCGCCGGGCACCATCGCCGGTGAAGTAATAACCCGGATAGGCGCTATAGTAAGTATTAACACACCGTTCGTGATCGCCGTAAACGGTACGCAACTGGCTCGGCCAGGAGGCGCGTATGGCGAGGTTACCCGAGCCCGGCCCTTCAATCTCTTTGCCATTCTCGTCCAGCAATACCGGTTGTATCCCGAAAAACGGCCGCGTTGCTGAACCGGGTTTCAGATCGGTTGCTCCCGGTAAAGGCGTAAGCATGTGTGCGCCGGTTTCCGTTTGCCACCAGGTATCCATCACCGGGCATCGTTTTTCGCCAACGATTTTGTAATACCACTCCCAGGCTTCTGGGTTGATGGGCTCACCCACGGTTCCCAACAACTTGAGCGATTTGCGAGAAGTTTGTTCCACCCATTTGTTTCCGGCCCCCATTAGGGCACGAATGGCGGTAGGTGCGGTGTAGAAAGTGCTCACCAAATGCTTGTCCACCACTTGCCACGAGCGCGATGCATCAGGATAGGTGGGCACGCCTTCAAACATTAACGTGGTACACGCGTTGGCCAGAGGGCCATAAACAATGTAGCTGTGGCCGGTTACCCAGCCCACGTCGGCCGTGCACCAGTAGACATCACCTTCCTGGTGATCGAATACGTATTTATGGGTCATAGCACATTGCAGCAGATAGCCGGCCGTGGTGTGCAGTACGCCTTTGGGCTTACCTGTGGAACCAGAGGTATAAAGAATAAACAGCGGGTCCTCGGCATCCATACTTTCCGGTTCACACTGCTCGGGTTGGCTGGCGACGCCTTCGTGATACCAAAGGTCACGCCCTTCTTCCCAGCCAATGCCTTCTAAAGCCGTGCGGCGAACAACCAGACACGTGTGCACGTTGGGACATTGCGCCAACGCTTTGTCGGCATTGGCTTTCAAGGGAATTCTTTTGCCACCACGCACGCCTTCATCGGCGGTAATGAGCAATTGGCAATCGGCGTCAAGGATACGATCCTTGAGAGCTTCAGGCGAAAAACCCCCAAACACCACCGAGTGAATGGCGCCGACACGGGCACAAGCCAGCATGGCGTAAGCGGCTTCAGGAATCATGGGCATATAGAGGCACACCCGATCCCCTTTCTTTATGCCTCGTTCACGCAGCAGGTTGGCGAGCCGGCAGACTTCCAGATGCAGTTGGCGGAAGGTGATCAATTGATCTTCGGCGGGATCGTCCCCTTCCCAGATGATGGCAACTTGATCCGCGCGATCAGATAGATGGCGGTCAATGCAGTTGACGCTGACGTTGAGTTTACCGCCTTGAAACCACGCCACTTTGTCGGCGCGCAGATCACTTTCACACACTTGATCCCACTTTCGGTCCCAAGTTAAAAAAGTCTCGGCCTGCTCTGCCCAGAACGCCTCCGGGTCCTGCACTGATTGTTGATACATCTGCTGATAGCGATCGGCATCAATGGCGGCATGCTGCTTAAAGTGCTCAGGTACCGGATAGACGTGATGTTCGGACATGACAAACCGCTCCTGGTGTTATTGACTTATGGGGGCATTAGCTTAGCAGCCATGAGCGGTGGGCTCTAGGGGGCAGCGGTGATTGTGCGACGCTCATGTGCTACTCAGCAGCATGGTTCCACGTGGGGATTGAAGATGGAAGTCCACAATTTATGCGGCTTCGTCTTAAATTCGAACACTCGAAAATCAGCTGGCTAGCACTTCGTAAGAGTAATCCCAGGCGCTTCCCAGGAGGCTTTTCGAAAACGCCGTAGACCCATCCCTGGGGGCTCTCCCACAAGATCCCTCTTGTGAGAGTTTCGAAAAGCCTCCTGCGAATCGCCTCCGCCGCCGCAAGTCGGTCATTCTTATCTTGGACTCCCTGCTTTCCCTGGGAATGGCGAAATTGGAAGCGGACTGGGAAAAGAACAACCTAGCGTGGAGCTACGGGAGGCTGTGCAGGGTGAGTGTTCAGCAAGCCTCAAAAGAGGGATCTTTCGGCCGGCGCTCCGGTGAGGCAGTCCCCAGGGAGGGGGGTCATGCAGCACATCCATGTGCTGCACCTTCCGGGCAGCATTCGGCTGTGCAAATCGGCTATCCTGCCGATTAGTCACGACGTTTGCTGAACACTCACCCTGCACGGCCCGAGGGCTTGCTTACGAAGCCGCTAGCCGGATTATGTATTCTGGACAGCCATGCGCCCGCGCGGGAACGACGGGATTTGTAGAAAACTCAGATTACAGCGAAAAGAATCGCCGACTACGCGGAGGCTGCGCTGGCAACTTGCCAGCGCATTAATGATGACTAGGCTACTTGCACAGGAATGGTATGAGATGTCCGCTCGACGCGGTTGTTTTCGTCCAGATACACCAGGCGCGGCTGGTAATTGTGTAGCTCGGCGTCGCTGTATTGGCCATAAGCAGCAATAATAACTCGATCACCCACTTGCACTTTGCGGGCAGCGGCGCCGTTCATGGAAATGGTGCCGGAACCGGCTTCCGCCAGAATCACATAAGTGGTCAGGCGCTCGCCATTATTGACGTTGTAGATGTCAATTTGCTCGAACTCGCGCAAACCCGCCAGTGCTACCAAATCGCTGTCGATGGCACAGGAGCCGTCGTACCAGAGTTCCGCTTGGGTAACGCTGGCCATGTGCAGCTTGCCTTTGAGCATGGTTGAATGCATGGAATTTACTCCTCCGGGGTGCGCGCCGGCACTTGCATGGATACATTGTCTATCAATCGGGCGCCGCGCGTATACATAGCGCCCAAAATAGTGATCTCTCGATCATCGTCAGCGGCTGGCATCAGCGTGCGACTGTGCCGGATACTCACATAGTCCACTTTGAACCCGCCAGCCTCTATCTGTTCAGCGGCCTCTTTTGCCAGGGTCAGGTAATCCCGGCGACCGTCCGTGACCTGGTCTTCAACCCAGCGCAAACTGCGGTACAGTTGATTGGCTCTGGGGCGCTCGTCTTCATCCAAAAAACTGTTGCGGGAACTGAGCGCCAGCCCGTCATCCGCCCGCACAATTGAGCCCGCAGTGATTTGTACCGGTAGGCACAGATCTTCCACCATTCGGCGTATCACGGCCAACTGCTGAAAGTCTTTAATGCCAAATACGGCTTCGTCCGGCTCAACAATATTGAAGAACTTTGCCACCACCGTGGTTACGCCTTCAAAGTGGCCAGGACGGCTTGCGCCACAGAGAATGTCGGTCATAGTGGGCACGACTACCCGAGTTTGACCATCCATGCCGTTGGGGTACATCTCCGTCTCTTCCGGACAAAACAAAAAGTCGCAGCCCGCCGCTTCCAGTTTGGCGGTATCCTCTGGCAAGGTCCGTGGGTACTTGTCCCAATCCTCATTGAGGCCGAACTGTAAGCGATTGACGAACACGCTTACCACGACGCAATCGCACGTGGACTGAGCTTGGTGTACCAGGGCGATATGGGCATCGTGCAGGTTGCCCATGGTCGGCACCAGACCGATGCGTTTGCCCTCGCGCCGCGCCGCGGCCAGCGCCTCTCGCATGGAACGAATATGGTGAAAAACCTGCATCACAAGGCTCCGGCCATCAGCGGGTGTTACCAATTAACCCACGCGGGCGCGAGATAATACACCCAACGATAAAAGATGTACATTTTTTACCCACTGCGGCGTTTGACTCTGCCAACTGGTCAGTAGTTATCCTGCTGCAGGTATTCTGGAGCCAAGTTTTCGAACCGGGTGTACTTGCCAATAAACGCCGCCCGGCATGTACCGATCTCACCGTTGCGCTGCTTGCCCAGGATCAACTCGGCAATGCCCTTCTCGGGGCTGTCCTCGTTGTAGTAATCGTCCCGGTAAATAAACAGGATCACATCCGCATCCTGCTCAATGGCGCCCGACTCACGCAGGTCGGAATTCATGGGCCGTTTGTTGGGGCGCTGCTCTACCCCCCGGTTGAGCTGTGACAGGGCAATAACCGGGCAATCGAATTCTTTCGCCAAGGCCTTTAGAGAGCGGGAGATTTCAGAAATTTCCTGGGTACGCCCTTCACTGGCTCCGGCCACCTGCATCAGTTGGAGGTAATCCACCATGATCAGCCCCGGGTTGCCGTGCTCGCGAGCGAGGCGACGCACGCGGGCGCGTAGATCCTGGGGCGTCAGGCCCGGGGTGTCGTCAATAAACAAAGGCTTGTCTTTTAACTTGCTGACCGCCGCCGAGAGTTTGGGCCAATCCTCTTCGGTGAGCTTGCCGTTGCGGATCTTGCCCTGATCGATTCGCCCCACGGAGGACATCATGCGCATGACCAATGAGGCCGAAGGCATCTCCATACTGAATACCAGGACGGGTTTTTCCTGAGTGAAGATTGCCGTTTCGACGAAGTTCAAAGCCAGAGCGGTTTTGCCCATAGAGGGACGGGCGGCAAGAATGATCAATTCTCCAGGTTGCCAACCGGACGTGCGCTCGTCCAGATCATCCAAACCGGCGCTAACGCCGGTAAGATCGCTACCGGAGCGAAATAATTCATCAATACGCTGAACGGTTGCCTTAAGCAGCGCGTTCACTTCCGTCAGCCCGCCCTCTTTTGGGCGATGCTCGGCAATTTCCGCTACCCGTTTTTCCGCCAATTGGAGCAGGTCATCCGCATCCAAGCCGGCGGGATTGAAGCCGGATGTGCTGATTTCCTGGGCGGCATTGATCAACTGGCGCAGCGTGGAGCGCTCGCGCACGATATTGGCGTAAGCGACGATGTTCGTGGCGCTGGGGGTATTGGCGGCCAACTCTGTCAAATAGGCCAAGCCACCAACCCGCTCCAACTGGTCGTGGCGGTGCAGCTCTTCCGCCACAGTGATCACGTCCAGGGGCTCGGATTCCTCCCCCAGTTCGCACATCATCCGGAAGATCTGGCGGTGATCGTCCCGGTAAAAATCCTCTTCTGCCAGTACTTCGCGCACAGCGTCCAGGCGCTGGTTGTCCAGCATCAGGCCACCCAGCACCGCTTGCTCCGCCTCAACCGAGTGTGGAGGCAGATGCTTATTGACGGCGGTGTCCTCCGAGGAGGGTGGCAGGAAGGCTTCAGACATAGGGTTCACTTGATTCAAACTGCAGGCGGCAGATGCAAAAAAATCGGGTACCGCACCAATCTTGTGGAAGATTGGCACGACCCGATTCTAGCGCGCTTGTTCACAGAGATACAGCTTGAAAATCAGGCAACTGACTTATTCTGCAACAACGCTCAGCTTAACTGACTGGATCACTTCAGCGTGAACCTGAACGTCGATTTCGTACTCACCGACTTCCCGGAGCGCGCCCTCAGGCAGCTTAACTTCGGACTTAACCACTTCAACGCCCGCCGCGGTGATGGCCTCGGCGATGTCGCGGGTACCAATGGAACCGAACAACTTGCCTTCGTCACCGGCGTTAGCACCAATGGTGACGCTCAGTTCGGCCAGCTTGGCGGCACGCGCTTCGGCTTCGGCTTTCTTCTCAGCGGCGGCCGCTTCCAGCTCGGCGCGACGACTTTCAAACTCGGCAACGCTTTCAGCGGTGGCGCGAATAGCTTTGCCCTGGGGCAACAGGAAGTTACGTCCAAAGCCCGACTTAACGGTTACTTGGTCGCCAATATTCCCCAATTTACCTACTTTTTCGAGCAGAATTACGTCCATCTCGTTTACCCTCAATTATTTCATCTATGCAACGGGCGGCTAAACCTCAGGCTTGGGCTTCACCCGCCCGCGAATATTCAGCCATGTATCTACAAATGCCAGGGCCACCAACAACTGGCTCACCGGATCAAGTACCACCAGGGCGATGTACATCACCACCAACCAGTGCACCCCCAGGCCTTTCAGGGCCACCAGACGATGCACAATGGCCAGGCCGACAAACAGCAACGGCAGAGTGAACAATGCCCCCCACCAGGCGTACTCCGGGCCCTGCAGCAAGCTGTACAAGCCTGCACCCAGGCACACCAGCGCCTGTGGCGCATTCAGGCGCAGGCATTGAAACTCCTGCGCGAACCCGCCGGGGTTGTACAGCAACCCTTGCCACCAGCGCCCCAAAATCAGCCCCAGCACACTGGAAAAGCTGATGACGTTAGCCAGTAAGCCGGTCACCAGCACCACACTTGGGCCGGGGGGCACCGCTTCGCTACCGGCTTGCTCGTGGATTTGTTCCATCACACGAGCCAGGTTGTCAGCCAGCGCCTGGACCAAATCCGGCACCAGCATCCTCTGCAGCAAAGCGGCCAGCATTCCCAGGGCCACTGCGGCCATCAAGCATTGGGACCAGGACACCTGGGCCCGCAACATCGACGCCAGCAGAAAGGTGACTACCAGCCCGCTGATCATGATCACCGGGGCCAGCGGGTCGATCTGGCTGAACCCGAGCATCAGGGCTGCGGGTAGCAGCGCCCAAAGTAAAACCAAGAGACCGTTCGATGCACCGGCCCGCAGAGTGACCAGGGCAACAGCCCCGGGGGCAATCAGCGGCACCCAGTTACCTATCAGGGCCACCACGGCGGCCTGAGTGCGGCCGCGCATAATAAACTCTGCCAGGAACCGCACGGCAGCCTCCTTCTAGGGCTAGGCCCTGTTACTCGTGGCTGTCAGTGTACGGAATCAGTGCCAAGTAGCGCGCACGCTTGATTGCCGTGGACAGCTGGCGCTGGTACTTGGCTTTGGTTCCAGTGATACGGCTGGGTACGATCTTACCGGTTTCAGTAATATAAGCCTTCAGGGTTTCCAGATCTTTGTAGTCGATCTGCTTGGTGCCTTCGGCGGTGAAGCGGCAAAACTTACGGCGACGGAAAAAACGTGCCATCTCTTATTCCCCCTTCTCTTGGTCGTTGTCACTGCCTTCCGAATCATTGTCATCGCTGTCGTCGGAGGACTGATCGGAGGAATCGGTGTCGTCGCTACGCGCTGGGCGTGCGGGACGCGGCTTGCGTTCACGATTGTCTTTCTCCGCCTTCATAATGAAGGACTCTTCGGTGATGGCTTCGTCTTCACGAATCACCAGATTGCGGAGGATGGCATCGTTGTAGCGGAAGTTGGTGGTCAGCTCATCCAGTGCCTCGTCGGTACACTCGACGTTCATCAGCACGTAGTGAGCTTTGTGAATCTTGTTGATGGAGTAAGCCAGCTGGCGGCGACCCCAGTCTTCCAGACGGTGAACCTGGCCACCACTGGATTTAACGGCGGCGGTGTAACGCTCCACCATGCCGGGAACCTGCTCGCTCTGGTCCGGATGGACCATAAACACTATTTCGTAATGACGCATTGTAGCTCCTTACGGGTTAAAGCCTCCTCCGGGCCCGTGGGGTCAGCCGAAGTGAGACAAGGAGGGCCCGATTTACCCAGGGCCAGATTGGGGCGGGTATTCTATGGATTTAACGACGAGGTTGCAAGGTTAAAAAATCGTCAAGTTCGAGCGGGGGTAGCGTGGCTGGAGCTTTGCAATTCGTTTGGACTCAAAAATGTTAGCTACTACTTCTTTTCGGGCTTCTGGGGCAGTCGTTGGGTAAGGCACTCGGAGACACGGCGTAAATACTTCCCTGTAGCCTCTGCGCCGACGTCCTGTCGGCGAAGGTCTCCGAGCACCTTAACCCAACGCCTACCGACCATCTGGCGCCACTAAGGCTGAAGCATTCTCGGAAACGACGAGAAAAGAGCTCCTTAGCTTGGGGCTATGAGGGCCGCGCAGGGTGAGTGTTCAGCAAGCCTCAAAAGAGGGACCTTTTGAGGCAGTCCCCACGGATGGGTTCACGACGTTTGCTGAACACTCACCTTGTGCGGCCCGAGGACTCTCTAACGAAGCGACTATTTTTGTTCCGAATTGCAATGGTTGGGGAGCTTCCTTCAGGAGCCACAAAAACCCACCCCAAACAAGTCACTTCCAGTCTTGGGTTAATCAATCACCGTAAACCGGGAAGCGGGCGCAGACTTCAAGCACTTTCTGCTTCACTTCGGCGATCTTCGCCTCGGCATCGCCTGCTTCCAGAGCATCCAGGATGTCGCACATCCAGTGCGTCAACTGCACACACTCGCTTTCGCCAAAGCCGCGGGTAGTGACCGCTGGAGTACCGACACGCAGACCTGAGGTCACAAACGGGGACCGAGGGTCATTAGGAACAGCATTTTTGTTGACGGTGATGTTGGCATTGCCCAGGGCCGCATCAGCGTCTTTACCGCTGTACTCTTTGCCAATCAAATCCACCAGCATCAGGTGGTTTTCGGTACCGCCGGATACAATCTTAATGCCGCGCTCAATAAAGGTGTTCGCCATCGCCTTGGCGTTCTTAACCACCTGTTGCTGATAGGTTTTGTACTCTGGGCTCATGGCCTCTTTGAAGCTGATGGCCTTGGCCGCGATCACATGCATCAGCGGGCCGCCTTGGCCGCCTGGGAAAACCGCCGAATTCAGTTTCTTTTCGATTTCCTCATTGGCCTTGGCCAAAATGATGCCGCCACGGGGGCCGCGCAACGTCTTGTGGGTAGTAGACGTGGTGACGTCGGCGATCTGCACCGGGCTGGGGTACACACCCGCCGCCACCAAGCCCGCCACGTGCGCCATATCGACCATCAAGTAAGCGCCCACTTCGTCGGCAATGTCGCGAAACTTCTGCCAGTCCAGAACTTGGGAGTAGGCGGAAAAGCCAGCCACAATCATGCGCGGCTTGTGCTCGCGCGCCAGGTTGGCGATTTCGTCGTAATCCACCTCACCCGTGTCTGGGTTCAAGCCGTACTGAACCGCGTTGTAGATCTTTCCGGAAAAGTTAACTTTGGCGCCATGAGTCAAGTGGCCGCCGTGGGCCAGGCTCATGCCCAAAATCGTGTCGCCAGGAGCGCAAAGCGCCGCATACACCGCTGTGTTAGCCTGGGAGCCTGAGTGTGGCTGCACGTTGGCGTAGTCGGCACCGAACAGCGCTTTAGCGCGCTCAATAGCCAGACTTTCGCTCTGATCCACATATTCACAACCGCCGTAGTAGCGCTTGCCTGGATAACCTTCGGCGTATTTGTTGGTCAGCTTGGTCCCCTGAGCAGCCATCACCAGCGGACTGGTGTAGTTCTCGGAGGCAATCAGCTCGATATGCTCCTCCTGGCGGCGGCCTTCGTTTTCAATGGATGACCAAATTTCGGGATCAAAAGCGGCGATAGTCTGGTTTTTGTCAAACATGCATCGTTCCTGATTGGAGGATATAGCAGGCACGCACCACAGCCCGCCGGGAGTTGAAAAGAGGGCGGATTGTACACCAAGGCTCCGGGGCTCTTCCACGCAAATCACTCATGAGCGAGGCGAAAATGGCTCAACTATGGGGCGAACGCCGTGTGAGCGGTACAGCCCAGCCGGGTGGCGTGAAGCTCCGCTGGAACCTTTAATGCGCCAGCGGTTCTTAGCCACATAAGCTCCATGTTCGTAAGGGCAATACCGTCTGTTCAGCTTAAGTTAAGGCAAGACAAGGTAATGTGCTATAAACAAGCCAAGGTCTGAACCGACCATTTGTTAATTGGGGTCATCCGCCCCGGGGAGAAACGCCCATGAAAAACATCCTTGTTTTTGTCGGTCTGCTGTTGCTCGCAGCCCCCCTCCATTATGTCTGGGGCGAAGACGAGGGCCCGGTGTTCACTCAGGCCGAAATTGAGCAGATGCTGGCACCCATTGCCCTTTACCCGGATACGGTACTCTCACACATCCTTATTGCGGCTACCTATCCCCTGGAAGTGGTACAGGCCGAACGATGGACTCAACGCAACTCCGACCTGGAGGGCGCCGAGGCAGTGGCGGCCGTGGAGGATCAGGACTGGGACCCCAGCGTCAAAGCCCTGGTTGCCTTTCCGCAAATACTGGAGCGCATGAGCGAAGACCTGGATTGGACTCAGGATCTAGGGGATGCCTTTTTATTGGATGAGGAGCGGGTACTCGCCGGCGTTCAGGAGCTGCGCCAGCGCGCCTATGCCCAGGGCAACCTGAAAACCACCGAATACGTTGAAGTCGTGCGCGAGCCCGACACCATCATTATTGAATCCCGTACCCGCGAAGTGGTGTACATTCCTTATTATGACACCCGAGTGGTGTATGGCGCCTGGCATTGGCCTGGCTATTACCCGGTCTACTGGCACCGGCCCAGCCACTACTACTGGCACTCAGGCTTTTATTGGGGCCCCGGCGTGCGCGTGCATCACGGCTTTTATTTCAGCAGCTTCCACTGGGGGCAGCGCCGCACCGTGGTAATACACAATCATCACTACCAGCCGCCCACGCGCTACTATACTGGGCGCACTATTGCTCGCCATGAACGCGCCCAACACTGGCGCCATGATCCCTATCACCGCCGAGGCGTAGAGTATCGTCAGAGACCAGACCAGCGTCGAGTAGAAGTCCACCGCAACGAAGGCCAACCAGCACGCCTGGATCGGCGCCGTGGGACTCAAAGTGAATACGTACGTCCGTCGCGTCCACAGGCGAGCGAAACCCGGGAACGACTTAGCTCCCCGACTCCTAGGCCAGACGCTCAAAGAGCACCAGGGCGGGTATCGGGCGCCGAGCGCTCGCAACGGCCTGAACGAGGCGGCGACGTGCGCAGCACCCAGCGCACGGCGGATCCTAGACAACCCAGCCAACAGCGTCCGGACCGAAGTGATCGCAGCAGCGGTGCGGAAGTGCGTCGTTCGCAGCCCAGCGAGCCAGCACGCCCCATGCGCCAACAGCGTACCCAGCCCGAGCGCACTCAGCCCGAGCCGTCTGCCGCCCCACAAAGACAAGAACAGACTCCACAGCGAACCCAACGGCAATCCCGCCAACCTTCACCGCAGAGTTCCGGCGGGCGGCGCGACAGCAGCGCCGCCCCGGCGCCCCGATCTGACAGGTCAAGCAGCCCCCGCCGTGAACGGCAAAACAGTCGTACGCGACGCGGGGATTAACGAAAATAAACCGGTAAATATTATAATAATATAGATTTAACCTCCTTCCCTGAGCTACCTATCATTTATTAGGAGCTGCGGAAAAACCTGTTGACTCCTACTACCACCTCTGTAATATCCAATCTGACCATAAGCGTCAGTCATCTTGACTATAAGCATCAGTCATATGACTGGCTAATAAGACTATCCATAAGAAAACATGCACACAGCAATAAGATCGCGACCATGCTCGACCAGGTGAGTGAGTCGCTTATGGTTTTTTAAGGCTTACCATCATCTGTGCTCGGTCGTAGTCCGCTTATCCTCGGTATGGAAAAACTCTAATTGTAGGAGATTAGTGACTATGTTTAATAAAAATAAACTTTCTTGGGCTATTATGGGGGCATTGGCCTCTTCATCGCTGGCTGTACCTGCGATGGCTCAAGGAGAACCCATGTTAGAAGAAGTGCTGGTTACCGGTATCCGGGCCTCACTTGAGCGTTCAATGGACATCAAGCGCGATTCTACAGGCGTTGTGGATGCCATTTCCGCAGAAGACATTGGTAAATTCCCTGATACTAACCTGGCAGAATCTCTCCAGCGTATCACTGGTGTGTCCATTGACCGTCGTGATGGTGAAGGCAGCCGGGTAACGGTTCGTGGCTTTGGTCCCGACCAAAACCTCATCACCCTAAACAATCGTCAACTGCCCACCACCACTGGCGGTCGGTCATTTGAATTCGCCAACATCGCGGCTGAGTCCGTAACAGGCGTACAGGCTTACAAAACCGCTGACGCCACAGTAACCTCTGGTGGCATGGGCGCCACAATCAACCTGTCCACGCACAGACCTCTGGACAACCCCGGCCTGCGTCTTGCCGGTAGCGCCAAGGTAGTACACGATGAGTCCGCTCGCACTGGTGGTACTACCCCAGAACTGAGTGGCTTGTTCTCCAACACCTTTATGGATGACCGCCTAGGTGTGTCCATCTCTGGCTCTTATCAAGAGCGTGAAAGCGGCAGCCGTGAATTCTTAGCAGACCAGGGCTATCGCGCCTGGGACTTGGGCTTTGATGGCTGGGGTGGCGCTCCTCAAGCACCGGCTGGTGGCGCCAACCGCCCTAGTCCAGACGAGCACAGCGGCATCTACTCGGTACCTCAGCAACCGCGTTACGTTTTCCAAGACCGTGAACGCACACGTATCAACGGTCAGGCGGTAATCCAGTTTGAGCCTACCGACGACATCACCATTACTGCGGATTACGTGTACATTCACAACAACTACGAAATCCAGCACAACGACGTTTCCGCATGGTTCAACTACTCTGATGACCGTAGCGACACTATCTGGGACGGCGACGATCGAGGTATTTTCTGGCCAACCGTTTACTCAGAGATCTACCCCGAGGCTACTCGCGACACCTCTTTGACTGTGGGCTCCTACGGTTCCGACGAGGAAATTAACTCTTTCGGCTTGAATGTAGAGTGGCGAGTTAACGACCAGCTAACCCTGGAATTTGATCACCACACCTCTGATGGTGAGCGCAAAGCCAGTGACCCGAATCGCGGTACTGCCAACAACATGCAACTGCCGTCTTACACCCGTGGCCGCACTGCGCTCGACCTGACTGGCAGCCTGCCAGGCATTGGTATTCACCCGGATGAAGTGGCGGCGTTCCAGCCCGACACCTTCCAGTTGTCTGGCAGCTGGTTCCAGAACCATCATTGGATCTCCGACGTTAGCCAAACTCAGTTGCGCGGTAACTTCGAATTCGATGACTCCATGAGCATCGATTTTGGCGCTTCACTAAATACCGTCGAAAACACCAACCGCTTTGTCCAAGTTGAGCGTCCCGACTGGGAAGGTGTAGGCGAGCCTGGTGACTTCTCTGGCTTTGACTGGACAGAGACCAGTATCGTAGACAAAATCGGTGGCACGCCGGGCAACTTTGCCGGCCTGGACTACGCTGTTCTGGATCGCATGTGGTATGCGAACTTCGACGAAATCGTCCTCGCTGCTGAACTGGCAGATCCGGACGCCAACACCACCAACAACATCTTTGGTGACTGTCAGGCGGCACCAGGCGCAGTCTCAGGTCCCGGCGGCGCAGGCCAGTTCTGCCCCTCCACCAACTATGACCTTGGCGACAACAACTACACCGAAGAAGAAACCACTGCTGTTTACGCACGTTTCAACTACTCAGGAGATCTGGCAGGCAAGTCATACGACTTCCACGCTGGCCTCCGGTATGAAACTACTGACGTATACTCCAGCTCTTCGGCTGCTAACTACACCGATGTGGTTTGGACTGAAGCCACCCAGGCTGCCCTGGACGGCGACGGAAGCACCACAACACTGGAGCAAAGCGCCAGTTACTCGAACGTTCTGCCCAGCGTGAACTTCAACCTGGACGTGTCTGACGACGTAATACTGCGCTTGGCGGCGGGCAAAACCATCGCTCGTCATGGTTTCGGTTCGTTGCGCGGCGGCACGAGTGCCGGCGGTGCGGGTACCCGTGGTGGTTTTACCGCCAACAGTGGTAACCCCGGCCTGAAGCCTCTTGAGTCAACCAACTTCGACATGTCCGTCGAGTGGTACTATGACGACGTGAGCTACGTGTCTATCGGTGCCTTCCGTAAGGACGTGTCGAACTGGGTATCAACTCAGCTGCAAGAGCGGGTGATCTATGAAGGCTTACCTAACGTGTTCGAAGGGCCTCGCTTCAATGATGCCATCGCAGCACTGGGTTCCAGCGCCTCCAACGAACACATCCGTCAGTGGATCTTCGAAAATCGCGCTGACCATCCGGACGTGGATGTCGCGACTCAAACGATTCGTGGCACCCAGGGTGAAGACCCCGATGTTGTTTTCAACGACCTGGTTCCAGTCAACAGTGATGTGAAACGTACCGTTAGCGGTTACGAGTTCAATATCCAGCACATGTTTGGCCACACCGGCTTTGGTGCCATTGCCAACTACACCGTGGTGGATGCTGACATTTCCTACGACGACACCAGAATCGGCGACACACCAGCACTTCCTGGCTTGAGCGATACCGCTAACTTGGTTGCCTTCTACGATGACCGCGGTCTGCAGGTACGTTTAGCTTACAACTGGCGCTCTCGCTTCCTGAATGAGCGTCGTGTTGGCGGCGATGGTCTGACAGCAGGTGTCTACACTGCTCCATACCACCAGCTGGATCTGTCTGCTAGCTATGACATCCCGGCCTTCGATGGTTTGACTGTCTTCTTCGAAGGTATCAACATCACCGACGAGCGGGTTGAAACGCATGGCCGTCACGAAGATCTGATCTATCGGATTACCGAGACCGGTCCGCGCTACGCCCTGGGGGTACGTTACAGCTTCTAATTAATTAGCTTGTAACATTCCCAATCGAAGTCCGCAGGGTCCGCAAGGGCCCTGCGGCTTCTTTTTATAGTGAGGTCCAATAAATCGCCATGACTGAAGAACGCGTTAAAAAGATAGTCATAATTGGTGGTGGCAGTGCAGGTTGGTTAGTCGCGGGACGGCTGGCAAACCGATTTAAAGACAGCACTACCGACAACGGTCTGGATCTTACCCTGATTGAATCGGGAACCATTCCCACCTTAGGCGTCGGCGAGGGCACCTGGCCTTCAATGCGTTCGACGTTAAACAAAATTGGCATCCCCGAAACGCAGTTCATGACCCACTGCGATGCGAGCTTCAAACAAGGCTCAAAGTTTATCGACTGGCAGCAAGGCAAAGGTGAGTTTTACTACCACCCCTTCGAACTGCCGGCTCCCTATGCCGACGATTTTATCGGCACCCTGGGAACAACATTTTCTGGCAAAAGCTTTGCGGAGTGCGTCTGCCCCACGGTAGCTCTGGATTCCAGCGACCTCGCCCCCAAACTGATCACGTCAGCCAGCTACGCCCATGTGGTGAATTACGGATACCACCTGGACGCTAACAAATTCGGCACACTCCTGCGCGATCACGCTCTCAACCACCTCGGGGTTAAACACCTTGTGGATACGGTAGAAGGTGTGGACTCAGATGAGCGCGGTTACATCAAGGCAGTCACCACTGCTAGCGGTCAACGCATTGAAGGTGACTTGTTCATTGACTGCTCGGGTTTTGCTTCGATACTGATGAAAGGCCACTATAAGATTCCTTTTGTCAGCTGCGAGCATCGCCTCTTTAACAACTCGGCCATCGCCGTACAAATTCCATATTCGAGCGATGCAGCGCCTATCCAGTCGTATACCCACTCCACCGCTAAGAGTTCGGGCTGGATCTGGGATATCGGCTTGACAAGCCGGCGAGGCGTGGGATATACCTATTCCAGTGCTCACTGTACGGCTGAGGCAGCGCAACTCGAGCTGGAAACTTACGCCAAAGGCGTTACCGCCAACTGGCAGGACTTAAGCTATCGAAACATTAAGTTTAACCCCGGCCATTTGAAAAAGTTTTGGCATAAAAACTGTGTCGCCATCGGTGTTTCGAGTGGCTTTCTGGAACCTCTGGAAGCCTCAGCACTGGTCATGATTGAACAGGCCTCGGACATGCTGGCAGACAACCTACCGGCCACCTATTCAGCCATGAGCCTGATCGAGAAGAAATATAACGAGCGGTTTAGCCGCCATTGGCAACACATTATCGAGTTTCTGAAACTTCACTATGTAACGTCGCAGCGCGACGGTGACTACTGGGCGGATAACCGGCAGCAACAAAGCTGGCCCGAGGAGCTCGTCGAGAAAATGGAATTCTGGAAGCACTTTTCACCCAGCCGATACGACGATACGGCGCTGCGGGAACTGTTCCCTACCGCCAGTTATCAATATGTCCTCTATGGCATGGGCCAAGCGGAACCGACTCCGGCCGCCAAGCTCCGGAAAACAGAGCAAATGATTATTCGGCAACTGGAAGACAGCTTCCGCAAAGCGGCGCAATTGGTGCGGAGCCTGCCAACCAACCGTGAATTGCTAAACGCACTTAATACGCACAACAAAACGACCGCTTAAACAACACAAACATTGATTTCGATCAACGCAAGAAGTTGTGATTTCGATGATAAATTAACAAGAACTTTTAATTTCTAGTTAGGATTTTTCATGCCTCAGCACGAACTACTCAACAACATCGACCACAAAGACATCCGCATTATTACCGAAAGATCACCGGAGTACGGAGATGATGTTTGGTATGTACCTACTTTTTGGCGTGAATTCCGCAGCGTCCAATCCTGTTATCCCATTCTCTTTCAGGCGGAAAAAGCCGAGGGGGCCTTCACTCCCGTAACCTTCTTTGGGTTCCAGAAAGGTGAAAACCTATTCCTGAGCAACGACGGCTGGGACGCGTCATACGTCCCTTTGACCGTACAAAGAATGCCGTTTTTCATTGGCTTTCAGAACAAACAGGAAGGCGGCGAGCCTGTGCAAGAGCGGGTGATCACCATCGACATGTCGTCTCCCAGGGTCAGCCGAACCGAGGGTAGAGAGCTGTTCCACGAATTCGGCGGCAACAGCGAGTACCTGGAGACCATTGCGGACATTCTGGAAACCATGCACCGCGGCATTCAAGAAAACCCCGACTTCATCAAAGCGCTGGTGGACAACGACCTACTGGAGCCTGTAACGCTCGACATTCAATTGAAGGATGGCAGCAAGAACCAATTGATTGGTTTTCATACCATTGATGAAGAGAAGTTCAAAGCGCTTCCCGCTGAAGTCATTACCGACTTGCACAAAACTGGGTACCTAGAGGCAATCTATAGCGCCATAATGTCTCAGATACAATTTAAGGAGCTTGTTCGCCGCAAGAACCTTAGCCTGCCCACAAGCGCGTAGTAACCATGTCCTACCCCGGTCTGACAACGCTGGACAACCAGTCACCGGACAAGATCGCCGATGAAGTCTTGGCATCTTCCAGCCCGGTTTATCTTCCGGGCTTTTGCGCCGACTGGCCGGTCGTGTCAGCGGCGCTAAAAGGCTTGCAAGACGCGCTGGATCACTTAGCGCAGGGTTACTCGGGCGAACCCATCCGGACCTGCTACCTGGACGCCAGCGAAAACGGCCGGGTGTTTTACAATCCAGACGTAACCGGGTTTAACTATCAAGAGCGCAGATCGAACTTTCTCGATGTTGCCAAGCAACTGATGGACCCTGACTTCCGGGCACGCTCGACGGTATACATCAGTTCCACAGAGGTGGCGCGCTGCTTCCCGGCACTAAGCCGCGAATGCAAAATCGAGCATCAAGCCTCTCGAGGCTTGGTGAATATCTGGATCGGCGGGCGATCCAGAGTGGCCGCCCATTACGACGCCGTCCAAAACCTAGCCTGCTGTCTGGCAGGACGAAGAAAGTTCACCCTGTTCCCCCCGGAGCAAGTAACCAACCTGTACCCCGGTCCACTCAATTTTGCTCCAGGAGGCCGGGAAGTCAGCATGGTGGATTTCAAGGCGCCTGACCTTGAAAAATACCCTCGATTTGCGCAAGCCCAAGCCGCCGCCATTGAAGTAGAGCTAATGCCTGGCGATGCTTTGGTAATCCCCAGCATGTGGTGGCATCACGTCGAAGGCCTGGATGACGTCAATGTACTTCTAACGCACTGGTGGAAAGAGTCGCCCGCGTATTTGGGCAGCCCGGCCAGTGCGCTTATGCACGCACTCTTGGCCGTAAGAGATTTGCCTGCACCACACAGAGCCGCCTGGCGAGCGCTGTTTGATTATTACGTGTTTGACGGTACGGCCGATAAGTTTGAACACATTCCCGAACCCGCCAGACGATACTTGACGGTTCCTTTAACGGAGCAACTGGCCCGACAACTGCGTGCAGAACTGCAAAACCAGCTTCGACGATGAGCAGTTACACAGACAATCGATAATGAGTAGCGAATTATGACTAATCAGCCCATTGAAAAAATCGTCATCGCCGGCGGCGGCACCGCAGGATGGATGGCTGCGGCGGCAATAACCAGGCACTTTGGAAAAATACTACAGGTCACCTTAGTGGAATCGGACGCAATTCCCACAGTGGGGGTTGGCGAATCCACCATTCCTACATTACACCTGTTCCACGACTTGCTGAAAATCAGTGAGGCTGAATTTATGTCGGCTACCAACGCCACGTTCAAACTGGGCATCAACTTTGAAAATTGGAGAGATGTCGAAAAAGACTACTTTCACTCGTTCGGCTCGCTAGGCAAAGACTGTTGGGCGTGCGGCTTTCACCACTTCTGGATCAAGGGCATGCAGGAAGGCATCGCCAGTGAGCTCGGCGATTACTGTCCAGAGCACTTGGCGGCACGGAAGCACAGTTTTGCCGTGAACCCAAAACAGAATCGCAAATATGCCTACCACATAGACGCTGGCCGATACGCCAAATTCCTGCGTAACATGGCTGAGCAAAGTGGGCTAAAGCGAGTGGAAGGCAAGATCAACCGCGTGGAACTGGACCAAGCCAATGGTTATATCAGAAAGCTGCATTTGGAGTCCGGAGATGTTGTAGAGGGCGATCTGTTTATCGATTGCACCGGGTTTTCAGCCCTGCTGATGGAAAAAGCACTGCATACGGGTTTTGAGAACTGGTCCCACTGGTTACCCTGCGACGCCGCGATTGCCGTACAAACCGATGTTACCCAACATGTGCCTTATACCCGGGCTATTGCCAGAGAAAATGGCTGGCAGTGGCGCATCCCCCTACAAACCCGTACCGGTAACGGGTTAGTATTCTGTTCAAAATATTGGGATGAAAATCAGGCTAAAGAGGCGCTGTTAAATAATATAGTTGGCAATCCCATAAACGAGCCCAGGGTAATCCGGTATCAGACGGGCACACGGCGTAAGCACTGGAACAAGAATTGTATTGCTCTCGGCCTGTCCAGCGGTTTTATTGAGCCTTTGGAATCTACCAGCATTCACCTGATACAGCAGGGTATCGTACGGCTCTTGAAACTGTTGCCATCCAAGGAAATGGAACCTGCAAAGGTAAACAAGTTCAATGACCAAATGCGCTACGAAATGGAGAACATCCGTGACTTCATTGTTTTGCACTATCACGTTACGGAGCGATCTGATACCGAGTTCTGGCGTTACTGTAAGGGCATGGAAATTCCGGACACCTTAGCCGAAAGGATCGCGTTGTTTAAACAGTCCGCCCACGTCTATAAGCTTGAAGCCGAATTGTTTGGGGATCCGTCTTGGGTACAGGTGATGGTGGGCCAGGGCATCATGCCCGAGAAGTATCACCGAATTGTCGATATGATGGACAAAGAGGAACTAAACTACTTCCTCAGTAAAATCCGGG
The DNA here is from genome assembly GCF_030848505.1 of Marinimicrobium hydrolyticum. Classification (GTDB taxonomy): domain Bacteria; phylum Pseudomonadota; class Gammaproteobacteria; order Pseudomonadales; family Cellvibrionaceae; genus JAVDDU01. Next base: position 306,057 of record NZ_JAVDDU010000002.1, read on the forward strand.
ACTCCATTGCAAGCGGGGTGAGCAATCTCCCCAATCATATGGACTTCATCAATCGTTACTGCCGCGCCACAGACAAGGTGAGCTAATGCAAGCGGGTAAGGGCGATCTCAGTATTGATTTTTTGGGCGAGCAAAAGTCGCCTATACTGACGATTGACAATTTTTCCGGCAATCTGAACGCGGTCCGGCAGCAAGCCATCGCGTCCGCCGACTATACGCCGGATCAGATCAGTAAATACCCCGGGGTCAGGGCTCCCCTGCCCCGGGACTACATCATCGCTTGTTTGCAACCCCTGCTGCCTTATATCTATAAGATCTTCAAGATCCCTGGGCACCTCAAGCCAAATCCAAAAGGCAGTTATTCGTTGATAACGAAAACAGAGGACCAGCTTTCGCCCTGGCAAACAATCCCTCACTTCGACAAAACCAGCCCCTACATGATCGCCTTTATTCATTACTTGAACGAAGGCAATTTCGGCAGCACCGGTTTTTTTCGTCACAAAGCCACCGGTTTCGATTACATCGACGAAGGTAGGAAGGATCAGTTTCTTCATTCAGTCCAGCAGTTTTTGTCCAGCGATCAGCGGCCATTGAGCTACGTTGATGCCGAGCATCCGGAGTTCGAGCTGTATCATTCGGTCCCCTACAAGACCAACCGAATGATCCTATTTCGCGGCTACATGCTGCACTCGGGTCTGGTAAACCTGCCGACGGACATCTCCGATGATCCGCTGACCGGACGACTCACCGCCAATATGTTTGTGGATTTTCGTTAGCCCCTTCTGATCTGGCAGCGCATATTGGTAGCGCTACCATAGATGCGTTACAATCATGCTTTGGGCAACCCCGCACCGACACCACAATAATTTATTACCCGGAAGTCAGGACGTGCTATGCAAGTCAAGAATGTCGTAATCGCTGGCGGCGGTACCGCCGGCTGGGTGGCCGCAGTGGCTTTAGCGAGGCAACTGGGCGAGTTGATCAACATCACCCTGGTTGAGTCCGAGGAGATAGGCACCGTCGGCGTGGGCGAAGCGTCAATCCCTCCCATGCGCGTGTTTCACAAGCTTCTGCGTATCGATGAGCAGGAGTTTATGCGCGAAACCCAGGCCACCTTTAAGTTGGGCATCTCTTTTGAGAATTGGAAAGTTGTAGGCCAGGATTACATCCACGCCTTTGGTCGCACCGGGAAGGAAACCTGGCTGGGCGAATTTCACCACTTTTGGTTGCGGGCCAAGGAGCTGGGTTTCGGCGACGAGTTCGGCGATTACTGCTACGAACTTCGAGCGGCCCAGGAAAACCGATTTGCTACCGCACCGGACTCCAGCGCGATCAGCTTTGCCTACCATTTGGATGCCACCCGCTACGCGCGCTACTTGCGCACGCTGTGTGAAAAGGAAGGCGTGGTCCGTAAAGAAGGTAAGATTACCCGAGTCATTCAGCACGACCACGACGGCAGCCTGAGCGCCTTGCAACTGGACAGCGGGGAGACGATCGAGGGCGACCTGTTTATCGACTGCACTGGCTTTCGCGGCTTACTGATCGAAGAAACCTTGCACACGGGCTATGAGGACTGGAGTCATTGGCTTCCCTGCGACCGTGCGTGGGCGGTGCAGACAGAGAAAGTGCAAGCTTCCGTCCCCTATACCCGTTCCATCTCCCGGCGCGCTGGCTGGCAGTGGCAGATTCCATTGCAGCACCGGGTGGGTAATGGCCATGTCTTTTGCAGCCGCTATCTGTCAGACGAAGACGCCCGCGACGAGCTGTTGGAAAACCTGCCGGGCAAACCGCTCACAGAACCGCGCTTGATCCGTTACCGTACCGGCCGCCGACGCAAAGTCTGGAACAAGAATTGTATCGCCCTGGGTTTATCCAGCGGTTTTGTCGAGCCCTTGGAGTCGACCAGTATCCATTTGATGATGATGGGTGTGACCCGCTTGCTGAAACTGTTTCCATTTAACGGCATCAACCCCGCGGTTGTGGATCATTACAACGCCGTGGCGGTGGATGAACTGGAAAAAATTCGCGATTTTATTGTGCTGCATTATCACGTCACTGATCGGCAAGACACCCCCTTCTGGAGACACTGCCGTCAAATGGAAATCCCCGACTCCCTGGCACATCGCATTGAGTTGTTTCGCGAAGACGCGCAAGCGTTCCAAGGGGACAGCGAATTGTTCCGCGTCGATTCCTGGACCCAGGTTATGCTGGGGCAAGGGCTGATGCCCAAGGCTTATCACCCCGTCGCCCGAATCATGGAAGAGGCACACTTGCGAAAATTTCTTGCCGATTACCGCCAATCGGTTAGCGATGCTGTGAACAAGTTACCCACTCACGAAGACTTCGTTAAGCAATACTGCCCTGCGTCCAAGCCGTAAAGACGCCAAGCAGTGACTTCAACGACGGCCAAGCGAGCGCTAGCGACGCCCGCTCGCGCCTTCTTGAACTTGTAATTTTCCTGCCGGTCATAAACTACGGACTACTCCCCGTGGAAACTTGTGGCAACCGAGAAAGGAGATTCGAGAATGGCTAACCTCAAGGCATTAGTAACCAACCGATTTTCACGTTTAGCTTTGGTGGCGTTTATAGGCGCCGCCATAGCGGCATGCACACCAACTCGTGATGATGCACGACCAATGGAGGAAGACGCACCCAGAGTATCCTACGAGTTCTCTAACAACGAAGGGCTTGTGGACGCGTCTTTTCAGGCAGAAGTTTACTGTCGCCAGTACAACGCCTGGCCCGAAATCGAAGAGGTGGATCAGCGCCGAAGGGGCCGAGGCGGAGAAGTCACCTTCACCTGTAAACAGGAGAGGGTACAAGAAACCGAAAGTCGGTCTCTGCCCAGAGGTTCGGCATTGAACTATAACTACCACGACCAGCAGAGCCTAATAGAAGCCACTATGGAAGCTCAGCGCCACTGCGCCAAACATGGCGCCGAGGCTCGGCCGGTAACCAATGGCCTGGATGAGGACCGGCGGAGCGTAAGGTTTGAGTGTGTACGCTCCTATTAAGTAGGCCCAGGAATTACATTTTGTAATAACGCACCTCGCGGTGGTTCCTTAACCACCGCGAGGTTTGCTCGCCCGGTAAAACAGACTAACTGGAATCTCCAGCCAACAAACCAAAGAATACTCCAGAAATCAGCGCAAAACCCGCCCATACGAAAACATACGGTCGTTCCGTACAGCGCGCCTTGAGTTCAACCGGCGCCAGGGCATTGATCCCGCGTCGGGCACTATAGTCCTGCAGATACTCCGCTGCGCTTAGGGCGCCTTTCTCCAGAGCATCATCGAGCAGACTATGTACATTGGACGGCAGAATCGGCACCGGCTCCTGATTTAACCGCGCGACCAGGTAAGTAACTACTTGCTCTTTGCTCAGAGGTGAAATGTGTTTTTCGGGGAACAACGACATGGGTAGCGTCCTTCTTTACCGCTCAGCGACGCGGCTTGGCATCAACATACAGCGTCACTATGCCCTGCTTTGAGCTTCCGACCAAGCTTGCCGGTTACACCTTCGTGAAAAGCGTGTTTAAATGGTCACAATGAATATAAGGCTAGTTTCGGGTCAAGCCGTTTCGACCTGCGCATTATCTACACTCCATAACGCTAAAAACGATGAGGGATAATATGAAAATCCGCCCAACCTCTTTACTTTGGCCACTGAGTGGCGCCCTGCTAATTGTTTCGCTAATCACGGCTTGCGCCACCCAACAACCACGCCCCGAGGGTCTCACGCTCCATGAGCGGGAATACTTCGCGCGACCCGGCGTAAACGTGCTGGCATTCAGCAGCCCACCCGGCGGCATGTTCTTTGATGCCAAAACCAGCGGCATCGAAGTGATTCACCACGGCGAACGCACCGCCACTAACGGCGACGTACGGCTTCTGCACACGCCCGAGCAGTGGGACGGCATGGGAGAGTTTGTGGAGCGCGTCGTCAACCGAGACGACTACAGCATAGAGACTCAGCTGGCGTACCCCGAGCACGATTTTTCCTATCGGGTTCGGGCCACCGCGGATGGCCAAGTGGTCAGGCTCAGCGTGCACTTGGACGATCCCCTGCCCGCCGAGCTGGTGGGCAAAGCCGGCTTTAACATGGAGTTTTTGCCCGCGGCCTATTTTGGCAAAGGCTATCTGATGGATGGCAACAGCGGTCTCTTTCCCCGTCACCCCAGTGGCCCCATGAACGTGACCGAAGAAGGGCTGACGGAACCCACCCCATTCACTACCGGGAGTACTTTTGTGCTTGCGCCAGAAGATCCCGAACATCGCATTACCGTGCGTGAAGCCACGGGTGACAACCAACTCATGGTGTTCGATGGTCGCAACAAGGCTCAAAACGGCTGGTACGTAGTACGCAGCTTGATCCCTGAAGGCCAGTCCGGGAAAGTCATTGAGTGGGAGTTGGACGTACACGGTATTCCTGGCTGGCAGCGCGACCCGGTAATTAGCTATTCCCAAGTGGGCTACCACCCGGCCCAGCCTAAAACCGCCATCATTGAACTGGACGCACAGGCCCGCCCGGAAAGTCGTGCCACGCTGCTGCGGGTCGATGCCGAGGGCAACAAAACTCGCGCTCACCGTGGCGAGGTGGAGTCCTGGGGTAATTACTTGCGCTATCAATACGTCAGCTTCGATTTCTCATCGGTGACCGAACCGGGTCTCTACGTCATCGAATACGGCGATCAAACCACCAAGCCGTTCCGTATAGATCCCAGCGTGCACGAAGACACCTGGCATTTGACTCTGGATGTGTTTTTCCCAGTGCAAATGGACCACATGAAAGTGCGCGAAGCCTATCGGGTTTGGCACGGCGCCTCGCATCTGGATGACGCCCTCCAGGCGCCCGCAAATTACGAGCATTTTGATCTCTACGCTCACGGCCCGGAAACCGATACCAACTTCGAAACCTTCGAGCACATTCCCGGTTTGAATTATGGCGGCTGGTACGATGCCGGTGACTACGACATCCGCACCCAATCTCAATACTTCACCGTGCAGCATCTGGTGCACACCTGGGAGCAGTTCGGTATCGATCGCGACAACACCACCGTCAGTCAGGAAAAACTGTACACGGAAATTCATCGGCCCGACGGCAATCCCGATATCCTTCAGCAAATTGAGCACGGGACGCTTGCGTTGATCGCGCAACATCGGGCTATCGGCCACGCCATCCCCGGCATCGTGGCCGGCCATTTGTACCAGTACCCCCATCTGGGCGATGGCTCCACCAAGACTGACAACCGGGTGTACAACCCAGAACTGGATCCCTACTCGGATCAGCGCACTGTGGGTGACATGTACAACCCGTCCACCGATGCGCCAGCACCCGAAGACAGAGTCATGGCAACCGATGGTCTTACCAGCGGCCGCTTCGATGATCGTTGGGCCTTTACCACCAACACAACTGCTCTGAACTACGGTTCAGCGGCCGCCCTCACGGCAGCCAGCCGCGCCCTGCGTGGCTACAACGATGAGCTGGCGGACGAGTGTTTGGAAACCGCGCAAAACGTGTGGGTCTACGAACAGAACCGCGAACCCAACCTGTTCCGTCACGGCAACACCACGGGCGGCCTCCCCCACGAGGAGCAATTGAAAGCCGCCGTGGAGTTGCTGATCACCACCGGTGAGCAGCAATACGCCGACGCGGTTCGAGATCTGTTGCCTCAAGTCGAAGAGCGTTTTGGTGCCAACGCGTTTATGTTGGCTCTGGCCCTACCGCACATGGACCAAGCCTACGCACAGCGCCTGGAAGAATTAACCCGGCAGTACCGGGAAGACATTCGTGAACATGAAGCGGAAAACCCCTTCGGCGTACCCATCACCCGGGGCGGCTGGGCCGGCGCCGGTACGGTAATCAATTTCGGTATCGCCAACTACTGGCTGCATAAAGCGTTTCCGGACATCGTTGAAGCGGATCTGGCGTTTCGCAGCCTGAACTTCGTATTTGGCACTCGCCCGGCTTCCAACTACTCGCTGGTGTCCGGCGTCGGCGCTGACTCCCAACTGGTTGCCTACGGCATGAATCGAGCGGACTTCTCCTTCATCCCCGGCGGGATCGTCCCGGGCATTCTGGTGCTGCCGCCAGACTTCCCCGAGAACAAGGACAACTGGCCTTTCTTCTGGGGTCAGAACGAATATGTGATTACGGTTGGGGGCAGTTATATGTTTTTAGCCAACGCTGTTCAGGATCTACTGGAACAGCAATAGGATTGGTACAGTGACAAGAGGTCACACCCACAAAAAAGGCGCCCATGCTGCGAGCGCCTTTTTTTGTGTTTTACATTAAGTCGATTTGGTGACGGCGGGTTCGTCAGGATTAATAAATGGCTCGGGCGCAGCTTCAGGTGGTGCTCGGCGCTGGTCATTCTTTCTCTGCGCCTCCGCCACCAGAATACCGCCCCAGGAGCGAAGCTTTTCAAACACCATCAGACACAAGCCCAAAGCCGCCAGAGAAAGAGCTATACCCCAAACGCCCAGGGCGTCCTGCTCGGCAAAACAGGTCCAGATAAATTGCCCTACACATAAGGCCGCGACCACCATCAAAATAGGCTTGCGGCCGATTCGCTCAACAATAAACACCCCCAAGGGTGCACCCAGCGCCACCACTGGCGCCGCCGCCAACCAGTTTTCGTAAACTCCCGGTTGCCAACTGTTAGTCAGCGTTTTAATGGCCACACCATAAACGGATGTAAACGCCATAATCACCACCGAAGTGGGAATGGCGATTTTAAGATCGGCACGGCACAGCAGTACCAGAGCGGCATAGATCACCATATCGATGCCGACGCCAGTCACTGAAACCGCCAGTAAGCTGGCTACCAATCCCAGCATAAAGCCGACCCGGTGGTCCCATTGTTCATCGAACTCGGTCATTCCCACGTGGCCAGCGATCTCGCCAATCCGGTACAGGTGTAAAACCCCAAAACTCCCCCACAACACCGCAAAGACAACTTTGATCCACAAATCCGGCACCAGAGGCGCGAAAAATATGATTCCGATGGGTGCACCAATCAAAGCGCCCACCACCGCCCCTTTGAGCATGGCCCAGGCCAGCGGCTGACGGCGGGCGAGAATAAAAATACTGGCGCTGACCATACCGATGGACTGGACCGCGAAACTGAAGTCCCGCCCCAGAGTGGCCGGCATATCAAACAACAACACCAGGACCGGGAAGCCTACGGTACCCCCGCCCATGGGCGTAGAACCGGCCGCATAGCTGCCAATGGCCATGGCCAGCGCCATAGGCCAGTGGCCCTTGGCGGCCTCCCAGGCACCTTCAGCTTGGAGTAACAGCAACCACGTTGAATAGAAAACGGCCAGCCACAGGAACCAGACCCAAAGATGTTTGCGCGGAGAAGCTTTTATGGACATGAAATACAGCTCGTTCTTATTGGTGACAACCCCAGGGATAGAGGGTCTATAGTAGACCGGCAAGTTTTACGCCAGGCGCGAACAAGATCAAGCGATGCGCCATCAATTTTGGCTATGACGTTTTCAATCTCATCCCCACCCGATACTATGACCGTGTTTTTTCTTAAGATGACGGGCCCATGACGCTCACCGATTTACGCTATTTAGAGGCTCTGGCAGACCAGGGGCATTTTGGCCGCGCCGCCGCCCAATGCTGTGTCGGCCAGTCCACCCTGAGTATGGCCATCCGCCGCCTGGAGAGCGAGCTGGACATTGTCCTGTTCGAGCGCTCACCGGCCGGTATCCGTGCCACACCCGAAGGTGAGCGGATACTGGCCCACGCCCGCTGTGCCCTGACCCACGCCGACACCATTATCAGCCTGGCCGCTAATAGCACCAATCCGCTCGCTGAACCCATGACTCTAGGGGCGCCGTCCACCATCGCGCCCTACTTCTTTCCCCTGATGCTGCCGCATCTGCGTCAGTTGAGCGAAGATCCGCAGGTTTACCTGGAGGAAGATGATGGCGCCGCGCTCAAGCGTAAACTGGCGAATGGAGAGGTGGATGCACTGTTGGTGAGCTTACCCTTCCAGCACCCGGATATTGTTACCCGGCCCCTATTCGACGAACCTCTGGTGGTGTTGATGCCCTCCAGACACGCCTTGGCCAGCCGAGTGAGCGTGCCCCCTGAAGCGCTGGCCAACCAGAAAGTGCTTTTACCGGACCCCGGCGACTGCCTGCGCGAGCACATTCTGGCCGCCTGCCCTGAACTGAGAGACCGCGTCGAAAGTAGCCAAGACCGGTCACTCACCCACGGCAGCACTCTGGAAACCCTGCGACATATGGTAGCCTGTGGCCTGGGGCTCGCCGTGGTTCCCATCTCGGCCGTAAGCCTTGGCCTGCAGATGCCCGGAACGCTCTATCGCCCCTTTATCGGCCCCGGAGTCCACCGCACCCTGGGCTTGGCCTGGCGGGCGAGCTTTCCCCGGCACGAAGCCATAGACGCTCTGATTGAAGCGCTGCTGGCCTGCAACCCCGCCTACTGGCTAGACCCCATCGAGTCACCCAGCGGCGTATTCGTTGAAAACCAATACTGGTAATGGCCGGACCTGGACACCCATGCAGCCCATAAAAAACATTGTCATTGTCGGTGGCGGCACCGCGGGTTGGACCGCGGCGGCCATGCTGTCCTGTCATTTTCCCCCGGAGCGCTGCCGGATCGAAGTGGTGGAATCGGAGGAGATCGGGACCGTCGGTGTAGGCGAATCCACCCTGCCACCCTTTGTGCGGCTGCTACAAAAATTGGGCATCGACGAGCAAGACTTTGTGCGATCCACCCAGGGCTGCTACAAGCTGGGCATTCGCTTCGAGAACTGGCTGGAACAAAAGCACAGTTACTTCCACCCCTTCGGTGCTCTGGGCCGCAACATCGGCAACCACGACTTTTATCAGTGCTGGTTAAAGGCCCGTCAGGAGGGGCCGGTCGCGCCTCTAATGGCTTTTTCCCCCTGTGCCGCCATGGCCGAAGCAGGACGCTTCTACCAACCGACCCGCGCTGGTGGAGGGCCGGCCGGCACGGCCAGCTACGCGCTGCATATGGACGCCAGCTTGGCCACCGACTATCTGCGTCGCTACGCCAAGGCCAAGGGGGTTCATCATACGGAGGGCCGCGTTACCAGCGTCAACCAGCAGCCCGGCGGCAATATTGCCAGCGTACAACTGGAAAATGGCCAGAGCCTATGCGCGGACTTTTTTATCGACTGCACCGGCTTTTCGGCGTTGTTGATTGAAAAAACACTGGGCGTGGGTTTTAAGGATTGGTCAGAACTTTTGCCGTGCGACCGCTCGGTGTCCGTCAAAACGGCAGCGCCCGACGTGTTGCGGCCGTACACTCAGGCCACCGCCCGCAAAGCGGGCTGGAGCTGGCGCATCCCCCTGCGCACCAGCACCGGTCACGGCCATGTGTACTCCAGCCGCTTTTGCACCGATGCTCAGGCAAAATCCATTCTGCTGAAATCTCTGGACGCCCCGCGCATCAGCGAACCGCGTTTTATTCCCTTTACGCCCGGCCACCGCGAGGAAATGTGGAAAGGCAACTGCCTGTCATTGGGGCTCTCGGCCGGTTTTATCGAACCCCTGGAATCCACCTCCATCCATTTGATCGCGCGCGGTGTGGAGTTCTTTTTGCGCTACTTCCCGGACACCGACTGCGATCCGGCTCTGATCCGGGAATACAACCGGCGCATGAGCGCGGACTACGAAGAGATCCGGGATTTTATTTTGCTGCACTACTGCGCCAGCCAGCGCACCGACAGCGACTTCTGGAAGCACTGCCGCCAGTTGCCCGTACCGGAATCGCTGCAACAACGCATTGATCTGTTCCGGGCCCAAGGGCTGCTACGGGAGCAACTGGACCCACTGTTTCGCCCCAGCAGTTGGCAGGCGGTGTTCGAAGGCATGGGCATCCGCCCCCGTCGCCCCGCTCCCCAAACCGACACCCTGGACATGGAAACCCTACGCCAGGCACTGGAACAGACCCATGCCGCCGTCAACGCGGTGACCACGCTTCAGCCCACGCACGAAGAATATCTAAAAGGCCTGCAATCCACTTCGAGTTAACACTCGGCCACTGGCTGCACTTTCCCAAGGGGCAATCATTTTGGCCACCGCCTTTCCTTGCACCCTTATATGTAGCTCTTTAAGCAATAAAGATTGCGCACCGGGGTTATCTGAACTACCTTTTAAAAAGAATTAGAAACTCTTTAGGGTGGGGACACCCAACCTTACAAAATAGCTCTCCAGAAAACCCTTCTTCCACGATGCAGCTAGCGCAGTGACGCAGCAAAAACTGCAGATAAATGGACAACCCGACAGTGACCGCCAAGAGCTTGGCTATCTTGAGCCGCCGATTGATCGGCTCACCCATTGCTGTTCACATTTGGCCCTCGCTGAAGGAGCCTCTGAATCAGCTAGGCCAAGAGGTCAAACTTAACCGCTATCCTTTCCTGTTTTTCGAAGACCGCTCACAACTACCAAGTAAGGCAAACCCGTGTTCGCAGTAACTACACTCCCGGCCGAGGACGGCGAGCTGATCCCCCAGCACGTGATTCCCAACTCGGCACAACACCCCGTGGTCAACAGGTAACAACGATGAAAAAAATACTCGCCTCTCTTGCAGCGATTGCATCCCTCTTTTTGTACGCAGCTCAGGGTTCAACTGCTATCGCCGACAAGGAACTGGAAAGTCAGCGCCTGTTGAATGCATCTGCGGTGCTTGCTGAAATAACCGGCAAGTCTGACCTTCTTCTCGTAGCTGCCGAACTGGCTGAGCAGAAAGAAGCATTGGTGTCGGCGGCGAAGCGCCCCATTGATGCCAAGCTCTTCAGCTCCCTGAATGAATTGACGGGCATTGCGCCTGACGGTTCTCTATACAGCGGGATCCATCTCATCACGCATGGCCGCCCTGGCAAAATTTTACTGGGTGAGCGGGAGCTTGAGGTGGATGAGCTGGCCCGGCTGTTGGATAGGCTCTTGCTTAAAGATGGAGTGGTCTACTTATACGGTTGCGATATTGCCGGCAATATCGAGGGCACGGCGTTTGTCGACTCGCTCGCTCGTCAACTTGGGCGGCCGGTCATCGCTTCAGCAAACTCGACCGGAAATAGAGAACGGGGCGGTGACTGGGAACTGGAATACAGCTCCATGGCGTTGGATGCCGAGCCACTGTTCGCACAACGCGTAGAAGGCTTTGAGGTCCTTCTGCAAAGTAATGATGCCATTGTTTATATAGAACATTTAAAGCAAGGTGATCCGGGTGTTGATTGGATGAGTGGAGCCAGTGACCCGGCTGTTAGTCCGGATGGCCGGCATGTATATGTGGCCGCTTTTACGAGTAGCGCGATTAATATTTTCAGCAGGAACGCAGCCACAGGTGAACTCACCCCTGCAGGTGCTGTTGTTCATAATATGGATGGCGTCCAACATATGCAGTCGGCATTCAGCGTGGATATCAGTCCTGACGGAAAGCATGTATATGTTGGTTCACCAAACAGTCATGCGGTCGTTGTTTTTGCCCGTAATGAAAATACTGGGCAGCTCACTTTTGTTGAATCAAAAACAACGGCTAATGAAGCTTTTGCCGTAGGCGGATTCATTATGGTATCGGTAAGCCCGGACGGAAAGTCGGTATATGGTGTTGGCGGTGGCGGTGGCGAATTACATGGCCTGGTAGTGTTTGATCGCAACCCCGAAACCGGCAGGTTAACCTATGTTGAAGAGCATATAGCCGGTCAAAACGGGAATAAGTTAACCCAGGTCTTTTCCCCTACAGCCAGCCCGATTAATAACATTGACTACTCTGCCGCAGGTGATTATCTCTATATAACATCCACTGCAGATCATGCCGTATCTGTTTATGCCCGAAATACGGATACCGGGTCTTTAACGCTGGAGCAGGTTGCAGAAAACGGAATCAACGGAGTTCAGGGCATTCAGGCTGCCTCATCTCTTGTCGTTTCGCCTGATGAAAATTTTGTTTATGTAAGCGGACAAGGTCAACATGCTGTATCTGTGTTTTCACGCGACAAGGATACCGGGCATATTACCTATGTGGAGCATTATACCAATGGTACGGGCGGGATAAGTACCATGGAGCAAGCACGCAGCCTGGCTATGAGTCCTGATGGGCGCTACCTGTATGTGAGTGCCATCCAAAGTAATGCCATCACCGTATTTGAAAGAAATGTACATACCGGAACCCTTTCACTTGCAGCATCAAGAATAAATGGTGAGGATGGTGTCCTCGGTATTTCTGCTGTTTCGGGCATGGTAACAGACCCTCTTAATCAGAACTTATACTCAGCGGGTCAGGGTTTACATGCTATCGCCGTGTTTAGCCTCCCCATACCGGGTATCGTATTGGCATCTGTCACAGCTTCGGCGGATGAAAGCGGACCCGCTGTTACACTTGATGATCAATTGCTGATTTTTGACAGTGATGATACACACCTGCAATCAGGCAGTGTTACGATTGAATCCGGATTTAAACCCGGCGACCAGCTCCATGTGACGACACAGGGCGGGGTAACGGCAGATTATGACGCCGATACCGGAGTGCTTACGCTAACTGGTAGCGCCACATTGGAGACCTACCGTGACATTTTGCGATCGGTCAGTTTCCAGGCAGGTCCCGATCCGGATATTGTCGAGGGGGAAACTGCGGAAAGAAAAGTCGCCTTCCGGGTCAATGACGGCGACAATGAAAGTGCAGCGGCGATAGTAACCGTAACGGTACATGGCATTTCCGGAGCCGCAGTGACCAGCGTCGCCGTTCCCGCCAATGGCACTTACATCGCGGGCCAGAATCTGAATTTCACCATTAACACCAGCGAAAACGTCACCGTTAATACCGGCGGTGGTACACCGCGCATCGCATTGACAATTGGCGCCACCACCCATTATGCCTTGTATCTCAGTGGCAGCGGCACGTCCGCATTGGTATTCCGCTACACCGTCCAGACGGGCGATAACGATAACGATGGCATTGCTGTGGCAGCTGCCTTGGAACCGAATGGCGGCACCTTGCTCGATGGCACCGGTAATACCCTGTCTACCACCCTCAATTCCGTTGGCGATACCAACGCAGTCTTCGTGAATACCGCTACGCCAACAGTCACACCCGGCAACATTACTATTTCCGGAGCCACTGGCGCCAACGGTGCTTATCGCATTGGCGATACGGTCACAGCCATCTGGGATAACACCGCCGATGGGGACAACAACAGTTTGCCAGTGACCAGCGTGACGGTGAATTTCTCCGAGTTTGGCGGCTCGGCTGCCTTGGCCGCATCCAATGACAACGGCACCTGGATTGCCACCTATGACATCGTGCCCGGCTCGATAGACGGGACCGACCGCAACGTCAGCGTATCCGCCACCAATGCCAATGGCACCACCATAGTCGCCGACACCACCAATGCTACGGTGGATAACATTCGTCCCATTGTCACCGACGCCAACATCAACCTGACCGGCGCCACGGGTACCAATGGGGCCTTTATCATTGGCAATACTGTGACCGCCACCTGGGACGACACGGCGGGCGGCGACAACAATGGGGATACCTCCGCGGTAACCATCGATTTTAGCCAGTTTGGCGGCTCGGCCATTGCCGCCACCAATAACGCCGGTGTATGGACCGCCACCTTCGACTTGAACCCCGGCGTTATCGACGCCCCTGACCGCAATATCAGCGTCACCGCTACCGACGATGCCGGTAACCAAACCACCACGGCGGGCGATCATGACGTTTCGGTAAACACCATTGCCCCTCAAGTCAGTGCCGGCAACATCGTTTTAGACGGCGCCTCCGGTACGGGCGGCACCTTTATCGCCGGTGACACCCTGACCGTTACCTGGGACAACAGCGCCGCCGGCGATAACAACAGCCAACCGATAGCCGGTGTAACAGTGAACTTCTCCGCCTTTGGCGGTGGCAGTGCCGTTGCCGCCAGCTCCAGCGGTGATGAATGGAGCGCCAGCCTCACACTGGGAGCGGGCCTTGAGGGCACCAACCTGAACGCCTCGGTAACCGCCATCACCGAGGCGGGCAACCAACGAACCACCGCCAGCACCAGCAATGTATCGGTGGACACCCAGGTGCCTGACGCTCCCGGCGTCAGCTTTGACCAAGCCCCAATCACCAGCGTTAATGCCGACAATATCAGCCTGACCCTGAGCGGCGCCGAGGTCGACACCACCGCCAACTACAGCATCAGCAGCGACGGCGGCGGCACCCCCATCACTGGCTCGGCGACCATCACCGATCCGGGGCAGACGCTGAGTGGTATCGATGTCTCCGGCCTGCCGGATGGCACCCTGACGGTGAGCCTGACCCTGACCGACGCGGCGGGTAATGTCTCCGACCCGGCCACCGCCACCGTCGCCAAAGACGCTCACCCGGCGGAAGTCTTGAGTTTGGGCATGACCGATGGCCACTACGCCGAAGGCGATCAACTCCTGATCACCGTCGAGTTGAACAAGAATGTTACCGTCACCGGCACCGATGCCACACTGGCCATCGATATAGGCCCCGATACCCGCAGCGCCGAGTTTGTCAGCGAAGTGGATGGACTTCTGAGCTTCCGCTATATCGTGCAGACAAGTGACAATACCGACACCAACGGTGTGACGGTGCTAGCCAACGGCATTGGCCTCAACGGCACTACTATCGAAGACAGCGCCGGCAACAGCGCCGACCTGAGCTTCGCCCAGCAAAGCTTTGCCAATGTCCAGGTGGATACCATTGCCCCGGACGAGCCGGTAGTCACCGCTCCGACCCAGGCCATTGACGTCAACACCGATGCGTTTGAAATCACCGGCACCATGGGCGAGAACGGCGTAACGGTGCGCCTCTACGCCGACACCAACCAGGACGGCACGCCCGATGACCTGAACGCGGTATTGGGAACGGCGACCGTGACCGGTGGCCAGTGGCTCATCGAACACACTCTGCTCCAGAACACCGACAACCCTCTGGTGGTGGTAGCTCAGGATGCGGCGGGCAACCGCTCCGCGCCGGTGGTGGTACCGATCATTAGCCACGACAATATCGCCCCGGATGCACCGGAAGACCTGACGCTTGATCCGGCCAGTGACAGTGGCGCCAGTGACAGCGACGGCATCACCAACATCACCGAACTGGTGATCAGCGGTACCGGCGAGGTGGACAGCACCATCACCTTGACCAGCGACCTGGACGATGCGGTAGGCACCACCACCGTGGACAGCGACGGTGATTGGGAAATCACCACCGACAGCCTGAGCGATGGTGAGCACCAACTGACCGCCACCGCCACCGATGCGGCGGGCAATGTCAGCGCGGCTTCCGATGCCTTGACCGTAACGGTGGACACCGAAGCGCCGGTCATCAGCGCCATTGCTAACCAACACATCAGTCTGGCGCACGGCAGCAACCCGATCAGTTTTACCCTGGCCGACAACGTCACTGACGCAGAGACGATTGACCTGGCGGTAGTCAGCAACAACCCAGACGTGTTGCCCGAAGCCAATATCGACCTCGGCGGCAGTGGTGAAGACCGATCAATCCTGTTAATGGGCGTAGCCCCCGGCTTGACCGAAATCACGCTGACCAGCAGTGATTCGGCGGGCAACAGTGGATCGATTAGCTTCGAGGTACTGGTCAACAGCCCGCCGTTGATTAGCGGCACGGCTGCCGCACAGGCTGACCGGGGACAGCCTTACGCCTTCCAGCCAGCGGCCAGCGATCCCAACGGCGGCACTCTGATTTTCGCCATCAGCAATGCACCGACCTGGGCGGACTTTGATCCGCACAGCGGCCTGTTAAGCGGTACCCCAACGGAAGTGGGTACTCACCAGGATATCGTGATCTCGGTGAGCGACGGTTTGGACAGTGTGGTTCTGGCGCCCTTCTCCATTGAGGTGCTGGAAGCCAATCAACCGCCGATCATCAGCGGCACACCCGACCTGGAAGCCATGGTCAGTGAGCCCTACAGCTTTGTGCCTACGGCCAGCGACCCGGATGGCAATACGCTGACTTTCAGTGCCCAGGGTCTGCCAAGCTGGCTGAGCCTCGACACCGAAACCGGGGCTCTCACGGGCACGCCCGGTGCGTCAAACGAAGGCTCCAGCGCGACCATTACCCTGAGCGTGAGCGACGGTGAACTCAGCGCCAGCTTGCCGGCGTTCACCCTGGCGGTGGTGCCCTTTGTGGACCTGGAACCACCGCAGCTCAATGCCCCGGCGGATCGCATCATTGACGCCCGCACCTTGTTTACCCGCATTACCGTGGCTCAGTTGCTGGGGCTTCCGGCGGATGCCTCGGCGGCGTCGGTCAATCAAGCGCTCGCGGCCCTGGCGACCGACAACGTGGATGGCGATGGCTGTTGCTCTCCCACGGTAGAAGGTTTTGAAGACGGTGCCCAGCGTCTACGCCCGGGGCATCACGAAATCATCTGGCGCGCCCAGGACAGCGCGGGCAACGAAGCCGAGGCCGTTCAGGTGATTCATGTAAGACCCATGGTTTCCCTGAGCAAGGACCAGATTGCTGTTCCGGGCTCGGAAGTCAGCTTCAGGGTCATTTTGAACGGCACCTCGCCCTTCTATCCGCTGGAGCTTCCCTACACCCTGGATAGCGCCACCACCGCCCGTGCGGACGAGCATGATCTGACCGACGGCACGGTGGTGTTTGACGAGGGCGAGACGGAGAAGACAGTGACCCTGCGCATTGACGATGTTCAGGCCTCCGATGGCAGTCTGCTGGTGGTGCGCCTTGATGATCGCGAGCAGCAAGTTCTGACCGACGTCTTTACCGGTACGCAACCCGGGCTCTACAACCTCAACTCCGGCGCCAGCAACCGCCACCGGGTGTTGATCCGCGAAGGCAATGTGCCACCCAGAGTACGGTTGTACCTGAACCAAAGCGGCAACAACGCGGCTCTGATCGCCGCTGATGCGGGCACCATCACGGTGACCTCAACCGTGTTTGACCCCAATGTCGGCGACAGCCACAGCTTCGACTGGTCCGGCTCGGACAACAGCATCACAGCGCTGGCGAACAACCTGAGCACCGACACCCTGAGCTTGGATCCAGCCGACCTGTCTCCGGGCCGATACACCCTGCAACTGGTGGTCACCGACAGCGCCGGCAACACCGGCCGGGCGCTCCTGCCCTTCAGAGTGGCGGCCAGTCTCCCGGCGCTGGACCCAAATCAGGACAGCAACAACAACGGCATCGACGACCTGACCGAAGGGCTGGGTGATCAGAAAGGCAACGGCATACCGGACTACCTGGACGCTACGCCTTCCGCAAACGTTCTGCCGCAACGCGTTGCCCAACAGATTCAATACCTGTTGGAGTGCGACCCGGGCGTACGCTGCCGAATCGGCAGCCGCGCTCTGATGAGCGAGTCCGGTGGCGTGCAATTGCTGGATGAAGACTTCGAGCACCTGAGCGACCTGCCTGCCGATACCGGTTATCAGCCAGTTGGCGGTGTGTTCGACTTTGAAATCCACGACCTGTTGGAGTCCGGTCAAAGTGTGCGGGTCGTCGTGCCCCAGCGTGCCGTCATTCCAGAGAATGCGGTTTACCGCAAACTCATCAACGGTCACTGGCAAACCTTTGTGGAGGACGAGCACAACGCCCTGCACTCCGCGTCGGGGGAAGAAGGCTACTGCCCCGCGCCGGGCGGCGACGACTGGCAGAGCGGGCTGATCGCCGGCTACTGGTGTGTACAGCTGACCATTGAAGACGGCGGTCCCAACGACGCCGACGGCGAGGCGGATGGCTCCATCTCTGACCCCGGCGCCGTCAGCCGTCGCCTGGCAGAGGGGGAAGAGCCAGAGCCGCCCGTGGAGGTGGAGCCCATCGAACAAATCACGGTAACCAGCAGCCGCCGCTCCGGACACAGTGGCCTGTGGTTATGGTTATTGATGCTGGGCTATGGCTTGCGCCAGGGACTCACTACGCAAAAACAACAGACTAATGGAGGTCGGTCATGAATCGACACACTCGCCGCGTAGTTGCCCTGGCTGGCCTGACACTGCCACTGAGCATTCCCGCTCAGGCGGATTCCTCCATTTGGTCCGGTGACGGTCTGTATTTGGGTGGCACCCTGGGCGTTGCCCATAGTGGCATCAGTCAACAGCGGGTAGCCGACCGCTTCGAGTCTCTGGGATATGATTTTGAAGTCGAACTGGAGGATCGCAACCGCTGGGCTTGGGGTGCAATTGTGGGCTATCAGTGGACGCCACACTTCGCCACTGAACTGGGTTATCTGGATATGGGGGCTTTGGACGCCCGTATCACGGGCCAGCCCAGCGAAGTCCGCCGCTACTTGGATAGCGGCGCCGATGCCCTGCCACAAACACTCGCTGGCTGGGAACTGGCCGCCGTTGGCACCTATCCGTTGAGCAAGCGTTATTACGTATACGGACGTGTGGGTGTGATGGCTAGCCGATCAAAAGCCAGCTCAGCGGAGCTGGCTCAAGAATGGGCTCGAAGCACGGAAGGACCCAGCTTCGGGCTGGGTATTGGTTATAGATTCAATTCGCAATGGCGTACCCGCGCTGGGATAAGCTATTACGATCTCGATAATCAGCGTACCTCCCTGGCCTCGGTGAGTTTAATCTACCAGTTCGGGGAGCCTAGTCAGCGTGATCGCCATGTACCGTCGGTCGCAACCGCTCCGCCCCCCACAGAACGCGAGCCGGCACCGGTCGCCACCCCACCGCCGACACTCCACCTCGCGATCATTTTTGATTACAACTCCGTTGAAGTGTCGGGTGAGTTTCAGCCCAGGTTGAGAGTGGTAGCCAATCACTTGCATCAGAACCCGAACAAGCGTGTGCTCCTGACCGGGCACTCGGACAGCAGGGGGCCGAGCGATTACAACCGTACCCTGTCAAAACACAGAGCTAAGTCGGTTCGTGACTTTATGGTGGAGACATACAATCTCAATCCCGATCGCTTTGAATTGCGGGCTTTGGGTGACACCCAACCCTTCGCGGACAATGCCACGGAAGAAGGCCGCGCACTGAATAGACGGGTCATACTGGACTGGGTTGAACCCTAGCAGCAAGATGGGCGCAACCCAATTAAAAACCGTGAGTCCTAAGTCCCCTTGAGACGATGAATAGAATCCAAGGGGCACACCGCAATGCAGGTGGGCGAGTCATAAAAACCCTCACATTCGGTGCATAGGTCTGTGTCTATCTGATAGTGCTTGCGGCCCATGGCTATGGCCTCGTTCGGACACTCCGGCACACACATGTCGCAGTTGATGCAGCTGTCGTCGATCGCAAGTGCCATAGCCTAGAGCAGCCTTACCAGGAGCGCCGTACGAGTGTCGCATGCCACGGGCAGAGGTATCGCCACCCGGTGGCCGGAACCTGGAGCGGTCAATATTGGCGTACCGTCAAGGCCGAGCATATCTTCCAGAGTGAAGGGCACGTTGCCACTTGGGCTGAGCAACAGTAATTTGTCGCCCACATGAAAACGGTTCTTCACGTCCACCCAGGTATAGTCCGACGGACCGGGGTCGGAGCAGAATTCTCCAACCCATTGCTGATTGCCGTCGCTATGGTTTGTGGCATAGTTCTGCAACTCAGCGGCCGGAATGTGGCGGCGAAGAAAGCCGGGGGTGTAGCCGCGGTTGGCGAGGCCATCCAAATCTTCGAATAGGCTCGCTTGCAGAGGCTTTCCGGCCACGGCCGCATCAATCGCTTGCCGGTATACCTGTGCCGTGCGCGCCGCATAGTAGGGCGACTTGGTACGCCCCTCAATCTTAAGCGAGTGCACACCCAGGTTGACCAACTGTTCAACGTACTCCAACGCCCGCAGATCCCGCGAATTCATGATGTAGCTGCCGTGCTCGTCTTCATCCATGGGCAGCAACTCACCCGGGCGTTGCGGGTCCTCCAGCAGCACTGGTGCCGCTTGCCACTGCCCGACGGCATTTTCCTGTGCAGGGTGAACCTTGTAGTCCCAACGACAGGCATTGGTACAAGCACCTTGATTGGGATCGCGCTTGTTGAAATAGCCCGACAGGAGACAGCGGCCCGAGTAGGCCATGCACAATGCTCCATGCACGAACACCTCTAATTCCATGTCCGGCACGCGCTGGCGAATTTCCGCGATCTCTTCAATAGAAAGTTCGCGTGACAAAATGATGCGCGCAATACCCTGCTCCTGCCAAAACCGCACCGCGGCCCAGTTCAGCGTGTTTGCCTGTACGGACAAATGCAGAGGCACATGGGGGAATTGCTGACGCAGCAACCAAATAACGCCCGGGTCAGAGACAATCAGCGCATCGGGACCAAGCTCAACAACCGGCGCGAGTTCATCCAGCAAGTGGTTTACCTTGCTGTTGTGCGGAACGATGTTGGCGACCACATAAAAACGCTTCCCCGCCGCATGGGTTTGCTCAATACCCAAACCCAAATTGCGCACATCAAATTCGTTGTTGCGTACTCGCAAACTGAATCTGGGCTGCCCCGCGTATACCGCGTCGGCACCGTAGGCCAACGCCAGGTGCATGGCCTTCAAACTGCCGGCGGGTGAAAGGAGTTCCGCTTTGAACACTCGAGAGTCCTCAATTCAAAAAACCGCTTATTTTAGTGGACGAGTTTTGCGGTGTTTTGATTCAGAACAAAGGCCGACTAGGTTTAGCCTCTACTACTTTGTGGGCACCACCTTTGATCACTTGTGCCCATATAAATTTCGATGTACAGCTTGAAAACGTGCACCTATTAAAGAAGTTTTTTGGTGCGGCTTCGAGCCGAAAGATTGACCTGTACGGCAGCGTTTCGTACCATGGTAGCGCTATCTTTTGTGTCGGCGGGAAGCCTCAGTCGCCCCCAAAGCCCACTCAGGGATAAACAAAATAATAAGCCGTTTTTTATCGGAATTTCGGAACCGCGGGGTAGACAAGAAATGCTAAGCGCCCATGATAGCGTTATCCGAGCCATTTTAGAGGTAACACCAGTAGGCATGCTATTGGTAGACGCGCACGGCCAAGTGGTATTTTGCAATAACCGCGCCTGCACCATACTCGCCTGGGATGGAAATGATCTCCCCGGACAGCACATCAACGCCCTCATTCCCGACCGATACCGCAGCGCCCACGAAGTCAGTCGCAAGGGCTATAACAAACAGCCCGAAGCTCGCAGCATGGGCGGCAACAGAGATCTGTTGGCGCTGACAAAAGACGGGCGAGAAATTCCGGTAGAGGTTGGCTTATCGCCAGTGAGTTTAGGCGGAAACAACTATGTGCTGGTCTCAATGCTGGACATTAGTGATCGCAAACGGGCGGAGGATCTGGAAGCCGCCAACAGCCGGCTCGCCCACATGGCGACGCATGACCCTCTCACCGACTTACCCAACAGAGCGCAGCTGCTGAGTATTTTGGATGACGCACTGACTACGGCGTCGGACGGTAACGCCGTCACTTTGGCATTTGTCGACCTCGATGGGTTTAAAGCGGTCAATGACCAACACGGGCACGACCTGGGAGACAAACTCCTAAAAGCCGTTGCGGATATTCTGCGCAGCCTTATCCGTCGCAGCGATTTTTTGGGGCGCTTGGGTGGTGACGAGTTTCTTTTGGTTTTCCGAGGCACCGATGCCGGCCATGGTATTCAGAAGACGCTGAAGGGCATTCTTCGAGCGATAAAACATTTGAGGCACGTTGAAGACAAAGAGGTCAGCATCACCGCCAGTATCGGCGCCGTCACTTGTTCTGCAGGCGCGAACATCAGCGCAGAAGTGCTGATAAAACACGCCGATCAGCTTATGTACCAAGCAAAACACCAAGGGAAAAACCGGCTTGTCGCTGAACACATCAGTGCGGAAAGCATCGAACTCACCAAAACCCAACGCCCACTGGCTCGGTAGCATACCCCCGCCCCTTGACGGGCCTGCAGCATCGCTTTATGTTCGCCCTACCCCACCCTAGAATTTTGAGACTTCATGAACAAACTCACCCCCCGCCGCCTGGGCGCCGCTTTGCTGTTGCCTATAACCGCCACCGGAGCCGTGAACACGGCCCAAGCTCAATCGACACCGCCGGTGGAGCAGATCTACGTCAGTGGCGTGCGCGGCGACACCAGCCAACGGCCGGTGGCCACCACAGTCACGGTCATTGATCGGGAGCAGATTCGCCTCAGCGGCGCGCAGCAGGTTTCTACGCTTCTGCGCACCCAAGCGGGTGTGCAATTGCGCGATGCCGACGGCAGCGGCGGGCGCAATGTCACGGTGTCCATGGGCGGCTTCGGCGGCAACGCCGCCAACAACACCTTGGTACTGGTGGACGGGCGCAAACTGAACAACCCATCGCTGGCGGGTCCGGCCCTGAATGATATTCCCGTATCGGACATTGAACGCATCGAAATTATTCAAGGCAGCGCCGGTGTTCTCTATGGCGATCAAGCCGTGGGCGGCGTCATCAACATCGTTACGCGCCGTCCCCGCGGTGAGCATATTGAAGGCTACACGGAAATCCGGCGCGGCAGTCACGGACAGAAAGGGTATGGGGTGCGCCTGGCCCAAGGCCTGGATAATGGTGTGCATTACCGAGTCTCTCTGCACCAACGGGAAGCGGATCATTACCGGGACAACAACGAACAGGAATACCGCAACATTCAAGCTCGCCTGGGTTGGGATTTCGCCGCTGGACGAATCGCCTACGAGTACCAGCGGGTGGATGACGAGTTGCGCCTGCCCGGGGCTCTTTCCGACGAGCAGCTGGAGGAAGACCGCCGCCAGGCGAGCACTCCGGACGATTTCTCCAACCAGGACACCCGCCTCTCCCGGATCAGTGGCGAATGGTACCTGTCGGAAAACTGGCGACTGCTCTCCGAGTACAGCACCCGAGAAACCGAAGCCGAGGGTTTTATTTTTTCACCCTTTCAGCAGCGCACCGAGGTTGAAACACTCACGCCCCGTTTGATCGGGCGTTTTGGCGCGCCGGGTGGAACCGCCGTTCTCACCCTAGGCACCGATCGTCAACGCGCGGAGTATCAACGCAGCAGTGAGTTTGGCACCACTCAGGCCGAACAGGATTTAAAGGGAAATTACGGCCAGTTAGTTTATCCACTGACCGCCAAACTCTCGGGCAGCGCTGGTTTGCGCCGGGAAACGGTAACGGATCGCGATCCACTGGCAGAAGACGAAACCGAACGGGAACATCAGGCGGACGTACGTGAATGGGGGCTGAGTTATCAGTTCACACCCAGCTGGCGACTCTACGGTCGCAGCGCCGAAGGTTTTCGTTTCGCCAATGTGGACGAATACACCTTCACCGATGAGGGTGTGGAGTTTCTGGATCCTCAAGAAAGCCGCTCCACGGAAGTGGGCCTCAACTGGCGTGGCAACAAACACGATATCACCACCTCGGTGTTTCGCATGCGCCTGCACAATGAAATTGCCTACGATCCCAGCGCCGGTTTCGGCGCGAACGTGAACCTGCCGGATTCGGAGCGCGAGGGCGCACTGGTGGATGTTAATTATCAGTTTAATGAACGCTGGAGTGGGCAAGTCAACTACACCTTTACCGACGCCACACTCGCAGAAGGTGAATCCGCCGGCATGCAGGTACCCTTTGTGGCCCGACGCTTGGCCAATGCAACTTTGAGCTATGAGCCCATGAACATACTGGCCTTCTATGTGGATGCCCAATACACTGGCCCTCGCTACCGCATCGACGACAACTTCAATACCCAAGGCGAGTTGGCCAGCACACTGGTGTGGAACGCCAATATGATTTGGCGGGACGGCGACTGGGAATTGGGTATCCGGGTCTTGAATCTAACGGACGAAGTAGTTTCCGATTATCAGGCCTGGTCGTCTCATTCCGGCAACTACGAATACCCGCGTCCGGGGCGTACGTTCGAAGGCAGGCTAACGTACCGCTTTAGGTAAACACCACCAGCGGCGAGTTAGTTTCAATATAAAACAGGTGACTGCATGCAAAAGCAATGGATTATTCAGGGCGCGTTCGCCGCGCTGTTAACGCTTACACTCACCGCCTGCTCGGGCAACAACCCGGACACGCAGGAAGGACAGAGCGCAGGGGTTATTGATCAGGCCGCTATTGAGAGACTGAATGCAACTCTGGGTGGTTTTGTGGAATCCGGCCATCTCGCCGGCGCCTCCGTGCTCATTTTCGAAGGTGGCCAGGAAGTGTATTTCAACACCTTTGGAATGGCTGACCGGGAAGCGGGCGTGCCCATGTCCCGAGATACCCTGGTACAAATTTTTTCCATGACCAAGCCGATCACAGGCGTGGCCATGCTCACACTCTACGAGCAGGGCAAATTGGATCTGGACGACCCCGTCTCAAAGTTCGTGCCGGAACTGGCCGATGTACGCGTTTACGCGGGCACCGATGAACATGGAGAAATGATACTCGAAGCTCCGCATCGGGAAATCACCATTCGCGACCTTACCCGACACACCGCGGGGTTTGCCAATTCACCCGATCTACCCGGCGTGGGCCCAATTCTCGCGGCGGAAGCACCGGGCGCCCAGGAAAACACGCTCAGTGAAATGGCCGAAAAAATGGCGCGTGTGCCACTGTACTTTCAACCCGGTGAACGCTGGTCGTACGGGCCAGAAGTAGACGTCCTCGCGTTGGTGGTAGAGCGGGTGTCCGGCCAGCCATTCGACGCCTACGTGCGCGAGAAGATTCTCGTACCTTTGAAAATGCGGGAAACGAGTTACTTCGTCTCCGAAGAAGATCGCTCTCGGTTCGCCGCGGTTTATGAGCGCAACGGCAACGGAAAACTGAACCGGATGCCCGATGCTTTGGGTCAACGACTTGCCACTCAACGCTGGGCACTGACCCCGGGTGGTTACGGGCTAACGTCTAGCCTGGACGATTACATGCGCTTTGCCCGCATGCTTGTTAACGAGGGTGAGCTTGACGGCGCGCGAATTTTGCAGCCGGATACCGTGCGCACCATGGCCACCAACCATCTGCCCGACGACGTCACTGATCGCTCCTGGTTGCCCCACAAGGGCCAGGTGGGTTTCGGTGTGAACGTCGCCGTGCGGCTTAATCCTCCCGCGTCGGCTGAGGAGAACAACGGTACTGTGGGAGAGTTCTTTTGGGACGGCGCCGCCAGCACACTGTTTTGGGTGGATCCGGAAAATGATCTTGCAGCGATCCTGTTTGTACAACTATTGCCATTCGATGAAATTGGTCTGCACAAAGCCTTTCGCGATGCCGTCTACGGCCCTTTTTCAACTGAGCACTGAATACACCATTAAGTTGGGCGCAGGGAAGCGTCCGGGGGCTTGATACCTATGCCAGATATTCCACTCACAACCGCTACTGTTTACCAGATCGGCGACTGGCGGTTCGATGCCACACACAACCGCTTGAGTCGGGGAGAGGAAGTGCAGCTGCTGGAAGATCGTCTGGCGCGGTTGCTGCATCACTTCATTCAAACCTCCGGCGAAATCCAAAGCAAAGAACAACTGATGAAGGCCATCTGGCCGGGTCGGGTTGTGTGCGACGACAGTCTTTCTGTGGCCATCAGCCAACTGCGCAAAGCGCTTGAAGATCAGGCTCGAACCCCCCGTTACATCAAAACCTTATCCGGTCGAGGGTATCAATGGATCGCAGATTACCAGCCAGAGGCGCCATCAGTTCGTGCGCGTTTTTCTGGGCGCGGATGGCTAGCTGCCCTGGGGGTTTTGTTACTGGCCCTCGGGCTCGGCGCGCTGCTCCTTGCACCTAAGACACCCTCCACAGAAGTGGCCACCTGGACCAACGAGCCTCACGACCAGAAAATGCGGGAAACCATTGGTCACTATCGCGACATACTGGCACAGAATCCCGGCGACGCCGACGCCTACCTGGGCATTGCCGAAGCCAAAATCCAATTGCTGGGGGAGGAAATTCTGGCCTCCGGACACTCGCCGGAAATCCGCGCGCTTTTGCAGCGCGCCCTAGAGTTGGATGACTCCCTGTCCGATGCCCATCGCTGGTTGGCCAACCTGCACTTTTGGTCTTACCGGGATGACCTGCAAGCGGAGCGGCATTTCCAGCAAGCCCTGCTGCTGGCCCCGGACAATGAGCGACTGCATCTGGACTATGCCCAGTTCCTGCTAGCGATGGGCCGCTTCGAGGATTCGCTCCAGCATGTTGACCGACTGCGGGCATTGAACCCGCTGACCTACTCGGCCCCGACGGTGATCTGGATTTATCAAATGCAGCGCCGTCACGATTTAGCCTTGCAGGAATTCGAACGTATCCGCCGCACGGAACCGGAAGACCGCTACTACCGCATCTCCGCCCAGCGGGTTATGGAAAGCCTGGGTGACTATCGGGCCTCTTTCGAACACAGCCTGTGGTTGATGCGAGACGCTAGCTTTACTGACCAGGAAATCTCCCATGCCGAACAAACCTTCCACCGCGGCGGCTTGCGGGCATTTAATCGTTGGCTACTGGAGCGGCGCGAAGCGGCGGACCTGGGCGATTATCGTCCACCGCTGGCGTGGGCTCGCTATGCCATCGGTGCCGGCGATCTTGACTTGGCCCTGGACTATTTGGAGCAGGCGCGCGAGCAATTCCCCGTTTTGTGGTTGGCAGTAGATCCCAAGTACGATCCGTTGCGCCAAGAACCGCGCTTCCAGGCACTGCTTGATGGCTTAAAACTGAGCAACCCCGATTCTTAAGAATTTTTAACCCCGTTTTCAGGACTTATTGGATTCTTCCCGCCACTCTCGCCTCCTTTCACGCAAAGCATTGAGAGGCAACCATGAAAATCAAATCGTTCCTAGCAGGTGTTTGTACACTACTGATTCTTTCGCCAGGGCTGAGCTTTCAGGCGGCGGCTGACTGGCCCACCTTTATGGGCGACCCCACTCGCTCCGGCAGCGCAGGCTTAACCTCGGAGAAGGTAAACACCAGCGAGCTCTCCCTGGCTTGGGACATGCCCTTACACACGGAGGTGATAGCCTCACCAGTGGTCAAGGATAACCAGCTGCTGATCGCCGCCGAAAACGGCAACCTGTACAGCATCGACATGGAAACCCGGCGATTGCAGTGGCTGTTTCACAGTCACGGGGGCATCAGCTCGACACCCGCAATCGATAGGGACAAGGTGTATTTTCTAAACCGGGCTGGCTATGTGTACGCGCTGGATCTCCAGGACGGCAAGCCGCTGTGGCGATTTGAAACCGGCGGCGAGTCGATTTTCAGCACCTACAATCTTTACGGCATCGACAGCGACGATCCGGTACCTGATCCCTGGGATTTCTTTTTGTCATCCCCGCTGGTGGCGGATGGCCGCGTCTATGTCGGCAGCAGTGACCAGCGCATCTACGCACTGGATGCGGAAACTGGCGCTCGACTATGGAGCTTTAAAACTGGCGGCGTGGTGCATGCTTCGCCGGCATTGGCGGGCGACACATTAATTGTGGGCAGTTGGGACAGTGCCATTTACGCCCTGGATGCACAGACCGGTGCCGAGCGGTGGCGCTTTCAGACTGAGGCCGAACAAAAAATCAGTATCTGGCTGGGTGTTCAATCGTCCCCGGTCATTGATGGTGACAGCGTTTTCGTCGGCTCGCGAGACGGCTACCTGTACCGCCTTAACGTCTCCGACGGCAAACAACAATGGCGTTACGATGTCGAGCGTTCCTGGGTAGTAGCCACCCCGGCCGTGGATGAGCAGCATGTGTATTTTGGCACGTCGGATACCGCTGCAATGATCGCCGTAAACAAGCGCACGGGGAAGGAAAGCTACCGTTTTAATACCCGAGTATGGACTTACGCTTCGGCGTTAAGAGTGGGGAACGACTTGGTGTTCGGCACCATGGCGGGCGAGCTTTACGCACTGGACGCCACCACTGGTGAGCAGCACTGGCGCTACCAAACCCCCGCCCATCAAGAAGACGCGTTTGGCATTCTGGATGAGCAGGGCCGCTTCCGTCGCGATCGATTGTATGGCGAAACACACCAACTCTATTCCGCCATGGCGCACGTCAAACGGCTGGGCGCATTCATCGCCTCGCCCATCTGGCACCGGGGCCAGTTAATAGCCGTTACCGCCACCGGTCAAATATTGGTATTTACTGCTGAGCCCTAAGCTCAAGTGAGCGCGTAGACTTGAGACCGGGCCCCGATTGGGGCAATATCAGCCGTTACGCCAATAATAAAGTGCCCAGATCAAACGGGCCAATCAGGAGCTCAAACATGCGTAACATAAGCCCAATTGCCCTATCACTTTTGTTGCTTACCTTCGCCGCCAGCAGCGTCGCGGCGCCCAAAAACATCATCGTCATGGTGGGCGACGGCATGGGGCCGTCTCACGTCACCGGCTACCGGCATATGCAACACACGAGTGGGGAAGTGAAGCCCACTATTCTGGATGAACTGCTTGTGGGTTGGTCCAGCACACACCCGGACGACGACACCATTGTCACGGATTCCGCGTCCAGCGCCACCGCTCTGGCCACGGGTCACAAAACCTGCAATTTGTCCATCGCCATGGACTGCAATGACCGCCCGCTTAAGACGCTGTTTCAAAAAGCCAAGCAACACGGTAAGTGGACCGGGATAGCCGTGACTTCGCAGGTAAACCACGCCACTCCCGCCCCCTTTTACGCCCATTCACCCACGCGCCACCAATTGAACGAGATCGCGGATCAATTAGTAGACAATCGCGTCAACGAGCAATTACCCGTGGACGTCATTTT
Source organism: Marinimicrobium hydrolyticum (assembly GCF_030848505.1). Lineage (GTDB taxonomy): Bacteria > Pseudomonadota > Gammaproteobacteria > Pseudomonadales > Cellvibrionaceae > JAVDDU01. The sequence continues at coordinate 334,718 of NZ_JAVDDU010000002.1, forward strand.
GGGTGGTGGAGTGCAGTTTTTCGTGCGCGAAGATCGCAACCTGGTAGAAGAGTTGAAAGCCGAAGGTTATCAGTATGCGGACAGTTGGAAGAGTCTAAACAAACTGGATCGAGCTCCCGCGCTGGGGTTGTTGGCCAAGGTGGCGCTGCCCAGTGCCCTGGAGAGCCCTGTCCCCGATCCACTGGCGACTCTGACCGACCGCGCCCTGCAATTGCTGTCGAAAAATGAAAAGGGCTTTGTATTGGTAGTAGAAGGTAGCCAGATCGACTGGTGTAGTCACGCCAACGACATCGCCTGCGCCATGGCCGAAATGGATGATTTCGCCGCTGCAGTCACCGTTGCTCGGGACTTTGTCGATGCCCACCCCGATACCCTGCTGGTAATTACTGGCGACCACGAAACTGGCGGTCTTTCCTTAGGTGCCAACAACCAGTACCACTGGCATCCCCATGTCATCAGGGGCGTCAAACTCACGGCGAATACCTTGAGTGACCGTTTGTTGAAAACAAAACGGTGGCAGAGAGCCTGGCAGAAACACACAGGCATTGAGCTGGACGAGGAAGAGCAATCCGCCTTGAGCCAGGCACGCAGCGCCGGAAAAGAAGAGTTGGCCACGGCCATTAAGGACATCATCAATCGCCGCTCTCACACTGGCTGGACCAGTCACGGGCACACGGCCGTGGATGTCCCGATCATGGCCTACGGAGCGGGCAGCGAGCGTTTTCACGGCTTTGTGGACAACGCCGACATCGGTGCTCGCCTGATGGAAGCTATCGGCGATTAAACCTGAACCGCCCGGAGGCCTATGTCGGGTCCTGCCGGGCGGCCAACTGCCCCTTCTCCGCCATTCGCCCCAACCCTGCATGTCGCCAAATATCGCCTATACTTGGAAAATCGGTTGAACTGGAAATCCTGTATAGGCCCCCATCATGCCCGTAGACGACAAGCCATCCATTGAGCGGCATTTGCTGCGCACCCTGGGTGACAACACGCTTGACCTTATTTACGCCAAGGACAAACAGGGGCACTACACCTTTGTAAACTCAGCCTTGCTTAGGCTCCTGGGCGTTAAATCTCAGGAGGAAGCCTTAGGCAAGACTGATTTCGACTTCCACCCAAAAGACATGGCCCAGGGTTTCTATGACGATGACCAGCGAGTTATCGCCTCAAAAACGCCCCTAGTGGACCGCGAAGAACTGGTGAGAAACCCCATCACCGGCGAGTCCCGCTGGCATTCCACCACCAAGGTACCCCTGTTTGATGACCATGACCAAACCATCGGCATTATGGGTATTACCCGGGACATCACTTCCGCCAAAGAGGCGGAATTTGCGGCCCGCAAGCTTAACGCCACCCTGGAAGAGCGCGTAGCCGAACGCACTGCGGAACTGGAAACGTTAGCGCAGACACTGCAGTCAGAGCGCAACCTGATGCGCACACTCATAGATTCCATGCCCGATAACATTTTTGCCAAGGACGCCCAAAGCAAATTTCTATTGGCCAATCACTCGGTCGCCCGAGGCATGGGAACCACCCCGGAAAACCTCCTGGGTAAAGACGACTTTGACTTTTTTCCACAGAAAATGGCGCAGAGTTTTTTTGATGACGAACAGCGCATCGTACAAACCGGCAAACCTCTGTTGGATTTGGAAGAACCCGCCGTTGATAAAGGAACCGGAAAAATCCGTTGGCTACTGACCAGTAAAGTCCCTGTCCGGGATGCTGATGGCAAGGTCGTGGGTTTGGTAGGCATAGGCCGTGACATTACCGCCCGGCGAGAAGCCGAGCAGGCCTCCCGAGAAAGTGAAGCCCGCTTCCGGAGCCTGACTGATCTTTCCTCCGACTGGTATTGGGAGCAAGGTAAGGGCTTGCAGTTTGTCGCCATGACCCACGCCAATGCCAAGTCCGGTTACTTGAGCACCGAGGTGATGGGCAAGATTTTGCAACAATTGCCGAACACCATGCCCCTGTCTGGCACCTGGCTGGAATACGAATCGCTGGTGGCCGAGCGAAAACCGTTTCGGGATTTGGAGTTGCGCCGCGCCATGCCAGATGGCGAAGCCGTTTATTTAAGCCTGAGCGGCTTGCCCATTTTCGATCAGGACGGGACCTTCAAGGGTTACCGTGGTATTGGCCGCGACATTACCGAGCGCAAATCATCGGAGGAACGCGTTCAGTACCTGGCCACCCACGACAGCTTGACCGGCCTTCCGAACCGCACCATGTTCAGTCAAATCCTGAATATTTCCATTGAGTCGGCGCGGCGCTATGGCCGCAAGCTGGCGGTGATTTTTATTGATTTAGACCGCTTCAAAAATATTAACGACACCCTGGGGCACGATGCGGGCGACATACTCTTAAAAGAGATGGCGCAACGGCTCGGCAACTCGCTGCGCTCGTGCGACGTGGTAGCACGATTGGGCGGGGATGAGTTCGTGGTGTTGGTGCAAGAACTCGAAGACGCGGAGCAGGTGGGCAAAGTGGCCCGAAAAATACTCTCTGCCGCTATTAAACCGGTAATCGTCTTGGGGCAGGAAGTTCGCGTTACGGCCAGCGTAGGCATCTGCATGTACCCGGAGGATGCCGAGGATGAACAGACGCTCATGAAAAACGCCGACATCGCCATGTATCGGGCCAAGGAAGAAGGCAAAAATACCTATCAGTTTTATTCCCCCGACATTAAGGCCCGTTCACTGGAGCGCCTGGTGTTGGAAAACAACCTGCGCCTGGCGATCGAACGCAACGAATTTTTCTTGCACTATCAAGCCAAGCGTGACTTGAAAACCGGAGCCATTGCCGGTGTTGAAGCGCTGGTGCGCTGGCAGCATCCGGAGCTTGGTGTAGTTTCGCCCGCTCAGTTTATCCCCCTGGCGGAAGAAACCGGCCTGATTGTCTTGATCGGGCGCTGGGTGTTGAAAACCGCCTGTGCACAGAACGTAGCCTGGCAAAAGCAAGGACTGCCTCCTTTGTGTATGGCGGTAAACCTGTCCGTGCGGCAGTTTTTCGATGAGGGTTTGGTGGACGATGTATCGGCGGCATTGCAAGAGTCCGGCATGGCCCCGGAGCTGCTGGAGATGGAAATCACCGAAGGCATGGTCATGCAGGATTCCGAGCGGGCCATCAAAATACTGACGTCCATTAAAGCGTTGGGCGTGCGGCTGGCTATAGACGACTTCGGCGTCGGCTATTCGTCCCTGGCGCAGATCAAGCGTTTCCCCATCGATACCCTTAAAGTGGATAGTTCGTTCATCCGGGAGATCCCCAAAAACCTGGAAGACCGTGCCATTACCGAAGCCATTATCGCCATGGGGCGCACTCTGAGCTTGACGGTGGTAGCCGAAGGGGTAGAAACCGTGGAGCAGGAAACCTTTCTGCGCGATCACGCCTGCGATCAATCCCAGGGCTATTACTTCAGCCGACCGATCACCTCGGATGAGTTTGTGAAATTAATGAAACAGCAACCCGAAGCAATACGCAATTACCCACCCGAGCCTGATACCACCCCAGCTTAACCCCCCAATTAGGCCCGCAACGGGCCTAAGAACAGGTCGGCACGATTGCACTCCCGCTCCGCTTTCGGTACCTTCCGCTTTTTGACTCATCCGCTTGAAGAACTCATACCTTCACGAAATGAACGAGGTTTAGCCCCCCATGGCGCAATACGTCTATAGCATGAACCGGGTTGGCAAAGTGGTGCCCCCGAAAAAGGAAATCCTGAAAGACATCTCGTTGTCGTTTTTCCCTGGCGCGAAAATCGGGGTGTTGGGGCTGAACGGCTCCGGTAAATCCACCTTGCTGCGCATCATGGCGGGCGTCGACAAAGACTATAACGGCGAGGCGCGACCCATGCCGGGCATCCAAGTGGGCTACTTGCCCCAGGAACCGGAGCTTGACCCCAACAAAGATGTACGCGGCAACGTAGAAGACGGCGTGCGCGAAGCGGTGGATGCGCTGGCAGAACTGGAACAGCTTTACGCCGCCTACGCCGAGCCAGACGCTGACTTCGATGCGCTGGCCAAGCGCCAGGGCGAACTGGAAGACATTATTCAGGCCTGGGACGCCCACGCTCTGGACCATAAATTGGAAGTGGCTGCCGATGCCTTGCGCCTGCCGCCGTGGGATGCAGACGTCACTAAACTCTCTGGTGGCGAGCGCCGACGCGTAGCTCTGTGCCGTCTGCTGCTGTCGCGCCCGGACATGCTCCTACTCGACGAGCCCACCAACCACCTGGATGCCGAAAGCGTTTTCTGGTTGGAGCAGTTTCTACTCAACTTCTCCGGCACCGTGGTCGCCGTAACCCACGACCGCTACTTTTTGGATAATGCGGCCGGCTGGATTCTGGAACTGGACCGGGGCCACGGCATCCCCTATGAGGGCAACTACACCCATTGGTTGGAAGCGAAAGAAAAGCGTCTGGAGCAGGAAAGCCGTGCCGAAGCGTCCCACCAAAAAGCCTTGAAGGCGGAGCTGGAATGGGTGCGACAAAACCCCAAAGGACGCCAATCCAAAAGTAAGGCGCGCCTGTCCCGTTTCGATGAACTGCAATCTCAAGAATTTCAGGCCCGCAATGAAACCAATGAGATTTATATTCCCCCCGGCGAGCGACTGGGCGATAAAGTGATCGAGTTGGACGGTGTGAGCAAAGGTTACGAAGATCACCTGCTGATCGACAACCTCACTCTCAGCATTCCAAAAGGTGCCGTGGTGGGTATCGTAGGCGGCAACGGTGCGGGTAAGTCCACCCTGTTTCGCATGATTGCCGGCGGCGAGCAGCCGGACAGTGGTTCCATTACTCTGGGCGATACGGTCAAGGTCGCTTATGTGGAACAAAGTCGTGAAAACCTGGACGACAGCAAAACCGTGTGGGAAGCCATTTCCGATGGCCAGGACATTCTGCGCATTGGCAATTACGAAGTGAATTCACGTTCGTATGTTGGCCGTTTCAACTTTAAGGGCTCGGATCAACAAAAACGTGTGGGCGAGTTGTCCGGTGGTGAACGCGGACGTCTGCATTTGGCCAACACCCTGAAGCAAGGCGCCAATGTCCTGCTGTTGGACGAACCGTCCAACGACCTGGATGTGGAAACCCTACGTGCCCTGGAAGATGCCATTCTTGCGTTCCCTGGCTGCGTATTGGTGATTTCACACGACCGCTGGTTCCTGGACCGGATTGCCACGCACATTCTCGCGTATGAAGGCAACTCGGAGGTAGTCTTCTTCGAAGGCAATTACTCTGAATATCATGAGGATTTAATTAAGCGCAAGGGGGATAATGCCCAACCGCAACGAGTGAAGTACAAACCGCTTAAGCACTAATCGCTTCCGCCGCTATCTGCAGGGACGCAGAAAGTACCCGGAGTTAAAACCCCGCTCGGCCGTTCGACAAACGGCTAGGCAGGGTTACCGATTGGACCAGTCGTTGAACAACGCCTCTTCCACATTTACCCCGACGCTCACAACCCCCAGTTGCTCTTGAGTGTCGGGGTGGATGACCGGCATGCCCACATGGGCCTTAAAGCGCTCGGTGGAACGGTAAAAACGCACATCGTCGAACACCAGTTCTCCTGCGTCACGTCCTAAAACCCGCTCATATCTGGCCTCGCCACCTTGCCAATACTCGGCAGGCATGGGACTGGCGGCAACGGTAAAGCCGCGGGCATCCATGAGCACAACCTCTATAGTAATCCCCTCTGAATCGGCGATCCAATTCGCAAAAATTTTGGACAGTTCACTGTGCAGCCAATGATCGACTACGTCATATTGCCGCGCCTTGAACGCTTCTTGCCACTGACGCTCACGTGCGCGGATGTCTGCCGCCTCCAACTCCTGATTGAGGCGGTTATACTCCTCAAGGGCCGCGTGGACCCCTGACGAGCGCGCCCAACGATTCAGTGTGGGCGCCACTCGCTCCGCGATGACGTTTTGCTCTTCCTTGGATAGCGAGAAACCTTCGGGTGCGCAATTGAAAACGTGGCGGTTAAACTCCGTCATAAAGCCGGGATTGGCCTCCAAAAACGAAGGCCCGAAGTAAACGCTGAGGGGCATATAGCGGAAAAACCGCCGGGAGAAAAAATCCTCGTCGGCGTCGAGTCTATTCAACGCCTCCTCAAATTGATCCTTATACGCAATAAAAGCGTCTATCCGGCCACTGAGGACCAACTTCAGAAGTTGCTCCATAGTGTTGACCCGCTGGGAAACCTCGAAACCCGTTTGCTCAAACCAATCCGACTGATGGCTACCCAAAATAACGCCAACGCGGCCCCGAAAGCCAGGGTCGCCGGGAGGAGAGTCGTTTTTTCGCCAGAACCAGTACCAGTTTTCCAGCACCAGAGGAGCGGACAGACGCGCGTCCGTACCCCGTCCGCGCATCATCGCCGTAAAGAAGCCGTCCAGATCACCGCCGAACACCTCCTGACGAGCCCGTCGCCAGGGCATATTCATTATTTGGAAGGGAATATCGAGACGTTCAGAGATGCACTCGACGTGGTCTATGGACCCACTCTTGGTCGTTTCACCGGGCCTGGTGGGAGAGGGTGACACGTTAGTGCCCAAACGTACTTCGGAAGGGGACGCAACCGCAGCTCCAGCTCCAGCCAATACCGGAAGTATTACGCAAAGCCACAACAACCGTTCCATGGATTTCCCCTGCGCCTACCGCCAAGGATTCAGTATAACAACGAACGGTCGCTACTTCATTCTTCGTACCGACCTATCCTGCGGGATCAGATGCCATTCTTCCAAGTAAACGGCGGGTCGACGGCCAATGGACTTAATATACAGTCCCGCCCGGCGGACCTGGCCAGTAACCCGCAATAAAAAACTCGCATTTAGCAACACTGTGCGATGGCCGCCAATGTGGCAACGATCCAAAGCCAACTGCTGCACACCACTGTCGTCCCAATATTTGAGGATCAATTGCAAGGGTTCCTGCACGCCTGTGGGCGTGCGCAGCCAGACCGCAATGTCGAATACGCCGCGCCAGACACCACGACGTTGCGATGCGGGGTGACCGAGAAAGATCGGTGGCGGCACTTCCACCAGATACAAATCCTTTGCCGAACTAGGCTCTGTTCCTTGGGGTTCACGTTTTTGAAGTGGTTGATGCTGAGTGGCGATCATAACGGCCTCGAGTGAATGAGTTCGACTGTGACTCAGCGTACCCTCTCGAATTCCCTACCGCCGTGACAGATTATGCACACTAACCGGAACTCTCTGGCATTTTTTCGTCTTTATTTGCGCGTGTTCGCATAAAGTAACTTTTAGGGCAGAGGATTCAACCAGGCGGCGCCTCTTACACCACTCGAGTCGCCGTGCTGGGCTTGGATAATGGGGGTATCACACTCGCCCCCAAACACATAGCGGGGCAACAGCTCCGGCACTCGATCATAGATGGCGCGGATGTTGGACGCACCACCACCGAGCACAATCACATCCGGGTCCAACACATTGACCACGCCAGCCAAGCCTTTGGCCAGTCTCTCTAGGTACTGATCCAGCACTTTCACCGCCGCCGCCTCGCCAGCCTCCGCCCGTGCCAACAGTTGTTCGCCGGTGAGAGTTTCTCCCGTGCTTTGGAAGTACGAAAGCGCTAGGCCCGTGCCCGACAAAAAGGTTTCCTGGCAGCCGTACCGCCCGCAATAGCAGGGGCGAGCCTGGAGCTCCGTCTCTGAAGTCCAAGGTAAGGGGTTGTGCCCCCATTCGCCCGCAACCCCATTGGGGCCCACCAGGGGCGCGCCGCGAAATGCGATGCCGGCACCACAGCCGGTGCCAATAATACCCGCGAATACCAATTCGTAGCCGCGCGCTGCACCGTCGGTGGCCTCGGACACGGCCAGGCAATTCGCGTCATTGGTGACTTTAATGTCCCGTTGCAGGCGGTTGCTCAGATCGTCCTTCAAGGGCTGGCCGTTAAGCCAGGTGGAATTGGCATTTTTGACCCGCCCAGTCTTGCGCGAAACGGTGCCAGGAATCCCCAAGCCCACCGGCAAATGTGCTTGACCAGCGGCCTCTTCGGCTCGCTGAACCAGGTCTGCAATGGCGTCCAGAGTGCCCGGATAATCATCCTTGGGGGTGCGGACACGGGTCCGGAACAGCTCCTGACTGTCCCCCCGCAACAAAATTACCTCGGTTTTGGTACCACCTAAATCAACGCCTATACGTAATTCCGTCATCGTTCGCTATTCCACCCCCTCAAAATGTGCGGTCGAGTATAAAGTTACGCCCCAGTGTGGGGCAAATACCGCCATGGGCTGTCTTTTCCTGGAGAAAACCAGCTACACTTACCTCAAACAACAGCTCAATTAATTACAACAAGAAACACGTTTGCAATCCCAACAACAGCAGTTTGGTAGTAAATAAGATGCCCCATCACCCGCAAGAGCGGCGTTTTAGCCGTATTTATTTTGACGCTCGGGTGGAGTTAGAACAGGGAAAACATCAATGGCAGGGTAACCTGCTGGATATTTCCCTCAACGGATTGCTCATGGTTCAACAAGGTGCGGACCGCTTGGATCCAAAGCGCCCGCTGCTCGCTCAAGTGCAACTGGATGCAGGTACCTGCATTATCATGCATTGCCGTGTTGCTCACCAGGAGGCAGCGTATCTGGGCCTGGCCTGCGAATCCATCGATGTCGACAGCATTACCCATCTGCGTCGCCTGTTGGAGCTCAACACCGGCGATCCGCACGCTCTTGAACGAGAGCTTTCAGAATTGATCACCGGTTAGAGGACAAGGACCGCTCACTATGGCTTCACCGACGCATCATTCAGAACGACGAGAGAGCCCGCGCCACCCTGTTCGCGCCCATGCCTATCTTGAAGGTGCCGCCAACAGTTTGCCGGTGCATTTGCTGGATATGTCTGCCACCGGCGCGCGCCTAGCCGTGCTGGAGGAGCACTCCTTGCAGCCTGGTGACGACGTTAATCTCTCCATTGAGTTGGAGGACATTCGAACCCCCAACATAAAACCCCTCATCGATGAGCAGGCGCACAAGATTCTGCGCTTGCGAGGCACGCTGGTGCATTTGCGGGAACACATGCTGGGCGTCGAGTACCGGCCACTCAGCGGTGTGGATCAGGTTTTGTTGGCGCTGCTTCTGGCTCAGCCCGATGAGTAAAGACTTTACTGGCATAATCAAATAGATCCGGCTGAGTCCAGAGGCTATGCTGGCCGTCGTCCAGTGAGCTTTGCACCGGAGTGATCCGCCTACGTTAAATCCGCAAGCATCATTCACGCAGCGTATTCAAAAAGTGCATATGCTTTTCGTATTGGTCTAGGACGTCAGCGATCAGCTGCTCCTTGCTCCACCCCATCACATCGTAATCCTGCCCGCCCTCTTTGAGGTAAACCTCGGCCCGGTAATAGCGCAAGCGCTCGCCGCGGGCACTGCGCGTGTCTCGCATGACAAACGACGGTGGCGTATACGGACGCGCGTGCACGGAATAGAAAAAGTCCAACTCGTCGCCGTGTGCCACTTCAAGCCAGACGCGGTCCTGATCGTCACTGACTACGACTGAGTTAATTTGTTGTTTCGACAGTTCGTCACACACGCTTTGCAATGCGGGTTTAACCACTGACGACAGGAACGCCAAAACTTCTTCTTTTCGAGGCTGCCGCACCATAAGTGCCAGACGCTTCTGCCACGATATGGGGCTTTGCACCGCACGGGGCGCCAGCATAGCCTCCCGTAAACTGGTGCGTTTGACCATTTCCAGACGCAATGCGCGCAGCAACCCCCAGCACATCAGCAGCATGATGATGGTGAACGGCAAGGCGCTGGAAATGGTAGCGGTTTGCAGGGCTGCCAGACCACCGGCCAGTAACAGAGCGGCCGCAATCACGCCCTCGGTCACCGACCAGAAAATACGCTGCCAAACCGGCGATTCGTCGTCCGTACCACCGGAAGTGAGCATATCCACTACCAGCGATCCGGAATCCGACGACGTAACGAAGAACGTAATCACCAGCAACGTAGCAATCGATGAGGCCACAACGGGGAAGGGCAACCGCTCAAAAAACTGAAATAAAGCCACCGAAGGATCGTCGGCAACAGCCTCTGCAAGTTGCACCATGCCCTGCGCCAGGATCATATGAATGGCGGTGTTGCCGTAAAACGTCATCCAAATAAAGGTGAAACCCACAGGCACTAAAAGCACACCGGTCACGAATTGGCGAATGGTCCGTCCACGGGATACACGGGCAATAAACATGCCCACAAACGGCGACCACGCAATCCACCAGCCCCAATAAAACAGGGTCCAACCTCCGATCCAGTCGCGGGGCTCGTACGCATATAGATTAAAAGTAGTATCCACAAGACTGGACAGGTAGTAACCCGTGTTCTGTACGAAGGTTTGCAACAAGTACAACGTAGGCCCCGTTACCAGCACGAACACCAACAAAGTCACGCCCAATATCATATTCAGTTCCGACACGCGACGAATACCGCCGTCCAGCCCAAGCACTACAGACAAGGTGGCAAGCCCGGTAATACCGACAATCAAAAGAACCTGTATGCCCACACTGACAGGGACATCAAACAGGTAGTGGATGCCGGAGTTAATCTGCATAACCCCCAGCCCCAGAGATGTAGCCACACCAAACAAAGTACCCAACACCGCGAACGTATCTACGACGTGGCCAATGGGGCCGTAAATGCGTTCACCAATCAGCGGGTAAAGGGAGGAGCGAATAGTCAGGGGCAGATTGTGCCGATAGGCAAAGTAGGCTAAGGACAAAGCCACAACCGCGTAGATAGCCCAAGCGTGAACCCCCCAGTGAAAAAAGGTGATGCGCATGGCGTCTCGGGCCGCTGCTGCCGTGGCGGGATCCCCGATCGGCGGGCTCATCAAGTGCATTACTGGCTCGGCGACCCCGAAGAACATCAGGCCGATGCCCATACCAGCGGAGAAGAGCATCGCGAACCAGGACAGATAGGTATAGTCGGGTTCGCTGTGATCCGGCCCCAGTTTGATACGCCCGTAATCTGACAACGCCAGAAGAACCACAAAAATTAAAAAAAGGGCTACGGCGAGTACGTAGAACCATCCCGCTGTTTGTACCACCCAGCTTTGGATGGCAGAGAACACTTCCTCGGCCTGATCCGAAAACACAACCGCGAAAAGCACGAACAGTAACGAGAGAATTGACGAACTCAGAAATACCGGTGGGTTAATTTTAATCCACGGCTTCCGGTTAGAAGTGGACTCGGGCTGGCCAGATGAGCCCTCGTCTTTGTGCGACTGCTCGGACATTTTCATGTTCTACCTCAACGTCCAGAAAGTGTTGGCTCTTCACAAGTAAAAATCTATCGTGACATAAACCGCTTCAAAGTCCCCTTCCGCTACGCGGCCATCCCGATCCAGATCGCCGCTTTGAGACAAAAACTCGAGATAAATCCAACCCGGTCCATAGTTGTACTTCAAGCCCGGCACATGCGCCGTCACTTTACTGGGCTGGGAGTCATCTGTGTTTGGAAAGGCGGCGGTCCAGTCCCAATAAAAAGACCAGGGGCCCAGATCGTAGCCGATCTCCGTAGCCAAACGCTGGTTGCGAATTTTTTCCGGTAATTGTGCTTCCTGACGATACAGCGGGGGTAGCTCTCTTTCCGTGGTGATAAAGGATGCCTTGACGTAGAAATTGTCGAACGTCCCCTGATAGTACACTATCGCCGCCTCATGATTCCCGTCCACCTCATCACTACCCAAGTCGGTGAGATCCTGCAAACCACCGGCCTGTGCCGCTAAACCGATAGAGTGAGCGTCTGACAGGTGATAACTCAGGTTGCCAACCCAGGTGCGCACTTTGCGGAATGTGGTGGAGCTGCCCCAGTGTGCATTGTCGTCGACGGTATCCGTACTTCGTCCACCCCAGTCGTCGGCGAGAAAAAAAGCGGCGTCGTAATCCCAGCGCGCTGTTCGACGGGAAAGCTTGATACCCACATCGGTATGATCCCCGAAACCGCCGAGGAGTATGTCTCCGGGCCAAAAATTAACTGTGTTCCACCCGAAGGGCACCCGAGTTTGTCCAACTCTTAAAGTGTGGTACTCGGTCAGCTCCCAGCCAACCCAAGCGGTTTTGAAGGCGAAATTGTTGCCAGTGGAGTTGTTGTTTGGGTCGGTGAAGCTGCCGGGTCCAATACGCAGCTCACTCTCATACAGCCAACTTCTGTCGCCTTCTGGCGCTCGGCCACTGGCATAGAGAATCATGGCTTCGTCGCGTATCTGCCCCCAGGTTTCGCGACTGGCGGAGTCGTCAGGCAAATAACGATAGTTCGCCCAGAAACCGAGGGTAAAATTTGTTTCCGCGCGCGCGCAGGATACCACGAGAAAGAAACACAACAGCAAGGACTGCAGGACTTTTGTTTGCAGACGTGTAGTGGTCTTCATCGTCACTCCTTGTCCGTCAACGGTAAAGCCAGGCAACTCGACTTTACAGCGCGCAGAGGCCAGCTCCTCAGAGTGAATCAAGAGCCCATTAAAAACACTTCGTCACATGTGGCTGACGTGAACTAACCGATCGCGTCCAGTGCTTCGGAAAGGTTTTTAACCGCCACGACTTCCAGCCCTGGGTGCTTTTCCCGGGGCGCGTTGCCTTTCGGCACTATAGCGCGTTTGAACCCATGCTTAAACGCCTCGCGTAAGCGCTCTTGACCGCTGGGCACGGGGCGAATCTCGCCGGACAACCCCACCTCTCCAAATACCATTAAATCTTCCGGCAAGGGCCGGTCGCGAAAACTTGACACTATGGCCAATAGCAGAGCCAGGTCAGCGCTGGTTTCCATCACGCGCACACCCCCAACCACGTTCACGAACACGTCCTGATCGCCCACCATAACGCCACCGTGGCGATGCAAAACAGCCAGCAACATGGACAAGCGATTTTGATCCAAACCGACCGCTACCCGCCGGGGGTTACCCAAATGACTGTCATCCACCAGCGCCTGTAACTCTACCAAAAGCGGGCGGGTGCCCTCCCACATGACCATCACCACAGAACCCGAAGCGACGTCTTCAGCGCGCTGCAAAAAAATCGCCGAGGGGTTGCTGACTTCTTTCATGCCCTGCTCAGTCATGGCGAACACGCCCAATTCATTGACGGCGCCAAAACGGTTTTTGTGACCGCGCAAGGTGCGAAAACGGGAATCGTTGTCTCCCTCCAAAAGTACGGAACAATCGATCATGTGTTCCAAAACTTTGGGGCCGGCCAGAGAACCGTCTTTGGTGACGTGGCCCACCAAAATCACTACCGTTCCGGTTTGCTTGGCAAAGCGAGTGAGGTAAGCGGCGCTCTCACGCACCTGAGAAACCGAGCCGGGCGCGGACTGAATGTCGTTCAGATGCATGACTTGTATAGAGTCGACCACCATCACTTTGGGACCGACGGTTTGCGCCGCCGCACACACGGCCTCAACGCTGGTTTCGCTAAGCATTTGCAACTTATCGGTGGGCAACTCCAAACGCTTGGCACGCATGGCCACTTGCTGCAAGGACTCCTCCCCGGTTACGTAAAGCGCGCTCATGCGTTGCGCTAACTTGCACAGTGTTTGCAACAGCAGCGTGCTTTTCCCCGCGCCCGGACTGCCGCCGATCAGCACCACTGAGCCGGGCACAAAACCACCCCCCAGCACCCGGTCAAATTCCCCGGCGCCGCTGCCAAAGCGGGGCAAATCGCCCAGGCTGATGTCCGCAAGCGCCTGTACCGGGTTGCCTCCCGCACCTCCCGCATAACCTTCAAACTTGGCAGAACGGTTGCTGGCCGTGGGCCCCAGACGAACCTCCACGACACTGTTCCAGGTACCGCACTCGCTGCACTGACCCTGCCACTTGCTGTAGTCGGCGCCGCATTCATTGCACACATAGGCGGTTTTGGATTTGCTGGCCACGGACGTTCCCCTGCTAAACCGGCCGTGAATCGGCCCGAAGTATGGCTATTGTGGCGCCAGTACAGCGAAGGTCAAGCACACGCCCCAAAGGCAGCACAAACTTCGGTATAGTGAGGCCCCGAAATTTCCGGATTGGCTCCGCACTCATGGATCAGACCCACCAGCCCCCACCGCCCGCCGTACCCGGTCGTACCGCCCGGGTACTCAGCGAGTGGAAAACACTGGCCGTGCTGGGCGGCCCCATTCTGGTGGCGCAACTGGCGCAGACCGCCAATGCCGTGATCGACACCATTATGGCGGGCCACTACAGCGCCGAGGACTTGGCGGCTGTGGGCATTGGTTCCAGCCTGTGGATGCCCCTGCTGTTATTTTTCTTCGGTGTTTTGAGCGCACTGCAACCGACGATCTCCGGGCAACTGGGCGCCGGTCGGTTGGGTCGGGTTATGCCCACCACCTGGCAGGGTCTTTATATCGCGGCGGTGTCTGCGGTGCTGATGATACTGCTGCTGATCAACGTGGAGCCGGTGTTGCGGTTGCTTCGACTTGACGCGAGCACTGCTCAAATCGTGCAAGGTTATCTGCGCGCTTTTTCCTGGGGCGTACCTGCCCTATTGTTGATTGCGGCCCTGCGCGGATTGACTGACGGGCTCGGCCATACGCGCGTGATTATGGTGTTTTCCCTATTTGGTGCCCTGCTCAACTTACCCCTGAATTACATTTTTATTTACGGCAAGTTGGGTCTGCCCGCCATGGGCGGTGTGGGCTGCGGTTGGGCCACGGCGCTCTCCAACAGCATCGCCGCTTTGGCTCTGCTGCTGTACCTGTACGGCAGCCGCCACTACCAACGCTTCCACCTGCTGGCTCACTGGTCGGCACCGCGCTGGCGGGACATTGTCTCCCTGCTGCGTTTGGGGCTCCCCATTGGGGCGACGATTTTCGTGGAAGTCAGTATGTTCGCGGTGATCGCCCTGTTTCTGGCACCTTTGGGTGCGCAGGTGGTGGCCGCACATCAAATTGTTCTGAACGTGGTTTCACTGTTTTTTATGCTGCCACTCAGTTTGGGCATGGCCCTGACGCTGCGAGTGAGTTTTTTGCTGGGTTCCGGAGCACCCAGCGACGCTCGTCTGGTGGCGCGCAGCTCATTGCTTTTGGGGCTGGCTGTGGCCGTCACCTACGTACCGTTGATTCTTTGGGGCCGAGGCTTGATTACCGCTTTGTACACCAACGACCCGGGTGTGCAGCAGATCGCTGAGCACTTGTTGGTATTCGCCGCCATCTTTCAGTTGGCGGATATTCTGCAGGTTACCGCGATCAGCGCTTTGCGCGGCTATCGGGATACGCGCATGCCACTGGGCATTATGCTGCTGTCTTTTTGGGGCCTGTGCCTGCCTCTGGGCTATGTACTGACCTTTACCGACTGGCTGGTGCCAGCCCTGGGCGCCTCGGGGTTTTGGTTGGCTTTGATCGTCGGACTGAGCTGTGCCTGCGTCTTGTTGACCCTGCGCCTGTGGCGCTTCCGGGAGCTCCCACAGCCGGTATAAAAAGTGCTAGTATCCAACGGACGATCCACACGCAGCCATCCCAATGAGACACCTGGCACCGGGATCAACATACTCTAAGAATGATACAAGGCGTGCCCGCCTCGCCGCGGGGCTGCTACGCAGTGAGCCGTTGATAACTTGATAAAGCTGGGAGCTCCCTATGTTCAAACCGACACTGCTGCCCTCGGCACTGCGACCTCTGGCGGCCGTGGCGACAGCGCTGTGGCTCATGCTAGCTGCGAGCGCGGTGACGGCGCAGGAAACCATTGAGCGCCTGGCTCCGCCCTTCCCCATGGAGCAACTAACCCGGCCCACGATTCCAGAAAAGAGCTTCAATATCCGTGATTACGGCGCTCGGGAAATGGACGGGCAAGACGGCCCCATGATCACCGAACCGGTGCGCCGGGCCATCCAAGCCGCCGTCGAAGCCGGTGGCGGCAAGGTGGTCATTCCCGCTGGTAATTGGCTCAGCGGCCCCATTCACTTAAAAAGTAATATCAACCTGCACCTGGAGCGGAACGCCGAGGTCTTCTTCAGTACCGACCGGGAACTTTACCTGCCCGTGGTCCATCAGCGCCACGAAGGTGTCGAGGCCTACAACTACTCTCCAATGATTTACGCCGCTCATGTGGAAAACGTCGCGATCACCGGGCAAGGCACTCTGAACGGTCAAGGTGAACCTTGGTGGGACTGGTTTGAAAAACACGGCGCGCCCCCCCGCGTGCTCGCCAGCCAGTTTCCGCTATCCCAGCGCATTTTTGGCAAAGGCTCCGGCATGGAAGGCATGCGGCCCAGCTTTGTGGTGTTTTGGAAATCAGAGAACATTCTGGTGGAGGGCGTTAGATTAGTCGACGGCCCCATGTGGAACCTGCACTTGGTGTACAGCGAAAACATTATCGTGCGCCGAACCCGAATCGAAAGTATGAAAGCCCCCAACGGCGACGGCATCGTCGTGGATTCGTCCCGGAATGTATTGATTGAGCACAACGACATACAGACAGATTCCGACGCCATTGTCTTGAAGTCGGGTCTAAATGAAGACGGACTGAATATCAATATTCCCACAGAGAACGTCGTGATCCGGCACTTCTCCGCCCGCAATGTGCGCAACACTGGCGTGGCGTTTGGCAGCGAAACCTCCGGCGGCATTCGCAACGTTTATGTTCACAACGGCTTGTTCGATGGCATCGGCCGCGGTATCGGTTTTCGCACTGAGCGCGGTCGAGGCAATGTGGTAGAAAATATTTGGGTACGCGATATCACTATGCGCAATCTCACCTACGAAGGGGTGAGTATCAACACGTTCTTTACCGGCCGCTCGGCCACCGGCCCCGCGCCTTTGGTACGCAATATACGCCTGAGAAGTATCAGCATTGATCGCAGCCCCACCGCCATTAACCTGACCGGCTTGCCGGAAAAATGGCTGGAAAACATTACCTTGGAGAACGTGAAAATCACCAACGCGGAGATGGCCGTCCAAGTCACCCGGGTAAAAAACCTGGTGCTCAAAGACGTATCCGTACGATCCCAATCGCTGGCCATGCAGGTAATGGATACTTATGAGCTCCGACTGGAGCGTGTTTCACTACAAGATCGCGTGCCCGGCGGCCCTCTGCGCCTGGAAGGCCGCTACACCGGCGCTGTTTTTATTGACGATAGCCTGGAGATTGACGACATTCAGTTTGGCCGCGATGTGTCGCGCGAGGTGGTCAACCCTGAATCAACCCGCCAAGCCTGGTAAGCGCGGGCCCGCAATCCTCACTATAATTACGATCACGGCAACCGGCGCCAGCACAGGGAAGGTAATCGCCTGGTCGGAGGCCGCTAATTCCCCAACCCAAAAAACGCCCGTGAGGTTCTGACGGTGTGCTCCGCCAGAACCTCCACAGATTCTCCGCGACACTCAGCCAGAGCTTCCAGCACTACCGGCAACAGCGCCGGTTCATTGCGATTGTTTTTGGGCTTTTGCGTCAGATTTTTAGGGGTTAGATAAGGCGCGTCGGTTTCGATCATCAATCGATCAACCGGTATGTCGCGCACCTGAACCCGCAGATCAGCACCGCGTTTGGGGTCACACAACCAACCGGTGATACCGATATGGCAGTCCAGCTCCAAATACTCCCGCAGCTCATTAGTGGCTCCGGTAAAGCAGTGCACGACCGCGCCTTTCAGTTGTGAGCGATATTTTTTCAGCAGCGCTAAAAACGCCGCGTGGGCATCGCGCTGATGCAAGAACACCGGCTTTTGCAGTTCAACCGCCAACTGCAGCTGCGCCTCAAAACAGGTAAGCTGCTGATCACGGGGCGAAAAATCCCGGTTAAAATCCAGCCCACACTCCCCCACGGCCACCACCTCTGGCTCGCTGAGCAGCTCCGCCAGCCGATCAGCGGATTCCGAGTGCCAGTGCCGCGCGTCATGAGGATGAACCCCCGCCGTGGCGCTCATAAAGCCGGGGTGTTGTTGCGCCAGTTGCAGCGCGTCCCGGCTCGCGTTCTCTGACGTGCCTGTAATCACTATGTGCGCCACTCCAGCCTCACGGGCTCTGGCCATTACCTCGTCCAAATCGGTCGCAAAGCGGCGGTTGGTTAAATTTGCACCGATATCGATTAACGGAATGGCAGACATGAATTACCTCATAAGCCTCTGATTTGAAAAAGGAAGCACTTCCCTGGGGGACGCCGAAGCCAAGTTCTGCGGCATTCGGTCGTATCCCCGGCTCTCAGAAAAGTACTACAATAGTCGTATTAGGCGCCAAACGGGCATGACGCCATCCTAACAAAAAACCGTTGTTGAGAGCCCTATGTTATCCGTCCGCTCTTCTCTCGCCCGGCTCGCAGGTCAGCCTGGGCTGCTCACCGTGACGGCCCTGTTGGCCACGTCTGCCTTGGCAGCCTTGGCGCTCACCTCCCCCCCCCTTAGCAACGTGTGGTTAATGGCCACGGGCCTTTGCGCATTGGTGGCTTTGGTCAGCATAAGCCTGCTGTGGTTTCGGTGCCGAGTGACTTCGGCAAAGGATTCTCGCCTCGATTTATCGGCCAAGCTGTTTGAGTACGGCAACGAGGGCTTTATTGTCACCGCGCCCGACCAGCGTATTGTTATGGTTAACAAGGCCTTCACGCGCATCACCGGCTACAGCGAAGCGGAAGCCTTAGGACAGACACCTGCCCTACTGTCTTCGGGCCGCCACGACGCCGCATTTTATGAGGCCATGTGGAGCGAGTTGGCCAGCACCGGCAGCTGGCAGGGCGAAGTCTGGAACCGTCGCAAGGACGGCAGTATTTACCCAGAATGGTTGAGCATCAGTCAAGTGTGCAACGAGGAGGGGGAGGTCTGCCATTACATCGGTATTATCAGCGACATCAGCGGGTTGAAACACAGCCAGGAGCAAGTGCAGCATTTGGCCTATTACGACCCTCTCACCAATTTGCCCAATCGCCTGCTGCTGGATGAGCGCGCTCACTTTGCACTGGGGATGTCCAAACGAAGTGGCAAATCCATGGCTCTGGTATTTCTGGACCTGGATCACTTTAAACAGATTAACGACAGCCTCGGCCACCATGTAGGCGATGAGTTACTGATTGGTTTTGCGCGCAGGCTGGCCTTGGCGTTGCGTGATCAGGACACGCTCGCGCGGCGCAGCGGGGACGAATTTATCCTGGTGCTGCCGGATACCGACGCCAATGGCGCCGCCCATACGGCGCAAAAGCTGCTCAATTTGCTCAAGGCTCCTTTTCAAATCTCCGGCTACAGCCTATCAGTGACCTGTTCTCTGGGCATAGCTCTCTATCCGTCCGACGGCCATACGCTGGATGAGCTCTACACCAGTGCCGATATCGCCATGTATCGGGCCAAACAAGATGGGCGCGGCGTCTATCGCTTTTTTACGTCAGAACAACAAGCCAAACACGCGCGTACCATGACGCTGGAAAGCGCCTTGAAGCAAGCCGTGGAGCAGCAACAATTCGAGGTGTACTACCAGCCGCAATACAACTTGGCGGATGGAACCCTGGTGGGTATTGAGGCACTGCTGCGTTGGCACCATGCCGAGCTGGGCGATGTCCCACCCCAGGAATTCATACCCATTGCCGAAACCAATGGGCTGATACTGCCGCTGGGAGAGTGGGTCCTGCGCGAAGCAACACAACAGCTCAACCGCTGGAGCAGTGCTGGGCTGACACCGGTGAGAATGGCCGTGAACCTGTCAACTCACCAGTTCAACCAAAATAATTTCTTCGAAATTTTGCTGGGAATACTCAGTGAAGCCGAGCTGGGCGCTGAATATTTGGAGCTGGAATTAACCGAGACAGCCGCCATGCAGGACGCGGAGCACAACATCCGCATTACCAACCAATTCACCCGGGCGGGCATCAGCTTATCCATGGACGACTTCGGTATCGGCTACTCATCCGTGAGCTGTCTGCGCCGCTTTAATCTGCGCACCCTGAAAATTGATATGTCCTTGGTACGCGACTTGGACAGCGACCCAGACGATCAGGCCATCGTTGGTTCCATTATTACTCTGGCGCGAGGGCTTGGCCTTAAGACCATTGCGGAAGGCGTGGAAACGGAGGCCCAGGCAAACTACTTACGCACCCTGGGTTGTCACTACGCCCAGGGTTATTTGTACGGTAAACCTCTGCCGGCGAGGGATTTGGAGCAGCTTCTTCGGGAGCGTGAGAACTGCCTGGAACAGCCCTAGTCCGCTATTACCCCCAGTGGCTAACGCTCGATTTTAAAAATCACATCAACACTCTGATGCACGCCCGATTCGCCCTCCAAATGCAGGTTTCGCGTTACGTCGTAGCGGAAGCCCACTTTGTTGGTTTGATCAAACAGCCCCACCACATAGCGGACGAACAGCCGGGGGGTTAGGTATTTCCCGATGTGCAAGGTGCTTTCGGTTACGTCGTCTTCGGTCTGAATGGTTACTTCATCAAAACCAAAGGTGCGCGCGATTTCCTCGGTAATAAAACCACTGCGTTCCAAGCCCAGACTGCCAATGGCGTTGATCAGCATATTGCCGTCCGCCGAGCTGCCTCCGGACAGTGGCCGCCCGGTAAACAACATGGCCATGGCCTCACTATCGGGCAGCGTAGGGGTGGAGAAAACCCGACTGCGCGGGCTTTGCAAGCTGCCGCCGATCTCCAGCCCCACCACGTATTGCTCCACCGTGCGCTCAGCGCGAATATCCAGCCCCGGATTATCATAGGGCCCCTGAAAGATTAGCCGCCCCCGTTCAATGGTCAGGTCCTGACCGTAAGCTTCATACCGGCCCTCGGCAACGCCCACCTCACCCGTGGTAAACAGATCCCGAGTGGGGGTTTTCAGCAGCCCCAGTTCACCGGAGAGACGGCTGGTCAAACCAAAGCCTTCAAAGTGCACCTCGTCGCCCAGAATCAGGCGCAAGTCTACGAATACGGGTATCCCTGGTTCGGCCTCTTCCTCTTCAAGTTCTTGCCGTACTACCACGTCGCCGGACACCTGCGTGGCGGTTTCTGGAATGGTTTGAATGTTCGCGCGCGCTTCGGGAATGGTGGCCGAGCCCTCCAGGCGCAGCTCCTCAGCGCTGACTCGTAACGTCAAGTCAGGGGTGAGAAGCGCTGTGATTTCCCGCGTATTCAAAGCCTGAAAGTTTTCTCCTGTCAGTGAGGCTTGGCCTTGCCAGTCGGGCTCGCCCAGACGCTCTAGCGCCGCTTCTAGGCGCAAAATCCCCTCGCCAGAGGAAACCTCACCTTCCAGGGTGATGCGGTTCAAGTCGGCCGTGGCGCGCAGGCCAATGTTCTCTAAATCCAGCCCCGCTTCAGGGACTCTGGCTGAGCCATCAGCAAGTGCAGCGGTACCTTTAACTTCCGGGTCGGTAAGGGTGCCACCGAGCGCGAACTCAGCACTCAATTCGCCCGTTACATCTTGCAGTTGCGGCACCATGGCTTCCAGTGGCGCCAGGTTGGCGAAATTGGCAGTTAGCTTGCCATCCAGCTCGCCGGTTTCCAGCAGCAATCCCAGCTCTGCCCCTATGTCACCATAGTCACCCCAGTCGCTAAGCAGAGTGGCTTGGATTTGATTGTCTTGCAGGGTTGCGTTCACCTCGAAGCGCTCAATGGGATAGGTATCGGCGTCTTCAACGCCCCACATATGGTGAATTTCCGCCCCTTCGGTTTCCAGTAACAAACGCCCGCTGGGCGCGGACTCGGGCGGCGCTGTGAAAGAGAAGCGCCCCTGCAGCATGCCGCGCACGCGAACATCGGCGGGCAGGAAAGCGTGTGCAAGGCGCAGGGGTAACGCCAAGATTTCGCCCTCGGCCTGGGCGCCCTGCTCCGGTCGCCACTGCGCCCGCGAACACAGACGCGCTTCCAACTCGGCCGCACCGCGTTCGCTGTCCGGATCAAGCCAGGCGGGCAGTTCAGGGCGAAGACAGAAATTGCCCAGTGCTACCTCATCGGCGCTAAGGGTTAATGGCGCTGCTGCTGCCAGATGCACGGCCGGGTATTCTGTTGGCAGCAGAGACAATTTACGAATCTCCCCTTGCCAGCGCTCCGCATCGTAGCCGCCCGCCAGCACCCAAGTTATCTCCCCCAGCTCCTCACTAATTACACGCGTTTCAACGCTGTGATCGGCCATGGAACCTGAGCCTTGCATCAAGACTTGCTGAATGACCTGCTCAGCTGCGGTAATCTGACGGGCATCCACAGACACGCGGAAGCGCGCCGGGTCGATTTGATCGAGGTCCACCAGCACACTTTCCAGGTGGTACTCATCCTGCCACCGAAGATCTTCCCCGCGTGCACTAAGGCGTACGCGCGGATCTTCCAGATTGCCTTCCACTCGACCGTGGGCCGACAGGCTGCCACCGAGACCAGGGTCCAACTCCGCCAGACCCGGCGCCTCCAGGGACCAATCAAGTGCCACATCCGAGGGCATTTGTTCGCCGTCCAGAACAGCATAGCCGTCGATGAATAAGGTGTTGGAGCCCATAGCCAGATTTAACTGTTCGGCTTGGATGCGGTCACCTTCATAGTCCACCGCCCCCGAAGCGGCCAGGGCGATGGAGCGCAGCTCACCCGAGAGCTGTAGATCCTGAACCCGAGCCCGCAATTGCCCCTCATCTCCCAGCTCACCCCGGGTGGCGAAGGCGGCGCTAATGACGCCCGGCCAGTCTTCCAGGAACACTTCTGGGTTCAGCTCTCGCGCGTCGATGTTCAGATCCCAAGTCACGCCGGGGAGCCAAGTCACCAGCCCGCTCACGTCCAGCACCCCATCCAGCATCCGCACACGGGCTTCGGCAATGTCGAATTGCTCCAGGCTTCCCACACCACTGAGGCGCGCATCCAGGTCCGGTAAGTCGTCAGTGCGCACTTGAGTGGTCAGCGCCAACCGGTAGGCGTCCAGCCAACCTTCAACGGAAAGTTCGCCGGAGGTCACTGGCACGGGTTGCTCCTCGGGCCAAAACGCGGACGGCGGCGATTGGTTCTGCCAACGGTTGCGCAGGGAGAGCCAAGGGTCTTGTTCGGCGTCGTCGAGGCGCGGTTGCAATCGCACCACAGAGCTCAATGCCAAAGGTGCGGCCAGCTGATGTTCCAGCGTGATTTCTTCGACATTGCCGGTAAGATGCCCACGCCCATTCAAACCCAGTGGCTCCCCGTCCTCCATAGGCAATCGGTACGCCCAGACAACGCGAAGGTCAGCGGTATAAGGATAACGAACGCCAATGCGACCATTGACACTGGCCTGGTATTCCTCGCTGATCACTTCCAGTTCCGATACCCGCAAATTGAAAGCGCCCAACGCTATGGAACCGCTGACCCGCTGCAATTCGGTAACCGTGTCGCCCTGTTCAATGCGGATGTTGTTCAGTTCCACATCGCCTAATCTGATGCTCACCGGCAGCGCCAAGTCGGGCCAGTCGGTAATGGCCTCGGCGGGCTCCTCGTCTTCTTCGCCCTCGGGCAGCACCAGCAGCACCGAGTCAGCACTCAACGACTGAATAGACACAGCACGTCCCAACAGAGCGACCGGGCGCCACCGAAAACTCAAGCCTTCCACTCGATAGCGCTGAGGTGGCTCCCCTTCTTCCAACTCGGGAATAAACTCCAGATAACTAATGTCGAGCCCTTCGATGAGGTTGCCTTCCACCGCTCCAAGCTCCAGCGGTAAACGCTGCGCGGCTTGATTCAATACCCAGCGGCTACCCCATTGCGTGGACACCAGAGAACTCACCAGCGCCAAGACCAGCACCAGCGTGATCAGCACTGACAGCAGGCTCCATTTGAGCCAAAAAAGTACTTTCCACACCAGGGTCATAAATCCGGACCTATACTCAAATGCAAACCCCAGCCGCCAGGGTCATCCAAGGCTCTGGCCACATCGACACGCACCGGACCAATGGGCGAAATCCAACGCACCCCCACACCAAGGCCGCGCTTCAAATTCATGTCAGTCCCGTCAAAGGCATTACCCTGATCAAAAAACACCGCCGCCGCCCAGCTGGGCCGGAAGCGATAATCGTATTCGACACTGTGGACCCACAAATGACTGCCGCCGACGACCAGTTCTTCATCCCCGTCTGGAGACATCACACTGGGCCCCAGAGATCGGAAACTATAGCCGCGCACACTGGCGTCACCACCGGCGAAAAATCGCTGGGAGACGGGCAGCAAACTGAAATCAGTGACATCCGTGGCGCCACCTTCGGCACGCACCAAAAACCGGCCGGGGCCGAACGCCTGGATGTATTTGGCGCGACCGTAAACCTGCACAAAACTGATGTCAGACCCCAGCGTTTGAGGGGAACCGGACAGGCGCCCCATGAGGCTCCAGCCGGAAAGCGGATAGGCGCTTTCGTCAGATTTGGTACGCGACAAACTGATTGAAGGCACCACCAAATGCGAGGTGCGGCGTATCCCGCCCGCCACATAATCTTCCTGTTCGTAGTTGACGGAGTAGGTTTGCAGCCAATCGCTGCCCTCCTCAGAACGGATGTAACTGGTACCCACGGTCCACAGATTACTTTCGGTGTCGGCCACACGCTCCCGCTGATAGCCTGTATAAAAACGCACACTCTCGTGTGCCGGGCGGGTCATGGGGATACGGTAAGACGCCGCAATGTTGCCGCCGACCTCGGCGATGCGCAATTCGGTATTAAACGTATGGCCACGATCATTGACGTAACGGTTTTCGTAACCGAGCAATAGCCGCGGCCCCGTGTCCGTGGCGTAACCGACACCCGCAGAGTAGCCGTGGCGCGGGCGCCCCTCCAACTGGATCTCCACCGGAACATCCTCATCCCCCAACTGACGCAACCTCGGCACCACGTTCACATAATTAAAGTAATCGCTGCCGCTGTAGCGGCTCTTGAGTTCCAAAAGCCGTGACATGTCGTAGGGGTCGCCCGGCTCAAACGTTAGGTAGCGGAACAGGAAGTCCTGGCTGAGTATGTCGTTTTCCATGGTTACGTCGCCGAACCGGTAACGCCGGCCGGTGCGGTAAACCAATTCCACGTGGGCGGAATACTCCTCCGTGTCCACGGTGACCCGAGAGCGCACAAAGCGCGCGTCGAAATACCCGCGCGCGGAAGCCACAGCGCCGAAACGGCCTTTTAAGGATTCGTACTCCCCATGGTCGAGGCGGTTACCCTCCACCAGTGTGGTTTGTCGAGTTAGCGACTGGAAACGGGGGTCGGTTTCGCCCTCACCTTCAATGCGAATGTCCACTTGGGTGATGCGCACAGGACGTCCCGCGTCCAGATCAATGTGCAGCCCCCAGCAGTTCTCGTCGCGAGTGAGTTCGCGTGTGAATTGAACGTGGTAGTAGCCCACGGCTCGAGACGCCCGCTGAATCTGATTGTCCAGCTCCCGCATACGCGCGCGCAAACGCCATTCAGGCGTTGCACAGGGTTCATCCCCCATGCGAATAAAACTGCGCACATTGTCGCGCAAGCGCTCGGGACCACCCTCGATGGTGATTCTGGGACTGTCGGCCACAGCAGCCATACTGGCCACGGAGGTCAGAAGCAGCGTGGCGAAAGCCACCAGCGCACGGCGCCCGAGTCTGGGCGAAGAAAGGCGAAAAATTAACAAGGCAAAGTCTCGGATAACAAACCAGTCTTCCAAGGTTGAAGTACTTCACAGCAGTGCTTGCCGGCTGTGCCCCGACGGATCAAGACCACTACTCTAACCAGTTAGACCCGCTTACTCAAAGTGAACTCGTCAATCTGAAAGTTATTTTTTGTTAACTTCAGCGTCGCGAGCCGCGAGTGACAGACGTTTCAGTAGGGGCAGGTATCGCTTAAGCCATGAGCCTTCAGAAAAGTTTCAATATCGTCAGTGGCCGGGTTCAAAAAGCGCAGCACACTGGCGACACCGGCCAGCAGGTTGACGTGCCGTGCACGAGGATAAATATGACTGGTAACCGGCACCCCCAGTTCCTCCAGTCGAGCTGTAAAACGCTCGGTGTGGTAGGGGTAGGCCGTGGTATCAGCGCCTCCGTGCAACAGCAGGCTCGGCGGCGCCTCGGCCGTCGCCAACGCCAAAGGGTTGACCTCCGCGTCATCGGTTACCCGAGTGAACTTGTCCACTACCAGCTCATGGTCCAGCGGGAGATCGTAAGGCGCCGCCAGACCGATCAACCCGCGCACTTGAACCTCTTCACCCTGATTGCGCGCCAGGTATTTGGGGTCGGTCGCCAGCATGGCGGCGGTATGCCCACCGGCGGAGTGCCCCATAAGAATCACATCCAGGCCCTCGGGGCAGGATTCGGGCATTTCCGCACTGAGCCGCGCTATCGCAAGGGCAATGTCGTCGACAAAGTCTGGGAACTCGACTTCCGGGTACAGCCGGTAGTTGGGAATGACGGTAACGTAGCCCATGCGCGCAAAGGTCTGCCCCACAAACAGGAAGTCCTCTTTATCACCACTTTCCCAGGAGCCGCCATAGACAAACACCAGCACGGCGCGCCGATAGGGGCGGTTGCGAGGAAGGTAAATGTCCATTCCCTGACGATGCTCCGTGCCGTAGGGCACGTCGCTTTCGAGGGTGAAGGCACCCCGAGGGGTGACGCCATTGAGTACTTTTACGGGCTGACAGGCGACGAGCAGAGCTGTGGCGGCCAAAATGAAGAAGCCACCGAGAAACCAAACCTTGGAAGACATGATATTCCTATCTATCGATTTTTGCGTATTCTACTTTTTACTGAACAGCCCGTCATTCTCGCAAAGGTCCACAGATGGTGTAGACCGCGTTTTGCACTGCTTCGCACTCGCTTTAAATTTCAGGCACTCGAAAACTAACTGCTAGCGAGTACTTCGTAAGAGGAATCCCAGGCGCTTCACAGGAGGCTTTTCGAAAACGCCGTAAACCCGTCCCTGGGGGCTTTCTCACCGGGGCGCCGGCCGCAAGCTCCCTCTTGTGAGAGTTTCGAAAAGCCTCCTGCAAATCGCCTTAGCAGCCCCACCCAAGGCATTCTTACCGCTCAGCAACTCCTGCTATGACGGTGGTAGGTAGGGGCTACAGAAAAGAACTCGGTAGGTTGGGGCTGCCAGGGCCGTGCAGGGTGAGTGTTCAGCAAGCCTCAAAAGAGGGACCTTTTGAGGCAGTCCCCAGGGAGGGGTTTACGACGTTTGCTGAACACTCACTCTGCATGGCCCGAGGGCCTGCTTACGAAGTTACCAATTCGATTGTTTATTCCACCGCAGCACGCATACATGGGGAGAACGCATGGGGTTTGACGCGCTTCGCGGTGAGATTGCGCCTTCATTGGGTGTTAAGCTGTGCGCTATTGTACAATGGCGCACCCGATCCGGCAGAGATGGCAGCTAATGACCGACAAGAAAACGACGCATTTCGGCTATGAAGAAGTTCCGTTCGACGAAAAAGCCGACCGTGTCGCCGGCGTATTTCACTCCGTAGCCGCTCGCTACGACTTGATGAACGACTTGATGTCTGGAGGCGTGCACCGAATCTGGAAGCGCTTCACCATTGAATTATCCGCCGTACGCCCCGGCCAGCGTGTGCTGGACATTGCCGGCGGTACGGGCGATTTGAGCTACCAATTTGCCCGCCGAGTCGGCGACGAAGGACTGGTGGTGCTGGCGGACATCAACGCCTCCATGCTAACCGTGGGCCGTGACCGGTTGCTGGACCGGGGCACGGCGGGCAACATTCAGTTCGCGCAGGCGGACGCACAGTACCTGCCTTTTCCAGACAACACCTTCGACTGCATTACCATTGCGTTTGGTTTGCGCAACGTGACCGACAAGGATCTCGCCCTGTCGGCCATGTTGAGAGTGCTCAAGCCGGGCGGGCGATTGCTGGTGCTGGAGTTTTCCAAGCCTCAGAACTCACTGCTGGAAAAAGCCTACGACGTCTATTCATTCAAGCTGCTGCCGCTGATGGGCAAGCTGGTGACCAACGATGCCGACAGTTATCGCTACCTGGCCGAATCCATCCGCATGCACCCGGATCAAGACACCTTGAAAGCCATGATGGAAAACGCCGGTTTTGTGAACACCGAGTTTCACAATCTGACCGGGGGCATAGTGGCACTGCATAAGGGAATTAAGCCCTGATATGGATGCCACGCTGATCACCGGAGCCCTGGTCGCCACAGAACAAGCCATCAACAAGGCTCTGGAGTATGACCCCGCCAGTCGCGCCGCACTGGGCAAACTCAATGATCACGTTTTGGCACTCACGCTGGAGCCTTTAGCGCTCACCGTGTATGTGGCGCCCGGTACCGAAGCCGTTCGATTGCTGAGTCACTTTGAGGGCGAACCCAGCGTTCACGTGCGCGGCCCACTACCCGCTTTGATTCGCTTGGCCACCGGTCACCAAGGCAACCTGAAAGCCACCGGAGCACAAGTTTCCGGGGACAGCGGTGTGCTTTTGGAGCTACGCAGCGTACTGCAAAATCTGGATTTGGATTGGGAGGAGGCACTGAGTCAGCTGTTTGGCGACGTGGCCGGTCATGGTGCCGCGCAGGGGCTGAGGGATGCCGGCCTCTGGCTGCGCGACCGGGGCACCAGTAGCCGCCGGCTACTGAGTGAATTCATGACAGAAGAGCTGCGTGTATTGCCCTCGCGCCAGGAGCTGCAAGATTACTACCGCGCCGTTGATGACGTGCGCTTTGATTTAGACCGGGTTGAAGCCCGAATGCGCCACCTCGCCGCCCGACTTCAACCGTCGTCTCCGGAGGCGCCTTCAACTCGTCGCCGAACATAAGGATCCATCGTGGCCGTTTTTTTTCGCTTAGTTACCATCCTCTGGACTCTGGTCCGCTACCGCCTCGATCAGGTGGTACCCGCTGAACAATTGCCTTGGCATGTGCGCCTGCTATTGCTGCCGTGCAAACTCTGGCCCGCGCCCAAACTTAACCGGGGCGAGCGCCTGCGCCACGCGCTTGAAGATCTGGGGCCGATTTTTATTAAATTCGGCCAGCTCTTATCGACCCGTCCGGATCTGATTCCCGAAGACATCGTCGAAGAGCTTAATCGCCTGCAGGATAAGGTTCCGCCCTTCGACAAAGAGCTGTTTCGACGCTTGGTGGAAACAGCACTGGACGCACCAGTGGAAACCGTGTTCCAAAGTTACGAGCGCGATCCCCTGGCGTCAGCGTCGGTGGCACAGGTACACGGAGCCACCTTACACAGTGGCCAGAGCGTGGTCATTAAAGTCATTCGGCCCGGCATTGAGCGGGTGATCGCAAAAGACGTGCGCTTACTGTACGTACTGGCCCACATGGTGGAGCGCTACAGCGTAGACGGCAAACGCCTGCGGCCGGTGGAAGTTGTAGAGGATTACCGCACCACCATTTTTGACGAGTTGGATTTGCAGCGCGAAGCGGCCAACGCCTCTCAATTGCGCCGTAACTTTTTGCACTCGCCACTGCTCTATGTGCCAGAAGTTTTTTGGGACTATACCCGCAACCATGTTCTGGTCATGGAGCGCATTGACGGCATCCCCGTCAACGACGTGCGCGCACTTGTGGCGCAGGGCACGGACATGAAAGCCCTGGCGGAGCGCGGTGTCGAAATCTTTTTTAAGCAGGTGTTCGAGCACAATTTTTTTCATGCCGACATGCATCCGGGCAATATTTTTGTGGCCAGGGAGAATCCCGAATACCCGCGTTACATTGCCGTGGATATGGCCATCGTGGGCTCCCTGACGCGAGAGGATCAGTATTATTTGGCGCGCAATATGCTCGCCATGTTCCGGCGTGACTACCGTCAGGTAGCCGAGCTGCATGTACAAAGTGGTTGGGTGCCGGAACACACCCGAATAGAAGAGTTGGAAGCGGCGGTGCGCACCGTGTGTGAACCGATTTTCGAAAAGCCACTGAAGGATATTTCTTTCGGACAAGTGCTGATGAATCTGTTTCGCACCGCACGGCGTTTTGATATGGAAGTGCAACCGCAGTTAGTACTTCTGCAAAAAACCCTACTCAATATCGAAGGACTGGGCCGGCAGCTGTATCCGGACCTGGATCTTTGGACCACCGCACACCCGTTCCTGGAGCGCTGGCTGAAGGAACATTTTCACCCCAAAGCCGTGTGGTCGGATTTCAAGCGTTACGGGCCCGAGTGGCTGGAAAAATTCCCCATGGTGCCGCAATTGTTACTCAGTGGATTGCAGCAGGCTCAAAACGTGGGCGACGTGGCGCCACAATTGCGGGACATCAAAGGGGAGTTGGAGCGCCAGCGAATTTTGATCACTCGCTCAAGGCGACGCGCGGCAATTGGTGTGCTGGCCATACTCGGCGCGGGCATTATTGCCTGGCCAACGCTGGAGACACAGGTAGCGGGGCTGGATCTGCATTTGGTTCCCATGCAAAGTTGGGCGCTGCTAGCGTTTGGCGCGGTATTGATATTATTCCGAAAATAAGCCCCGATGGTAAGCTAGCTGGATAGCATAAAGGTCACTGGCCCATCGTTAATCAAACTCACTTGCATGTCCGCGGCAAAGATGCCGGTTTCCACCGGGCTGTGCGCAGAGCTGAGCGTTTCCACAAAATAGTGGTACAGGTTCTCAGCCGTGGCCGGTTCCGCCGCAGAGGAAAAACTGGGGCGCAACCCCTTGCGAGTATCCGCCGCCAACGTAAATTGCGAGACGACCAGAATACCCCCGCCCACCTGCCGCACATCCAGGTTCATTTTGTTTTGCTCGTCGGAGAATAGCCGGTAGCTGAGCACCTTTTTGGCCAAGGCCTCGGTGCGGGTCGGATCATCGTTTTTTTCCACCCCCAACAACACCAACATGCCTGGGCCAATGGCGCCCACGGTCTGCTCGTCCACCATGACCGAAGCGCGGCTTACCCGCTGCACTAATGCCAACATCGCGCGCTCCTCAGGCCAAATAATCGGTTTCGTGGCGTAGCTGGCGCGCCATTTCTTCCGTGGCGCGCACGAGCGCGTCTACCGTGCCCGGTTCGCTGGCGCCATGGCCGGCTTCTCGGATAATCTGCAGTTCGGCTTCGGGCCAGGCGTTTTGCAACGCAAAAGCATTGTCCAGCGGACAAATCATGTCGTAACGACCGTGCACGATGATGCCCGGAATCCCCGACAACCGATGGGCGTTGCGAAGAATCTGGTTGTCATCCAGAAAGGCGCGGTGGACAAAATAGTGCGCTTCGATGCGCGCCAGCGACAGGGCCCGGTGCGGGCGGGAAAAAGAATCCAATACTTCCTGGTGCGGTCGTAGTGTCGCGCAACGGCCCTCCCACAATGACCAGGCTTTGGCTGCGCTCATTTTCGCCAGCTCATTGTCTCCGGTCAGAAGCTTATAGTAGGCGCCCATAATGTCGCCGCGCTCTTCAAGAGCGACGGGCCGCACAAAGTCCTGCCAGTAATCGGGGAATATACGGCTCGCGCCCTCCTGGTAAAACCAGTGAAACTCCTCCGGGCGGCATAGGTATACGCCACGCAAAATCAGCCCCATAACCCGATCAGGGTGGGTTTGCGCATACACTAAGCTGAGTGTGGACCCCCAAGAACCGCCAAATAACACCCACCGCTCGATGCCCAGCGCCGCACGAATGGCTTCCATATCCGCCACCAGATGCGCCGTGGTGTTATTCTCCAAACTGGCGTGCGGCGTCGAGCGCCCGGAGCCACGCTGGTCGAACAGAATGATACGGTAGACCTCTGGATCGAAATAACGGCGATCGTAACGGCCGCAGCCCGCACCGGGACCACCGTGCACGAACAATACTGGGATCCCGTCCGGATTGCCGGATTCGTCCACATACAGCTGGTGCGGGGGCTCCACGTCGAACTGGTGGCGTTGATAAGGTTTGATCTCGGGGTAGTAGGTCAGCATGGTTGTGTTGGGGACGCCCTGTCGAATGAGAATGAGTAAATAAGGAAAGGTAGCATACTCCTTTGCCTAACGCTGCCCTGGCGAGCAGGCCAATAATTTTTTGAAACGGAGCGGGAGCATGCCGCAGGAAACCGAACTCAAACGTTGCCCCTGGTGCGGTGATGATCCGCTCTACCGCGCCTATCACGATCAGGAGTGGGGCAACCCCCTTTACGACAATCAGCAACTGTTTGAATTTCTGATCCTGGAGGGTGCTCAAGCCGGCCTGGCCTGGATCACTGTATTGCGTAAGCGCGAAGCCTACCGCCGCGCGTTCGATCAGTTTGCCCCCCATCGCATGGCACGCTATACCCCTGCTCGCAAAGCCAAACTGCTGCGCAACCCAGGCATTATCCGCAACCGGCTTAAGGTCGACAGCGCCGTACGCAACGCCCAGGCCTATGTGGCCATGGAGAAAGCTGGCGAAGATTTCAGCGCTTTTTTGTGGGGGTTCGTGGGCGGTAGCCCCCTGCGCAATCGCTGGCGCACCTTTGCCGAGGTACCTGTGTCTACGTCAGAGTCTGACGCCATGAGCCGGGAGCTCAAGAAACGCGGCTTTAACTTTGTCGGGCCGACCATCTGCTATGCTTTCATGCAGGCGACGGGAATGGTCAACGACCACCTCGTAGACTGCTACCGCCACAGCGAATGCGACGCTATGGCGACCCCTGCTGAGACTGGCCGCGCGTCTAAGTCGCCTCAGCGCTAGCCCGGCACCGGACTTTCCCACTGGGATAATCCGTGCTTTAATAGTCATTCTGAATATAAGAAAACCGTCAACCAAACTTGATAAAATAAGAGTCTCTTATGAAGCTATCTCGCCGTAATTTCCTGTTGGGGTCCGCGGGTGTTGCCGCTCTGGCCAATCTGAAAGCTTGTGCGATCAATAATGCCGCCGAATACACCGGTCTGCGCAAAATCTACAAAAACGACTTCGTGATCGGCACAGCCATTAGCAACCAGACACTGGAAACTCAAGATAAGCCTCTACTGGATTTGATCGCGCGCGAATTCAGCTCCATTACCGCCGAAAACTGCATGAAGTCCGGTTTGATCCAACCTGCTCAAGGCCAGTGGGAATGGGAGTTGGCAGACCGCTTTGTCGAGTTTGGCGTAGAGAACGATATGAACATCGTTGGTCACGCGCTGGTGTGGCACTCGCAGGCGCCGAGTGACTTTTTTGTCCACGAAGATGGCCGGCAGATCTCCAGAGAAGAGTTGATCCGCCGCATGGACACTCACATCACCACCGTCATGGAACGCTACAAAGGTAAAATCCACACCTGGGATGTGGTCAACGAATCCATCGACGAAGATCAAGGCTGGCGCCAGAGCCTCTGGTATCAGGTTATGGGCTCTGCCGAATACCAGGAGCGCGCCTTCCGTTTGGCTCATGAACTGGACCCCAAAGCACACCTGATTTACAACGATTACAACATGCACAGCCCAGGCAAGCGCGACTTCCTGGTAGACGTGATCAAAGACTACAAGAAACGCGGAGTGCCCATTCACGGCGTGGGCATGCAAAGTCACGTAGGCCTGGATTGGCCGGACATGAAGGAATACGAAGCCAGTATTGAAGCGTTTGCCGCCCTGGGTATGCGTTTGCATATGACCGAGCTGGAAGTGGACGTACTGCCCGTAGCCTGGGAGCACATGGGTGCGGAGATTTCCACCGAGTTCGAATACGCCGACGAGCTTAACCCCTATGTGGACGGCTTACCGGCCGAGGTTGAAGAGCAATTGACCGAGCGCTACGTGGAGCTGTTCAAGCTGTACCTGAAGCATCGGGACAAGATCGACCGGGTTACCACTTGGGGCACCCACGATGGCGAATCCTGGAAAAACAACTTCCCGGTCCGCGGCCGCACCAACTACCCGTTGCTATTCGACCGCAACATGCAGCCCAAACCCGCGTACTACGCCGTGGCCAATCTGCGTCGCTAGTCTTCACCATCCCCCTACTGCCACCTCTGCGTCGCCCCTGCCCGGGGCGTCACGGGGGTGGTGGGCTTTACACCGATTTACACGCCAGCATTTGTTTCCCTGCGCCCCAGTTGCTACTCTTTGACTCCGCATTATCACCAGGAGGTTGTCCTCATGACCCTTACCCTCAGGCATTATTCCGCTCTCACCTTTGCAGCTCTGTGCCTGTGTTTTGGCTCTGTGCACGCTCAGGATGAGATTCTCGCCGAAGCTCAAACCACCAAGCTGCGAATCACCACCGTGGCCGACGGCCTGGTCCACCCTTGGGGCATGGTCTTTCTGCCCAATGGCGACATGCTGGTGACCGAGAGGGCCGGCACTTTGCGACGAGTAACCCCCGAAGGTGAAAAAGGGCCCGCAATTGAGGGTCTGCCCACTATTGTCAGTCGCGGACAGGGCGGCCTGTTGGATGTGACCTTGGACCCGGACTTTGACGATAATCGCTGGGTATACGTGGCCTTCTCCGAGCCAGGCGATGGCGGCACCAGCACGGCCGTGGCGCGCGGGCAACTGGATGGCAATCAACTAAACAACGTACAGGTTATTTTTAGCCAACAGCCTAAGGTGCAAAGCGACGGACACTTCGGCTCCCGCCTGGTGTTTGCCGATGACGGCACCTTGTTTATCACCCTGGGCGACCGGCAACAGAGTTACGAAGCGGCGGACGCCCAAGACCTAGGTAGCCACATCGGTACCGTGGTACGCATTTACCCGGACGGCCGAGTGCCCGCCTCCAACCCCTTTGTGGGTGATGACAACGCCCTGCCGGAAATCTGGTCCTACGGCCACCGCAACATTCAGGGCGCCGATCTGCACCCCACAACACGCGAACTCTGGACCGGAGAACACGGCCCCCAGGGAGGCGATGAAATCAATCGCACACGCGCCGGCGAAAACTATGGCTGGCCCATCATCACGTACGGTGTGCACTACGGCGGCGCCACGATTCTTGACGGTAAAACTCATGCGGAAGGAATGGAGCAACCTATCTTTTATTGGACACCCTCCATAGCCAATGCCGGCATGACCTTTTACACCGGCGATAAATTCCCCCAGTGGCAAAACAACTTGCTGGTAACCGGGTTGCGCAGTCGTTTGTTGTCCCGCCTAGTGGTGGAAGGTGATCGGGTGATTCACGAAGAGCGTCTGCTCCATGATGAGCTGGGCTTGCGCCTGAGAGACATAGTGCAAGGGCCCGACGATTTTCTGTACCTACTTACCGATGAGCGCGATGGTAAAATCTTGCGCATGGAACCGGCAAACTAAGTTTGCCGGTTGATGGCGGTGGCCAGCCCCCGGCCGCCGCTCTTCTCTTGACCTACCCAGCGCTATAGCGCCTTTCCTATTTCTGCCGCTGGCAATTTGGTGAGCGAGCGGGTATGTTCCCCGCCCTGTTCGGAGGAAACATGACACCACGTTATAGCGCCATCAATGACAACATCGAAGAGCGTTTTCACCAACCCAGTGACAGCGCCCGCGCCTTGCAACAAAAAACCGGCGTACTGCTCACCAACCTCGGCACTCCAGACGCGCCCACACCCAAGGCTCTGCGCCGATACCTGAGTGAGTTTTTATCCGACCCGCGCGTTATTGAGCTGCCCCGCCTGTTGTGGCTGGTCATTCTGCATGGGGTGATTTTGCGTATTCGCCCCCGCAAATCCGCCGCCGCCTACCAAACGGTTTGGACTGATGAAGGCTCGCCACTGCTGGTCATCAGCCAACGTCAATGTAAGGCTGTGCAGGAAGCTTTAGGGGAGAACGCCGTGGTGAAACTGGGCATGCGCTACGGCAACCCTTCTATCGCCAGCGCACTGCGAGAATTTCAGGCGCTGGGCATCCGCCGTATCGTGGTGTTACCACTTTATCCTCAGTACTCTGCCGCCACTACCGGCTCCACCTTTGACGCCGTGGCCAAGGAGTTGTCCCAATGGCGCTGGGTTCCGGAGCTGCGCTTTATCAATGGCTACGTGGAAAACCCACTTTTTATTGAGGCGCTCGCAAAAACTCTGCAAGAACACATTAATAACCATGGCATGCCGGATCGATTTTTATTTTCCTACCATGGCACCCCCAAGCGTTACCTGACGGCGGGCGACCCCTACCACTGCCTGTGCCACAAAACCACGCGCTTAGTGCGGGAAAAACTCGGCTTGCCGGAAGATCTGTGCATGACCACGTTTCAGTCTCGTTTCGGCCGGGAAGAGTGGCTCAAGCCGTACACGGACCACACACTCGAGTCGCTACCAAAGGAAGGCGTTAAGAACGTCGCCATACTGTCTCCCGCCTTTAGCGCCGACTGTTTGGAAACGCTGGAAGAGCTCGAAGTGGAGAACCGTGCTTGCTTTATGGAGGCCGGCGGCGAGGCGTACCACTACATCCTCGCCCTAAATGACCGACCGGATCATATCGAGGCCATCGCGGATATTCTGCGCCGCCACGGCGTTTGACGGCAGGCTGATCAGATTTAGCGCATCAGTCAAAAAAATGCACCACAAGAAAACCACTCCCCGCCCCGAAAATGACTCCCTTTTGGGGCACAATGCGAATCCAACCGATTTATGTGCACGAAAGCTGTGCACCGAAGATGCCCTATCGAAGTGCAAACGCCCCACAATTCCACCACAAACTTCTTCTGAATCAACAAGTTAAATCATAAAAATAAAAACTGGACCGGTTTTTGCCCAATACAAAAAGTCGAAACGCCAAGAGTCCAGCTCACGCCGGCTCGAGTTAACTTTTTAAATCCGTTACCAGTGGGAAGTCTATGTCGTATTTATTACCTTCTGAATTCGCTACCAAAATGGTGGACGCCGGTGAGGCCAAACTTTTTATGGCTAACCGCGACGCTTTCATTCGCTCCTTTATGGCGGGCGCCATCCTGGCTCTTGCGGCCGTGTTTGCCGTCACCATATCGGTCCAGACCGGCTCGCCCTTGATTGGAGCGCTGCTGTTTCCGGTCGGCTTCTGCATGCTGTACCTGATGGGTTTCGACTTGCTCACTGGGGTTTTTGTGCTGACACCACTAGCCTACTTTGACCGTCGTCCGGGGGTAACCATCAGCGGTATTCTCAGACACTGGGGCGTGGTCTTTATGGGCAATTTGCTCGGTGCTCTGTTGGTGGCTTTTTTGATGGCCATCGTGTTTACCTACGGGTTTTCTATCGAGCCTGGCGCGGTAGGTGAACGTATTGCCAATATCGGCCACGACCGCACGCTCGGTTACAAAGAGCACGGCGCGGCGGGCATGCTGACCATTTTTATTCGTGGGGTGTTGTGTAACTGGATGGTGTCGCTGGGCGTGGTCGGTGCCATGATTTCCACCACCGTCAGCGGTAAAGTCATCGCCATGTGGATGCCGATCATGCTGTTCTTCGCCATGGAATTTGAGCACTCTATCGTGAATATGTTTTTGTTTCCCTTTGCGCTTATGGTTGGCGGTGACTTTTCTGTGATGGACTACATCATCTGGAACGAATTGCCCGTGGTGATTGGCAACTTCGTCGGCGGCATTGCGCTTACCGGCCTCACGCTTTACGCCACCCATGTGCGCACTGGCGCCCAACGGGCGATCCAAACACCTTAAGTGAGCGTATCGCAAATGAGTGCTTCACTCACCGTTGACCTGGGCCAACACTCCAGCGCGGGGCGCAAGCCCCGCAATCAGGATTTTCACGGCGCCTGCCTGCCCGAAAAACCCCAACTAACCACAAAGGGTATAGCCCTGGCGCTGGCGGACGGGATCAGCAGCAGCGATGTAAGCCATATCGCCAGCCAGGCGGCCGTGGGCAGTTTTCTGGAGGATTATTACTGCACCCCCGAAACCTGGTCCGTAAAACAATCCGCACAGCGGGTTCTTATGGCCACCAACTCCTGGCTCTACGGTCAAACCTCTCGCAGCCCCTACCGCTTTGAGAAAGATCGGGGTTACGTGTGCACGCTAAGCGCTATCGTACTGAAAGGTCGGAGCGCGCATTTGTTTCACATAGGGGATGCCCGCATCTACCGCCGTCAGGGTGAAAAACTGGAGCCGCTGACCCAGGATCATCGCTATTGGTTGAGCCAGGACGAGAGTTTGTTGAGTCGGGCCATGGGGGTTAAACAACACCTGGAAGTGGACTACCAGCGGCTAAGTCTTGAGCCAAAGGACACATTCGTGCTCGCCACCGATGGCGTATACGAATTTTGCAGTGAAGCGTTTATGGTCCAGACCATTGACGATCACAGTGACGACCTGGATACCGCAGCGCAAGTCATTGTTGAACACGCTCTGGCTCAGGGAAGCGATGACAACTTGACCGTGCAGATAGCGCGTGTCCTGAGTCTTCCTGAAGGCACGGGTGCGGTGCAGGATCTCATTGAACTGCCACCGCCACCACTTTTGGATCAGGGCAAAACCCTCGATGGTTATCAGATTTTACGCAAGCTGCACGCCAGCAGTCGCAGCCATGTTTATTTAGCCAAGGATTCGCTCACCGGCGAAAAACTGGTGCTAAAAACCCTGTCCACGGAGCTGCAAGACGATCCACGTCAGGTGGAGCGTTTTCTAACCGAGGAGTGGATCGCCCGGCGCATTGACAGCCCGCACGTGGCCCGCCCACAAAACAGCGAACGGCCACGCACCTGTCTGTACACCGTGATGGAATACCTTGAGGGGAGAACGCTAACGCAGTGGTTGCGTGACAACCCGCACCCGTCCATCAATCAAGTGCGAGACATTGTGGGGCAGGTTGCCCAGGGACTGCGAGCGTTTCATCGACTGGAAATGCTGCACCAGGATTTGCGCCCTGCCAACATTATGATTGACGACAGCGGCACGGTGAAGATCATTGATTTTGGCTCGGCTCGCGTGGCTGGAATTTTGGAAATTGGAGCCCACCCCGACAGCGAAGCGTTGCTGGGCACCGCTCAGTACACGGCACCGGAATACTTTGTGGGCGGCCACATTTCTCCCGCTTCCGATTTATTTTCGCTAGCGGTAATCGCCTACCAAATGCTAACGGGCAACATGCCCTACGGAACCCAGGTTGCCAAAAAACGCACCCGCGCGGCGCAACTTAAACTAAGCTATCGTTCGGCGCTGCCCGCCAATCCAGAGCTGCCCTTTTGGATGGATGAGGTGCTCAAAAAAGCCCTACACCCCAACCCCTTCAAGCGTTACGGCGAGCTGTCAGAGTTTGTCGTGGAGCTGCGTCGGCCGGACCCGGCCATGCTCAATAAAGCCCGGCCACCGTTGCTGGAGCGCAATCCCGTGCTTTTTTGGCAGGGGACTTCCCTATTGCTGGCCGGCGCTTTAGTCGCCTCATTGGCCATGCCATACCTATAGTTGGCGGCCAGGGCAGCATCAAATGCTATAATGCGGCCTATTTGAACCCGCGAAAAAACCCATGAGCCGCTCCCGCTTCGAGAAATTCAAACAAGTCCTGCGCCAACGTCAAGCGGATATGACCGTGTTGACGGATCAGGTACACAAAGCGCAGAACATTTCCGCCATTTTGCGCAGCGCCGATGCGGTGGGTATTCCTGAAATTCACATGGTAAAGCCGGAGCGCGGGCATCTGGTGTACCACAACACGGCAGGCGGCAGCGGCCGCTTCACTGGCCGTGTCATTCACAACAGCATTGAACAGGGCATGCAGCATTTACGCGCACAGGGTTTTCAACTGTACGCCGCGCACGCCTCGGAGCGGGCCAAACACTATCGCAACCTGGACTACACACGCCCTTTTGCATTGGTTATGGGTGCGGAAAAACACGGGCTCAGCGATTACGCTCGTGAGCACGCCGATGAACACCTGATGATTCCCATGATCGGCATGGTGGAGAGTTACAACGTCAGTGTCGCGGCTGGGATTGTGCTGCAAGAAGCCATGCACCAACGCCAGCAAGCGGGACTCTACGACCGAGAGACTCCAGAAGATGAGCAGTTTCAGCGCACGCTCTTTCGATGGGCACAGCCGGCCATGGCCAACTACTGCGATCGCCATCAGTTGCCTTATCCGGAACTGGATGAAGACGGCGACCTGATCCCACCCGACGATCCGGCCTACCGAATCCCGACGTTAAGGTAATCAGCACGCGAGTGCCCCGCCCGATTTAATCTCGCGGTGCAGCCAAATCAAACAGCGGTTGATTATTCATAAAAGAAACGTCTTCCGCGACATGGCACGCCATGCACGCATCCTTGGCACTGGTAAAGCCAGCCCAAGCCCGTTCTGAATCCTCCGAGGCAACGGCACTATCCACATCACTCCACACCGCATCCAGAAACAGGGCATCGCTGTTGGCTTGGCGCCCCGGTCGCTTCATGTAGCCGTTTTGAATGGCGTCGCGAATTTTCTCCCAGTGATAGCCGGCCAATGGGTAATTTTCCCGCTCAAGAGCCTGGTGGACCTGCTCAAACCGTTCTCCAACTTCCCACATAGCGCTGCTAAAACCACCCAGGTAGCTTTGTAGCCGCTCAACACGCTGCGCCTCTTCAACCTCCGCCAGCCAGCCCTGGGGTTTTTCATCGGCGCTTACAGTAAGCGTCAGCGTGAGCGCAGAAATGGAAAGCAAATAAAGCCCTTTTTTCATCTCGAAGTCTCCTTAATATTATTGATATTCTGTCATCGTTAATACATGGTAGGTCCTGAACGGAGTTCTTGCAGCTCAATCCTGAAGCAAACGATCCAGCTGGCCGGTTTTCTCCAGATGATAAAGTTCAGTAAAGCCGCCCACATGGGTATCACCAATGTAAATTTGCGGCACGGTTCTATTGCCAGTTAAACGGGTCATTTCCTCGCGTTTGGCCGACGAACCGTCCACCGATATTTCAGTAATCTCCGTGATGCCTTTACGCTTTAACAGTGCCTTAGCGTTAACGCAAAACGGACAATAACGCGTGGTATATAAAACAATTTCTTTCATGGGTACAACTCACTACTTAAGGACGCCACGTCCCTACCGCTAAAATTTCATGGTACACCATTTGTACCCTAGAGCGGCACCCCACCCATGACAGCCAGGGCGCAAATGCTTATGCTGTATCCGAGAGCAACGGGGTGACAAGAATGCGCCGCCCAACCAGTGGAAGATCTTCATGAACACAAAACGTTTGTTGTTGAACTGTGACATGGGCGAAAGCTTTGGCCCCTGGCAAATGGGCATGGACGAGCACGCCATGCCATTGGTCGATATGGCCAACATCGCCTGCGGTTTTCACGCCTCTGATCCGCTCACCATGACGCGCACGGTTCTGCTCGCCAATCAGCATCAGACCCGCATTGGCGCCCATCCCAGCTACCCGGATTTAGCCGGTTTTGGACGACGAAGCTTGCAATGCACCCCCAAGGAAATTACCGCCATGGTGCAGTATCAAGTGGGCGCACTGAACGGCATCTGTCGCGCACGGGGTGTAGACGTCAGTTACGTAAAACCCCACGGCGCCTTGTACAACGACATGATGCGCGACGACAGCATCCTACGCGCGGTACTGACTGCCCTGGCGCACGATTCTAAGCCTCTACCCCTGATGTTGCTTGCACGCGCCGACAACGAAAAAACCCAGCGGCTGGCGGATGAGTTTAAGGTGCCGCTGCTGTTCGAAGCCTTCGCAGATCGCGCCTATGACGAGCAGGGTTTTCTCGTCGCGCGAAACCTCGAGGGTGCGGTGTATCAGGACCCGGAAAAAATTATGGCGCAGTCTCTTTTGTTGGCCAAAGAGGGACTCATCGAAACCGTGAATGGCCACCGGCTACAACTCGCGGTGGATACTTTGTGCGTGCACGGTGACAACGCCGAATCCGTGCAGGTATTGCAACGGCTGCGCACGGCGCTCGATCAGCTCTACGCTTCACAGAGCCCAACGGCATGACCCACTGGCGGATTGATCCCGCGGGAGCGGACGCGCTCATCGTCCGCTTTGGCGAGCACATTGATCCGGCACTGGCTGACACCATTCGTCTAGCCACCGACCGGCTGCGCACTGTTGCCTCTGTGCGTGATCTGATCCCTTCCTACACCACACTCATGGTGTGTTACTCCCCGGTACACAGCGACTTTGAGCGCATGGCAGCGAAGGTCACCCATGCGCTTGAGGGAGTTTCGGCCGTCACTTCTGACGCCCGTTCCGCCGGTCGTCGAGTGGAAATTCCAGTGTGGTATCACTCCAGCGTGGGCCCTGACCTGGAGCGAGTCGCCCGCTATCACAAGATCAGTGTAGAAGAGGTAATACATCGCCACAGCGGATGCGATTACCAGGTTTTCGCCATCGGCTTTGCGCCGGGATTTGCGTATATGGGCAATGTGGACCCCAGCCTAGCCACTCCCAGACTCGACACGCCACGACCGCTGGTACCGGCCGGCTCAGTGGCCCTGGCCGATCAGCAAACGGCTGTATACCCCATCAGCACACCCGGCGGCTGGAATATTCTAGGACGAACTGCGGTGAAGATGTTTGACCGCCAGCAACACGGGCTATGCCCTGTGAGCGCCGGCGATCGTGTGCGCTTTGTGCCCGTGAGTAAAGAAGAATTTCTGCGCGCCGGGGGTAACGTCGAATGACGCCAGCGCGACACGGCCTAGGGGTCATTAAGCCCGGCATACTCACTCTAGTGCAGGATCTTGGCCGCTTCGGCTACCAGCACCTGGGTCTTACCACGGGTGGCGCAGCCGATGAGCAGGCCCACCTATGGGCCAACCGTTTGCTGGGCAACTCGGCGCAAAGCGCGACGCTGGAAATCTGTTATGGCGGCCTGCAACTGGAAGCGCAAGTGCCCACACGCATCGCCATTACTGGCGCCGACTTGCAACCCACGCTGAACGGCCAAGCCATCCACACCTGGCAAACCCACAACCTAGTCGCGGGCGATCGGCTTCACTTCG
The DNA here is from genome assembly GCF_030848505.1 of Marinimicrobium hydrolyticum. Taxonomy (GTDB): domain Bacteria; phylum Pseudomonadota; class Gammaproteobacteria; order Pseudomonadales; family Cellvibrionaceae; genus JAVDDU01. The sequence goes on from NZ_JAVDDU010000002.1 coordinate 377,333, forward strand.
GTCACCCGAAGACCGGTGTGCGCGCGTACTTGGCCGTGCAGGGAGGCTTTACCATCGAGCCAAGCTTTGGGTCGGTCGCCACGGTGATGCGCGAAGGCATCGGAGGTTTGGACGGAAAAGGCAGACCACTAAAATCGGGTGACTGCGTGCCTTGCTCGGCGACAAAGCCAGGGCCGCTCATGCGTGTCGCGCCCAGATACATTCCGGATTACAGTCAACCTCTGACCATCCGAGTTATCGAGGGGCATCAGAGTCACCAGTTTCACCCCGAGGACCGCCAGCGTTTTTATTCGGCGTCATACCGGCTTTCCAATCACAGTGATCGCATGGGGGCACGGCTCGAAGGCCCCGCACTCAAACCTCGAATAAACGGAATTGTTTCAGAGGGAATTAATTTTGGCGCCATTCAAGTGCCCCCCGATGGCCAAGCCATTATTCTGCTGAAAGATCGACAAACCATTGGCGGCTACCCAAAGCTGGGCACCGCATTCGCGCGGGATTTATTTCTGTTGGCACAACGGCAACCGGGCGCCCTTTTGCGCTTCACTCCAGGGTCACTGGAGGAAGAGCAAAAAGCTTTGCGGCGTTTCTATGCTTTTTTTGGGTTCACTTTCGATTGACCAATCCGGAAAGGATACCCGGCATTTTAAGACACGCTGTGAATACGTCCGTGTACGCTCCGCGTCGGCTTCCTGCCTCCGAGGGTCTTAAAATGCCGGGTATCCTTTCCTGCCACGTCAACAATAAATCGTTATCAGCGCCCGTCTCGGGTTTTGTGTTCGGGAGCATCCTCCTCCAGCTTCTGGCGTTTCAGCGGACGATCGAATACGCCACGCTCCTCGTCAGCCGGCTCGTGGCCCGGATTCGGATTACGTTTGAGAATGTTTTTGAGTTTTTCTTTGAGTTGTTTTTGCTCGGAGTTGGGGCGGTCATCACTCATGGTGTTACCTCACATTTTAGCCTCATCAACGATGCAACAACGGCGGCTCCGGCGCCACGGGTACTTCATGGACTCTGGCGTCGAACCCCGAGTGCTTAGACAATATCCGAATCGCTCGATCCTCGTCCTCCCGAGTGTCGGCGCGAATAAACAACAATAGGTTACCCTCATCCACCTGTTGTTCCAAATATTCCGCGTCACTTTGGTGAATGATCCTACCGAGCACCGCCCCGATGGTGCCGACAGTCACCGCCGCTGCCACACCGGCAACCAGGGCGCCGCCAAACACAGCGGCCGACGCCACTACCGCCCCCAGCGCCGCCGTGGAGCCAACAAAAAATAGGCCCCCTCCCAACGCGTGAAACGTATCGCCCACCGAAGTTTTACGTACAAAGGTCATATGCGGGGGCGCTACTTCCTCGCGCGGTTCATTGATCCGGGTATACAGATCCCCGAGTGATTCTTCCACCGCGTACTCGCTGGCCAGGAGCCCTATCTGGCCAGTATTGAAGCCCGAGGCATGCAGGTCATTGATCGCGGCTTTTAAGTGGTTCTGATCGAAAAATATGCCAATCACCTCGCGCACGATTTCTTCGCCCTTATCCCCGAACTGGCTATGGTGCATAGCACGGTGTTTTGGTGGCGGGTTTTGCTGAACTCTAGGTTGATCTGTCATCACGTCCTCCTTAGGAGGTGTCAGCGCTGATGGTTCTGCTTTGACTACCAAACAATCCCAGAAGTCGGCTATTAGGCCCGAAATATCTGGCTGCTCCGCCTAAAACCGCTGACATGGCAGCCTTCAACCCTTACCCTATGCCTATTCCACTTATTTGGCACTGAATCAACGGAATCGCCGTGACCCCCAACCCTGTGACTGTGTCCATCGTAATCCCTATCCTCAACGAGGGCGTCGCCCTTCCGCGTCTGCTAAACCACGTGCGGGGGCTGGGTAGACAGGAGGGTATTGAGGTTTTATTCGTGGATGGCGGCAGTAGCGACGAGAGTCCAACACTAGTGAGCGACGCGGGCTTCAAACTACTTCACGGCAAACCGGGGCGGGCCCGACAAATGAACGCCGGAGCGGCCCAGGCGCAGGGCCGGCTGTTGATATTTTTGCACGCCGATACCTATCTGCCGAATTTAAATCTGGCCGATCTTCTCCATCGCCTGGATCGAAAGGGACGGACTTGGGGTCGTTTTGACGTCACCATTGAAGGCCGCACTTTCTGGTTACCGGTGGTAGCCAAGCTGATGAATGCGCGCTCTCGCTTAACCGGCATTGCCACCGGGGACCAATGTCTATTTATGACCCGCGAGGCGTTCGAGCAAGTGGGCGGTTTTCCCAATCAACCACTGATGGAAGATGTGGAGATCTGCTCTCGCCTAAAAGCCTATTCGCGCCCCCTGTGTTTGCGAGAAAAAGTCGTCACCTCCGGTCGCCGCTGGGACGAGCGCGGCACCTGGCGTACCATCGGCCTTATGTGGCGCTTGCGCTGGGCCTATTGGCGCGGGGAGTCACCCTCCCGGCTCTTAGCACGCTATCGCTGATATTCGATCTATTCCTGCAGGGGCCAACGACGTTTGCAAACACTCACTTTATTAATCATGGCCAAAGCTCCCAGACCCGGCTACGCCAAAACACGCTTAATTCCGGCCCTGGGCGCGGAAGGTGCCGCCCGACTCGCACATCGAATGCTGGAGCAAACCCTCAATGCGGCGCTGCAGGCGCAGATTGGCACGGTAGAGCTGTGCACATCACCGGCCATCGACTCCCCAGAATGGCAGGCCGTTACCTTGCCGCCCGGTTTACGCTTTAGCCATCAGGGCGAAGGGGACCTGGGTCAGCGTATGGCCCGAGCCAGTAAGCGAGCACTCACACACTCTGGCGCAGTGATAATAATCGGCACAGACTGTGTGGACATGAATCCCCAATTGCTTCGACGCGCCGCGACACAACTTAACACCCAGGACGCGGTCATTTACCCTACACGGGACGGGGGCTACGCCCTTCTGGGTTTGCGTCGCTTTGCCCCCAGTCTGTTTCAGGATATGCCGTGGAGCACCGACGCCGTGTTCGAACACACCTGCGCACGGATAGACACTTTAGGTTGGTCGCTGGCCGTAGGTGAAGTTCTGCAAGATGTGGACGAGCCCGGCGACCTGGTGCACCTGGAGGCCCGGACCGACTTTTGAATCCCTCAGGATAGGAGGCGATCATGTTATTGCAAGGTTCATGTCACTGCGGCGCGGTCAGTTTTGACGTGCAATCGCGCCATCCCTACCCATTCAATCGTTGCTACTGTCAGATTTGTCGCAAAACCGCCGGCGGTGGTGGGTTCGCCATTAACCTGGACGGCGATGCCGACACATTAAACGTTCGTGGCCTGGAACATACGAGCGTCTATCAAGCGAAAATCGATGGCGAAACCAGCTCGGCCAAACGACACTTTTGTCGGCATTGTGCCAGCGCGCTCTGGCTGTACGACGACACCTGGCCAGAACATGTGCACCCGTTCGCCTCAGCCATCGACTCCGATTTGCCAACCGCACCCGAGCGCACGCACATGATGCTGGGCAGTAAACCCGCCTGGGTAGACACGGATACTCGGGAAGGGGATCTGTGCTTTGATGAGTATCCGGACGAGAGCCTGGCCCAGTGGCATGAGCACCACGGGCTGACTTAACCGGTTAACACCGTCCAGAGCATCTGTAACGCGAGGGCAACCAAGAGCGCGGCAAAAAAGCATTTCAGCAGCGGGATCGGTAACCGATGTGTGAGGCGAGCCCCCAGCGGTGCGGTAAACAAACTGGCGGCTGCCATGCACACCACCGCCGGCCAATAAACAAAGCCCAGGCTGCGCTCCGGCAACCCCAAAACCGAAGCGCCGTTAATGGCATAGCCGACGGCACCGGCTAGGGCGATTGGTAAGCCAACGGCCGCCGAGGTGGCGATAGCCGAGGGCAAACGCACTTTGCACCAAGTGAGGAATGGCACCGTCATGGTTCCCCCGCCAATGGCCACCAGCGCGGAAACACCGCCAATAGCCGTACCCACCGCAGACAACCCCAAGACACCCGGCAATTGGTTTGCGGGTGACGGCACACGGTTAAGCAGCATTTGCGCGGCGACCAGAAACATAAAGGCGGAAAAGAATAATGCCAGAAACACCGGCGGTAAGTACGCCGCTACAAAGGTGGCCGCGAAGGTGCCCACCACTATCCCCGGCACCAGGCGCACCACCACTGGCCACAGAATGGCCTTGTGCTGGTGATGCGTGAACACACTGGCACAAGCGGTGGGGACTATAGCCGCGAGCGAAGTACCCAGAGCCAAGTGCACCAGGTACTCTGCTTCAAATCCTTGCGCTATGAACAGCAGCGTCAGAGCGGGCACCATAATTCCGCCGCCGCCGATGCCGAACAACCCGGCCATAAACCCAGTCCCCGCGCCAAGTAGCACATACGCAAATATCCAGGCTGGATCCATGGGGGCCTCTAGTAAAACGTTTGGGAGGGAAATTTCAGGCAGTAAAAATCAGTCGGTTTCTACCCGATAGTGCATGGTTAAAGCGGTAAAGCCTCTGCTCTCGCAATCGAGTGCGTCCAGCCAGTCTACAACCATATGGTTGGAACTATACCAGAACCAGTAATCCCTTGGATGGGGCACAAAATTGAAATCAAACGAGCGGTTTACCAGATACTCCTGTTCCGCACCGCGCTCAAAGGTGCGATCCAGATCGCGCCGCAAGGCGTCCACCGCTGCACCTGAAACCATAAGCTTGTGCGGCTCGTCGATGGGTACGCCCACAGCGTTCACCAGCACTTCAGTTTCTGGCTCTATGTCACCATAGCTCTGCCGCGCCAGACCCGCCGGCGTGGGCCACAATAAGGCGCGAACACCCGTGCGCAACCGCAAATCGGTTTCGGCGTAGTAACGCCAATCCCCATACCCGTATCGAAACAACTCACCTTCAGCGCTGGTAATGACCAAAGATGCGTGGCGACCATGATCCAACAAAAACACTGGGCGCGGGTCATCAAGGTTGGCCGGGCATGTAACCGTGCTGGTGCAAGCAACCAGAAGCCCAAAAACAAACGCGGATAATAAAAGTCGCCAAAAATCAGAAACGGGCAAACGATGCTCGCGCACTTTGTATTGGATTGTCTCACTGCCCGCCATAGAACTCCTTAATCGTCCTCATCGCCACTACCATCATCACCCTCAGCAATATCCTTCTCGACTTCTTCTAAACCTTCACTCACCTCGTCCGTCAAAGGCGTCGCCGATTCAAAGTCCGTATCGATAGCTTCCACAAAAGCGTTGCGCATCATGGTAAAAATAGCGGCCCAAGCGTCGGCATCCATGGTTTCCGGCACCTCACCACTGAACTCCACTTCCGTGGCCAATTCACCGGTGTCGGGGTGACCGAACACCGCCAAAATCGCTCCCAACGCACCCTCTCTCAACAAATGAAAAGGTTCGCTGAGTTGTTCGAGTATGCCTTCCTCCCAATCAATGACTTCCATATTGTCTAACAAAGGCCTGGCGTAGCCCGTGAGCCTACCATCTTCGGCGCGCAATTCCATGACTAAATTTCCCTCACCACTGCTAAAGTCCAGGTCGGCATAGGCTTGGAAAAAATCGTTGAGTCGACGAATGTCTACTATAGACGCCTCTGCTGCAAATACAAAAGTTCGGTAATCCACCGGATTAAATTCGGCCTCAATGGATAAGGGGGAGTCGCCAAGCAACTGACCCGTCAGCTCCAGGGTTCCGTCCCGTTCACCATTATCCACCACCACAAGTTCTGTACCGGTGATGTCAATATTGCGTGCTTGTAAGTTCACCTCAGGATCGGAGATGAAATTTCGAAAGGCGACGGTGCCACTACGTATTTCCAGTTTTTCCAACTCAAATTCAAACAGCGGATCGGGAGGGTCCGGGTCAACTTCGTAGTGTAGCCCGGCGCCAGTTTGCACATCCTCTTCGTCGCCATCAACAAAATTGATTTCCGGATCTTCAATGACAACCGTCGTTCTAATAATTCTTCTAAAGAGTGCGCTCGGAGCAATGGATACATCGACGGCGGGCACAATGACAAAATCCACCCACGTGCGGCCAACGGTTTTCTCAATGCGTAAATCTTCGACCCGAACAGCGCCACGCCAAAGTGCCAGTCGCACATTATCAACCGAGCCGCGATAATCGCCCAAATCCGCAAGCACTTCATCGTTGAGGTGGTTCTTAATTACTACGGGCGCAGCCAAGCGCGCGCCAACTAATAGTGCGACGACACCTACCAAAATGATGACTTTGGTACGCTTTTTCACACCTCCCCCGACAGAAAAGAATATTTGGACTTACACACCTATAAGTTTACGAACCTGAAAAACAGGAGCGAGTTCCTAACGGCGCTGGGAGTGAGATTTAGATGTACTTCTTGGGCCTTAGAACCCCTTTAGGTGCCGTAGCTGAACCAGCATGGGGAGCGAGTGTCAAACACAGTGACACGCAATTATCGCGCGCCAACGTCAACCATTCGTTCTTCAAGGAGGCTTTTATGGCGACAGTCAACACGCATCCCACAGAAAGACGACGCATTCCCGACAGACGAGCAAACGCCACTTCCGCCAACGCTATGAGCGCGGTGGATTGGATCGCTATGACACTGTTAATTGTCGGGGGTGTTAACTGGGGTTTAATTGGTTTATTTACGTTTGATTTGGTGGCCGCTGTTTTTGGGCCGCTCTCACGCATTATTTATACATTGGTGGGTGTAGCCGCTGTGTACTCCATTTACACATCGACGAAACTCGCGGGCAAGAAACCCTAGTGCCAACCAAGTATAGCAACGTTAAAGGGTAACGCTGAGGGCTATATTTATAGCCCTTTTTTTAGGCAAAAAAAACCGGGCGCTAGGCCCGGCTTGTTAGCTATTTTTTAGCCCGCTTTCGCTCATTCTCTGTAAGTAATTTCTTGCGCAGACGAATGCTTGCCGGAGTCACTTCCACCAGCTCATCGTCTTCAATAAACTCCAACGCCTGCTCCAGCGTGTGTCGAATCGGCGGCGACAAGGTCAACGCATCGTCGGTACCTGACGCACGCACGTTGGTCAGCTGCTTGGCTTTGGTGGGGTTGACCACCAAATCATTATTGCGCGAGTGCAAGCCGACGATTTGACCTTCGTACACTTCCACGCCCGAGTCCACAAACAAGCGGCCGCGATCCTGCAGAGGGTGCAAACCGTAGGCCAGAGTCTTGCCCTTTACCATGGACACCAAAACGCCGTTTTGGCGTTTGTGATCTTCACCAGCTTTGACTGGACCGTAGTGGTCGAAAATACTGGTCATGATGCCGGAGCCGGAGGTCAAGGTAAGGAACTGGCCACGGAAACCAATCAGCCCCCGGGAAGGAACCATAAACTCTAACTTAACCCGACCTTTACCGTCGGGCTCCATGTTGGTCATCTCGGCTTTGCGCAAGCCCAACTCTTCCATAACGGCCCCTTGATGCTGATCTTCCACATCAATGACCACTTGCTCAAAGGGCTCTTGAATCTGGCCGTCCACTTCACGCTGAATTACTTCCGGGCGCGACACACCCAACTCAAAACCTTCCCGGCGCATGTTTTCAATCAGTACGGACAAGTGCAGCTCGCCGCGCCCTGACACCACGAACTTGTCCGGGGTGTCGCCCTGACGAACACGCAGGGCAACGTTGTGGATCAGCTCCTGGTCCAGGCGATCGCGAATATTGCGGGAGGTTACGAACTTGCCCTCTTTACCGGCAAAGGGAGAATCGTTGACCTGAAAGGTCATGCTGACCGTGGGTTCATCCACCGTCAAAGCCGGCAGCGCTTCGACTTGATCCGGGCTGCACAAGGTATCGGAAATGCCCAAATTAGGAATACCGGTGATGCACACAATATCCCCGGCGCCGGCGCGATCGGTATCCACCCGTTCCAGCCCCTGATAACCCATCACTTGTAAAACTTTCGCTTTGCGTTGCTTACCTTCGCGGTCCACCACAATGACTTGCTGGTTCGGGGACAGTTTGCCGCGGGCAATACGACCCAAGCCGATAACGCCGACATAGCTGTTGAAGTCCAGAGCGGAAATCTGCATCTGGAATGGGCCTTCGGTGTCCACTTCCGGTGGCGCAACCTTCTCCACAATCATTTCAAACAGCGGTGTCATATCCTCTGCCAAATCATCGGGCTCAGGACCGGCCACGCCGTTCAGCGCCGAGGCATAGATAATCGGGAAGTCCAACTGCTCATCGGTGGCACCCAAACGGTCAAACAGGTCGAACACCTGATCCACAACCCAGTCGGGGCGCGCGCCGGGGCGATCCACCTTGTTCACGACCAGAATCGGCTTGAGGCCTTTCTCAAACGCCTTGGTGGTTACAAAGCGCGTTTGCGGCATGGGGCCGTCCACGGCGTCCACCAGCAGCAATACCGAGTCCACCATGGACAGAACCCGCTCCACCTCGCCGCCAAAATCGGCGTGCCCAGGGGTATCTACGATGTTGATCCGGTAGCCCTGCCATTGAATCGCGGTGTTCTTGGCCAAAATGGTAATGCCGCGCTCGCGCTCCTGATCGTTGGAGTCCATGATGCGTTCGGAGCCTTCGGCGCGCCGATCCAGAGTGCCGGACTGGGACAGCAGCTTATCCACCAGAGTGGTTTTACCGTGGTCAACGTGGGCGATAATGGCAATGTTGCGTAACTTGTTGATATCAGAGGACATAAAAGGTGTTTTACCTGCTTGAGAACGGGGGCATGCTCAACTATTTGTACAAACCCCAAAACGAATTCCCAGCCAAAAGGCCGCGAATGGGAAACAAAAGGTGCGAAATTGTACATGGTTTGACCGCTCAAATATACGAATTTCTGCCAGTGGAACAAGAATGAGCGTTGCTATGAGCGTCTAATTTTGAAGGATGCCTCCATCTCGCCACCCATGAGATTGGCGCAACAATGGCACTGACTCTTCGGCAATCATGCCACGGCGGACATCATTCCGTGGAAACAGGAACAACCGTCCTTTATGTGGGGACGGGGTGCTATGCCAACCGTAGCATTGATCCATTGGCCAAGGCATTGGAGAATGGGTGAAGAATTAGGTGAATTTAGCAAGTTGGGAAATCGCCGCCCTCGTCTCTCTTCGCCCCCTGGACTAAGCGCTTAAGCCCGAACACCAATAACAATTAAGGTTTGCATTATGTTTCGACTTTCATGTTTTATTGTTTTCGCCGTGCTACTAAGCGCATGCACTTCAGTTGACCCAGCAACCCCTGCATTCCCCTCCTATGCCAGCGCCGGTTGTAGTGCCGACGCACAAGGCAATAGCCAGCTTCCGGACACGCTGATCACATGGCCCAGTGATTACGATGGCGCTACCCCCAAGCCGTTGGTCTTGGTTTTCCACGGCCGAAACCGAGATGCTCAGCAGATGCGCGAGCAGGATGCCCGCACTCTGGGATCTGAACTGGAAGAACATTATATTCTGGCGTTTGTGAAAAGTGCGGCATCCGGTTATGTGCTGGAGGATGACTACCCGCGCGTTAAAGCGATTAGGGCGGACATATTGGCGACATCCTGTGTCGATACCCGTGCGGTTTTTGCGATGGGCCTTAGTAATGGTGCGCAGTTTATCGCGCAGATCCTGGGCGACGACAGTGAGCAAGAGCATCTTTTTGACGGCATCGCCGTGGTCGCCTCGTCTTATCAAAATCCGCCTTGGGAACCGATTCCCTCGCTGGTCATTCACGGCCTCAACGATACGGTACGCGAAGGGATCGATGACGCCGATGGGTCGAAAGATATTGTGCAATTTGTGACGAGCAATCAGTGCGCCGAGAGCACCCGGCCCATTCAAGCCGCCAGCTGTCGCTCCTTAACCGGCGGCGGTGTCGTTAATCCTGGGTGTGTGGAGTATCAGCAGTGCGGCGCCAGAACGATTTTCTGCAACCACGACGATCCACATTATAGTGACACCAACCACGGCTGGCCGTGTTTTGCCAACAACAAAATTTTTGAGTTCTTTGAATCGTTGCGTTGAGGAGAGAAAAATACGGCGCGCACTTTGCGCGCCTGCCAGCTGAAGTCATCGAGTTATTTAACTACCGACGACGCTCGCGCTGCAAAAAATTCGCGAGCGCCTCTTGAATCTCCGCATCGGTAAGTGTCAATTGGCGGCCAGCCGCCACCAATTGCGCCAGCGGTTCATGTAAAGCGCCCTGCACATCACTGGGCGGGGACGCGCCCCGGCCGGCCACCCGCATGGGCTTACCCCGCTGACGCAGTAACAAACCTTCATGTTCCAGCAAGCTGTAGGCCTTGGAAATGGTCATGGGATTAATGGCATGGGCTTGGGCCAACTCGCGCACGGAGGGCAGACTGTCTCCTGGGCGCAATTGCCCAGCGGCGATTAAACGCCGGATTTGGTCCACCAGCTGACGGTAGATGGGAACGCCGGATGAAGGGTTTAGATGAAACATCAGCTATTCCCCATCGCCCAGGATGCGTAAGCTTTTCGCACCCTCGACAAGTCTACGCGTAACCAATGACGATGCGCCATATAGCGAATGATTAACAGCGCTGCCAAAAGCGTAGCGGATAAGAGCCAAAGCGTTGATGACTCAAGCATAAACCATCCGATATAAGCCGGGATCCAAAACAGCAGTCCGGCAATGGCTCCGCAGGTAGCAGGTAGTGTCGACGTGAGCACAGCGAAGTAACCGTAATGAACGGCCAGCATCAGCACAAACGATAAAAAGGCGGCGGTCCACACTCCACCTGCACCACCATACAGGAGCAGAATAGCCGAAGGAGTGATGCCCGCCACCAGAAAAAACACGATGACTTTGACAATGTTCCACTCCATAAAACGAAAGTGCTGCGCGCGGTTGCCCGGCATTATCAGCCAGAGACGTCGTATATTAGTGGGCACCATGGTTAAACAGGCAAAAGTCATCGCACCCGATATCAGCAGAAACATAAGCGCCAAAGACCTGCTCACCGGAGCACCAACCATTAGCGCTAAGAGACCGATGGGAACACAGCAGAAGACGAACAGCTGCCCCCATGAACTGGACTCGAACAACAGGACTGACTCTTTCGCCAGTTTGCCTTGGCCAATGTCAAACTGTGGAAATTCAAACCGCCCTGCTTGGTGGCGGCCAGCCCCTTGCTGAAAACTAAAGTTACCCGCACGGATGCCCGGCACCGGAAAGACTCGCCCATGATACAGCTGATACAAAAATGCACCCCAACCGCACACACCTAAAATGGCCAACACATAAAGCCCCGGATGATTGGTCACCGGCCAACTACTCAGTAGCTCAAACAGTGAGTTAAAACTCGCCAGTATCAACATGGCCCCACTGACGGCAAATAAACCGAATCGGGACAAGGCACTGATGGTGGTTATAAGCAACAGTCCGCTGAACCACAGCAGAACCCAGCGGAGATATTCCGGGAGATTCTGAGTAGGGGCCTGACCAAAGGACGCAATCAACAACGCATTCATCACCAAAACCAAGCACACCAAAACACCCACATGAATGCTTGTAGTACCGCTTAGCACCAGAGTCTTTCGGCTAATCAATAGATTCAGCTGCACCTGAAGAATTATTACCGTGACCATCGCCAGCAAGGCAGCACCCACACCGAAAGCCATCCAGCCTACAGCCAGATTCAACCACAGCAGCCCCGAAGCACCGAGTAATACAGCGAGACTTGCGCAAACGATGATTCCCAGCAGGCGAGACGGGCAAAATAAAAAACGGAACAGCTGGTAGTGAGTTTGCAACAAACTCATGAGGCACCCCCAGTCATGGCTAGGAAGATCTCCTCCAGGTTCAGGTACTCCACCTCAATCGGCACCCCGAGTTCTTGTTCCAGTGATGGCCGATTGTGCTCGGACCAATCCCGGCAAATGCACCGAACCTGCCGCCCAACCAACGACTGATGCAGCACACCATTCAATGTTGGCTGCCGCCCCTGATCCGGCCAACTCAGTGCGACCACGGACTCCTTGAGTGCGTCCTGTGCGCCTTGCCAGAGTAAAGTGCCGCTATCCAGCAGCCAGATATTGGTGGCCAGACGCTCGATGTCTGACACTATGTGGGATGAAAAAATGATCGACCGTTCGCCGTCCGCCGCCACGTCGATCAGCTGCCGAATAAACTGACGTCGCGCCAACGGATCCAGGGAGGCCACCGGCTCATCCAGCACCAGCAGCTCCGGTTCGTGAGCCAGCGCCAGCACAATGCTCAGCTTCTGACGCTCGCCCACGGACAACCGAGCCACGGTGCGATTCAGGGGCACGTTCCACTCCCGGCACAGGCGCTCCACCAGGTCATGATTCCAGTGCGGGCGCAGCGCGCGGTATAGGTCCAGATGTTGTGCACCGCGCATGGAGGTAATCAGTTCATCCTGCTGCGGTACATAGCCAATGCGTTGCTTGGTGTCTGCCGCGAGCCGATCGGCGGGCTCACCCCACAAACTACTTTGCCCAGACGTGGGCAGAGCAAAGCCCAGTATGGTTTCCAGCAAGGTCGTTTTACCGGCGCCGTTTTTGCCCAACAGCCCCACCACCTCACCCGGCCCGATGCTGGCACTGATGTTACTGAGCAGGTCTTGCCCATCCACCTGGCGCCGCAGAGCGTTGATATTCACCGTATCCAAGACTTGCGTTTCCATATGCACACCCACCACTTGTGTATTATTCAAATAATACAGTAATACACATATAACGGATGTGCAAGCCTCTTTTGGTATCCATTCAGCCCTATCGGACTGACGATCAACGCGACGTTTTTTACTGTATCGCCGGATCGGGATGGGGCTTGATGTTGAAGGAGATGGCCACTCGATCTTCGTCGGTTTGATTGGGCCGCACTGAGTGTTCGAACCAGCCGGGGAAAATGACAATCAACCCCTCCTCCGGTGGCAGACAGCAGAGTTCAGATTGCGCAGAGCGGTAAAACGAGCGGGAAAAGGTGCGGGCCAGGATCGGATCTCGGAAGCAGATGCTGCCCGCCTTTTGATTGTCTTCCGGGACCTTGGCGTAGTAGACCCCACTAAACCAGGAGTTGGGGTGATTGTGGACGCTGTTGGCATGGCCGCGGTTGTTGATGACCGACCACATGCCGACGATATAACTCTCGTCTATGGGGCCTCCCGGATACCATTTGCCGCTGAGTATCTGGGTGTTAACGGTAGAGACGATGTGCGCTCTGAGCTGCTCAAACCCCGGCGCTTTGGCAATATCGTAGGTGCGAAAACCGCCGAGATTGGACAGCCCTACTTTATCCCCCCGGCCGCTGCTGATTTCTTCATCACGAATCCGGTAGACCAACTTGCACAGGTGATCGTTGTCCACCTGGTTGGTCTTGATGATGAAAACCGGAATTGGAAATAATTCCATGACGTGCATTTTGTCATTCACAGGGTATAGCTCCCTTTATTTGAGTACGCGGGCACGGCGTTTACCCGAGCGGGTGGCACAGCGGTCGCGGTGTTCGATGGTCGTGATTATACGCAGCTGGGCGCTTAGAGCCCAAACAGACCCCGCTCCTCTTCTCCGGGCTCACCGAATTCATAGCCATCGGCGGAGTATTCAAAGTTAACCACCCTGGGCCTATCCACGGCGGTAAAGCAGTTGATGTAGTAGCGTTCCGGCTGACCTTGTCGGGCGGTGCTGAGGAAAAGCTCAGATTCGTAAAAGAGTTTGAACTGCTGATCCTTCCGGTCCAAACGCGAAGAGCGACGATCCAGGGTAAGCAGCCAGATTCGCTCACCAAACTCCGAGCGGGCGCGCCGCTCACAGGCGTCTTCGGCATCGGACATGGAAATACGCCGAAAACGCTCTGCCTGAGTCTCGGCCTCTTCTTCGGCAACCTCATCTGGCCCAGCGGCAAACGCCCCGAGCAAGAACAGACTCAAACCCATGGACAAACTCAGGGCCATGAAAGCACCGCAGAAGAACACCGCTTTCTGACGGAAGGTAAGCTGCTGCTTCGCCATAGTAGGTCGAACCGCCTCAATGATTATTGTTCAGAGTCTCCCTAGGGCCGATAGACTCCAATATTGTTATGCCCGGCGTCGCGCAGGTGGGCCGCGTGCAATTGGCTCATCACGCCTTTTTCGCAGTACAGCAGGTAGCGGGTGCTCGAGTCCAAACTTTCACACTGGGAATTGAGGCGGTAAAAGGGAATCTTTTCCACCATCACCTCACCCAGAACCAAGGGTTTAAGCACTTCTTCATCCGGGTGGCGAATATCGATCACCACCGCACCTGCCGGCACCTGCGACTCCACTGGCGCGCTCAGGTCAGCACCCATAGCATAGACCAAATCGTGTATTTCGGCGCTTTCACGTGCTGCTAACGCCTGATCGAGAACCGCAAAATCGAACTTGCTCTCTTCCCGCTCCACCATATGCGGCCGAGCGGAAGTGGTGGGCCGCACCGAGATAACGCCACAGTACTCAGGGATAGCCGCCGCAAAGGTTTCGGTACCGATTTGGCGGGAATAATTAATGATGTCCCCTTTATCCATGGTGATCAGCGGCCTCAACACCAGGGTATCGGTGACCCGGTCAATGACACTGAGGTTAGGCAGGGTTTGGCTGGATACTTGCGCCACACTCTCTCCGGTTACCAGAGCGGGCAATTTCAAATCCTCCGCCACCTGGGTGGCGGCGCGCAGCATCATGCGCTTGAGAATCACGCCCATGTAGGGGTTATCGACCTTTTCCAGGATTTCAGCCACCACACCCTCAAAAGGCACGGTGACGAATTTAACGCTGTGGGAGGCGCCATACTTTTGCCAGAGAAAGTAGGCCACTTCTTTCACGGCCATTTCGTGGGCGCGGCCGCCCAGATTAAAAAAGCAGTAGTGTGTGCGCATACCGCGCTTGATGGTGAGATAAGTGGATACGGTGGAATCAAAACCGCCCGAGATCAGGGACAGCACACCGTCTTGGGTGCCTAGCGGATAGCCGCCCAGCCCACGGCCCTGACTGGCTACGACAAACAGTTTGTCACGCTTAACTTCCAGACGAACCGTAACGTCTGGGTTATGGAGGTCCACCCCCGATGCCCGAGTTTGGTGCAAGAGACCGCCGCCCACATAGCGCTCCACATCCGTAGAGCTGAAGTCGTGCTGACCTGCGCGCTTGACCCGCACACAGAAGGTCTTGCCCGCCAGTGCTTCGGCCCAATGCTGGTGGGTTTTTGCCAGTATGTCGTCCAGATCCCCCAAGGGGTACGCCTGCACGCGGGAGTAATTGGCAATGCCCGGTGTGCGGGCCAGTACGTCCGCCACTTGATTGGCCAGGGCGTCAGAGCCGCCTGGGGCTTGCACCTCGACCTTTTCCCAGTCCCTGGTCACGCGAATATCGGCCCCCAGGGGCTGCAGCAAGCGGCGCACATTATCTCGCAATTGCTTAATAAAGCGCTTACGCACCGGAGCGCTCTTGATAATTATTTCGGGAAATACCTTGACGATGAAATGCATGAAAGCCTACTGTTGTGCGCCCTGGAAGAAAAAACAGGGGCGCATTATAGAGGAAACCGTCCCGGCCGACCAAAGCCGGATCCGGGCGCAAGGGGTCAGGAAATCCATCGCCTAACCACATTTGCACCAAATAAGTGCATTAAGCACCCATTAAGCACCGTATTGGTGCTAGCTTAGAGCCAAATTGGTGCACCCCCTGCTTGAAAGCCCTGTATTCGCCTGCGCTGCCGGTTATTTACGAAAGTGGCATATATCTTGCCACCTGTGGTGTACCCGTTCGCGCACAGCCCCGGAGGTCCCAACTGACCCGGACGCGCGAAGCGCGAAACAGTTACTGTTTGGTTTATTCACTACCCTAGTCCCCACGGGGCTATTACTACACTTGGAGGCATTCAATGTCTAAAAAAACACTGGGCATGATCAAAGATAATGAAGCGCGCTGGGTTGATATGCGCTTCACCGACACCCGCGGTAAAGAGCAGCATGTCAGCATTCCCGCGAACACGGTGGACGAGTCATTCTTCGAAGACGGCAAGATGTTCGATGGCTCCTCCATTAACGGCTGGAAAGGCATCAACGAATCCGACATGATCCTGATGCCAGACGACGACACCGCCGTCATGGACCCCTTCTCCGACAGCCCCACCGTTATCGTGCGCTGTAACATCGTTGAGCCCACCACCATGCAGGGCTACGATCGTGACCCGCGCTCCATTGGCTTGCGCGCCGAAGAGTATCTGAAGTCCACCGGTCTGGGCGATACCGCTCTGTTCGGCCCAGAGCCCGAGTTCTTCGTGTTCGACAGCGTGCACTGGAGCTCCACCATGGGTGGCTCTTTCTACAAAATCAATTCCGAAGAGGCTGCTTGGTCTTCCGGTGAAGTATTTGAAGAAGGCAATACCGGCCACCGTCCTTTGGTTAAAGGCGGTTACTTCCCCGTTCCTCCGGTCGATTCACTGAACGACCTGCGCGGTGCCATGTGTGATGCCATGGAAGCCATGGGCCTGGAAATTGAAGTTCACCACCACGAAGTGGCCACCGCTGGTCAGTGTGAAATCGGTGTTGGCGCCAACACTTTGGTGAAAAAAGCCGACGAAGTTCAAATCTTGAAGTACTGCGTACACAACGTGGCTCACGCCTACGGCAAAACCGCCACCTTTATGCCCAAGCCGCTGATTGGCGATAACGGCTCTGGCATGCACGTGCACCAGTCTTTCTCCAAAGACGGCAAGAACCAGTTCGCGGGTGACAGCTACGCTGGCCTGAGCGAAACCGCTCTGTACTACATCGGCGGTATCATCAAGCACGCCCGCGCCTTGAACGCGTTCTGTAACGCCTCCACCAACTCTTACAAGCGTCTGGTACCTGGCTTTGAAGCCCCGGTTATGCTGGCTTACTCAGCCCGCAACCGCTCCGCTTCTATCCGGATCCCGTTCGTATCCAGCGCCAAGGCCAAGCGTATTGAAACCCGCTTCCCTGACCCCACCGCCAACCCTTACCTGGCCTTTTCTGCCTTGTTGATGGCTGGCCTGGACGGTGTGCAGAACAAAATCCACCCCGGCGACGCGGCGGACAAGAACCTGTATGACCTGCCCCCGGAAGAAGCACTGGGTATTCCCACCGTATGTTCCAGCCTGGAGCAAGCTCTGGATGCCCTGGAGCAAGACAGCGACTTCTTGAAAGCCGGTGGCGTGTTCTCTGAAGACTTCATTCAGTCTTACATTGAACTCAAGCGCGCGGAAATCGAGCGTCTGAACATGACTCCGCACCCGATTGAGTTTGAACTCTACTACAGCGTGTAAGCGCCGTAGACGAATAAGCCGCGCTTGTTGAGGCGGTTTGTGACGAAAAGCCCGTTCAGGAAACTGAACGGGCTTTTTGTTTTCCGATTCCGGGCTTACACTGAAAGGAGGCGCCACACGCGCCGATAACTGTTCAGGAGGTTCCCATGCGCCGTCTGCTTGCGTTTTGCTGTCTCGCCCTGTTCGCCCTGAGTGCTACGGCGGATACCATCTACAAGTCCCGGGATGCCCAGGGGCGGGTGGTGTACAGCGATCAGCCCCGCCCCGGTGCCGACACTCAAACCCAACTGCCACCTCTGAACACGATGGAGCCGGGCCAAACCCAAGCGCAACCGCAAAGCGCCCCCAGACAAACCGAGGAGGAGCCGATCCGTTACCAGGTGCGCATTGACGCACCGGTTCAGGACAGCAGCGTGCCTCCTGGGCAGAGGGATTTGACCATCAGCGTCTCCGTGGAGCCCCAATTACAGCAAGGGCACTACCTGGCTTTCTACCAAAACAATGACCTACTGGAGGAAACTCGTCGGTCTCAGCTCATCATTGAGGAAATCTTCCGGGGCAGCCATACGCTGGAGGTGGATGTCATTGATGAGGACGGCCGAATACTGGGTAGTTCCGAACCCGTCGTCGTGCACGTTCACAGACCGAGCCTGCACAGCCCGGCGCGCCAATAAGCGCCCGCGCACCAGTTTGCGTCAACCCAACGGGCAACAATAGCCCAAAGCACCAATATGGTGCACCTTCACTCCCGCTGCGTTAAACTGACCCTCGCCAGCGCCCAGAAACGGCGCCTCCCGGCCACCTCGCAAGTTGGATTGCTTCTTGCATAGTTCCTTCATCGTAACCACCAGGCGCCCCGATCCGGGTCACTCGCCCAATGGACAGGGCGCCAGGTTAATTTTCCGTAGGAGTCGCGAAGCCTGTGTCACCCCGAGAACTCCACAAACCGTTGCTGGACAGCCTGAATACCGCTGTCATTCTGGTCGATAACGAGCTGCATCTGCGGCACATGAACCCGGCGGCGGAAGCCCTTTTGGGCATCAGCAGCGAACGCAGCCGGGGCGAGCCGCTAACCGCGTTTTTCTACGAGTCGGATGAGACGGAGCATCAACTCATGCTGGCTGCAGCTCAGGCCAATCACTACACCAAACGGCACGCCGAATGGCAGCTGTTCACGGGAGGCCAGATTACGGTGGACTACACGGTCACACCTTTCAACGAAGACTCTGGACTGATCATCGAGATCCAGTCCATTGACCGGTTGCTGCGCATTAGCCGGGAAGAGCTGTTGGCAGCCTCTCAGGAGACCACCCGCAACCTGGTGCGCGGCATGGCTCACGAAATCAAGAACCCCCTGGGCGGCATCCGAGGCGCCGCACAGTTGTTGGCCCGGGAGTTGCCCGATAGCGGCTTGCAAGAGTACACCGGGGTAATCATCGATGAGGCCGACCGCCTGCGCAATCTGGTGGACCGGATGTTGGGCCCCAACCAGTTGCCTCAACTTCAGCCCTTGAACATTCACGAGGCCTTGGAGCGAGTGGCCACCATTATTAAGGCCGAGAGCAGTGGCGCCGTGCGCCTGGTACGGGATTACGACCCCAGCATTCCCCTGCTTTCCGCAGACAAGGAGCACCTGATTCAGGCCCTGCTCAACATCGCCCGCAACGCCATGCAAGCTATGTTGGAGGCCGGCACCGAATCACCCCAGTTACGCCTGCGCACGCGCATTGTGCGCCGTTACACCATCGGCCGCCGGAACCATGCGCTGGTATGCCTGGTGGATATTGTGGACAACGGCCCCGGCATACCGTCGGACATCATCGCCAATATTTTCTACCCGATGATTTCCGGGCGCGCCGATGGCACCGGCCTGGGGCTAACCATTTCGCAACACTTGATACACCAACACCATGGGCTGATTGAATGCCACAGCGAACCTGGGGAAACCCGGTTCTCGCTTTACTTACCAATGGAAGCACAGTAATGCAGAAGTCTAATCGGGTTTGGATCATCGACGACGACCGTTCCATACGCTGGGTGCTGGAAAAGGCACTGGTTGGAGCGGGGATGGAGACTCAGGTTTTCGACTCCGGCGACAGCGCCTTGAGCCAGCTGAACCGAGAGGTCCCGGACGCCATCATCAGTGATATTCGCATGCCGGGCATCGATGGCTTGGCGCTGCTGAGCAATCTGCACGCCAATCACCCCAGCGTGCCCATAATCATTATGACCGCCCATTCGGACTTGGACAGTGCCGTCGCAGCGTATCAGGGCGGGGCTTTCGAGTATCTGCCCAAGCCGTTTGACGTGGATGAAGCGGTGGCGGTGACTCAGCGCGCCTTGGCTCACGCGCAAGAACAAAAAGTGGAGTCGGGGTCGGCCAACGCCCTTGAGGTCAATACTGAAATCATCGGCGAAGCGCCTGCCATGCAGGAAGTCTTCCGCGCTATTGGCCGACTGTCACAATCCAACATTACGGTGCTGATTAACGGTCAATCGGGTACGGGTAAAGAATTGGTGGCGCACGCTCTGCACCGCCACAGCCCTCGGCGCAACGAGCCGTTCATCGCGCTGAACATGGCCGCGATCCCCAAGGACTTAATGGAATCTGAGCTGTTCGGACACGAGAAAGGTGCCTTCACCGGCGCCGCCGCACAACGCCAGGGCCGCTTCGAGCAGGCCAATGGCGGCACTTTGTTCCTGGACGAAATCGGTGACATGCCTTCCGAAACTCAAACCCGACTGTTGCGGGTACTGGCGGATGGCGAGTTCTATCGGGTCGGGGGGCACACACCGGTAAAAGTGGACGTGCGTATCATAGCCGCCACCCACCAGGACCTGGAAACCCTAGTCGCCGACAACCGCTTCCGGGAGGACTTGTTCCATCGCCTGAACGTAATCCGAATTCACATTCCCAAGCTGGCCGAACGGCGTGAGGATATTCCCAAGCTCAGTCAATTCTTCCTGCACAAAGCCGCCACCGAACTGAACGTGGACACCAAGGTTTTACTGCCGGAGACGGAGGAGTTTTTCTGTTCCCTGCCCTGGCCCGGCAACGTCCGTCAACTGGAAAACACCTGCCGCTGGATTACCGTCATGGCCTCGGGCCGTGAGGTTCACATTGAGGATCTGCCACCAGAATTGCTCAGCAACAAAGAAGGCGCCACCCCCGGCGATGACTGGGAAAAAGCCCTGCGCCACTGGGCGGACCAAGCCCTGGCACGCGGCCACCACCAACTGCTGAGCGAAGCCGTGCCCACCTTTGAGCGCGCGTTGATTGAAACCGCCCTTAAGTACACCGCCGGGCGCAAACGCGATGCCGCCAACCTGCTGGGCTGGGGGCGCAATACCCTGACCCGCAAGCTGAAAGAACTGGACATGGCTAACGGCGAAGACTGACGCTCCGTCGAACCCTCCTTTATCCCCCCCTCCTTCCTGGCCCGTCACGGGCCAGGACTCTGTGCTATGCTAAATATTGCGCCAGTTCTCGCCGGCTCTCAGCCCGCTGCTGGGAATTAAACCTAAAGAAAGCCCGCGCGCAGGCGACAAACTGGTAAGAGCAGAACCTGATAGCGGGCCCTCCCGCCCAGCTCAATGTCCGCCCTAGGCCAAAGAGGCCACCGGCAACCTTATATACACAGGATCCAGGCCGATGATAAAAAAATCACTGTTGACCCGGTTGATGCTCATCTTAACGCTGATAATGGTGCTGATCTCCATTGCGGTGATTTTTGTAAATTATCGTCTGGTCGCCAGCGAGATGCAGGCGGAGTTCGAACACGATACCCAGGCTATGATCGAGCTGGCGAACTCTTCTTTGCAAGAAGCGGTATTCGCCTACGACTTCCAGCAAATTCAGGCCATCGCTGATTCCCTGGTCAACACCTCCATCATTACCGCCATTAATATTGTCGACCACCGCGGTCGCGAACTGGCTAGCGCACAAACCGGCCAAGGCGATGTGCATCGCAGCGGTGTTGCCGTGGGCACTGATGATAATCAAATTGGGCAATACGACATCAGCTTCTCCACGGCCGATATGGAGCGCTTGCTCGCCAGCCAAGTCCGGCAGAACGCGGTTGTGGTGGTCATTCTCTTGATCGTCAGCTTGCTGACCGTCTTCATTCTGACGAAGAAACTGATGCTCGGCCCAGTGGCTGAGGTTACCCGGTCTTTGGCCAGCATCGCCGACGGGGGTGGTGACCTGAGCCGCCGCCTACCCAGCGACAAAGGCGACGAGGTTGCCGCGCTCGCCCATAATTTCAATCGAGTCATGGAACACATAGCACAGATCATCCGAGACGTTATTGATGTAACTGATCAAGTGGATTTGAATGTGCATGCCATGACCAAGGCAACGGACAGCACCGCCGAAGCCAGCGCTCAGCAGAGCCGGGAAATCGAGCAGATTGCGGCGGCTCTGCAAGAGCTCTCCGCTTCAGCGGAAGAAGTGGCACACAACGCCAGCAACACAGCCGAGCACACGCGGGAAACCAGTACCCTGGCCGAAGAAAGTGACAAAGTGGTCGCGTCCTCAGCCATTACCGTGCAACAACTGACCGAACAAATCGAAGCCACAGCCAGCCGCATTCAATTGCTGCAAGACAGCAGTGGCAACATCGGTTCTGTGATGGAGGTGATTAACACCATCGCGGAGCAAACCAACTTGCTGGCCCTAAACGCCGCCATCGAAGCGGCTCGCGCAGGCGAACAGGGTCGCGGCTTCGCCGTAGTCGCGGATGAAGTACGCGCTTTGGCGCAGAAGACTCAGAAGTCCACGGAAGAGATCGGCCAAATCGTTACCCAGCTGCAGCGCGCAGCGGATGAGGCCCATGAGTCCATGCACAACAGTGTTAACTCGGTGAAAGAAACCACGGCGTCTTCGAAGAAAGTGGCCGAGTCTCTCGGTGCCATGCGTCAGAAGATCGACCGTATTAACGATATGAACCATCAGATTGCCACGGCATCTCAGGAACAGAACACGGTGGCAGGGGAGGTAAGTAAAATTATTACCACCATTCAAACCCTGTCGGAAAACGTGTCCCGGGATTCTCAGATCGTGCGAGACAACAGCACCGAGCTAGCTCGGGAAAGTACCGAACTTAAGAAGCAGTTGAATAACTTCAAACTTTAAAGGTGATAGCGCGCTCTCCTGTTGTGGGAGAGCGCTCCGCCACTTCCAGGCTCAGCTCTCGCCCTTCAAATTTTTTGTTTGAACTCAGTAGTCTCAGCTTACCAGGGGCGTGTAGGGTGTGTGTTCAGCAAGCCTCACAAGAGGGACCTTGTGAGGCAGTCCCCATGGATGGGTTCACGACGTTTGCTGAACACACACCCTGCGCGACCCTTGAGCTTGCTTACGAAGTAGCCGATTGGATTGTTTTTGTCCGAGCACACATAACTGAAAAACTCAGCCACCTAACGCGTATCAACGCACGAGAAAACTAATCAAAGTGCTTGCGCACCGTATTTAAAACGCCCTGTTGATAAAATTGCTGCAGACAGTTGGTAGTGGTCTCCACAAACACCGCTTCATCACGAAGATCTGTTCCAAAAACCTCGGTGATGGAGAGAACCTCTTTAACCATTCCTGCGGCATCGCCCTTGTGCTTATCACACGCTGCGCGTAATCGATTGGCCAAAGGGTCAGACACCTCAATGGCATTGCCCTGCTCATCGACGCCTGAAACGTAGCGAATCCACGCCGCCACCGCCAAACATATAATGTCAATGTGTCCGCCACCACGCAGTTGTTCTCTCGCTGTTTGCAAAAGTCGTTGCGGTAACTTTTGCGAACCATCCATAGCGATTTGCCAAGTGCGGTGCTTCAGCGCCGTATTGCGGAAGCGCTCCCGCAACTGCTCCTGGTAGTGCTCAAGATCAAACCCCTCCGGGGCGGACACCGTTTCGCCCGCCTCGCGTGCCATAAACGTGGCTATCAACTTTTCGAAAGCCGGTTCCCGCATCACTTCACTGATGTAGTCAAAACCAGACAGGTAGCCTGCGTAAGCCAGGGTTGAATGCGAGCCATTCAAAAGCCGCAATTTGATTTTTTCAAACTCACTGACGCTCGACACCAACTGCGCCCCGACCTGCTCCCAGGCCGGTCGGCCATCCACAAAGCGATCTTCGATCACCCATTGCGTAAATGGCTCGGCCACCACGACACCTTCATCCCTAAGGCCAATCCGCTCCGCCAGTTGATCCCGGTCCGCATCCGTAGTCGCCGGCACAATGCGATCAATCATGGTGCAAGGAAAGCAAGTATTTTCCTGGATCCATGTCATAAGTTCAGTGGAAAGTTCACGAGCAAACTGCAACACCACCTTTTCCAAAACTTCGCCGTTGTCGGGCAAGTTATCGCAACTCAGTGCGGTAAAACTTTTCAAGCCCGCCTGCTGACGTTTCTGTAAAGCAGCCACCAAGTAGCCCACAGCTGTGCGGGGTTTTTCAATATTATTCAGGTCGTGAATGATATCGGGGTTATTGAGGTTCAAATTGCCTGTTGCAGGATCGTGGCAATAACCTTTTTCGGTGACCGTCAGGGAGACTATTTTCACTTCTGGGGAGGCCATGGCGGCTACCAGGGCGCTGGGATCTTCCGGCCCCACAAGTACCGATTGAACCGCACCAATAACCTGCAGACGCTCGCCGTCGGTGGCGCGTTCCACGAGAGTGTAGAGCCCGTCCTGAGGAGCCAGTTGCTCGCGCACAGTGGGCGAGCGCAAGCTGGCACCGAGGATTCCCCAGTCACCACCGAAGCGATTCAGAACCGCTTCAGTGTAAAAAGCTTGGTGAGCCCTGTGAAAAGCGCCAATGCCCAGATGAACAATACCGGTCTTCATCTGAGCGCGATTGTAAGTGGGAACCTGAACGTCGGCTGGAAGTGCCGCCATGGAATTGTTTGAGAGTCGATTCATAACAGTGCTTTCCAACAGGTGAGCTAAATGTGTCGGGATGGTCACAGAAGCTCTAGAAACTGTCAAGAAACGGGCCTAAGGGCTCACCCTACAGTGGAATCGTCGCTAGAAACCCATCGGGTCCGGTGGTATATTTGTCGACCAATAACAATAGGAATACCTTCGCCGCCAAGGTGGGTGGGAGTCTTTCAGCGCCGTGACTTTTTCGGGAACGGAACCACCAGCATCAACGAACAGGCAGTTTTTATGGCACAGATAGCCGCTATCGGCGAAGTAATGATCGAGCTTTCTCCCTACCCTACTGCACCGGAGGAAACCAGGGAGATCAAGGCCCTGTCGTTCGCTGGCGACACCTACAACACGTCCGTCTATTTGGCCCGCCTGGGCCTTAAAACGCATTACGCTACCTTGCTCGGAGACGACCACTACAGCGAACAGATTCTTCAGTGCATGCACGATGAGGGCATAGGTGTAGACCTGGTAACTCGTACACCCGGGCGTAATCCTGGACTTTACATGATTCACAATTCCCCCGAAGGCGAGCGGGAATTTTTTTATTGGCGGCGTGAGGCGCCCGCACGGGAGCTGTTTTCCGATCCCACGGCCAGCGTAAAGCTGTACCAACAATTGGCCCAATTCGATTGTATCTACCTGAGTGGAATAACTCTGGCGATATTAAAAGACACTGCTCGGGAAAATCTGGTTGAGTGTCTGGCTAAGTTGCGCAGCAAAGGCGTTCGGATTGTATTTGATAGCAACTACCGACCGCGCCTCTGGAACAACATAGCCCAAGCTCAAAGCGCCATGAGAGCCGTGTTAGAGCATACCGATATCGCCTTACTGACCCTCGACGACGAATACCAGTTGTGGGGAGATGACTCCGTGGAGGGCTGCCAAAAACGCTACGCCAACTTAGAGCTTAACGAGCTGGTCTTAAAGCGCGGCAGTGAAGACACTGTAGTTATAGTGGATGGTCAAGTTGAACACGTCGCTGTGACTCCGGTGCAGCACGTCATCGATACCACTGGCGCTGGTGATACCTTTAATGCCGGGTACCTAGCGGCCCGCCTACAAGGGGAGAGTGCTGCAGAATCCGCCCGTCAAGGAAACCGCTGCGCTGGCATTGTTATTCAGCATCGCGGGGGTGTATTACCTAAAACGGTGTTCGAGACGGAACTGAATAAAGGTTAAGTTTGGCTACACGTTTTTCCAAGGGGCGCATTGCGCCCCTTTTTATTCGTACAGCCCGAATAACCGTGGCAGCGCTTCGCTCATAGCCGGGACATAAGTCACCAGCATCAACATGACAAACATTGCGAAGTACATGGGAATCAACGGCTTAAACATTTCCGCAATCGACGATTTGGCAATGCCCGCACCGACAAACAGAACACTACCCACCGGCGGCGTACACAAACCAATACACAGATTCATCACCATCATAATGCCGAAGTGCAAAGGCGACATGCCCAACTCAGTAACCACCGGTAGAAAGATGGGGGTAAAAATCAGTACTGCCGGGGTCATATCCATAAACACACCAACCGCCAGCAGAATCAAGTTGATGGTCAACAAAATCACTATGGGGTTGTCACTTAAGGCGATCAAACCATCGCTGATTGCCTGAGGAATGTTTTCATAGGACATAACCCAAGACATGGCCGACGAGGCGCCGATCAGCAACATAACAATGGCTGTCGTTTCCACTGATTTAATAAAGATACCCGGCAAAGCCTTAAACTCGACTTCGCGGTAGATGACAACCGCTAGCAGCAGGGCATACAGCACCGCAATCACACTGGCTTCTGTCGCCGTGAAAAACCCAGCCACTATGCCGCCTATTACAATGATAATCAGCAGCAGGCTGGGTATAGCATCCAGCGTTTTTTTCACCGCTTCACGGGCGGGAATTCTTTCCCCCACCGGGTAGCCCTTCTTCTTGGCCCAGATTCCGCACACCACCATTAGGCCCAGCATCATCAGTAGCCCGGGGATATAACCAGCAACGAATAGCGCGGCGATGGACACGCCGCCGCTGGCAAGAGAATAAATAATCAACACGTTACTGGGTGGAATCAGCAGACCGCTGGTGGAGGCGGTGGCGGTAAGCGCCGCGCCAAAGCCCCGGTCATAGCCTTCTTTCGTCATGGCCGGAACCATAAAACCGCCTACGGCAGACGTGGCGGCTACAGCGGACCCGGAAATAGCACCGAACAAGGTACAGCTGATGACGTTCACAAAAGCCAGGCCACCGGGGAGCATGCCAAAGAAAACCTTCGAGAATTCAATTAAACGCCGCGCAATGCCGCCCTGCCCCATCAGCAGCCCCGACAAAATAAAAAACGGAATGGCCAAGAGCGCAAAGCTGTTAATACCCCCAGCCAAGCGCTGAGCCATAGTCACCATGGCAGGTCCAAAATCGATGGTAAACAGCATGGTCAACAAAGTGGCAATGCCAATACTGAATGCGATAGGGACATTGAGCGCCAGTAGCACAACAAAGCTGACCACTAGAATTAGAATCGAAATTTCCATTATATTTTTATCTCTCGCTATTCTGTTCGCAAAGTTCACGCCTTCGGCTTTCGGGCCGACTCAGTCCACAGGCAGACCCTTATCTCCAGGCTCGGCAAGAGACTCGCCTCTGGATTTGCGAATGTTGTCCAACGCATACACGCAAATCAGTACCCCGCTAATAGGTAACACACTGTATACGTAGCCCATCGGGACCTGAAGCGCAGCTGAGGTCTGCCGTAAGTCCAACGTCAGCGCCACTAGCTGGATGCCACCGTAAACCATGACTAACGCTGCAAAAGCGAAGCAACATAGATTTGCGACTACATCAGCGCGCTGCTGGCCCTTGGGCGGTAGGTTAGTGATCAACAGATCCAGACCCAAGTGCGCTTTTTTCCGGTAAGCATAGGCTGCACCAAGGAGGCCAATCCAAATCAGTAGAAAGCGAGCCAGCTCTTCTGTGTAGGGACTGGGCTCATCAAGAATAAAGCGCGTAACCACTTGCCAAGTGACATCAAGAACCATAATCGCCAGTAACCCAGCGAGGAAATAGCTCAGCGCTTTGTCGATGGCTGCCATTATTCGATCAATCATATCGGCTCCTAATCCATTGCCTGGATACGCTGCAACAACTCATACACAGGCTCGCCGCGGTAAGATTCGTGCATGTCGGCGACCTTATCCATAAACTCGGACTTATCTGGATAGATAATTTCGACACCGTGCTCCTCAACCGCGCGCAATGCATGCTCAGTGGCTTCAGCCCACAGTTGCTTTTGGTACTCCACGGATTCGTCCATGGCCTGCTGAAGCCAGGTCTGTTGCTGCTCTGTGAGATTGTTCCAGATATAGCTGCTGATTAGCACCACATCGGGCACATAGGTATGTTCGTCAAGCGTGAAATAGTTACTGACTTCATAGTGCTTGGAAATGTAAAAGCTGGGCGGGTTGTTTTCGGCCCCATCGACAACGCCCTGAGACAAAGCCGTGTACAGCTCACCCCAGGAAATCGGTGTTGGCGAACCACCCAGTGCCCGTACCATGCGCATGGCCGTCTGGCTTTCCATGACTCGAATTCTCTGACCGGCCAAATCTTCGGGGCTGTACACGGGTCGGCGGGTGGTGTAAAAACTGCGGCTACCGGCATCGTAGTAGCCCAGCCCTCTCAAGCGCATAGCCTCACCAGCGACTAACAAATCCCGCCCGATATCGCTATCCAGCACTTGCCAAAAATGGTCATGGTCTCGAAACACATAGGGAATACTGAAGATTTGCATCCTTGGAACGAAACTTTCCATGGGCCCCGCCGAGACTTTGGTCATCGCCAAGCTGCCGATCTGCAACAGTTCGATGAGTTCACGTTCGGCGCCGAGTTGACCGTTGGAGTAGACATCCACCCGCATGGTGCCATCGGAAAGCTCCTCCAGACGTGCTCCCATATATTCCATGGCCAGATGAACCGGCGTACTCCGATCTAAGTCGTGCCCCATTTTCAGTACAACTACGTCGCTCTGCTGCCCGCAGCCCGTGAAAGCCAGGAGCAACGCCAAATAGGCGGCGACGCCCATACGGCGAGAGCGGAATAAACAACTTTTACGCATTACTGATTACTCATTGCCAGACTGTGCTGTAAGCCATCACTCTGAAGAGCGCACTTAGCAACCCGTCCGTTTTGGATGGTTGATTTCTTATAAGACGGAGTGTAGCCAGGGCTACACTCCGGGAAGTTTTCGCTAACTTGCTAATCTAAGTTTCTTAATATGGTTTCCACCATTTTCTTCGCATCTCCGAACAACATCATGGTGTTGTCCCGGTAGAACAGCTCGTTCTGCACGCCCGCATAGCCGGAAGCCATACTGCGTTTCACAAACAATACCGTGCGCGCTTTCTCCACATCCAAGACCGGCATACCGAAAATGGGGCTGGTCGGGTCGGTTTTCGCCGAAGGGTTGGTCACATCATTGGCACCAATCACAAAGGCCACATCGGCGGTCTGAAATTCGCTGTTGATATCCTCCAGCTCGAACACTTCATCGTAGGAAACGTTTGCCTCCGCTAATAAAACGTTCATGTGGCCCGGCATGCGGCCCGCCACCGGGTGAATGGCGTAGACCACTTTAACGCCCTCATCTTTTAGGGCATCACCCATTTCCCGCAACGCATGCTGCGCCTGGGCCACCGCCATGCCGTAACCCGGCACAATGATGACCTTGCCGGCGTTTTTCATAATAAAAGCCGCGTCTTCCGCGCTACCCTGTTTCACCGGACGGTCATCGGCTCCGCCAGCGGCGCCGGCGCTTGAGTCGCCACCAAAGCCACCCAGAATGACGCTGATAAACGAGCGGTTCATGCCCTTACACATAATGTAGGAGAGGATCGCCCCCGAGGAGCCCACCAGCGCACCCGTCACAATCAACGCATCGTTTTGCAGGGTAAAACCGATACCTGCAGCAGCCCATCCAGAGTAGGAGTTGAGCATGGATACCACTACAGGCATATCCGCCCCGCCGATGGGAATAATGATCAGCACTCCAATGACGAACGCGAGCGCGGTCATGGTCCAGAAGACCCAGGGGGTTTGCTCGAAGGCGAAAAATACAATCAGCCCCAGAATTATTAAACCCACCACAGCGTTCAGAAAGTGTTGACCCTTGAACGACACGGGCGCGCCGGAAACCAACCCTTGCAACTTGGTAAATGCAATCACGGAACCTGAAAAGGTAATCGCACCAATGACAGCACCCAGGCCCATTTCAATCCGGCTGGCGACAAAAATTTCTCCCGTGGCTTCGCTCAACAAGCCAAACGCCTGAGGATTGCTAAACGCTGCGCCAGCGACCAAAACGGCGGCCATACCCACTAGACTGTGAAAGCCTGCCACCAATTGCGGCATGGCTGTCATGGCAATACGGCGGGCGATGGTTACACCAATCACTGCACCCGTGGCCAGTGCCACCAGTATCCAGCTATAGGATTGCACCTCGGGACTTAACGCCGTCGTGAGCACGGCAATGAGCATACCCAACATGCCAAAGTAGTTGCCCGCTCGAGAGGTTTCCGGAGAAGACAGCCCGCGTAGAGCCATAATGAACAGTACGGCCGCTACTAGGTAGGCGAGCGAGGTGAGATCTGCATGAAGTTCTGACATGATTCCCTCCGGTTATTTTTTCTTTTTATACATGGATAACATGCGGTGGGTGACGGTAAAGCCACCGAAGATGTTGACCGCTGCCAGAGTCATAGCAATAAAGCCGAGAATCTTTGCCAGACTCACCTCCGCCGGGCCGGCGGCAATCAACGCACCGACGATGATGACGCTGGAGATGGCATTCGTGACCGCCATCAAGGGTGTATGCAAGGCTGGCGTCACACTCCAGACCACGTAGTAACCGACAAAAATAGCCAGAACAAAAATAAACAACTGGGAAACAAAATTGGCTTCCATGGGCGTCCTCCTGATTATTGTGGATCGCTATTTTGGAATGCGGAATGAACCACTTGGCCGTCGCGCGTAAGCGTGGTGGCTGCGACAATTTCATCATCCCAATTCACCTGTAGGGTGCCGCTCTCAGCGTTGATTAGAGGGGTGAGAAAGTTGAGTAGATTTTTGGCGTAAAGTGCGCTGGCATCGGTGGCCAAACGACTGGGAACGTTGAGGTGCCCCACAATGGTCACCCCATTGACGTCCACTACCTCACCGGGTTTGGACAGGGTGCAGTTGCCTCCCTGCTCTACCGCCAGGTCGACGATCACTGAGCCGGGCTTCATGCTGTGCACCATCTCGTCGTTGATTAGCGTGGGCGCCTTACGACCGGGAATCAACGCCGTGCAGATAGCGATGTCCTGCTTTTTGAGAGTGTCCGCTACCAGCTCCGCTTGTCGGCGTTGATAATCGGCGCTCATTTCGCGGGCATATCCACCCGAGGTTTCTGCAGCAGCGGTTTCTTCGCTCTCCACCATCACAAACTTTCCGCCCAGGCTTTCAACCTGCTCTTTGGCGACCGGTCGCACGTCGGTGGCGGAGACAATGGCACCCAGACGCTTAGCGGTTGCGATAGCCTGAAGCCCGGCCACACCAGCGCCCAACACCATAACCCTGGCTGGCGCGACAGTGCCCGCCGCGGTCATCATCATGGGCATCACCCGCCCATACACGTAAGCCGCTTCCAGCACGGCTCGATAGCCTGCCAGGTTGCTCTGGGAACTCAGCACATCCATCGTTTGGGCGCGAGTGATGCGAGGCACAAACTCCATGGTAAGGGCGTTCACACCGGCCTTAGCGTAGGCCTGAAGTGCATTTGGGTCGGAAAAGGGGGACAAGCTACCAACCAGCACAGCGCCCTTTTTCATCGCGGCCAGCTCATCGGGGCCTTCGTCCGAGGCCAAGAGGGGGCGTTGCACTTTTAGAACCACATCGGCGTCGCCGAGAACGGCTTGTAGATCTGCAGCTACTGTAGCGCCGGCGCTCTTGTAAGCCTCATCGTTAAATCGACTCGCCAGGCCAGCACCGGCCTCTACAATTACCTCCGCGCCCAAGGCGACGAGCTTTTTTACCGTATCGGGCGTAGCCGCGACCCGGTGCTCATGGGTTCGCCGCTCCTTTGGTATGGCTATCTTCATAACTAAGGTCCCCTGGTTTTATTGTCATATGTACCTTAAGTCACCCTATAGTACCAGCAGGATCCCTCGGTGGCACATGCAAACGAAAACGCATTTGCGACTTCGACAAGCTGACAACGCTGTCAAAGGCGCCCCTTACGCAGCGCACAATGGAAGTTATAGCCGAAATTACCAGACTTCGCTGTCCAGCCACCATCAGATAAAGCTTTATAACCAATTTCCAACACAAATCCAGGCCCAGCCACTACATTTTGAATGGTTTGGCTTTACAGCAGGAATCGATAAATTCCTGGTGGGACGGCATAGCCTCCACGGAACTTTTTATTACACTTCGAACATGCTGGAGCCTGCGTTCGGTTTCATCGTCTGGCAGCACATCCACCAGGGGGTGATAACCGGCGGGCTTGATTCGCTGGCCGTAAAAGACTTCCACCCAGCTCAACTCGTTGAACAGTTCGCTGTTGTAGCGAAATACCTGTCCGTTGAGTTTGAACAATTCAATCTTCTCCTTTAGGGAGTCAGGTATATCCATGTCACGGCAATAGCGCCAGAATTCGGAATCGTCTCGCTCTGTAGCCTTGTAATGCAGTATCAAGAAATCGCGGATACGCTCAAATTCAAAGTCCGCTTGCTTGTTGAATTGCGCCACTTCGATATCGGTAAAATCCGCACTCGGGAAAAGCGACATAAAACGAGCCAGAGAACTTTGCACCAGATGAATACTGGTGGACTCCAGCGGTTCCATAAAGCCGCTCGCCAAGCCCACAGCCAGGCAGTTCTTTTCCCAAAATTTTTCTCGCTTGCCGGTAACAAAATTCAGTTTACGCGGATCGGCAAGCGCCTCGGTTTCCAAATTGTTAAGTAAAATGGAACGAGCCTCGTCGTCATCCATGAACTTGCTGGAGAACACATGGCCGTTGCCGGTGCGATGTTGGAGGGGAATCCGCCACTGCCAGCCTGCGCTATGAGCCGTGGCGCGGGTGTACGAGGGCAGCGGATCAAGCTTCTTACTGGGAACGGCCCATGCGCTGTCACAGGGCAACCAGTGAGACCAATCCACATAGCCTACTTTAAGTGCCTCGCCGATCAGTAGCGCTCGAAAGCCACTGCAGTCGATAAAGAAGTCGCCCTCGATTTCCTCTCCCGATGCCAACACCACGGATTTGATGTAGCCGTCGGTTTCCCGCAGACGCACGTCGGTAATTTTTCCTTCGATACGTTTGACACCCCGCTCTTCGGAGTAGCCGCGCAAATACTTGGCGTACAGGCCGGCGTCAAAGTGAAAGGCGTGAGCGATATTGGAAAGAGGAGAGTTGCCAGCGTCCACTGAACGCATAAAGCGATTTTCAATACTGGCCGAGGAGCTCAAGCTGTAATCTTCAAGAGCATCCGCCTTACCCTGCTGACGCATCTTCAGCCAAAAGTGGTAAAACGGCAAAGATTCCATATCCCGGCCCACGTCACCAAAACCGTGGAAATAGCTATCGCCCACTTGGCCCCAATTCACAAACTGAATCCCAAGCTTAAAGGTACCTTGGGTTTGCCTGATGAATTCATCTTCATCAATTTTCAGCGTTCGATTGAACACCTGCAGTTGTGGAATGGAGGCCTCACCCACGCCGACGGTACCGATATCTTCAGATTCAACCAGCGTCACCTGACAGTATTCGGTGCTGAGAAAGCGCGCGAAGGTAGCGGCGCTCATCCAGCCGGAGGTACCACCCCCCACAATGACAATCTTACGGATGTTTCTGTTCTTCACGGACTTCACCTTTACTCGTTATATTCAGTCATTTGCGCCGCGCCAGAACGCACGATGCTCGGGCAAGTTAGCCGCAGCTGTTACCACGGCCTTCTGGATCTTCAAATTAAGTTGTTCAATATCACTCACGGATGCCGCCATGGCCAGTGGATCGACACGTTCGGGCCACAGCCCAAGCCCCAGGCATAAATAGACATGCCACGCTGCTGGCAGCACAGGGTTTTCAAAAAACGGCCATTTGCCTCGATGTTTAAAGAGTGCAAGAGAATAATGTAACTCGTCGGACAAAGCGGCTTTGCGGCTGTCAGTCCAAAACGCTTCCGTGCGGGTGCTTAGTTGGAAGTAAAGTCGAGTCGAATTGCGCACGTGCGCATAACCCTGAGCCACCACACGATTGTATTCTCTCGCCAAGGCCGCGTGCGCTTGTGCATCCGGCAAGTGGTCCAAGAGCCGCGAGAGCCCCAGCCATGCCAAATCCAGCTCAGAAACGCATGGCGAAGCCAATTGCATGGCCGCTGGCCCCACAGCGATACAATTGCCCATCCAAGGCTGAACTTGCAACACAGCGGCGCACGGCACGGCCTGTTCAACGACACATTCGCCCACCTCTTTCAGAACGTCGTCGCTCGCCCCATAAGCGCTGACAGTGATTCCGTTTTGACTCGGCACGCTTTTCTGCCAACCCTTAGCCAAGGCAGATACTGTGGAAATGGGCGCGTCCTCCACACTCTTCAAAGAGTAGTCATATCGAATTCGGGCCAAAAGGTCCGACTCGTAGGAGCGCCTTTCTCCCGGCAGACTACTGCGCAACTTTTGCTCTCGTGTCGTATCCACGAATAGATTCGCACTCAGCGACTGGCCATTGTCCAGGGTGAGTTTGTCAATGGTCGATACCTCCGAATGGATATTGACCTGCGTAACCACCTGATCGATCAACTGGACTCCGCTTTGGCGGCAAAGGTCCTGCAGCCAGGAACGCAGAGCTTGTGTATCCAGATTGCAACCCACTTTCAGGGTGCACAGGATAGAGCTGGGATCCGGCGAGGGTGCTGAGAATTTGCCTAGCTGAGCACTGGTCGCCGCTAGAGAATAGGCTTCCAGTGGCTTCACATCCTTACCTGCCTCCCGCAACCGCGACAGCGCTTGATGAAACTCTACCGCACCGAAAGTCGCCCCATAGTCCCCCATCGCATGGTAAAAGTCGGCGTTTGTTGAGCTCCAAGCGCAGATTCGATCTGCCAGCTTATACGTGGCGGCACAGCGGGCAGCAAACTGGGGTACATCGACCCCCAGAGTCTGCGCCAGGATCTGGAAGTCCGGGAGCATGGGCTGCCGTGCCGGGGCACAAGGGTGCTCACGATCCGTGCAGAGAATCACCTCGGTACCCTTCCCGTAAGTTTTTGAAAGCACCGCAGCCGCTAGCCAGGCGGCTACGTCGTTGCCCACTATGACTAAGCTCTCAGGGGGCATCACCTTCATGAGCGCCCCCCGTACAGACTCATTGTGGGTTTAGCGTTATTTTGTGACCCCCTGCCCAAAGCGGTAAGTGCCTCTGCGTGGCTGGGCAGCTTTGCGACGCTTTGCTTGAGGGCTGTGCTCATTTGCTCTAACTGAGCTTTGCTCTCACTAGGACTGGAATTCGCCAGGCGCGGGTCCAGATGGTCGGGGAGCAACCCCTGCCCCAGATAAACTGCCAGCCAGCTCGGCGCCATAAACAAGCCATTTTGGTATTCCACCACTTTTCCGCTGGCTCGAAAAAGATCGATCTTCTCCTCGAGGGTGGCAGGGAGCGACATGTGGGCACAGTAGCGCCAGAAGTCGCTGTCTTCGCGTTGATTCAAGCGGTAGTGCAGAACAAGAAAATCTCGAATCTTTTGATATTCATCACTCACCAATCGATTGAACTCCTGTTCGTTGACAGGATTAAAATCAGAGTCAGGGAGTAGTTCCATCAGTTTGTAGATGCCCACCTGAATCAGGTAGATACTGGTGGACTCAAGCGGCTCAAGAAAGCCACTGGAAAGGCCAATGGCGACACAGTTTTTGTACCAGCCTTTGCGACGCATGCCAGCTTTGAACGAAATTTTGCGCGGCTCAGCTAAGGCCTGGCCAGGCAAGTTATTCATTAGCGTTTTTTCGGCTGCTTCATCGCTCACATAGCCGGAAGCGTAAACATGGCCATTGCCCATGCGATGCTGCAGCGGAATTTGCCAGCGCCAACCCGCGGATTCTGCGGCAGAAATCGTGTAGGGGTTCGGCTCCTGAGTGTATTCACTGGGAACCGCCAAGGCCGTATCGCATGGAAGCCAGTGGCTCCAATCTTCGAAGCCCACTTTCAAGGCCTGACCCATCAGGAGTGCCCGGAATCCAGTGCAATCAATAAACAATTCACCGTCTACCCGGCGACCCGCCTCAAGTCGTAGAGCGGAAATAAACCCCGTCTCAGGATCCAGTTCAACATCTTCAATCCGCCCCTCGATACGCTCGACGCCGCGTGCCTCACAGTACTCGCGCAAGTAAGCGGCATAGAGACCGGCGTCCAGGTGATAGGCGTAAGAAAAGCTGGTGTATATGGAGGCTGGATCCGCACTTGGGTAGGCAAACTTTTTTTGTTTCGCCATCAATACGGCCAGCGAAAAATCGTCAAAATCTGCCACCCGCCGCCCAGCACGCAACCAATGGTGGTGAAATGCCACGTCATCCAGAGGAAAACCCTGGGCCGCAAACGGATGAAAATAGGAGCTGTCTGCCTGGCCCCAACCTTGAAAATTGATACCCAATTTGTAGGTCGCTTGAGTTCTAAGCATGAACTCATGCTCGTTGATGCCCAACATGTCGTTGAACACCCGGATGTGCGGGATAGTGGCTTCCCCCACCCCCACAGTACCAATCTGTTCAGACTCGACAAGGCATAAACGTGTCAGCGCGGGATTAATCACGCGAGCCAGGGCGGCGGCCGTCATCCACCCGGCTGTACCGCCACCGACTATGACTATTTTTCTGAGATTATTGTTCATAGCTAATACAGCGTAACCGAGGTAGCAGTGTCGCCCTCGCGAGCAAAAACGCCGACCCGAAAACGGCCGTGGCGTGCGGATGGGATGCAATCCCTATACTCAGATATTACCGGCACGGACGCAAGTTACAGGCAAAAAAAAGCGCACCCGAAGGTGCGCCCTTTTATCTAGCTTGCTACTAACCGATGTTAGAAGTTAGCTCTAACTTCGAGAGAGTAACGACGGTCATTGATGAACCAGGACCGACCCAGCTGCAGATCACCATCAACCTGCTGATAGGTTCTGGTCTGGGTGTTCAGCAAGTTTACAGCCTTCATACCAATCGACACATTGTCGTTAATGTCGTAGTAGATAGAACCGTCCAGGAAGCCTGCATCGTCGTTGTATACCGGCAAGCCGGTAATAACGTCACGAGAAGTCAACAGGTACTTAGAACGCCAGTTGTAAGCCAGACGCAAGCTCCAGTCGTTCTTCTCATACATAGCTACCAGGTTAGCCGTGTGGTCTGATTGACCTTGCAACGGCACTGAATCGCCAAACGCGTAAGTGTTCTCGGCAGCCTCGTCAACCGGTGCTGTCGGATCCAGGTTCGGGTTGGGCACACCGCGCGCGCGAATGTAAGAGTAGTTCGCTTGCAGACCCAAGCCGTCCCAAGGTGCCGGCAGCATATCGTAGAACTGCTGATACGCAACCTCGAAGCCATTCATAGTACCGGTATCACCGTTGGTGGGACCAGCGACACGAACGGTTTGAGCCACGCCCGATACGGGATTTACGAACTGGCGATCAAAGGCACCGTTGATAAAGAAGTTCTTCAGGTCCTTATGGAACACAGAGAACGTCAACGAACCAACGTCAGCGAAGTACCACTCAAGAGACGCATCGTACTGGATGGACTCCATGGGCATCAGGTTGGGGTTACCCGCTGAACCAGTCCAGCCATTGTGGGTGATGCTGTTTGGGTCTACCAAACGAGTCTGCGCCAACGGATCACCATCATCGTTCAGCGGCGTGTAGATGGTCGGATCATAGTCCTCATGCTCCGGATCCATCGCTGCGGGAGATTCGGGGTGCGGATTCTCGTTGTTGTAGTAGCTAAACCGGTTAACGTTGAAACCCTGACTGCCAATATTGGTGTAGTTACGCAGGTCACCAATGTCCGGCAGAGCAATGGCCTTAGATACCGCAAAACGTGCGATCAATTCGTCAGTCAAATCCGCCTTCAGGTTCAAACTAGGCAAAGTATCGTAGTACGTGCGCTGGTTTTCGTTAAAGGTGGACACACCATTACCGAACTGACGGAATGCCGGATCAACATAGTTGAGCGGGTCAGACAGGAAGGCCGCATCGCCTTCGTCCTGTACATCCTCGTCGAACAGCAACGGATAGTCTAGAGGATCAAAGTTGTACGGATCCCAGCCTTCCGGTGGCACGTGGTCCGGACGCAGGTGCGGATAAACGGTATTACCCGTGGTGTCGTTGGTGATGCGCACGTAGCGAACACCTACGTTACCGCTGATGGGAATAGCACCCAGCTCGGTCTCGAAATCGACACGCACGTATGCGGCGGTGTTGGTTTCGGTAGTGGTATTGATCTCGTTATCCAGGAAGAAACCGTCCTGAATATTTCTCGGGATACAGTTGTCTGGATTGTTGGGATCGGGATCTACCCGCTCGCCGGCCGGACGGAAGTCCTCACAGTTGTACTGCAGAGGACCGAAGGCATTGCCCCAGTTGTGATAGTCCTGAGTCAAGGCATCGGTTGGGTGCAGAACAAGATTATTACCCTGGATATTGGCAGTGCCACCGCGATGGAAGTCGCTCCAATCGATCACCTGATGCTGGTTATGTATTCCTGCTTCCTGAACAATATCGGAATCCAACCAGCCCACTGGGCTTTGCCAGATCGGTGCCAGAGCACCCCAGTTGTACTGGGAGAACCTTACGGTCTGCTCGCGCTCGGCGAAACGAACACCCGTGCGAACACCACTGATAAAGCCATCCATAAAGTAGACGGCGTCCAAGCGGACAGCGGTGGATTCACCTTCACTGCGCTCAAAGTGGTCCATAGCGGCGTTGTAGTTGTACGACCGGGGATCGGAGAAGTAGTTGTCCACCGCGTAGCTGTGGCCAGGATACGCGTCACCGTCGCCATCCCGATAGTGCTCTAGGGCTTCGTCACTGGCGTAGAACCAGGGACTAACCACATCGACCGAGGGCGTGCTGCCGGAAAGGTTGTAACCCTGAATCGCGTGGGTCATAAACATCAAGGTGACATCGTCATCCTCTGTTTCTGCGCGGATGTGCTGCAGATCGAAGCTAATACCCAAGTTGTCGGTAGGCGTCCACTCCAGGTTAAAGGCGTAGTCGTCCACAATAGTGCGGGTCTTCTTGAAACGGTTGTCCGTCTGGAAACGATGCCCGAAATAAGGCATATAGTCAGCTTGACCGGCGGTGCCGCGACTGGGAATGCGGTTGCTGCCCATGCGCCAGCCACCGGAGTCACCAATGTCAGTCAGAGCACCGCTGACAAATACACCATCGTCGTCAAACTGGTACTGCTCACCGGGGCCGGGGTAGGTACTGTTACGGTTGTAACCAGTTTGGTACTTAATGGCATTCTCGGTCCACGCCAAAGTGGCGTCGGAGCGCATAAACTGCAAAGAGGCCAACCAGGCGTCATCGTTGCTGCGCCATTGGGTAGCCAGGGCGATACCGGTACGCTCACGGGTATCTTCCTTCATGGTCAAGTTGGAACCGTTGGGAACCAGCACGCCTCGTTGGCCGACCTGCACGCCCGCTGGCGCGTCTACAAAGGTACCGTCGTAGACATAAGGGTTAGCCACGTTAGCAAAAGCGGGCTCACCGGTAATGGGGTTCATCACCGGATCACCATCGGCATTTTCGATTGGACGGAAGTCATAGCGGTCCGTCTGAATACCGTGCGAGCTAGCTTTCAGCTCAGAGTGAGCCAGGTTGATCAGGAAGCCGAACTCACCAGCAGCAGTTTCCCAGCGATCGCTGAACAAACCGGAATACGTAGGAGTCCACTCGCCCATCATGTCACCATAGGTGACGTCGGCGGAGAAAGACATCCGGCGACCGGGCTGGTCGAAAGGCTTACGGGTGATCAGGTTGATAGTACCGGCAATACCACCTTCAATCATGTCGGCGGTTTGGTTTTTAAAGATCTGCACACCACCCATCAGCTCAGGGGGAACGTCCTGGAAGCTGAGGCCACGACCGGAGTTGGCGGTAAAGGAGTCACGACCGTTAAATTCACTGCGGGTCTGAGACATACCGCGCACTACGGCGCCGGAGCCTTCTACACCAAAGTGGTCAGGGTCGTTGGCGGCCGCGAAGCGCTCGATAGAGACGCCAGGGAGACGCTGCATAGCTTCCAACACGCTGCGATCCGGAAGAGAGCCGATGTCATCAGCGGAGATGGCATCCACAAAAGTATCCGCATCACGCTTTATGTCCTGAGCGTTTTGCAGGCTCTGCCTAGTACCTTGAACCAGGATTTCTTCCAGCGCCGCTGAACTTTCTGCATTTCCGTCCGTCTGAGCGGAGGCAACAACGCTGGACAAAACCAGTAGCGAAGATGCGAGAGAGACGATCCCGGACTTCATTCGGGGTTTCTGGGTAGGAATAGTCATATAGCGTGATCTCTTTATATTTATGGACATATTGTTATTCGTGTCGGCGTGGGCTTGCGCTCTAGAATCCTAGCACCAGCTCTTATTGGGCGAACGCGCCCAGGCCGGCCTGCAAGACGAAACCTCACTGACCCCGAATGATGCTCGATACAGATCTAATAGTCAAACAGAATAGGTGAGAAAGAAAGAGTGGGCCGCGCGAGACTTGTTCAGTCCCATCTTCGCAGCCACCAACCAAGCCATTCCTGATCAAAAACCATCCAAGATTCGCCTCGCGCGCCGACTAAAAGTCAACTCCCGGAGCATAGCGAAACCAAAAAATCCTTTCCTATCAACTAGTTGCGCCCACCCTCAGCCAGCACGCGGTCATATCTTAAACAGCTGCAATCCCTCGCCAATTAGGCTACCAATGGCCAGCCAATAATCAATACCGCCACCGTAGTCAGGCCCACCACCAAATTCATGGGCAGCCCCACTTTAAGAAAATCGGTAAAACGGTAACCACCCGGACCATAAACCATCAGATTGGTTTGGTAACCCAACGGGGTCGCGAAGCTGGCCGAAGCGGCCATCATGATCGCGAAAACAAAAGGTTCAGGGTTAAGGCTGGCCTTCTCGGTCATCTCCAGAACAATGGGCAACATAACAATCGCCGCCGCATTATTGGTGATCGACTCTGTCAGTAGCGACACCACCACGTAGGTGAGCAACAGGATCAGCCAGGGATGACCGCCACTCAAACCAATGGTGCCTTCCGCCAACACTTGGGCCGCACCGGTTTTATGCAGAGCTGCCCCCAGGGCAAACGAAGAGGCAATAGTCAGTAACACCACCGGATCCAGACTTTTCTGGGCCTGGCCGGCTGAACAGCAGCCGGTAATGAGCATGGCGGCCGCCCCCAACAGAGCCGCATTCAGCATGGTGGTCAGCCCCGTGGCCGCACTGAGAATTAACGCCGCGAG
Source organism: Marinimicrobium hydrolyticum (assembly GCF_030848505.1). GTDB lineage: Bacteria > Pseudomonadota > Gammaproteobacteria > Pseudomonadales > Cellvibrionaceae > JAVDDU01. The sequence continues at coordinate 418,056 of NZ_JAVDDU010000002.1, forward strand.
AATCACCCAGGCCAAATAGGCGCGCTGGTGCCGCGGGGGTTCAGTGTTCAAGTCATTCACCAGCAGAAAGTCCTTGTTGTAACGCTGACGGCTGACAAAAGCGGGCCGGGCTTCCAGCAGCAGGGTATCACCCGGTTTAAGCTTAATTGTGCCCAAGTTGCCCACCACCCGCTCACCATTGCGGGCCACGGCCAAGACCACCGCCCCGTAGCGCTCGCGAAACTGAGAGTCGCGAATGGTTTGGTTGATGCAATTACTGTGGGGGGAGATCACCGCCTCGACCAGCCGACGCTCCCGGTGTTCTTTGCCGAGTGTGGGCTCATCACCGTTAGTAGAAGGCACTATGCCCTTGATCCGCAACAGATCGGAAACCGCTTCGGTGTCGCCGGCAAAGACCAACCGATCACCCGCCTGCAGGGGTTCCTCAGAATCAACGGCGGGCACAATGGCGCCGGCGCGCTCAATCTCTACCAGATAAATGCGCTTAAGGTTACGAAGTCCCGCTTCCATCACCGTCTGCCCCACAAGAGGCCCGTCCGACGCGACCGCCACCTCCAGGGTAAACTCCCGCAAATTGCCGAACATGCTCTTATCGCGGCGATCCGGCAGCACCCGCGGGAACAGCCAAAGCATAAACGTCAGCCCCACCACCGCCACTGGTAGGCCCACGGCCGTAATAGAGAATAAGGAAAAACCGGCTTCGCCGGTCATCACTTGGTACTGGCCGTTGACCACCAGATTGGTACTGGTGCCAATCAGCGTGAGCGTGCCACCCAGTATCGCGGCGTAGCTCAACGGAATCATCAACTTGGAAGGCGCTATATCAATGCGCTTCGACCAGCTGCGAATGGCCGGAATCATGGTGGCGACCACAGGCGTGTTGTTTAGGAAAGCGCTCAGCAGGGCGACCGGCGCGCTGATACGCAGTTGCGCCGCACGCTCGCTTTTTGGGGTACGCAGTAGGGAGTTCACCAAGAGGTCCACCCCGCCCGAGCCGTGAATTCCCGCCGCCACCACGAACATGGCCGCCACGGTAATCAGCCCGGGATTGCTGAACCCGGCAAAAGCCTCTCCGGTGGTGAGCACGCCAGTTGCCAAAAGCACAATCAGCACCCCGGTCATCACCAAATGGGCGCCGATACGAGTGGCAACCAAAATGGCCAGCGCACCAACGGAGAGCGCCAAGGACAAGTACCCCTGCCATTCCATACTGAATATCCATCTATAAGAAGAAGCTCGGCAGCTTAACCAATGCGCCAGGCGCGGCAAAATAGTTATTGGCTCTACCTATATAACAGGAAGGCATATGGTACTGCTCCATCAGTACAGTCTATTTTGAGCAACTTCTTTCGTTCAACGACCGCACTGGTTTAGCGCAGCCAGAGGGTCAGCTGAAAAAAATGCCAATTCAAGCTGGGTGCGCGCCCTCAAGTCATGTCCTATGCATCAACAATCAACGCACCAGCTTGGGACGCTGGGCGCTAATCGTGCGCAGTTCAAACGCGCTGTCACGTCCTTTCAATTCGACAATCTTAAAATATCTTTATAAAAAACAATCACTTAAACCATTTTTAATCGATGGCACATGCCTTGCAGGAGCGGAGTCCAGAGACCGCCAACTTTGTGCCTATCAGTTTCGCTTTGCACAAACAGTGAACACCAATGAGCGAAACCTACGCACCACAAGCGGCCACCCACTCGCCCTCGTATGGATGATGTTTTATGAGTTCCAACAACCTGAATGTACTGAATGTTTCTGAACCCAACATTCGTGTGCTGCATCTAACGTGGTTCGCGTTTTTCCTGTCCTTTGTGGTGTGGTTTAGTCATGCACCATTGATGCCTCTGATCGTAGAGACGTTTAACATGACCTCGGATCAATGGAAGGCGCTACTCATTCTCAATGTGGCGCTGACCATTCCGGCCCGGATCGTGGTTGGTATATTGGTGGACAAGTTTGGCCCACGCCTGGTGTTCAGCTGCCTGCTGTGTGCTGCTGGTCTGCTCTGTTTGGCCTTCGCTTCGGCGCAAAGCTTTGAGCAATTGGCCTTTTTGCGCTTCTTGCTAGGGTTCGTGGGTGCCGGCTTCGTCATTGGCATACGCATGGTGGGTGAATGGTTTCCGGCCCGGCAGGTGGGCCTGGCGGAGGGCGTCTACGGTGGCTGGGGCAACTTCGGTTCAGCGGCTGCCGCTTTTATTCTTCCTACATTGGCGGTGAGTGTCTTTGGTGGCCTGGGCGGCTGGCGCTATGCCATCGCCTGCACCGGACTAATCGCCATTGCCTACGGACTGGTGTTCTACTGGCGCGCTCGCAATACCCCCAAAGGCTCCACCTACTTCAAGCCGAAGCGCTCGGGTGGATTGGAAGTCTCCAGCAAAAAAGACTTTTGGATGTACGTGGCCATGAACATTCCCATGTACATTATCTTGGGCGTACTGGCTTGGCGCCTGTCACCGGCCTACATTGGCTTGCTAAATCAAACCACCACTTACCTGTTGTACGTGGTACTGGTGGTCCTGTTCGCCATACAGTTCAGCCAGATTTACCGGGTCAACCGGGACATGCTCCGCCACGGTGTACCCGAGCATGACAAATACGAATTCAAACAGGTGGCCATTTTGAACTGGGCCTACTTCGTTACTTTTGGTTCGGAGTTGGCCGTGGTGTCCATGTTGCCAGCGTTTTTTCTGGAGACCTTTACCTCCCTAACTCTGACCCAGGCCGGCATGCTTGGGGGCGCTTTTGCCTTTATGAATCTAGTGGCACGCCCGGGCGGAGGTTGGTTCAGCGATAACTTCGGACGCCGGAAAACCATGTCCATTTTCATTACCGGACTGACGATTGGTTACCTGATCTTGTCCCAAGTGGGTTCCGGCTGGCCCATTTGGCTCGCCGTCATGGCGGTAATGTTCTGTTCGTTCTTCGTACAGGCCGGTGAAGGGGCTGTATTCGCCATGGTGCCATTGGTAAAACGACGTATGACCGGCCAAATCGCGGGCATGACCGGCGCTTATGGCAATGTCGGCGCGGTAACTTACCTCACCATCTACAGTTTCGTGGATACGTCCACATTCTTTATGATCATCGCCGCGTCGGCTGCTATCGGCTTGATTCTGGTTCAACAGTTGACCGAGCCCAAGGGTCACATGAGCGAGATGATGGATGATGGTACGCTGCAAAAAATCGAACTGACCTAAAAAATAGCTCCTGCCGATAGCCACCAGTGGTCGCTATCGGCAGACTCTGCCCGGACCTCCCATGGATCATCTTCAATCGACGCTCAGGATCGCCTTCGCTCAACGCAGCGAAGCTGGTCGTAAGCCGGAAAATCAGGACACTCTGGGCGCGCGCCTGCCGGAAGACCAGCAACTCACGTCCAAGGGTATCGCTATGGCGATCGCTGACGGCGTTAGCAGTAGCGACGCCGCCCGCGAAGCGAGCCAAACGGCGATCATCGGTTTTCTCACCGATTATTACGCTACTCCCGACACCTGGCGCACGGGGCCGTCAGCGGTCCAGGTGATCCAAGCACTGAATCGAAGCCTTTGGGGGCGGAGCCGGAACAGCGTTTTGGGCCAGGGCTATCTCACCACTTTTTCAGCATTGATTTTGAAAGGCGATACCGGTTTTATTTTTCATGTGGGAGACACGCGCGTTTACCTGCTGCGAGACGGCGAACTGGAACTGCTTACCCGAGACCACAACCAACGCATTGATGAAGACACCGTCTATTTGAGTCGGGCCTTGGGGGCCGACCTCAACTTGGAAGTGGATATGCATTCGGTCCAGCTGCAACCCAACGATGTGTTTGTGCTGACCAGCGATGGCATTCACGACAGCCTGTCTGCCACAGAACTGAGCAAACTGGTGAATGATCACCAGCAAGATGTAGAAGCGTTAGTGGCTCAGGGGATTGCTCGCGCTCTGGATGCGGGCAGTACGGATAATCTGAGTATTCAAGCGGCCCGCATTGAGCAGACGGGCCATGCCAGTCAGGACGACGCCGTACGGGTACTCTCGCGCCTGCCCTTTCCACCGCTTCTGGAGCCCGGCCAAAGCCTGGACGGTTTGACGGTGAAGAAAATTCTGCACGAGTCCAACCGCAGCCAGGTTTATCTGGTGGAGGATGATGCCGGTCGTGCGCACATTATGAAAACCCCATCACGCCTGCATGACGATGATCCCGCCTACCTGGAGCGCTTTGTCATGGAGGCCTGGATCGGCGCGCGCATTCACAGTCCTTACGTGGTTAGGGTGGTAACTCCCCCTCAGGCTCGCTCCAGCCTGTACTACTTAACCGAGTATGTGCCAGGTCCCACTCTTGGACAAATGCTGAGCGAACGGGGGAAACTGGATATTCCCGATGCCGTGGAAATGATCGGATACTTAATTCGGGGCATCCGCGCTTTTCACCGCAAGGAGACTCTGCATCAGGATTTAAAACCGGACAACATTGTGCTGAGTCGCAATGGTCCAGTAATCGTGGACTTTGGCTCTTGCTGGGTAGCCGGCGTGGCGGAAATTCAAACACCTATTTTGCGGGACAAAATTTTAGGCACACTGGATTATTCCGCCCCGGAATACCGTTACGGTGGCGAGACTGGCCCTCACTCTGATCAGTTTTCTCTAGCGGTTCTGCTCTATAAAATGCTGACGGGCAAAAGCCCTTTTGGCAGCGCTTATGGCAAAGCCATGGATCTAAAGAGTTTTCAGAAGTTGCGTTACCGTCCGGCAAGCCGAATCAATCCTCTGGTGCCGTTTTGGTTGGACAAAGCGCTGGAGAAAGCTCTGAGCATCAATCCCAATCACCGTTACGATGCTCTGTCGGAGTGGTTGCAGGATTTGCAGAGGCCCAACCCGCGATGGGCTTCACCTGGGCAGCAGCCGCTGCTTGAGCGAGATCCGGAGCAAGTATGGCAAGCAGTCGCTGCCATAGGCTGGGGCTTCGCGGTGCTGCTGGCCTTTATGCTTTTTAGTTGAACTGGTTTCTACCTTAGGTGCCCGCGATGGCGATTGGGATACTACTTCCGACCACCCCACTTTGAACCAGCAAAAAAAGGGTTAGAGTGTTGATTTTAACCGGCACCAATGTAAAACCCCGCCACCGAGTCCTAAGTGCTGGCGACAAGTACTCGGTGCTCTGTTTTAAGTGCGAAGTGACGCTGGTTCGGGAGTGGTATCGAGACCTTCGGCAACAGGGATGTTGTCGCAGAGCCTCCATGGAGGGATTCACGGCGTGTCCCGGTACCACTCCCGCAACCTCCATCGCTGGCACCTAACGCGAATAAGAAGGCTTGGTCTCTATCTCCGTCGCTAGCACCCAGCAACTTAGTCTTCGTCATCCAACAAGCAAGAACAGGTCTCCGAAGTAGCTCTCAATCCATTTTCGCCGTTGATCAGCCGCTCGCCCCACTCGGATAATTGGTTCACGTCAAAGCCCACCACAATATCCAGAGAATCCAATCCCCCGGCCGTAGTATTTCCGGACCAGGACCAACCCAGGTAGCCAACGCTGTGTTGTTCCGCCAGCTCGAGGATTCGGTCCACCGCCACGACGCCGCGATCGCCATGATCCGCCGCGAACTCACCCACGATTAACGGCAGGTTCTTGGCCAGAAAGTTATCGAAGTAATCGTCAACTCGATTGTCATTGTCGTAAACGTCGTACATGTGCACCGAAAAGATCACATTGCCATCCGGATCGGCATCGAAAATCTGCTGCGCACCTGGTCCATCGCGCATGGTGTTGGTCCAGTCCTGGCCCCAGTTGGGCGCATCTACCACTAGGGCATGACGCAAACCCGCGCAGCGAAGTGTCTCTACGGCTTCGGTATGAAATTCAATCCAGTTTTCCTCGTCCTCCTGAGCGTTAGAAAAATTACCCAAAGGCTCGTTGGCGATGTTGATAATGACCGTGTCTTCGTGACCCTCGATAGCGGCGCGAATATCGTCGTCGAGCCAGTAGTCCACCGCTGTTTGCGGATGAGCTGCCGAGCCGCCTTCTGGCCAACCGGTGGCATCGTGAACCTCCAGCATGGCCACCATATTGTTCTCTGTGGACCAGCGAACAATATCGGCTACGGCCGCACCGTTGACACGATTCCACTGGGCGCCATTGGCCAACACCACCCGTACCGTATTCACACCGACGCTCGCCATATCGGCAAACTGTTGTTCGGTGTCGCGTGTGGTGTACCAGGCGTAAGGATAGTTAACGCCCCGCATGACAAAGGGCTCACCGTTGACGTCGTACAAGGTGCTCCCTTGCACATAAAACCCGGGAATTTCGCCCGCCAGTTCGACGCATTCGGGCTCCTCGTTGACCGAAGAGCTGGACGAACTCGATGAGGACGAACTACTGCTGGATGGTTCAGGAGTGGTGGATCCGGAGCTTCCGCAGGCTGCTATACCGATGGTCGCCACCAAGCACACCGAAAGTATTTGTAACCGCCCTGCCAATACTTTTTTAATCGCTTGCATACTCGCACCACCTGTGATTTCTGGTAAGTCATGCCGATACTGGGGCTTCGGCGTATTATTGTTTTCGTCGCCATGTTCATTTTAGGCGTAATTTTTCATCATGCAGCTCCTTACCGTGCTCGTCTCCACAAAGGTGACTAAGTTAGGAGCTTTATTGCTTCTATCATAGCGCGACCGTTGTGATAGGGCCCTTTCCAAAACCCAAGTTTGTAAGGAACGATCTCCGGCTGAGCATCTAACGTGGAAAGCCAAAACCACTCTCCGCCCTCGGTGTCAATTTGGTAGGCTTTGATAAACGACCACACGTCTTCAGCGGCGGTTAGGTAGCGCCCCTCTCCGCTGAGCGAATAAGCTTTAAGGAAGCCGACTAACGCTTCAGCCTGCACCCACCAAATGCGTTCCACGTGGCAGGATTGTGAGGAAAAATCGTACGCGTCGACTAACTCACCATGATCGCCCATAGCTTCGTTCACACAAGCGTTCGCCAAGCCTAGAATACTGTCCTGGAGGCGCTCCGTAACTTTTTCATCGCCTAATGAATCAGCCGCTTTGGCCAAAAGCCAGCTGCATTCAATATCGTGGCCATAGGTATAACCGGGGGAATAATCCTGCCAGTTTTCGTCGAGAAACATACGCAGGTGAAAGTTTTCTTTATTGATCAGATAGCGCTCGAAACACTCTATACCATAATGCAGCGCCTCCTTAACTTCCGCCTTAGGTGCCGCTTTGTGCAAAGTCGTGTACGCCTCCACCACATGCAGGTGGGTGTTCATGGTTTTGGGGTAATTCAGGTCTTTATCACTTAGACGCACATCTTCCAGTGGACTCCAGTCCCTGGCGAAGGCTTCAAGGTAGCCACCTTTGCTTCGGTCGCGGGCATGCTGTTCCAAAAGCTCAAAACAGCGCAGGGCTTCCTCCAGTGCCTCGGCATCATTCGTCAGTTGGTAGTAAGCCACTAGAGCGTAGATGGCGAATGCTTGAGCATAAACCTGCTTTTTACCGTCAATCACTTCGCCAGCACAGTTTACTGCCCAGTAAGCGCCGCCGTGCTCTCTGTCAATAAAATGTGCACGCAGGTAATCAAAGGCCCGTTTCGCTGTCTCTTGGTAGCGCGGGTCCCGGTCTTGCGCCGCCAGCTCAGCAAAGAACCACAATATTCGGGTATTCAGGACGACACCCTTGTCGGCTGTCGGGACCGGTAGGTTGTCCGCGCCCACCTCGCCGTAAAAACCACCGCGCTCGTGATCTATGCTGTGCTTCAACCACCAGTTCGCGATGCTGTTCAGCTCGGAACTGAAGTCGGCTTTCAGTCTCTCCATGTGCGATTGCGTTGCCACGCTTGGTGCCGTCATCAGCTCAAATCCTTGAGTATTTTCAGGTTCGCGGCGATCAATTTATTGCGTTTGGCCACGGAAGCGGCGGATCGCAATCCATCTTCCGGGGTGTTGGTGACATAATCGACCAGCTTGTCGACGGTGGAGGTCGCCACATGCAGCCGAGTGTCCGATGAAGCGTAATAGATAAAGACTTCGTTTTTGTCGTTAACAATCCAACCGTTGGTGAACACAACGTTGGATACATCTCCCACACGCTCATCTCCACGCGGCGCAATGAAATGCCCAGCAGGCCGGTGACTAACCACCCAGGGACGTTCCAACTCAGTCATAAACATGTACAACACATAGCGCAATCCCGCAGCTGTGTTACGTACGCCGTGCGCCAGATGCAACCAACCGTGATCGGTTTTAATGGGCGCCGGCCCCTGACCATTTTTGACTTCCTTGATAGTGTGGTACGCCTTGCCATCCACAATCACTTCTTCTTTAATTTCGGCCCCGTCCATAGTGTCACTGAGGCCCCAGCCAATGCCGCCGCCTTTACCCACACTGATAAATCCGTCCTGCGGGCGTGTATACAACGCATACTTGCCGTCCACTAATTCCGGATGTAAAACCACGTTGCGTTGCTGGCCGGTATGCGTAATTAAGTCGGGCAAACGCTCCCAGGCCACTAGATCCTTAGTGCGGGCGATACCACACTGCGCTTCAGCGGCGGACAGATCGTCCGGGTGATTTTCGTCTTTGCGTTCAGTGCAAAATAAGCCGTAGATGTAGCCGTCTTCATGTTGCGTTAAACGCATGTCGTACACATTGGTATCTGGCCGATCTGTTTCGGGAAGCGTTATCGGGTAATCCCAAAAACGAAAGTTGTCTACGCCGTTAGGGCTCTCCGCAATGGCGAAAAATGACTTACGATCGTCGCCCTCCACTCGCACGGCGACAATGTAACGACCATTCCAGTACAAGGCGCCGGCATTAAAGGTGGCGTTGACACCCTGGCGTTCCATTAAATGCGGATTAGTGTCCGGATTTAAATCGTAACGCCAGATAACCGGAGCGTGAGCCGCCGTCAGCACCGGGTTTTGCCAGCGGCTATAAACACCGTTGCCACCCGCTGCGGGTTTGTTCTCTCTTTTTAGCAGCGCTTCCTGCTCGCTGAGCAGCGTTTGAATGGATTGCTTAAACTCATTCATTGATCAGATACCTCTGTGTTCAATAACTGTTTGCGTACTGCAGCCTTAGTGACTCCGCGGGGCGGAGACTCAGTGTTTTGAAATAATGGCAGCGTCGGCCTGCTCCACGAGCTCCGCCGGCATATCGTCTGGGTAGTCCTGCAACTTGCACCACCAGTTACGCCACAGGAACAGGCTGGTAATCGCGATGACCAACAAAGCAATCATGAATTCCGGCCAGTGTTTGATAACCATAAAGATCGGCGCAGCCACCAGTGCCGTCTGCCAGACCATGCCGACCAAGACGTTCACCGCGTCACGTCCGAAATCGGTATTGGCCTTTACGTTCGGGTAATCCACTTGCACAGCTTCGCGCACCGGCCCCCACCAGCCCCAAGGCCTAACTTTCACATAGAAGCGTTTGAGAACTTCCATATCATCGGGTTTGGTCAGCAAGGAGCCCGCCACGCAGGCAAACAAACTGGCCGCCAACATGTAGGGAAAGGTGTGTAAGGGTGAAAGATCCGTCAGCGCCATGGGAAGAGCGATGGCCAGGCCCGTAACCATGCCGTAGAAATAGCCGAAACCATTGAATCGCCACCAGTACCACTTGAGCACATTGGAGGCCACGTAAGCTCCGAATAGCGCGCCCACAATCCATTGAATGATGGTATGCAGGTTGGGAATAAACAGGCCGATTATCACCCCCAACACGACAAACGAAACGGAGACGATATAGCTCATATATACATAGCGCTTAGGGTCGGCATCCGGATTGATGTAGCGCTTGTAAATATCGTTAACCACATAAGCGGGGGCGGCGTTGGTAGTGGCCGCAAAAGTGGACATAAAGGCTGCCAGCAAGCCCGCGATCAGAAGCCCCAGGAAGCCGGCTGGCATAAACTCGCGCATGGCCAGAGGAAGAATTTGCTCAAAGTCGACATCCGTGCCCATGGCCCGCAGCTCAGGTATGAAAAATACCAGTGACAACACCGTCAGACCGGCAATCAGCATATAGCGGGGGAACAGCAAAACCACGTTTACGAACCAGCTCATTTTGGCCGCTTCCGTGGGCGACTTGGCGGACAGCACCCGCTGCATATCATAGTTGGGTGCGGGGCCCGCCATGCTCTGCAAAATGCCTTTTAACAACGCCAACATGATGAAGATGGTAAACAAGGAATAGCCATCCTCCAGGATTCGGACGTTGGCCGCCTCCAGGGTGCCGCTCCAGTCCAAATCCAATTCCCAGCCAAAAAATATACTGGTCCAACCATCGGGCACGACCGCCGCCAGCATTTCCGGGGAGACCAGCTTCATGGCGATGACACCTACGGCGATACAGGCAACGGTCATGATGAAAAACTGCAGCACTTCCGTGAACACGACGCTGAACATGCCGCCCTTAACCACGTACACGGTAGTCAATGCGGTAATAATCAGACCGTAGAGTACTTCGTTCCAATAGGGGTCCGCTGACAACTCCCAGGGCAAGAACACGGTGGCAAACTTGCCGATGCCAATAAAACCGTAGGCGAGGAAACTGATCACGCTGATGAGTGCAAACACCACCACCACAAGGTGGGACAGCCTAGCACCGGTGCCTTCACCGAAACGGAAGGTGATCCACTCGGCGCCGGTCATTACGCCGGAGCGACGTAACCACACCGATAGAAACACCATCAGGAAAATTTGGTTGAACACCGGCCAGAGCCAGGGGATGTAAACACTGGTCAGACCATAGATGAACAGCAGATAGACCAACCACATGGTGCCACTGATATCGAACATGCCCGAGGCGTTGGATATGCCGAGAGTCCAATAGGGCAGCTTGTTACCACCCAGGAAGTAGCTGCGAATGTTTTTGGAGGCGCGGGCTGAAATCCAAAAACCAATGACGAGCGTCGCCACCACGTAGAGCACAATGATAGCGATATCTATAAAGGCGAGATCAAGCTGCATGAAATGAATTCCGACTATTATCGTGGCGTCGCCCAATTACGGTCCGGCAACGAGCTTTTTGTCTTCCGGTTCCGCTTCCCTGCCAAGACGGGGGATCGAAAGCGCCTGGCGTGCGAAAACGCAAAGTGTAATCGGTTACATGGCGCCTTGCAATATCTTCAGGCCCAGAAGAAACACCGAACTCGACAAGGACACCGGTAGTGGAAATCGCACCGCCATACGCTTAGGCCTCGACGGAAATCTGTCAAACACTTCGCGCCAGCCGCGTCATTGCTAGCTCTGCGCAGACTAAGGTACCGAAATCTCCTGTACTTTTAGGGTTCGGCCCATTATTCTAGGCGCCGATTTCTCCCAATCAATAATAAATTAGAACGAGGTGCTCTGTGTCAGCAGCTTCCCAACACAAACTATCCATCTTGGAAAAAAGCGGCTACGCCATGGGCGATGCGGCCGCCAACCTGGTCTGGCGCGGCGCTCTTGCCTATCTCGCCATTTTTTATACCGACACCCTGGGCATCTCAGCCGCCGCAGCCGCCGCGTTACTGCTCGTCGTGCGACTGTCCGACGGTGTGACCGATATCATTATGGGCATGGTGGCCGACCGCACAAAGTCGCGGCATGGAAAGTTCCGCCCCTGGGTACTCTGGTCAGCGCCTGTGCTGGCCCTATTTATGATCCTGGCCTTTACCGCGCCGGATGTCAGTACTGAGATGAAGTTGGTCTGGGCTTACTTTACCTACATCGGTTTGACGCTGGCCTACACCGTCAACAATGTGCCTTATTCAGCGTTGATGGGCGTCATGACGCCCAGCCACGAAGAGCGTAGCGTACTGTCAGGCTACCGCTTTGCGGGCGCCTTCGCAGGTGGCGTGCTGGTGATGGGCTTTACACCGCAGTTGGTAGCGTTCTTTGGCCAGGGCGACACCGCCCAAGGTTACCAATACACCATGTACATATTTGCGACGCTACTGGTTGCCTTGTGCATGATTACCTTTTTCACTACGCGCGAGCGGGTACAGTCCACGGCCAGTCAGGCACCGTTCAGCCAGGAGTTGAAGGACCTTAGCAAAAACCTGCCCCTGATTATCGTGCCATTGTTGGCGATCGCGGTGTTCTTTTACAGCGCAACCCAATCCCCCACCGCTGAGATCCGGCTGAACCCGTACTACACCGGCATAGTGTGCGCCATCGTGCTCTTCATTACCGGTTACTTTATTCGGAAGCTGATTAGAACGCCTGAGAGCAACACCACGCCGTCCCAACGCGACCTGATCGACCTACTGACGAACAAGCCCTGGCTGATGATTTTGGGCCTAGGCTTTCTCACCATGATGTTCAATGGCATCAAGTACGGCGTGATCGCTTACTACTTCACCCACTACGTAGGCCAGGCGACGTTGGCGGGCTGGTACTTCATCGTCTTGCTGCTCATCTCCATCTTTGCGGCTCTGGTGGCCGGTTATCTCACCCGCATGATGGGCAAGAAAACGCTGTTCACCATTTCTCTGGTGGCGAGCGGCGCACTCACGAGCCTTCTGTTCTTTGCGGGCCCAGAAGACATTCTTTATGTGTTCATCATTGGTGGCGCTGCTGAATTCTTTGCCGCGTTTATGCCGGTGTTGATTTTCAGCATGCTGGGCGATGCGGCCGACTATTCCGAGTGGAAACACAACCGTCGCGCTACTGGCCTGTTCTATTCCGCCGGCACTTTCATTCAGAAAACCGGTGGTGGTTTCGCCGGCGCTTTGGTACTGATTGTTCTGAGCGCCTACGGTTACGTGGGAACGGATCCTGCCACAATTGCCCAGGCCACGACTGGCATGATCCAACTTATGAGCTGGATCCCAGCCATATTCGCCTTCGTGTCCATTGCACTGCTGGTGGTTTACCCCTTGAACACCAAGCGCATGGGTGAAATCGAAGCGGACTTGCTGGCTCGCCGCGCCCAAGCCGGTGTAGCCACCAGCTAAGTTGGCTGGTTTACACTGACGTAACGAAAAAAGCGCCCCTTCGGGGGCGCTTTTTGTTTGTGAGCCTGAAACAAAACTTCAGAAGAACACAACTTGTTGTTCTAACCCTCGTGTACAGCTAGCCAGTCAGGCCAGCCTGTAGTAACTTGGTATCTTTATCCGCCAACGACAAAACTCTTAAAGAGTTCCATCCATGTCCAATATACGAGACGTTGCCCGCGAGGCGGGTGTATCCGTTGCCACTGTATCTCGGGCTTTAAGTGCACCAGAAAAGGTGTCTACCAAAGCCCTGGATAAGGTCCACAAGGCCATTGCCAAAGTCGGCTATAGGCCCAACATGCTGGCGCGGAATTTCCGCTCCACTCGCTCTTACGCCATAGTGGTTCTGGTACCAGACATTGCCAACCCGTTTTATTCGGGAGTGATCAGTGCCATAGAAGATCGAGCCCAGCAAAAAGGCTATGCGGTACTTTTAGGAGATACGCGCGGTATGCCGGAAAGGGAGTTGGAATACATACGGCGGGTAGAAACCCGACTGGCGGACGGCTTGATTCAATTGCGCCCCCACTCCAGCAAGATGCACGATGTGATCCCACCCGATTTGGCCAGCGTCAACGCGTGCGGTTGTGAGGACACCGCCGGGCCGTCCATCCGTATCGATAACCGCGGCGCCGCCAAAACCATGGTGGACTACCTGATATCGCTCGGACACAGACGTATTGGAGTGATCTCCGGGCTTACGGACAACCCACACTCCATCGATCGCATGGCAGGTTACAAAGAAAGTTTGGAAGCAGCGGGCATCCCGTTTGAAAAAGAGTTGGTGGCCGAGGGGGACTTCACCATGTGGTCCGGCCTTAACTGTGCCCTTCAGTTTTGCGGCATGAAAGAGCGGCCGACCGCTATTTTCTGTATGAACGACGAGATGGCCATTGGTGCCATCCAGACCCTCAAAGCCCAGGGTTTGCGGGTGCCGGAAGACATATCCGTGACCGGTTTCGACGATATTCCTTACGCTAAATATTGCGACCCGAACTTAACCACCATTTCCCAGCCCGCCGGGGACATTGGTAAGCTGGCCGTGGACATGCTGGTGCGACTGATTGGCGGTGAGACCCTTAACCAACCCGAATGCATTCTGCCGTCAGAGTTTATTGTGCGCAAAAGTACGGCGAGAGCACGGTCCTCCTAACCGTTGCGTCACCTGTGCACATAATCCTGCACCTCTGCCAAGAGCACCAATAAGTGGTATAGGGTGCTGGCAGGGGCGGTGCTCACGCTAATCTCATCCCGCTCATCCCGCTGGTCCACATAGGCTCCAGGGGTTGAAGCGCACAGGTAGTATTCGAACAGGTTGTGCAGCGCGCGGGCCGCCACTTGCTCCGCATCAGGATCGCCAGCTCGGGCTCGCACCAGACTGGCTTTAATCAATTCAGTGATTCCCCAGCAACGCTTGGTGCCCTTCAGCACTTGCCCATCCGGCGTCACGGCATCGTAGACTAGACCGCTCTCGCTTAAACCGATCTCCAAGCCTTTGCGATACAGGGCTTGCGTGTATGTGTCCACCGAACGACCCGAGCGGCGGCTGTACCAATCCAATAGCCATACCCACTCCATCATGTGGCCCGGCTCCACCTGCTGCCCCTCCTGGGAGTCGCTTCGGCTCCAATCGGGCTCAAAGAATTCGAACAGCACCTGTCGGTCGGGATCGAAAAAGCGACTTTCGAACAGACTCACCAACTCACCTGCCCGCGCGAGCCACTTGGCTTGGCTCGTGGCATCGTAGAGCGCCAACATGGCCTCCAATAGGTGCATATGCGGATTTTGTCGCCGGTAGGTGTAACGGTAATCCCCCTCCAACCAGCCGCCAAAATCCGCTCCAAAGCGTGCATCCAAGTGGGCCACCAACGCTTCCGCACTGGCGAGATAGCTCAGATCCCCAAAGGCGCGGTAACCCCAGGCATAGGCGAGGACCGCAAAGGCGTGGTCGTACAAATCCTGGCGCGCATCGATGACGGTAAAGTTGGCGTCTAACAGGTGTGTAAAACCGCCACCCGCGCTCGGGTGAGCGGTGTGATCCTCCATAAAGGCAATCAACTGGCGCGCCATCTCTTCGCCCCGGCACCAGCCTCGGTAGGAGGCAATGGCGTACACAAAAGCTTGGCGTGCCTGGACCCGAACCCGAACATTTGAATCTACGGCCGGACTGCCGTCTTCGTTTAGGCTCTCATAGTGGCCTTTGCGTTCCGGATGCGTACCCACTCGCTGCCAGAGTGGCAGGGCGTCCCGGACCGTCCATTCTTCCAACCGGCGGGCGAGCTCGTTCAGCGAATGCGTCATTCAATTGTCCTTTTAAAACCTTTCTGGTGGTCTTTGTGTGTGGTGGAGAGGGCAGCCATTATCGCTGGTTTCAATGGGAGGACCAAACACAAAAAAGCCCCGGCAGAACCTGCCGGGGCAACAACAGCTTGGGCTAGAGTTCCGCGGCTTGTCACCCTGAAAAGCCACAAACAACTCTCCGCCCGGAATAAATCCCAGGCAGGACTGCATCATGCCGCAAAATGTAACCGGTTTCAACAACTCGGCAAACTTTTTTTGTGTCTTAGAGGAGGCCTCAGACATTGGGGTAAGACCCTGCAATGTCGCGAGTCAGCACCAGTGGTATAATCGGACCCCTCATTCTCGCCCCCTCAACCCGAGAGGCTCTAGCCTATGTCATTGCTGCGCAAGCTTTTTAATCCCATCCTGATCTGGTTTGAAGGCGGGGATCAGCCCTACGCCTATCGACCGATGAACCGCACAATACTGTTGGCCATGGGCGCGATCTTTGTTGTCCTAGCAGGGGCCGTCGCATGGTTCAAACCGGCGGATGCTGAAACCGGTTACTGGGCTCCGGTAGTGATTTTCGGACTGGTGGGACTTGTGGCGCTGGTTGTGGGATTTCTAGGAAGTGATCGGGCGGTGGCAAAAATCTGGGGAAACAAATAGGAAGGGCAAGGGAAAAGTAGACATAAAAGCCCGGGCCAGTGCCGGTTAGACCGCTGGCCCGGGAAAACATGGAGAGCTCTGAACACAACAAGCTTCACTCGTTACAATCCCTATAAGTCAGTATCCCCACTCAGCAGCCTCCCAATAGACCCCTGAATGGACCGGCCAAAGGTAGGAAATTTGGCCAACCGACTTATAGTAAAAGTGATCATAAGGCAATCGGCGCCATATTGTCAATATGACTACAAAGTTTTTTATGCCGCTCCTACCCCAGGCTAAATCGCCACCCAGGACTGTACGTCTTCATTTGAACAATGAATATTCGACTAATGGAGGGTATCGCCACCCACTAAAGCCCGCACGTCTGCAGCGTCAAAATGGTAGTGGCGATTACAGAACTGACAGTCAATATCGATACTGCCCCGCTCCACCAGGAGCTCTTCCACGTCCTCCCGCCCTAAGGATAAAAGCGCCTGGGCACTGCGTTCACGAGAGCAGTTGCAGGAAAAACGCAAATTGGCGGGATCAAACAGACGCAAGGGCTGCTCGTGGAACAGTCGGTACAGCAGTGTTTTTTGGTCCAGCCCCAACATTTCCTCTCGGCTCAATGTATCGCTGAGTGCGCACAGGGTTTCCCAATGATCTTGGTTCTCTTCCTCGTCGCCGTGCAGTTGGCGAGGCAGGGCTTGCAACAGGAAGCCGGATGCCACTTGGTCATCCGCCGCAAACCAAAGGCGCGTTTTGAGTTGTTCCGACTGGTAGAAGTAGTGTTCCAGGCAACCGGCCAGAGTGTCACTCTCCATGGGCACCAGCCCCTGATACCGCTGCCCCTTATCGGGCTCTATGGTGATGGCGATAACGCCTTGCCCCAGCAGCGCACGCAAGCTGTGTTCCTCGTTGGCAACTTGGGGCGCATCCGGGTTGAGACGAGCGATGCCGCGCAAGTCCCGGTGCTTGTTGCACTCGGCCATGATCATCGCCACCGGCCCGTCGCCCTTGGCTTGAATGCTGATCATACCATCGAACTTCAGCGTACTGGACAGCAGGCTGGCGGCCGCAAGAAACTCACCCAGCAAGCGCTGAATTGGGGCCGGGTAATGATTATTACTGAGCACTTCTTGATAGCTGTCGACCAGAGTTACGATCTCGCCGCGCACATCGCAGTCATCGAATAAAAATCTGTGTAGTACATCTTTGTCAGTCATGGGTTACTTCACTATGTAAGCTTTGGAGGTGAGCGCGAGCCTTATAATCAAACTGTCGCGAACAGGCCAATGAAAATATTAGGCGAGCAAACAGCGGCTTACTCCTCTCCCTGCTGGCGCTGAAACTTGTGTATCTGCCGTCGCTCTTTTTTGTTGGGCCGGTGATCACTCACCAGATGCGCGCTCATACCCGCTTTGCGGCGAGCTGCCTGCTCCGCACGCTCGGCAATGCTTTCAGGAGTTTCTTCATACAAAAGCGCCGCTTCGGGGGCGCCCCGGCGTTGATCAGAGAGCGCAGCCACACGCACAGTTTTCTCATCAAAGCCCTGACGAATGCGCAGCGTTAAGCCCACAGTAATGTCCTTGCTGGGTTTCACTCGATGACCATCACAGTGGACCTTGCCCCCGTCAACCGCTTGCTTGGCCAGGCTGCGAGTTTTAAAAAAGCGCGCCGCCCACAGCCACTTATCGATTCGAACCTTGTCCATCGGTAACCCTAGCGCCCCAGTAGCCCGGGAGGCATGATTTCGTCAAAATGGTGGATGGCAGGATAACCCTCCACCGTGCGGCTGGTTTTACTGTCCGGCTGATGAATGCACAGTAAGTGGCCGATACCGTAAGTTTTGGCCGACTCCAGCACACTCGTGGTGTCATCAATAAATAGAGTGCGCGCGGGGTCAAAATGTTCACGCTCACGCAGCGCATGCCAGAAGGCTTGCACCTCCTTCGGCTCTTTGAACTCGTGAGAGGAAATGACAATGTCCAACCAACGATCAATGGCCGTGACATCCAACTTCAGGGACAAACTCTGCGGGTGGGCATTGGTAATCAGCACCAATTTCTTATCCAGCTGACGCAGGCGGGTGAGGAAGTCTTCCACGTGGGGGCGGATCTGGATCTTGTCCTTGATTTCTTCTTTCAGCTTGCGAACATCCACCGACAACGCCTCGGACCAATGCTCAAGGCAGTACCATTCAAGTGTGCCGCGGCGGCGCCGAATCAGCTCGTGCAGGTGCGCGGCGGCGGTGGATTCATCCAGCTCGTGAATCTCCGCGTATCGCCTGGGCAAATGCTCGAGCCAAAAAAAATTGTCGAAATGGAGGTCCAACAAGGTACCATCCATATCCAGTAGTACTGTGTCGATTTGTTGCCAATTGATCATGGGCACAGTGAGTCGCTAATGAAGAAGAAGCCCAGTATGCCCACAAAACCCGAGATATTAAAGCGTCATACCGTAGCGCGCAGCCGCCTGTTTCGCGCCGATGAACTGCATTTGCGCTTCAGTAATGGCGAAGAGCGAATTTACGAGAAGCTGTGCAAGGGTGGCCCCGGCGCGGTATTGATCATTCCCGTTCTGGACGACAATCGCGTGGTAATGATTCGCGAGTACGCCGCGGGCATTCACGACTATCACCTAGCCCTCCCCAAGGGCGCCATTGACCAGGGAGAGTCGCTGCTGGACGCCGCCAACCGCGAACTCAAGGAAGAAGCCGGCTATGGCGCAGGTCGCCTTGAATTTTTAAAGCGCTTCGACCTCTCGCCCGCCTACATGGAGCACGGTATCAATGTGGTGCTGGCAAGGGATCTGTACCCCGAGCGGCTGCCGGGAGATGAACCCGAGCCTATCGAAGTGGAGGTTTGGGATTTTGACGATTTGTTAACGCTGGTTATGCAAGAGGACGTCTCTGAAGGCCGCACCATCGCGGCGTTGTTTCTCGCCCGGGAGTGGATGCAAAAACATGGTTAACCAGTTTGACGATGCCCAATTGGGTGAAGCCTTGCTGTCTCTGGCACGGGAAGCGGGCGCCGCTATTATGGAGGTCCGCCAGGGGCTGGACTTATCAGTGGAACACAAGGCCGACGACTCCCCGGTTACCGCCGCCGATATGGCCGCTCACCGGGTATTGGCGCAGGGCTTGCCGAAGTTGCTTTCTATACCCGTCGTTTCCGAAGAAGACTGCGACATCCCCTTCTCCGAACGCCGGCAATGGTCGCACTACTGGCTGATCGATCCACTGGACGGCACCAAGGAATTCATCGCCGGCAATGATCAATTTTGCATCAATATTGCCTTAATGGAGAGGAATGCGCCCTATCTCGGCGTGGTGCATGCGCCGGTCAGCGGCGACAGTTACCTGGGCAGTTCTCAGCTGGGCGCCTGGAAGTACCCAGCACGAGGCAAGCCAGTGCCCGTTCGCGCCCGATCGCTGCAACTGAACCGGCCATTGGTGGCCCTGACCAGTCACCGCCACGGGCAAGCGGCCGTGGCCCCCTTGCTGCAGCGAATGGCTGAACGCTGGAGCGCGCCGGTGGAAACCCAACCCATGGGCAGCGCTCTGAAGATTTGCCACTTGGCAGAAGGTTTGGGCGATATTTATCCCCGTTTGGGGCCAACCAGCGAGTGGGATACAGGAGCGCCCCACGCCATATTAAACGCGGCTGGCGGGGCTATCGTGGGGACGGATTTTCAGCCGCTTGAGTACAACACCAAAGAATCCCTACTCAACCCGGATTTTTATGCCCTTGGAGACCCGAAATTCCAGTGGACCCAGTTACTTGATGCATAAGGGGCGCACGTTTCACTGTTATATAACCGGAACACGGCGAAATCCGCATTCAGAGCGCCTTAACAAACAAAATTGTCTAGCGGGGCACATATTTAGGGCTTGGCAGTGAGCTATGCTAAAGGAACAATAAGGGCATAGTCAGAAGGAGAACAGCATGATCCGGCCCCAGAACGCCCTCGGCGTCAACTTCAACCCCACAGAACAGCTGCAGGAAAAGCTGATCGCGGAAATCACCGGCTTTGAGCGTCAGCTGGACTCTACCGACCTGCACGAGCAGAGCGTAGACTTCAGCATGATTCAGACCTACAAAGAGCTGATTCAATCGCGCCGCAGTATGCTTGAGAAGTTACCGCGCGCCTTTTAGCCGAAGACTTAAAGCAGTTGCCCCACAAAGTTACAGGGGCCTTGTCGACTATCGAGCTGATGGCTAATGATTTTCTCCCACGCTGTGGTGCACGCGCCCGTTGAGCCCGGCAGGCAGAAAACAAGCGTGCGGTTTGCCAACCCGGCCAGCGCCCGGGACTGGATCGTAGACGTGCCGATTTCTTCATAGGAAATCTGCCGGAACAGCTCGCCAAATCCCACGATGGTCTTATCAAACAGCGGCGCCATGGCTTCGGGTGTGCTGTCGCGTCCGGAAAACCCGGTCCCGCCGGTAATCAGCACCACCTGTGCCTTAGGGTCCGCTATCCAGGCCGACACCACGGCGCGCATCTGATACACCTCATCGCGAATCAATTCCCGCTGGTACAGAGTGTGTCCGGCCGTTTCCAGCATATCTTGCAGTTTTTGTCCCGAGGTGTCCTGCTCCCGAGTGCGGGTATCCGACACGGTGAGGACACAGATATTCAAGGCGGTAAACTGTTTGCTACTGCTCATAAAAACGCTTCTATTCAATGGCTTCGCGGTCAGCCCCCAGAGACGTTCATAAAACGCAAAATCTGGGGTTCATCCTGCTGGTGAGTAAAATCGTGCTCTTTGGGTTTTTGCGCCATGGCGTTTACGATAACTTGGCGCACCTGCTCGGTGCCCGAACTTTCCCGTAGAGGTGCGCGCAAGTCGACGCTGTTTTCCTGCCCCAGGCACAACAATAACCGGCCCGTGGCGGTTACCCGCACCCGGTTGCAGCTGGCACAAAAGTTTTGGCTGTGGGGGGATATAAAACCGATGCGGGAATCGTAGCCAGGCACTTGCCAATAGCGAGCTGGACCGCCGCTGTCATGAGTCGTAGCGCGCAAAGTCACCTTTTGCTCGATGGACTCACGCAACTCGGCGCTGCTGACAAATTCTGCCGCCCGGCCGTGGTCGGTAATTTGGCCCAAAGGCATCTCTTCAATAAAACTGATATCCAAGCCTTCGTTGAGCGCAAACCTGACCAACTCGGGCGCTTCATCAGCGTTGTAATTTTTCAAGGCTACGCAATTCAGTTTGATTCGCTCAAATCCCGCCTGCTGAGCAGCACGAATACCTTCCAGCACCTGCGCCAAATCGCCGTGTCGGGTCAAGTAGCGAAAGCGCTCCGGATTCAGGCTGTCTAGGCTGATGTTTATGCGTTTTACACCCGCGTCTTTTAGCGCTTGAGCGTACTGGGCCATATGGGTGGCGTTGGTGGTCATGCACAAATCGTTCAGGCCTGGCAGCTGACCAAGAGAGTCCATCAGATCAACGATGCCACGCCGGATCAATGGTTCGCCGCCGGTTACGCGAATCTTACTGACGCCCAATTCAGTGAATACTGTGCCCAGGCGCGCCAGCTCTTCGATACTGAGTACTTCGTGACGGGGAAGGAAGGTCATGTCTTCCGCCATACAGTAACGACAGCGCAAATCGCACCGGTCAGTTACCGATAGGCGGACGTAGGTAATACGCCGGCCAAAGCCATCCACGAGTTGAGAACTAGCGGCAGCCGAAGACGGAAGTGTTTCAGACGTCATGCTTTAACCTTGCAGGCGACACCAAGCGGAGTCGCAACGGGATAATTCGCTAACCAACAAAGAATGACATCCCTGGCGTGGCAATGCAACGCACACACAAAGCGCATTAGCTGACCACTTTAGCGTCGGCTAAGCCGCTGTGGCATCGGCCTTTTCCTCGGCAACAATCTGCTCAAGCTCAGGCAGGCAAGAGCCGCAGCCTGTGCCCGCTTGGGTCACGGCGCACAGCTCCGACACCGATCCCAGGTTCTGAGTTCGGATCGCGTCACAGAGGGTTTTGTAACCCACCTGCTTGCAGGCGCAAACCAGGCGACCACCAGCCAAACTCGCGCTTGGTTCGCCTTTAAACAGGGCGCCCAAAGCGCCTCCATCCAACGCGGGGGTCAGTAATTGCCCCAACCAGCTGAACTCTTTATCGCCAAAACTTTTTGCCAGGGCATAAGCCGCCAGCAGCTGTTGCTGGCGAAGCACCGCATGGCGAAACTCACCCTGCTCTGGATGCCCAAAAGTCAGGTGCTGTGCCGATTCCGCCGAGCCAGGACAGAGGCTTTGTAGATAGGCGTCCAACTCGGCCGGAGAGCGGCGGCTGGCAATGTGGTACAAGGTACCGCCCTCAATGGGTTGTGCCGCCCAGTAATCGCAATCCAGATCCGGTCGCCTATCGCGCATAACCAGAATCGCTTCCGACTTACCTTGCCAAGGCGACACCTTAACCGGCGTAAACTTATTTTCCGGCTGCCCGGATATCGGGTCTAAATTTTCACCGATCAACGCGCAGACCCGGGCCTTACTGGCGAACACATCGTTCCAATGCATGGGCATGAAGATCTGCCCCTTCTGGCACTGGTCGCTGACCTGTACGCGCACCCTTACGCTGCCCCAGTGGCTGGTCACATCGGCCAAAGCGCCGTCTTGCAACTGGTAGCGCGCCGCATCCTGCGCGCCAATATTTACAAAAGGTTCTGGGCTATGGCCAGAAAGGCGCGCCGATAGACCGGTACGGGTCATGCTGTGCCACTGATCCCGTATACGCCCGGTGTTAAGCACTAGCGGGTATTCTGAGTCTACCTGCGTTTTCGGCGGGCGATGGCTCACCGTTACAAAATTCGCTCGGCCGGAGGGCGTAGAGAAGACCCCATCACCGAACAGGCGCTTGGCGTTACGCCCAATATCCGCCCCCTTCCGCACGGGCCATTGCCGAGGCAGCATCTGTTGATACTCGGCGTCTGTCAGCCCTTGGTAAAAACTTAAATCCAAATTCCGGGTGCCGTCATTGCGATACGCGGTCAGCGCCACATACTCGCGAAAAATATCGGCTTCGCTTTGATAGCCAAACGCCTCGGAAAACCCCATGCGCTGCGCAACCTGGGTAATAATCCACCAATCCGGGCGGGCTTCCCCCAAGGCTGGCAGCGCCGCGCGTTGGCGAGAAATCCTGCGTTCGGAGTTAGTCACGGTGCCGGACTTTTCTGCCCAACCGGTTGCCGGCAAAAGCACATTCGCCAGACGCGCCGTATCCGTATCCGCCATGCAATCGGATACGACCACCAGAGGGCACTTCTCCAAGGCGCGCCGGACTTTATCCGCGTTGGGTAAGCTCATGGCTGGGTTCGTGGCCATGATCCACACGGCCTTGATCTTCCCGCTTTCGATGGCATCGAACATATCCACCGCTTTCAAGCCCGGCCCGCGAGCCAGCCGTTCACTGCCCCAAAAATCCTGCACCAGCTGCACGTGCTCGCGGTTATCAAATTCCATGTGTGCGGCCAACGTCGTGGCCAAGCCGCCCACTTCCCGCCCACCCATGGCGTTGGGCTGGCCAGTGACTGAAAAGGGCCCGCTGCCCGGTTGCCCGATGCGACCCGTCGCCAGATGGCAGTTAATAATGCTGTTTACCTTATCAGTTCCAGCACTGGATTGGTTGACTCCTTGGGAGTACACGGTTACCACTTTTGGAGTATCGGCGAACCATTGGAAAAACGTTTCCAACTGATGGTCATCCACACCCAGACGAGTGGCCAGAGTGCGTCGGTTGCTCGCATGTCCCATGGCGGTTACCAGAGCTTCAGTGAAACCTTCCGTGTGGCTCTGAATGTAATCCTCATCCACGATTCCGTGCTGCGCCAGATGCGCCAACAAGCCATTGAACAGTGCCACGTCGGTACCCGGCGCTATGGCCAGATGCAAATCCGCTAGGTCACAGGTGTCGGTGCGTCGGGGGTCGATCACCACAATTTTAAAATCGGGCCGCTGCTGTTTAACCGCTTTGATACGTTGGTACAGCACGGGATGACACCAAGCCAAGTTGGATCCGGTCAGCACAAGCATATCCGCTTGCTCAAGGTCCTCATAACAACCTGGCACCGTGTCACTTCCGAATGCCCGCTTGTGGCCGGCCACACTGGAAGACATACACAAGCGGGAATTGGTGTCGATGTTTCCACTGCCGATAAATCCCTTCATCAGTTTGTTGGCCACATAATAGTCTTCCGTCAATAGCTGACCAGACACGTAAAATGCCACCGACTCCGCTCCGTGTTGGCGGATGACTTCGTTAAACTGATCGGCAACGTGACTCAAGGCTTCCGGCCACGACGTTCTTACACCCTCAATGCTCGGATGCAGCAATCGCCCCTCTTCACCCACCGTTTCCCCAAGCGCTAACCCCTTCGAGCACAGGCGCCCATAGTTGGCAGGGTGGCTTTGGTCCCCGCGCACATCCAGCACGCGACTGTTCGCTCTCGCCTTTACCTCAACCCCACAACCGACGCCGCAATAAGCACAGGTAGTTTTCGTCCATCCGTCTTCCGGGTCATAGTGGTTCACAGTAGGCACTAATGTTTGATGTGTCATGACTCAACCTTTCGGATCAATGGTCCCGCGCTGAAAGCGCACCGCCTTTGTATTACCGGTAATTGCAATAACCAAACCAACTCCCTCCAACAGGCAAAACTTTGGGACCTAAAGCTTGGAATTCAAAGATTTCGGCCTGAGCAGCCCCAAAAAGGCGACGCCTGCACACTTGCGGTGCTCGTGCACCACCACTTGAACCAGGATGATGCATACCAAACGGGTGCCGCCAACACTCGTTTGCTTTAAAAAAGTGCGCACGTGCACTTCATTAGTGCCCAGCCAGCAATGCAGCCCCCCCTTTAAAAGTGGGCTTTACAGACGGGTACGCAAGTTAAGTTATTGAAACTTATAAATTTAAATTTTTTTAAAAATGTTTTTCCGCTTCTGGCATTGTCCTTGCTCCCTACCAATCATATCCAGCAAAACCACTACGAGAGTTTTAGCCATGCACAGTGATCTTTCAGCACACAGAGAAGCAAAGCGTGATGCCGGCAAGGTGTGGCTGGTTGGCGCAGGCCCAGGTGATGCAGAACTGCTAACCGTGAAGGCTGTGCGTGCGATCGAACAAGCGGACATTATTTTTTACGATCAGTTGGTCAGTGGCGACATTCGCGCATTGTTCCCGGCGGGTGTACCGGCTCTTTATGTAGGCAAAGCCAAAAATCACCACAGCATCGCGCAGGAAGACTTGAACCAACTACTGGTGGATCAAGCAAAAATGGGGTTGCAGGTATGCCGAATCAAAGGCGGTGACCCCTTCGTGTTTGGTCGCGGTGGCGAAGAGCTTCTGGTGCTGCGCCAAGCCGGTGTCGAGGCGCAAGTCATTCCTGGCATTACCGCCGCTTCGGGATGCAGTGCTAGCGCGGACGTTCCACTGACGCACCGAGGCCTCTCCCAAGGCTGCACGTTTGTCACTGCCCACGCGGACAAAGAATTGAATGTGAACTGGCGTGCGCTGGCACAACTGGATCACACACTGGTGTTCTACATGGGTGTGACCCGTGCAAGCACCATTGCTACAGAGCTGAAGCGCGGCGGCATGTCCGCAAGCACACCGGTAGCCATTATCGAAAAAGGTAGCCGCAAAGATCAACGCGTACTTACAACCACTTTAGCGCAGCTTGCGCAAACAGTTGCCGAGCAGGCAGTGCAATCACCCGCCCTAATTATCGTTGGCGAAGTGGTTAGCTTGCGAGCGCAACTGCAACCGGAACACTGGCTCTCGATGATGAATCTCGATGACCAGCAGCAACGTCTTTCAGCTTGAGGAGTCACTGATGAAACAGCGTATTATTGTTGTCGGTAACGGCATGGTCGGTCATAAGTTTATTGAGACCTTGCTCGATACCGCGGAGCAGGATCAGTTTGAGATCATTACCTTTTCCGAGGAGCCCCGACTCGCCTACGACCGGGTTAAGCTTAGCAGTTACTTTTCCGGGTCAACCGCAGATGACCTGTCGCTGACCACAGAAGCTGAGTACCGTGACCGCGGCGTGATCTACACGCTTAACGACAAAGTCGTTGCCATCAACCCGGATAACCGCAGCGTCAGTACCGCCAGTGGCCGCACTGAAACCTATGACAAACTGGTTTTGGCTACCGGCTCCTACCCTTTTGTGCCGCCCATTCCCGGCGGCGACCAACCCCATTGTTTGGTGTACCGGACCATTGAAGATCTGGAAGCCATTACCGCTTCGGCCAGTGAGAGCAAAGTAGGTGCGGTTATCGGTGGTGGTCTGTTGGGTCTTGAAGCGGCACATGCCCTGAAGAACCTGGGCTTGAAAACCCATGTATTGGAATTTTCCAAAGGCTTGATGGCGCGTCAACTGGATGAAGGCGGCGGCCAGCTGCTGATCCGTAAAATTGAAGCCTTGGGCGTGGATGTTCACACGGGCAAAAACACTCAACGTATTGAAGCCGGCGAGACCTGCCGCTACCGCATGCACTTCGCGGACGAGTCGCACCTGGAAACCGACATGGTGATCTTCTCTGCAGGCATCCGGCCTCGGGATGAACTGGCTCGTGACTGTGGCCTGGATATGGGCGAGCGCGGCGGCATTGTGATCGACAACAACTGCCTGACTTCCCACCCGGATATTTATGCTATTGGTGAGTGCGCTCTCTGGCAAAACCAAATCTTTGGACTGGTTGCGCCTGGCTACCACATGGCCAAAGTGGCTGTGTCCCACATTCTTAGCGGCGCCGAACAATTTACGGGTGCCGACATGAGCACCAAGCTGAAACTGCTGGGTGTGGATGTGGCCAGTGTCGGTGACGCTCTGGCGCAAACCCCGGGCGCTCAGTGCTACACCTATAGCGATGGCGTTGCCGAAGTGTACAAACGCTTGGTGGTATCCGCCGACGGCAAGAAATTGCTGGGTGCCATACTGGTGGGCGATGCCGAAGCGTACGGCACCTTGCAACAGCTGTGCGTCAACGAGATGGATCTACCCGAATCACCCGAACAATTCATTCTGCCCCAAACCGAGGGTGGCGGCGCCGTCATGGGCGTGGATGCTCTCCCCGACACCGCGCAAATCTGCTCCTGCTATGACGTCAGCAAAGGTGACGTACGCGAAGCAGTACAGGGTGGCTGCGCGGACATGGCCGGAATCAAATCCTGCACAGGCGCATCTACCGGGTGCGGTGGTTGTACTGCGCTGGTGAAGCAGGTCATGGACGCGGAGCTAAGCTCCATGGGTGTGGAAGTGAACAACCACCTGTGTGAGCACTTTCAGTACAGCCGGCAGGAGCTGGCCGATATCGTGCGCGTGAAGAAAATCAAAACCTTTGACGAACTGCTGGACAGTCATGGCCAGGGGCTTGGTTGCGACATTTGTAAGCCAACTGTCGGCTCCATTTTGGCCTCCTTTTGGAACGAATACGTGCTGGATGACAAGCACATTGGCCTGCAGGACACCAACGATATCTACTTGGGCAACATGCAGAAAGACGGTACTTACTCTATCGTACCGCGCATTGCTGGCGGTGAGATCACACCGGACAAACTGGTCGTGTTGGGCGAGGTCGCCAAAGAGTACAACCTTTATACAAAAATCACCGGTGGTCAGCGCATCGACTTGTTCGGCGCTCAGTTGCACGAACTGCCTGAGATATGGCGCAAGCTGGTGGACGCCGGTTTCGAAACCGGCCACGCCTACGGCAAGTCAGTGCGCACGGTTAAGTCATGTGTGGGTAGCACATGGTGCCGCTACGGGGTTCAGGACAGTGTTGATATGGCGATTGCCATTGAGAACCGTTACAAGGGCTTACGTTCACCACACAAACTGAAATTTGCTGTATCCGGTTGTACCCGCGAATGTGCGGAAGCGCAATCCAAGGACATCGGTGTAATCGCCACCGAGAAAGGTTGGAACCTGTACGTGTGCGGTAACGGCGGCATGCGTCCCCGCCATGCTGATTTGTTCGCGACGGATCTCGACGACGATACGCTAATCAAGTACATCGATCGGGTCCTCATGTTCTACGTCCGAACGGCAGATCGCCTACAGCGCACGTCTGTCTGGCTGGAAAACCTGGAAGGCGGCTTGGACTATCTGCGCGAGGTTGTCATCGAAGACAAGCTGAAGATCGGCCAAGAGCTGGAAGACGACATGACCAGTAACTTAGCCAACTACCAATGCGAGTGGAAGACCACTCTGGAAGACCCGGAGAAACTCAAGCGCTTCCGCCACTTTATCAATAGCGATGAACAAGACAACAACCTGGCCTACGTCGCCGAGCGCGGTCAACGCCGACCAGCTACCGAAGAGGAACGGAAAAATAACATTCCTCTGGTGGAACTGAACGGCTAATTGTTGAACCCTTAATTAAAGGAGCAGAACATGAACTCAGTTAACAGCGCTGCCGCTGAAGCGATCATCACGGAAGCCCCCTGGGTGGATGTGTGCGAGCTAACAGACTTGGCACCCAACACCGGAATTTGTGCGTTGATCAATCAGCAGCAAATTGCCCTTTTGTATTCCAGCCGTTTGGATGAGGTGTTCGCCATTGGGAACTACGATCCCATCGGTAAAGCCAACGTTCTTTCGCGCGGAATTATCGGTTCCATTGGGGATGCGGTGGTGGTGGCCTCGCCCCTTTACAAGCAACACTTCGACCTGCGCACTGGAGAGTGCCTGGAATCCCCTGAACACAAGGTAAACGTTTATCCCGTACAGGTGATTGACGGGAAAGTACAAGTACAAATCTAACGTTTACCCTCCCTTCTTCTTCATTGCTTCATGAAGTCGACCTCCGGGGCAGCTTGCTGCCCCCTTTTTTTGTGCGCTCGTAAAACCGCTGCCCTATGTATTGGCTTATCACCCCGCGTAAGAATCCGTCACCCCCTTTGAATGCGTACGGTTGTCCAAATAGTGAACTAAGCTGCTTCGTAAGCCAGTCCTCGGGCCGCGCAGGGTGAGTGTTCAGCAAACGTCGTAACCCCCTCCCTGGGGACTGCCTCAAAAGGTCCCTCTTTTGAGGCTTGCTGAACACTCACCCTACGCGTCCCACCTTGCATCAGGCCATTGAGCTCATTTCCAGTCTCCCACCCCATTGCCAGCGACAGCGGGGAGTCCAAGGTAAGAATGAGTTAGTTTCGGTTAGGAAGGCGATTCGCAGGAGGCTTTTCGAAACTCTCACAAGAGGGAGCTTGCGGCCGGCGCTCCGGTGGGAGAGCCCCCAGGGATGGGTCCACGGCGTTTTCGAAAAGCCTCGTGGGAAGCGCCTGGGATTGACCTTACGAAGTGCATCGCCAGCAGTTAGGTCTTCGAGTTTCTGATTTACATAACTGGTGCAAGGCCAAGCAATTCGTGGACCTACACCATCTACCTAAATTATTCCGGACAACAGCGTCTGCTAAAAGCTGATTTTAACGCCGGAAGAAGAGCGCCAAAACAGACAGAAGTACGCTAACAAGAATCATGGTGGTGATGGGGAAAAAGAACGTAAAGCCTTCGCGGCGAATAATTATATCGCCGGGCAGTCGTCCCAGAGGAATGTGCTTCAACCATGGCCAGAGTAGTGCCACCAAAATCAGTGTCACTCCGAGAATGACCAAAACTTTCTGCATACATTCCCCCTCTTTGCGTTAACTCGACAACGCCAATGCTAGCACGATCGAAACACGGGACCGATTGGGTCAGCTGTCCACTCGACGAACCCGAAATGATCGTCCTTTTAATTTACCCTGACTGAGCTTATCCAGAGCGTCGTCTAGGACGCGCCGACTGACCGCCACTAACGCACTGGAATCACTGATGACAATTTTCCCCACCTGGTCACCCTTAATGCCACCGGCTCCGGTTAGCGCACCAAGAATGTCGCCGGGGCGTAGCTTTTGTTTTTTACCCGCACCAATTTGCAACGTCACCATGGGCGGTAAATAAGCGGGCTCGCCAAGCAACGCGCGTGGCGGTAATGGCACCTTGTCGATCTGTGCACCTAAGTAGGCTTCGAGCCGCTCCACCTTGCCGGCTTCACGTTCGATCGCTAGTGAACAGGCACGCCCGCTTCCGCCAGCACGGCCGGTGCGTCCTATGCGGTGCACATGCACCTCTGGCTCGCGTGCTAAATGGTAGTTGATCACCGCGTCCAGCTTTTCAATATCCAGACCACGAGCGGCCACATCGGTGGCCACCAATACTGAGGCGCTGCGGTTAGTAAACAACGACAGCGTGCGGTCCCGGTCGTTTTGCTCCAAGTCACCGTGCAAAGCCAAAGCCTTAAAACCGCTGCGGCGTAACTCTTCGGCCAGCTCGCGTGTTTCGCGCTTGGTGTTACAAAACACCAGTGCCGATTCCGGTCTTAGCGTCAGCAAAAGCAAGCGTACCGCCACGCTGCGTTCGGCGTCGTCACTGAGCCAATACAACTCCTGACGAATGGTTGCTTCCGTGTGTGTGTTAGTCACGGTAATCCGCTCTGGGTCGCGGGTAACTCGCGCTGAAATGTCCGATATTTCGTCAGGATAAGTGGCACTGAACAACAGCGTTTGCCGGTTCGTCGGCACATACTCGGCGATCTTATCCAGGGATTCCTGAAACCCCATGTCCAACATACGATCCGCTTCATCCAAAACAAAAGTGGTCAACGACTCCAGGCTTAGGGTTTGTTTGCGCAGATGTTCTTCGACACGTCCAGGAGTGCCGACAATAATGTGGGCGCCGTGGCTCAAGGAATGGATTTGCGGGCCGAATGGCGTACCGCCGCACAGCGTCAGAATTTTAATGTTGTGGAGCAACCTGCCCAACTGCCGCAGCTCCCTAGCCACTTGGTCTGCCAACTCCCGAGTTGGGCAGAGCACCAGAGCCTGAATGCGAAACCGACTAACGTCCAGGTTTTGCAACACCGCCAGCCCAAACGCGGCGGTCTTACCTGAGCCGGTTTTGGCCTGAGCAATCACGTCTCGCCCAGCCAGAACATGGGGTAGGCTTTGCGCCTGGATCGGGGTCATGGTGGCGTAGCCCAGAGCGTCGAGGTTTTTAAGTAACTCAGGCTTTAGGGACAGGGAGGCGAAAGCGGTTTCACTCATGGAATTTTCGTTCATTGCGGTACCAATAAAGAATCAGGCATAAAAAAAGGGCAGAACCCGAAGGCTCCACCCCTTTCTCGATCGAGCTCACCATTGGTGAGCCCGGCGCTGTTTTTAGGCAGCTACGATGTTTTCGGCCTGAGGACCTTTTTGACCTTGAGTTACGGTAAAGGTAACTTTTTGGCCTTCGGCCAGGGTTTTGAAGCCTGAACCAGAGATGGCGCTAAAATGGGCGAAAACGTCGGGACCAGATTCTTGCTCGATAAAGCCAAAACCTTTTGCTTCGTTAAACCATTTTACGGTGCCAGTTACTGTAGACATAGTCTTTTCCTATTCATCAAAAGTTGAGTTGACCTCAAGTGAGGTCGTGGTGCTAGAAATGTGCTTCTACTTATGACGTACAGGACGATAACTACAGGTAGGACATCGAAATGATTTTGCATAAATATCAGGCTTACTTTCAAGCTGTTCCCATAGTAACGCGTTCTACTGCCCTGTCAAGTTTTTTTAATTGGCGGCGGCGCTGATTCTCTGAACAGGCCGCCGCGCCTAGGACCGCGGTCAAAGACCCGCGGATTGCGGCGACGCCACTTCGAGTTCAGCGGCGATTTCAGAGGCGCGTTGGCGCTCATAGTTCAAAGCAGCAGCGGCAACATTGCCCCCCACACCGGTTTCCAACCAACGGCGAATACGACCAGAATCACCCAGTGGAGTGCGCGTTCCCAGAGAGTCCAACAGGACAACAACGTGAGGTTCGCCGCCCATTTCCGCGATCATGACCAGGCATCGCCCAGAGGCGTTCAGGTAACCGGTTTTGCTCAAAGACACATCCCAACGGCCGCTGCGCACCAAGGGGTTGGTGTTGCCAAACTGTAAACCATAGCGGGGGCCGCGAAACTGAACCCACCGGCCAGAGCTGGTCGAGAGTTCACGAATAAGCGGATACTCGTAAGCGGCATTAGCCAACTTAACCAAGTCGCTGGCGGTGGACACGTTGGCGTCGGATAAGCCCGTGGAGTCTACAAAATGCGTGTTATTCATGCCCAAAGCGCGCGCTTTCGCGTTCATTGCCTCAATAAATGCTTCATAACCTTCTGGGTGATGGCGAGCTAAAAGGTAAGCGGCGCGATTTTCGGATGACATAAGCGCCAAGTGCAAAAGATCACGCCGTGTGGCCTCGGACTCCAAACGAATTCGGGAGAATGCATTCACCGGAGCAGGACGAGCCCGTTTAACCACCGGCAGCCATGCATCAAGATCCTGTTCCGATTCGAGCACGACCAGAGCCGTCATTAATTTGGTAATGGAAGCGATGGGCATCACCCAATCGCCACGCTTTGAAAACTCTGGTTCATCCGAACCCAGTCGCGCAACTGCTGCGCTTACGGAGGCCAGTTGCAAGGCGTTTGCGTCGCGCTCGCTGGCAAAAACGGAACCGGTGGAAAGGCCGCTGATCAGCAAGGCCCAAAGAAAGAATCTGCTCACTTCAAATACCCTAAATGTAAACTGCTTCGCAGGTTATACCAATCCCGGGATTTTTACGACACGTCTCCTTTGCGCAGGCGAAGCATAAACCAAAAAAGGGTTAAAAGAAGTGGTGCAAGATCACACTGCGATGCAATCAGGCGGGAGGTGTTTCACGCGGGCGAGAGAAGATCACAATAACTAAACCGAGCAAAATCGCCATGTCGGCAATATTGAAAATACCCGTGCGCAACGGGCCCAACCCCATGTTGATAAAATCAATTACAGCGCCGTTATTGAACAGCCGATCGTAAAAGTTGCTTAGGCCACCCGCAAAGAGCAGAGATAAGCCGGCAATTGACGCGCGATTCAACTGGCGGCTTGCCAGCATATAGGCCACCAACCCCAGCAAAAACACCCCCACCATCACCACAAAAAGCGAGAAACGCAGCTCCGGCGAGAGATTGCTCCCCAAACCGAGAAAGGCCCCCCTATTCTCGGCATAGCCAATCCGTACCGTATCGAACAGAAAGCTATAAACCTCGCCCCGGGGCAGGTATTCCGCCGCCAATACCTTGGTGACTTGATCGCAACCGACGGTCAGCAGGGATATGGCCGCGATCAAGGCGATTCTTGCACTGGTTTTCATGGATTTGTCTCTAACGGCTTCGAAATACACGGCGGGTAGATTAACTGTCGGCGTCCGAAAGGGAAAGCGCTGTAAGCGGCTATGGGACAGCGCTTGGGATGGGGAGTTCTGGGCGTTTAGGCTCTCCTCTACTAGGTAGGCGTCGCCTCTGACCCTGTTGTCCTCGCGCAAGCGGGGACCCATATATAGCCGATCCTCAGCCAGTTGCTCATGGATTCCCGTCTTCGCGCACTGTTGTCTGGAATAAATAGTCGAATTAACCACTCCGTAAGCTAGCCCCCGGGCCGTGCAGGATGAGTGTTCAGCAAACGTCGTAAACCCCTCCCTGGGGACTGCCTCAAAAGGTCCCTCTTTTGAGGCTTGCTGAACACTCACCCTGCACACCCCCAGTAGCCTTAGACTATGGGCATTCTTTTCTCTAACCCAAAGGCAGGATGCCTTAACCGGTGTGGTTTCCATCCAGCCAGAGGCGGAAAGCGCGGCAGGATAGCCGCGATTGACAGCGAAGCTGCCCGAAGGGCGAAGCACAGGGATGCGCTGAGTCAATGCTCGCCCCATCCTTGGGGCTCGGCCTACGGCCCGCCCTTCGGGCGTCCAAAATTGTTCCCGACAATTTTGTCGAACCGATGTGGTTTCCATCCCACCCCTAGGCACCATAAAAAAACCCCCGGCCTTTTCAGGCCGAGGGTTTGTTTATGGTGCCAGAGGCTTCTTCGTAAGATCGGCCAGAGCCCTAACGCCCCATGGGTTCCGTAAAAACTTCTAATTTAGATACCCCCAAAAGTACCCCCAGACCACACCGACAACCCAGTTATTGAACCTGCATTTCCACCAGAAGTGTGCCCCCGCCTCTACCACCACAACCCCCCTAAGGTTTGTATCTCTGACGAGAAAACGCGGGTTCGCGCTCCGCATGGCTCACCCTACCAGAAGGACCCAACACGGGGGGCTATACCCCCCCTTAGAAACTCCCGCTCTTGTAAAGAAGGTTACCCCACCGGTCAGGGAGCCGCGTGCCCTGAGTGATTCAAGCCACCCCCCCACCTACTACCGGGATTAAACAGTGGTGAATTCCTTTTCAATTTACTGCATAGAAAAACTGCTCTGGGGGGACGGTGTCCGGGACAGGCCGCTGCAACTTTGGAACCTACCCCTCCCCTAGCTGCATGGTGCTTCATCGCCCCATAGATTCACCATAAAAGCGTCCGCCCTATAGGGCTGCAAGCATCTTTGATCAGGCCAGGAGCCAGGCACCGCCTGCCTTCGCGCGGACTCGACCACAACTAGGGGAGCGGGGGGAGAGTCCAGCGTTCCCGGTTATGGGTGGGAACACTGGGAACAGTGGGAACGGGGGAATTAATTTCTTTTAATTCAACAGCTTAGAGCGGGGCCAACTGTTCCCAGTAGTCCCTGGGGCACTGGGAACACTGGGAACAACTCAAAGCAAAAACTCACTGATCGCAATATGTTTTCACTAGACGAGCGCTCTCTTTTTGGATAATAGTCAAGAGGTCTCGGCGATCTTCTAGCATTTTGTTCCTTTCTTTGACCCGATCCTTGAGATCCACATCGGACAAACCAGCACCATAGGGACGGCCCATCCGCCCTTGTTCTATTCTTTCATTCAGCTCGGGTATCCGTTCCTGATAATATCGAATCAGCGTAGTTGCAGAGTCAAAGTCGTTCCGTCGCTGTGCCAGCACAATCTGTTTCGACAATGCCTCCTCGGTCATCCTCTGTATTTGTTGACCTTTTAGAAGCTCTGCCCTTGTCAACTCCAGCTCTTCCCTCGATTGTTTGAGCGCTTCGCGGGATTGAGCCAGCGACGCATCAGTTTGTCTCAGCGTCTGGACCAAAAGAATAATTGTCAGCAATCCAAGCACCGGGCCAAGCACACCTCCCATATAGTCCCCAAAAGCGGCCCACATTTCTGGGTTGGAGCTGCGAGGATGATTGCGGAACGAGAACCAATAAAACCCCAACACCCCCACGAGCGCGGCGCCAGCCAATACCCCAATCATCCGCCAGGAACGGCCACCTGGGTTACTCATGCCGTCTTCTTTGTCATGTGTGGACATAACGCCCTCTTAGCGTTCAGTAGTAGTCATGAGGAAGTAAAGTCCGTCCTCCCCTTCAAAGCGCACCTTGCCACTAGTCACAAAGGCATTGTGCACCGCCTGTATATTTTCAATCCGCGCACTGGGCACACCGTCAACCCCTTCCATTCGTTTAAGCGTCATTGAACTTACGCCGGATCGCCGCTCAAGCTCAGCTATGCTCCACTTCAACGCACCCCGCGCAGCCCGTATTTGAGCGCCACTTACTAGGTCTACCATTGCCCAACCCTTTGTTATAAATTGGAACAGAATCAATCTTATATATTACACAACAATACTAAAATAGATATATTTTCATCTAAAATAGATTGATAAAGGAACTCTTTTGTTCTAATGTGGAACACTACGGGCCACCGCCCTCCCCAGCTCTTCCCATTAGAACTAAGGATTATCAGCATGACTAAGACAAACCGAGCCCCAGTGGCAATAACAGACTTCGAAAGATTCAGCATGCTTGCAATGGAGCTTTTGCAAACGGCTGGCTTCATTGAAGACGCGGCGATTATGCTAGAAAACAGGGGGGCTTGGGAGCATTGGGAGAAGCGACCCAGCCCTTACTTCACCCAGCAGCTGACCCAGCTGGTCCAGGATGCAGCCAAGAAACAACAATCGCTGCTTGAAAGCCTGGAGGACTTAACAGCAGAACCAATGAACAGCGGGGTAAATTTGCTGGACGTTCTACAGCGGCCTTCCGATAACTTCCCCCACTCCGAAAGACTCGCTGGCGCGCAACCTAAGAGCTAGCAAAAAACCACCTTAAATACTCGGTCTCCTGCCGGTCATTTAACTACAAGAGGGATGAACAATGAACCATAGCGCTCAGCAAGAAACACTAATTTCAATGAAGGACCTGGATCGATTCAGCGTGATTGTCAGCGAGATCATGCAAACGGCTACATTCATTGCGGATACGGCAACACTACTAGAAGGGAGTGAAGGATGGGATGGGAGTATCGGCAACCTGACTCCGTTCTATGCAACGCAGCTTAAGCAACTGGTGAGGGACGCGGCAAATAAGCAATTGTCCCTGCTCGAACTGCTAGAGGATTTAACCACCGCACCAATTAACAATTCACTTCCATTGCTGGACGTATTGCAGCAGCCTAAAGTCAGCTTCCCAAGCAGCGAAGCCAGCTAAGGCAGTGGTATCCAGGCGGGGCCGCTAAGCCGCCTCCGCCTGCTCTCTGCTCTCGCTCCCATACAATGCCGACATACGGATCTTATACACTTGTACTGGTTTTTTTCCCATCCGTGGCAAGCGTTCTTTGGTCGCCAAGCGGCCTTCCCGACGCTCGCTATCGCGCAACTCCAAGGCGTCTATATCTCGCAAGAGGCGGGCAATTCGATTCGCGTCCCAGCCCTTGCATATATCCCGCTGAAACGCTTGCGTAAACACATAGAACACCACGTCTGAGCTATCCCCTTCCAGCGCGTCCGGGTCCACTTCTTCGCGACGATAGCCCCAGGCTTCCGCCGTGATTGGCTGGTGTGAATCCACCACGGCGTTCTTGCTGTCGTGGTCCGCATCCCAACGCTTAAAGCGCGATTCACTGTACTTGCTCAGTTGCTGGCGCACATGATCCAACATCTGCCGATCTTCTAGGTTACCCTCCCCGCCGCGTGTTTCCAGCCAGGACTTGAAGCAAGCGTCAGCCGCTCTAAGCGCCTCACCTGGAGGCCAACCCGTTACCCCCCATTTAGTGGCCAACTCGCCGGCCCAACCCACCAAGGCGAACTTAGAAGCCGCTCGCGTTACCTGGCCCCCCGCATTGCCACTAAGGTGCGCTCTTTTAAATTCTCCGATTTTTCCCAATAGCTTTTCAGCGAAATTCGCCCGTTTGTCTCCAGCAACATTCTTTAACAGCGCCTCTAGGAAAGCCGGAAATGCTGTGCCGTGATTTTCGGCCATGGCGTCCCGCAAGTATTCGGATAACTCAGCACCCCCACTGAAGCCGTGCACCTCGTTAAAGATCCCGTATTTTTTGCGGCCCTCTTCCGACTCTTGGAACGTGGAGCGCAGGCCAATAAAGCGCATTTCCATTCCGCCGGTCTGAGCCTTCCCACTTTCAGCCAAGTATTGCTCCAGTGTTTTTTCACCATTGGACAAGAACGTCAAGCGCCAGCGGTGCTGGTTGCCGCCCCCTTGCCCTCGATCATTGGCGCGGTGCTTACCCTGGCCATTGCCCAGCATGTAAACTACATCGCCGATAATGCGCGGGTCTACCTGGTTAATTTCATCCAGCGCCAACAACAAATCAGAGTGCGCCGCCGCTTGAGCCTCCAAAGCATTATCTGTTGAGCGCCAGGTGCATTTGTAATCATCGGGCTTGCCGTAAAGGGAACAGGCAATATTGAGCAGCGTAGACTTGCCCCAGCTAGAATCGCCAAAGAAGTGATAGCCCATGGTTTCATAGCCCAGCAGTTCCACCATTGGCGAAGACAAAGCCGCCGATACGGCAAACACAGCCAGAGGGTTGCCAGCACAGTACCGGGATACGTTCTCTTGCCAGCCTTCCAGCGTTCCGCGCTCTGTGAGCTTGCACAATGGCTCGCCTTCCGAGTAGTAGAGCACAGGTTCTCTCGTCTCCCCCAAGGTGCGCTCAGGCAACACAAAAGCGCCTCTATGCCATCCCATTTTATAAGCCAGTGCCACCCGCTCGGTTGGCTCGGTTCCTTGCAGGTAATCCAGCACCTTGCGCCTGGCCTCTCTATGGCTGTCGATATCAAGCCCCCTGTCAAACAAGCCGCGCACTACATCGGCACCACCTTCAGTGGCAAATAAGCGCATGGGAATATTCCATTGTTTCTCGACTCCGTCGAAATCAGAGAAGCGCACCAGTAAGCCCCAGTTGCGCCCACTACCGTTTCCATCCCTGGAGCGCGCCAGCACATCAAGGCGGGCACAGATGCGGCGCTGCTTTTCGGCTTTCGGGTCGAACCAGTAGACCCCGCCATCATTGACCCGGTAGCCAAAGGCGGGTTGGTTGCTTTGGGCTTCAGTATCAGTGGGGGCGCTTGCGTTCTCGCTGGCGGGAACGTCGGCGCCCTTCAGTAGTGAACCAGACGCCGCCAAGGCGCTGAAGTGCTCAGCTTTCCAGCCAAACTCTACCGCGTCGGCAGCATCCGCCTTTTCGGGCCAGCGAGCATCGGCGCTTTCCTTTGGTTTGCCGCTGCTATCTGGTACACACCGCTTGAAAATTCCTAGGTCTAACACATGCAGTGCACCCACTCCAACCGCTTCAAGAGCGCCCCTAATCGCGCTTACGCTCTTCTCCCCTGCCTCGTCATTGTCGGGCCAGTACCACACCGCGCGACCAGCCAACGGCTTAAAGTCCGTTTTCCCTATGGCCTTACTGCCCCCGCTCCACGTTAAGCAAGGATGGTGAGGAAACAAGAGGCGCGCGGCGTCTGCCGCCTTCTCGCCTTCAGTAAGCAAAACCGGAA
Organism: Marinimicrobium hydrolyticum; assembly: GCF_030848505.1. Lineage (GTDB taxonomy): Bacteria > Pseudomonadota > Gammaproteobacteria > Pseudomonadales > Cellvibrionaceae > JAVDDU01. The sequence continues at coordinate 456,734 of NZ_JAVDDU010000002.1, forward strand.
CATCTGCCTTGAAGCTGCCTAAGGTTTCTAGGCCGTATAGCGGGCGGTTATCCGGTAGCTGGAGCCAGTGCCATTTTGTATAGCCCTTGTTGCGGCCATAGTTACAAGGCCGGTATTCCTTCGCCCGCTCACCATTGGTGCGGGTTCGATCAAAGCGGGCCACGCGCATAAGCAGAGCGCCGGACTCGCTCAGATAATCCCAATAGGTGCTTGCCTCCCCTAGCTTGTAATGCCGCTTGGGGCATGACTTGGCAGCATCGGGAGGGGGAGGATAGTAGGGCTCAAAGGCGGGCTTTTGTGGCTTGGATTTAGCTGGGGGTGTGGGCTGCTCTGTGCCTGGCTGAACACCTAAGAAGCTCGCCAGTTTTTTGCAAGCCTCCCCTTGGCTCACTCTGTCGATATAGGCCACCAGGGATATCAAATCCCCGCCTGTATCGTCGGTGGCGAAGTCAGACCAAAGGCCGGTTGCCAAGTTAACGCTGAAGCTTCGAGCGCTGTTGTCGGAGCGAGTAGGATTTAGCGCTACCCATTCCGGCCCCTGCCGTTTTCCGTTCGGTGCCCAGCTACTGCATACTTCCTCGGCTCGATCCAGAGCGGCGCTCTTGACCAATTCAAAATCTAATTTAGCCATAGTTTCTCTCTTTATTTTTCACCTTCACCCCGGCCCCTAGAGGCACTACATACAGCGCGCGGCAACACAGCAACAGAACGCTATGGGGGTGATTGAGGCCCTGCTTCTGGGCGCCCTTCCATCGGGAAAAAGTGCTTGTTTTCAAGGCTCCCGTAATAAGCAGCCTCGGCCAAGCCAGGGGGAACAGAACGGTATGGGCGCCTGTAGTCGTAGAGCCAGCACCAGTTGCCGTCATGCCAAAGCGCCAGCACTGCAAAGCCGCCCTCTCGCTGGATCCAGGAAAGCAACTGCTTCGATAGCCAGTGCGCCGATGAATTCAAAGCAACTCCGGCTTGTGACAGGCCGGCCAATTCCGACACCAGGAGCGGCCGCTTTCGCTGGCTGCTGGTTACTGGTGGGGGCGCCCCAAAATCAAAAGCCTTTTGCATGGCACCCCCATTAATCGAGGCAATAGAAAAGCTCTTTGTTGGTTGCCCGCTGGTGATAGGCACCGATCTTGTGCCCCGGCGCCAGTTGCTCAAACTCCACCGGATCAGCGGCAACAACACACACCAGCACACCATCAGGCCATTCCAGCACCAGCGCACCAGCGTGGCTTTTGTGGGCTTCTTCGAACTCCCGGTAAATCAGATCATTAGAGTCAACACCACGCGCAAGCAGCTCGCCCAACGTTACCGGCTGGCAAAGCGCTACAATTTCTCGATCTGAGTAAAAGGCATATTGGCGAGTAGTCATCATGCGGCCCCCGGCGGTGTGGGAGTGTCTTCGCCTTCCGATTCGGACGCGAGCTGTTCAATAAATGCGTGAATATCGGAGCGTTTCCAAACTGTGACGCCGGGGGACAGCTTGTGGCCCCTTGGTGCACGGCCTTTCTGCACCCGGAGCCACCAGGTACTGGGGGAAATACTCAACAGCTGGGTAATTTGGGGGACACGATAAAAGCCAATTTCACTTGTTCGACTTTCGGACTGGGAGTGTGCGACCATCTGACGCCTCCTTAGGGCTGTGTTTAGATGGTCATCATCGTGCCGTATAGGACACAGGTGAAAATAGATGCTTAGCTGCTGGGGTATGCTTTAGCAGCTAGAGCGTATCTTGCCGCTCACTTTTTATTATTTTGCTTATTGCCTTTTGTAGCCATTCAAAAGCGGCCTGCTCTGTCGGCCATACGCTTTCGTAGTTGGCTTTCCTGTACTCCATAGCTTCAATTTTTATTCTCGAGGCGGTTTCACGAATAGATCGTTTTAGTTTTCCGTCCGCTCCGATGCACTCTGTCCAAACTTTGCCTTCCAGCCAAGACCGCAGCCCCTCTGCCCATTTATGCCGCTGTCTGCCCCGTTCACGCGAAACCGATTGCTTTATTCCGTGCTTGGCGAATTCTGTCAGAATTGCCAGTGGTCTATATGAACTGCTCTCCTTGCCCTTTTCATCTATCACCAACTGAAGCTGGCCCACAAGCACCCCTAAAATAAAATCTGGGGGGAGCTTCTGCATGTAGTATTCATCCAAACAGGTTCTTTCAAGCCGTGAATTTAGCAGCTCCTCGACAATCCTCAAGTGACCCTCAAGCCAAGCAAAGTCACCATTTAACCGGGCCGCAACGAGCTTAGACTTAAAGAAGTGAAGGTAGGGACCAAATAAATCAGGGCCACTTATTGCTAAAGCGGCGCTTCGAACCGCCTCCCCAAGTATCCTTGTAGTGCCTTCCGAAGCAGGCACCTCCCAATATTTCAGAAATGAACGAAAATCGTTTCCCAAACCTATCTCACTGAGAGACGAACACACCTCCTCCCACTCTTCAGAATTGCGAATCCAATCCCATGCTTCTCTAGCCTGAACCTCAATACCTTCTGGCTCAAGGATGATAACGGGATCTTTTTCCAGGCCGCTCAGTGTGGCGAACTCATTGATATTGCTGAACACAATTCTAGATTCCCAGCTTCTGTTAGTGATTTGAAAGCAGTTACATCAAGGGGCGATTCGTTAATAATGCGTCTCATTATTCTCAATTTATCGCCCCAGGGAAGCCGCTCAGCATTCCCAGTGTTCCCAGTAGCCCAACCGCTACTGGGAACAGTTTCCGGATCTGTAACCATCTGAATATAAGGGACTTTTTATTCCTCTTCCCAGTATTCCCAGTGTTCCCACCGCCAAACTGTGAACCTGGACGCCACACTCAAAAATGCACCTGTCCGATGGCGGACAAGCGCCGCTGAGCGGCCCCTCATTTGGCTTTGCGAAACGTACCAGTTACCACCTTTGGCGATTGCGCTTGAAGCTTTAACACGTCCAAATAATCGGCCCATTGCTGCATCATTTCCCGCCGCTGCGGCAAGTGGCTGGTGCGATTGTAAGCACGGCCTAGGGCATCCCTAACAGCGTGTGCCAACTGGTGTTCTATCAACTCCACTCGCAAGCCCAGCACTTCATCAAGCATGGTTCGGGCGCTGGATCTGAAGCCATGCGCGCAGTGCTCGACTGCCGTGTCATACCCCATGTTTTGCAATGCCTTGTTGATAGTGCCAGCGCTGGCGTGTCCGCCCTCGCGCCTCTGGCTGGGGAACACAAAGCGGCCATGACCGGACAACGGATAAAGGTCCGTCAGGATAGCCACGGCTTGAGTGCTCAGCGGCACTATATGGGGGATGCCATCGGGGCACTTCACTTTATGAATAGTTTTTGGGGGTGTGTATCGCCATTCCCCTGCCTCTAGGTCGAGTTGCTCCCACTCCATAGCGATCATTTCACCAGGGCGCTGGAACAGCAGGGGACAAAGCGCCAGCAGGGAACGCACCACTAAGCTACCGCGATAGTTATCTATAGCGAGAAGTAGCCGAGCGAACTTTTCCGGATCGGTAATGGCCGGCCTATGCTTCACCCCCTTGGGAGCCAGAGCGCCCTGCAAGTCTCGCTCTGGTTCATTGGTGGTGCGCTGGGTAATGCGGGCATAGCGGAATATTTGGTTAAACACCTGACGGGCATTGTGGGCGGTGTCGTTAGCACCTCTCGCTTCGATACGGCGAAGGCAGGTCAGCAGATCCAAGGACGTGATATCACTAACAGAGCGTGCACCCAACCAAGGGAATAAATCATTTTCGAGCAACGCCAAGCGTTTCTTGGCTGTGGCATCTGCCCAGGTGGGGAACTGGTTGGCGTACCATTCGCGGGCTATGGCTTCAAAGAGGTTGCCAGCAGAGGTAGCGGCCTTGCGCTCTTTCTTTGCCTGATTAGGGTCCAGGCCCTGAGCTACCATTTCCCGAGCTTTGTCCCGAGCGTCCCGAGCTGCCTTTAAAGACACATCAGGGTAGACACCGATAGCCAAAAGCTTTTCTTTGCCGCCTAGCCGGTACTTGAGGCGCCAATACTTTCGCCCGTTGGCCTTCACCAAGAGGTAAAGCCCCTTCTCGTCAGAGAGCTTGTAATCCTTCTCTGCCGGTTTGGCCTTCTTAACCCGAGTGTCTGCAAGCGGCATGGTGTCTACCTCTCAGCCTGGCTGGGGGTACAAACAGGGCGCCAGAGCGACGCTTTTAGAAAGTACCCCCAAAAGTACCCCACAAGTACCCCCGATTTGGAGGGGCTACATAGGATTGATTTAGACGAAGTATAAACGAAAAAGCCCGCTGTTACGCGGGCTTCAGGACGATATAGGATTGTATCGTTTTGGAATGTGGTGCCCAGAGGCGGAATCGAACCACCGACACGAGGATTTTCAATCCACTGCTCTACCGACTGAGCTATCTGGGCTTTTGCACCTGGGGCGCAAGAGGCGCGTATTAAACCTGCTCAAGCCCTGGGAGTCAAGACCGGGGCGGAAATTCCTGCAGGCCGCGCTGGGGCTAGTCTTTGGGCGGTACGTAGCCTTCGGCCTGGTCGTAATCCTCGCCGGAGAGGAACTTGGTCATCTGCTCTCCCAAATAGGTGCGGGCGCCCATATCCATCATGTTCAAGTGTTTTTCGTTGATGAGCATGGTTTGGTGAGCCAGCCATTCTTCCCAAGCTTTTTTGGATACGTGTTCGTAAATATCCTGGCCCTTGGGGCCGGGAAAGGGCGGCCGCTCCAAGCCTTCCAGTTCCTGTTGATGTTTGCGGCAAAAAACCAGGCGTGACATAGGGTTCCTCGGGGTCGATGATCGAATAGCGCACTAGAGTAGCGGCTCTGGACGTATTTTCCCAGCGCTCACAGGAGACAGCAAAAATTAGCGGCGCGGGTCCAGATCCGCTAGGCTCGCCAGTAGGCGTTTGACCGGTGCGGCCAACCCGAGGCTGCCCGGCTGTCGTGGCGAGCACCAAACGGACGCAGGCCCTTCGGCGACCTGCTCCGGCTCCCGGGTCAGCTGCGCGAGCACCGGGGTGATGTCCAGGTGGTAATGACTGAATGTATGCCGGTAACTGTCCCACACTTCCTGTTCGGCCACTGGGCCGTAGTGCTGCTCAGTGTGCGTGAGCGCGCAGGAGTCCAACGGAAGTTCAGGGAAGCTCCACAGGCCGCCCCAGATCCCAGTGGCTGGACGCTGGTTTAGCATTATGTCGCCGTGGGGATTGCGCAGCATCAGAAACTGTACTGCTTTCACCGGCTTTTCGGTCTTGGGCTTCTTGCCCGGGTAAGCACTCACATCGCCTTGAGCCCTAGCAATACAGCCATCATGCAACGGGCACAGGTCACAGGCTGGGCGACTACGGGTACACAAGGTCGCGCCCAAATCCATCATCGCCTGAGTGTAATCGGCACAGCGTTTTTTGGGTGTGTGTTGCTCGGCGTAGGTCCAGAGTTCGTTCAGCACGGCCGTCTTGCCCGGCCAACCGGGCACGGCGTAATAGCGGGCCAGCACGCGTTTGACGTTGCCATCCAATATGGCGGCACGCTGCCCAAAGGCGATACTGACAATAGCGCCCGCGGTGGAACGGCCAATGCCAGGTAAAGCGCTCAGCGCTTCGACCGAGCTGGGAAACTCGCCGTCATAATGTTCCACCACGGCTTTGGCGCATTGGTGTAGGTTGCGGGCGCGGGCGTAGTAGCCCAGGCCGGTCCATAAGTGCAGTACATCATCCACGGGCGCGGCGGCCAGGCGGCGCACGTCAGGAAAGCGCTCAGTAAACCGCTCGAAGTAGGGAATCACCGTGGTGACCTGAGTCTGCTGAAGCATGATCTCAGACAACCAAACGCGGTAGGGATTGATGTTTTGCTGCCAGGGCAAATGTTTGCGGCCGTGCTGATCGAACCAGCGCAAAACGCCGTTTGAAAAACTGGAGTTACTCATGATGGAGGACTGCGGAGTTGTGTAATTGTTGACGCGTGCGATAACCGAAAGTAATCAACCCGGAGCAAAGCGCTAGCACCCGGCGAGCAACGCTCGCCGGGTGGAGTAAAAGTTTAGCGACGCAGCAGACCGCGTAAGCGCTCTTCCACTTTCTTCTCATCGTCGCCGCCCAGTTTCTCCCGGGCACGCTCTTCAAGCTCGCGCTTTTCTTCTTCCAGGCGCTGTTCCGCACGGGCTTTTTCTTCTTCCAATTTTTTCTCTGCCCGAGCTTGCTCCTCATCCGCTCTCTGGCGGGCGCGCGCTTTTTCTTCTTCCAACCTCTCGCCGTAACGCTCCTGCAACTGGAAGGTGGCGAATTCGGAAATCAAGCCCTGCACGCCGGCGCTGTCAAAACCGCAGTCGCGCAGCGGGTTAACTTCAACCAACGAACCGCGACAGCGCAACAAGGACAAGCTGCGATCGATCCAATAGTTGCTCTGTACCCGGCAGCCCTGATCGCTAGTCCTTTCGCCACCCAGGCGCATAGGTAAGGTAAAGTCGTAGCTCTCGGCTTTTAGATTCAACTGCCCGACTAGGCCGAGGGTCAGCTCGCTTACACCCGCTTCAAAAGACTCCAGTTTTAACACTTGCTCGGCCATGGTGGCGCGCCCCGCCAGGGGGCGCATTTCGGTATAGTCCGGCCAATCACGCTCGACGGCATCACGCCGGTTGGCCAGATTTACCAAGCGGCAAAACTGCTCCTCGACGTTCAAGGGCGACATACGCACCTGAGCGCCGGAAAAGTCCGCTTGCGCCACCAGGGCATCCATTATTTGATTCATGGTCACGCCGCGCGTGGTGCCAGAAGCAGATGCGTTCAGGGCACCGCTCAACTGAAGGTTTTCATCCAGCTCCATATCACTTAAAAACGGCGCCAGTTGGAACCCTTCCAGCACACTGTTGAACTCCATAACAGCGGTTTCGCCGCTGCCATCCAGCTCAGCGGTGAGATTAACGGAACCTCGATACGCTTGCAGCTGGCTGGTTAGCTGTACCAAACCGTCCTCCGCGAGCAGGCGCAGATCCAAATCGGTAAAGGTCATATCCACAATGCGCAGCTGCTGAAATTCCACGCGTATATCGGCTACCAAGTCGCGAATCACATCAAGGGGGATCAGCTCCTCATCGCCGGTGGCTTCAGGCTCGGCCACTTCTTCCTCTTCGGTGGGCGGCGGCAGGTAATCATCAATATTGATTTGATCGCCTTTCAGTGCCACCTCCAAAGCCGCGCGGGAAAAATCCGTTACTGCCACACTACCTTCAATGCGGGTATCGTCCAGGCGAATGCTGAGCGGGCTCAGCACCAATTGTTCGGTATCACCCGCAAAGCGAACGTTAAGTGCAACGCCCGTCAGCGCCTGGGGCGATGCCATGTCCAGCTCCGGCAAGTCCAACACGGCCATCATGGCACGCGGGTTGAACGATGCCAGGCGCAACTCGCCCTGATAAGTAGGCGCGCTTAAAAGCTCATGGGCGTTGAGAGAGAACGTTAGGCCAATTTGACCGGAAGAACCGCCCCGGTGCAGATCCAGAGTCAGGCGCCCGTCGGAGAGCCGGAACTCGTTCATGTCCTGCGCCAACTGAAAGCGGCTGCGCAGAGTACCCTCGACATCCATCGGCTCAGTGCCGAACAGCTCCTGATCTTCGATGGCGATACGCCAGCTCATATCCAGATCGAAGGGGTTACCCTGCAGATTAAAAGCACTGATCTCCAGATTCAGGCCAGACAGATCAATACTCTGACCGGTGCTTTGATCTTGATAACGAAGCGCCGAGTCGCGCAAACTGATTCGCTCCACAGCCAATTGCAGCCCTTCGCCCGGTTCTGTGGTCACTTCGGTCGGCTCGTCTCTCCGCTCATCGACCGGCTCGGCTTCGGGCTCGTCGGGCAGCAAGGCTTCCCAATTGCCGGTACCCTGTTCGTCAACGCGTAAGTCCAACACCGCGCCTTGCACCACCAAGTGGTGCACCTCCAGGTTGCCGGCGAACAAAGGCCGAATGGCCAAACGTAAACTGGCTCTATCCACGAGAGCTATAGCCTCATCGGGCGCGTCGAGGGCAGCCACGTGGATACCATTGACCTCCACCCCCAGTGCGGGCCAGAGCTGCCAACCCAGGTTGCCTTCAATGCGCAGCTCGACGCCCTGATCCCGAGCTGCGGACTCCAGGTGCGGGCGGAACATATTCGGATCAAACAAAAATACCAGAGCCACGGCGGCCGCCACCAACAGCAGCACCAAAGCGACAAACACTTTAAATAAGATTCTTACCGTTCTCACGCCACTCTCCTTTAATTAGCGGGCCATTGACCACTGTTGGCCAGTGTACGACCAAAGAATACGCCGCCCAAGGCCCACCAGGTAAAATTGTTTGCTTATGCAAATAAGAATCTTTATCATCCTTTGTTCAATTCTCATTTGCAGGTGTAAAGTTCATGCCCGCTCAATCCCGATTCTTCAGCCGCCTCGGCCTTTCCGTTGCCTGCGCCGTGGGCGCATTTATGACCCTGGGCTGCGGCGAAAAATCCGCCCGAGACGACGTCATCACCGTGTACTCTGCCCGGGCGGAACATTTGATCAGCCCGCTGTTCGACCGATACACGGAAGAGACCGGCATCGAGATCCGCTACATCACCGACAACGCCGGTGCGTTGATCCAGCGCTTGAAAGCCGAGGGTGGCAATACACCGGCAGACATTCTGTTGACAGTGGACGCGGGCAACCTTTGGCAGGCTTCGCAGGAAGGTTTATTCCAGCCTTTGGATTCCGAAATCATTGAGGCCCACATCCCCGCTCATAGGCGCGCTGACAACGGCGATTGGACCGGCCTGTCCGTTCGCGCGCGCACCCTAGTTTATTCCACAGCCCGAGTGGATCCCTCGGAGCTGAGTACTTATGAAGCCTTGGCGGAGCCGCAATGGGAGGGTCGGTTGTGCCTGCGGACGTCGAAAAAAGTGTACAACCAATCGCTGGTTGCCACCATGATAAACACGCTTGGAGAAGACGAAACCGAAAACATTGTGCGCGGCTGGGTAAGCAATTTGGCCACCGATCCTTTTGCCAATGACACTGCTACCATGGAGGCTATTGCGGCCGGCCAGTGCGACGTGGCCATCGTCAACACTTACTACTTTGGTCGTCTGCAAAGAAGCAACCCCGAGATACCCCTGGCACTTTTCTGGCCCAATCAGGACGGCCGTGGCGTGCACATTAATGTCTCCGGTGGCGGCATTACCCGCCACGCCAAAAACCCCGACGGCGCTCGCGCCCTGCTGGAATGGCTGGCCGGCGAACAAGCGCAGTATCAGTTTGCTGAGGTCAACCAGGAATACCCCGCTAACCCACGCGTCGATGTTTCCGAAGAAGTGGCCGCCTGGGGCGATTTTCGCGCCGATGACGTCAACGTGGAAGTGGCTGGACGCCTGCAGAGTGATGCTATCAGGTTGATGGACCGAGCCCGCTATCGTTAACGCTGTACGTAAGGAGATCGTTTGAGTTCCATCGCTCGCCCTTGGTCATCGGTAGACCACACTCGAAGGTCCCTCTGGGGACCGTGGTTGTGGCGCTTGCCCGTGATCCTTATGGTGGCGTTGGTTTTATTGCCGGTCAGCGTCATTGTATTTAGCTGGAGCGACCCGCAAACGGAGCTGTGGCAGCACTTAATCGAGACCCAACTGGCGCGTTTGCTGGGCAACACTCTGATACTGGTATTGGGTGTCGGCTTCTGGACGCTCTGCCTGGGGGTGAGCCTGGCTTGGTTGACCGCTGTGTGCGACTTTCCCGGCCGGCGCTGGCTGGATTGGGCTCTGATGCTCCCCTTAGCCATTCCCACCTATGTGGTCGCCTTCGTGTTCCTGGGCATCATGGATTACGCTGGCCCGGTACAAAGCCTGTGGCGCAGCCTGTTCGGTGCGGACACTCCGTTTCTGCCCGTGCGCGGCCCCTTGGGCGTGGTGTTCGTGATGACCTGCGTGCTCTATCCCTATGTGTATATGCTCGCCCGCAGCGCTTTTATCACCCAGGGCCGAGGGCTGACCGATGCCGCTCGCCTACTGGGGCAAGGACCCTGGCGCAGCTTTTGGTCTGTGGCTATGCCCATGGCGCGCCCGGCCATCGCCGTGGGCGTGTCCCTGGCGCTGATGGAAACTCTGGCGGACTTTGGTGGTGTTGCCGCGTTTAATTACGACACATTTACTACCGCCATCTATCAAGCCTGGTTTGGTTTTTACAATCTGACCGCTGCCGCACAGTTGGCCTCGTTACTACTCTTGTTCGTCGCCCTGGCCCTGTACGCCGAACAAAAAGGCCGAGGCGGCCGACGCTTTCACCATCAACCCAAGCGGGATGACCAGAGATATTGCCTTAAAGGCGGGCAGGCCTGGTTGGCGAGCGGCTACTGCTTAATGGTATTTGTGGTGGCCTTTGCCGTGCCCATTGTTCAGCTGTTTCTCTGGGCGGTGGCCGAAGGGAGCGAAGCCATAACGCCTCGCTTCTGGTCTTTGATTCAACACACTTTTATTCTCGGTGGCGCTGCGGCTTTAGCCACGACCTTGGCGGCGCTTTTGGTGGCCTATGGCCAGCGCTTATTGGGGCGGCATCAAATTGGCGGTGCGGTGCGCTTGGCGAGTATGGGCTACGCCTTACCCGGAGCCGTTTTGGCGGTTGGCATCATGATCGCCTTTGCGTTTATCGACCGGCAGTTGCTCATTCCCATGCAACAACTGTTTGGCCTTACGCCTCGGCAACTGTTGGTAGGCAGCCTCGTGGCGTTAATCTTGGCCTACGCCATTCGGTTTTTTTCCGTGGCCATTGGTCCGGTACAAGCCGGTCTGGAACGCATTCGCCCCAGCTATCAGGAAGCCGCGCAAAGCTTAGGAGCCAGCCAAATGCGCTTGCTCTGGCGCATCTACGTGCCCTTGCTAACGCCAGGCATTCTCACCGCCTTCTTATTAGTGCTGGTGGACACCATGAAAGAACTGCCCGCCACCCTTATGCTGCGCCCCTTCGGCTGGGACACCCTGGCCGTGCGCGTGTACGAACTCACCGGCGAAGGCGAATGGCAACGCGCCGCCCTGCCCGCGCTGACTTTGGTTCTGCTCAGCATCGCACCAGTCATGCTTATGATTCGCCGCACGCGGTTCACGGCACGGGCGGGCATCAGCGCGGCGTTGGAAAAAGTCACGAAGCAGTAAGCCGATGATGGACAACTGTGGATGGACTCTAGCAGGCTGTTGAAAAACGCTTTCGAGGCAAGCTCTGCCGACAACGAGCTCCTGCGTTGTCTAATACATGCCATCCATGGCATAAAAGGCAAAAACAGGCGACCAATCCGCCGGGAGCGGATTGGAATGCTCCGCTGGCCGTAGGCCGAGGCGCATGGATGCGCCGAGTTAATAAGCGGACACCTACACGTAGGTGTTAGGGCGACGCAGGAAGCCAAAGCCGAGATAGTTTTTCAACAGCCTGCTAGGGTATGGTCCAACGCGCCTCGAACCCCCGCGCGTCCACGTGCACAAAGGGGCCTCGGTGAGCGCGGGGCCCGTACAGCCCCAAGCCACCATGAAATCGCTGAAACTGCGGCAACTTATGAATATCTTCCACGATATCTAATAAAAGCTGTGCATCGCGCATATCGATACGGCCATCACCGTTTAGATCGTCCATGCGGCCATCGCCGTTGGTGTCGACAAATATATCCGCCGCTCCACCCCACACATGACGAGAGTACTGACTATTCCCAATGGTTTGGTTATACCAGGGCGTACGGTATCCACTCATGACGTGAAAGCTATCGGTTCGAATACCGCGCCGATTCACTTCTGCCAAAATGACCTCAAGTTTTGCGACCAGCGACTCTCGCAATACCAGATATTTTGGCCAATGGTCTGGCTGCTGCTTACATAAAAACTGACCCAGGGTGAAATGTGGGGAGATCTGCAGATCGACCATGTCCTCATGCACTTCAATAAAGCCCGAGGGCGGACGGTAGATTGGGTTGTTTTGGAAGAGTTTGTCGGGATGGCGGCCAATTCGGTACCCATTTAAATAGCCCCTTTGCACTTTTTCCGCTGCTACCATGACCAATACATGGAGGGTCATGGGGGGCGTATTTTCCGGCTGCACCACCAGTTGAACGCGGCCGGGTTCCGACGGAGCACGCCACTGCCACCTGTGTTCTGAAATTTTTCTTAACTCTCCAGCGCCCGCTTCCAGAGCCACTAGCTGGCTGGAGGGAAGGTGCACGCTCAGTTCGGTCACTTCCCCGGGCATAACGTAGAAAGCAAACTCACGCCAGCCAACCTGCTTGCCCTTGAATGTCACGCGGTAATCCACGGTTCCCGGATCAAACCCGGTCTCCGCGCGGACATTTAGGCAGGCTAACAGAAACAACAGTCCGCAACCAAAGCGGAGAAAGGGATTCATCTCAATAGGGACTCCGAAGGAGAAAAGTACTCAGGACGACGAAGATTTAGGCTCGGAGTTAAGCGCATTAATTAATGCTTGATCCCGTTGATACACATCACCTCGATACTGAATACGGCCCTGATCGTCTACCCAAGCCGTCCAATAAAGTAAGTGCACTGGCAATGGCCGGTTCAGTCGCACCGTTGTTTCCTGGCCGCTTTCAAAGGTCCGACCGATGCGCTCCGGCGACATCAGGTTTGCCCGTTCGCTCAGCAGCCAGAGCGTTAACCGCTGCGGGTCTTCCACCCGGATACAGCCCGAGCTTAGCGCTCGATCATCTTCGGCAAACAGCCCGCGCGCCGGCGTATCATGGAGGTATACGTTATGACGGTTGGGAAACATAAATTTGACCTGTCCCAGAGCGTTTTGTGGGCCCGGGGACTGCCGTAAACGGTAGGGGAAATTTCTGGGGGATAGCTTGGACCATTGGACTTCCGCCGGGTCTATCCGCACCTCGCTGGGCCCCCACCCCTGCAACACTGAAAACCCCATTTCGTCCAAATAGTTCAAACTGGAACGAATTCTGGGGAGTTGATCCTGAACAGCCAGCTTATGGGGGACTTCCCAGGAGGGGTTTAACACCAGGTAGCTCATTCGTCCGGTAAACACGGGCGTGCGGCGGTAGGGCCTGCCGACGACCACGCGCTGCTCCATTACGGTTTCCCCCTGGCTCACCACCCGCATATCGAAACCCGCGATGTTGACCAGGATGTATTCCTCCCCCAGAGAACTGGGCAACCAACGCCACCGCTCCAGATTAGCTCGCAACTGCTCGATTCGTTCCTGGGGAGATACATCGAGCGCCGCAATCGTGCGCGGACCTATAATGCCGTCCGGCTTTAACCCGTGGCGGTCCTGAAAACGTACCACCGCCCGCTGCAAGGCCGCATCGTAATGCTCCGAAGACTCATCCAACTCCATACCGCTTTCGGGCTTCAAGTCCTGCAGTCTTATCAGGCGAGTGCGGATTTGCGGTAGGCGCGCGTCGCTCCCGCCCGGTCGAATCAAGGGGCCGGAGCCGATCAGCGGCCAGCTTTCCTGATCAGCAATCTGTCTTTGCAAGGTTAAACGTTTCTGCAAGGTTCGATACGCGGGATAATCAGGCACCAGAGATTCCAGAACCACTCGCAATTCTGTTGCCTGGTCGGTCTGGATCTGAGTCAAATGAGTACGCAAAGCGGCGGGCTCTCGCTCTATCAGCCAGCCTGGATCGATAGTAACGGGATCTATCCGCCCGTTGGCCAAATGGTGGCCCAAGGTTAGCAACGCGTCGGAGGCCAACAGCTCTAACTCTATATGAGCGGTATCGTCAGCCGCTTGAGCCTCCATGAGCTCCACAATGCGTTGGCGATGGTAATGATCGGGATTTAACCCATGCTCGTAGGCCAACTCCAGTACCGCCAACAACTCGCCCTGCACTGCACTCGGCCGGGCGTGTTCATCAAACCAAATAGGCTGCCACGCTCGGCGTTCATACAGTGATTGCAGTGGAGCCACGGCATACAGCTCTTGATCTACCGAGGTGACGTCGTCTGGGAGGTAGAGCGCTTCCAAACGGTGTCGCAACTGCTCCCGTAACTCTTCCGACGCTTGGGCCGCTAGGGGAAACAACAAGATTAGGCTTACAAGGAAGCTACGCTTTAGCACTGAAAAGCTCCGCCGGCACAACAAGGCCGTTTGACATAGTGGCTAGGTCCCGGGTTCCAACCGCTTGAGCGGGACTAATCTGGACTCACCCGGGACACCTAAACTCTACTTTACCTCCCAGTGTTGCGCAAATGGTCGCACTCTGTATGTACATCCAGAGCTCCTCGTCGACCCAACATGCGCCGTAGCGTGCTGTCTCTGTCAAAGTAGTGATGCTTTAGCGCGCCCACAATATGCAAGCCAACAGCACCCATCAAGATATAACCCAACCATTCATGAGCCAGGTGCCCAATGCGGGACCAGGTTTCGCTGTAAGCCATTACCTGCCCTGCCTGAGTGGGATCATAATTGGTTGGCACAAGGACAAAACCAAAGATTCCAAACCCGTGACCGCTGGCGCCGGAGTAAAGCATGCCGGTAACCGGTAGGGCGAGTAATCCCACAAGCAGAACCCAGTGCGTTGCGTGCGCAAGCCTTCGTTCCCACATGGGGTAACTGTGCGCGGGTTCCGGCCACCCCAGCCAAAGGCGCCGGACGACACGCACGAGAATAAACGGAAAGATCAACACGCCTATGGATTTATGGATGGGGTATAACGCCCACACCTCAGCCGTCGCCATGTAGGCGCCGCTCGCCAGCATGCCAAAAATGAGGATGGCCGTCAGCCAGTGAAATAGTCGAGTGGTGGCATCAAGCCGGTTGTTGGTATTCATCAAAAATCTCCGCTTTACCGATGACAACGAGTCCAGAATGAACTCAAGCATCAGAAAAACAGAGAGGAGACCTTAGCACCACAGATTTGGTACCAATGTCCGAATAGAGGGGCAAGCGTCCCTCCGCACAGTGTCAGCCAGGCATACCACTCAGCCCGACTGCTGGACCATCGACAATCGTTTTAACTGGGCGCGGTAGCCTTTACTCATGGGGATCTGTTGATCACTGCGCAACACGACCGTCCCGTTTCCAGCCGGCTGAACCACAATCTGCTCGATAGCGCCTATGTTTACGAGGTGAGAGCGGTGTACCTGAACAAAGCTATCCGCCGGCAAGCGCTGTTGCAGTTGCTTAAGGGATGAGCGCACAAGATACTGCTCCTGGCCACAGAAGATATCGACATAGTTACCGGCCGCACTTAAGGCGTCAATGCTTTCGACTTTGACCAGGCACTCCCGCTTACCCTGAAAGACCAACAAGCTGTGGCATAGTGCCGCCGGCTGGGGAGCGACCGCCGCTTTGCGCTGGCGCGCTGGATGAGGACGATAAATGACCTGCCACACCAGCACGACTATGGCGAACGCTGTCAGGTGACGCGGCAGGAAATAAATAAAGCTGGTGAAGGCTTCAGCCCCTTCCAGAACATCCAGTGTTACTCGGGAACCCAAAGTGAGTGCGACAGCAAGCATCGCCCCCACACCATAAAACTGGGCATGCGCAGACCAAGACAACGAAGGCTTCTGGTGATGGGCGCGCAAAGCGGTGGATAGCACCGGAGTCAACAGTAACCATAGGCCCCATTCACGGATAACCCAGATTATCGCATCAACGATATCGATCGGCGCCGCTTCGACCCAAGCGGTATAGGCCAGGCAGTAGATGGCGAGATAGCTCATGTAACCGCCCCAACCAAACAAGGACCCCTTCAAGTCCAGAGGGTGAAGCGCCCAAAGATTTCCAGCAGATTGTTTCATATGAGTTCAGTGCGGCCGTAGCGGTTTTTACGGAGTATGCATGGCGGGTACTGTAGAGGCAACTGAATGGATTCCACTTACCGCGGCATGCGTGTAAAAGCTAATACGCTTAGCTCTTTCCTCAGTTATCGGGCTCGCCCTCGTAATAAAAAACCTCTTCCAACGGCTTATCGAAAACACGCGCAATACGAAAAGCCAGCTCCAAAGAGGGTGAATACCGATTCGCCTCCAATGCCAAGATGGTTTGCCGTGTTACTCCCACGGACTCCGCCAAGGCTGCCTGAGTCATTTCGCCGTGCTCGAAACGGAGTCGGCGAATTGAGTTGCTGATGTTTAGCTTCGGCATCTAACCCCCTCTTCGGTAGTGAAACAGCTGCACGGCAGCACGCAACACGGAAGAAGCGACCAGAACCACAATGAGCAGATGGACAACTGTGGCAGGGGAAGTACGGAAAATTGTTGGAGCACCGATATTTCCCGCCACTGAATGCATAATGATGTGGCCGATGACAGCGACGACGCCCACCGCCAACACATAGTAGCCGACCGTATTGGCGCGAGCCTGAAAGCGGTAGTCGCGCTCGTCCATGGGCTCCGCTCGAGTAAGCGCGTGAATCGCGCCGAATATCACCACCGAGGCCACTATCGCCAATACCACCGTCCGCACTACCAAGCCGACTAAGGCTGGTTCACTCAGCTCACCACCCAGCCCCTGAGCGGCGATGCTCCCGAAATAGTACAAAGCGACGAGCACATCGACCGCCAAGGTGCCCCAAATCAACGCCTCTCGGCGCGTTGCGGAAATTTGAATATTCACATTTCTCTCCTCATAGTTGAACAAGGAGAAATGTAATCTATTTATTACCCCATGTATAGTTTTTTTTACGTTGAGTAAAGCCAGTCCCCCAGCTCCGGCGTGCGCGCCAACTACAGTTGCTGCTTTAGCTGCTGCCTATAGCGCCGACTGACGGGCACCTGGGTGCCATCGTTTAAACAAGCGCGCGCATCGCCACTTTCCAGGGTTTCGATTTCTTGAATTCGGTCAAGGTTGAGAATGGCGCTGCGGTGCACCCGAGCAAATCCCTGCGTTGAAAGCGCCTTTTCAAGGTTAGCCATGGTTTCCCTTAGCGGATAAAGCCGATCACCCACATGCAGCGTTACATAGTTACCGGCAGATTCAGCCCAATCGATATCGGCAACTTTCACCAAGAACTCTCGACCCAGTTTCTTCACCAGGAAACGGTCGGTGACCGCCTCCGCCGGTGCCTCCTCGACCCCTTGAGCTAGAAATTGGGCTTCGCCCTGCCAGCGACGAAGCACAAAACGGTAAAGGTATATAAATGCGAGAATAGTGGCATAGGTGCGTACGTCTTTCAGATACTCATAGAGCATCTCCAGAGGCCAATGACCAAAATCATAGTCGCTGCCCAGTAACGCATAGGCCCACTCCCGCAACGCCACCATGCCCACCACATGCAATACCGAAAAAGGTACCGTGAACCCCAAATGCACCAAGGCATGACGGCGCAGATACGGACGCTGCAGTGGAAACCTTCGGTCCACGGCAAGAATGAACGGAATGAGAAGGAGCAGCATAAAAGCGCTGGAAAGCTCCCATACCCAGGGTTCCCAAACTTCAAACCCTAAGCCATTACGGGCAATGTCTAAGGTGCTAACAATACTGTTAGCTGCGGCTTGCGCGGCTAAAAAAACCACCCAAAAGCTGCCTTCCCACCAGCGCCTATACGCCAACCAGTTTTCCCGTTTCATTTGCCACTCCCCTTGGGCGGCGATTATAGCAACAAGGTGAGGACAACTCGTCACTCACTTCCACCGCTTGGCCCCCAGCAGCTGCAGTTGGTCACAAGGCGCTTCTCGCAGGAGCCGTTTGCGGTGATGCTTTGGGCTTAACTGTTGGGGTTGCTAGGAGAAGTAGACAATGACCCAGGGTATTCATGCCCCACCCCACCCTCGCTCATCCCACCAACGACGGTATGATATTGATGCGCTGCGGGTGTTCGCCTTTGGTTTATTGATTTTCTATCACGTGGGTATGTTTTACGCGTCCGACTGGCACTGGCATGTGAAGTCCCAGTATTCATCCGAAGTGTTGCAAAGGGTCATGCTAATGGTGAATCCATGGCGCATGCCGCTTATCTTTCTAGTCTCGGGTTTCGCCAGCTACTTTCTACTGCGGAAATTGGGAAGAAATGGTTTCGCGCGCTCCCGAGTCTGGCGCCTTCTCTTACCGCTCTTGTTCGGTATGGTAGTGATTGTACCGCCTCAGGCCTATTTGCAAGCAGTCGCCAATGGCGGTTTCGAAGGTCATTATGGAGAATTCCTATGGCGATACTTAACGCTCCAATCGTGGCCACCTAAGGCTTTCGATGGCTCTGATATCGGCGTCACCTGGAACCACCTCTGGTACCTGCCCTATCTATTAACATATTCACTGATTCTCTCCCTTTTGGCGCCGTTTCTGCGTCGGCCGATAGGTCGAGGTTTGGTGCAAGGGTTCCAGAACCTAGGTGGCTGGCAACTCTTTGTGGTCCCGGTTTTGCTGTTCGTTGTTTACGACTTCCTGCTCTATGACCGCTTTCCTGCCACCTACGCATGGCACAACGACTGGCACAGTCATGCGGTGTACTTTACCGCCTTTATTTTGGGTTACGTAATGGCGACCGCTGACCGACTGTGGAGAGAGCTGCAGCGACTACGCTGGCCGGCTATCGTACTCGCCGTTAGCACTTACCTACTGTACTTCCATGTTGAAGTGCATGAGTTTTTGCCCACGTCAGTGAACAGAGCGGGGCGACGCCTACTTTCAAACTACAACGGCTGGTTCTGGCTGCTTGCTGTGCTAGGTTGGGCACACCATCTACTGAACAGGCCGTTTAGCTGGTTACCGTATGCAACCGAGGCTGTCTTCTCTTGGTACATCCTGCACCAGACCATCACGATCGTCGCAGGTGTGGCACTGACAAAGTACCAACTGGGGCCGGCAGTCGAGCCGCTTCTGGTAGTCTTAGCCACAGTGATAGGCTGCGCGGCCATACATGAATTTGCGATAAGGCGCTGGCGCTTACTGCGCCCGCTGTTCGGCTTAAAGTCGATGCCAGCGGGCGAGACAAACTTCGTTCAACACCGACCTATTTAGCCGGACACCTTATCCAGCGCCTGATCAACATCTGCAATGATGTCGTCGATATGTTCTATGCCGATGCTTAAACGCACCAAATCTTCCGGCACTCCCGCTGCGGCGAGTTCTTCGGGGTTCAACTGTCGGTGGGTAGTAGTGGCGGGGTGGCACGCCAGGGACTTGGCATCGCCGATGTTGACCAAACGCAGAATCATTTGCAGCGCATCGATAAACTGAACGCCGGATTGTTTACCACCTTTAATACCAAAACTGAGAATACCTGACGCTTTGCCGCCGCTTATTTTTTGGCAGAGCTCGTTGTAAGGGCTGTCTGGCAACGCGGCGTAGCTGACCCAAGTAACCTTTGGGTGTTGTTGTAAATGTTTGGCTACCGCTAGCGCGTTTTCGCAGTGGCGCTCCATACGCAGACCGAGGGTTTCCAAGCCCTGCATAATCAGGAATGCACTGTGTGGCGCGAGAGCGGAACCTGTGTTGCGCAGGGGCACCACTCGGCAGCGGCCAATAAAGGCAGCCGCGCCTAAGGCTTCCGTATAAACCACGTCGTGATACGACGGATCAGGCTCGTTCAGCATGGGGAAGCGCTTCTTATTGGCTACCCAGTCAAACTTGCCGGAATCCACAATGACGCCCCCCACAGTAGTACCATGCCCGCCGATGTATTTGGTTAGGGAGTGGACCACGATGTCCGCACCCAGGTCGAACGGCCGACAGAGATAAGGCGTAGCCACGGTATTGTCCACAATCAGGGGCACACCGTGACGATGACCAATTTCCGCCAAGCGCTCTATATCCACCACATTGCCCGCCGGGTTGCCGATGGATTCGCAGAAAATCGCCCGGGTCTTGTCGTCAATAAAGCTTTCCAGCTTTTCGTAATCGTCGTAAGACGCCATACGCACGTCGATCCCTTGGCGGGGCAAACTGTGGGCAAACAGGTTATAGGTGCCGCCGTAAAGCTGACTGGTACTTATGATGTTGTCCCCGGCGGAGGTAATGCACTGAATGGCGTACGTAATCGCCGCCATACCCGAAGCCAAACCCAACGCCGCGATTCCTCCTTCCATCGCCGCCATGCGCGCCTCAAGGACCGCCGTGGTGGGATTCATGATGCGGGTGTAGATATTGCCCTCGACTTTCAGATCAAAAAGATCCGCCCCGTGCTGGGTGTCGTCAAAGGTATAGGAGGTGGTCTGGTAAATGGGCACCGCCGCCGCGCGGGTGGTGGGGTCGGATTTGTAGCCTTCATGTAACGCCAGAGACTCAAGCTTCATAGGGTAACTCCACTCTTTGAATGTAACTGCGACCTCGCAGCGCGAGGATAAGAGAATGTATCAATGTAGCAGAGTTGAATGAGCCGTGACAGATAAGCCTGGGCGAAGTCGTTCAGGGATGATTGCGCTAGTTTGTTTGGTGATATCTCACCAAGATCCAAGAAGTTTCGATAAATTTCGATCATGTGTATTGATGAATTTTGCGATTACGTAAACAAAAAACCCCGAGCCTAAGCACGGGGTTTTTTTGGGTGTAATGACTAAGTCACGTTTACATGAAGAATTAAAGCGATCTCAAGAAGGCGAGTAGATCCTCTTTCTGTGCAGAAGAGAGCGCTTGATAGGCATTCCTGGAAGCTTCGCCCTCGCCACCGTGCCACAGAATGGCCTCCTCAATGGTTCTGGCTCTACCATCGTGCAGGTAGCCGTGTACCGGCGTGCATTCCCGCTCGCCCTGAGGCGCGTTGGTAACCCCACCCGTCACGCAGGCCGATAAGCCCAGTGACCAAAGCGGCGCGGTACGCCATTCGGAGCCGGAAGCTTCACCTTCGCCAAGATTATCCGCCAATCCTGGGCCCATATCGTGCAGCAGCAAATCGGTATAAGGATGGATGGTCTGGCCTCTTAACTCAGCCAGAGGGTGAAACTCACTGGTGGTATGCGTGGGCGTATGGCATTCGGCACAGCCGATGTCGGAGAACACAGCCTCGCCGTTTTGTACGGCCGGAGAGTCGTAATCTCTTTGAGGCGGCACGCCGAGCAAGGAAATGTACTTCACCAGATTCTCAAGGTGTTCCTCACTCAGTTGTGGACCGCCATCACCGCAATCGGTTTGATTAGCGCCACAATCTGGATCGGGCAATACCGAAGTCATAACACCCATCTCGGCATTGAGCGCGGCGGCCACTTGGTGCCTGACGCTCGCTGTACCGGCTTTCCACCCGAAACGGCCCAAGCGAGTCTCGCCGGTTTCTGGATCTATAACACGTTGCGCGCGACCGGAAATTCCGTTTCCGCTTGAATCGTTTGGATCCGCCAGGGCCAAGATATCGGCCTCTGGAATCGCCTCTAAAAGTCCCATACCCACAATTTGAGGGGCAATCCGGGCGGAGAATCTTTCTGGGGTCACACCGGTGAACTGAAAGTTCGGTGAGCGCAAGCCATTGGCTTCCGTCCAAGAGGCAATTGACACCTGACCTTCGGACGCTGCGCTGCCATCGGTTTCGGGCTGCAACACTCGGCCTAGGGCTGGATGTGGATTACCGTCGGCATCGCCGACTCTAAACGCCCACTGATCCAAATGTTCTCCAATGGCGTTGGGCACTGCGCGACCGTTGCGATCATGACAAGCGGCACAGCTGTCGTTCACAAACAGCGGCCCGGCAAGACCGGCTAACTCTGTAAACACAGGGTTTTCCTGGGGCCTTTCATCGTGCACACCAGTCACAAAGGAGGTGTGTAAAACGCGCCGGCCTAACACGAATGGCTGACCGTTATCATAGCCAAGGTTGGTGGCCATCTGCATAAAGCGGTTGTGGGGCTCGTTTGAAGTATCGGCATGAATGGTGGTCTCACCCCCCAACCAGGCCCGTTCTGGAATTTTAACGGAATCCCTGACGCCGCCTGCTGGTGTAGCGCCTCCTGTGTCATCCCAGGCCACTAAGCCCTCGCCCACTATGTACAGATAGGTAGTGCCGTAATAAGGTGCCCGACCATTGGGCACGCTGGGGTCCAGGAACTGGCTGATCTCAAACTCCAGTTTGTCTCCAACTTGAATGGCGCGGCCTTCGCGGCAATTGAAACTGCGCTCTTTGTGATAGTTAAAGTCATCCTCAACCACCATGGTGCCGTTGTCGCAGTATTCGGCCACCGTGCCAACGCCCCGATAGAACCAGCGGTTTTCGGCTTCGGTATCGTTCAGCCGCCACTGAGTCCGAACATTCATTCTGATCTCGCTGCCGCCTTTGGCTACGTAGTCGACAATTTCGATGGCGGCGGTACGGTGTTCCCAATAAAAGTTCAGGTAGTGATCATAGGCCTGAAAGTGATCTTCTCTTGCATGCCGATCGCGCGCCCGATCGGAAAACCGAGTGACCAGAGCATCACCACGATCAAATTGAATGTCGGGTTCCAGCTCCGTGTAGCTGTTGTACAGGGGCACTATATCGCCTAAGCCTGGATCATCACCCGGCGGGTCGTCGGAAGAACCGTTGGGGTTCAGCTCGATCCAGTTCAGGTTGAAACCGCCAGAGCTGATATCAACCCGAAGCGTGTAGGTTCCCGACGACGGGACAGTAATCTCACCCACGGACTGAGTATCCCAGCTCTGCCAGCCACCGGTACCACCGACAGCATTGTTGTTGCCGATAGGGTTGCCATTCAGAGACAGGGTGTAGCTCCCCCCACCATACGCCGAAGCGACGCGGGCACTGGCGGAGTAAGTCCCGGCTGCCAGCGAGACATCGTACTCCAGCCATTCCCCAGCATCAGTCCAGCCGACGTTATAGTCGCCGCTAACGTCCGAGGTGGGCTCTATATCCACATCGTCGTTCCTGTAGGCACCGCCTGTATTGCCGGCTGTGGTATCAAAATAATTCACATAATCCTGAGCTTGAACGGTCAAAGCTGTAGCTTGGGTGGGCTCCTGTCCGTTAATTTCAAATTGCCAAATCGAATAACCCCAGTAGTTTCCCTCGCTACGGCTGATCCCGTACATACGAACGTATCGGTAAATACCTGAAACAGAAACGTTATCGGTCCGGTCACCAAAACTCCCCCCAGTCTCTGTGGCCAGGGTGGCCCAGTTGGCATTGTCATTGGAGCCTTGGATTTCATAGGTATCAGCGTTGGCTGCTTCCCAATGAATAATGACTTGGGAAAGCTCGTAGGCTTGACCTAAATCGATCGTTATATGGGATGGATCGGTTTGGGCCGCCGAGGCCCAACGAGTGTTCATATCGCCATCAATGGCCGCACTGGCGGGCAGATCGGTGCTACTTGCGGTAGCGGTGCCGTCGAGCGCCACGTTGGTTTGAGCCACAACGCCTATACTGATAAAGGCTAGTAGCGCTAAAAGTGAACTCCAGATTATCCGTTGTTTAAGGCCGGTGATTCGCATGATTTTTCTCCGGGTAATGTGAATTTCAGCAAGCAGCCGTCCGATATAATTATTTGGGAGTCAACATGCCGCATGCTGGGCCGGACTTGCTGTTGTGATCTACATCACAGCCCCATTGACGAGTGATCTAAGAACACTCGTACGTTACGGGGGAGGAGCGAATACCACTTGGCATCCTGCTGGTAAAGAATCAGAGCCTTGCGCGCTTCCTGCCACCAATATAGGCATACACCAAAGAATGTCGTCCCGGTTTGTAAAAAGGGTAAAAGTGGGCTGGTCCCACTTTTAGTGAGGTAACAACATTAAAACATGCACTCAAAAGATGACTTTTCGAGATAGAACTGACCGAATTCCAGCTTAGGGGCGTTAAAGCTAGTGAGAGTGGGGCCATCACGTAGAGGGATCGAAGGCTCACCGACAAAGCCACTTCGGCCATGAAGTGTCGATTAAGTATCTAAGTCCAGTTAGGTAACGAGGGTTACTTACAGTTACAACACTCGTTATTTAACACCGGCCTGAGACAAAGCCGAGACAGTGGCAGATAAGTCCTCTACATTTTGCTTTTTACCGACAATAGTGCTAATTTTCATCTCTCAAAAAACGATAAGAAGAGGGACCTCCCGATGCTACGCCTAGCCTTTCTCACTCTAGTTTTTGTTGCAGCCAACGTATGGGCAGATAACCCACTGACCTACAAAGATTTCTCCCAGTTGCCTGATGCGTCTGACCTCACCCTTTCCCCAGGTGGTAAAAAGCTGGCCGCCTTGGTACGCGTCGCATTACCCGACCAGAAAGGCGTAGCTGTTCAGGTCACTGAGCTGAAGTCCGGCGAGAAAGAGTTCATGCTCTTCACCGATAACAGTCGGTACTTTATTAACTGGATGCGTTGGAAGGACGACCGCACACTGCTGGTATCCACTTACTACCCTGCCAGGCGGGACACCTGGATCGGCTTCGCTCAGATAAGAGGCGACACACGCGAAACCCGATTATTAATTATCGACACAGATTCAGGTGAGGTCACCACACCTTTCCGCTCAAATTTCCTGCGGCGATTTCAAATACTGCCTCCCGGCCTGGACGAGGTGGTGGACATATTGCCGGATGATCCAGACCATATCCTTATGGCCCTCCCTGCGGAAAACGCTTTAGGGCCCAATAACGTTATCCACAGAGTCAATATCCGCAATCAAAGAACCCGGGTCGTCCAACGTCCGGAGAACCGCGTTGTCAGCTGGCATTTGGACCAGCAGCACAACGTGCGCTTGGCCACCCATATCCACGACCAAACCGTGACTCTTCGCGCCAAGGAAGCGAAGTCTGGAAGGTGGCGCGATCTGTGGAATTACGACATTTTCTCCGCTGATGAAGTGTACCCAATTGGGTTCGGCTACGATCCCAATACGCTGTACATCAATGCCTATCACAACGGTTTAAAGGCGCTGTTTAAAGTGGACCTGGGTGATGAGGACCTCACCAAAGAATTGGTCTACTCCCATCCTCATTTCGATATTAGCGCCGGGCTCGTATACGACCGAAAAGGAAAGCGCGTAATCGGCATCGGCGGCTCTCACGATGGCGGCACGGTGTTTTTCGATGATGAACTTAATGCCCTCAAGGCAAGCATTGATTCCGCACTGCCGAACAGCCGCAACTCCGTCTATTCTTTGACGGACGACCTCAATAAATTTCTGGTTTACTCCACCGGGAGAACCGAATCAGGCACCTACTATCTCGGCACCCGTGAACCCCGCTCTCTGAACGCCGTGGCCTATCGTTACGGGGCACTCGAACCCCAGCGGATGACACCGGTTAGGAACTACCACTACAAAGCTCGGGACGGCCTAGACATACACGCTTGGCTGACCAGGCCGGCGGGCAGTGAAGGAAAGCTGCCAACACTGATGTTTCCTCATGGCGGGCCCCACGCGCGCGATTCGGACGCGTTCGATTATTGGTCCCAATACTTTGCCAGCTTGGGCTATGCGGTACTGCAGATGAACTTCCGGGGCTCTACCGGCCAGGGCCATGCCTTTTTTGAAGCTGGCCTGCAGAACTGGGGTAAAGAGATGCAGGACGATATCGAAGACGGCGCCCGGGCATTGATCGCCGACGGCATCGCCGACCCAGACCGCATCTGTATTGTTGGGGCCAGTTATGGTGGCTATGCGGCTCTCATGGGTGCCGTAAAAACACCTGATTTTTATCAGTGTGCCATTAGCTTCGCCGGCGTGAGCGACGTATTCGAACTGGTGCGCAGCCGTCGGGATTTCTCGCAATCTTACAACGTAATTGAAGCTCAAGTTGGTCGCCATGGCCGGCAACTCAGGGAGATCTCTCCCGTCAATCACGCCGAAACCGTAAAAATTCCAGTGTTGCTGGTTCACGGTGATAGTGACCGCCAGGTGGAGGCGGAACACAGCCAGAAAATGTACGCAGCACTGAAGCGAGCCGGAAAAGACGTGACCTACATCGAACTGCCGAATGAGGATCATTACCTATCCAACGAAGACAATCGCGTCGCGACTTTTAGAGCCATGGGGGAGTTTTTGGAGAAGCATCTTCCGGTACTAACCACACAGTAAACCGCAAGTCATTTTTCCCGTGCTACGCCCGCAATAGTCGCGGGCGTAGTTCTCCCCATGCCATATCTTAAAATTGATGGATCAGAATTGTGAAAATCAAAAGATTCTCGCTGTTCTTCTGCTTAACGCTAATGTTGACTTTAGGAATTGCAATAGTTATTGGGTCTAATCATGGAGGGGTTAGATCTATGCTTGCCACTATATCTCAAAGCCCTCTATTGATACTGCCCTTTATTGCCACATCGATAATTGTCGGACTTACTTCTGTAAAAACTCTACGCAGAGTAAATAATTTGGCCAGCTACCGGAGCATAAAATTGCACTCTCCACCGCTGGAAACGGCTAAGGGCAGTTAGCACTATTCAGAAAAGCACCGCAGCACTAGATCGGACAAAGTGATATTTCCCCAAAATCTCTTTTGGCGGCTTTGTTGGTCGTTCCATTCAATGCGCTACGAAGGATATAATCCAACAAGAAAAGTGGTTGATTTCAGGTTACTTTTTTCGGTATAGATGGAATAGTTTACCTGCTTCTCCTATTAGCGCTAGCTGGATTCAGTTTGCACTTTGCGCCTGCATAGCAGATCGGCGACTGGACGAGTCGAACGGCGCGATGATAAGCGCGGGGTGACTCATCCTCAAAGAAAGACTGGACTTACAGCCCAACCAATGGATAACAGCCGCCGGTGCGGCAGAAGACACCCGATTAATTATCCACCCCTTCTTTTCCGGACACCTCACTTTCAAACTCGCGCAACTCATCAAGGTCTTCCAGCGCCTTTCGAACTTGGCTTCCGGCACCCTGCATTAGCCATCTAGCCCAAGGCTTATCAATGTTTTGTGGCGACAAAGCCCAATAAATACAGGCAGCGATGGGTAACAGTACAAACGTCGTCATCACAATATTTAAATGATGAATCAAGTCAACTCCCATGAATACCTTGCCCCACACGAGCGCAAACGCCCAGTAGAAAGGAACAATCATTAACGACAGTTTTAAATAGAACAGCGCGGATAATCTAATATTTTGGAGCTGTCGCTGGACGTCGTAGATTGGCCCTGCGTAGTTCAACTTGGTTATCCGCTGTATCTGACTGATTGCACCATAGCAAAGCGCCAACGACCAAAGCGCAATGAGACTGCCCGATATCAAAAGGTGCGTACTCGCCTGATACTGAATCGCAAAATAGCTACCAACGGCGGCCAATGCGCATCCCGCGATTAAGCTAAAGATATTCAGGTAGAGATAGCTGTTTAGCCGAGACGCCGATTTTTGGCTTTTGACCTCTTTCAAGCATTCCAGGCTAAGCTTGACGTTTTGATTAATGGTCTCTTCCTGCTTCTTCCAAAGTTGTTGCATTCTTTCAATATCGTTCATGATTGCTCCAATATCACAGTTGATCTGCCAAACGACGCTTGATTCTCGAGAGCTTAGTTCCCACATTGCTTGGCGAGATACTCATAATTTCCGCTATTTCGGCGTAGCTCAGTCCGTCCATATCCAACATGATCAGTGCCCTGTCAAACTTGTTCAAACGGCTTAATATCTGGTTAAGCTCATATAGGATGCTGCAATCAGGTGCCGATGCCGCCTGTTCGAGCAATGGTTGATCTTGATTAGTGTGGCGCCTGTCGTATGTCGTTTTCTTTCTCAAATATGAAATAGAAACGTTCAATGCGATTCGGTAAATCCAAGTGCTGAATCTATACTGTGGATCGTATCTGTCAAAACTGCGCCAAAGCTGTAGTGCTATTTCTTGAGTCAAATCCTCAAGATCGTCAGAGTTTCTGCTGTAACCCGAGGCGATTTTGTAAATCAGCGCTCGATGTTCTGCAAGCACGGTTTCGAACTCGTTATCCTTACTCATGAGCGATTCTACTTTTCCCAAAGTTCGTTCTCGCCCAATCATTCACCGCCTTCATGGCTTTAATTGAATGGCGGATGCCGTTGTGTGTTTCATCTTCTACTATCACCACCTCACCATCCGACAGCCGCTCAATGGCAGTAGGAAACTCGCGTGCAATGAACGCTTCATCCTGCTCGCCAACGATCACCAAGAGCGGTTGCTGCATTTGTTTCAGCGCGGCGCGGTAGTCTTGCGGTGAACCACTCAAGACGCTTCTGTAGCTGTATTGCCTGATAGGCATTTGCTCGGGCAAGTTGTAAAACAGCACTGGCAGGTGGTCATAGCTGTGGATGCCTTCCTGGTTCAACATATGTAATCCGATAATACGGGCCATATGCAGCTTCAACGCCGGTTCTTTACCGTCCTTGGTCGCCGGCACCTCCTTTCGGACCGTTGGGGACACTGGTCCCAGGTCCGGAGCAAAGAGGAGATAACCATCCACGCTGGTAGATTGGTGAAGCCTGGCGAACTCTAGCGCAACCCCGCCCCCCATTGAGTGGCCGGCGATGATAACCGCATTCTCCGGCTTGGCTTCCTTAATCTGATTCAGTACGTCATCCAGATCATCAGCATACTGGCCTATATAGTCAACATCTCCCGGACGGCCTTCCGAGAGGCCGTGCCCTCTCAGATTAAGCGCATAGACTTCGGCACGCGCGGCTTCACGAAGGCGTCCGGCCATTCTGTTCATGGTAAAACTGGAGCCTGCGGAGCCATGTATAAGCACCACGGTGATGTCACCGTGGTGCTTATAGTGGTCGCTATGGAGCTTTGCGCCGTCACGGGCGGTAAAGAACACGTCGAAGTTGTCGTACACTTGCTCAAAGCCCAAATCAGTCATTGCTTGCGGGCCAAGTGGTGGCGGGTCGCTGCTGAAAGTCGGTTCGGGAAGGTTCACCATGGCCAAAGCTTCCGGCGATCCCTCGGCGGGCACGCTATCGCCCGCCAACACAACACTTGAAACCAGCAGGCTGAACTGTAGAAAGAATGCTTTTGTCACGCTCATTACTAAATCTCCCTTCGCTTATTTCAAAATTTCTCTATTATTCGCGGTGGGAGATGAAATCGTCACAGCATGACAGGAGATGACGTCATCATGCGTTGGCGAAGGCGGTGCGCGACAACCGACGCTGGCGAAACCCCCTCTCCCCCAGTAGAATAGGCACCGCTTTTTCCTGTCCCTTTGCGGGGCTCCCAGACACGTGCCGGTTCTCTACCCGGCGACCTTTGACGGAAGTATCAATGGGCAAACAAACCCCGCTCTACACGAGCCACCTCGACATGGGCGCCAAAATGGTCGATTTTGGCGGTTGGGACATGCCAATCAATTACGGCTCGCAGATCGAGGAACACCACCAGGTGCGCCGTGCGGCGGGCATGTTTGATGTGTCGCACATGACCGTGGTGGATGTGCGCGGCCCTGAGGCTAAGGGCTATCTGCAGTATTTGCTCGCCAATGATGTGGACCTTATCTCTGCCCGTCCAGGCAAGGCTCTTTATACCGCTATGCTCAACCCCCAGGGCGGCGTGATTGATGATTTGATCGTCTACAATAGCAATGGTCACTTCCGCACCGTGGTCAATTGCGCCACACGGGAGAAAGATCTGGACTGGATGGGCCGCATCGCCGCAGATTATGACGTCGAGCTGGAAGAACGGGCCGAGCTGGCTATGATTGCCGTGCAGGGGCCAGAGGCCATTGAACGCGTCAGCCAGGTCCGGCCCGAGCTAGCCGCTGCCATTCAGGCACTAACGCCTTTTCAAGCCTCGGAACAGGGCGATTGGTTTATTGCCCGCACCGGTTATACCGGTGAGGATGGTCTGGAGATTATTCTGCCGGGCGACGAGGCAGTCGCCTTTTGGCAGCAACTGGCCGAAGCGGGAGTCCGCCCGTGTGGCCTGGGTGCCCGGGATACCTTGCGCCTGGAGGCGGGTCTCAATCTATACGGGCACGAGATGGACGAAAGCGTCTCGCCCCTGGAAGCCAACATGGGTTGGACCCTGGCTTGGCAGCCCGAAAGCCGCGACTTTGTCGGCCGAAAGGCGCTGGAAAGTCAACGTATTGAAGGTGTACAGAACAAGCTAGTCGGTTTGGTATTGCGTGAACGAGGCGTATTACGTGCTGGTCAGCCAGTGCTGGCGAATGGCACCGAGGCCGGGGTGATTACCAGCGGCAGCTTCTCCCCCACGCTTGGGGTGTCTGTGGCTTTAGCGCGGGTTCCCAAAGGTATCGGCTCCGAAGCTCAGGTGGAAGTGCGCAGTAAGCGCTTGCCTGTTGAAGTGGTCAAGCCTAACTTTGTACGCAAAGGCCAAGCATTGGTGTAACAACAAAAATTTTCCAAGTCTTTATTAAGGAAGCAATTCATGAGTGAGATCCGCCCTGAACTGAAGTACCTACCCAGCCACGAGTGGGCGCGCGTGGAATCTGACGGCACCGTCACCGTCGGCATCAGCGACCATGCTCAGAGCGCTTTAGGCGATGTGGTGTTTGTGGAAATGCCCGAGGCCGGAAGTCACGTGACCATGGGTGAAGAGGCCGGCGTGGTGGAGTCCGTTAAAGCCGCTTCCGACATCTATTCCCCCGTATCCGGCGAAGTGCTTGAAATCAACACCAGCCTGGAAGACGCCCCTGAAACCGTAAACGACTCCCCTTACGATGACGGCTGGTTTTTCCGTGTACGTCCGGACGACTTATCCGAGCTGGACAGCGCCCTGGATGCCGATGGTTACCAAAACACCATCGAGGAAGAAGCCTGATCCACGGCGGCTTTCATCCTTAAACGTCTTGCAGGATACATCGCGCCTTACCGGTTTCTGAGGTTACTCTGAGCCGGTGCGGCGCCAGCAAGGATCACGCCCATGCGGAAAGCGCCATTACTTATGCTGTTCTCAAGTCTGCTCACCGCTTGCGGCTTTTTCCAAGCCGCGAAAACCCCCATGCCCTACCTCGAAGCGCAAGTGGAGCGTCAGTCGGACACCCTGCTGATCATGCTGCCCGGTCGCAAAGAGGGCATGGAGTCCTTCCCCTCTAACGGTTTCTTCGCTACCGGCAACGAGCTGGAGGCGGACATCGTGGCGGTGGACGCGCACTTCGGATACTACCGGGAGCGAACAGTGGTGGAGCGTTTGCATCAGGATATTATCGTTCCCGCTCGGGCACGGGGCTATAAGCGTATTTGGTTGATGGGTGTCTCCATGGGCGGTTTAGGCGCGGTACTTTACTGCGACGAGCACCCCGGCATTATTGATGGTTTGATACTGCTAGCGCCCTACCCCGGTGATTCGGCGCTGGTTAGGGAAATTCACGAAGCGGGCGGGCTGGATCAATGGCCCAACGACGGCAAAGCGGGTGAAGACTACGAACGAGCGGTGTGGCACTGGTTTAAAGAAGCCACCCGTGGATCGAACGGCCCCCAGATTGTGTTGGGCTACGGCGAGGAAGATCGTTTTGCCAAAGCCAGCGAACTGTTGGCGGTGCGCTTACCCGCCGAGCGGGTATTTACCCAACCCGGCGGGCACAACTGGGACGTGTGGCGGGCCCTGTGGAGTGACATAGTCGCCGCCGGTTTGCCCGCACAACAACACGCAGAATCCCGACCGAATGAAGAGTCCCGACCGGCTGAGGAGTCAAGCGCCGCAGTTCATCAACCCTAGCGGTTGTGGTGCCGCATTTAAGTAGCGCGGGTTCGTACCACCATAACCTTCATCATGATCATGGACGCCAATACCACCAAAGAGGCCGCACCTAGCACTGGGCCCAGCACGGCTTCGTTGGCATAGCCGCCGTACAGCAGGAACAATCCCACTACTACGCCCACAGTACCCACCTGGTGCAGGAAAAACTGCACCGCTCCGAGCCGACCGATTGCCCCCGTCAACCAAAGCTTGTGACACACGGCATACACGAAGGAAACAACAAAACCAATCAGCAAGATATGAGCGTGGGTGACCGCTTGGCCGTGATTTTTGGACGCGGCCATATAAATACCCAGCACCAACCCCAGAAGTCCGTAACCAAACGCCGTAAGCAAATATTTTCTATCCATTACTATCAACGCCTCTTCTTGTGTTTATGGGACTCGCTTGCCCCGATTGGGCGCAACAATAATAATCCTGTCCGCAAGCTTTGTAATCAAGAAAACTGCTTGGCTCACAGAGCGTATCGCTCCCCCCAAGGGGCATTGGCAGATTGCTCTCTGAACACTTCTTAACCGAACAGAGCTGGCCCGCCCAACCTCCCGGCTGGTAAAGTTGGAGTACGAAGTACTTATTTGTTGGATATTGCCCATGACCTTCCCCCCAGGTATTCGCGCCGCGATGATTGGCGGTGCGCTGATCCTGCTTATGACCGGCTGCGGCCGCGAAACAGCTTCCGAACCCGAACGCACCGACCGCGGTACGGCTATTGCCGTTATGGGGATGGAACCCCGCGATATGTCGCGCCGCGTCATGGTCAGCGGCCCGGTGGAGCCGAGGGTGCATATTCGTTTGGCCAGCCGCACCCATGGCACCGTGCACCGCTTGCACAAGGAAGAAGGTGATCGAGTGCGCGCGGGCGAGCTGCTCGCAGAGTTGGATATGTCCGAGCAGCAGGCCGAGCTGGGGCGTGCCAACGCGGAAGAAGAACGGGCACGCCTGGATTATGAACGCATGGCCGAGCTGCGCCAACGCGGTGCCGTGAGCTTGTCGGAATACCAACAGGCGCAAGCGACACTGCGCGTCGCCGAAAGTGAGCGGGAATTATGGCGCGCCCGAGTGGCCTTTGGCCGCATTACGGCACCCCAGGACGGGGTAGTTACACAACGCCATATCGAGCCCGGCGAAGCGGTACAGCAGCACGAAACTCTCTTTGAACTGGCGGCCATGGATGAATTGGTGGTGCGCCCCGGCCTGCCGGAAGTGGACGTGGTGCATTTGATGCCGGGCCAACTGGTCACAGTGCGCCTGGATGCTCTGCGCGATGAAATCTTTGCCGGTACCGTCCGGCGCATTTTCCCCGCCGCGGACACCGGCAGCCGGTTGGTCACTGTGGAAGTGGCGCTGCCTGAAGGGGCGGATGAGCGCGGCGTCAGGCCGGGCTACCTGGCTCGGCTGCAGTTCGACGTGGACGCCAGAACGGAAGTGCTCGCCCTACCTACACCGTCAGTCGGCGCGGATACCGAAGCCGACGGCTATTACGTCTATCTGGTTGAAGATAACGAGCTGAAGCGCCGAGAAGTCTCCATTGGGATCAATCGCGGCGGCTGGACGGAAATCACATCCGGTCTTGAACCTGGCGATGTAGTCCTGGCCAGCAACCCCATAGATATGCGCGATGGACAGCGAGTGCGGATTGTCGAGCGGCGGAACTGATTATGAGTGATCCGCATCACGACAGGAACGATCCGCCTCATGACAGGAACATAGAGCACCGCGGCATCACCAGCACCGCTATTCGCCGCCCCATTGGCACATTGGCGCTGGCCTCGGTGGTGTTTGTTCTAGGCTTGTTCTTTATCGAGCGCCTGCCCATCGACCTGCTACCCACCATCGATATTCCCCAAATTCGGGTGACGGTTAACTACCCCGGCACGGCGCCGGAAGTTATGGAAGAGCAAATCACCCGTGTGCTGGAGCGCAATCTGGCCGGCACGGAAAATCTGATCCGCATCGACAGCCGAGCTTCTGAAGGGCGCACCAACGTCAACCTGCACTTTGCGGCCGGCACCAATCTGGATCTGGCACTGCAAGATGCCTCACGGTACCTGGAGCTGGCCCGAACCCAATTGCCGCGCGACATCGAGCCGCCGCGTCTGTACAAATTCGACCCTTCCCAACAACCTGTGTGGCAGGCCGGCTTTAGCTCCGCCGTGCGCTCGGAAGTGGAAGTGGCGGATTGGGTGGAGCACCAGCTCACGCCTCAATTAGTCGCCATTCACGGCGTATCCGGGGTGGAAACCGCCGGCGGCCTAGTGCGGGAAATGCGGGTTGAGGTTGACCAGCACCGGCTACGCTACTACCACCTCACCATGGCCGACTTGGTTGCCGCACTTGAAGCGGAAAACGTGGACATCGCCTCCGGCTGGATGACTTCCGGCGACTTTGACGTCATGGCCAAAACTGACGGCCTGTTCACCTCCGTGGAGGACATCGCCAATGTGCTGATCCATTTGCCGGACAGCGATAGCAGTGTACGCATCAGTGACGTGGCACAAGTAACCGACGGGCACCAGGAGCAGCGACTGTTCGTGCGTTTGGACGGCACACCGTCGGCCCAGGTGTCAGTCTTTAAACAACCGGATGCCAACACGGTGGAAGTAGTGGAAGCCGTGCAGGCCACCATTGCGCGACTGGAACGCTCCGGTTTTATCCCCGAGGACATCAATTTCCAGCCCATTGGCGACGAGGCCTACTTTATTCGCGGTGCCATCGCCAGCGTTGCCAGCGCCGCCATTCTGGGCGGCTTGCTGGCCATGGTGCTGGTGTTGCTGTTTTTAGGCAGCCTGCGCAAAGCCTTCGTGGTGGGCATGTCCATCCCCATCGCCATCATGGCCACCTTCGCGATGATGGGTATCGGCAACCTCACTCTGAATATTATTAGCCTCGGTGGCCTAGCCCTGGGCGTCGGCTTGCTGTTGGACAACGGCATAGTGATGCTGGAAAACATCTACCGGCACCGGGATGAACTGAATAAAAGCCCCGATGAAGCCGCGCACACCGGCGCCGCAGAAGTTCGGGGCGCGATCACGGCCGGAACCTTGACCAACCTGGCAGCGGTACTGCCGTTTTTGCTGATTACCGGCATGGCCGCCATGGTCTTTACCGACCTGATCCTGACCATTTCTTTCGCGATTTTGGCCACCCTGGCCGCCGCCCTAACCCTGATTCCCATGCTCGCGGCTCTGCTCGCTAAGGTGAAGTATCAAAGCGGTTTCGAGCGCAGCCGATTCCAGCGCAGCTTCAATCGCATGATCGCCAAGCTGCGCGCTGGGTACCGCACTCTGCTGGCCAAAATTCTGCATTGGCGCTGGGCGGTCCTGGCCCTGGCGGTATTGGCGTTTGTAGGCGCGCTCAAGCTGGGTGAAGGCCTGGGCAACGAATTCTTACCGCAAGTAGACGATGGCAGCGTATTTGTCTGGATTGGCCTACCCTCGGGCACACCGCCCGACGAAACCGACCGCCTCACCCGCGTGATTGAAAACACGATTCGGGAACTGCCCCATGTGGAAACCCAATTCGCGCTGGTAGGCGGTCACTTGGGCGGCGGCAGCATCAATGAGCGCCCAGGCACCGCGCGCCTGCGCGTGCAGTTGACGCCCGCCTCTGAGCGCCCAAATATGACCGCCGGCCAGTGGGTGGCGGATGCCCAGCGAAAACTGGAAGCACTGGATTTGCCCGGTGTTCGAATGGGTGTACATCCACCCTCCATTCGCGGCCTGCGCTTTACCACCTCCGGTGACGATTTCGCCATCACCATTGTTGGGCCGGAGCTGAATCAGTTGCAAGACTACGCGCGGGAAATCACCAACCGACTGGAAGATATTCCCGGGCTTGAAGGCGTGGAAGTTGGGCGTGATTCCCAAAGTCCGCTGGTGCGCATTCGGGTCGACCGTGAGCGCGCTACGGCGCTGGGGTTGAATGTATCCGAAGTGGGCGAAGCCATTCGTATGGCCGTCAACGGCGCTCTCCCCACACGTTTTATCAGCGGCAGCGTGGAGTACGATGTGCGCGTACGCCTACCGCGTGAAGAAACCGCCGACCCTGAACGGCTGGGCGACCTGCTACTGTTCCGCCAACACGGCGAAGCGGTATTGCTGCGCGATGTAGCCCGCTTTGAAATGAGTACTGGGCCTGCGCACATTGAACGCGAAAACCAGGGCCGAATTCAGCGCGTGGTGGGCAACATCAACACGCAGGTTTCAGACGTGGGCACCATCATGGAGCAAGTGGAAGAGCGCTTGCAGGGTATGGAAATGTCTGACCGCTACAGTTTGATTTTTGGCGGCCAATGGGAAGCCATTCAAGAAACCAATCGCGAACTGATGAGCGTTATCGGCCTGGCGCTGTTCCTGGTGCTGGTGGTGTTGGCGGTGCAGTATGAACGGCTGACTAACCCACTGGTGATTCTCGCCGCTGCGCCACTGTCTTTGATTGGTGTGGTGTTGATGTTGTGGGCCACGGGTACACCTTTGTCCGCACCCGTGATGATCGGTGTAGTGTTGCTGATCGGGATAGTGGTCAACAATGCGATTCTACTGGTGGAGTACATTGAGCTTGGTCGGCGCAATCACAACCTAAGCATTGAAGACGCCGTACTGGAAGCCGGCAGCATCCGCCTTCGTCCGATTTTAATGACCACTCTCACGACCGTAGTGGGTATGACTCCGCTCGCCATCGGCTTGGGCGAAGGCGCCGAAATTATGCGCCCGCTCGCCATCGCCGTGATCGGCGGCCTGATGGGTGCCATGCTGCTAACCCTGGCGGTGATTCCCTGCCTGTATCTGGTCAGTAGTCGCGGAGCGGAGTGGTTAAAAGCGAAGCTGGTCGGCTAGGGAGCAGAGGCTACCTAAGTTTTCTTCAATGACGTGAGGAGTGGAATCCCATGCACATCGGCATTCTGACCTGTCAAATTTCACTGCCCGGTTGCAGCTCCCTCAAAGAAAAACGTCAGCGTATGGGCGGACTTCATGAACGCCTTGGGCGCAACCCGGCGATTGCCGTTTGCGAGAGTGGTGAACGCGACCGCCATGACGCTAGCGAGTGGTCCTTCGTTGTCACAGGCCTGTTGCGCAAAGATGTGGAGTCACTGTTCAGTGACATTGAGCTAAAGCTGGAACGCTCGGTTGATGGGCGCATTCTGGCGAACAGCAGAGAATTTTTATAAGACTGACCTACCCGCGCAGAAAAACTTCACCGGCAAGCCGGTTCGCTTTCAGTTGATCGCGCCAATCCACTGATACTGGTCGTGACAATTGGCGCGTCGTCTACGCGGTTGCCGCTGAGGCCACGTACGATTACGGTGCCACCTTAGCTTCCAAAGCGTCGCTGGCTTTCCCGGGCGGCATGGGCGACAGATAACCCACCACCAATAGCAGTATACCCACAGCTAAAAACGCCACGATGGTTTCCAGTGTGTCGTTGTCCCGCATATCCAACAAGAATAACTTTGCCACAGTCAGCCCCAGCAATGTGGCTGCGGCAATCCATACGGGGCGCGCCTTGAATCGTGCGGCGAAGTACATGGTGACCAATCCCACCAGCGTCCAGAATACCGACACAGCGGCTTGCACCAAATGAGAGTCCCACAACGTTGTCCAGTGGTAATCGATTTCAGCCCAGTGATGGAGAGTGCGCAGCAGCACGGCGGTCAACCAGACAAATGTTAATGCGCCCAACAGCGCATGCCCGTGGAACAACGCCACGGGGCCGCTGCTATCGCGGTAACCGTCTTGCACCCAGTACGCCAGTGTTAGCAGTACCAAAATCTGTGTTATGTCGAGCGGGTTAATAGTCGGCAAGTAAGGCAGCGGTGAGAAGTCGCCCGAACTGCTGGTACTGACAAACAAGCTCCACAGAACAAAGAAACCCACTATCGGCCATGAGCCCAGAGTGGTGTAAGTGGGGCGATGCGGCCGCCAGGGCCAAGCGCCCCCCTTAAGGGCGATCCAAAGCATGGCCAACAATAAGGGTACCTGGGCTACGACTGGCCATGAGCCACCCAGCTCGTATCGCGATTCGACCAACCAATAAAACTCCACACCAAAAATAAGCGCTACGAGCCACCAAGCGCCAGCATGCAGAGTGGCCAAAACTTTCGCGGGCAAGTGGTGAATTTTGTCCTGAAGATATAGCAGCCCGTAAAGTGCCGCAAAAAGCGCCGGCCAGCCGACGAGCCCGAAATCGGACAGAGGGTGCTCGAACCCTTGGATGGACGCTATCGAAAGCAGTACCATCAATCCGAACAACACCACGGGCGTATAGCGCAACTGC
This sequence comes from Marinimicrobium hydrolyticum, assembly GCF_030848505.1. Lineage (GTDB taxonomy): Bacteria > Pseudomonadota > Gammaproteobacteria > Pseudomonadales > Cellvibrionaceae > JAVDDU01. The sequence continues at coordinate 494,470 of NZ_JAVDDU010000002.1, forward strand.
TGCCAGTTAAGCTTGGCTTCCGCCGCACCCAAAGCCGCGGCCGTAACCGCAAACAGACACAGCAGTGAGCCCCAGCGATATCCCGAAGGTGCAAACTCCACGAGCTCCAAAACGCCGTTGGTCAACCACCAGCCCAAACCCCAGAGCAGCATCACGGGCGCTAAGGACCGGAGGCTGGGGATCAACCAATCACCCGCCCGCGTCAGCGCATAACTGGAATACAGGCCCGCCAAAGCCACAAAGGCGCCGCCCAAGAATACCGCATTAACACCCGGCCATGCGGAACTGCGCAGCCATAAGTCCGGCAGAAACAAGAGCCCGGCGCCCAGTTGTAATAGCAGAGCAAACGCCACTCCCATCTGGCGTTTTTGTTTCAGGCTGACCCAAAGAATCGCCGCGCCTTCCAATGCCCATGCCAGCGCGATCCACTCTCCCTCCAGTGCGAAGGGAATGGTCAGAGAAAAGAAGACCACCGCCAACGCCAAAAAGGCTTCGCTCAACAGCCGATAAGCCGAACCTCCGTAGCGGCGACACAACCAAACCAACCCCGTGTAGAAGCCACCCAAAACCAAAGCGGACCAGGCAAGACCAAAGTCGTAAGGCTGCATCAACCCCGCCTGCAAACCAAAACCCACCAGCGGTGTTCCGAACACCAAAGTACCGTCCACATAGCCCTTGAGTTCGACCGGCTGCCGACGCGCAAACAGCAGAGCGATGAGTACATAGAATAGGAAAAACAAAATCAGAAATGCTTGTGCACTGAGTACGTGCACGGCGGAATAGCTAAGCACGCCCCAAACGGTGCCGATCACAAACGTAAACAGGAAACCCAACACGTTAAGTTCCCGCCAGGATTTGGCCCAAGCAATAGCGAGAATTCCCAGGTTAAGAACGGCGTAATAACTGAACAGCACAATGTGACTGCCCGGCTCGGTGGCCGTCAAAATGGGCGCGAGAAAGCCACCGGTGACCGCCATCACTGCAAGCGAGCGGGCGTTTTGCAACACCGCGGCCGCCGCCGCCAGCGCCACCATAACCAACAGCAAACCAAACCCTACGGTGGGCGACAGCAGATCGAACAGTCGCAATGCCGCGAATACAGTGATGTACAAAATGCCTACCCCACCACCTTGCAAAATCAGTGCGTAGGCTCGGCGTGAGTGACGCAAGTGCCAACCGACCGCCAACAGCGCTGCGCCCAAGGCTCCCACGGCCGACAGTTTCATCTGCATCGGCACGGCGACCTGCTGCTGTGCATAGCGCAGCAGAAACGCCACACCAAAAAACAACACGATAACGCCCACGCGGACGATCACATTGCCTTCGGTAAAGTAACGCTTGATCCGCTCCATTACGGGGCTTAGCCAGTCCAATGTGGGGGTACCCGCCCCCGACGTGACGCGGGACCAGTCTGACGTGTGGCTCCGCGCCGCAACTGGAGCACGCCAGTTATCGGCCTGTGCCTGGGCCGATTCGGCGGAGGTAGTGCTGGAGCTTGTAATCGATGCCTTCGCAACGGCTGAAGTCGGTGATGCAGGCTGGGAGGGTCGGCTGGGCTCTGGGGATAAGCCCTTTCTCGCTGAGGGTGGAAGCTCATATTCGCGAAGCGAAGCGGAGTCCGCACGATGCTCGGCTGCAACCTTTTGCTCAACTGCACGCAGCCGCTGCTCCGCCGTGTTCAACCGGCGGGCCAAATCCCGATTGGAGATCAGAGCAAACACTGCTGCAAGCAGAGCAACCAACAACCAAAAAGCCATAACGAAGTCCTATTTTTCTTATATTGGCACAGGACGACGATAGTAACTCATCCACAGCCCGGGGAGAACCGAGCTGGGGGAGCCAGTTACTTAAGCTTTGGAGTTTGTAGCGACCCCGCTCGCGCTAATGGTCGAGCGGCAAACGGGGCTTTATTAGCCGAGTATTTACTCTACCGGCTGCGAAAGGGGTTCTCGATGGTGTTCCGCCCTGAGCCGCTCAATGTTTCTCTTCACATCATTGGGCGAACCCGTGTTGCGCGCCAACAGGCTATAGGCACAGGGCACAATGAACAGAGTAAACAGTGTTGCCGCCAAAACGCCGGAGATAACCACCACGCCGATCACCGCGCGGGTTTCCGCCCCAGCGCCGGAGGACAACACCAGCGGCATGGCTCCGGCGGCAGTGGTAATACCGGTCATCAGGATGGGGCGCATGCGGGTAGCGGCGGCTTCTTCCAACGCTTCGGCAAACGCCACGCCTTTGTCCCGAAGCTGGTTGGCGAACTCCACAATCAAAATGCCGTTTTTCGCCGCCAGGCCCACCAGCATTACCAAACCAATTTGTGAATAGACATTCAACGAATTGCCAGTGAAGTAAAGCCCGAGCAAGCCACCGGCAATGGCCAAAGGCACGGTGAGCATAATCACCAGTGGATGCACGTAACTTTCAAACTGCGCGGCCAATACCAGGAAGGTGATCATGATGCCCAGCAAAAAGATAAACATCACTGAATCACCGGCCTGTTTGTACTCCAGGGACTGGCCTTTGTAATCGATGACCACATGCTCTGGAAGGTGGTCAGCAACCAGCTGCTCCAAATGGGCCAAGCCTTCCGCCAGGGTGAGGCCATTTTCAAGATTGGCTTCAATGGTGATGGCCCGGATTCGGTTGTACCGATTCAACTGAGCGGCATCCGCAAATTCGTTCACGGTGACAAGGCTACCCAGTGGAATCAACTCGCCACTGCGCTCGGAACGGACGTAAATATTCTCCAAACTGTCGATGGTTCGCTGGGTATCCCGCTGCCCCTCCAGCATCACTTCGTACTCCTCACCATCGTCAATATACGTGGTGACACGCAGAGACCCAAGCATGGTCTGTAGAGTTTGACCCACGTTGCGAACACTAACGCCTAGGTCGGCCGCACTATCGCTATCAATACGTACTTCAAATTGAGGGCGGGTTTCTTTGTAGTCCCAATCCAAAGCGGAAAAACCGGGATTATCTTGCTCGATTTTCTCTAACAAGATATCCCTCCAACTGGCCAGATCTTCATAAGTGCCCCCGCCAATTACGAATTGAATTGGCTTTTGCGTACCCGAGCCGAAACCTTGGCGCATCACCGGGAAAGCGGCTACGCCGGGCAAATCGCTCAACTCCTCGCGCACATCATTCATGATGTCAAAACCGCTACGCCGTTCGCTCCAGTCCGGCAGTGTCGCAATTACCATACCGCTGTTGTACCGCTCAAGCGCACCCCAGGCGCGCGGCGCGAGCACCAGCAGGCGGCTCACGTCCCCGGCGTCCACGTATTTCATTAAACGGTTTTCGATCTCGTTCATGTACTCGGACATGTAGGAAAAGCTGGCCCCTTCCGGACCATTCACAATGACCAAGAAGGAACCCCGATCTTCACGCGGAGCGTATTCCGATGGCAAATGCTGAAGCAACCACAGGCTGCCGCCCAACAGCGCCACAAAAATCACCGAGACCAACGGTAGGCGCCGCAAGCATACCCGCAGGGCGGCCATGTAGTAGTGGCGCAAACACACAATACCTTGATCAATCTTTTCCACCAGCTTGTTGGTGCCGCTCTTTTTCTTGAGCAGCTTGGAAGCCAACATGGCGGATAACGTCAAGGCAATGAGCGAAGAGAAAGCTACAGCCGCCGCCATGGTAAGGGCGAATTCGGAAAACAAACGGCCGATGTCTCCCTGTAGAAAGGCAATGGGTACGAAAACGGAAATCAATACCAGTGTTGTGGTAACGACCGCAAAGCCAACTTCACGTGTGCCTTCGTAAGCGGCGAGCAAAGGCGGCTTGCCTTTTTCTTCAATATGACGAACGACGTTTTCCAATACCACAATGGCATCGTCCACCACCAAACCAATGGCCAGCACCAGTGCCAACAAGGTCAACAGGTTGACCGAGAAACCCAGCATGGCGAGCACGGTAAACGTGGCGATAATGGATACGGGTACTGTCACGGCGGGAATCAGCATGGCCCGGGCGCTGCCCAGGAACAGATAGATCACCAGTATCACCATGGCAATGGCGACGGTGAGCGTAAAGTAAACTTCCTTCACGGCCTGCTCGATAAACACCGAGCTGTCGAAACTCTGTTCCAGGCTCATACCCTCGGGGAGGGTTTCGTTGAGACGCTCAACTTCCTGACGCGCTGCCCGGGCGACATTGATGGTATTGGCGGTGGATTGCTTGATCACACCAATGCCCACCATAGGCACTTGGTTGCCGCGGAAAATATTTCGATCTTCCACTGTGCCGATAACCACGTTGGCCACATCGCCCAGGCGCACCAGGTAACCGTCGTCGCCACGAGACAGAACCAGTTGGGCGAAATCCTCGGGGCTTAGATATTGGCGCGCCATACGCACGGTAAAGTGACGCTGGTCGGATTCGATACTGCCTGCCGGAAGCTCAACGTTTTCCGCACGCAATGCCGCCTCCACGTCGTTAACGGTCAAGCTCCGGGCTGCCAGTTCTTGGCGGTCCAGCCAGACGCGCATGGCGTAGCGTCGCTGACCACCCACGCGCACGCGGGCCACGCCGTCGATGACGGAAAAGCGGTCCACCAGGTAGCGTTCAGCGTAATCGGACAGCTCCGCCACGGTGCGACCTTCGCCCGCTAGGTTGAACCAGACAATGACGTCTTCATCGGAGCTGACTTTTTGCACATCCGGCGGGTCCGCCTCGGTGGGCAGGTTGTTTAACACTCGGGAAATACGGTCACGAATATCGTTGGCCGCCGCATCGATGTCCCGGTCAACCCTAAAGCGCACGTTGACGCTGGAGCGACCGTTCTCGCTTGTGGAGGTGATGTATTCGATCCCTTCCACACCGGCGATTCGATCCTCAATAACCCGGGTCACTCGGGTTTCCACAATGGCCGCCGCCGCGCCGGGGTAGTCAGTGCGGATGGAAACAACCGGGGGATCGATATCGGGGTATTCGCGCAGAGTCAGGCGATCAAACGCCAACAGACCGAACGCAATTAGCAGTAAAGAGATGACCGAGGCAAAAACCGGTCGTTTAATGGAGACATCAGATAAAATCATGGTGGCCGGCGTTACCTCTTGAGCAAGTCGCTGAGTGCTTCCGAGCCGGTTTCCTCGGCACGGATACGCACCGGCTCACCATCGCGGACTTTTTGCACGCCATGGGTAACCACACGCTGGCCCGGCTCCAAGCCGGACAAAATTTCCACGCGACCTACGGTGCGCTGGCCGATGGTGACATCCACCCGTTCCGCGCGCCGGTTGCCCTCGTCACCTTGCACTACGAACACATGGTGGTTGCTGCCGGTGGTGATCAGGGCTGATTCAGAAATCATCGCCGCGTCGCGCTCACGAGTGCTGAGGGTAACGTTCATCAACAGCCCCTGCATGAGCTGCTGCCCGTCGTTGGGTAAAAGAGCACGCACGGTAATGGATCGAGTCACCGGGTCGACACGGTTATCAATACTGTACACCTCGCCCATAAACACCTGATCGCCCATGGCGCGGCTGCGGGCTTCAATGGGCAGGCCCACGCGCAAATGACGCAGATGAATGGAGGGGACGGTGAAGTCCAGCTTCATTTGCGAATCGTCATTTAACGTGGTGATCAGTTCACCGGGCGAAACCAACGCACCGACGCTGATATTGCGCAGGCCCACAACGCCGTCAAACGGCGCGCGAATACGCAGGTCATCCAAACGCGCCTGAATGGCGTTAAAACGTGCCTGGGCGGATTCATACTGACGTACGCGTTCGTCTAGGTTCGACTGAGACACCGCACCTTGGCGTACCAGCGCTTCGACGCGCTCTTTCTGTTTACGAGCTTCTTCCGCGTTGATGCGCGCTTCATCCAGCAACGCCAGTTCTTCGGAACTGGTCATTTCAACCAGCACTCGCCCCTTGGATACACGTTGACCGTCCTGAAAATTGATGCGGGTTACCGTGCGGGTCACCTGGGAACTGAGACGAATGGATTCGTTGGCGCGCAAACTGCCCAGCGCTTCGACGCGACTGGAGAGTTTCTCCTGAAACACCTGCTGGACAATGACTTCCGGGCCGCTATCGGCCAGAACCCACAACGGGCTAGTAAATATCACAAGCCCTACCAGGGCGAGAATTCGGTTGCTTATCATCACTGCTCACCGGTAATACGATTTTGGGAGCGCCAAAGTACCTCAGTGCGGCTTCGACGGAGCGAGGGGAGCTGGCAGAGGGTTAACCTGCCCACTTGAGCCTCTGGCGCTGGTGCGACACATTCTACGGCACCGATCCATGGCGCTGTAATGTGCAGAGGCATGATTAACACTTATTTACCTACTGGCGCACTGACGCGGAGTAAGAGGCAGAGACGTACGGGAAGTTCAAAAGCGCAATTTCATGCCTGACTGTGCGCAACCAGAACCTCAACGCACCACAAAGTCGTGCCAGGCTTCGGGCTCCGCCTCTGCAGCCTCTACATCAGTCACCTGCGCACGGCGCGGCCCCTGCCAAAGCCAGCCTTCAAAGGCCTGCAGCGCCTGTTCGCTGCCGCAAGCCATGGCTTCAACTCGCCCATCGGGCAAGTTGCGCACCCAGCCGGTCAGGCCCAACTCTTTCGCTTTAGCCTGTGTTGTGGCCCGGTAAGAAACCCGCTGCACGCGGCCGCTGATCCGATAGTGTTTGCATTCTGACACCAAATTCTCCTTATACGATTTCGCTATAGGTTAGCCCACTAACTGCGGTAACCCACGTATTGAAGTCCTATTAATTAGGACTTTCAAGCCATTTGGGACCAATGCCCCACCATGTAACAAGCCAACCTGTGCGCTTGGACACATTGCCAATCCCATTTGCGTGTGCCAGAGAACAAAGTTAGCTATGCTTCAAGTAGGAGTGACTCATGTGCCAAGTCACAACGAAAGGCCGGAACCAGCGAATGATCACAGCGCGCCATTTTCGCAGCATCTCCCACGAAACAGGGCGGTACAGGTTCTGCTTTGTGCTGTGGGTATTGATTTTCTCTCTTTTGAGCACAGCCGCCGCTGCAACTGAGCCCGAAAACTCGTCCGACTCAAGAGCGCCCATCGTGCGCTTTGAAAACCCCCTGTCTCGCGTAGAAGCCGCCAGCCATCAAATGGGGGGCGTTAACACCATCGTGCAGGATACCTATGGATTTATGTGGATGGGGGCGGAAAACGGCCTGGGTCGTTACGATGGACTCAGCTTGCGCGTCTATCAAGCCGAGGCGCAAATACCACGCAGCCTTCCGGCCAGCTACATTACCAAACTGGCGCTGGACCGGAATGGCGTTCTCTGGCAAGGAAGCGAAGGCGGTTTAAGCCGCTATCATCCAGAAACTGATGACTTTACGCACTTCGAAACCGTAGGGCGCACCCGGTTTACCTCAGAGGCCATCACCGGGCTGGCCGTTGGTAAGGACAACACGCTATACGCTGGGGGAGCGGGAGCTATTCATGTGATCAGCCCCGACCGCAGCAGCATGACCGTGCACAGGTTCAACCCTCCCGTCGAATCCGGTCCGAACATTGAACAAGTACGCGATCTGGCCGTCGATGCCCAAGGCCAGGTTTGGGTCGCCACAGCCGGCATGGGTGTCGCCGTATTCAATCCAAAAACCGAACGCTTCCGCTACCTGGTGAATGACCGGAATAACCCCAATTCCCTGGCGTACAACAGTGTTAGAGTCATCACCCACGATGACCAGGGTCGCGTCTGGCTGGGTACCTACGGTGGAGGTATCAGCCTACTCGACCCTGAAACAGGGGTTTTTACGCATTTCAGGCACCACCCAGATGATCCGCGCTCCCTACGAGTCAATATCGTCTGGGATATCACTCAGGACAGCGAAGGAATCATTTGGATCACGCTGGACCAAGGTGGTCTGGCGCGCTTTGACGAGGCGACTCAGTCTTTCGACCACTACCTGCATTCGCCGTATGACCCCCAAAGCTTGGTTTCAAACCAAGTGCGAGTAGTGTTTGAAGACAGCGCGAATGACTTGTGGATTGGCGCCTTTCCGTCCGGGGTCAGTTTTTACAACCGCAGTACCCAGGTGTTCAAGCACCACACCACTCGCTCCAATGACCCGACCAGCATCAGCCATAATGCCATCTTGCGCTTTCTCGAAGCACGTGACGGCACGATTTGGGTGGGCACAGAAGGTGGGCTGAACGCCCTAGACCCCGACACCGGGCTATTCACTCGTTACCTGAGCAAGCCTTCAGACCCCTACTCCCTTAAAGCCAACCCGGTGCTGGCTCTGGAAGAGGATATCGACGGCCAAATCTGGGTGGGCACCTGGGCCGGCGGTTTGCACCGCTTGGATCCGGCCACCGGTCAATTTACTCACTACGCCGCGGACCGCTCAGACCCCACCCGCCTCAATGACACTTTTGTGTGGAACATTACCCGGAGCCGGGACAATACACTCTGGATAGGTACCGAGAATGGCGGCTTGAACCGATACCACCCGGACACCGACAGCTTTAGCCATTTTGTTCATACATCGGGCAGCGGCAATAGCGTCTCGGGCAACTTCATTCCCGCCGTGATTGAGGACCGACACGGGAAGCTCTGGGTGGGCAGTTTTTCCGGCTTGGACATTCTCGACCTCGAAACCGAACAGTTCACTCATATTCCAGCAGGTACGGGTGCTCCCAACGCCATTAGCAGCCCGAACATTCGTTCGCTGTATGAAGACAGTACTGGCAAAGTGTGGGTGGGCACCCAGCACCGGGGGGTGAATATCTTTGATCCTGACACCCGTACATTTTCTCACTTGGACGTACCCGACGGCCTCCCCTCCTCCAATATTTCCAGCATTGTCGAAGACGACACGGGCACCATTTGGCTGGCCACCGCCAGCGGCCTGGCCCGGCTTGATGTGGAAACCGGACAAATCACCAACTTTGGTCGCGAGCATGGCTTGGCGGGCAGTCACTACAATCGCGACGCAACGCTGAAAGATCGAGCAGGCAATTTGTATTTTGGCAGCTCGGAAGGCATCACCGTTTTTCATCCAGACGATCTGGTGCGAGAAAGTGCCGAGTTCCCGGTGGTTATCACCAACTTACGCATTCTTAACCGGGAAATGTACATAGGTACCGAGGGCTCACCCTTAACCCAGTCAATTCTCACGACCCAAGCTCTCACGCTCGGTCACCAGGACACCATGTTCTCGTTCGATTTTGCCGCACTGAATTTCCGGCAAAGCGGCACCATGCGCTACAGCTATATGCTTGAAGGGTTTGACCGAAGCTGGAACAACATCGGCCAAATTGCCACGGCCACCTACACCAATATAAATCCGGGCGAGTACCGTTTCCGAGTTCGGGCCTCCACCAATGGGCGCGACTGGGTCGAGGGGCAAACCCTGGCCATCACGATACTGGCGCCACCCTGGCGCACCTGGTGGGCCTACAGCCTATATGCACTGCTGTTCGCTGCTCTACTGCTGTTCGCACAAAAGTACATTACCCTGCAGGTGCGCGCTGAACTGTATCGTAGCAAGGCAATCACCGACCCCCTGACTGGGCTCTACAACCGCGCCGGCGTGGCGCAGATTTCCGAAGGCATTTTTGCCAACCTGGAAACGAAAAAAGGCACCTGCTTGATGCTTATGGATATCGACCACTTCAAACGCATCAATGACCGGCGCGGTCACGATGCTGGCGACCGGATTCTGTGCGAGTTGGCCGATGCGGCCAAGAGCCATCTGCGCTCCAGTGATTACCTGGGCCGCTGGGGCGGCGAGGAGTTTGTTATTTTGTGTGCCACCAACCGCCCGGAGGACAGCCACCTATTGGCGGAAAAGGTGCGCAAAGCCATTGAAGAGCGAAGCTACGAACAGCAGCAACCTATCCCACTTCGGGTTACCGTTAGCATTGGGGTGACCAATATCCGACCGGATGACAGCTTTGAAAGTGCCTTAAAGCGCGCCGATAAGGCGCTCTATCAAGCCAAGGAAAAGGGCCGTAACTGTGTCGTTGTGACGGACTGAGTGCAACGGCTATCGCAACACACAAATGAGCAAAAAGGTGACGCGCTCTATTGAAAGGCGCGGGGGTTGGGATTAGTGTAGAGACCATCAAGCCCACCACCCATTGAGGATACACCCATGAAAAAACTGCTCGTGCTCATCATCGCCGCTACTCTGGCCGGTACCGCCTGCACCTGGGTAAAGGTCGAAGACGACGCGGAGGACATCGTGGTCGGCACCATGGCTAACGTACGCGGCTGTGAAAAGCTCAGTGAGACCAACGTCAGGGTGGCAGACAAGGTCGGGCCCGTAGCCCGTAGCCGCGATAAAGTGTCCCAGGAGTTGTTGAATCTAGGCAGAAACGAAGCTCTGCGCATGGGGGCGGATACCATAGTACCCACGTCCGAACCGAAAGACGGCCGTCAGAGCTTTGCCATGTACCAATGTAAATAGGAGCGCCCTGCTCGTCCGCACAAGAAGCCCCGCCAACTCTGGCGTGGGCTTCCGTCCGACCCAGACTCGCCTAGCCTCCTCTGTCTTATTCCTGTCACATACCTGCCGTAGGCTGAAGCACTTTGTATGAGTAAAGGTTACCCCGTGGTAAACGCTTTTTTTAACCGCGACCTCAGTCTGTTGGAGTTCCACCGCCGGGTGCTCCACCAAGCCTACGACGACCAACTACCCCTTTTAGAGCGATTGCGCTTCCTGTGCATTTTTGCCAGTAATCTGGATGAGTTCTTTGAAGTCCGGGTGGGGAGCTTGGTGGAAGTACTGGAGTTACAACACCCCTCAAGTATCGGGCCCGACGGCCTGAGCCGGGAAGAGGCGCTGGCAGAGATTTCCAAGCGCGCCCACGCGTTGGTAGACGAGCAATACCAACTGCTGAACCAACAACTGCTGCCGCTGATGCGTGCGCAACAGATCAGAGTATTGCGCCGAGAAGAGTGGAGCGAGCCACAGATTCAGTATCTCAAACAGTTCTTTGAATCCGATGTGTTGCCTGTGCTAAGCCCTATAGGCTTGGACCCCGCGCACCCTTTCCCGCGCATTCTAAACAAGAGTCTCAACTTTATCGTCAAGCTGGATGGCAAGGACGCGTTTGGGCGCAACTCGGGCCGCGCCATTGTGCAGGTCCCCCGGGCCCTACCCCATATGATTGAACTCCCAGAAGCTCTTTCCGAAGGCAGCCGGAGCTTCGTTTTTGTGTCCTCCATCATTCACTATTTTATGGCGGAAGTGTTCGTCGGCATGACGGTGATCGACAGTTATCAGTTTCGTCTTACCAGAAACTCGGACATTTTTTTGGATGAAGAGGAAACCGAGGACTTACTGCGCGCGGTCCAAGGGGAACTCGCCTATCGCATGTATGGGGATGAAGTTCGCCTGGAATTAACGGACACCTGTCCTGACGAGCTGGTGCAGTTTCTCCTTCAGCGCTGCGAAATCCTGGAGCGGGACCTGTACCTGATCAATGGGCCGGTCAATTTGAATCGTTTTACCGACTTGTTCGATTTCGTTAAAGACACTCAGCTGTACTTCCCACCTTTTGTGCCGGCTTTGATCAAATTGCCCAAACGCACCAGCAGTTACTTCGAGGCCCTGCAGAAGCACGACATATTACTGCACCACCCATTTGACTCCTTCCACTGCGTGGTGGACTTCTTGCGCGAAGCAGCCAGTGACCCGGATGTGCTTGCCATTAAACAAACGCTCTATCGGGCCGGAACCGATTCTCCCGTTGTGGACGCTCTGGTAGCGGCTGCCAAAGCAGGTAAGGAAGTTACCGCGATTGTCGAGCTGCGAGCGCGCTTTGACGAAGAGCGCAATGTCGCCCTGGCCGAACGCCTGCAGCGCTATGGCATCCATGTGATATACGGTGTGGTAGGCTTTAAAACCCACGCCAAAATGTTGCTGGTGGCGCGCCGCGAAGGCAAAGCGCTACGCTACTACGTGCACTTGGGTACCGGTAACTATCACTCACAAACCGCTCTGCAATACACCGACTACGGGTTGATAACCGGTGACCGGGAGATCAGCTCGGACATATACCGAATTTTTTTGCAGCTCAGCAGCTTAGGAAAAACCTCTAAAATGGATGCGGTTATGTACGCGCCATTTACCCTGCACAAGGGCATGGTTCGTCGTATTCGCACCGAGCGGGAAAACGCCGAACAGGGTCGGCCAGCGCGCATAATTCTGAAAATGAATGCACTGTACGAGGAAGAGCTTACCAACGAGCTCTACGCCGCCTCTCAAGCGGGTGTTAAAGTTGACTTAATTGTCCGCGGCATCTGCCAATTGCGGCCACAGGTGAAAGGGCTTTCAGAGAACATACAGGTGCGATCCATCGTCGGTCGCTTCCTGGAGCACTCGCGGGTTTTTTATTTTGAAAACGGCGGCGAGCCGGAAATTTTTTGCTCCAGTGCCGATTGGATGGCGCGCAACATGTTCCACCGAGTGGAAACCTGTTTTCCAATCCGCGCCAAGAAAACCCGTGAGCGAATTCTCGCCGACCTGGATTTATACCTAAGCGATAACTGCCGCGCTTGGATTTTGCAATCCAACGGCAGTTACGAGCGGGTCAAACCGGCAAAAGATGAAGCGATTGTTGATGCCCAAGCCGTATTGCTGGAGCAGTGGGCGGCCAGGCACTGAGTTAAGTGCCACTATTAATTAGGGAGTGGCCGGGCTAATGCCGGGCCAATACCAAACGGTACCCCAAGTCCTGTAAATAGCCCCGCTCCGTTTCCAGGTCTGCCCGAGTCAACGGGTTCGAGTCCAGCCATTGCGCTGGAAAACTTAACCTAAGCCGGCTTTTTCCCACGTTGATTGACACTGGCGGCGGCCCGCTTTTCTTTTGTGTCCGGTGAAAAATAACGGCCAGTCGCAGCAGAATCGCCAGATGAATAAGGTGGGCCTCCTCCATGGGAAAATCTTTCACGGGGAACCGTTTGCGATGCGCCAAGACGAGTGCGGCCAGATGTTTTTGCTCCAACCGCGAGCAACCAGCCAGATCCACATGCTCAACAATATAGGCACTGTGTTTGTGGTAATCACCGTGGGCAATGTCCAGCCCCAGCGCGTAAAGCCGCGCCGCCCACGTGAGCAGTTTGCCGGCCTCGACCCGGTTCAGCTGCCAGGGCTCTTCCACTTGTTCGAGTAAGGCTAGGCAAGTCTGTTCCACCTGGGCGGCTTTGTCGAGGTTGACATGAAAGCGGCGCGCCAGAGCGTTGATGCTTTCCTCTCGAATATCGCGATCTTCCAACCGCCCTTTCAGATCGTATAACAACCCCTCACGCAAAGCCCAGTCCGCGGCCGTGACTTGTTCCAAGCGGAGACTTTCAAACAGCGCCGCCAGGACGATCACACCGCCTAAAAAGACCGGCCGGCGATCGTCAGGCAGTCCTTTGATGTCGAGCTCCAGAGTCTTGTGGCGGCGATAAAGATCGATGATTTTGTGTAGGCCATCTTCGGTAATGGTGCCATCACTCCAGCCGTTTTCTTCGCACACCTTGGCCACGGCCTTGATTGTGCCTGAGGCGCCCAGTGCTTCATTCCAGCCGGCCTCTACGAAGGCGTCACTGACAGGGGCCAGCTCCTGTAAACACGCGACTCGCGCGCGTGTAATGAGGGTGTCGGTCACCTTACCCTCGATGAAAAATTTTTTCGTTAAGGCGACGCAACCCATGCTCAAGCTTTCCTTAAGCTCTGGTGCCATACCGCGCCCGAGAATCACTTCGGTACTCCCACCGCCAATATCCAGCACCACCCGCTGCCCCTCACCGGGTGCAATGCAGTGGGCCACTCCCAGGTATACCAGGCGCGCTTCCTCTTCGCCGGAAATAATTTCCACGGGATGCCCGAGGCGCTGCTGGGCCTGTTGTAAAAACTCCTGGGAATCGATAATACTGCGTAAGGTTTTGGTGCCCACGGCCCGTACCCGACGCGACGGGTACTCCCGCAATCGCTCGCCGAATCGCTCCAGGCAGGCCATGGCGCGCTCCCAGGCCGCCGCATCCAACTCGCCACTGTCCTCAAGACCCCAGCCCAAACGCACTGGCTCCCGCAGTCGGTCCAGCAGGGTGAGTTGCTCGTCTTCCCAGCGGGCGATAATCAGGTGAAAACTGTTGGAGCCGAGATCAATGGCTGCGATATGCGCGGCGCGGTCGGCGAAAAGGCGAGACAAGTTAAACATGTTGAAGCCCGCAGAGTGAGGCTAGCCAGTGACACTGGCCAGCAGGATCATGCTGGCAGTGTGGCACTCACCGAAAATACTGTCTACGAGAAGTTGGCGTCACTCCGCTTCCAGCGCTTCTATTTCCTCCGAAACGCCAAGCCACAGGTCCTCTTGATCAGAGAGGCGGCTGCGCAGTTGAGTTTGGTCTTCCAACAACTGCGCCAACTCGCCCTTTTTCTCGTCGGTATAGAGCGCCTCATCGGCTAACTTCGCGTCCAACTCAGCCAACTGCGCCTGCAGTTTGGCCATGTCTCGTTCCAGTTGTTTGCGCTTATTGGTCAAGGGCTTGAGTTGCTCCCGCCGCGCCGCCGCTTTCTGTCGCAATACTTTTTTACTGTCGGGGGAGGCGCCGGCATTGCGTTCGTCCGCACCTTCTTGCTGACGTCGCTGTAGCAACCAACGGTAGTAATCGTCCAGGTCGCCATCAAAGTCGGTCACCTTGCCATCGGCCACCAGGACAAATTCATCCACTGTATTGCGCAGCAGGTGTCGGTCATGGGACACCACAATTACCGCGCCCTCAAAGTCTTGCAGGGCAACGGTAAGTGCCTGGCGCATCTCCAGATCCAAGTGGTTGGTGGGCTCGTCCAACAGCATGACGTTGGGCTTTTTCCAGGTAATAATCGCCAGCGCCACGCGAGCTTTTTCGCCCCCGGAAAAGTGCCGAATCGGCTCGAACGCCCGGTCACCCTGAAAACCAAAACCGCCCAAGAAGTTGCGCACTTCCTGCTCTCGCGCTCCGGGGGAGAGGCGCTGAATATGCAAGGCGGCGGAAGCACCCAGATCCAACGCTTCCAATTGATCTTGAGCGAAGTACCCCAGGTTAAAATTTTCTCCTTTCACGCACTCGCCCGCCAATAGCGGCAAGTCGCCTGCGAGAGTTTTGATCAAACTGGATTTGCCCGCCCCGTTGGGTCCAAGCAGGCCGATGCGGGTACCGGGTAATACGCTGAAGTTGGCATTTTGCAGTACCGGCGACTGACCATACCCTATGTCCGCCTGGGCCAGTTTAATGAGTGGGCTGGACATTTTACCGGGCGGAAAAAAACTGAACTGAAACGGCGAGTCCACATGGGCGGGGGCAATGGTTTCCATACGCTCCAGCGCCTTAAGGCGGCTCTGAGCCTGACGCGCCTTAGTGGCCTGCGCGCGGAACCGGTTCACGTAGGCCTGCATGTGAGCGATGCGCTCCTGCTGTTTCTCGAAGCTCGCCTGCTGTTGGGCCAGTTGCTCGGCGCGCTGTTGCTCGTAGGAGGAGTAGTTACCGGTGTAGCTGTTGAGCTTATTATTCTCGATAGACACAATGCGCTGTACCACATTATCGAGAAAGTCCCGGTCATGGGAGATAATCAATAAGGTGCCCGGGTAGCGCTGCAGCCATTGCTCCAACCAGAGGGTAGCATCCAGATCCAAGTGGTTGGTGGGTTCGTCCAGAAGCAGTAAATCCGAAGGACACATCAATGCCTGGGCCAAATTCAATCGAATCCGCCAACCACCGGAAAAGTCAGACACCGGCCGCTCGCTGTCCGTGGGCGCAAAGCCAAGGCCGCTCAGCAACTGTTGCGCGCGGGCGGGCGCCGAGTAAGCCTGAATACGCTCCATATCGGCGTACAGCCGAGCCAGTGCTTCGCCGTGAGCCTGTTCAAGGCTAGCCTCCAGGCGCCGCAACTCCTGGTCACCGTCCAAAACATAGTCCAGAGCGGTTCGTTCCAGGGCTTCCACTTCCTGGGCCATGTGGGCAATGCGCCAGTTGCGAGGCATATCCCACTGACCACTATCGCTGGCCACCCGGCCCAACAACAATTGGAAAAGCGTTGATTTGCCGCTGCCGTTGGCACCGATCAGGCCGACTTTTTGCCCGGGAAAGACGGTCAAATCGGCCGACTGCAGTAAAAACTGGCGGCCAATTTGCAAAGAAACTTGCTGTAGTTGAATCATGGCGCGTATTCTATGGATAGGCTTGCGGCTTGTATACGCCTTTCAGGCGGCAGCCGAGCCAATGTTATGCGTATCCAGGATGACTCGCATGCCCCACAACCCAAATTGCCAGGCAAGTTTACGCTTAGGAAGGCCACCACTGTCATGACACTGTCCACGCTTTCCAGCCATCTCTGGGATTTTTCCCTGAGACTCTATCGCTACCCCGGCGTTGAGCCCCTATGCCTGATGCTCCAAAACCAATGGCGTGCGGACGTTAATATTCTGTTCTGGCTGCGCTGGCTGGAAACCGAATCCATGGCGATTAATAGCACCCGCATACAACTGGCAGAAGCTCACATAGCCACCTGGAACAAAGACGCCGTGCTACCTCTACGCAAACTTCGCATGGAGATGAAGCAACACTACGGTGTGAGCGACAAGGCGATTGAGGATACCCGTGAAGCAATCAAGGCCGCGGAGTTGCAGGCGGAGCGCGTAGTGCAGATACGCTTAGAAAAACTCGGTCGCACCTGGCTCGCGGGAACCGAGCGCCAGCAAGTGGTGCCGGGCAGCAACTTGGCCATTTATGCACACCACCTGAGGTTACCGCCGTATCTCACCCAGGAGATGCAACAAATCCTGTGCGCCATCGATAAGCCTTAAGGCATTAAAAAAGGGGAGCGCGATAGCGCTCCCCTTAAAGGTCTAACGGTCAGTTAGATTTTGTCATCGGTGTCATAGAAGCCCTTATCGAACAGACTCCCAGTCGCCGGCCGCTCGGGTACTGGCTCAGGCTTGGGCAGCTCGGACTCCCGCGGTTCAATCATATGCGTGGTGCCATGGCCGGGCTCACCGTACTGGGGCCGCTCCGGTGTTTTTACTGGAACGGGGGTGGCGGGCTGAGACACCGGCGCGGGTGTGGGCTTGGGAGCCACTTCAGCCACTGGAGCCGGTTTGGCTTCCGGCGCACCGGAACTCGCTTTAGCCGCTTTGGCTTTAGGCGTCGCCTTTTTCGCAGCGGCTTTTTTCGGTGCCGCTTTCTTAGCCGCTACTTTTTTCTTCGCCGGTGCGGTGGACGCACCGGGCTCAGCGGTTTTTGTGCGAGCTTTCTTTGCGGTAGCCTTTTTGGTTGCTGTCTTCTTGGTGGTAGTCTTCTTAGCAGCGGCCTTCTTGGCCGTGGTTTTTTTGGCGTCTGTCCCGGTATCTGCAGCGCCTTTACTGGCGGCCTTGCTACTACTGGCGGTTTTTTTGGCGCGCTTCGGACTGCTCGAGGCTTTTTTCTTCAGCTTTTTCTCTACCGCTTTGACAGACTTGGCCACTTCGCGAGCACGCATGTCGGCGTTCTGCTGTTCGGTCTTCACTTCCGCATAGGCCTTTTTGGCATCATCCAGCTGCTTTGTGAGCTGCTCTACTTGGCTCTGTTGATCGTCAAACGCCTTGACGGCCGACTTTAAGCGCTTTTGAGCGGCGGCGGTATTGCTCTTGATCTTGCTGGCCGCGCTCTTCTTGTTGCGCAGCACGCGCAGCTTTTTACGGGCTGTGTCGAGACTGGATTTGGCTTGCGAAACCGTTTTTTCCACGTCCCGCACTTTCTTACGGCGGGCCTTGTCCAACTTGGCTTCCACCTGGGCGATCTGATTTTCAAGCTGAGTCAAACTGGGTGTTGCGTTCTTTTTAGCGGCCATAAGTCAATTCCTGTCAGAGTCGGGTGCTACAAAAGATGTGTGGGTTTCATTGTAGTCTTCGGGAAAAAAAATGTGTACAGCCCCACCCCGTATTTTAGGTGGGTAAAGGGCAATTTTTTAAAGCCGAACACGATTTTTTAGCCGGCTCGAATGTCCAACGGGCCAGTAGGCGAAGATTTATCGAAGGGAAGACCGGTAAGGGCGCATTTTAACTTCACTTGGTATACCATGACGGCTCATTATTGAGGTATCCACCCAGGTTAACTACATTCAGGATAAGAAGGTAAACACCATGTTACGTAAGCAGCTACTGTTACTGGGATTTCTCGCCTCCGCCGGGTTGTTGGTCGGCTGCGGAGAGGCCCAGGACGAAGAGGAAAGGGTCACTGAACTGAACACGCTCGAAGAGAAGGTCAACTATATCTTCGGCATGAACCTGGCGGAGAACTTCGCGGAAGGGGGAGTGCAAATTGAGCCCGACGCCTTTGCCCTGGCATTGAGAGATATGCGCGATGGCGTCGAACCCCGCCTTAGCGAGGAGGAAATCACTCAGGTGATGCGTACCTTCCAAGAACAAGAGATGGCCCGTCGCCAAGCCGAGCACAGTGCCGTGGCCGAAACCAACCTCGCCGAAGCGCGTGCATTTCTTGCCAGCAACGCCGAAGAAGAAGGTGTTGAAGTCACAGAAAGTGGCCTTCAGTACCGGGTGCTTGAAGAAGGTGAAGGCCCACAACCGCAAGCGGACGACACGGTTACTGTCCACTATCGTGGCCAACTGCTGGATGGCACCGTCTTTGACAGTTCCTACGAGCGTGACCAACCGGCCACCTTTTCTCTGACTGGTGTGATCGCCGGCTGGACTGAAGGCCTTCAGCTTATGCGCGAAGGCGGCCGTATGGAGCTCTACATTCCGCCAGACTTGGCCTACGGCTCCAGCGGCAACGGTCCCATCCCCCCCAACGCCGCGCTGATCTTTGAAGTGGAATTGTTGGAAGTGGAAACCAGCGGCGACGAGTAAGTTGAGTCGACCCATAAAAAAACCCGCTCCGGCGGGTTTTTTTATGGGTGTTCGAAAAGCCTATCCGTGTTTTTACTCTTGGCTTTACGTTACCGGGTTAGTAGGCCAATTCATGCACAAAACCGTTCGAGCTCATAGCCCTATAGCGATTCAAATCTTCGGTAAAGCCCACATCCAAAACCACGGTGGCGGTGGGCTGCAAGCGCTTGCGTTTGGGTAGGCGCCATGTGTACATGAGAGTCCGCGCCTCCAGATCCCAAAGCTGCACCAGTCCGTCGGGCCGGCCTGTCAGCAGATAGGCCCCGTCGTCGCTAAAGCGGGCGGCGGAAATTCTCAAGCCTCGCTTCAAACGCTCTTCACCTTGGGGCAGCTTCCACACGTCGTCGTCTTGTGTGGACCATATGGAAACCCCGTCATAACGAGTCGCCGACAGGGCGCGCTCGCCGTTTGGACTCAAGCGCACCAAATGCACATCGGTTGAGTACCTGTGGCGCGCCAAGGCTTCTCCGTTGTCGGCATTCCACAACACGGCGGAACCATCGTCTGAACCCGTTAATGCCAAACGGCCATCGGCACTGAGCGATACCGTGGTGACAGGACCTTCGTGTGGGAAGCTGCGTATAACACCGCCGCGCTTAACGTTGTAGAGAGCCGCTCGATGGTCGGTTAAGCCGAGGAAAGCTCGCTCACCCTCCACCCCCAGGGCAAGGTCGATCACCTCAGCGGGGCTACTCCAGAACTGTTCTGCAGCGCCGGTTTGAGCGTTCCAAAGTACCAAGGTGTTGCGATCAGAGGTTAAGGCCCAGTCCGCCTGAGGGGACAGACCAACGGCGGTCATTAAGGTAGCTTCGCCCGATGTGTGATTCCAGCTGTAAAGCCGTTCCTGGGTAGTCAGATTCCAGTAGCTGCCGCCATGGCGGGTGGAGCCAAGCAGAGCCCGATCCCCCACCAGTACGCCCGCTGAAACGCTACGTACCGCCACCTCCAGGCTGGCTTCCGGCTCCCCCGGACGCTCACAACCTGACAGTGCCAGAAGCACAAAGACGGCGCCCAGCGTGCGGGCGATGAGGGAGCCATGAATAGCAAAGCGTTTCGGCATGGGGCGCGCAACCCAAGATAATGAATGGAGAACCTACCTACAGCTTAGCAGGCTCTCCAGCAAACGACTGTCAGTCCGCCGTCGCTCAGGCGCCTACCAGCTCTTTGTGGGCCGTATGCAATATGGCGATCATGCGATCTTCGGCGCTAAAGCGGGTTTCCAGGGTTTCTCCCAAATGAGAGAGGTCCCGCTCCAGGGCTTCCAGATCGTCGGTCTCGAGATACTTATCGTTAAAATCCAAGACCTCGGCCGTGGTTTGGTCCACTTTGGTAATCAGGCGTTCGGCTTCACGTAGCCCTTCCTCATCACCAAACTCGCGCCCTTCTTTTATGAGTTGGTCGTATATTTCGAAGTGTCCGGCGGAAACATAGTCCACCAAAATTTCGCACAAGTAACGCAGCTTACCGCCGCGTACCTGATCGCTGTGTTCAGGCTCTTTCAGCGCGCTCAAGGCACAGTACTCCACCAGCATGAGGCGACGCGCCTCCAGCCAGCGGTCAATCAATTTACTCACGCCGCCCCAACGTTCTTCGGCCGTTTTACAGTCTTCTAGCATAGGTTAGTCCTATTAATTACTTCACTCTGGCAATGACTTCACTGCGGCGCGGCGTTCTCACGAGCGCTCTGTAAAACCCACAATAGGCCATTCAGCTCGTAGCGGCAAGTGGTGTGGTTAGCGCCGGACGAACTGCCAAACATTCAGTGCGGCGAGCGCCACGAACGCCAGCAAAGTCCAGCCCGGAATGCTCACACCAAGAAAAGTCCAACTGACTTCGGCGCAGTTGCCATCGCCGGTAATCATTACTCTGAGCGTGTCCAAAAAAGGAAACACATCCAGCATATAGTACAAATCCGGCCCACAAGCAGGCACTCGATCCGGGGGTAGGCTCTGAAGCCACAATTGTCGAGTGGAAAAACCACCGCCAATGACCGCTGCCAACAGTCCCAAACTGGCGTACACGCGCCGCCCCAGGCGCCGCGGGTGATGCACAAAAGCCACCAGCGCCAGCAGCCCGACGAGCGCGACAAACACGCGCTGCGTCATGCACAAGGGACAGGGCACCAAGCCCATGACGTGCTCCATGTACAGAGCAATGGCAAGCAAGAGAGAACAAGCGAAGACAATCAGGAAGTTGGTCTGGCGTACACTGGGTAACATAAAGGGTCTCAAAGGGACGGAACGGAACCGCGCAACTAAGCCGCCAAGGCGAAGCGACCGGCCGTTAGACGCGCCGCTCGGCCAGAGTTCGGGTTCTGGCGTATATTTGAGCTATTATAGTGTATTACAGGACCGCAAAGGCAACGACCGAGACACATTTATGAACCACGCGTATCGCCTCCCCGCCGCTCTTCCCAGCAAACGATTTCTGCTGACCATCGCGCTGCTGGCACTCGCCGTTGTGAGCGTCGGAGCTTGGGCGCAGGATGGACAACGGCAGGACGGTGGCATTTACGTGCCCCTAGGTGAAGCTCTGGTGGTCAACTATGGGGGGCCGGGCCGGCTTAAGTACCTGCGCGCCGATGTCTCGCTCCGAGTCCGAAACTCCACGGATGCCGCCATCGTTCGGCACCACATGCCCCTGATTCGAGGCAACTTGGTGCTGCTGTTTAGCCGCCAGGACGAAGAGGCCGTCAATACCCAAACCGGCCGGGAACAGTTGCGCCAACTAGCCCTGGAAGAGACCAATCAACTGCTCACGGAAGAGGAAGGTCAAGCCAACTTGGTGAGGGATTTGCTGTTCAGCAACTTTGTTGTGCAGCGCTAAGGGCGCCGCTTAACACGGCTGGGGGCTTTCCTGGCAGCACCGGTACTGCTCATAGTAGCGGCGCAGATACTCCTCAAAGGTTACCCCTTCCGCTTGTTCAAGTGCTTGCTGGTCAGCCAGCGACACTTCAGCCAAGTGACGATGCGCGCCCAGGGATTCCGGCGTCAACGGCCGATCCTCAAAATCTTTTCTGTGTTGCTCTGCCAGCTTCATGACCAGCCGGGAAAAGCTCACGCCCTGCTGTTTCATATCCGCCAGGATACGAGCCGAGGGGGTGAGCTCGGGATGGCCCAGCTTCGCCTTTTGATGCTCCACGGCCGCGCGGAAATGTCCGTCGCCCTGCGACTGATCCAGTAGCGCAGCACAGTCCGACATCTCCTCCAGCAACTCCCTAGCCCATTCGTCCATGGCTCGTTCACCGCCCCCGTTCCAGAGCTTAAGCCCGGGCTCTCGGCCTCGGTAGACAATGCGTTTTTGGTTTTCCTGGATGTGCCGATACTCTTGCTGTTCGGTAATGGGGCTGTCGCTGAGTAGACAATGGATCAGGAATGCGTCCATAAAATGCATCTGCTCTGAACCGATACCCAGAGGGTGATAAGGGTCCAGATCGACACAGCGCACCTCCACGTACTCCACACCGCGCAAACGCAATGCCTGCAGAGCTGTTTCACCAAAACGAGTGGTGCGCTTGGGACGAACACTGCTGTAAAACTCATTTTCAATCTGCAGCAAGCTGGTATTGAGCTGCTGGTAATGACCTTGAGCGTCTTTCACGCCGACGGCCTGGTAATCCGGGTGGGGCCGGGTAATGGCGCCACACAAGGTATTCAGGTAACTGGGCAAGTCGTTGTAACACACCAGCAGGGACTGTTGAGCCGCACTTTGGTAACCCAGGTCACCCATGCGCAGGGACGTGGCGTAAGGCGAGTAAAACGTCTCCCGGTCATCACCAAAAGGCTCGAGCTGGTGCTCGCGCCCTTCTACAAAGGATCTGGATACGGCAGGCGCAGCGCCGAAGAGGTAGATCAGCAACCAGAAATGCCGGCGGAAATTGCGAATCAGGTCGAAGTAGCGCTGGGTTTTGTACTCTTGCAAAGACTGCTGATCGCCTTCTTGAACCTGCAACTCGCGCCAGAATTCATCCGGCAGGGAAAAGTTGTAGTGCACCCCGGCAATGGTTTGCATTTTCCGGCCATAGCGGTGCCCGAGCCCGAGGCGATACACGGTTTTCATGGTGCCACTATTGGAGCTTCCGTAGCGCGCAACCGGTATCTGCGCATCGTCGCCCAGCGAGCACGGCATACTGGCTGGCCAGAGCAACTCATCACCAATGGAGGCGTAGGTGTAGCGGTGAATCCGATCCAATTGCTGCAAGATTGAGCCAACCCGATTAAAGGGCTCAGTAATAAATTCCAGAAGGGCTTCACTGTAATCCGTGGTGACATGAGGGTGCGTGAGTGCCGAGCCTAGCGCGCGGGGATGCTCAGTTTGCGCCAGCGCTCCGGCGGGTGTTACGCGCAGACTTTCCTTCTCCACCCCTCGAAGGATTCCCCCCAGGGCACGGTTAGGGTCAGAGCCGCCAAAATGCTTCAGGTGCTTAGCGTATCGACTGGAATGGGGCAAGGTGAATCCTCAAGTAAGGCGACGGCTCACTCACGCCGCACGGCAAAGATCTGTGGCTCGGATGACGTCACTCTTCCACATTGGAAAGCATGTCGTCCATCACCGCTTCCGCGTCTTTACTGTCTTTGGCCGGACGGGGTTGGGCCGGGGGCAGATCCTCGGGGGCGATCACCGGTAGGCCGCGCTCATCAACCGGGCACAACATCAAGGTAATCCGCTGAGTGTAATCCTTAGCGCTGATCTCCACGCGCTGATTCACCGCTTCATCTTTGTGAGGCGTCTTGAACAGGCTATTGCGATCACGCCCATCCAACCACTCTTTTTGCTTGCTGAGAAACAGTTTGTCTTGGTTCTGGAGTATGTAAAGCTCGCTCATTGATCACCGTACAGCGTTTGGAAGCATCTTAATTCCCGGGCGATACCGGTCGGTCGAGACGGAATTGTTCAGGGTTACGGCGGCAGTTGCAAGGGGTTTTTTGGGGGACATCCTGGCCACAGGATACCCACCTCGGTCGCACCCTCAGAAGCGCTTCCGGCGCCGGCATTCGACAGCTTTACCCCCTTCATCCGAGGCCATTCAGCGCCCTATGGAGACTACGGAGCCCGATATAGGAAACGTTTTCAGGAACAGGTGCCACAACGGTATTGGTTATACTCTTCCTTAATAAGTACTCCTCCATCCCCCCAAAGATGCTTATAAACAACCCTTATTCGAGCCTCGAATTCCCTCGAACGATATTGAATTAATTGCTTATAATTCAGACAGTTACGGACAACAATCAGAGCCAAACGCAGGCCATCCCTATGGCCAAGATTGGTCAATCGCACCACCTGCACGACCTGGGGTCAGAAAAACGCTTGCATCCCCAAAGCCAGTCACGGCATACTGCCATCAAGTCTCATTTGGCGCTCTAACGGCGCCCAAAAATGAAAACGTTTCTATTTTGGAGTACGCCTGCGGGCCCCATACACTGTGTCCATTAAAGAAGTCGCGAAAATTGCCGGAGTATCTATCTCCACCGTGTCCCGCTGTCTGAACAGCCCGGACCAGGTGAAGAGCAAGACCTTGGCCGCGGTTCAGTCCGCCATTGCGCAGACGGGCTATGCCCCCAATGCGCTCGCACGCAACTTCCGCCGAGGCAAAACCGGCTTGGTCATGGTGGTACTGCAATCGGTGGGGCTACCTTTCTGGGAGGGCGTCATGCGCGGTATCAACGGGGTCGCTCAAGAAGAAGGCTACTCCATTTTGATTCGAGAAACCGCCAGTAGCCCTCCGGAGCTGGACGAGTATTGCAAAATGGTTATGTCCAAAGAGGCTGACGGCATCATCATTCTCGCCAGTCCCTCGCCCTTTGCCGGAGCGAGTGCTTACTCCACTCAGGATCGCCGGACACCGATCGTGCTAGGCTGTGAAAACGTCACCGATGAGCTGGCCCATATTCCCAGCGTGCGAGTGGACAACCGACGCGCCGCCAGTGAAGCCACTCAGTACCTGCTACAACTGGGGCATGAACGGATAGGATTTATCGCCGGCTCGCGCAGCTCACTGCTTACCCGAGACCGAGAGCGCGGCTACTGGGATGCAATGAAATCCAGCCCGCTCGGCCAACACCGGGACTGGGTAGCCAACGGCGACCAAAGTATTGATGGCGCACGCCGGGCAACGCGCAAGTTGCTCAGCCTCGATGCGCCACCCACCGCCATCTTTTGCGCCAATGACGAAATGGCCATGGCTTCTATCTACGAGATCAAGCGCAGTGGCTTGCGGGTACCGGAAGATGTGTCCGTGGTCGGTTTCGACGACATTCGCTACGCGGCCATTATGGATCCACCGCTGACCACCGTGGTACAGCCGACAGAAGAAATTGGCGAACGCACCATGCGCCGCTTACTGAACGCCATCGAAGGGCGGGACATTGGTGAGGCCCCGGAAATTGTTGAACATCGGCTGATTGTGCGCGAGTCCACCGCACCACCGCGAGCAGCCGGAAACACTGACGAGCCACAGCGATTAAGGGCGTCATCTTAAAGAACAGGCCGGGCATGCTTCAGCCCGCTAACGTAACAACAGCAACTGAGACGAGTGAAACTATGTATTTTCTTGGATTAGACATCGGCAGCTCCTCCGTCAAGCTGGCCGTCATTGACGGCGAGAGTGGCGAGCGCGTGGCCAACGCCACCTACCCTCCTCAGGAGATGGCCATTCAGGCCCCGCAGTCCGGCTGGGCTGAACAGGCGCCGGAAGACTGGTGGGATGCCATCAAGAAAGGCTGCGCGCAAATGTGGCAGGCCAAGCCGGAGCTGAAAGACAAAATCGGCGCCATCGGCATTTCCTATCAGATGCACGGCCTAGTAGCCGTGGACGACAAGGGCGAAGTCTTGCGCCCCTCCATCATCTGGTGCGACAGCCGTGCCGTAGGTACGGGCGAAGCCGCTTGTGAGGCTCTAGGTCGGGATTGGTGCATGGAGCACCTGCTCAACTCCCCGGGCAACTTCACCGCCGCTAAGCTGCGCTGGGTACAGGAAAACCAACCGGACATTTACGCGCGCATCGATAAGATATTGCTGCCAGGTGACTACATCGCCCTGAAACTTACTGGCGAGTGCACCACCACCGCCTCCGGCTTGTCCGAAGGGGTTATGTGGGATTTCTCCGAAAACCAGGTCGCCAGCAAACTGCTGGATCACTGGCAAATCGACCCCAGCTTGGTAGCCCGTCAGGTGCCCAACCTGGGCGTCTCCGGTGAAGTGTCCGAGCAGGCCGCCGCCGAGCTGGGCATTAATGCCGGCGCCAAGCTGGCGTTCCGAGCCGGTGACCAGGTGGCCAACGCTTTCAGCCTGAATGTGCTGGAGCCGGGCGAAGTGGCCACCACCGCAGGTACGTCCGGCGTGGTGTACGCGGTGACCGACAAGAATATTGCCGACCCCGATCAACGCATCAATACCTTTCTGCACGTCAACAAAGATGCCCAGGCGCACAACGGCCTACTGGCCTGCATTAACGGCGCCGGCCGCATGAACAGCTGGTTGCGCAATGTGTTGAGCGCGGGCGGCGATGTTTCCTACCCGAAGTTGAACGAGTTCGCCGAGCAGGCGGAAATCGGCAGCGATGGCCTGACCGTGCACCCGTTTGGCAATGGCGCTGAGCGGCTGCTGCAAAATCGTCAACTGTCCGGCCAGATGTCCGGCCTCGATTTGAACCGGCACGGCCTGCCTCATTTGGCTCGTGCTACTCAGGAAGGCGTTGCCTGCGCCATGAACATGGGCTTTGAACTGATCAAAGGCTTGGGCGCCAGCACGAACCTGGTGCGCGCGGGCCACAGCAATATGTTCTTGAGCCCGCTGTTCAGCCAGGCATTCGTGAACATGACCCAAGCGCCGCTGGAGCTGTACCAAACCGACAGCGCCGACGGTGTGGCACGCGCCGCCGCTTGGGGCAGTGACTACTATTCCAACCGTACCGATGTGTTCCGCAGCCTGACGCGCATTAAAGTGATCGAGCCGGAAGCCGCTCTGCAGAGCCAGTATCAGGCTGTGTACGGGCGCTGGCGCGAGCACCTGGATCGATTGTTAGCGCAGTAACGTTTTTGACTCACGTGGAGTCACGCCCCCGGCAGTGGCTCCGTTATTTTTAACCTATCCATGACAACAGCAAGGATTTTTCCTATGAGTATTACCCTCGGTGATAAAGAGTACTTCCCCGGCGTTGGCAAAATTGCCTATGAAGGTCCGGAATCCGATAACCCGCTTGCATTCAAATGGTACGACGAGAACAAAGTCGTCGCCGGCAAAACCATGAAAGAACACTTCCGCTTCGCGGTTTGTTACTGGCACACCTTCTGTGGCGCTGGTCACGATCCCTTCGGCCCTGGCCCCTTTGTTTTCCCCTGGGCCCAGGCCAAAGACGAAGCCACTCGTTCACGCATGAAAATGGACGCGGCGTTCGAGTTCATCACCAAGCTGGGCGCGCCCTACTACTGCTTCCACGACGTTGACCTGATCGAAGAAGGCGACAGCCGTGCGGAAACCGCCAAGCGCCTGCAGGCGATCGTTGAGTACGCTAAGCAGAAGCAAAAGGACTCCGGCGTTAAACTGCTGTGGGGCACTTCCAACCTGTTCAGCAACCCGCGCTTTATGAACGGTGCTTCCACCAACCCCGACTTCAATGTCGTCGCTTATGCTGGCGCACAGCTGAAAGACGCGCTGGATGCGACCATTGAACTGAGCGGTGAAAACTACGTGTTCTGGGGCGGCCGCGAAGGTTACATGAGCCTGCTCAACACCGACATGAAGCGCGAGCAAGAACACCTGGCCCGCTTCCTGACCATGGCTCGCGACTACGGCCGCGCCAATGGCTTTAAGGGTAACTTCCTGATCGAGCCCAAGCCCATGGAGCCCACCAAGCACCAGTACGATTTCGACAGCGAAACCGTTATCGGCTTCCTGCGTCATCACGGCCTGGACAAAGATTTCAAACTGAACATCGAAACCAACCACGCCACTCTGGCCCAGCACACCATGGACCACGAGATGCAAGTTGCTGCCAACGCCGGCATGCTGGGTTCCATCGACGCCAACCGCGGCGACTACCAGAACTCTTGGGACACTGACCAGTTCCCTTACAACATCAACGAAACTGTTGAGATGATGCTGGTACTGCTGCGTCATGGCGGCTTCCAGGGCGGCGGTGTCAACTTTGACGCTAAGCGTCGTCGCAACTCCACTGACCTGAACGACACCTTCCACGGCCACATTGGCGGTATGGATGTGTTCGCCCGGTCACTGCTGATTGCTGATGATCTGATTCAGAAGTCACCCCTGGAAAAAATGCGCGAAGAGCGTTATGCCTCCTTCGATAGCGGCAAAGGTTCCGACTTCGAAAAAGGCAAACTGACTCTGGAGCAACTGGCTGAAATCGGCAACGCCGGTGGCGAGCCCAAGCAGACCAGCGGCCAGCAGGAGCTGTACGAGAACATCATCAACCGGTATGTTCGCTAAGCCGGCACGGCAAAACCTGAATGTGTCGAGGAGGCATGATTGCTTCCTCGGCCCAATCGGGTTAATTTAGTCGTACCTCAGACGGGGTGGAAGCTTGGCTTTCCACCCCGTTGTTTTATCTGGGGCATAAAAAAATAACGTGAGACAGCATTCATCCAGCTTGGAAGGACGCTCTAGCCCATTCAACGTGTGACTTGAATGGATTCCCGTCCCCATTTGGGGTCGAGGATGACGTTCCTGCGCGGGAATGACTCCAGCTAGAGATTCCTTAACGTCTTTACAATAAAGTAAAAGGTAGCGTCATGAATACAGCTTCGCACCCTGAACAAGGCAGTACCGCCTTTGTCATTTTAATCAGTTGTGTCGCCACCATTGGTGGTTTTCTGTTCGGCTTTGACAGCGGCGTGATCAACGGCACCATCGATGGCCTGCAAACCGCGTTTCAATCTGATACCGCTGGTACCGGCTTTAGTGTTTCCTCCATGCTGCTCGGCTGCGCTGCCGGCGCGTTCTTTGCCGGTCGGCTAGGTGATAAGTACGGGCGCCGCACGGTGCTTATCGTAGCGTCGTTGTTTTTTATCGTCTCCGCCTGGGGCTCCGGTATTGCCGGCTCCACCACGGAGTTCGTGTTCTACCGCATCATCGGCGGCCTGGCCGTGGGCGCTGCCAGCGTCATGGCTCCAGCCTATATCAGTGAAGTGGCCCCGGCGCGCTTTCGCGGCATGCTCACCTCCATTCAGCAAATTGCCATTATTACCGGCTTGACCGCTGCCTTCCTAAGCAACTACTTGCTCGCGGAAACGGCCGGCGGATCACGTGCGGAATTTTGGGGCGGGTATGAAACCTGGCGCTGGATGTTCTGGATGGAACTCGTTCCCGCCAGCATTTTCTTTTTTGCTTTGTTGGCCATTCCTGAAAGCCCCCGCTACCTAGTGGTCAGCGGTAAAACCGAACAGGCGGGTTCAGTTCTAGCCCGGCTTTATGGCCGCGCTGTTGCCGCTACCAAAGTGCAGGAGATCAACGACTCCCTGGCCACAGACCACCACAAACCACGCCTCGCCGATTTGATCGACAAGAAAAAAGGCGGATTGCGCGTTATTGTCTGGGTGGGTATTGGCCTGGCCGTACTGCAACAATTTGTCGGCATCAACGTGGTGTTCTATTACGGTGCGGTACTCTGGCAAGCCGCCGGTTTCTCGGAAGGGGATGCCCTGGCCATCAACGTGATTTCCGGCAGCATCAGTATTGCCGCCTGCTTTATCACCTTCTTTTTCGTGGACAAAATCGGCCGCAAACCGCTGTTGTGGTTCGGCTCCGCCGGTATGGCGATCAGCTTGGCGCTGGTCGCCTTCGCCTTCGCCGGCGCACCGGTTGATGTGGACACGGGCAACCTGGAACTGTCCGACAACGCGGCGTTGCTGGCCCTGATCGCGGCCAATGCCTACGTGTTCCTGTTCAACCTGTCCTGGGGACCGGTCATGTGGATTATGTTGGGCGAAATGTTCCCCAACCAGATCCGCGGCTCCGGCTTGGCGGTAGCGGGCTTGGCGCAATGGCTGGCCAACTTCCTGGTCACCGCGACCTTCCCCATGCTGCTGGTGGGCATCGGTCTGTCCTTGACCTACGGCATCTACACCCTCTTCGCCGCCTTGTCGGTGGTCTTTGTACTGAAGATGGTGAACGAAACCAAAGGTCGGGAGTTGGAGCAGATGGAAGGCTAAGATTCAGCTTTCCTGAAGCCACAAAAAAGGGGCGGACAAGTTATTTGTCCGCCCCTTTTTTTCGGGAACTGATTTTGCCCTATCAATACGACTAGCGATTTAGCACATTGCCCTCGAAATCAAAAACGGCGAATCGAAAACGGGGCTCCCCACCTGCAAATGAGAAATCACCGGCAGCGGATATTTCTTCGCCATCAATAATCAACCTGGAAACCTCACTGCTGGCACTGGGATTCCAAGGCGTTAGGCTACCTGCTGTATTGAACGCGGCCAAACGGTCACGCGGGAAACCGCCCGCATCCGTAAACTCTCCAGCTGCGTAAAGAACGCCGTCATTAAACACAAGGCTGCGTACAGTTCTGCCTGCCCCGGGGCTCCATGGCAGCACATCCCCTGCGAAGTTAAACGCTGCCAATCTCTCTCGAGGTTCGCCCCCTGCGCTCATAAAGGAGCCTCCCGCATAAATTACCCCGTCGCCCACAACTAGAGTTCGAACCAAATCATCTGCGCCCGGGTCCCAAGGCAGCAACTCTCCGTCGAAATCAAAAGCAGCCAATCGTTCTCGAGGCTGACCGTTGGCACTGGTAAACAGTCCACCCACATAGACGGCATTATCATCGTACGCAAGACTCAGTACAGTTCGCCCTGTGCTAGGACTCCAAGGCAATAAGTCGCCTTGTGCAGTAAAGGCCGCAAGGTTCCCCCGGGATACACCCCCGGCAGTCGAGAAGCTGCCGCCAGAGTAAATGTCTCCATTGATTAGGGTAAGCGAATTTACTGGCCCGCTTGTCCCCGGGTTCCAAGGCAGTAACTCACCACTAGAAGAAACCGCCGCCAGTCGATCACGCTGCTCACCACCGACACTTGAAAATTTCCCTCCCGCATAAACCACACCACCGCTGACCGCGAGGCTATATACCTCACCATTTGGAGCTGGGTCCCAACTTAATATTTCGGCTTCGTCGTCAAAAGCCACTAAGTAAGGTCGACGCGGATACCACTTACCAGTAAGGTTCCCGCCGGCATATACAATACCGTTATCAACCGCGAGGCTATGTACCATATGCCACATAAAGTCGTTAGCTGGTTCCCACACCACAGTGCCGTCGGCATCAAAAGCTTTCAATACATGATTGCCACCTACATATAGAACATCATCTTTAATAACCAGACTATATACAGAACTCCAAACGCCGGTGGGCTTCCATGGCAATACATTTCCGGCTTCATCAATGGCCGCCAAGTAACTTTGGGAGGTTTCGCCAATGCTTTCAAACCTTCCTCCCACATAGATAGTTCCAGATTTTACCGCAAGACTCTGGACCGACCGGTCTGCTCCTGGATTCCAAAGCAGCAGATCTCCTTCGAGAGTAAATGCGGCCAGTCGCCGACGGCTCTCACCGCCCGCAAACCAGAAATCTCCCCCAACATAAACAACGTCGTTCTCAATGGCCAGGGCGTTTACCTCCCCCGATACGGAACCTTTCCACCCCAATACATCTCCTTCTCTGCTAAAGGACGCCAGCGTTCGACTAGGCTTACCATCGACATAGGAAAACCACCCACCTACGTATATCACTTCTTCATAGAGAGCTATGGCCCGGACTATCCCCGGTGAGGCGTCACTAAGAGTTGTACGGGGGGCCCAAGGTGTGACTCTGCCCATACGGTCAATCTGGGCCAAGCTGTAACGCGGTTCACCCCCGACTTCAGTAAAATGACCGCCAATGTACCAACCTCCCTCGCCATCCGGCACAGAGGCATAAACATCGCCGTTTACAAAAGGCCACGCCAGAGCGTGCTGCGCCCCATCGGCGGCAGGAGGTAAACCCACGCCAGATCCGGTTGGTGACCCAACTTGGGTAAAACTGCCTCCCACGTAGTGGGTTCCATCGGTATCAATTGCTAAAGTATGCAGGCCCGCAATTCGCTTCGGATCCACTTTACGCGGAGTAAAACTACTCCACGCCGTGATGACCCCGTTGGTTTCCAGCGCGACATACACAGGTGCACCGGCTTCAAGTCCCTTCAACTCAATTGGCGAGGTGACATCCACTTCCAGCGTCGCGCCAAAGGAAGCATAGTTCTGGATATCCGTGGTAGGACTATTGGCGATAATCAGGTTATAGCTATCGACATCGTCTGTAGGCCAATTGAGAATGGCACTTTGTGAACTTGTAACCTTTGCCTGAAGGCCACCATAGTGCCCCTTTTCTGCCCAGGGGGTTTGACCAAACCGAGCGGTAACATTGACATCCCCCCGGACATTGGAGTCAGTTCTGCTGATAGCGGCTTTACCATCACTCCACTCAATGAACTGGAAGCCCTCATCCGGTATCGCAACGATAGTACCGCCAGACGAGCCATGAGTAACTTTCTGTAGTGGCTCTCCGCCCAAGGAGCCGTTTGCTCCTGCACTGTAACTCAACGTATATTCATTGATTGAAAATTTGGCACCAACAATCAGACTCTCGATAATTTCTAAGTCGGTCCGGGGGTTGTCGGTGCGGCCGTCACTCCAGCTTGTGAAGTGATAACCTTCATTGGGTGCCGCAGTTACGGCGCTACCGTTTGAGCCATGGGGCACCTGTTGCTTAGCACTCCCTTGCACAACGCCATTGCCATCAGTACTGTAGTTCAAAGTGTATTCTTTGAGTGCAAAGTATGCGGTAATACTTCGGTCTTCCATAACATGCGTATCGGTGCGCGGGTTGTCAGTGCGACCATCACTCCAGCTCACGAAACGGTAGGTTTCTGCGGGCACGGCAGTCACCGCAGTGCCGCTCGAGCCATGAAGCACTTGTTGCTCAATCTCACCTAACAAGGTTCCGTTTGCACTGGCGGTGTAATTCACACTGTATTCGGGGCGGGAAAAAATGGCTTTGACAGAAAGGTTTTCTGTCACGTCATGGTCCGACCGGGGGTTATCCGTGCGGCCATCATTCCAGTGTACAAACTGATAGTTTACTTCAGGCAATGCAGTCACCGGGGACCCATTTGAGCCTATGATTACTCGTTGATTGGTATCACCTTGCAAGCTGCCATTTTCAGCAGCGGCATACGTTAGGCTGTATTCCACGATTTCAAAGTTGGCAGTGACAAATAGATTTTCCGTCACCATTTGATCTATGCGAGGATTATCGGTACGACCGTCGCTCCAGTTTACAAAGTGGTATTTTTTATCGGGCACAGCAGTCAATGCAGTACCATTCGCGCCTTTGAGCACATACTGGTCAGTTTGACCATCAAGAGTGCCGCCAGCACCAGCGCTGTAACTCAAAGTGTATTCGTTCCTGTAAAAGTAGGCGGTCACAGAAAGCGTTCCCATAACGTTAGTATCAGTGCGCGGGTTATCCGTACGGCCGTCACTCCAACCTTCGAACTGGTAGTTCTCAGCGGGAACCGCGGTCACTTTGGTTCCGTCCAATCCGTGGACTACATTCTGAAGTGTGTCTCCTTTCAAACTGCCGTTTTCTCCAGCGTCGTAGCTCAAGATGTATTCGGAAGGAGCGAAGTAAGCTGTAACGCTTAGATCGCCGGTAACGCGAACATCAATGCGAGGATTAACCGTACGGCCGTCACTCCAGCCGATAAAATGGTAGCCCTCCTCGGGAATGGCGATCAGCTCGCTACCATCTGAACCATGAGTAACTTCTTGCACAACCTGCCCCGCCAAGCTACCTCCCTGGCCTGTGGCGTAGGCCAGGGTATATTGATCAGGAGTGAACTGCGCCATTACGCTCAGACTGCTGACAAGCTGATTATCCACACGAGGGTTGGCTGTGGAGCCATCGCTCCAGGAGGTAAACTGGTAACCCTCAAATGGAACAGCTGTTACAGCACTGGTGTCGGCTCCATCGGTTACGAATTGGGTTGTTCTACCTTGCACCATTCCGCCGAACTCAACGCTATAGGTCGCAGTGTGTACAAACGCAAAGCTTGCGTACAATTCCAGGCTCTCGGTAACGTTCTGGTCGATGCGTGAACTTGAATCCGCAGCGTCGTTCCAGCCCATAAACTCATAGCCTTCATCCGCTATGGCTATGACCTCCTGCCCATCGCCACCGTGGAAGACTCTCTGGGTGGTCTCACCTTGGATCCTCCCGTTCTCCCCAGCAATGTAATTCAAAGTATATTGCTTGCGCGCAAAGCTGGCGCTAACACTTAGGTCATAGCGGATATCAGTATCGGTACGGGGGTTGTCTTCGCGCCCATCGCTCCAACTGACGAAGTAGTAACCTTCCGCGGGCACGGCGGTTACCTCGATACCATCTGCGCCTTCTTCCACGTTTTGCTGCGCTGCCCCTTCAATAGTGCCATCAATTTCGGCGCTATAACTCACAACAAAATTGACTGCGCTGGGGGGCGGTGGAGGCGTAGGGGTGGGTGTATTCCCAGGTTCGGGGTTACTACTCCCGCCACAAGCGGTGAGAAAACCAAACAGGATGAAAAAAAACAGCCAGGAAGTTAAGCGAGAGGGGGGCATAATGGGTCGTCCTAGGTAGGTCCCTTACTTTAGGTCGGCATGAAATGCCTGACAGCCGCTCTTCAGGCGGCTCTTTTTCTAACTCCAACGAATGGAGCTATTCGATTATGGCATGAAATATATCATCTGCCATATAACTTTTATTATATAAAAATACTCTCGAGTAGACCGAAAACGGTCACTGCCTAGCCAATCTAGACAGCATGAGCAGGGCAGCTACAGAGATGACGTCAGTGATTTCTCCCCGATCCACCATGGCGATAGCTTTTTCCAGAGGCAATTTACGGACTTCGATATCTTCGGTGGCGTCCAGGGTCTGGGGTACGGGCGAGAGTTGGCGGGCCGTATAGACCACGCCGATTTCGTCGGTGACGGAGTTGGACAGTTGCAGGTCCAGCAGTTTTTCCCACCGCTCGGCGACTAGGCCCACCTCTTCCTGCAGTTCGCGTTTGGCAGCGGTGAGGCTGTCTTCGTTTCGGGGGCAGCCGCCTTCGGGAATCTCCCAAGTGAACTGGTTCAGGGTGTAGCGGGTTTGTCGAACTAACCAGGTGTTATTGTCATCGTCCAACGGCACTACGCCCACGGCGGTGTTTTTGAAATGCACCACGCCGTAAATGCCGTCAGTCCCGGCCGGGGTGATAACTTCTTCGTGGTAGACCTCGATCCACGGATTGTCGTAAATGCGTTCTGAGGATTTACGCTGCCAAGCGCCGGTTTGTTTGTAATCGGGTCTTTGCTTATTACTCATGAGATGTCCTGATCGCCTGCCACCCGGGGACGTTACCTTCGTCGGTTGCGCTGATTCGATCGCCATTCACTTGGCCGACGAAGTAAGCGTTGTCGATGGTGAAGCGAATTTCGTCACCGCGCAATGTGGCGTTGCTCAGCTGTTGCCAATCGCCACTGACCACGGCATAGCCTTCAATCTCTTGAAAGCGCTGTTGCAACACCAAGGTTATGTCATCGATTGTGTTTTGAACCTCCCACTCGCCAGCTACTTTCGCCGGCACTACCCACATATAAAGATTCAGGTAGTCGTCGGAGGCATCGGGCTCCCAATCTTCCATATGAAAAACGTGCGATACAACCCTCGACCCTGGAGCCATTGTGTCGAGAATAATCGGGCGCAGTCGGTTGTTGATGGCTTGCAGTAGGAATAATGTCAGCACCGTAGCGTCGGAAATGTCCTGCTCAAAAAGGTCGCCTTGCTTGAAGGTCACGCGATCATTAACACCCTCAGTGCGCGCATTTTCTCGTGATGTTCTCACCAGTAGCGGATCTATCTCCACCCCCACAGCGCGCCGCGCGCCCCAGTCGCGCACGGCGGCAATCACGATGCGTCCATCGCCCGACCCTAAATCAATAACCGTGTCTTGGGGTGTCACTTGTGCCAGCTCAAGCATTCGTTCAACACTTGGCTCTGGGGTGGTCACGAAAGGCACATCCAGCTTAGGCGGACCTCCCGACCAATCTTCTTCCGCGTACACAAAGATCGATGCCATTGATACAAAAGGTAAGACCAATAGGCCAAGAAGAAGTCGGTGCTTAAACCACAGTCGGTTTTTAAACAGCATGGGTTTCTCCAAACTCTTTGTCGTCACTGCAGACGATGCGGCTCAAGCTCAACCCGCTCAACTCGTCGACCCAGCATAAATACGCGCCCAAAATAGCGGTCACCGCCTGTAACGGTAAATTCGAAATAGAACATCCGCCAGAATCTGACCCGGCCATTTCGGTCACGGCGTAGCCAGAGTTTACGAAGGTAGACGCTCTGATCCAGCATTTGCACCTGCATGCCTTCACAATGGCGGCGAGCGGCGACAAAGGCGAGTTCTTTTACCTGAAAGGAGCGCCACAAATAATAAATACCCAGGCCCAAAGCCATCAACCATGCGAGCGCGACAAGATCCATAAAAATGATACACGTTGGAGAGGCAGGCGGGATACCGGCAGAGAGAAAAGAGAACGGTCGACAAAAAGCAGGCGCGATAAACTAGCGTTGGCCTGTCGCTGGCGACACGCAGAAGCGTACATATCTTTCACCCAGCGCTTAATCCGGAAAATCACCCTGGTTCAGCGTGGGTGAAACTCGAGGAACCGGCTGCCCGGCTCCTCGGTTTCAAACGTTTTACAGCGGCGTTACGTTTTCCGCCTGCGGACCTTTTTGACCCTGTGTGACTTCGAAGGTAACACTCTGACCTTCTTTCAGGGTTTTGCGGCCCGAACCATTGATTGCACGGAAGTGCACGAATACGTCGGCTCCACCTTCACGCTCGATAAAGCCGTAGCCTTTATCGTCGTTGAACCACTTAACTACCCCAGATACCAGTTGGTCTGACATACAATCCTCGTCTTGCTTATAAGTGTCAGCAGAGCTGACCTAACATGGAAACCAGCTGAACAGGCTTTCTACCGCGACCCGTATCGCCGAAGTGAAATAACTCGCCGTTTCGTTAACAAAGCGGAAACGAACAAATTATTGCTAAGGTGACATTCGAGCAAAGTAACTTGAGGGTGCCTCGCGGGAGCCTAGTCTTTGACCGGAAATCAAGCTTTAGCAAGAGATCTCTGTTTACAGAACCAGAGATTCCTCAAAAATTAAAGCACTTCGGTTGCGGGAGTTCAAGCCTATATCCATGAATTCTCGTTACTGTCGGACTCTTGGCCCTATATGGCACCCATGGCCTTCTATTGCCCTGTTTTGGCGCGCTTTTTACGGGCAAACTGCTCATGCAAATAAATGCACAAGGCAACCAAGGGAATCACCATTACCATAGCCAAGCGCTCCACCTCGACTAACATACCCTGGCGAGCCAACTGATAACAGGCGAGCGCCCAGACGGCACCGGCAAAGTAGGCCCAGCGCTTATGAAAAAAGACGCCCACGGCGACGGGCAAAGCCGCCAACCCTAACCATAAGCCGTAACCCTGCGTCACCACCACGAAAGCGACGCCCAGCAACACCAGTGTGGCAACCAAAAGACCATTCAACAATGGATTCAAACGTTGCACATTTAACTCCCCTTTTGTCAGAAACCCATGGCGCGTCGAACAATGGCATTTTTTGCCAGGGGCGCCTGGTTGAGTGTGCCCATGCCCGCGTTGCGCAACCAGGTCAGCTCTGGGTTGCTGTTGCCGAATAAACGCTTAAACCCTTCCATGACTCCCATCATGGCAAGGTTATCCCCCAAGCGCTGCCGCTGGTAGCGTCGCAACACGGAATAATCCCCCGCTTGAAGGCCTCGCCGTACAGCTCGCTCAAGCTCGGCGGCAAAAACCTGCACATCTCGCAAGCCAAGATTTACGCCCTGGCCCGCCAGGGGGTGGATGCTGTGAGCGGCATCACCGACCAGGGCGATGCCCGGCTGAATGTATTGCCGTGCATGGCGCTGGTAAAGCGGAATTGCAAAACGTTCGGCGGTACCGGTGACTTCACCCAAACGGTGTTCGAAATCCCGCCCCAGACGCGCACAGAATTCCGCGTCGTCGAGCGCCATCAGCTCTTCCGACAGCGCATTGTCCGCGGACCAAACGATGGAACAATAGTGAGCATCCCACTCCGAGCCGTTGTGCCAACGCAGGGGCAACAACGCCAGAGGGCCGGTGCGCATAAAGCGCTGCCGGGCGGTGTAGTTGTGGGGCTTTTCCGTGCGTATCGTGGTAATGATGGCGCGCTGATCGTAGGTCCATTCGCGGGTGGCAAAACCGGCCAGCTCGCGCACCTGGGAGTGAGCACCATCGGCGGCTACGATCAGGGGCGCATTCAAGCGTCGGCCATCTTCCAGCGTCAATTGCACCGGCTGCCCGGCCGACTCAGGTTTGAGTAGGCCAATGACTTTGGCCGGTTGTATTACGGATACGTTCAACTCGGACAAACGCTGCCTAACGGCTCGCAGAGCCACAGAATTTTCGACGATGTGGCCCAGCGTGTCGCTGTGCAGATCTTCGGCGCTGAACTCGATGCGGCCGGTGCCTTCGCCGTCCCAGACTTCCATATCCCGATAGGGGCAGGCGCGTTCAGTAAACAGACCGGTCCAGCAATCGATGCTTTCCAGTAGTTGTTGCGACGCCGGCGTTAGCGCCACGACCCGGGGGTCAAAATTCTCGCCGTCAAAACGCGCCGGCTTAGCACCCGCTTCAACCACGGCAATGCGCAACTGGCTGCCCGCTTCCCCATTGGCAACCTTCGCCGCGAGCGTGGCGCCCACCAGACCGGCGCCAATGACAATCACGTCAAAGTGGCCGTTCATAAGGAACCCTCCAGCCAGCGAGCTCGGGAGCCGGCGGTGCCCATGGTTTGAGCGGCAAACTGGGCTTTGACCGGGGGCAAAAGATCCAAACCCAAAAGCCCCAAATGCCGGGCGGCGGTCTGGGGCTTGTCGGTACTGGTAAACAGGCGCACCAGTTGGTCGCTAAGGTTAATGGTCAACGCCTGATCTCGTTTTTGCAGGGCCAAGTAATCTTCCAGCACCGGCAGTTCTCCGGGGCTTTTGTCCCGACGCCGGGCGTGAATCAGCACTTCGGCCAAACGCGCGCAATCGCGTAGAGCCAGATTAAAGCCCTGCCCCGCTACCGGATGCAGGCTGTGGGCGGCATTGCCCATTAAGACCACGTTAGAGCGAATCTGCTCTTCGGCCATCAACAAGCGCAATGGCCAAAGCTGCCGCTCACCCACTTTCTGAAAACGACCCAAACGCCAGCCAAAACGCTCTTGGAGTGCGGCTAAAAATACCGAAGACTCGGAATCTCGCAGCTGCTCAGCGCGGTGCGGGGGCAGCGTCCATACCAGCGCCGCACGTTGCGCCTGAGGGGATTCGTCCAGGGGAAGAAGGGCCAAAGGGCCCTCCCCGGTAAAACGCTCGTAGGCCACGCTCTGATGAGGTTCAGTAAAGGATACATTGGCAATCACCGCGCTTTGGCGATAATCCACAATTCGGGTTTCGATACCCAGAGCCTTGCGCAGAGGGGAGTTGGAGCCTTCAGCCACGACCACCAGAGCGGCCGTTAGTGTTTGCTCGCCGCCCTCCGGACTGGCGAGGGTTAACCGGGCGTGGCCGCGACCGGGCTCCAGCGTCTGCACGGACATGGGCATTAAGCTGGTCACACCCTCGGCGTTTTGCGCCCACTCCAACAGCAGGGGCGCCAACCAGGCATTTTCAATCACATAGCCCAAGGCATCGAGTCGCTGCTCGTCGGCGTCTATGTTGGCGCCGCCCAGGTGGCCGCGATCAGATACGTGCACGCGACGAATAGCGGTGGCGTGTTGGCGCAAACGCTTCCAGATTCCCAGACGATCCAAAATCTCTGCACTGCCGGAGGAGACAGCCGTGGAGCGATGATCATAGTCCGGCTGATAGTCAGTACTTGCTGACAAACTACCCTTGGCGTCAATCAGGGCGATGCGCCAAGGCTCTTCACCGGCCGCCAGCAGGCTCGCAAGGCTGGCACCGACCAAGCCGCCGCCGACGATGGCGATGTCGAAATCCGGTGCACTCATCAGGCGTTCATCAATGCTTCAATGTCATCGGGGCTTTTGGGCACACCTGAGGTGAGCACTTCACACCCGTCTTTGGTCACCAGCACATCATCCTCGATACGAATGCCAATACCGCGCCATTTTTTGGCGACCGTTTCATTGTCCGGCGCGATGTACAGGCCCGGCTCGACGGTCATCACCATGCCGGGTTCGAGAGCACGCCATTCGCCCTCGATTTTGTAGTCGCCCACGTCGTGCACGTCCAGCCCCAACCAATGACCGACTCGGTGCATATAAAACTGCTTGTAAGCGCCGTTTTCGATAAGCTCTTCCACCGAGCCGCTCAGCAGTCCGAGTTCAACTAAGCCACGCGTGAGAACTTCCACCGACATCTCGTGCGGCAGGTTCCAGTGGCTACCCGGGCGGATCACTTCAATGGCGGCCAGCTGGGCGCTTAATACCAATTCGTAAAGGCTGCGCTGTTCCGGGCTGAAGCGTCCGTTGACGGGAAAGGTGCGACTGATATCGGCGGCGTAAGACTCCAACTCGCAACCGGCGTCGATGAGCACCAAGTCGCCATTGCGCAGCGCGGCATTGTTTTCCACGTAGTGCAGAATGCAGCCGTTTTTGCCGCCGCCCACAATGCTGTTGTAGGCCGGGTAGCGAGCACCGGCCATGGCAAATTCGTGCTGAATTTCCGCTTCCAGCTGGTATTCCATGACGCCGGGTTTGCAGAAGCGCATAGCGCGGCAGTGGGCACGCGCAGAAATTTCCCCAGCCTCCCTCATGATTCGCTGCTCGGCGGCGCTCTTGATCAGACGCATGTCGTGCAGGAAGTGACTCAAGTCCAGAAATTCACCCGGCGGGTGGGCACCGGCTCGCACTTTGGCGCGGATAGTATTCACCCAGGTCATGACCTGAGCGTCGAAGTCACGGTCCTTGCCCATGGCGTAATAGACGCGTTCCCGGCCCTCAATAAGCCCCGGCAAAATATCGTCGATGTCATCAATGGGGAAGGCATCGTCGGCCCCGAAGTCGCGGCAAGCGCCCTCAGGGCCCGCTCGGTAACCGTCCCAAGTCTCCCGTTCAGGATCCCGCTCCCGGCAAAACAGTACATATTCACCGTGCTCGCGCTCGGGAAACAGCACCAGTACGGCGTGGGGCTCATCAAAACCTGAGAGGTAATGAAGGTCACTGTCCTGCCGATAGGGGTATTCCGTATCTCGGCTGCGGGTGCGCTCAGGGGCCGAGGGAACAATGGCAATACTGTTGGGCTCCATGAGCTCCATCAACGCTTTGCGGCGGCGGGCATACTCCTGCCGAGTGATCTTCATAGGCCTATCCGTCTCCCGATAAACATTGGTTTAATGCACTGTGCTCGGTGGCTCGTCGTCAGTGGTGGCCACTCGCGCCGCGCCGAACTCCATAAACAATGCTGATGCGGCCATACGCACGTATTCCAACACCTCCATGTAATCATTCTCGGCGGCTTGCATGGCTTCGGCGTCGTCTCTGTCCAACCCCACAAGACCGATGGCGGCCAGGTCTTCCAAAGCCTCCTTCGCCTGGGGCGACAACTCAGCCTCACCCACTTTTCCGGCTCCGCCAAAACCCACCAGAAAGCCCTGACACCATCGGCTCAAACAGCTGACTCGATGGCCGATTTCGTCGTCATCGCTGGGCACAAGCAACTGCAGTTCAAATTCTTGCTGGGCCATTTGCTCGCGAGTCTGCTGGAACAACGCGGACAACGCAGCGCGCACGGCGCCGTCGGGCGGCTGGGTAAAGTCCAACTCTTCCACGGCTTCCAGCAGCCAATCGGTTTCCGAAGGGGTAGCACCCCCACAAAATTTTCCACACAAAATACCGTGCAGCTCGGCCGGATCAAGGATGATCTGCAGCGGTGTCAACAACTCGCTCAGAGACTCATACGAGACCGCTGAAGGTTCGGATTCGGGCATATCAAAAGGTCCTGTTTCAGTTCGCGCTCATGCTAACACGCTTTGCGCTCTTTGGCCCCGCCGTACGGGCTCAGGAGCCGGTCCAGGACGGTAAAAATGCCAAGCAAATCCGTGACCTGGCGCGCGCTTTCTCGAATCAACTTCAAGTGAGGCGCGAGAGTGATTGACCCCTTAGGGGTAGGCGCCATATAGTAGCCATTCCACTTTGTCCGGCCCTTTGCCATGTCCCAAGACCTACTACAGTCCCTGGAAGCCAAAATGGATCGACTGATCCGCGCCTGTGAGCGCCTCCAGGAAGAAAACCGCGATCTAAAAGCTCGCGCCAGTGAATGGCAAAGGGAGCGTGTACGTCTGGTAGAGAAAAATGAATTGGCGCGCGGACGCGTGGAAGCCATGATTACCCGCCTGAAAAGCCTGGAATCGGAATGAATTCGGAATCGGATAAAATCGGGTAGATAAATAGGACAGAGCGAAATGGCGAGCGAAACGGTTATCGTACAAATTCTGGATAAAGACTACCAAGTCTCCTGCCCCGCGGAAGAGCGAAGCGCATTGATAGAATCCGCCCACTTACTGGACGAGCGCATGCGCACCATTAAGCGCAGCGGATCAGTGATTGGACTGGAGCGTATTGCTGTGATGGCGGCGCTCAATTTGAGCCACGAATTGCTGCAAGCCAAGTCTGCGCCGACGCCAACATCATCCGAGCCGGACCCGGAAGAACTGAGCCGGTTACACGCCAAATTGGATCGCACGCTGGAGCGGTTTGAGCAAATTTAACAGCCATTTCCCGCGCGCCGATTTGCGGGTTTCACCCAATTCTAAAAGTCCAATTAAAAATGTAAATTTGCGCCGCCTCCGGCTATTCGGGTTATACTGAAAACAGTCCTAGGGTGTACGCCAGTCGACACGTCCTTGAGCCGATAACTGTGTACCAGGCAGTGCTTTGTGGATCTTGTTGAGCATTACCGCACGTCGGGAAGCCTGATAGACCACTGGCAC
This sequence comes from Marinimicrobium hydrolyticum, assembly GCF_030848505.1. Taxonomy (GTDB): domain Bacteria; phylum Pseudomonadota; class Gammaproteobacteria; order Pseudomonadales; family Cellvibrionaceae; genus JAVDDU01. The sequence continues at coordinate 537,434 of NZ_JAVDDU010000002.1, forward strand.
CGCCACCTTGAACCATTGGGTTCAAGGCCCGCTCGACAGCGGCACCCCGGGGCGCTCCATAGCGATTTAGGCCGATCAATGCGGCCCTCCAAACAAGCCGACCAATCCAGGCTGCCCGATGGGCCAAACGCACACAAACCTCCACGCCGAACTTGCCCACGCCAAACGCCAGATGCGGCGTCAGATGCGTGCGCGCCGACGACGCCTGAGCCCCGGCCAACAACGCCGCGCCGCGCATCGTTTAGCGAAACTCCTGGTGCGCTTTCCTGCTTTTGTGCGCAGCCGTCACATTGCTCTGTATTTGCCGAACGACGGGGAAATTGATCCGCGCCCGCTCGCCCGACTCGCGTGGCGTATGGGCAAGCGCTGCTACCTACCAGTCTTGCATCCTTTAAAAGCTCGGCAACTGGCTTTTGTCCGTTTTAAACCCGACACTCGCCTGTTTCCGAACCGGTTCGGCATTCCGGAACCGGCTTTTGGGCGCAACCAATGGCTTGCGCCCCATTACCTGGATCTTGTTTTGTTACCACTGGTTGCATTTGACCGGGCGGGCGGGCGCTTGGGCATGGGGGGAGGTTTTTACGACAGCACCTTCGCCTTCAAGCGCCAAAAGCGCTGGGGGCCACATCGCAAGCCACAGCTTATGGGGCTAGCGCACAGCTGCCAGGAAACCAAGGAGGTGGTGCGGGAAAACTGGGATCTACCCTTAAGCGCCGTGGTCACTGACCACGAGATCATTGCAGCCCGCGCTCAATGACTGGCCCGGCCAGGTGGCAGGGTCGTCGTCGAGTGCTTTTTGCTTATTGAGCCTGGTGTGCCAGAACCGAAGCGGTTTGGTCGGCGGAGAAGAAATCCCCCACGCCGAGCGCACTGATCAGGACTCCGACGCAAAACACCAGGATTACGATGGTGATTATGTCAGTTTTCATTACCGGGTGACCTTCAGACAAGACGTTTTTCGATGTCCATTATTGTTTTTGGTGCCAAAATCCGGTTTAAGCGCCATGTGTGCCAAGAGGCGGCAACTTTCATCTTAGCGTAGGACAGCCGTCTATCAAGGGATAAAATGCCAAAATGTGGGATAAAACGGCAGTTTGTGAAGGTTATCACATCAAATTCGCTTGCCTAGCCCCCAAACCGGCCTTTTTAAGCCAAAAAGAACCGGTAGGCGGGGTTTTCCGTCTCATCCCAGTAGGGGTAATTGATCTCATCGAGAAACTTCCGCACCTGGGCCCGCTCACCTTTGGGCACTTGCATGCCCACCAGTACGCGCCCAAACGCTGAGCCGTGGTTACGGTAATGGAACAGGGAGATATTCCATTGCCCAGCCACCCGGTTGAGGAAGGCATAGAGGGCGCCGGGTCGCTCCGGAAACTCGAAGCGGAATACCATCTCCTCGCCCACCTGAGGCGCGTGACCACCCACCATATGGCGAATGTGGAGCTTGGCCAGCTCGTTTTCGGTCATGTCCTCAACCGTGTACCCTTTGTTGGTCAGCATTTCCACCAGCTCTTGCCGATCTGAGCCGCCCATCCCAACCTGTATACCCACAAAAATCCGCGCGGCTTCTTTGTCGGCATAGCGATAGTTGAATTCGGTGATGTTGCGCCGCCCCAGAGCCTTGCAAAACTCCTTGTAGGCGCCGGGGCGCTCGGGAATGGTGACCGCCAATATGGCTTCCCGCTGCTCACCGATCTCAGTGCGCTCGGAGATGTACCGCAGGCGGTCAAAGTTAATATTAGCCCCACAGTCGATGGCCACAAACGTCTGCCCGGTACAGCCGGTTTCTTCCACGTACTTTTTCATACCGGCCACACTGACGGCACCGGCAGGCTCAGCAATGGAACGGGTATCCTCGAAAATATCTTTAATGCCGGCGCAGATCTCGTCGGTATTGACGGTGATAACACCATCAATGGTTTTCTTGAGTACTCGGTAGGTTTCCTTACCGATCTTGGCGACCGCAATGCCGTCGGCAAAAATCCCCACTTGAGGCAGTGCCACTCGGCGGTTCTTCTCCAAGGCGGCCTTTAGGCAGGCGGACTCGTCGGACTCCACGGCGAAGACCTTGACGTTCGGGCGCACGTACTTCACATAAGCCGCAACGCCGGCACACAGCCCTCCACCGCCCACCGCCACGAAGATGGCATCAATGTGCCCCGGGTACTGACGCAGAATTTCCATGGCCACGGTGCCCTGGCCGGCAATGACATCCGGGTCGTCAAAAGGATGAATATAGGTAAGTCCTTTTTCCGCCACCAGCTGCTGTGCGTGTGAGGACGCCTCGTCATAATTGTCCCCATGGAGCACCACTTTGGCTCCGCGAGCGCGCACCGCATCCACCTTAATCTGCGGCGTAGTACGCGGCATCACGATGATGGCCTTAATACCCAAATGCTTGGCGCCCATGGCCAGCCCCTGGGCATGATTACCCGCCGAGGCCGCAATCACACCCCGAGCTCGTTCTTCCCCACTCAGCTGAAGCAGCTTATTGTAAGCGCCGCGAATTTTGAATGAGAACACCGGCTGCAGGTCTTCGCGCTTGAGCAGCACCGTATTATTGGTTCGGTGCGACAAAAGCGGCGCAGGGTCCAGAGGTGTCTCTATAGCCAGATCGTAGATGCGGGCGTTGAGGATGCGTTTTATGTAGGATTCAGGCATAGCGGTTCTTTATTAGGAAAACGAGAAAACAGCGCCCCATAGTAAACAATTTGGGGAGGATCTGACATCCATCCCTCCAAAATCCGTATAATTACCAACACATTTTTTTCAGCGCCTGACCGGCGCACAAGGGAAAGAGGCCAATATGACTCAAGACGCACTCAAGAAGGCAGTCGCCGAGGCGGCAGTGGAATACATTACTCCCAAGCTGGAACGCGACAGTGTCATTGGCATCGGCACCGGCTCTACTGCCAACTACTTTATTGACCTCTTACCCGATATCCAGGACCAATTCGCAGGCGCGGTTGCCAGCTCAGAGGAAACCACACGGCGCCTAAAAAGCCTTGGCATCCCGGTATACGAGTTAAACGATGTCAACGAGCTGCTGATTTACATCGATGGCGCTGACGAAAGTAATCCCCAGCTGGAACTGATTAAAGGCGGTGGCGCTGCGCTTACCCGGGAAAAAGTCGTGGCTGCCGTGGCGCGCGAATTTCTCTGCATCGCCGACGAGAGCAAGTGGGTGGAAATCCTCGGTGACTTCCCGCTGCCGGTGGAAGTTATTCCTATGGCCCGCTCGTACGTAGGCCGGCAATTGGTCAAGTTGGGCGGGCAACCGGTCTACCGGCAGGGCGTCGTCACCGACAATGGCAACGTCATCCTGGATGTCTACAACCTGCAAATAATGGAACCTCGCAAGCTGGAAAACGCCATTAATCAGATCGCGGGCGTCGTCACCAACGGCCTGTTTGCCCACCGCCCGGCTGACGTCCTGCTGCTAGGCACCAGCGAAGGCGTCAAGCGCATAAGCCCCCGGTACTGAGCACACCCTTCTTTTACTTGAGAAACAAAGGGTTACCCATAAAAAACAGGTTGGCCGAACACCCATCCAATCCGGGTGTTCGGCGTCCAGCGGGACTGGGGTGCTCGCAAGTTCTCGATCCACCGATCAGGTTATAATTGCCACCCGCTATAAGCGCTATTGGTTTTTACCCCTTGCCTGGCTGCATGCCAGTCCTTATCATGCGTTTACATTACACGGCCTCAGAGCCGGTTCAATTGACAAACATCCAGGTTTGGAGACCACAACTTATGAGTAGCGACGCTATCATTCACGTTACCGACGCCAATTTTGAAGACGAAGTGCTTAAAGCCTCGCAACCGGTGTTGGTGGACTTTTGGGCGGCCTGGTGTGGCCCCTGTAAAATGATTGCTCCCATTCTGGATGAACTTGCCGGCACTTATGGGGACAAAGTCAAGATTGCCAAGCTGGACGTGGACGCCAATAAGGAAACCCCTGCCAAGTTCAATATTCGGGGCATCCCCACCTTGATCATTTTCAAGAATGGCGAGCCAGACTCCACTAAAGTGGGCGCTCTTTCCAAGGCCCAACTGGTCGAGTTCATCGACAGCGCATTGTAAGAATGAATGAATTGAAGTACGCCGCGCCCAGGCGCGGCGGCACTTTGACCATGCATAGGGAGTAAACCCAGCAACAGAACTTTTATTTTGCACTGCCCGGATTTTGCCGTTATACTCGGCCTGTCCAATGTAAGCCCTGCCCTGATTCAGCTACCCAATTAAAGCCAGCCAAATCTTTGGGCAAAAGTTAAACGCCAGTCGAAACTTGCCTCTGACGTTGTAACAAACTCCCGTTTGCTCCCCTGACCCAATCTTCAAGTGGCCCTATAGCTGCCCTAATGTTGATTGACAAGGAGAGGAACAGCGGATCGTGTTTAGCCATCGCAATCTGCGTCTTATAAAAACCGCCAAGGTACGTTTCCCGGCAAGATTGGGATTGCTATGCGCTTAAAACACCACACTAGAACACAGCCGTTTCGGCACTTACACTCCGCGACCCTAACCTAACCACCTACAACAAAGTCTCACTGTATGAATCTAACCGACTTAAAAGCCAAACCCATTGAAGAACTGATTTCTATTGCACGCGAAGTAGGCCTGGAGAGCATGGCCCGATCTCGCAAACAGGATGTCATTTTCAATATCCTCAAGCGGCACGCCAAAAGCGGCGAAGATATTTACGGCGACGGTGTGCTCGAGATTCTTCAGGATGGCTTTGGTTTTCTGCGTTCTGCGGACAGCTCCTATCTGGCCGGCCCCGATGACATCTACGTCTCCCCCAGCCAGATCCGACGCTTCAACCTGCGCACGGGCGACACGATTTCTGGAAAGATCCGCCCCCCAAAAGAAGGCGAGCGCTACTTTGCCCTGTTGAAAGTTAACGAAATTAATTTCGACAAACCGGAAAGCTCCCGCAACAAGATTCTCTTTGAAAACCTGACCCCCCTATTTCCCGATGAACGCCTGATTCTGGAAGCTGGTAACGGCTCTACAGAAGATTTGACCGGGCGTATCATCGATTTGATTGCACCTGTGGGCAAAGGCCAACGGGGTTTGATCGTGGCGCCGCCCAAGGCGGGTAAAACACTGATGATGCAGTCCATGGCCCAGGCCATAACTCGCAACAATCCAGAGTGCCATTTGATCGTACTGTTGATCGATGAGCGTCCGGAAGAAGTCACCGAGATGCAGCGATCCGTTCGCGGCGAAGTGGTTGCTTCCACGTTTGATGAGCCCCCCGCGCGCCACGTTCAAGTTGCCGACATGGTGATTGAACGGGCCAAACGCCTGGTGGAACACAAGAAAGACGTGATTATTTTGCTGGACTCCATCACCCGTTTGGCGCGTGCTTACAACACGGTTGTACCTTCCTCTGGCAAGGTTTTGACCGGTGGTGTGGACGCCCACGCGCTGGAACGCCCCAAGCGTTTCTTCGGCGCGGCGCGTAACATCGAAGAAGGTGGCAGCTTGAGTATTATCGCTACCGCGCTGGTGGATACCGGTTCAAAAATGGATGAAGTGATTTACGAAGAATTTAAAGGTACCGGCAACCTGGAGTTGCACCTGGACCGGAAAATTTCTGAGAAACGCATCTACCCCGCCATCAATGTGCGCCGTTCCGGTACCCGCCGGGAAGACCTACTGATGAAAGAAGATGAGTTGCAGCGCGCCTGGATTCTGCGCCGACTGTTGCACGATATGGAAGACGTCGCGGCAACCGAGTTCTTGATTGATAAACTCAAGGACTTCAAAACCAACGACGAATTCTTCCAGTCCATGAAACGGAAATGATACCGGGCGGGGGCATAGCCCCCGCTCTGGCCGGAGCTTTGCCAAGATGAAATACCGGGACCTGCGCGATTTTATCGACCTTCTCGAGCAGCGCGGCGAACTCAAGCGCATCCACACAGAAGTCAGCCCGCACCTGGAAATCACCGAAATCTGCGATCGCACTTTGCGCGCGGGCGGACCAGCACTTCTGTTCGAAAACCCCAAAGGCTATGACTTTCCCCTACTAGGCAACCTTTTCGGCACCCCCGAACGGGTGGCTCTCGGCATGGGCGAAGAGTCCGTGGAAGCTCTGCGGGAAGTGGGCAAACTGCTGGCGTTTTTGAAAGAGCCGGAACCGCCCAAAGGCTTCAAAGACGCCTGGGAAAAGCTACCCATTTTCAAACAAGTGTTGAACATGGGCCCGAAAGTGGTCAACAAAGCGCCTTGCCAGGAACATGTGCTTGAAGGCGAAGCCGTCGATCTGGATCGTCTGCCCATTCAAACCTGCTGGCCGGGAGACGCCGGACCGTTAATCACGTGGCCTTTGGTGGTGACCCGCGGCCCGGAAAAAGAGCGGCAGAACCTGGGCATCTACCGGATGCAAAAAATCGGCAAGAATCGCCTCATTATGCGCTGGCTCGCTCACCGTGGCGGTGCTCTGGATTTTCGAGATTGGCAAGCGCGTCACCCGGGCGAGAACTTTCCGGTCGCCGTCGCGCTCGGCGCCGACCCCGCCACCATCTTGGGGGCCGTAACCCCCGTACCGGATACCCTTTCCGAATACGCTTTCGCCGGCCTGCTCAGAGGTAGCAAAACCGAAGTGGTTAACTGCCACAGCAACGATTTGCAGGTTCCCGCTTCCGCCGAATTTATTCTCGAGGGCCATATCGCCCCGGGCGACATGGCTCCCGAAGGCCCCTTTGGTGACCACACCGGTTACTACAATGAAGTGGACCAGTTTCCCGTCTTTACGGTCACGCGTATTACGCACCGTACAGACCCCATTTATCACAGCACCTACACGGGCCGCCCGCCCGACGAACCCGCAGTATTGGGCGTAGCCCTGAACGAGGTGTTTGTACCCATACTGCAAAAGCAGTTTCCCGAAATCGTCGACTTTTATCTGCCGCCGGAAGGCTGTTCCTATCGGATGGCCGTGGTCACCATGAACAAGCAATACCCCGGTCACGCCAAACGGGTAATGCTGGGGGTTTGGTCTTTCCTACGCCAGTTCATGTACACCAAATTTGTGATCGTCACCGACGCCGACGTGAATGCCCGGGACTGGAAGGACGTGATTTGGGCCATGACCACGCGCATGGACCCCGGCCGCGACACGGTCATCATCGACAATACCCCGATTGATTACCTGGATTTCGCCTCTCCGGTTTCCGGCCTCGGCTCCAAAATGGGTTTTGACGCCACCAACAAGTGGCCGGGTGAAACCGACCGCGAGTGGGGCACTCCCATTGCCCAGGATCCCGCCGTAAAACAACGCATTGACGAGCTGTGGGACGAGCTGGGCCTCTAGCACTCGGCGGCTTGGCCTTTTAGCTCAGCCGACACCGTTCCGCCCCATTCGAATTTACCTTTTTTTACGCTTGCCGAGCCCTTTCTTAGGGCTGGCAGCTGATCTGCGCCCTTTATCTTCCCGCCTGCTCGGGGCACAATGTGGACCACTCAAAATAAGATTCGGAGACTTGGTAAATGAAAAAAACCTCTCTATTAGCACTGTGCCTGGCGGCACTGTTCAGTTTCGTCGCACCGGCAAAGGCCGATCCCCCCCAATTTAATGTACTGCTGTTCACTAAAATGGACGGCTTTCATCACAAGTCCGTCAATGAAGGTGTTCGAGCCATGCGCAAAATGGCCGAGAAGCATCACTTCAACATTGACTGGCACGAAGACGCTAACCATTTTAACGACGACAACCTGGCCAGATACGATGCCATCGTATTCCTGATGACCACTGGCGATATCTTGAACGAAGAGCAACAAGCGGCCATGAAACGCTTCATCCAGGCCGGCAACGGATTCGTGGGTATCCACAGCGCATCAGACACCATGTACGGCTGGGAGTGGTACACCAAACTGGTGGGCCGGACCTTCAAAATTCACCCCGTCATTCAAACGGCTGAACTGGAAGTGGTTGATCACTCATTCCCAGGCACTGAGCGCATGCCTAAGCGTTTTCTGTGGACCGACGAGTTCTATGATTTTGGCCCTGAGCTGAGCGAAAACCTGAACTACATCCTGACCGTGGATGAGGACACCTATAGCCCAGCCGCCGACTGGGGCCGTGTTTCCTCTGAAGGCATGGGCGAGTTCCACCCGCTGGCCTGGTACCAGTATTACGATGGCGGCCGGTCTTTCTACACCGCCCTGGGCCACGTACCCGCTACCTTTGGTGATGATCTGTTCCTCGAACACATCTACGGTGGTCTGTACTGGGCTGCCACCGGACGCGGCATCCGGGATTGATCCTCTGCGGGTGGCGCCCTCCGGCGCCACCCCACCCTTAGCCCTTACCTCGCCTCTACCTCCACTCTCTCCCCACTTACCCCTTGATTTCAGTTCCCTTCCTTGCCCGTTCCCTCAAGATCCCGGTCCAGTGGCCGCTACCTATCTGTACAAGGAAATTCGTCCAGGTCCAGGCGAGCTAAGTCCTAGACCACCCGAACTGAGATTTTCGGGAAAGAATCGGAAGACGGTCTATACTAGGTTTAAACACGCGCCAAAGTGAGCGCAGGCCAAACAGCGGGTGGAAACAACCCCGAGCAGTGCCTGGTTTTCGTCAGCCTAATTGACAACAAGTCCGCGGCATTTCGGCGTCGCCGCCCCGGGCCCAGATCAGAGAAGAGGGAAAAGTGAATAATTTATCACTGAAGTGGAAAATTCTATTGAGCGTGACCCTCACCTGCATCCTTGCAGTGATCGTCACTACCGCGGTCACTGTGCGTTCGGGGCTGGCCACCACAGAGGAAACCATCCTGGAGGACAGCCGCACGCTGGCCAAAGTCCTGGGTGAGGCCAGCATTGGAGCTATTACGTTCAATGATTCGGGCACTGTTAGGTCTTCGCTTAGGGCGCTTGCCATTAGCGACCGGGTGCGCAACGCCGTCATCTACGTGGATAACAAACCCTTTGCCTGGTTTTCAGCCGGTGCTCAGGACAATGCCTTGCCGGCCGACGTCTCGCGTACCCCTCCCGCACGCGGAATTACCGAGCTCAATGATCTTGTGGTGCTGACGGAAGCCATTGAGTCGGATGGTCAGGAAATCGCCGTGATCTCGCTGCGCGTCGACATGTCTGAGCTGGATCGCATTGTTGGCGAAGCGGTTGTGGACGCGATTTGGTTGGTGCTTGTTATCAGTATCATTGCAGCCACCTTGGGCTACTTGGTGCAGGCCAGCATCATCAAGCCAATCAAGTATGTAGTGCGGGCACTTAGAGACATCTCTGAAGGTGAAGGCGATCTGACACGGCGCCTGCCAGTGTCCGGTACCGACGAAATTTCCGAGCTGGCCACCTGCTTCAATACTTTTGTGGAACGCTTGCACAGCATTATTGCCAGCGTCTCGGAAACCTCCCAGGAAGTGAGCGAAAACGCCAACATGGTCGCTCAGCTGTCCGCCGAAAACGAGCGCGCCATCAAAACCCAGCGCTCGGAAATTGAGCAAGTGGTGGTCGCTGTTAAACAGATGGCGGCGGTGGTACAGGAAGTCACCGTCAGCGTGACCGAAACTGCGGAAAAAGCCTCTCAGGCGGATCAATCAGCCAGCTCTGGCAAGACCATCGTGATCAACACCACGCGGCAGATTGAAAGCTTAGCCAGAGACATTAAGACCGCCTCCGAGGTCATTGACCGGCTGCGCAATGAAACGGTCAGCATTGGTTCAGTATTGGATGTGATTCGCGGCGTTGCGGAACAGACCAACCTGCTCGCCCTTAACGCCGCCATCGAAGCGGCACGCGCGGGCGAACAAGGTCGGGGCTTCGCTGTGGTAGCGGATGAAGTGCGCACCCTGGCTTCCCGCACCCAAAGCTCCACTACTGAAATTCAGGAAATGATTGAGCGGCTTCAAGTCGGCTCAAAAGAAGCCGTGGACATGATGGCGGCGGGCACCGCTCAGGCGAACACCTCCGTGGAGCAAGCCGGCGAAGCCACGCACTCCTTGGAAGACATCACCGAAATCGTCAGCGTGATCCGGGATCGCACCAATCAGGTCGCGGCAGCCGCGGAACAACAAAGCGCCGCCACCACGCAGATTGAAAGCAACATTGAGAGTATTTCCGCCGCCGCTGAAAACTCGGCGGAAAGCTCCAGCCGCATTAACACCAACATCGCCAGTCTGGCCGATATGGCCGCCAGTCTAAGCGACTTGGTGCGACGCTTTAAGCTGTAGCAAACAGGGCGTGGAGCGACCCACGCCTATCGTTTAGTGGCATGGAAGGGTAGTGATTAATTTTAAAAGAGCGAGATAGGGTTTCATGAAAAAACTAGTCCTGACAGGCATTTTCTGTTTCGGCACAGGGCTCGCGGGCTTGACCCTAGCCTGCGAAGCTCCGTCCGAAAAGCCGGATATTCCGGATCCAAACACCGCCGAGACGCCGCAGATGGTCAAGGCCAACAATGACGTACGCGAGTATGTGGCCGCACAGACCGAATTCATCAACTGTTCACGTATGAGTTCGGCGCAACAGCGCCGTGAGGTGCGGGAACTGGAAGAGTTTGCGGCTGAGTTTAACGAGGCCATTCGGATTTTCAGGGCAAGGAACAACTAGCCTAGGGCTATTCAGCCACCTGGAGCAAAGGCTCCAGGTCGCTGTTTATCGCAGGGTTCTTACTTCTTATAGGCTGCGGTCCCCGAAATCCGAGACCGGTTTTTTCGGGCGGTCGTTATTGAAGTTGGACGGTATTTCCCGAATCTGACCACCGCGCGCCAGGAAATCAGCTACCTGCCTGGAAAGCTCTTCCCGTGCCATCTGACGAGCCGCTATGTTGAAGTCCTCCGGCGTGTCAATCTTGCTCTTCCCGGACACCTCCGCGTCCACCTCATCTTCCAGCGCCTCTTCTTCACCTTCCTCGTGATCCACTACATCCTCGACGTCATCGTCTTCAATGGGGTATTGACTAGCCATAAAATTGTCACCTAACTAAATACCAAACAAGGTTGAAGCGACAGGAATGCGGCGGCCATCAGGAGCCGACTTCCTCCTTCGTTCGCCGTAACTTATAGCGCAAGCCGTTTTCCACGTCATGATATTTTGGCGATTTTTTTAGGTTGTTTTTGCCTTAACACCAAAAGTAGGTAAAATTTTAGTTATTAACAAATGCCAAGGCCTGCTATGAACCCGAAACCCCTGCTAAAACACTTCCCCGAACTGGCCCACTTGCCCCAAGAGGAGCAGGAGAGCCTGCTGCGCAGAGCGGATGAGGATGCAACAGGCCCCGAGCACCGACTGGAAACCTGGCGCAGCAACCTGCTCAGTTTGGCGGTCGTCACCGGGCTCAGTCTGGCGCTGATTTTTTGGCTAGGCCCGGTACTGAATTTGTCCAGGCAGTCCACTGCTATCTTCATTATGGTGGTCGTTTTACCCGGCTTTATTGTTATCCAGCAACGCCGGTATATCGCTCGCCTAAAGCCGTTTGTGGCCCAGCGACTCAAGCACAGGGAAATAGCGGGTAACAAGGAATAGAGAACAGAGTAGCCAGAAACGACAAAGCCGGCCACAAGGGGCCGGCTTTGTCGTCAGGCGGTTTAGGCCGCCTGTGGTACAGATGCTTAAATCGCGTCTGGACCTGTTTCACCAGTACGAATACGGATGATTTCTTCCAGCGGAGTAATAAAGATTTTACCGTCGCCAATCTTGCCGGTTTGAGCCGCCTTGGTGATCGCTTCCACCGCCTGCTCAACCATTGAGTCGTCCACAGCCAGCTCTACTTTTACCTTAGGCAGAAAGTCCACCACGTATTCGGCACCGCGATACAGCTCAGTGTGGCCCTTTTGACGGCCAAAGCCTTTGACCTCGGTCACGGTCATGCCTTGCACGCCAACCTCTGAAAGCGCTGTACGTACGTCATCAAGCTTAAACGGCTTTACCACAGCAGTAATCAGTTTCATTTGTGAGTTCCTTTTTGGTACGTCTTGTTAGTCAACCGGCCAACCCGGGGGCGTTGAGCTAAAGATACACGCAACGCCCTAAAAATTCACCCGCTGACCAACAAGAGAAGACTTTACAATCCGGAGTCCGGCTCTAAAGCCGGCTCCGGGGTTCGAGCAGTTACTTGCCGACAAACTCAGGGTAAGCTTCCATACCGCATTCGGCCAAGTCCACACCCTCGTACTCTTGTTCTTCCGTAACCCGGATACCCATCACCGCTTTGATGATGCTCCAGGCAATCAGGCTGGTCACGAAAACCCAGACAAAGATGGTCAGCGCGCCAATGATCTGGCCCACAAAGCTCGCATCGCCGTTGGTCAGCGGTACCACCAGCAGACCGAACAGACCGACAACACCGTGCACCGAGATAGCGCCCACTGGGTCATCAATTTTCAGCTTATCGAGGCCTACGATGGCGAAGACGACGATCACACCGCCCACAACACCGATGAGGCTTGCACCCAGTGCAGAAGGGGTAGAAGGCTCAGCGGTAATGGCTACCAAGCCGGCCAAGGCGCCGTTCAAAGCCATGGTCAAGTCAGCCTTGCCGAACAGCAGGCGACCAGTGATCAGAGCCGCTACCAGACCAGCCGCAGCTGCCGCGTTGGTGTTCAGGAACACCATGGCCACTTCGTTGGCACTGGCAATGTCGCCCAGCTTCAAGACCGAACCGCCGTTGAAACCAAACCAGCCCATCCACAGAATGAACATACCGAGGGTAGCCAGCGGCAGGTTGGCACCAGGGATGGCGTGAATTTCGCCGTTGGGGCCGTACTTACCTTTACGAGCGCCCAGCAACAGAACACCAGCCAGAGCGGCAGAAGCGCCCGCCATGTGCACAATGCCGGAGCCTGCGAAGTCAGAGAAGCCCAGGTCGCCCAGGTTGTACAAACCAAACACGTCGGCTTCGCCCCAAGTCCAGGCGCCTTCCATTGGGTAAATGAAACCGGTCATGACTACCGCGAAGGCCAGGAAGGACCAGAGCTTCATGCGTTCAGCCACGGCACCGGAAACAATAGACATGGCAGTGGCCACGAAGACTACCTGGAAGAAAAAGTCCGAAGCATCGGAGTACACCGAGTCGCCGTCGAAGCCATTTTCAGCAGAGGCTGCCAAGGCGTCAGCAACCAAGGTGTCGCCGCCATCAATACCGGACAGGAAGAACCCACCGCCATACATGATCGCGTAACCGCACACCAAGTACATGATGCATGAGATGGCATACAGTGACACGTTTTTGGTTAAGATTTCAGTGGTGTTCTTGGCACGCACCAGGCCGGATTCCAACATGGAAAACCCGGCGGCCATCCACATCACCAATGCACCGCACATAAGAAAGTAAAACGTATCTATGGCGTACTGCAGATGAAAAATATTCTCTTCCATTGCTTATTCCCCGTCTTTTTTTGGTTTGTTAATTACAACGCTTGATCGCCTGTTTCGCCGGTGCGAATACGGACTACCTGCTCGAGAGTGGAAACAAAAATCTTGCCGTCACCGATTTTGCTGCTGTTGGCGGCTTTGGTGACGGATTCCACCACCTTGTCCACCTCGGCGTCGGCAACCGCTATCTCCACCTTGGTCTTGGGCAAAAAGTCCACCACGTACTCAGCCCCGCGATAGAGTTCCGAGTGCCCTTTTTGGCGCCCGAACCCTTTCACTTCGGTGACCGTCATACCGTGAACACCCAGCTCAGAAAGTGCTTCACGCACAACATCGAGCTTGAACGGCTTGATAATGGCTGTTACCAGTTTCATGGATCGACTCCTAAAAAACCCGCATTGACTGAGCGGGCGACACTGGATGTGTTTCTGTTTTTAATGTCTGCTCCGGCATTCCCTCGGCCTTGCCTACGTCCTGTAGCGGGCAGATTTCCAGTACACAGAACGGCCAGCTGGGTAAAAAACCGCACCGCCGCTGACTGTGTCTGGGGTTACAGCGGTGCACAGAGCAGGCCAACTCCTAAAATTCGTTATTTTTCATAGTGTTACAAGGAAAATGGCGTCAAAGGCAAGCGCCAAAGGGGTGTAAGGAAAGAGGTTTGCACCAATTGAGGGCGGGCGCCCAATGGCTGAGCACCAAATTGGGGCTCCGTTTGTTCTGGCGCCGATTACTTCGGAAATGCACCGCCAATGGGCAAAGTAAACCCTCCCCGGCAAAGCTTTTACGAACTGCGGGTAGTGAATACCCTGGCTGGCATCTTTGTCCTCACTCCGGGTGCTGGTATGCTGGGCTCTTCAAGTAGGGACCCCAACCGATGGAAAGCGACAGCGTCACGATCATGGCTTACGTCAGCGCCGCCGTAGTGGCCGCGCTGCTCACCCTTACATTTTGCTACCAATTTTTTCGGCATCAAAAAACGGCCTTCTTTGCACCCGCCGCCGCGGTGCATACATTTAATCTTGGTGTCGTTGCCGCCGTTATTGCCGGCCGTATCGACTCGCCCCAGTGGGCGCTGTTCATCGAGTGCCTGCATTACAATTTTTGGGCGCTGTCGATCTACCTCACCCTGAAGGCCACCTCCGACCAGAAACGCCTGCCGACCAGCCTGCGCGTACTGTTCGTCTTGGGCTGGCCACTGACCGGTTTAGCTTTGGTGGCCGCGCTGACGGGCCTGTCCACTCAGGGATGGGCGCCGTGGGCGACGTTGTCGCTAGCCGTGATCGCTTTGGTAAGCGTCGAGCAGCTATTTCGCTACGCAGCCTCCAACGACCGGCAGATCAAGCTGCTGTGCATGAACCTGGCGGCGCTTTTCCTGTTCGATATTTACCTTTCCACCCATACCCTGATCTTCCAAACTGTTGACCCATTACTCGTTCAGGCTCGAGCGGCAGTCTCCCTGGCGGCGTGTCTATTCATGGCTCTGGGCGGGCTACTGTTGCAGCAGCGCTCAGAACGGCCGGCCAATATCACGCTGTCGCGTCCCATTGCCTTTTACACCACCTCACTGGTGGCGGTGGGCGTCCTCATCACGGTGCTAGCGCTGGGCGGCTACTACGTGCGCCTGTACGGGGGCAATTGGGGAACAGTGATTTACAGCTTGGTGCTGGCCGGTGCCGTGCTTCTTATCACCAGTATTTTCATATCCACTACAATCCGTTCGCGTCTATCGGTACTGATCAACAAACACCTGTTCCGGCATAAATACGATTACCGCAGCGAGTGGCTGCGATTGATCAATTACTTAGCGCAACCGGCCGAGAGCAGCGAAGCCAACCAACGAGCGTTCTTCGCGGTGGCGTCAGTCACCAGAGCGCCCGGGGGAGCGATTTGGGTGCGAAAACAAGGCTACTACGAACCGGTTTATCAATCGGGGTTACCGAGCTTCATTGACTTGCAGGAGGAGCCGGTTGATAGCCCCTTCTGCCAGACGCTGCTGCAATCAGAGTGGGTTTTTTTCCCGGACAGTGGCGATAACCAAGCGCTGAGCCAATATAACGAACACTTGCCGCCCTGGACGCACAATATTCCCAACCTTTGGCTCCTGTTTCCACTTATTGTGGGCGAGGAGCTGGTGGGTTTTACAGCCTTGATTAAGCCAGAGGCCGATGCAAGTCTTACTTGGGAGGATCTGGATTTATTGAAAACCATAGGCCGCCAACTGGCGAGCTACCTCAAACGGCATCAACAAGCGGAGCAGTTAGCAGAGGGTGCGCAGTTTGAAACCTACAACAAGCTGGTCGCGTTCATTATTCACGACCTGAATAACCTGATTGCCCAGCAAGCGCTGGTAGTGCGCAACGCCGAGAAACACAAAGACAACCCCGAGTTCATCGACGACGCTATTCAGACCATCAGCCACTCAGTGGATCGCATGAACGGACTACTGAAAAAACTGCGCACCGACGGTAAGGATCTGGTGGCGCAACTGGCGATTCGCGATGCGGTGCAGAAAGCTGTGGACGAGTGTAGCGGTGGCAGCAGCACCAGGCTCACTTCAGACATCGAAAACTGTGCGCATACCATCGAAGCGGATGAAGTTCGCCTAATCATGACCTTCACCCACTTTATCAAGAACGCCCTTGAAGCCACCCCTGAACACGGCCGGGTTCATGTTACACTGCGCTGCACGGAGCACCACGCCGTTATCACCATCGAAGACACTGGCACCGGGATGGACTGGGACTTTATTCACAACCGCCTCTTCAAGCCCTTCGAAACCACCAAATCCGGCAAGGGCATGGGTATTGGTGTGTATCTGTCACGGGAGTATATTAACGACCTGCAAGGTACACTCAACGTAACCAGCGCCCTGGGTGAAGGCACCACGGTCACCGTCGAACTACCGGTAGATTCCATTGAGTTTAAGGCTTCTCTATGAGCAAATCAGATCACAAGAAGACGCTTCTCATTATTGAAGACGACCGCGGGCTGCAAAGCCAACTCCGCTGGCACTTTGACGATTACGAAACCGTATTTGCCGAGAATCGACAGGATGCCATCGCCGCGCTACGACTCCACGAAGCGGCAATCATCATTCAGGATCTGGGTCTGCCACCGGACCAAGATGGCGTGGACGAAGGTTTCAAATGCATTCAGGATATTTTGCGCATCTCGCCCCACAGCAAAATCATTGTCATGACCGGCAAGACGGATCATGAGCACGCCATTCGCGCGGTCGCCATGGGCGCCTACGATTACTATCAGAAACCCGTAGACCCAAACACCCTGGACTTGATCGTTCAGCGCGCCTTCACCATGTTTGATCTCGAAGAAGACAACCGGCGCCTGAGCCGCCTGCATCAAAAACCATTGGAAGGGCTGGTCACCAATGACCCGCAGATGCTTAAAATCTGCCGAATGCTGGAAAAGATTTCGCCCACCAATGTCACCTGCACCCTTTTGGGTGAAAGCGGAACCGGCAAAGAGATTATGGCGCGGGCCATTCATCAGCTAAGCCCGCGTAGGAACAACCGCTTTGTCGCCATCAATTGCGCGGCGGTGCCTGAAAACCTGATCGAAAGCGAACTGTTTGGCTATGAGAAAGGCGCCTTCACGGGCGCCAACAAACAAAGTCTGGGCAAAGTGGAAACAGCCCAGGAAGGTACTTTGTTTTTGGACGAGATTGGCGATATGCCACTCAACTTACAATCCAAACTGTTGCGTTTCCTGCAGGAACGTGTGATCGAGCGCGTCGGCGGACGCAGCGAGATCCCCGTGGACGTGCGCGTGATCTGCGCCACCAACAAAGACCTGTCCGCCATGGTTCAGGAAGGCAGCTTCCGGGAAGACTTGTTCTACCGCATTTGTGAAATGACAGTAGACATACCACCTCTGCGCGTGCGCCAGGGCGACAAAGTACTGCTCGCCCGCCACTTTATGCTCAAATTCGCCAAGGAGCACAGCCCGAACATAAACGGATTTACGCCCGACGCCGTATCGGCCATCGAAAGTTATTCCTGGCCAGGCAACATTCGCGAAATGGAAAACAAAATCAAACGCGCCGTGATCATGGCTGACGGAAAACACATTACTCGCGATGACCTCGGTTTAGCTTCTGGCGATGAGCTGTCCTTCAACCTCCGGCAGGTGCGCCAAGAAGCAGAGAAACATGCGATTCTACGTGCCGTGGCGATGACGGATAACAATATTTCCGCTGCCGCCAAGTTGTTGGGCATCACACGGCCCACGTTCTACGATCTTATAAAAAAGCATGATATTCCTATCGCTAGCCATGCGTAACATCACACTTACTTGAAGTAGCTTCGACAGGGCGTATACATCCGCAGATGTAAGCGGAACCAAGCAGACATAAGTGGAACCAATAGGGTACCCTAGTGCTTTTTTACTGCAACCACACGGAGAGGGTATGGACTCGGCCGCCGACCAATTTTTTCCTTCTCATCACAAATTCGGTTTGTTCCGTTCGCAAGCCTGGCAAAACGCATGGCGCGAACACTGGGGGCAGAGCTCAGCGCTCACCCCTTTAGCCAAAACGCAAGAGCAACCGGAGTTCTACCGCTACTGGCATGTCAAGCGGGGCATCATTCCTATTCGCACTGTCATCCCTGCCGGCATCTCCTCTCTCGCGGCACCCAGCACCCGGTCGGAGTATTTTTGCTTCCCTCGCGCGGGAATAAACGCGAGTTCAGATGTCCGGCGCTACCTAAAGCCGGCGCTGAACTACCGCTGGGATCTCCTATACCTGCCCGACGTGCTGGAAGGTACCGACGAGCACCACGCGCTGCTCGAAGTCGCTCAAGATCTGAATTTATACGTGAGCGAGCAGGAACGCGAAACCGCCTATGCTGTGGATCTGCGCGACCATAACTTCGACGATTACGTGGCCAATCTTGGGAAAAACACGCGCCTCAAGCTTTACAACCGGCGTAAAAAACTGGCGAAAGAGGGAGAGGTCAAGGTCGAGAATGTTTGGCCGGATCGCGAGCGTTTCTACCAGCTGCTCAATGATTTCCATAGGGAACGTTGGGGTAAGCCCGTTTACGAAGGGCGCAGCCTGGGATTTATCGAAACTCTACTGACGGGCCTTGCCGACGAAGGCCATACCGTCGACCTGTCCGTTATGAGTCTATCTGGCAAGCCCATATCCGCCGTACTGGATCTAACCATCCACGGCCGTTGCTACAATTTGCAATCGGGGTTTGTGGAAGATTTGATTAAGGGCGTTTCCCTGGGGACCTTACATTTGGGCTATCAAATCGAAGCGGCTTTTAACTCCGAGACCGAGTTTTACGATCTTATGGCGGGTAGTGGCAAGAATTCCCAGTACAAAGCCGCCCTAGCCACCTGCCAACGGGACTTTGTATCCCTGATTCTGGTAAGAAATCCCGCGCTCAAACTCGCCTACAAACTGCGCGATCGGCGCACTATGTCAACTTCCCATTCAACAGAAAGGCCGCAGCCCTGCTCTTCTGAATAAAATGGTGTGACACTAAGCCCACCACCAACGTAAGAACACAAAAAATGGCAAATGCCACGTGCACCGAAGGCGCCCCCACACGATAAAAGTAAAAGGCCACACAAGCGAGCACCGGCATGTGCAACAGATAGAGGGTGTAAGACGCGTCCGCCAGATATTTACCCCAAGCCCCAGGACGAGCGAACAAAACCGCAAAAGCCCCCATGCTCAGGAAAGCCAAAGGCAAGGCCACCGCGTACTCGGACAGCTCGAAGAGTATCCTAACCCAGGTGGAAGGGGCCCCGTCGACAGCGAAGAACAGATACATACCGAGCAGCGCCAGACTACCGTGCAACCAGAGTACCGCTCCGGTGGTAATGGCACGCAAAGCGCCGAGCTTCCAGAGTACGACGCCGAGCAAAAAGTCCGGAATATAAGTTATTAGATGCGGCATCCAGAAGAGTCCGAACAGGGAGCGACCCCACGGCCAAACATCCAAGCGCCACCCCACACGGTGGAACAGAAAAACCAACACCGGGTAACTCAGATAAATCAGTAGCAGCAGCAACGGCACGGGAAACTTGAATGTGGGCCGCAGCTGTAACACAGCGGTAAAGTGATGCAACACCTGATACGCGGCCCCATACACAAAAAGTATGGGCAAGAACCAAAGATGCTCCAACCACAGCCCGCTTAGCCAATAGTGACCGCTTAGAGGAGAGCGCTCAAACTCGCCCGGCCAGGCGAGAAAACCAATGATCAGATTGAACGTCAAACCGCACACCAACATAGGCACTAAAAGTCGGGCGGCGCGACGGGTCAGGTTATGGCGTAAGGAGTAGCGCTCCGCCAACATAGCGGCGAAAAACCCCGCCACCAGAAAGAAGGCTTCCATGCGAAACAGCATAATCACGTCGATCAGATACTGGTAAACCGGCGATTCCACACCGACGTTTATGTAGGGGCCTAGAGGGTTGGGCGATAAATAGAAGGCCGCGTGCAAAAGGATCCCCAGCGACATGAGGAAGCCTCGCAAAATATCAATATCGTGGTAGTAAGGACGCTGTTGCCCCTCACCCGATGTCATGGCAATCCCCTGGCAGCGAGCAGTCTTCGCCCGAATTGGTACCGTGACGCCAGATGTTACATTATCCAGGCGACTCAGCACAGGGCTCAATCCTCCATGCGGGTTTAGGGGATGTTTTTTACCAGAGGCGGGCCAACCAGCTTAGTTATCCATACCGGCAAGCGCTTCCAAGCGGCAATGAGGAATTTGTACTTGGGGTTGTCTGGGTTTAGGCCCGGCATGCTACCGCCGGCAGGTAAAATGTAATACCAGTGATGCTCAAAGGGCTGGGCACCCCACTGTTTTTTGAATCGGTAAGTCCCGGCGTCGCGGGTGGAGCGACCGAAATCGAAGAACTCATAGCCGTTCCGAACCGCGAAGTCGAGAATCTGCCGATACATCCACATATTGGTATCCATGGCGTTGGCCGATCTCACTGTTGAGGCCCAGGGAATCTCCAGCATACCGTTGTGCCCCACCAGAAAACCCGCAGACACGGGTTTGTTACCAACGTACACCACGGCCAACGTGGCCTCGATGTCGGGCTGAGTGAGAAGTTCAGAGAACCACTTTTTGGTGTAAACCGGTGTGCCCAGGTCGCGCATATTGATGGCGAAAACCCGGTAAAAATCATCCAGCAGATCGGTCGCCCCAAAACGAATTTCCGGGTTATAGGGTTCGGCTTTTTTACACTGAGCGCGAACCTTCGCCCCCAACTGTTCGTCCAGCCGCTGAGAACTTTTAGGCAAGGGCAATACCATGGAGACTTTTTTGGAGGACTTATGGGGCCAAAGTTCGGGTTGCATGGTACGAACTTCAATATGATCCAACTCTTCCTGTGCGCACACCTGCTCTAACTCTTTCAAAAGCGCGCGCGCCACATCCGTATAGGGCGTTAGCACACCACCGTAGTTGAAATAGGGCACCGACACAGCAAAGCGCCCGAACAAACGGCTGTTGAAAAATGTTAGGGGCACACCGCCGACAATGTCGCCGGCCTCGGATTGCGCGACCCATACTCGAGTCTGATGACCAAATACCGACTGGATTGCCTCTCGCCAGGCAGGAAAGCAGTAGGCCGGCGCATCCTTCTGGGCCTTTACAAATTGATACCAGCGATCCATCTGTTCAGCGTCGAGCTCGAAAATTTGAAAAGCGCTAGCGTAATCACTGTTGGGGATTTGATACAACGGTGGAAGCTTGGGCTTGGACTCCGGCTGCTGCTCGGAGGGGAGCGCCGCCCGCAAATACTTCTCTCGTTTTTTCAGCTCGGACTCCAGTGCTTTAACGCTTCTGGACACCGACTGCATACGCTCAATAAGCTCCGCGTGCTCCGAAGTACCGTCTGCAACACTCTTAAAGGCACGAGCGACCTCAGCTTTGTCAGCCTTAAGGGCCTTCAAGCGCTGTCGCTCGTCTTTAATAATTTGAGCTTGTGTCATTAATTCGGATCCAAGCTCTTCCTTGAGATCCAGGCCCATCTCTTTAAGGGCCGCTTGCGGGTCACGCACAAATGCTTTGATATCCATTCCCCATGCCTTGCAAAAAATCCGGTTTACTTCAGTTAAATAGGCAATTTGCTGCGCAGCGCCTCAAACCAGGATGAGTAGCGAACGAACTGATCAAATTGTGTTGGAAAGGCGATGCGCGCTACTCGATAAGGATTTTGTCGGATAGCTCTTAAATACGATGTTTGCGATATGGTGCTCACGGCCCCCTGATAATTGGCCGCTTTAACCAACTTCTCATGGCTGCGAGAAAAATCCCGTTTGGTGCCGGAGGGGTAACAGAATACTTGAGAAGGGTTAGTCAGCTCCTCACTCAAGCGGCGTTTCGAATGCGCTAACTCGGCCGCAACTCGCTGATCGTCCAGCGCACTGAGTACCGTGTGGGAGCGGGTATGAGAACCGATCTTCAATCCCTGGCTCTCACTAGCGCGAAGCTCATCCCAAGTGGCCGCGCAATAGTCTTCCGGTGCATCAACGGGTATTTTGACCTGGCAAGCCGACTCAACCGCCGCCATGTAGTCCGACAGATATTCAGAGCGTTGAGACTTTACATGGGAGGTAATAAAGCGGCGCGAACGGATACGAGCCTCTGGTGTGGACAAGTCCAAATGCGTGCTCGTACCCTCGACTTCCAGCTCGCACTCCGTAAGCGGTGAATGCTTCACGGCGTAAGCGAGCTTTGCATCCCACGGCCAATCCAGCCCATCGATAAAATCCGTAATGGCAAAAATGGTTGGTTTAGCCCGGTACCGCAGCAACACAGGCACCAACCTGGACACTTGATCCGCATAGCCATCGTCAAGGGTAAAGCACAAGGTGGGGCGACTGACTTTTTTGCGCTGAATCGCGCAATCCACCACTTCATCAACGGACATAAAGTCATAGCCATTTTCCACGGCGTAGCGCAGACAGCGCTCCAGTAATGCCTCTGAGATACCGTGAAAAGACTTATCCGCTGGTTCTGCACGGTGCAACATAAACACCGTGACATAGGAACCCATCAGACTCGAGAAATACGTTTCCAAGCCCCTGTTAGTTATGGCCCAGCGCATGAACGTGTTCATAATCCTTCGCCTCCCCCTTCGTCCGGTACGTTCGTGGGACCCACTCATATAGAGGCTACAGCCACCCGGAAAGCCGCGCGTTAAATCGCCGGCCGGTGTTGCTGATATCGTCATGCATACCAAGTCGGGTTAGCTCATGGGGCTGTATTGCCCCGCCCTGATTGATACCACTTTGGGTGGTGACCGCCGCTTGGTAGTGGTTTTTAACCAGATCCAGTGCAGCGGGTGTGTAGTCTCCGTTTGGAAAACAAAATAAATTAACCGACTGACCAGTTTGCGTTTCCAGCACGTCCTTACTATGCACGATTTCATGCACTAATGCATCTTGCGCCATATCGCCGTTTAAGCGCCGGTGGCTACACGTGTGTGAGCCGATTTCAACCAGTCCTGATGACTGCATTTCTCGCAGCTGCTCCCAGCTCATTAGAGCCGGAGCGGTTTCACTCATGGAGCGCCAATTGATATCCTCCAGCGCCCGGAAAATCGCCTCATCACTGTTGGCTTTCAGGCGATTGATGCACGCGGCAATGTCTTCCCTGTTCCGCTCGTGACCTTGAATAGCGTCGGAAAACACCGGATGCCGAGCCATTTCGGGGCCCGCCCCGGCATGCAGTAAACCCGCCACAACATTAGGCCAAAACTGAAAATCCGTGCCTATTTTTTCCGCCACGGCAAACAAAGTGGCCGGAAGTTGGTGCGCTTTTAACGCGGGAAACGCGTACTCATAGTTGTCCCGCCAGCCATCGTCAAAGGTAATTGCGCAGGCTTTTTTAGGCAGCGTCTCACCACGGTCTTTTGCCGCGATCCATTCGCCCAATGTAACAACGTCAAAATGCCGTTTCAGCTCTCGCAAGTGCATGTCAAAGCTGTCCGGTTGCACAACCATGCCGGGCTCCTCCGAAGCGAAACGTTCGTCCTCGCGCGGCAGGATTCGGTGATACATCAATATCCACAAGCGGGGTTCGGCGGTCGCCCGCCTATGGGCACCGAAGTAGTCCGCGCCGGCCAGAAATACCGGCTTAATCATCCTTTTAATCACTAATTACCGACCCGACAAATGTTTTAAATAAAGTTTTAATTCGTGCCACGCGGGACGCATGTCCCCCAGCCGGTTTATCTCACACCGGCCATAGTGCAAGCGCGGCGTACAAAACTGCAGTATCCGCGTCAGCTTTTCCTTGAGAGCGTAGTGCCCCTTCAAATAGAGATAAAGACCGTCCACATCCCCCAGGAACCAACGCAACCTTTGACCGATACGATAGCCCTCATAGCCCCCCCGGGGCAAGCGCTGTTCAACGCCCCAGAGCAATTTTGGAAAATCTACGCCGGCATCGACGGCCAACTGCAGCGAACCCCAAAAGCGAGTATTGACCTCCATCAAATAAGGCACACCGTCGGGCGACACCCGAAATTCCACCATCGCCACTCCGTGCCACTTAACACTGTCGAGTAATTTTACAGAATAGTCGTGCATGGCCGGGTCTACCTCGGCACTCTCACTCAATACGCTCACGCCACCTTCTGGTGGTTTTTCCCGCAAGCGCCGATGGGCAAAAAACGCCACCGGCTCACCGTGATCGTACAAACAAAAAATTCCCGCCCCCTTGCCCGGTATAAATTCCTGCAGCATAAAGGGGTAAGTGTGCAGGTAGGGAGACGCCTCAAGCTCTCTTGACAAATCGTCCGAAGAGCGCAGAATCCGCACCCGCGTGGTAATCCATTTCCCTTGCGCATAAATCTTTGACAGGCAGGGTTTCAATACCAGGGGATAGTGAAGCGTTGTCGGATCCAGCTCTTCAGCACAACTAAACCACTGAGAGCTTGGCACCGGGATATTTAAGCTTTTTGCACAGTCTAACAACTTGCCTTTATCAGCCAACTTCATTAGTGTGCTATACGGCGAAAACGGGAGGTGGACGCCCTCTAAGTGCTCCGAATTCATCAGCAAAAGCTGACTGGTAATTTCGGTCACGGGCAGCACCAGCGAAAAAGGAGTTTGGGCCACGACGCCCTTCAACCAAGTCAGATAGGCCTCTGGCTCCCTTTCCGGGTTGGGGCTTTGAATATAGCGCATCGAGAATCGGGAGCATCCCGCCAAGGCCACCGGAGAGGCGCCGGCCGTCGTAACCTCGACGTCCGGTATTGATCCCAGTGACCGCGTAACGGCAAGCGCACTGCGTTGCTCCGCATCAAGAACGAGAACTTTCACAATGACGACCTTCTCCTTAAAGGGTTGTACAGGGCACGGGCCAAATTTTTAGGCCCCGGACGGGAACAATGTCGAGTAACTGCAGGCCCAAGCAAAGAACAAAATGTGAATTAGCTCCAGAAGCCGAGAGCCTTTTCACACCTTGCGCTTGAAGTCAGTTATCGTTAGGCATTCAATGACATCCTTTGCCAGCGCCAAGCAGCGCCTATGGTAAACCAGATCGTCTAGGCATGAACAGGGAACTGAATTAGATGACTAATGACCGTGGGTCAATGCTCCATATTATTGATACCACCGGACCAGGCGGTGCGGAAACAATTTTTACACAGCTGGCGGCCTACACACAGAATGCAGGCTTTCGGTCGATTGCCATCATCCGCGGCCCGGGCTGGGTTGAGCAGGAGCTATCCCGGCTGGGAATAGAAACCCGGGTGATCGATTGCAAGGGCTCTTTCAACCTCAAGTTCCTTCGCACCCTGATCAGCATCATTCGAACAGAGCGCGTCGAACTGATCCAATCCCACCTACTGGGCTCCGCCGTCTATGCCGGTATCGCTGGTCTGCTCACACACACTCCTGTGTGCTCTACCTTTCACGGCTTGGTCGACGTGTCCCCAAGGGAACGCTTACGGTGGGCGAAGTTTCTGATTATTCAGTTGGCTACCAACCGGGTAATCGCGGTGACCGAACAGCTTAAGGATATGCTCATGGCCATCTCCACCCTGTCAGCCCAAAAAGTTGATGTGATCCCCAACGGAATTGATACGGAACATTACTCGCCAGAAAGTAATCCCTCCCTACGTCGCGAGCTGGATCTACCTGAAAGCGCCCTACTGGTGGGCTGCCTGGGCAACGTGCGAAAAGCCAAGAACTACGATCTGGCTATTGAAACGCTCGCCGAGCTGCGCAAAGGCGGTAAAGACGCACGGCTGCTCATAGCTGGGGACGACAAAAACGATCTGGCGGAACGGCACCGGCAATACGCCCAAGAATTGGGCGTCGCAGAATACATAGTCTGGCTGGGTTTTTGGCGCGATGCGCGCGGCTTTCTCAACGGCATTGACGTGTTCTTACTCAGCTCAAGCTCAGAGGGTCAGCCTCTGGCGGTAACTCAGGCCATGGCTACAGAGACGCCCATAGTGGCGACCCTATGTGGCGTCGAGGAGCTGGTTACCCACCGCAAAACCGCCCTACTGGCCAGCCTGGGCGATGCCAAACAGTTGGCCGCGTACATTGGCGAGCTGTCGGAGAACCCCCAACTTCGCACCACCTTGACCAAAGCTGCTCAGAAACACGTGCGGGAGAAGCTTAGCCTCAAATCCATGTGCGATGAATACAACGCAGTATATTTGCATGCACTCGAAGGCCAAGGCGAACGGCCGGGCCTGCTAAGTCGATACTTCCAACTTATGGCCAGCAACTACGGCGGCAAGAAAGGCTATCTTCGTAGTGCCTGGCACCAATTGACCGGCAGCCTCAGCGGTGGATACCTTCGTTACGGGAGAATACCCCCAAACACCGAGCGCGTCGTTTTTGTCTGCAAAGGCAATGTATGCCGTAGCGCTGCAGCGGAACATGCCTTTCGCAAATACTGCACCCTGCCCACCGCTTCAATCGGACTCGATACCGACACTGGCCTAGAAGCGAACCCGAGAATCACCCAGGTAGCGCGCACAATGGGATTGGACATGAGCACCCACTTAACCACCGCAAAGGACGACTTTGTCGCCAAAGACACAGACCTGTTTGTATGCATGGAGCCAATTCATATTGCACAGGTTAAAAAAGCATACAACACCCGAAATATCGTACTTCTCGGCACTTTTGGTCAACCCAAGCGAGTTTACATTCATGACCCCTACTCTTCCACGGACGCCTACGCCGCTTTTTGCACCAATTACATCTACCGCGCCGTGAAGACACTTTCCGAACAGCTTGAAAAAAGGACAGTGCTCACTCGTGCAACTGATTGATGACACAAAGGTTTTTGTCGGTAAACTTAGAAAGCAGGATTTCGCCTTCTATACCGCAGCCGCTTACCTCATGTTTGAGTACCTGAGGCCGCATGTCATTTATTCTGCAATCGACGTACTCCCTTGGGCTAGACTGACCATTCTTATCGGCCTCTTTTACGTTCTCGTGTCAGGGCGAATTAAAATCCAAGGCATGCACGTGGTGCTTTTTCTGTTTATGGTCACCGCGATCATATCCAGTTATTTGTCTTATGACACCACAGCATCGTTCAACCGCCTCTATTACATATACTCCTGGTTTCTTATTGTCGTTTTCTTTACGGCATGCGTAAAGAATGTCGAGCAATACAAGCTACTAGCCATCCTGTTCTTTTTGTTTTTATTTAAAATATCCCTATTTGGCGCACGAACATGGACGATGCGGGGCTTCGCCTTTACCGACTGGGGCATACAAGGGCCTTCGGGTTATTTTCAAAACTCTGGCGAACTTTCTTTGCTCATGGCTATATTTGCAATCATGACGTTTGCATTTATTTATGGCCACAAGAACATTCATAAAATTTACTACCTCGTTCCCATAACCGCAGCCATGACAGTACTCGGCGCAAGCTCCCGCGGCGGACAGCTTGCGTTGGCCGTGGGAGTTATTCTAATGGTCGTAGCCTTAGGTAAGCTGCGTATCAAAAATTTGGTCTTTTTTGCTCTAATAGGCATCGCAGGCCTTTCGCTCCTCCCAGAAGAGCAAAAGGAACGTTTCTCCAACATGGGAGATGACGGCACCTCGGAATCTCGCCTCATGTACTGGGAGAAGGGCATAGAGATGATGAACGATAACAAGCTTATCGGGGTCGGTTACTATGCTTTCTCATCTTATTTTGAGGACAACTATGCCCCGTTTGTACAATTCGAAAACTTCACTTACCGACGGGAAGTCGCCCACAATAGCTACATACAAGTCGGAAGCGAAATGGGCTATACCGGCTTATTTTTGTACCTACTGCTAATCTGGATATGTTACCGCCTACCCAGAAAAACGAGGAAGCTACTGGAGGGCAAAGAACTGGACGATCGCCTCTCCTGGGTCCCCTTATATTGCAAAGGTATGAATATAGCCCTTGTGGTTTATCTTGTAGGATCGACGTTTATGTCCGTGGCGTTTTATCCATACCTATATTTATTCCTAATGTTGAATCAAGTACTATATAACACCGTTAAGGCCGACTCTGGATTGTTGGCCCCTGCCAGCCCAGAAAGGTCTCACTCGCATGTCAGTCTCGGTAATCATCCCAGCGCACAACGAAGCCAGCTACATTGAACCAACCATTAACCGCTTACACCAGGTATTAGCGAATAGATTTGAATATGAAGTAATTGTGGTTGAGAACGCAAGCACGGATGAAACGAGAAGCATTCTTAACAACCTAGCGAAACTTACCGTCATTCCAGTAGATAACAAAGTGACGGTGTCCGCAGCAAGAAATGTCGGCATCGAAGCTGCGAAGTTTCCCATTCTCGCATTTATCGACGCAGATGTTCTTCTAACCATCGAATGGGCGGAGGAGCTGGAGAGACAAATAGATAGCTTACAGCGTGCCCCGTTACAAATTACCGGATGCAGATACGTGCTCTCGGAGCAGCCGAGCTGGATTGAAAGATCCTGGTTTGCTCACATGAGGGCGAGCGGAACCAAGTACATAAACTCGGGCAACTTGGTGACCACTAGACAAGTCGTTGACCTGATAAAAGGCTTCGACCCCGGTTTAATTACCGGCGAGGATGTGGATTTTTGCGGGCGAGCGGCTCAAGCCGGGGTAAGCCTTATCATCAATGAGCGCTTTAAAGCTCACCACGAAGGCTACCCCAAAGATCTATCATCCTTTTTTGCCCGTGAGCTGTGGCATGGAACCGGCGACTTCCGCTCCGCTAAAACCTTTTTTAGATCCAAAGTCGCACTGTTCTCTGTAGCGATCACCAGCCTAACTCTAACTAGCGCCCTGCTGCTAATCGCAGGGCACACCATGGTATCGATCTCCCTGCTAGGTGCAGCTCTATTTGCGAATGCGTCTGCTGTTAATTCGCGTTTCAGGTATAGATTTTCCTTTTATCTCGCGATCGTGTTTTTGCACTTGGTGTATTGCTTCGCCCGCTCAACTGCAATATTCAGGAGACAGCAAATATAATGCCATCCTAAGCATCTCCAGCAACTAGTCCCCTGCCATCACAGGCCTATACTTGAGCAAACCTCCAATGTGAGGGTTTCCATGAGCATCTGCGTTTACGGGCTCTTCTACCGTAATGGTGATTTCGTCAACATACATATGCTGGTCTTGAGGTGCACCGCCGTTCCAATATGTAAAAAGCAAGGCCCGATTGCTGTAGTCATCGGCTTCTCTTAATGTCTTCCGGTCCAAAATTTCTTTTAGAAGTAGGCCATTCTTCCATATCCTGACTTTTGCACTTCCTCCTTCACTTACAGGCACGTTATCGAGCGTTACAGCCATTTCGTAACTCTGCCACGCCTCCTTCTGAGGGGGATTTTCCGAGCTTCCTACATTAACCCAGCGGCTCTCCCCTTCGTAAATCCACTTGTAGGGCTGGCCAGCGCCTTTTTGGTCATAGTAAAGGTCATTGTAGCCGTGGTTACTCCCAGTAGCGCTGAGCGTTTGAATTCGCAAAAACTTCAAGCGATTCCCTTCACCGTACGAATGATGATCAAAATCTTCTGGCATATAAATATGAACGAGAAACCAGATCGTGCTCCCTTTATAGACTCTTTCCGGGAACATGAACTCTCCCCCCCAGCTGCCGTACCCCGTCTCCCCCTCACGGATACTTATCCGGGCGCTGTTATTCTTTAGTTTCTGCTCATTACTATACGTACTTTGCCCGCCTGCCCCGTGGAATCCATCATTTGCTTTGTCCGCTACTGCCCCCACCTCTCCTTCGTCAAAGCTAGCATGAATAGTCCAAGCCTGCGCCCCAACAGACAGGCAAGCAATAGCTATGCCGAGCACTAAGGCTTTAATCTTTACGTTCATTAGTCAATACCTTTGCCATACTCGAGGGACCTTCGACTGATGCCGTCACGGGCCAATCGCTTGCGCCCACTTTAGCTGAACCTATACCGCATGTTAGTATATAGCTCACGTAATCTCAAAGCTCTAACATAGCAACCCAGACATCAGTGCTGATGCTACCATATCCAGTGTAGAACTAATTTCCTTGCTAACGCCCCCCCCGCGCCAGACTTGAGAACAGTGTCACAAAAGTCGAGGCTTCTATCTCTGGCTACCGCCCCATTCCAGCAAACAAAGCTTCCGGTAGCACCGGTAGATGCCTCGATTCTGAGGCAGACACGTACGCCCCCATTAGTCAGCCTAGCTATACGCTTTTCAACTCGGCTAAACCCCAACCAAAAATGCGCGGCATGAGAGCCTAAATCCCGCGTCACTCCTAAGATCGCTAACCGGCCGTCCTGAAAAAAGTGAGTGCACCGTGAACAAGGCCCACAAGCAATAGGTGATCTCGACCTCAGCGCAACATCGACTTCACCACCCGCATCTTTCCAGATGCCTCCCTGGGAACAGCATCACAGAAGGCAAACTCACAGCTGATATCCGGGTGTATTCTTTGTTGTATACCCGCTTCAATTGAACCAACCAACTGATCGCTCCATTTTCCTGTCTTGACGATGTTGATCTTGAATCTGTTTAGCTCCTCTTGGATTACCTGAAACTGACTGAAGGCGCCGCTGTTCGCTTGTAGCCCTTCAAATATGTACATAACGGATTCAGGGTGAATCTCTCTTCCGGATGGGGTCTTGATAATGTCGTATGCCCGGCCATGAACATTCTCGAGCACGGGTAGGGTCCGGCCGCAGGGGCATTCCTCATCTGACATGGTGGCGTAATCGCCGACTTTGTAGCGTATCAGCGGTGTCGCCTGATTAAAATAATCGGTTACCACGATCTGGCCTGTTTTTGCCGGCTGACCATCGTCGTCCACCAGCTCAATGAACATGTTGTCTGACATCACGTGCAAGCGACCGTGCTCGCATTCGTGGGCTATCGAACCCACCTCCCCGCAACCATATTCATTAAACACTTTTACGCCCCACACAACTTCTATGTGCTTACGGACTGGCTCACTAAGTACCTCAGACGTCGTAATGATGCACCGAATGGAGTTCACCCGGGGGAGACCTTCGGATTCTACGAAATGTGTTAGGGCTTCGATGGCGCTTACGTACCCATACAGGTACTTGGGTTTGAATTTTTGAATTTTTTGGTAATGCGCTCTTAATTCCGTTGCGGCCAAATCGAATGCCGATATTCGCCGCCGATTTGAGACGAAGTCAATCAACTTGGCTTTGTTGGAATCCAGCGATCCATGCGGAACCCCCCAAAAGCGCGCTTGACTGTCACCAATGCTTACTCCGGCCCAGCCGTAGGATCTCCACGTAGCCACGCGCTCCCTGGCCAATGCATCGGGGTTTTTGTAAAGCTTTACCGGCTCCCCCGTGGAGCCACCCGTCGTTTTCGCAGAAGAGAAACGCGCCTTGTACGTAACCAGCTTGTCAATGTTGTTGATCAAATCGGACTTCTCAAGAAACGGTATACTTCTTAATAGCTCCTGGGCTGACTTTCCCGGCTCGAGTTCCGGGATTCGATCTTGGTAAAACGATGAGTGTTTTTTGGCAAACGCAAGGATGCTGCGAAGCTTTTGATCTGTGTAGTCACGCTGCTGATCTTGGGACATGTATTGTTGATTTTTGTAACTGCGCATGTGCTTGTGTATCAGCTCACCCCTGAGCAAGGTGGCCGGATAGTAAAGCATGTACCTGGAAATGTGGCCATCCATAATGCCGCCTCCGTACAACAGAAAACAGGGAATACTTAGCTCGCTCTAACTCGTTTACCTAACGCAAGATTTAACACTGAGCACAATCGCCCAATGTAGTAGAAGTAGAATATGGCCGAGTTTATGATGATGCTGGCCGGCCCAGCGTGCCTGAATTTGTAAATCGAACTGAGAAAAAGTAGACCTACAATGCCAGCTAAACCCGCCATCAACGGAACTGGGTTTACTGGAGCGTATATAAACGCGCTTATTGCCAAGATATGAAATAGGAAGATAAGAATTGCCACAATGGCGACTTTAGACGAAAGGATGGTACTTATACTTTTGGTGTCGCCTTGTCCGTGCCATGCTTCTCTACAAACAAATTCCCGCAGGCTCTTGGGGTAACCTCGATGGATCGCTTTAAGAGCGGGATTGTTAACGAGTGTTGCCCCAGACTTCTTGGCTCTAATGCAAAAGTCGTAGTCTTCACCCGTTTCATGCTCGGCACTGAATCCACCCAAGGCATCGAATAGCTCTCGTGTTACCAGTAGATGGCCGGTGCCCAGGTGAGTCGTTTTCTTCTCCTGGCTCACCTTCCCAAACCAATGTTTCTCAAGCCACCCTCCATTATCCGGAGGGACACAATGTGAGCCAGTTATTAAATAGGGGTTTTCCTGCATAGTTCGACAAACCGAATTAATCTCGCGGAACCACTCGTCCGTGAGACTAACGTCAGAATCAATGAAAACAAGTATTGGGGCCGAGCTTTCCTCTACACCACGGTTTCTTACTTCGCCGATGGTTCCGCCCTTCTTTGTGACGACTGTCGCGCCAGCAGAGCGTGCAATGTCACAGGTGGCATCGGTTGATTCGTTGTCCACGACGATCACCTCAATGGGGATTCTCCATTTGTGGTTCATGACGACGCGGATTGTTTCCCCGATGTTGTTCTTCTCATTTTTCGCGGGGATAATAAAAGAGATCTGCGGAACTTGATAAGTACCAACGCTGGCCATTGAGTTACTTCCTTTATCCTTGGCTTAAATTTTCTATACGCTGTAGACGCGGAGCAGCGCTTTATGTTCCGTACTGACGCCGAAAACCGCGCGCTTGTTTAGTCGTCCTTTTTGCCCAAGTGTTGGATTATCTTACGACGCTAGGGAGTCAATTGGGCGACAAGGACGAATTATTTTTTTGAGGCCAATTTGGGCCACCATTCTTTTTCTTTTTAGTCGCATTTTTCAGCAAATGAGTGGCAGTGCTCAATTTACCGATTCCGAACTTTCGGTTCCCTTGGGGATGGGCTAATCTCAGTGCGACTTTAGCCACCCGTAATGCCCTTTTGAGGTTTAGCAGTATGAAAATGAAGTACAATTTCGTGATGTTGTTCACAGGATTTTTGTTAACCGCCACTGTGGCGGCGCAGCCTTTTATGGAGGACGATTTCAGTAGCGGTGATTTGTCCAAATCCATGAACGGGTTCCAATGGTCCGGAATCGGTTCATCCGCGGATGTATCAAACCCGGTCCACGTCAGAGAAACCACTGGCAGAAACGGCGAAACCACCAATGCACTCCATTTCCGTTATCGGGCCGGCAGCAACTGGGTGGAAAAGCGCTTCGATACAGTCAACCCTCATCGAGAGCTTTGGGTTAGGTACTGGATTAAAGTACCCGAGAATTATCAGCACGGCAGCGGCAGCCCACACAACAATAAGTTTTTTGCCATTTGGATGGATGGTTATTCCTCCAAAGGCGAAGGCCCGACTGTGTTCTGGAATTATTGGCGGAGTAGCGAAGGGGCCACCCTCACGGTAAGCAATTCCAGAGGGCAAAAGCGGGTTTCCGGACCGAACGTGGAGAGGGTCCCCTTTATCAGAGTTCCACAGGATCGGGGGCGCTGGATGCAGGTAGTCCTTAGAGTTAAAGCCGCCACTAACCGCAGCTCAAACGATGGGATCATTGAAACCTACCGGCGCTGGGAGAATGAGGATAAGTTCACAAAAATCCAAGAAGTTCGGGATGCCGATATCGCTGTACCACCGAGCGGGCCGGACGGTTGGCGTCGGGGCTATGTGATGGGCTATGCCAACGCAGCTTACGCTCAGGATACCACCTGGATCATTGATGACATGGCGTTTTCCAGCTCCAGCTTGCTGCAGACCACTGCGCGGCCGCTGCCACCGCACCCTCACAACTAAAGAGTCGCAACCAAGACATAAGCTTAAGTAATATCAGCATGCGTGCACGGAAGCATGCTCCCCCCTTTCTTCATCTCCTTCCAAAGTCGCTCCTCCCACAAAAATAACCCTCGCGTGGTTTACGGCGACGGACACAGTTCTTTCAATACTATTCTCCTAAGTGTTTCCAGAAATTACCATGCTTATTTTGGGGAACTTGTCAGTATTGGTGCTGCCCATGCGTTGCGCCTTTTTGAGTCCTTTGCTTTCCAAGCCAAAAGGGTCGGCTAGGCTCGCATCGGCGGCTTGCGTCACCAGTAATGACCATTTGAGATTAAACAGTATGAGAATGAAGATCAGTTTCATGACCTTGTTGACGGGGCTTATGTTGTCCGCCTCGGTAGCAGCACAGCCTATAATGATCGACGATTTCAGTTCCGGAGACGTGTCGAAGACCATGAACGGTTTTAAATGGTCAGGGAGCGATTCAGCTAACGACCTGTCCAGTGTGACTCATGTCGCGGAAACTGAAACCCGCAAGGGTGAGCTCGGTCACGGGTTGCACTTTCGCTATAAGGCGGGCAGCAGTTGGACTGAAAAGCGGTTTGACCTCGGTAACCCGCATCGGGAAGTCTGGGTCCGGTATTGGATTAGGGTGCCAGATAACTTTAAGCATGGCAGCGGTAACCCAAACAACAATAAGTTCTTTGCCCTCTGGATGGATGGTTACTCCTCAAAAGGCGACGGCCCGACAGTGTTCTGGAATTACTGGCGAAGTGATAATGGCGCCGAACTAACGGTAAGCTATTCCCATGGCCAGAAAACCGTCTCTGGCCCAAATGCGCAAAGAACCGACTTCATCGATGACTCGGCGGATCGGGGGCGTTGGATGGAGGTTGTGCTGAGAGTCAAGGCTGCGACTGATCGCAACTCAAATGATGGCATCATCGAAACTCACCGGCGCTGGGAGGGAGAGGGATCCTTTACCAAGATTCACGAGATTAAGGATGCCAACATCGCGGCGCCACCCGGCGGCCCCAACGGCTGGCACAGTGGCTATATCATGGGCTATGCCAATGCCACTTACTCGGAAGACACAATCTGGGTGATCGACGAAATTGAGTTCTCAAACTCCAGCCTACTGCAAAGCGCTGCTCGTCCAAGGCCGCCTATTCCCCAATAAACAGCCTCTCGGGTCCCACACCTACAAGGCAACTGGCATGCACGGATGCAGCCCCTCCTCCCCTTGTATCGTGGTCTTCTGCGGACAACCCCGTTAACTGCCTTTCGAGGTCGCCCTAACTACGGTATCATTTGGCCGGCCGCCAGCGCCTGTCACGTTGGCGCATCGTTAAACCTGAGCACGCCTGTCGCTCGGTCTGCTGCCCGGAGCAAGGAACATGCCTTTTTTTTCTGTTGTCATACCGACATTTAACCGCGAAAGCATGGTGGCAGATGCCATAGAAGCGGCGCTGAGCCAGGATTTTACGGACTACGAAATTATAGTAGTTGACGACGGTTCCACAGACGGCACCGCACGAATTGTAGAAGCCTACGGAGCCAAGGTTCAGTATTACCGCCAAGACAATGCGGGTGTGGCTACAGCCAGGAACACCGGGGTAGCGCTATCCCACGGCGAGTACATTTGCTATTTGGACAGTGATGATCTTTGGCCACAAACCAAATTGTCAGAGTATAAGGACGTCATAGACCAAAACCCTGGCGCGCCCTTTATCTTCTCTGACTTCCATAAGCATAACGTCAAGAACCCAAAGCCCTACGAAATTTCAAATTCGGAGATTTTTCCATATATCTTTGATTTGGCGGAACCGGCCGGCCAAAACACCTACACACTGAAGGGCGATTCTCTACTGCGCTTATTGTTGCGTGGTTATCCCTTGTATCCCTCGACCTTCGCCATTCACCGGTCAGTGCACAACCACTATCGATGGGATCCAGGCATACTTAAATCCGAAGACTTTAATTTGGTTCTCAAGCTCAGCTGTCAGTATCCGTTTTTGTACATTGATCAGAGCTTGGCAACCGTGAGGGTGCACGACTCCAACAAATCGTCGGACTTTATCACCAAAAATCATATTAATACCGCCAGTATGAAGCTACTGCGTGATTTGTACTTACCCAAGTCCAAACGCTCACTCTGCAACCACTATATTTCTCAGAAGTACTTCGGTGACGGCACCAGCTACTTTAAGAAAGGCCTGTACAGGCTTTCTGTCGCCAATATTGTTCGCTCCCTGGGCTTCCGGGAAAACTGGGTAAGGTTAATGAAATCCACGGTAGGGAAACTCTGGAGGCGCGAAAATGCCCAGTAAGTCCGGCGTTCTAGCAGTAGGAAACTTTGACTCGAATATAGGTTACGCCTGGCGGCTGATGGAGTCGCTATGGTGTGACCTGGCCAAGGTTATGAGCGAGAGGGGGCACGAAATGCATGTTTGTTTTCCCTCGATATCGGTGGTTCCCGCCTGCCTGATCGAACACGACTATCAGGCCCATACCCTAGATTTTACAGACAAGTCTCTGACCGGTGTATTAAATCAACTCAAGTTTTTACGCCAAAACTCTATAAAGGTCGTGTACTTCACCGACGCCCGTACGGCGGCTTTTCGATATGCCCTGTTTCGATTCGCAGGTGTTGAAAAGATCATCATTCACGACCATACACCGGGCGTTCGCACGCGCCCTGGGCGACTCAAGAGTTGGTACAAGGGCCTTTTGAACCGTCTTCCGCTGATTTCCTGCTCTGCGTGCTTCGCGGTCAGTCCTTACGTGGCTGATCGGCTGCATACGGTAAACTGCGTTCCAAAGCGTAAAATTCACTGTGTCACCAACGGCATTGCGGTGGGCACCCCTCCCCCTGAACGAGGTGAAAAAGATAAACTGACGGTCGTAACTGTAGGCCGGGCCAACTATTACAAAGGGATCGACTTTGCGATCAAGGTGGTTGAGCATTTAGTGAAGAATCTAGGTGTAACCAACCTGAATTATGTTCTTTTTGGTGACGGGCCAGACCTTGACGAATTTAAAGAATTCGCCGAGACGTGTGGTGTAACCCGACATGTAACGTTTGCTGGCGCTGTCAGTGATGTCCCTGAAAGACTTGTGCAGTGCGATATCGCCTTCCACCCTTCTAGGGGTGAGGCAATGTCTTTGGCGATTCTAGAGTATATGCGTGCAGGCTTACCGGTGGTCGCCTCTGACAATCCCTCAGTCAGCTCAGCGTTGGCTCACAACGAGTATGCTCTCCTGTACCGAGAAGGCGAAGTCACAGAAGCAGCTGAGGCACTCAAAACCCTACTAGAATCCCCAGAAACCCGTCTGCGCCTCGGCTCAGCGGCCAGAAAAAAGGTCGAGTCTCAGTTCTCAGACGAGAGCATGTCGCGCCGATTTGTCGTAGCGGTAGAGGCCACAGTCCCGTTGACTCAAAGCGCCAAAACAGATTTCAAGTAACATTCGAGTACCGCACATGCAGAACAAATTCAAACGCAATATTGGCGACAAATCAGTTACAGATCAACTTTTCGCATTGCCGCGAACTTTTTCTGGTCACCTGAAATCGAACAAAAACATCTCGCACTGGTTCTATGTATATACAGCTTTAGCCACGAAAAGTAGCAGGAGCAGCGTATATGTTGGTTGAGTTTTGTGGAATCCAAGGCGCCGGAAAAACGACTCTATCAAGGGAGCTTAAGGAGCAGATACCCGGGGCCACACTGTCAAGAGGACGCTCCGATAGAAATTTTTTGATCCGATTTAGGCTTTTGCACCGAATACTTGATGGGCTTAAAGTGCCGCACCTGTTTTTCAGATGCCTACCAAAAGCCAGGAGCAAGGAGGAACTTGAGTTAATTTGTCGCCTCTGTTGCTATGAATGGCACAAAAAAACACTTGATGATGAAAAGGTTAATATTCTGGAAGAAAGTACTTATCACGCCCTTGCCAGGCTGGCTGGAATCAATAGCGGATACCTAAAGCTTGCAGCTCAAATAGCGCCACCAGATATTTTTGTATGGGTGACATGCAGAGAGGACATCGCCCTAGATAGAATACTCAATAGGCACTATGAAATTGATATTAACCACATGGAAAAAAATGAATCCCTTCACGCTTTATCAACCAGAAACATGATCATTAGCAGGATTGTCAGCAGACACGGTAAAAACGTATATAAAATAGACAACACGGATTCAGGCAAAGAGGAAGTCGCCTATATTGCGAAGTCAATTGTTAATAAGGTTAACAGTGCTTTCAGAAATTAACCTAGAGATCTGCCAACCCCACTCTTCCCTCAGTAACGCCACTCGCTTCGTCTAACAAGAGATCGGCAGCGGCCTGAAATTCAAAGCGTCGGGAGTGCGCTCGTATTGCTTCCTCAGACCAATTTTCCTGCTTAGCTTTCAGCAAAGCTTCGGTCAGAGCAAACTCGTCTCCCGGTTCCACTAAAACTCCTACATCCTTTGGTACCACATCGCGCAGAAAACCGCGATTGATAGAAATTACTGGCCGCCCATAGGTAAGTGCCAGCATAGCCGTCCCAGAAGTGAGCACCTCTTGGTAGGGTACACAAAGCACATCGCATGCGGAGATGTACATGGGCACATCCGCATCAGGAATAAAGCGGGAATCAATTCGTACATTAGGATTTTCTGCAGCCAAGGATTCGACTTCTTGCCGATAAGCGGCGCTGGAGAACTGTCCAGCAATCAATAGATAGTCACCGCTTGTAGCGATTCGATTGAACGCACGAATCAACCCGTGAACATTTTTGTAGGGCCGACAAAACCCAAACAGTTCGACGATAAAAGCATTTTCAGTAAACCCCAATCTTTCCCTGGCTTCGATACGGGACGGAGCCTTGGGGTAGTAGCCGTTCCAGTTTCCGTGAGGAATGCAAAGGCACTTACTCTTAGCAGTAGGAAATTTTCCGACAAAGACTTTTTCTGCTTCCTTACCATGCACGAAGATCCGACTTGCCAATCGGATCAAAAGGATACGTGCCCATACATCCACTTTGGGTACAGAACAGCGCTTGTGCGGCAGCAGATTATGAGCCGTCCAAAAAATCGCCTTCGCTCGAAAGTGAAGCACTAATAACAGTAGAACAAAACGAAAAAATCTCCAATAGATCCCTAGCGACGGCCCTTCTGAAGAATAGTAGAACGACGGCCAATGAAAGTGGACGACGTCCTCCGAACCAATGTTGGCCCACATCCACTGCCCGGACCATTCCCCCGCGATAACTTCTACTTTGGGCGACAGGGCACTGTAAAAAGCGTCAGTATACGCAGAACCGTTGTAAGGATAGGCGATAATTTTCACGAGTGATTCACTTTACTTTTGGCGTTAAAATCTGGAATTTCTCACTTAGCAAGTAGCGAAGAAAGCTTGTGTTCATCCGATCCGCTAACCAGCGGTACCCCGACCATTTCTGAGAAAGCAATAGAGACAACTTACTTCCAAAAACTTCCGAATCCTTGGCGATCTGATCGATCCGCTCTCCGTATCGATGCCCACTCGGGCCGGCGTAGTGGATAAAATAGCTTCGGAATCTCGTGTGAGTTTCGGGGATGACTCGAGTATGATTAAAGCGATACCCCAAGTCATGCACTTTAAGACCCAGAGCGTTGATTCGATGATTTATGAAGGGTTGGTCGTTCAGCAAGTTTCTATGCTTTGAACGGAACTCGCCTTTAGCCCACTCAGATAAACCAGGGGCGTCCGGGTTGAGCAGCTCTTTATGCTCTTTGCTCAGCACCATCATGCCAGCGTTAATATAGGGATTAACCCAATCGACCTGACCCAACACCTCCTGGGTGACCACCTTATCCCGGCCACTCTGCGAATACTTCTCTTCGTTCGCCGCACCGATGTGAGTTTCCGGCGTAAGATCAAACACAGAGGGTGAGTTAGGTGCGACTAAAATGTCGGTGTCGATGAACGCAATTCGGTCATATTCGGAGAACAGGTCGTATAACTGAAATCGCTCGTAGGTCGGAAGACCACAGCGCTCGCCCATCTTTTGCTGGTCCAGCACAACGAAATCTGCGCCACACTTCTTGGCATACTCGCTAAGCAGCGGATGTGTGAAACGAGACATTCTCCAAAATTTATCGCCAATAGTGATTGTGACGATAGCATTTCTGTTGGCTTTCATAACGGCCTCCTTGGCACTGGAAAGTGACACGGCTCACGAAGTAGCTTGCGCGCTTTCTTGCCCGTTCATTATCTACATCGAAATGCTCAAGGCAATGGCTTTAAAGAGACTGGGCGCACATTGCTTTGCTCGGGAGGATTGTACTGCCACTTTTTTACAGAAAGATGAATCCGAGCACGTTACAGGAATATTTATTCGGCGCCGAGCTACATAAAGAATTGGTTAAAGGACGGAAGAAAAGAAATAAAGCGTAAGAAAGTATTATGGAAGCGCTGGCATGAAATCACACAGGCGCCTAGCCCCCCCAGAAAAGGTTTGTTCGGGTTACGAAAGATTACAGCTCTCCGTGCCAAAGGTGGCGTCGCTTGGATACAACCTCTTTGAGTGATCCACGTGTTCAATTATCGATGATACAGAGGCTAAGCTTGACTCCAGATCGAAATTGTCCTCCATATGCTTTCGTCCCCAATTCCCGAGCATGTCTGCCGTACCCGGCTCGTCTAGTAACTTTTTCATGTAAGCCGCCATACCCGATACATCCCGCTCTCCCACCAGGTAACCTGTGCGCCCATGAAGCACCGCACTGCTTATGCCCGAATGACGGGTGGAAACTACGGGGAGCCCCGTAGCAGCCGCCTCCATAATGCTGTTGGGAACGCCTTCAATATCCCCATCGCGTGCCGTAACGGAGTGCTGGACGTAGCAACGCGCCCGTGACAAGCAGAGGGCGACTTGGTCTTGTGGTTGGGGCCCAGGCAGCAGGACGTTTTCCCGCAAGCCCAAGGCTTCTACGATGTCGTGCACGACCCCATCCAGCGGGCCTTGTCCAATTAGCTCCAGACGGGCTTTGGGAAATTCTTCGACCACCTCCTTAAACGCCATCAGTAAGAGGTGGGGAGCTTTCTTTTCAACAAACCTTCCCACACTCACGAAGACTTGGTCATTGTTGCTCGGGGTGATGGGTGAAAAATTCTGCAGATTGACGCCGCCAAATTCTACGTGGATCTTTTCCTCGGGCGCGCCCAACTTAACCAACCGCTCTTTTATGGCATACGACTTAGCAATAATCGCGGAGCAGGTCGAAAACATCTTGCGGTACTCGTCGCCAAAGTCTTCGACGGTTCTTTTCGCGGACGCATCGTAACCCCTAAAGTATACGACCAAAGGGATGCCGAGGTTTCGGCAAGCCGACTCAACCCGAAGCCCTAATGGGCCAAATTGCGCGAGGACAGCACGGGGTTTTATGTTTTTGATAGCAGCGTGGTAACTTCGACGACAACCCAGACGGTCGGCATGTTTAACGCCCAGCGCGCGATCCAACCTATGCAAAGCGCGCTTGTAGTAACTGGGTTCGTCAGCAGGACGGTCGGAACGAGCGGCGTAGCGGCCGTAGATGGCCACTGTTTTGAAGTGCAGCCCTTTTTCCTGAGCCGCTACGAACGTTTGTGTTAGGACTGAAGCTCCATCTTTCACTATGCACAACGGACCCTCAGGCCAGCGGGCCTTGGGTTTTGAAATCATGCCTTCCCCCTATTATTCCTTGTGTGGGACTTACTCCTCCAACAGCTCGGGCTCCCCCGTCATTTCCATAAGCTGCTTGAACGAAGCGTTCTTTTCCATCATATCTTGGCACGACCCTACACTCTCAACCGCTCCATGATCCATTAGGATGATGCGATCGGACATTTTTAGAGATGCGGGACGGTGAGAAATTATAAGAATAATAAGGTTATGCTTAATTTTGTTCAACGTCTTGAGCAGCTTGTATTCGGATTCCATATCCAAAGCACTTGTAGGTTCGTCCAGAACCAAAAGATCACTCTGCTTGTATAGGGCACGGGCTATGCCAATTCTCTGGCGCTGGCCACCGCTAAGCAATTTGCCATCTTGACCCAGGTTGGTCTTCAAACCCTTCGGAAGCTCGTCGACAAAGTCATCGGCATTTGCCATGGTTATCGCTTGCTTAACCCTATCCAGGTCAATCTTGTCTGCCGGTACGCCAAAGGCGACATTGTTGATAACATCGTCATCCAGGATAAAAATGCTTTGCGCGACATAGCTCAAGCTGTTTCTGAAAGCACTGAGATTATCGTTCGTCAGGGCCTGGCCATTAACAATAATGCTACCCGATTCCGGGGTGAGCAGCCCTAACAGCAAATCTGCAAGGGTGGACTTACCTGAGCCAGAATGACCGGCCAACGAATATATATAGCCGCGCTCAAACTGTAAGCTCACCTGATCCACCGCTCTTTGCCCCGCTTTCGGATATGAAAAAGAAACATCTTTCAGCTCGACGGTTTTAATGGGTATGGCTTCTTTGGCGGCAGGCGGCTCCTTGTATTTTTTCAGGGCTTCTACTTCGTCCAGCACCACCTTGGCGACGGAGCCATGGCCACTCAAACTGGAAATCGATTTGTACACCTGCTGCATCGTGGGCAGAAGTTTGTACCCGGCCAAGGCGTAGATACTAAGGATCGGCACTACCGATCGGATATCATCCTGGGTGGTTAAAAGCACCAGTGCGAGTATTAATATTGCGCCAAACGAAATGGATTCAATAATAAACTTTGGCAATTCTCCCGAAAGGGCAATGAAGGCCTGAGAGCGCAACCCTCTGACGTTTATGTCATCAAACTGCTTAATATAATTTCTTTCCATCGAGCCCAGCCTGACGTCCTTTATACCAATAAACGACTCCGACAGTATGCTTTGGACCTTACTATTTTTCGTAGACACCACTTCCCCATGACGAACGAGAGCCTTACGTAAAAATATATACGTCGCCAGGTATGAGCCCCCAATCAATACGGCCGCAATCAGTGCCAATAGCGGATCCAGGACCAACAAACCGATGAGGATGATCAACGCCACGAACAACTGACTGGTGAGAAGCAGGAATGGTTGAAAAACCATGTACACAAACCGCGGTATTTGTTGCGCTACGATGGATATTAGCTTGTTGTAATTCTTGGTTTTGTGGAATAGGTAATCCCTAAATAGAAAGCTTCGATAGACGGTTTGCTGTAGTTGGCTACCAAGCTTCACCGAAAACTTGTAGGTGAACCACATGGTGAGGCCCGCCACGGCGTTTGAGAGAAGAATCAGGGCTAGTGAACCTACTGCGGTGGCGAGGATAAACTGCATGTCAGTGGTGAACCCACCAATTTCATACGCATAAGACAGCACACGATTGGTGTGAATCATTTCCGGGTTTGAAAGTACGGAAATAAATGGACCAATACTGGCAATGCCTACCACCTGAAAAAATGCAGCGAGGAAAAAGAAAAGCTGTAGGCCAACATAGTATTTTATGGTTCGGCTATCGAGTACTTTAAAGATATTCTTAATGACAGTCAGGATATACATGTATTGTCTCTACTCATTCCCTAGTTTGGCCAGTGCAGGCTGCAGTAGCGTGTCATACAGCTGGCGCGTTCCTACCGCATTGGTTTCGGCACGGTAGCTGTGACCCAAGGCAACGTCTTGAGGCCCTTTACCGCTAAGATGATGAATTACTTGCTGAGCGTACCCCTCAACGGAATGGTCTTGCACGAGCAGTTGTGGGTAAGCCGCCAAAATCTCTGTGAGCCCACCAACATCGTGAGCAATCAACGGAGTGCCCAGTGCCAAAGACTCCAATGCCGTCATCGGAGTTCCCTCATGATCTGAGCACATAACGATGAGATCCAACGAGCTAATGCAAGCTGGCATATCCTCCCGGTGCCCGTGAAACCGTACCCAGCGGGCAACGCCAAGGCTTTCAGCCTGCTGCTGAAGCTGTTCCCGTAATCGGCCATCGCCAATGACATGAAATCGGAATTGGCGCTCGGGGAAGTGCGCCACAATAGCCGGCACCATACTCAGAAACAGGTCGATCCGCTTCACCGGCTCCAAGCGGCCTATTATACCTATATGCACGTGTTCTGGTTCAGACTGACGGAAATCGGCGGTTTTTACCTTGGATTGGAGCGCTGGGACATCAATGCCGTTATGAATAACGTGAATCATGCGCTCGGGAAATAGGTGCTGCAGTTTAAGGTGAAGATTGGCGGAAACAGCGATCACGCCTTGCTGAAGGAAGCGCCCCGTTAGCCTATCTGCCATGACCTGCAACCGCTGCAAGCCACGGGGGGCGAATTCCGGCGCGCCATGGCTGGTACGGATGGACTTGGCCCGGACACTGAGTACGTTGGCGATGCTGCCGAGAATATTCTCTTTTTGCCGATGGGTATGCACTATATGTGGCTGAAATCCGTTCATTTGACGACGGAGCTGCCTCACAATAGCCAAACTACCCATGCTCGTTTCGTCGAGAACCACAACCGGCACATTC
This sequence comes from Marinimicrobium hydrolyticum, assembly GCF_030848505.1. GTDB lineage: Bacteria > Pseudomonadota > Gammaproteobacteria > Pseudomonadales > Cellvibrionaceae > JAVDDU01. The sequence continues at coordinate 581,597 of NZ_JAVDDU010000002.1, forward strand.
AGCCGCTTTAGCTCCTGCTCCAACCGGCCCGGATTCATCAAAACCACTTGCAACTCACACTGGTGCTTTAAATGACTAAGCAAGGTATAAGCCTGTACCTCCGCTCCCGCCCAAAGATCACCGGAAATGATGTGCATTACACGCAGTGGTGATTCACTCATAACTGTTTGCGTTCGCATCCTTATCCGCAGCCGGCTCGCCGCCCATCGGTCTGCCGCTATGCCATCGCGCATGCTACCGCTAAAGCAACAACACTTAAAGTAGGAGTGTCGGGATTGTGTTGTATGGAATGCATAATTCTCAGGAATGGACCCTGACCGTAGGTCACTCTCCGGAGCACTCTACCAAGATCGAGGAGGCTTTACATAACATTGACGCATGTTGCATTATTGTGACATGGTGCCGAACCCACCCCCCAAACGCGCCAAAAGAACGATAAGCCACTTTGGACTTGTAGGGACCAGAAGCCAATGTTAGCCACTCCCGTCAAAGCGTTAATTAAATCTTCCCTGGAAGCCTTGTGCCTTGAGGTGAGGAGGATCGAGCGCGCCCCTGCGTTGGCGCCCGTGTATAAGTGCGTAGAGGAGACGCACCGAAAGGCAAACTCCGGCCGAAAAGCAGCTTACATGTGCCCCTTATCCGAGCTGCGAACATTTAACGGTTTTACGTTTTCCAACGATGGGTGGCACCCATTTGTCGCCACCACAGACGAATATCTCAATGCGGGCCACAGGGGATATACAGGTTCGATTTTGGAACAGTTCTACCAGAAATGGCAACCTAAGGATGCATTGGAGGCACTCATAGGCGCCAGTCACGGCCCAAAAGTTCTTCGTGAATTCCCGGCCTATACCTCGCACCTGCCCTGGCTGGAGATCCGTCCAGAAGAACGAGAAGCCGTAATGGCAAAAAATATTCGGGATGAGAATCGATGCGCGGGCAATATCAAGCTTGATGCATCATCCGGCTACGGTCTACACGGGCCAGTTAGCCCCGAAAAAGCAGAAATTGAGTACCGCCGTATCGTCCGCATTGCTGAGTCTATCAGCAAGCATGGCTTTGACCGCGCCAAGGCGGGTGAGGATGTTACCGTAACTGCTGTGGAGCGCGGGGGGGAATACCGGTTTTGTATTTCACACGGCCAGCATAGGGTGGCGGTTTTGGCCGCTCTCGGGCATGAGGAAGTTCCTGTTTCGCTGATCAGGGTTGTATCCCTGAATGAAGTCAATCATTGGCCACAAGTTTACCGCGGGGTGTGGTCTAAAGCTGAGGCTGAGGCCTACATTGATCACTTGTTCGAGTTTGACGCTCACCAATGGGCCGCCGCCCGTGGGCTGGTCTAGGTGACACAATAAAAATATTATACGCTTCTTTCTCCAAGCACGCCTCATAAGTCAACAAGGGCGCGCCACCCTACAGCTTTCCGTTCGTAAAGCTAGTGCCTTGCGGGAAGAACCCATGTTACATTTAGGTTAAACGCCCGAACTCCGTGGGGGCAGCGAAGAATGCTTTACCACTCTTCTAGGACTGGGGGCTTCTTTCAATGCTTAGACGTGCAGCTAAGGTCTTAGTCAAGCGCTCGCTAGGTGCGCTAGGACTGGAAATACGACGAATTGAAGGCGGTGACCCACCGGCTCCGGTGTACCGCGATTTGAAGGAAGCCCAAAGAAGGACCCGATCGGGCAACCGCGCCACTTATCAATGCCCACTATCCCAACTTTGCACCTTCAGCGGCCTTACATTTGACCCAGATGGCTGGCACCCGTTTGTGGCGACGACGAACGAGTATCTACGGGCAAACAGGGGCACTTATTCTGGCTCCGTTCTGGAGAATTTTTATCAAAAATGGCGGCCTACCGATGCGCTCGACGCTCTAATTGGCGCCACGGGGCCTGACATACTGCGTGAATTTCCCTCCTACACTCTACATTTTCCTTGGATGGATATACTTCCCGACGAGCGGGCCTCTGTAATGGCCAAAAACATACGCAATGAAAACCGGTGGTCAGGAAAAATTGACCTCACTGCGTCCTCGGGCTATGGACTACACGGACCGGTATCCCCAAAAAAGGGGCAAATCGAATACGCTCGAATCGTGCGCACAGCCAAATCCATCCGCAAGCACGGGTTTGACCGCGCCAAAGCGGGGGAAGACATCACCGTAGCCGCGATAGAAAGAGAGGGCGAGTACCGCTTTTGCATCATTCACGGCCAGCACCGCGTGGCGGCGCTCGCCGCCCTTGGTTATGAACATGTGCCAGTATCGCTCTCCCGAATGCTTTTTCTCAGCGAAGTTGAGCACTGGCCACAGGTCTATCGCGGTATTTGGTCTCGCTCTGAAGCTGTGGAGTACGTCAACCACCTGTTCGACTTCAAGCCCTACCCGTGGGCACGTGCCAAGGGGCTGGCAGGGTAGCGGGCAATTGTGGGTTTAGCCGCTAGATCATTAACTCCCACCCAAGGGTTTCCCTTTGCCATAGCCCATGCTGCCTGTAGAATATCGGGCACTTAAAGCCATGGGAGAGGTTTGTGATGTTGAAGACGCTATTTTGGCTGTTTGCCGTGGGATCGGTGTACAGTTACTTTCTTTATCCCATTATTTTGAAGTGCCTCTCTCTGCTGCGCGCTCGCGCCCCAAAGCCCGGCCAGGATCCCCAGCCATTGTCGTTGTCGGTTATTGTGACCGCTTACAACGAGGCGGAAAGAATTCGCGAAAAAATTGAGAACACCCTCGAATTGAGCTTTGATCCAGAGCGTTTGGAGCTGATTATTGCGTCGGACTGCTCTGACGACGGTACCGACGACATCGTTCGTGAATACGCCGATAAAGGTGTCAAGCTTGTACGCGCGGCTGAACGCCTAGGCAAAGAAAACGCCCAGAAGACCGCCATTGAACAAGCCAGTGGGGATGTGATCGTATTCTCTGACGTGGCCACCCGCATTCCACAGGACGCGCTGGTGGAGTTGGAGCGTTACTTTCAAGATCCTACCGTTGGTGCCGTGTCCAGTGAAGACCGGTTTATCAGTCAGAGCGGCGAGATCGCTGGCGAAGGCGCCTATGTGAAATACGAAATGTGGCTCCGGCGCCAGGAATCTCAGTTAGCTGGATTGGTGGGCTTAAGCGGTTCATTTTTTGCGGCACGCAAAACGGTTTGCGAACAGTGGGATATTCACTCCCCCAGCGACTTCAACACCGCCTTGAATGCGGCGCGTCTTGGCTTGCGCGCTGTGACCGCTCCTAAGGTATTGGGCTACTATCGCGACTTAAAAGACCCGCGCAAAGAGTACCTACGCAAAGTAAGGACTGTACTGCGTGGTATGGCCGGCCTGGCGCGGCATAAAGAAGTGCTGAACCCCGCGCGGTTTGGCCTGTTCGCCTTTCAGGTTTTCTCGCACAAACTTATGCGCTGGCTGGTGCCCTGGTTCCTGGTCGGGTTGTTTTTCACCACACTTCCGCTCATAAATACCCATCCCATTTTTATGGCGGCTCTTGTGGCGCAGGTACTTTTCTATGGCCTTGCGCTTTTGGGTCAACTGCTGCCGGGCACCCGGACCCAGGCGCTGGTAAAAATTGTTTACTTTTTTGTGCAGGTCAACCTGGCGATATTGGACTCCTCCATTAAATTTTTACGCGGCAATCGGATGACCACATGGAAGCCCTCCGCACGCTGATCAACGGCCACCTCCCTCCGGCCGGAGAACCCGTCCGGGGGGAGGTGACTACATCCACAAGCCACCCCGAGTTTCCCGGCTACGACACCCAATGGGTGGACTCTGGTACTTCAGCCCTGGCCTTAGCGTTGATCGCTGCACGCCGAATGAGAGCGGACGTAACCGCTCCCGAGGTGATCGTGCCCGGGTATTGCTGTCCGGACCTGGTGGCCGCGGCCCACTACGCCGGAATTAAAGCAGTAGCGGTGGACACCGCCGAAAACGATGCCGGTTACGACTTACAAGCTCTTGAGGAATGCGTAAACGAGCGCACGGTGGCGGTAATTGCCGTCAACTTTTTGGGCGTAAAAGAACGCTTATCGGAAATAGTACAGCGGTTGAAACCCGGCATTGCGTTAATCGAAGACAATGCTCAATGGTTTCCCGACGACTCCGAACAGAGGGACTTGGAGGGGGACTTTATTATTTTTTCCTTCGGCCGAGGCAAGCCCGTAAGTTTGTTGGGCGGCGGCCTGTTGTTGTTTAAAAAGAAGCACCGAGAAATGGTGCCCGTGGCGGATGAACCTAAACCGGAGTCCGTCGCACTCACTAAACTTAAGCACGGGGCCTACAATTGGCTGCTGCGTCCGCAGTTGTACCAACTACTCAATCGGAATCCGCTGATTAAACTGGGGGAAACCCGCTACCACCCCCTGGAACGGGTGCTGAGAATGGAATCCTATCGAGCGCAATTAGTCCCAGCCAACGTTCATGCGTACCGAGCCAGATCGCGCGCGACAGAACTGGCCTATGACGAGTTTCTTGACGGCCATAACCAGTTACACGCATTAAATTCCACAAGGCGTCGGCGGCTTTTGCGCTATCCCCTACTGTTAACCTCCAACCAGGAGCGAGACGACCTGCTCGCGCAACTTTGCCGTGCCGGGCTTGGTGCCACCGCCATGTACCAACGGCCGTTAGTGCAAATACCAGGGATGGACGATTTGGTCGAAGCACCTCACCCATGCCGCAACGCACAAAATTTTGCCAGCCGATTACTGACTTTACCCGTACATAGCGGTGTGACCGAAAATCACCTTAAGCGCACCCGCGCGCTCACGGGCCGCTAACGGAAGGCGGCCTTCCTGAAAGCTCGGAGAACTATTGGGAAGGCGAACGCTCGGACATCACATCCTGTGCGGCAGCCATGAGTTGGGGGAAGGAATCTTCGCAACTGCGCTCACCACACGTGGCCTGAAGAGTAATAATCGCAAAATGATTTTCTCCTGCGATTACCGCCGGGATCTGCAAAACCTTGGCCCAGGGAACCGTGGTAGCACTGTGGCTCCCCACTTCGAACCACTGCAATTGCGCCACAAAGGTATGGCTGTTGCGTCGCTGGAATACCGAAAAATTAGCGGCATTTTGTTGTACGGCTACCCGGCCACGATCTTCCCTCAACCAGGTGTTTTGGGGGTACAAATAAGAAAAATAAGGCACCAGTTTGTCATCTTCGCTCGCACGTTGGTACTGATCAATTCGAGCCCTAACGCCGGACGACAAAAGAGCGACCTCAGTGTGAGCTCTAGCGGGCGCCGTCACGGGCACCGGCATGGTCGCCTGCCGCGCACTTGAGGCCTCATCCCAGTGGCTTTCAAAAGGGCGAACTACCGGCTTCAAATCCACCGCTAGGCTCAAGGCCGGCCCCACAGCCAAGGCCAACAACACCAACATTAACCTAGGCTGTGAAAGCGCTGAAACGTTCGGAGTTTCAGCCTCATCCTGCGAACCTTCGGCTAGGGCAGCCTTGTCCTCTGCGCCCTTTCCAGCAGGCGCCTTAACCACAGGCGCAAAGTACAGTGCCGGCAAGCACAGTGCGGCGAACACGATCCAACCGAACGTCTCATGGTCCGTCATCAAAGAGCTTTGCATCTCGGTACGATAGCCGATCAAGATGAGTATAAAAATGCGTAGCCAGTTGGCCACCAGCCCAATGGTGGCGGCTGCGGCCAGTACAACCACCAGGCCTTTCTCGGAGTAGCGGTTTAGATAAGCCACCAAATAACCCAGCAGCAGCGAGATCACGAAATAGCGCAGCCCTGAGCAGCCATCGGCGATTAAAATGTGCCCATAGGGGATGAAAATGCTGTTGCCTTCAATACGCGCCGGCATGCCGATAAGGCGCACCAACTCCCCCACAACCAGGCTGCTGATATTGAGCAGCACACCGTTGAAACTGCCCCAAATGGGGATCACGAAGATCGGCAGCAGTAATAGCATGCGGTGGGCAAACACTGTACGCACACCAAACAGGCAGGTCAGTGCTAGAACCAACAGCGGTAAAAGCATCAGTTGTTCGAAAATTGAAATGCCCACAATATGGAATGCGAACCACAACAACGAACACACCGCCGTCGCCCCTGCCCACAAGCTAAATAGGGATTTGCTTGGTGGATGGCTTTGCCAGGGTAGAGTTTTTGCCAGCAAGTAAATGAAGATGGCCACAACCGGGAGGCCGTAGGACATATCCTGATCCCACTGCGTCCACCGGTGAAAGAGCCCAGTAAACGTAGAGGCATACAGCACCGCCCAGGCACCGACCAGTGCCAGGGGAAGGACACTACGCACTCGGAGCGAGGCGTGACTGTCACGTGATTGGTCGATAATCATAGCTGGATTACCGGTATTCGAAAGGCGTTTGGCCCGGATTGTCGGCGGGCTATCCCTTTATTGTAGAAACGCGCAGGCACACTGGCACCACGCCCGTTAAGGGTGCGATGCCGGTGTGCCTAAACGGTGCCGCTCTAACTTGCTTTGCTGGCCGCTCGGCGCCGAGCCAACCCCAGCCCCAACAACCCCAACCCCATCAGCAACAAGGTTCCAGGTTCTGCCAGGGTACCAATGGTTTTACCACTGAGTCCCCAGCCTTCGCTGTTGCTGCGGTCGAAGTTGAAGCTTTCGTTCAGCATGGGTTTATCGCCTGACACAGTAACATATTTCTCAGACTTGTCAGATGACCGGGCGTGAAGGTCGTTTAATGCGAACGGTGACCCGGCCCTAGCGGGATGAATGCGGGCGGTTTTATCACTCATTCCCTCCAGGTAAAAGCTGACAGCCTTAAAATAGCTCGCGTCCGAGTCTAGGACTGTACGATTTGCACCGCGATCTCGGCCAAAACCAATTCCCTCGCCAGTATCCTTGAAGCGCTCCTGATAGAAGCTTTCACCGAAGTCACTTTGCAAACTCGAGCTAATACTGTCGTCCGCGCCCACGCCAGTAGCTCCCAGGGAAGCTAGGACCAGCGAAGCGGTTCCGATTAAAGATCTGCTAACAATGCTCATACATAGTGCTCCATCCTTTGAGTGACGCAAAAAGTTCATTTTCGAAGCGTCGCACAGTGCACTCTATTCTATGCAGAATTCGCACCGGCCCGACCTTAGGCCCAACTATCAAACACTTAGGTTCCGAACGTCACCGCAATCAACGGTGCCTTGTAACCTTTACCGACCAATATTTACAAAAATGGGGGATTAAAAAAAGCGGCGCCAAAACGCCAGCCGTGTGGAGTGACGGTGCACCAAACGGTCACTCCGGGACGGACAATTAATTACAGAGCTTCCCGCACGGCATTGAGGTTTGCTTTAATCGCGGCCGCTTCAGGAGCCAACTGTACTGCGCGCTCTAAGTGCTCCAGTGCCCGCTGATGCTCACCCTGCAAATGAAGAATCCAGCCATAGGTATCGAGAATCGGTGCCGATGCAGGCTGCAAACTAACGGCGCGCTGAGCAAGCCCAGAGGCTCTACTCGGATTGCGCTCTTTCAGGATCCAAGCCAGGTTGTTCAGCGCAATGACATCATCTTCGTTCTGGGCCAAAACGAGTTCGTAATACTCCTCGGCCGCTTCAGTATCACCCTGTCTCTGGGAACGCTCAGCCATGTATAACAGGCGCTCTCTTCCCCGAGGATCCAAAGTCTGCCACTGCTTGAGGAGTCCGGGCACAGCAGCGGGATCCCGCTGGTCGGCCCAACTCACTAACAGCGGGGCCATCTGGCTATGGGGCTGTTTATCCCACGCCGCCTTTAATCTTTCGTAAGCGGGGCCCACGCCTTTATCTCTGGCAATGAGCTGAGCTTGCAAAACGATCAGTCTAGGTTCGTTCTGATGACGGGCTTCAAGATCATCCAGTAAGAGTCGTGCGGCGCGTTCACGTCCGGCGTTGAGTTCTAAGTGGACCAGGTCGACGTTGAGGCTCAGGCTGTTGGGGAACAGCGTCAGGGCCTGCATCAGATACTCACGCGCTGCGTCAAACTCTCCCGAAGTAGCTTCCGCTTGAGCCAGATCGCGCGCAATGAGTGCGCGCGTTTGGCGAAGATAGTCACTGTCTTCACCGGCGTAACGATTCAGCAGTGCCTGTGCCGCGGCTAAGTCACCGTCCGAGCGCAGCGCCATGGCTCGCAACCCAAGCGTGTTGCCCGTGGCCTCTGGTATTTTTTCAGCGATGCTTATTAGCCACTGCTCCGGTGTTTGACCCAAGGATTGTTCCGTCACAAGCTCCAGGCCCGCCCGAAGTGCACGTTCGTTTTCAGGTTCAAGGGCCAGCAGTCGTTCCAACGCTGCCAAAGCTTCGGCAGGGCGCTCTGTCTCCGTATACATTTGCGCCAGTACACCATGACCACGGGCGAATTCCGGTTCTGATTGCAACAAACGTCTTAACCGCTGGATGCCAGTTGCCTGATCGCCGGAGCGAAACAAATATTGGGACTCAAACAGCTGCGTTTCAGGTGCGCTAGGGGCAGCTTTTTCCAACTCGCTTACCACTCGCGCAACTTCATCCAATTTTCCGGCAGCAAACAATTGATTGATGTATACGTTGGTTACCGACCAATCCGTCGGCTGATGGGAAAAAGCTGTCTTCAACTGTGCCAGTGCCTGCTCAGGCTCTGCGCGTTCAGTGTGATATCGAGCCAGAGCTAACCGTAGCCGCCCTCTTTGCGGCTCTTGCGCCAGCGCCTTTTGCAAACTGAGGTAGCCCTCGCGTTGGTGCTCCGGCAGGCTCAAAGCCAACAGTCCGTATATTGATCTTAGAACAGGGTCATTGGGGCGCGCCTGTAAGGCCCGTTCCAGAGTCTCAAGCGCTAATTCCGACTTACCCGCTTCGGCTTGGGCCAGGACCGTGGCTTGAATAATATCGGTGTTGGCGGTTTCCACATCCACGTGGCGACTCAATAAGGATTCCGCAGCCTCTACGTCGCCCTTGTTCAGGCGTACCACGCCCAACATCACCGCCGCCGAGCGGCTATTGGGGTTGTCTTGCAATAGGTCTTCGAGCAGGCGCTCGGCCTCGTCAAAATTTCCCTTTTCCAGTGCAGCCAATGCATCACGCAGGCGCCGTTGCGCTTCCAAACTTTCCGGGGCGCCGTCCGCCAGCACTTTTTGATAGATCAACGCTTCGGTGCTGCGGCCCAGAGCAATCAGTGTTTCTACCAGCAGCTGCAGCACAGCCGCCCGCTCGGGCAGCATAATGTCGGTTCTGGGGATTTCCACCAAGGCTTTGCTGAGGCGACGCTCCGCCCGCTCCCGGTCGTTGCGCTGTAACGCCAGGGCGGCATCGAGATGCAACGCCTTTATGTCGGTGGGTTGCGCTGATAGCAGTTCATCCACCAGAGTTTGAGCCTTGTCGGCCTCACCCATAAATACGTAGTTTTCCGCCAGCTGCTTCTGAATTTCCCGATCGCCCGGGTACTGTTCCAACAAGGCTTGATAGGCATCGCGAGCCACGCCGAGCTCGCCTTGGATACGGGCGCTGTCAGCTAGGTAGACGGATTTCTGTCGGGCATCGGCTTCCGTTTGCGGCTCGAATTGATCGAGCACTTCCCGAGCTGAGAGGAACTTGCCTTGAAGTAAGTAGGCTTTGGCCAGAGTGAGGCTGACCTCGTTCGGGTGATGTTCGGCAGCGCCTTCCAACAACTCAGAGGCTCGGGCACCGGCGCCCAGCGTATTGTAAATATCCGCCATGGCCACGCGGTAGGCAATGTTTTCGGGAGAGGATGCCATAGCATTGGAGGCTTCAATCATCGCCGCGCGATACTGACCCTGAGCGATGTAAGCCTCACTTCGCTCTAGGTAGTTCTGAGCTTTTTGCTCGGACTCGCCGCGGCTGCATCCTGCCACCCCTAATAAAACGAACACACAAAGCACTAAAAAACGCAGGCGTTGGTTACACATGACTTTCCCTATGGCTCAAAGGGCCCTTCATCTACGCGGGCCAAACCCATTTATGGTGTCTTTACCAAGAGAAACGGCGCTTGAAAACGTCCGCTGTCTGGCGAAAGGGGAATATTCATCCGGCAAGCTAATTGGCCAGATACGTAGTGACCGAGCTCCCATGAAGAGGAGTCGGCGCTTGAGCGAGTATAACGCTGCGGAGGGGGCGATGAATAGCCGGAAACGGAGGAACCTCTGAGCAAATCCTGAGGGGGTCAGGGCTTGCTCAGAGGTTCGTCAAACTACGGGATTTACTGGGGATTGACGCTTATAGAATTTGCTCGCGGCCTTGTAACTGCACGAAATCGCTGTACAAGCCCTCACTGTCGTACGTGGCAATTTCAAATTCGTAGGCCTCCGAGATCAGGGTAATCTCGTAACGCTCCACCCAACCATCGGGAATCATCACGCTTTGAACCTCTTCCTCACCCGGAAGCCGATAGCGAACTTCATAGCCGCCTATCTCTTCCCCTTCTAAAAAATCGCCATTTTCCCGCTCGGTGGGTCGAACCCATTCCAGAACGACCACTTTCTGCCCTTCGACGGTTTGCTCAAGGCCGGGGTCAGTTGGTTCGTTAGAAGTCAGGTCGGTCGGTTCGTTCTGGTTCTGAGTGGTCTCGTTCGGGTTATCGAAGGTCAGACCAGAGGAGTTGCCGCCGCCGCAAGCAGACAGCAGAGCAACCAAAAGAAGAGGAAAAGTAATACGCTTGAACACGGGGGATACCTACGGTTGGAAAAACAGCCCGCAGAATACAAGTATCAATGGGGATGGGCTGTGGAGGCTGTCACAGTTTGATCTTGAAGGAACCACCTAATCCGCCCGTATAGCCAATTAGGTGGACCCCGTCACATTTGCATCAGAGTGGCTCGATGGCCACAAAAACACTGTACAGTCCACTGGTGTCGTAAGCGGCAATTTCGAATTCGAATTCGCCGTCCAGCTCTAAAAACTCGTACTCCGTTGTGTAACCATCCTCAATTCGGATCACTTCGTAGTCCTCATCAATGGATTTCCGGAAGCGAATTTCGTATCCACCCAGCTCGGTGTCTTCCAAATAGTCACCATTCTCGCGCTCGGTCGGGGGGCTCCACATCAGGACCACGTTGACGTCCGCTTCCGGGGGCTCCGCTGGCACTTCCGGCTCTTCTTCCGAAGAACCTCCGGCTGTGGGGGGCTGCTCTGGCTCGGAATGGTTATTGTCGGGGTCAGTACCGGCGTCCACCGGCTCGGTGGGATCCGTTGAATCGGAAGAATCCGGCTGGTCGGGATCCGTTGTATCGTTACCCCCGTCCGTGTCCTGGGGCAAGCCAGGCTCGGAACCCACGGGCGCCTCTGAGCCAACACCAATCGGTGCCTCAGTTTCAGGGGCATCCGGACTGGTTTCACTCCAAGGGGAAGTAGGCCGTTTTTGGTCCAGAAGAGAGTTAGCGCCCTCGGCGCCGCCACAGGCGCTCAAAACAACAGCGGAACTCAGAACAGCAGCCGTCAGCAACCGGCGGTGGTTTAATAGAACGTGTTTCATGATAGAAAAAATCCCGGCCAAAGCCTTTGTTTATATTTGCTACGAATTTTGGTCAGCTTTAACGCAGCGACCTCATGGCGTAGTTTTAGCAGCTAAAGCCGTCAAAATCGTCGATTTGGCAGCCTAATTTTCTATTTAGGGATCTGGTGCGCGGGACAACTGAAGAGCAGTTTTGCTCAAAACTCTTATGTTTATGCACTTATGTTATATAAGTGCAAAGAAATATAAAAGGGCTCTGGAAATAACGTATAACTATAAAGATTGGAGCGCCTTCCAACTGAATGGAAGGGCTTGAGGAGGTCATTGAAGGGGGGTGGAACTAGAAGGCCAAGCCCAGAGTGAGGCCGACGCGGGCCTCGTCGTAGCGCTGTTCTGCGTTTGAATCACGCTTTTCAAAGTGGGTAAAAAGCTCCAGACTCAAATCATTGACAAAACTATACTGATAGCTGAGCCGCGCACGACCTACAGTGAATGCTTCTCGATCAGCCTCAGCCTCAAAGCTTTGCCGGCGGACGTTCAAAGTCAAGCGGGTAGAGGCACGGTTGCTGAATCGGTAGCCAAGCCCCGAACCGAGGCCCACCTCATCCGTATCTTCGCCCAAAGTTTGGTAATCATCGTAGCGATAGAAAGCGTTGACGTGCAGGTCGCAACGCTGGCATAGCGCCAAATAATCCCAGCGTACGTCGGCTGTTCGCCGTTCCAGCTGGTCCAACTCGCCAACCGTGTCGCGCCCCGCCCCAAAACTGGACGGGTCCCCCAAGTTTCCTCCAGCCTGGGAGCTGTCGGTAATAAACTGCCGGGCATTCACACTAAAACGATGCAGCCCGGTGTCATAGCTCGCCTCAACTCGAAAGGTGGGTCCGGAAAAAGTATCACCCATCTCCGGCGTCGTCTCGTTGTAACCAACTTCGAGGGTATACGCCAAACGCTGGAGCCGCACCGAATAAGCGGCCAGAACCGCCTGATAGGTGTAGTCAAAATCCGGGGCCAAATCAAAACTGACCTCAGTTTGGGTAGCGGTGATTTGCATCTGATCCGTCGCGGAAAAATCGTGTTGCCAGATGAGGCTGGCACCGAGCCGCTCCGAATCGCGCTGCTCGTCAAATCGGTAACTGATCATTGAGTAATGACCTTGCAGCATCAAATAATCGACGCTGGATACGCGAGCCCGAACAGTGGGTATGGCGGAATAGATATCCCGTTCATCCCTATTAACCAGCAGGTCAATCTGGTCGGGAGCCCGGAGGGCGGAGCGCCGGCTATGGGAGAGGAGGAGGTCAGCGGCATGATGCGGCTTGCCGACGCGCAGATTAAAATCGCCCTCTAGAAAGCTTCTCGTAGGCTGACTGCCTTCGCTGAAGCGTCGCTCCTGGGCGTTGTAACTGACATCCAAGTCAAGCAACTGATTTTCGTAGTCGCTCGCCACAGTGATCCCATAGCGATCCTGACGCTCGGAAATGCCGTCTTCATGGGAGCGGTTTGCGTTGTCTGTGTACTCGGTACCGAGAAGAATTCCGATATCCACGTACTGACCCGCTGAGGCGCTGGCAGAGGACAACAGCATTAGCGCCGCTCCCGTGCTCAGCACATTTTTTATTGTGCAAGACTCCACCTATTCGCCTCCTAGCTCAATGGTCAAGCGGGTACTACCCTGCGGTGTGCGAACACCGATTTATTGATGGTTGAACATCAGCCCCGAGAAGCGATCCCGGCCCACGGCGTCTATGCCTGACAGCACATCATCTGTGGTGGTTTTGCCAAACGGCACTACAAGCAAGGCATGGTCGCAATACTGTGACAGGATACGAGCCTCTGTTGAGGTGCCTACCGAAGGCGCATCCAAAACGATAAAACGGTCGGGATAACGGCTTTTCACTTCGGATATAAACACTTCCATACGCTTGGAGTTAAACAACTCGGCCGCCGATTCGCTGCTTGTGCCCGAAGGAATCACTCTCAAGCGTTCTATCCCGGACGGATAAATAATGCGTTTCAAAGGCACGGTGTAATCGTGTAGATACTGAGTCAGCCCTTGTTCTACGGGCGTAGCGGTATACCGCTCAGCAGAGGACTGATAAGGGTTACAGTCAACGTAAAGCGCTGTTTTTTGACGATCCAACGCAAACGTTGCCGCCAAGTTGAACGCAACAAAAGTTCCACCACCGCTCTCGGCGATAGAAGAAACCAACACCACGACGTTGTCGCTTTTACTTTTTTGTAACAGCCGGGTGCGAACTTCGCGAAACGCATTCAGAACTTTACGCTGGCGCATACCTGTGAACACCACCTTGCGCTCGTACAGCTCCTCTTGAGTCCAGATCACAGGCGTAGACATGCTTTTGATCTGTTCACGTTTACGGTGCTCTGACACAGCACTTTTCACCGTCGGATCAGCGTTCGGATTTTCTTTCACAGTGTCAATTCTCTCAATGAATTTTCTCAAATTGACATCATTGTTTGGGGCGGGTTTGCCTTTGTCCATTGCGACCTCCTCGGGGCAGCTTGCCCCTCTGCATAGCGGCGGATGGTATCCGCCGCGGCGTCATTTGCTGCTTAACTTTTCACCTCGTACCAAGAGATGGCCAAACTCACATAACCAGCCATAGCTAGCAGGCTCAGGCCAAAGAGGAGCAGCATATCCTTGCGCATCAAACGCTCGCTCAAGGGAGTGTGATAGTGGGGAATGGATCCCATCAGATCAATGCCTTCTGGGAGGCTCTGCTGCATCGCTCGCGCTGAGCGGAAATGGGGATCCAGCAAAACGAAGAGAAATAAAAGGCCAATCGGAGCCATAAAGCCAACGAATGGACCTATTACCGCGAAATGGACAAACTGCAAGCCAGACGGATCCGTGGGGTATCTGGCCGGGTCTTGAATTTGGTAATTCACACCCTGGCCTTCGATATCCAGCGCCATAGACAGACGAGCTGATTCCTTGCGCTGCAACATTTCCTCATACACGTCTCGGGTTACGTTGTAGTCCCGGGTAAGCTCCGATAACTCGGCTTGGTTTGCCGCCACTCGCTCGGCCCGTTTGTACTCCTGTTCCTGCAAGTGTACCAGCGACCTCATACGCCGCTGCTGAGCGCTGAGCTCCACCTCTGCCGCCGCCAGCTGCTTACGCAGTTCATCGTATAGGGGGTTTTCAACACGCTCCGAACCGCCGCCACCGCCGAAGGAGCCACCGAACAACTCAACTTCAGCGATTTCGTCGTCCAGCGCGGCGATTTGTTCGCGCAGAGATACAACGTCCGGATAGTTCTCCTGAAAACGCAGGCGCAGCGCTTCGAGCTGGGTTTGAAGCGTTTGCCGACGCTCACGCAAATCGTCCGACCTACCGCGCGCCGATAGGTAGCGTCCTTCATTCTCCAGCTGAGATTTCAAGGAGCTGATACGGGATTCACTTTCCTCAATGGCGATTTGCAAACTTTCAATTTGGTTGCGCAACTCATTGATGCGTGCCGTTACGGTAGCTTCTGTACCATCGGTGTTTTGCGAGCGGAACTGTTTTAATCGCTCCTCAGCTTCTTCCAACTGACGCTTATAGGACTGTACCTGCGTATCGATGAAGGTGTAAGCGCCCAAGCTCTCTTCACGCTTAGTGCGAGCGGCATGCTGAAGAAAGGCGCTGACGACGCTGTTCACGGCTTGGAAGGCGACATCCGGATCACGAGCGGTATGGCTGACGCGAAAGTGGTTCCGGCCTTCGGATTGCACGTTCAAGCCTGACCGCAACTGGCCTATGGCACGAGTGCGCTCCTGCCCGGCCATGGACTCATCCAGGAAGCCTGCATCCTTTGCCGCCGTCTCCAAAAATTGCCGGGAAAAAATAATTTCTTCGGCGCGATCCGCCCGATTTCTGTCCGATACCGACGCCCGGCCCCGCATTAACGGCTCAATGATGTTGCTTTCTTCCGCGGAAATCAGCGCTTCGGCGTAATAACTGTTCGGCCACATGTAACCAACTGCGAGCGGAAAAAATGCGACGGCTATAAACAGCAGAACACAGGTTACTCGAAAGCGAATCGCCTCAAGCTTCAAGGCTCTCAACAGTTCTTTGATGTAAGTTGTATCCATGAATTATCTCAATATCCTTAAAAGGAGCGTTCAGGAACAGTGACAATATCGGAGGGCTGCAAGTCGTAGTTGGTCTCTACTCGACCCCGATTGATCAAATCATTGAGGTAAATCGGGAATACCTTCAGCTCACCATCCAGACGGCGATACAATTTGGCGTTGTTCGCCGAGGCGAACTCATTCACACCACCAGCCATTAACACCAAATCCAAAACGGTCATACCGTCCCGGTAGGGGATGGACTGCGGATTCCGCACGGCACCGGTAATTCGTACCCGACGCTGATAATCCGAGCTACTAGGATTGGTGACAATGACCGTCACCTGAGGGTTGCGAATGTATTCGTTCAGTTGGGAGGCAAGCTCACTGGCGAGCCCGGTAGCGGTTTGCCCGGCAGCGGTAACATCCCCCACCAAGGCTAGGGAAATTTTACCATCGGGCCGAACTGGCACATTGCCGGACAACTCTTCATTCCGCCAGACGTTAATGCGCAGTTCATCGCCCACACCAATGCGGTAGTCTTCAGTGAATCGTGCGTCGGAAGTGGGAGGGGGTTCTACCTGGGGGCTGGTACAGCCAACCATGGCCAATACGCCTATACCAAGTATCCACTGTAATACTTTCACATTCATTCTCCTTTGCGGGCAACCGGACATCTGCTGCCGGCCACATTCTTAAAGAGGCACATGATGCAATCAGTGCACCCCTTTTCCCAGTAATACAATTTCCACAGTCTGGATCATGATTAAGATATCCATGAAGAAGCTGTGGTTTTTTGTGTAGTAAAGATCGTACTGCAGCTTGTGCTTGGCATCCTCAACGGATGCACCGTAGGGATACTTCAGCTGCGCCCAGCCCATCAAGCCGGGTTTCACTTTGTGGCGCATGTCATAGAACGGGATCTGTTGCGCCAATTCTTCGACGAACTCAGGCCGTTCAGGACGAGGCCCCACAAAACTCATATCGCCTCTAATGACATTGTAAAGCTGCGGCAGTTCATCCAAACGAGTGTTTCGAATAAAAGCACCCACGCGAGTAACCCGGCTGTCGTTTTTCTTGGCCCAAACAGCCTTACCGCCTTTTTCCGCATCCTGGCGCATACTTCGAAACTTGTAGATTCGAAACGTCTTGCCGTTCAAGCCTACACGCAGCTGGTGGTAAAGGACAGGCCTACCACTTTCCAGCATGACCGCCAAGGCTGTCAACAGCATAAAGGGCCACAAAACCAGCACAAACAGGGAGGCCAGAGTCAAATCAAACAGGCGTTTAGCCAACAATCGGCGCCGTGAATACCGAAAGCCATCGGAGAAAAGCATCCAGCCCGGCTTGAGCAGTCCAATGTCAATTTTCCCTAACTCCCGCTCACAAAAACCTAAGGCGTCACTGGTGGGTACACCCACCAACTTGCAGTCAATCAGTTCATTGAGGGGGAAGGCTCCCCCCTCCCCTCGGCGTCGCTCCTCTGGGGAGACCACAATCTCCGAAATTTGTCGTGAACGCACAAAAGAAACCCAATCCGTGGGAGTGGGCAGAACCAGAGCCGGGTCTACCGCCAGCGTCTCGTTGCCACTGGGAACACAGCCAACCACTTGGACCCCTACCAGATCTTTCTCCGGCTCGAGGTTTTCCAGCAGCGCCCGAGCCCGTTCGCCCGCGCCATACACCACCACCCGACGCTTCAGCTCGGCGGTATCGACGACTTTTAGAAATATCCAGCGGGTCAGAAACACCATCGCTGTAGCCAGGAGGACACCCCAGAAAATCATACCTTGGGACAATTGCAGGCCGGGGATTAAAATATTCAGTACGTAAAGCGCCACACTACCTAACAGGAAGAAGCTGACCAGGGTCCTCAAAACCATACTGGAATAGCCTTCCCGAACCATGGCGGGGTACACCCCCATGGACAGAGTGCAACAACTGAGGACAGCCGCAAAGCTGAGCTGGGGCCAGGGGTTGTCTGGTAAGCCGCTCCAAGCGGCCAGTTGATCGGTCAACGCCCACTGCCATTGCTGCGCCATCCACGCTGCTACCAGCAGCAATCCCAATTCAATCACGCCCAGGAATAAGTATGGTAAGTGAATGTAGTGTTTATTGACGCGTATATAAGACAAAATCTGGATCCTTGAAGAGTTGGCGCATTTGAATGCCTGAGCGGCGAGCCAAGGGCGGCATTATAGCGGGTTTTATGGCAAATACTCGACCGTTTGAGCCGGGAAAGGCGACACCACGCGCACTAAATTTTTCAGCTAAGGAAATTTTCCGTTCACTGGGTCAAAAGCCAAGGCAAATATGCTACCTTTGTGCGCCGCACGGCCCGCTTTCAGGAGCCCGAAGGATCCACAAACTGCCAAAGGAATACACATGTTTGCCAGCGAACCCACTCTCTGTGTCATCGGCTTGGGCTATGTCGGCCTCCCCCTTGCGGCGGAATTCGGTAAGCAACTGAATACCATAGGATTTGACATTAACACCCGTCGCGTAGAGCAGCTCCGCGACGGTGTGGACCATACCCGGGAATTGGACCGCGAGGAATTAGCGGCCGCCAGCCGACTCAGCTTTACCTGCGACGAAGACGACATTCGCGGCTGCGATGTCTATATCGTGACCGTGCCCACACCGATCAATGACAGTAAGCAACCCGACCTTACTCCCCTGGAAAAAGCTTCAGAGCTGCTTGGCCGGGTCATTGGCAAAAATAGCTTGGTGGTTTTCGAGTCCACGGTTTTCCCTGGCTGCACGGAAGACATCTGTGTGCCCATCATTGAAAAAGGCTCCGGACTGGTTTTTAACCGGGACTTTTTTGCCGGCTACAGCCCGGAGCGTATTAATCCCGGCGACAAAGAGCACCGGGTGCACAACATCACCAAAGTAACTTCCGGTTCAACCCCGGAAGCGGCTGAATACCTTGATGACCTGTACAAACGCATCGTGACCGCCGGCACCCACAAAGCCAGCTCTATTAAAGTGGCCGAAGCCGCCAAAGTCATTGAGAACACTCAGCGTGACATCAATATTGCGCTGATCAATGAATTGGCACTGATCTTCAGCCGCATGGGTATCGATACCCTGGAAGTACTGGAAGCAGCCGGCACCAAATGGAATTTTCTGCCTTTCCGACCTGGGTTGGTGGGTGGCCACTGTATCAGCGTTGACCCTTACTACCTCACCCACAAAGCACAGCAGTTGGGCTACAACCCCGAGGTCATCCTGGCCGGCCGACGCATCAATGATCGGATGGGCGAGTTTATCGCTGGCTCCGTCATAAAACTGATGGCTCGACACAAAATTCACCTGGTGGGTGCCAACATCCTGGTAATGGGCCTGGCTTTTAAAGAAAACTGTCCCGACCTGCGCAATACTCGCGTAGTGGATATCGTGAGAGAGCTGGAAACGTATCACGCTTTCGTTCAAATTTATGATCCCTGGGTGGACCCGGAAGAGGCTATGCAGGAGTACGGCATGGAGACAGTCTCTGCGCCCTGCCCTGGCACCTACGACGCGATTATTTTGTGCGTTGGACACAATCAGTTCAGAGAGATGGGCGCCGAGGCCATTCGCGCCCTGGGCAAACCTGAGCATGTCCTGTTCGATGTGAAACACGTTCTCCCCAAACACTTGGTTGACGCACGACTTTAAGAGGCGTCGATACCGCCACAAAAGATAGAGAAGGAAAATCCATGAAAGTATTGGTCACAGGCACCGCGGGCTTTATCGGCAATCATTTGGCCCTGCGGCTACTGGAGCGAGGCGACGAAGTCATTGGGGTGGACAACCTAAACGACTACTACGACGTGAACATCAAAAAGGCACGCCTGGCCCGTATTGCCGATCACAAGGGCTTTACCGATGCGCGCCTTAACCTAGAGGATAAAGCCGGCATTGACGCCCTATTTAAAGAGCATCGGCCCGACCGGGTAGTCAACCTCGCCGCTCAAGCCGGGGTGCGTTACTCGCTAATCAACCCCCAAGCGTATGTCGATGCCAACATCACTGGCTTTTTGAACATTCTGGAAGCGTGCCGTCATTTCGGCACCGAGCACTTGGTGTACGCCTCAAGCAGCTCCGTGTACGGGGCCAATACGGCCATGCCGTTTTCGGTGCACAACAATGTGGATCATCCCGTTAGCCTGTACGCGACCAGTAAAAAAGCCAATGAGCTGATGGCCCATACTTACAGCCATTTGTTCGGTATTCCGACGACCGGCTTGCGCTTTTTTACCGTCTATGGTCCCTGGGGCCGACCGGACATGGCACTGTTCATCTTTACCCGCAAGATACTCGCGGGCGAGCCCATTGACGTTTTCAACTACGGTAACCACCGGCGCGACTTCACGTACATCGATGACATTGTCGAAGGTGTCATTCGCACCTTGGATCATGTTGCCCCGGTCAATCAAGACTGGAGCGGCGACACGCCAGACCCAGCCACCTCGAAAGCTCCCTATCGCATCTACAACATCGGCAGCAATAACCCGGTAGAACTGCTGCGTTACATCGAAGTATTGGAAGATTGTCTGGGTAAAAAGGCGGAAAAAAATCTTTTACCCCTGCAGCCCGGCGATGTACCCGACACTTATGCCGATGTCGACGCACTGATTGAAGACGTCGACTATAAGCCCAGCACCCCAGTAGAGGTTGGAATCGAGAACTTTGTGAAGTGGTATCGCGACTATTACAAAGTGTAATGGGCAAACCAGGAGCTGTTATGACCCACGCCATTACCCATGCTATGACCGTCGATGTAGAGGACTATTTTCAAGTCGCCGCATTTTTTGATGTCATTAAACCCGAGGATTGGGAGCAGTGGCCCTCGCGGGTGGTGGACAACACCGATCGGCTTCTGGATCTGTTTAGCGAAGCAGATCTAAAAGTCACTTTCTTTATCCTGGGCTGGGTGGCCGAGCGCCATCCGGATTTGGTGAAGCGCATCCACAGCGCGGGGCACGAAGTGGCCTCTCATGGCTACAGCCATCAGTTTATCTACCGGCAAAGCCCGGAGGTTTTTTACGATGAAACCCGGCGCTCCAAGCAAATATTGGAAGATTTGATCCAAGAGCCCGTCAACGGCTATCGGGCCGCGAGCTATTCCATTACCAATCGGTCTCTGTGGGCACTGGATACACTAGCCGAGCTGGGCTTTACCTGGGATTCGAGCATTTTCCCTACCCGACACGACAACTACGGCATCCCCGGCAGCCCGGAAGAGCCCTATAAGATCATTACCCGCAGCGGCGCGGAACTCACCGAGTTCCCCCTAACCACCGCCAAAGTACTGGGTCAGTCGGTACCTGCCGCTGGCGGCGGTTATTTTCGTCAATACCCCTACGCCTTGTCCCGTTGGCTGTTTCAAAGGGCCAGCGACAACGGCAAAAAACCTCAAATTTTCTATCTCCACCCCTGGGAGATCGACCCGGATCAACCCCGAATTCCCAATGCCAGCTGGTTCTCTCGCTTCCGTCACTACACCAACTTGCATCGCTGTATGCCCCGCCTCGAGCGCCTGATTCAGGATTTTCCTTTTGGCACCATGAGCCAAAGCCTGGGTAGCGTGGAGTTAAAACAAACTCTGGACTTACGGGACGCTGCGCCACAATACGCAGATTAATGCCCCAATCCGTAGACGTATACGGCCCTGAACTGTAAAATCGCGCCCTCAGTTTTTGCACCCGTAGCTCAGTTGGGTGAGAGCAAGCGTTTACGAAGCACCGCTTCGTGCGCCGCTCGAACGCCTTCCAGTCAGCTGGAAGGCAGGACCCGAGCGCAGCGAGGGGAGTAGCGGCAGCGCAACGCGCTGCTAGAACGATCGGCGAGTACCGTACTTGCTATGAAAATCAGTTTTTTGCACCCGTAGCTCAGTTGGATAGAGTAGCGGTTTCCGAAGCCGTTGGTCGCAGGTTCAAATCCTGCCGGGTGCGCCATTTAAAGTTGATCCGCTGTCGCGGATCCCTCTTTCCCGCACCCTTAGGATTGCCGGCCACCAAGCACAGCTTGGCGTCGTTCGGACTGCAAGCGGTGCTTCGAAAACGTCGTAGCTTGAGGCTAGGGGGGACGCGCAGGGTGAGTGTTCAGCAAGCCTCAAAAGAGGGATCTTTTGGGGCAGTCCCCAGGGAAGGGTTCACGACGTTTGCTGAATACTCAGCCTGCGCGGCCCGAGGGCTTGCTTACGTAGTTCGATAATTCTGGACAGTATTTGGATTGCCTGCCACTAAGCACAGTCTGGTGTCGTTCGGACTCTCCTTCTCCTCTAGGCGCGAAACAGTTCCTGACAGTCAATTCTCTATTGTGTAAAGATAAGTTCTCGGCTATTGCCTACTACCGGCTGGCACACTAAGGTGTCGTTACTTATGCGCTGAAGGCAAAGCCCCAGAACTACAGTTCAAACTGGACTAGGAGGTTTGTTTGAATCCAGAAATACAGGTCCGATGTTTCACCGGCATCAAGGGGCTCGAGCACCTCAAGCCCGCCTGGGAAGAGCTATTTCGATTCTGTGTAAACCCCTGTTTTTACAATGATTGGCGTTGGCATTACGCCGTGCAACGGCACCTGGCTCCCTGCAACATTCACTATTTCGCCGTTTATGAGGGAGATGAACTGATTGGCGTGCTACCCCTTAGCCGGGAGACTCAGCGTTGCTTTGGCTTTCCCATTGTTTACTTGCGCTTTCCCACCCATACAGCCATCGACGCTTCCGACTTGCTGCTGCGGGAAAACAAGCGCCATGCGGATGTAATCAACATTGTCCTTAAACACATTGACGAGCAGGGTCAGTTTCGCTGGGACGTACTAGAGCTAACACATTTTACGACGCGATCCAGCACCTACGCCCTGATCGGTAACCAGGCTCGTCCAGGACAAATGTCGGCATTTGTCGAGCGCGATGAAAAAGGATTGATCAGCGCTCTGTCCAAAAAGAAGGTTAAAAATACCCGCCGCCACCGAAACAAGGCGGAAATGGCCTACGGACCGGTCACGTTTACCAGCGCCCGGGAGGCGGACCAAATCCGCACAGCCTTTGAGTTATTTCTGGATGTGGAAGCCGCCAGCTGGAAGGGGCCTAAGGGCACTCGCACGGCGATTCGTTTCCAGTCTCGTAGCAAGGCATTTTATGAGGCCGTGCTGAGCGAATTTGCGGACACGCGCGAAGCACAAGTTGATGTGCTGTATGTGGGTGGCAAACCGGCGGCTGCCCAGATGGGGTTACGCTCGGGAGACCGCCTAGCACTACTGAAAATCGGCTACGACGACATGCTAAAAGAAGTGGGTCCCGGAGCCATGGCTCTGCTGTGCTGCCTGGAAAAGGAAGAGCGAGAATCCCGCGAGCTAAATCTAGTCACCAACCCCGCCTGGGCACAGCAATGGCACTTCAATACTGAGCCCACTTGGAACGTCAGTATTTTTAACACCACGGCCTATGCGCGCCTGCTTCGTATTGCCCGCCCCGTGTACATCGCCCTCAAGCGAGTATGGGGTAAATTAAATCCGTCAGGGCCTCGACGACGCCAACGTTAAAAATCCAAAAGCTTGTGATACAGTTCACAGGGCTCGCGGAATTTGAACGACAGGATATTCCTTTTATGCGTCTGCTTTTCATGCTCGGCACTGGGGTCATCGCGGTTCTGCTTTATCCTTTGGCCGTGTTATTGGTCATCGCCGCCGACACGATGGTGGGCGACGCTGAGTTCGCCCGCCAGCTTGCACTTCAGGCTTGGCACCAATGGGCCAGGGTTATACTGGCGGACTGGTTTGCCGCACTGCTGGTCGCTTTGCCGCTGTGGTTTCTCATTCGAGGGCTAGCGCGCCTCGGCTGGACGAGAACCTCCATCGCCGTGCCCGTGGGGCTGGGGGCTCTGCTGACGGTTCTCGCCTTCATGCCTCCTTATCTGCCACTAATTTTTGGCGCCATGCTCTTGTGGGCAGGCGTGTTGAACGCGTTATTTAACTGTATGTACAGGAGGGTCAACGGATGATTCGCCGTTTTCCTTTTCTGTTGCCCGCTCTTTTGTTCCTCACCGCCGCTCCCGCGACTGCCGAGGACCTACGTGTGTGGCTTATCGGTGGCGGGAATAATCTGGGTAACTCACAAGGCCAGATTGAAGAGAACGTCCGCTGGCTGGAAGACATTTTTGCCAACAGGGGCATTGAAACCCGTACGTATTACACCCATGGTGAAGGCGCGGATGGCAGTGATGATGTCATCTATTTTGCGCTGCCCGATGAGCGTGATCCGGTGCTTGAACCCATTTTGCGCGTCTTTGGCGAAGGCCTTCAGTACGCCCAGAAAACCCGCACCAACAGCTTGCAGAATATTGTCGGTTCTACAGAGAAGAGCCAATTGACCGCCAGTCTGGCAGAGGATTTCTCCCGGGTGGGGCCGGATGATTCGGTCTTGTTGGTTTATAACGGTCACGGCGACATCGATACCAGTAACACACTGAATAACAATTTATTGCTTTGGAACAATACGTCGCTGAATATTGGCGAACTCAATGACTTGCTGGGGCATATAACGCCGGAGGCCGACGTTCGTTTTGTGTTAACTCAGTGTTTTTCTGGATCTTTCGCGTCTTTGGTGTATGAATCTCCCGAGAGCACCACTCTGGCTTCTCAAAAGCGTTGCGGCTTTCTCGCTGAGTCGGATCGCCGGGAGGCCGAGGGCTGCGACTTGGGCACAAACCAGGCTGAATTCCGGGACTACACCACGTTTTTCTTTGCCGCCCTAAATCAGAAGACGCGCTTAGGGGAAGAGATTCCCGCTGAAGAGATCGATCTGGACGGCTCCGGGGAAATCAGTTTTCGCGAGGCGCACCTCTACACCCTGCGCAATGCCCACAGCAGTGACCTGTCCCGTTCCACCAGCGAAGTTTTTATGGAGCAGTGGGAGCCCTGGTATCTGCGCTGGAACTCCTTCGGGCCACGCAACCCTGACAATGATTACCGCCAAGCGCGGGATGCCGTGGCCGAGCGGCACCAATTACCTGCCAGAGGGCTAAACAGATTACGGGCCGAACGGCGCCTTTTGGCCGAAGAGGCGGTACAGGTGGAGCAAACTCGGGCGCTTCGCCGGGAAGTTCAAGCCACGCGGGAAGCGCTTCGGGAACAGCTTCAGGAGTCACTGCCCAACATGCCGGAGGTGACCATGGAGCATCTTGCCAGCCTGCCAGACAATGAACTGGAGCACCTATCCCAAGTCATACAGAGTTCTGAGCTCTACCCAGAGTTGTTGGAGATTCAAGCGGCGGCGGAGCACGCTAACGAACAGCTACTGATGGCAGCGCGGGATCGTACCCAGGCGGAAAAGGTTTTTCGGCTGTCTCGGCTGTCCAGGCTCGAGACCACTTTCACTCGCTACGCTGGCGCGGACACCCGCCGCGACCTGGACATTATCGCGTCCTGTGAAGCGGGTACGTTGTAGGTTTTTTCGGACTTCGGAGCAAAAAGTCCACTTCGGAGATGCGCATGAAATATCTGATTCTTTGCCTGCTGATTACACTGAGCGGCTGCACCCACGGCCAGCGAAACGATCACTACTACTGCAACGACCGAGCATCCCTGGAGGACTATACCGCCTGCATGGAGGCTGGCGAGGAAATACGCGACTCTCAGGAAAGCGCTTTGTAGTTGCTGCGCTCGTCCGCCAAATAGGCGTACGCGACGCCCTCCATCAACACCCGGGCAGAACGGTTTACCACGGTTTCCAGAATTTTATAGGCCCCCTGCTCCACCTCAAAGCTTGAACGCACGGAAAGCGCACCCGTCGGATGGCCTATTCCGATACGACACAAACCTTTGCTGTTGCCCACCAACTCGTGCACCAAGGTACCGTCGACGGCCGCTGCCGCGCTGAGGCAAATCGCGCCGGTGACGGGAAACGCCTTGTGGGTTTTGTAGCGGTTGATGACTCGCGAAATCACTTTGGCAGGGGCATCTTCGGCGGCGGCAACAATGGCCATTTTAATCTGCCGACTTGTGTAGGCATTGCCCGACCGTTCCGTCAGGGTGATGGCGACCTGTTCACGCAAATGTTCCATGGTTTCTTTGAACGCGGTATTGTTATCCAGCTCTCGCGGGCTCTCATGCCCTGAAAGCCCGAAAGACGAGGCGTGTACAAACCCATACAAAGTGCCGCAGTCGACAATGGAACAGGGTACTGGTTGCTCGTGCGCCAGAGTCAGAGTATCCGTGGCCGATCCGGTGGGCAGCAGTTGACCGGTAATTGCACCCGCGGGGTCATGAAAGGCTAGGCTCATCTCTGCACCATAACCCGCGGCACCATCCACCGCGCCGCTGGGTGCCATAACGCAAGCGCCGCTTGCGATTGGAATAAAGGCGGTTAGTCGCTTTCCAGTATTGCCGTTGCGAATGCGCACGGTAGTCACCGGCTCGGTCTTTTTTACCCACCCGGCTTCAACGGCATATAAACCAGCACCCGCCGCAAGGTTTCCGCACATGGTGCTGAAATTGATGATGGCTTCGTCGATGCCCACTTCTCCAGAAAGGTATTCCAGGTCTACATCGCTACCGTCGACGCGCCTCATTATGGCAACTTTACTGGTCAAGGGGTCGCCACCCCCCAGGCCGTTAATTTGTCGGGTGTCGGGGCTGCCAAAAAGGGAAAGTATCAGCTGATCCCGGCGCTTTGGGTCGTCCGGCAAAGCGGCGCCGTCTATGAAAACGCCCTTCGTTGTGCCGCCTCTTACGATTGCACATTCCAACCTGTGGATCGTCATAAACCCTCCTTGAACGGGGAACGGTCAATCAGGGAACTGCGTTTTTTAACACCAGTACGTGAACGTCGGCACACAGTCTGTGCAGGGCGCGTATCGGAATGACTCGGAACAGTCCATCCAGGAATCGGTTGTAGGCGTGGGCAAGTCGCCCGTCGGAAACGACTTTGCCATTGAGTCGAATAGCGCCAAAGCCAATGGGTTGCCGATGCACCAGATGCAAACCGCTATCCTTGGCGCTGCGCAGTACAGAGGCGGGATCCAAGGCGCTGCCAATTGCCGTCGTTTCACGGTCTTTGCTCCGCAGCCACCGGACAGGTTTCTTCAACGCGGAGGACACCAACTTCGGCGGGTCGAGAAGCATCTCGTTGTAACGGTTTCGATAGCTCACGATTGCCACCCCGCCGTCCTTTAGCACCCGTTTTAATTCGCGCATGGCGCCATCCACCGAGAAGGCGTAACTGATCACTCCCAAGCACACGATGCAGTCTACACTGTTGTCCGGAAGGGGAATTTTCTCGCACTCTCCCTGGATCAGCGGCACTTCGGCAGCACCCAAATTTTTTCTGGCCAGGCTTAACATGTCCATGGAATAGTCCATGCCGAGACAAGTGATACCGGCTTGGTGTAAGGGTTCTAGAACCGGCCCAGCGCCACAGCCTAGGTCAAGTACGCACGCGTTTTTTGGAATCTCGCCGAGAACATACCGCACCGTAAAGTCACGCCGTTTTCTAAACATGGCGGCTTCAACGCCGGCCGCATCCTTATAAATGTCCGCCCACTTGTTGGCATCTTTGGCCACCGAGAAGCGTTCTTGGGCCTGTTGCTTCCAGCTCATAGCTAGGCCTCCGGGCCTGAAACTTCAGCAGACGCGGCCACTGGCTTCTGCCTGCGCACAAACAGTTTTTTGAACTTCGCCGATAGGGCCGAGCCAAAAAATCGTGTGTAGTAATTGGTGGAAAACAACCAGTCGTCCCAGGCAAACACCGCATCGGCGCGAATTCCTGAAACGTCTTTCAGCCAAGCCATAGTGGTAAGCTTGCCCTCGCCGACCAGTTGCCGTCCCGCCCAAAAGTCCATGCTCAACCACGCCCATCGACACCCGTCCTGCCAGTCTGTCACCGGCTCAAGGGGCTGATCGATAGCGTCAAAATAAGCAATTGCGGGCAGATCCACACCGGCGGCAATGGCGCAACCGGTGGTGTTCACGGCGCGGGCGTTGATTTCAATGAGTTTGTAGGTTTCAGTGACAGGGTCTAGCTTCCACTCCACGCCCGATATGCCCTGGAACGCCAAAGCGTTTAACAAACGAGTGGACTGATCAACCACCACATCGTTGTGGCAGGACTCGGTCATGGTGCAGTAACCGAAATCTACCGGCGCTTGGCGAATTTTCTTGCGGACAAAATAGGAGTTGGGTTGCGCCGACTGATCAAAATAGGAAAGAAAGGAGACCAGCCGCTCATCCCGACCGCCGATAACCTCTTGCACCATAAAGTCGTAACCAGGCACAAAAATTTCTTCGGCACGGGCAATGAGTTCCTTGGCGCTGTCCACCTTAATACCCTTCTTGCCCTTGGCCTTGGAGCGCATGGCGGCGAGCTTCCATTCAAAGGACACATTGGGCTTGATCACGTAGGGGTAGTTGGTAATTCGTGCGGCGAGCGCGACGACATCCTCAACCGATTGTGGAAAATAGGTTTCCGGGATGGCAATGCCCAGGGATTCGGCAAGCTCATACTGGTGGCGCTTGTTGTTAACCAGGCGCACCGCCTCCCACTTGGGGGCCGGAATCTGAAAGTGAGGCTCCAACTCCGAGTAGTATTTGCCCACAAAATACGCGCATTCGTCTATCGCGGGTATTAGGACCTTTGTCCCCGGGTAGGTCGCCCCCAGGGATTGCATGAATTCCACCAATGATTGCTCGTCGTCGTAAAGGTACGGACAGTATTCCACCGAGCGACACCAGCGGGAATCAATCACGGCATCTGATTCGTTGGTGGTCACCAAGGTAACGGGAATACCTCGCCTAGCGAGCGAGCGCACAACCGCCAGAGTGCTCAGGTTAAGCTGCTTGGAATTTCCGCTGTTGGCGGCGATATGATTCAGTACAAAAGCACGCGGCAATGCCATTACGATCACCCTTGATTTCTGGAAGGCTTCCAGAGTTTCTTCCCGGAACTTAGATTCGCCCCGTATGAATTCCGGAGCTCACCTTTTTGGCCAATGTGTAAAGCGCTGGAAAACTATCCCGCACGTAGGGTTTGACTACGTACAACCACTGGTACAGGCGTCTAGTCGTCTTGCGCTTAGAGAAAACAATATACCGGTTTTGCACCCGCACTTTCTTGCTCCACCTCAATTTATAGGCTTCGGCTACGCCCATAAAGTCGTATTCCATAAATTCCGGCTCCGGCCCTTCTGAATCCAGAATTTGTTTTAACAGGAATGCTTTTAACACGATGCCAGTGGAGATGTGGCTGAATTTCTTTTTGAAGCCAAGTTTGAAGTTATGCAAGGTTCGGTTGTGGCCCAAATTGAGCTCAAAGGCAGCCGGCTCACCATTGACTTCCATCAGCGCACAGCGCAGTTGACCACGCTGGGCATATGCCTTGATTACTTTTTGATAAAAATCGAATATTTCCTGTCGCGACGCAATTGACGTGCCCTGTTCGTGTTGCCAGCTTTCTCGCGAGATTTCTACGATGGGATCTATGCACTCTTCCCCGTCAAGCACGGTCATGCGGACGCTGTCCATTTTTTCCACGGAGCGAATCTTTCGCTTCAGGTTTTGACGAAATGACGGGGAAAGACTTTTTAAAAGCTGGTCCCAAGTGGCCGGAAAACGCAAAAACGGAGACTGCAAGTCATCTTCTACGCCGACCTCCAGCTCTCGAGTTTGGCATGACTGCCAAATGCACTCGGTAATTTCAGAATTTCTGTCCAGTCGCGGCAGCTCAACAAGATCCCAGGTATGCTCGATATCTTCGATGTGATCCAGAATGGCCTCGACGACCTCTGTAGGCGGAAAGCTGGCGAGAAAATTAAACCTGTCTACCCAGGAGTTTACCCAGGGCCTTAACACACGAAATTGGCTACCAAAAATCTTTTTGCTGTCGTAATAAAAAGGGGCCGCGCCAATGAGCACTCCATCATTCCAAATGAGAATAACGTAAGGCCGGCGACCGTCTGCAAACGTTTTCCACCAGGCCGACAGCCAAGCGTGACTGGTGGTGGGGAATGCTTCTACGGCTGAGTCGAAGAGGCGATCCCACTCACTGCGCAGCTGGACAAAGCGCTCATAAGATGAGATGGCTTCTACCTGAAACGGCCCCAATCGAAGGTTGGCACCGGTAGCTGTATCGCAATCTAGACGCCTTGCCATGAGATTATTCCACGCTCCTTGCATGTCAGTTCCACTCGAATATGGTCGATAGGAAAACACCAAACACGCTGGACCGTCAACGGTTTTTCAGCGGACAACGCAATTACTTTTTATGGTTCAGATATGGGTGACAGCGAGAATAAATACGAGCCAAAGCGTGTCAGGAAAATTCGCTTTCGGGATACGCTAACACACGAATAATGTGCCAAGCAAGAAAGGAGACCGTGTGGATGGTGAGCGCTCACCCCCAAGATGCGTCCATGCATCTTTAGGGGTGTTAACTTTTTTTTTAGAGGGAATCAAACGCGTCAGTCAGAAGGCAATCATAACGACACGCATCGTATTCTTTCAGCGCCTCGATCTCTGATTCCAAAATAACACCTTTGGCGGCGGCGTCCTTCAAACGCTCCTCCACTGTGTCGCCTGTAAACTTTCCACTGGCCTGAGCTTTGGCAAACGTATTCCAAGTCGGGCCCAGGGCCAGCAAAAGTTGAAAAGTGTGCTCCACACGCCCGGTGGCGTCCTTTGGATCGTTACTAATGTAGAGATAGGACGCCAGCTCTTTGCGCACCGGGTTGTCTTCCATGATCAGGTCACCCAGGGCGCGAATCGACTCATCACTGGGTTTGGAAACAATGCGGCCCCAAGGGAAGGTCATTAATTTCAAACCGCAGGCCGGCAGACGTGCCGGGAAGTTAGCGTAGAAGTCGTACAGCGCTTCCTGAGCCGCATACAGGGCCTGTGTTAACGCATGGTCAGCATGAGCATCTTCTTCCTCTGTACGCGTGTGACTGGAATGAAATTTAAGAATGCTACAGGCGATAAACAGCTGGCTAAGTACATCCCCCAGCCGCGCGGAAAGCAACTCGCGTCGTTTCAGGTTGCCGCCCAATACACCCAACGCTGTATCGGCACTGACGGCCAAGGCGGCACTGAGCAAGTTGATACGTTGATACCACCGCCGGCTGAACGCATCGGCATTCTCAGGCACGCGACTAAAACGAGCCCGAGTCAGACCATACACTTTGGTGCGTACGCTGTTGCTGAACACGTGACCTACGTGGCGGAAGAACACCTGATCGAATTCCTTCAAACCAGCCGCCGAATCCTCGTTTTGCATGGCTTCCATTTCGGCCAGCAGATAGGGGTGGCAACGGATGGCGCCTTGGCCAAAAATCATCAGTGAACGCGTGAGGATGTTCGCGCCCTCAACTGTAATCCCCACCGGAATACTTTGGTAAGGCAACGCGAGAAAATTGCGCGGCCCCATTTGAATGGCACGTCCGCCCACCACATCCATACCGTGATTGACGATCACGCGCATCATTTCCGTGGCATGGAACTTGGCCATGGAGGTAACCACCGAGGGCGCCTTGCCTTGATCCAGACCTTTGGTTACTAACTGGCGCATGGCTTCCAGCATGTAGGCACCGGCAGCGATATCGGCGGTGGCTTCCTGCACACCCTCGAACTTACCGATTTCCATGTTGAATTGACGCCGAATGCGAGCATAGGCGCCCACGGTTTGGTAACACATTTCACCGCTGGCGGTAGCCATGGACGGTAGTGAGATTCCCCGTCCGGCGCCCAGGCACTCGATCAGCATGCGCCAACCCCTGCCCGCCATGGGGGCGCCACCGATGATCCAATCCACGGGGATGAAAACGTCCTCACCGCTGATGGGCCCGTTCATAAACGGTGAGCCGGGGTTGTGTCTACGGCCGATTTGAATGCCGGGCAGGTCGGCCGGTAGCAGGGCGCAGGTAATCCCATAGGCCGTTTTGTTTTTATCACCCAGCAAACCATCCGGGTCATAAAGTTTGAACGCAAGGCCAACCACGGTTGCCACAGGCGCCAAGGTAATCCAGCGCTTGTTGAAGGTGAGCTTTAATCCGAGAACTTCTTTGCCTTCAAACTCGCCCTTACAGACGATACCGGTATCGGGAATCGAGCCCGCATCGGAGCCCGCTTCCGGGCCGGTAAGACCAAAACACGGAATCTCCGTACCGTTGGCCAGGCCAGGCAACCAGCGTTGTTTTTGCTCTTCGGTGCCGTATTTTACCAACAGCTCTCCAGGCCCCAATGAATTGGGCACCATCGCGGTCACCGCCGCGGTGACTGAGCGGCTGGCAATTTTGCTCATTACCCGGCTTTGGGCGTAAGGGGTGAAATCCCGCCCGCCAAATTCCTTGGGAATAATGAGCCCCAGAAAGCCTTTGTCTTTTAGATATTGCCAAGCTTCGGGCGGCAGATCCTTACGGGTGTGGTGGATATCCCACTCGTCCAGCATGGCGCAAAGTTCATTGACTTCGTTATCCAGAAAGGACTGCTCTTCGGCGGTCAACTTCGGCAGGGTAATTTCGGCAAACTCGTGCCAGTCGGGCCGGCCGCTGAAGAGGTCTTTTTCCCACCAGGTGCTGCCCGCTTCCAGAGCCTCTGTTTCTGTCTGGCTCATGGGAGGAAGAACTTTGCGCAAGGCTTTGAATACATGCCGGGAGATCAGTGGCCGCCGGATGCCGGGCAGGTTTAAGACCAGCAGCACCGTCACTAACGGGATTACCAGCCACAAAGACCACAACACGGGAGAGAGAACGCCGAGTGCCAACCAGGCAATCAGCAGGATCGCCGAGCCCAGTGGCAAAGCCACCTGGTAATAGAACAGCACCCCCAACAGGATCAAGATCAGCACAAACGACAAAAGCAGTAACATAGGTGTCTCCCTGGATAATCAATACTGAGTATGACAGCCAATCTCCCATGGCTGTTCGCACATCTAACCTTTTAATAGGTATTCTTAATAACCATAGTCTATTCGTCGGCCCGCCGGGGGTTTTCCCCATTCACGCGCGCGGGGTCAGACCTTCTGCCAGGGCGCGCCGGTAGGCTACGGCTGCTGGGACGGCTCCCGCCAGCGCTGCCAGTGCGGCGACCGCCAACATCAAGTAAGCAGTATGCGCTCCCAGCGGATTAATATCGACGAACAGACCAAATTGCATCGCCAGCCAGGGCTGGGCTACCCAAAGGCCAACAACCAGCAGCAGGGCTCCCAAAGCAAAAGCCACGGCCATCAGTAGGAGCGCTTCCAGCTCCACCAGCCAGAACAGGTACCAACGCCCTGCGCCTACCGCCCGCAACACCGCGATTTCACGCTGGCGCTCTTTCATGGATGCCAACAGCATGGTCACCATGCCGATCAGTGCCGCCAGCAAGACCATGGCACTGATGACATAGAGAAGGTTCTCCACCATGGACAGCATTTGCCACAGTTCAGTCAACGCGACACCAGGCAGGATGGCCATAAGCGCCTCCTGGGGGTATTGATTGATGAATCGCTGAACGCTGAAGGTCGCCGCGCGCGAGCTGAGCCCAACCAAGACCGCCGTTACACTCTCCGGCGTCAGATCCCGCTGAAGCGCCTCCTCCGGCGATACTTGTCGACCAGGCCTCGGAGCACCGCCTTCCCAGCCGATATGAATGGCCTCAATACCTTCCAGACTGACATGGACAGTTCGGTCCACCGGCGTGCCAGTTGGCGCCAAAATCCCCACCACGATAAACGGATGGCCATCGTGGGGCATAAAACTCACCGACCCGGTCCCGTGGGCCAGGGTGATTTCCTGACCCAGGTCGTAGCCGAGCTGCCGGGCCACCTGAGCCCCTAGTACGGCGTGGTAAACACCATCGAAGGGTTCTCCATGGGAAAACTCCAGCGCTCTTCTCTGACCATAGCGATAGCGTTCAAAATACTCCCCGGTGGTGCCCAGAACCCGAAAGCCCCGGTGGGAATCGCCCAGTGATAAAGGTACCGCCCATTCCACCGCGCGCATGGCTGCCAATTCCTGATAACTCTCCCAACTGATATTTTGGGTGGGATTACCCATCCGGAACACGGAGTAGAGCAGCAGATTCAGTTGGCCACCGCGCGCGCCCACCACCAAGTCGGTGCCGGATAACGTTTGGCTGAAGCTGTCTTTTGCTTGGTGACGCAAGTGGTCGATCCCCAACAGAAGCACGATGCTAACCGTGAGAGAGAGTAAGGTGAGGAGCGCCGTGGTACGCCGGTTCCACAAGCTTTTACGGGCGAGTTTGAACAGCATCAGGCCACCCCCTCCGCCAACAGCGATCGAATATCCACTGAACGGGAAAAATATGGTTCCAAACTGCGATCGTGACTGACGAACACCACCGCACACCGGTTTTGCTCGGCTACTTGCAGCAAGAGCGACATAAAGGCATCCCGGCTGTCACTGTCCAGCGCCGAGGTGGGCTCGTCAGCCAGCAAAATTTCCGGTTCAATCACCAGCGCCCGGGCAACCGCCAGCCGCTGTTGTTGTCCAACGCTCAGTTGATGAGCCGGCCTGGCCTCAAGGTTAGGCTCCAGCCCAAGGGCTGCCAGCAGCTCCCGGGCCTTGTCCACAGCGCCTTCCCGGCGGCGGGCAAAGTGCGCGGCCAAGAGGACATTGTCGAGCACACTCAGGTAGGGAATCAGGTTAAACTGCTGAAAAATGACGCCCACATGGCGGGCCCGGAAACGGTCCCGGCGACGTTGCGACAGAGCTTGCAAGCTCTGGCCAAGGAGCTGGACTTCGCCTAGTTGCGGCGAACTAACTCCCGCCAGCAGGTTCAGCAAGCTGGTTTTTCCGGACCCGGAAGAGCCGTATAGGAAAACCCGCTCACCCTGGTTTACTTGAAACTGGTCAATGCGCAACAACGGGGAGCGACGCGTCCAAGCGAACTCTACCTGTTGAAGGCTAATAGCGGGTGTGCTGCAATCAAGGGGAGCAGTGGGCTCGACGGCTTGAGTTTTTCGCATGTATGTTACCAATAACGCATTCTGGACTTGGACAAGATGCCACATAAAAAATTGTTTTTCATCGCACTGTTGATCAGTGCCAACATTATTTTTTCGGTTCGAGCTGACGATTACAAGACCATCGAGTGGACTGACCTGCTCCCAGACGAAGACCTGGAGCTGCTCCTCAACATGCCGGCCATTGATCACGGCGACCTGAGCGACGAAGAGCTCGCCGAGGACCAGCAAGCGGATGGGCTGCGCACGGCTGACGACTTCCTGGCCAACCAAGTGGAGAATGCCATAGCCCAGGCCATGGGCTCAGGGGGATCTGGAGGGCGTACCTGGGAGGACGCGCTTGTGTCCACCAACATCCGCCCCGAGTTTGACGGAGCAAAGGTACGTTTGCCTGGTTTTGTGGTGCCGTTGGAATTCGATGATGATATGAACATCAGTGAGTTCTTCCTGGTGCCCTTCTTCGGAGCCTGCATCCACGTACCGCCACCGCCACCGAACCAAATTATTTTCGTCAGCTACCCCCAGGGCCTCCAACTGGACGCTCTTTACACGCCTTTCTGGGTCACCGGGGAGATGAAAGTGGAGATGGTAGAAAACGACATGGCTCTGTCCGCCTACAGTATGGAAGCGGCCACCATCATAGAATATCGCGAGGATTGATCACGCTTTAGTCACGTCACTTTGCAGGCATTGAACAGTGGACTTGGACGCATCCCAACGCGCCCAAATCTGCCTGGCTTGAACTTTTTGCGCTTCTGCCCCCCCTTATAAGAAGGACGCAAAATTTCAGGAGCCTGATATGAGTGCTATAGGTGGCATCCTATATCCCAGGGAGGGTAGCCTCGATAACACCCTGGCCGCGCGCATGAACGCCGCGATGTCCCACCGGGGTGAGCTGGGCAATGTGGTCTGTCCCGACACCAACACGGCCTTTTTTTGTCGATACAAACAGAACGGTGTTTACCAACCAGGCATCACCGAAACGAACTCCCTCTGTGTGGTAGCCGATGGTCGGGTTCAAGCCTCAGATCAAAGGGTCCTATGGGGCAAAGCACTGTCAGATTATGTTTGCGCCGCTTATCAGGCGGAAGGCGTAGATTTTCTGGCAGGTCTCGATGGCGATTTTGCGATTTTCCTTTACGACCGAAGCACAGGCAAAATTCTTCTGTGCCGGGACATGTTCGCCCACCGGCCTCTGTACTACGCCTTTCAACAGGGCCGCTTTTGGTTTGCCTCTGAAATTAAAGCCATTCTGAGCGATCCCATATTCACGCGCAGCGTCAACACTTCGACGCTCGCTCAGCAGTTGACGTACCGTGGAAACTTTGGCCCAGAAACCTTGTTTCAAGACATCTTTAAAGTCGTGCCCGGCTTTTATGTAGAGGGCAATGTGCGGGAAGGCAATGTAGTGCCGCCACTGAGCCTACATTTTTACGCACGACCAAAGCGCATAAAAAAAGGACCGGCGTCCTCCCGCCACTACGAACAACCATTGTGGACCAAGCTCTGCCAAACGATCCAATTCCATCGTGTTGGCGAAAATCGTCGCTCCGGCCTGCTCATGTCCGGCGGTATCGACTCAGCGTTAATCGCCGCCGCACAAAAGGAATGCGGACTCTCCAAAACGACAGCGGTCAGTTGCGGCTATACAGACCCAGGTGCCAGACACTTTGATGAGACGGCCACCGCATGCGAGAACGCACAACGTTACGGCCTTGCCTACAAGAACGTCAGCATCGCTGCAGAGGACGACCTTTTGGATCTCTTACGGCGCACCGTAGTCAATACAGAAGAGCCGCCCCGAACCTTCATCAGCCTTTCCACTGAACAGGCACTAGATCAGTTCCATGGCCAATTGGATCTTCTGATGACCGGCACCTTTGCGGACGTTCTCTTTGGCGAACAAACCCAGTACGACACACCCATCTACGCACTTCGCCAACGCTGTCCTCCAGCGCTCTGGAACTTGGTAAGACGTTCCCTCCCCATGTTTCAGCATCTACCCAAACTGCGCGGCTACGCTGCTTGGTTTAAGCGCGGCGATGTGGCCTCCATGAAGGAATACCTGCTGTTCAACCAGCGAGTTAACGTCGACCTTCATGGATTATTACAAAGCCCGAAGCCGGAAGAATGTGCCCCTCACATGGAACAGGTTTATCAAGCTATAAAAGGATTCAGCGCGGAGAATGAATACACTATTGTCGGCAGCCTGATGTTTGTGCACTGCTTCAACGAGATGTTTGAGCAAATCGGCAGCAACCACGGTATGGACATGGTGCACCCGTTCCAATCAAAGTCGCTGTACGAACTATCTCTGCAAATGCCCTACCGGGGAAAAGTCTCTCGCAAGCACACCAAGCCTTGCCTGCGCGAACTAGCCGCTAAACACTACTCTCGTGATTTTGCCTACCGTGACAAAACCAAGTTCTCGTCACCAGGAGCCCTCTGGTTGCGGGACTCACCAAAGCTTAAAGCAGCGGTGTATCGGCTTGCGGAACCGAATGCGCTCATCGGAGACTATCTCGACCGACCCGCTATTAACGCCATTGTTGCCCGGTACAAAGATGAGTTGACCAGCGGGCAGCTGAAGCAGAGCACGAGTCAATTAATCTTTACCTTGATTGGGTTAGAACTTTGGCTGGAAACATTTTTTACAAAAGAGCAGCACGCGCAAGTTGCTGTCGCTGATCGACTCAGGGCATAACCATAGCCAGAAGCTGATTTTCCACAAGCTCGGCATCTAGAGGCTGGTCACTGATCAGCTCCACACGGCTGTCAGGCGCCTCATCCAATTCCAGCACACTGAGTACACCACCATCCATGTTGTAGCTGAAGACGCCCCGCTCTGTGATGAAAATGGCTTTGGCACGAATCACGTCGGCGCCATTGAGCATCGAGAACACCTGCTCGAAATCGAAAACGGCATCCGGCACGAACGCCCAGCCGATACTGTAATGGCCCTGCCCTTGATTGACACGACGTACGAACTGATGCCCCTCAGGGATGGCGACCTGAGGATTGGGCAACTCCCTCCGGGGCTGTAGCGGATTCGCGTGCTGAAGCGGCGTTGGCGGCAGATCGCGCTCGATGCGCTGAGAATCTAGCCAAGCGCGGTCCACAGCACCGTGGGCCACTCGCTGGTGTCCGACCTTACGCGGGTTACAGTCTGCCAATAATTGGTCGAACAGGGACCAATCCGCCGGAGACGCCAAATCACTCTTATTGGCGATCAGTACGTCGGCGATGGCTATTTGATCCATGAAAGTGGAGTTGTTCCGATAGCGGTCGTCGGACAGCTTACGTGGGTCCACCAACGTTACCGTAGCCCGCAAATCCAACACGTCACCGTAGTACTCACCCGTGAGGGTACTTACAATTTCTGCCGGGTGCCCGAGACCCGTGGGTTCAATGATGATTCGGTCTGGATTGGTAGTTCCGATCAGCATGTTCAGCGCGACTTTCATGGGCAGGTTTCCTACGCAGCAGATGCAACCGCCAGGCACTTCGCGCACATGGGCGTCGCCTGCTTTTAGCAAGCCTCCGTCAATGCCAATCTCACCAAATTCGTTGACCAACACTGACCAAACTTCATCCTCCGGTTTGCTGCGCAGCAAATGCAGTATGCTGGTGGTTTTTCCCACGCCAAGGAAACCGGTGATAACATTGGTCGGGATAGCTTGGGGCACTGCGCCTCCTTTTACGTATTCAGAGCTGGGCAAGGTTGTGTTCAATGGCGGTTATATCGGAGTTTATGCATCTACTGGCCACTCACGACACGCTCTTGTGGTTCCTGGCGGCCTTTTCAATCTTGATGTTCTTGGGCAGTTTGTTGGCGCTGCCAATCATCATCGCCCGATTGCCAGAAGATTACTTTTCTGCTCCTTCGCGTCGACTCCTAAGAGGCGAACAAAGGCCGCTACCCTACTGGCTCATGATCGCGGGCAAAAATCTATTAGGCGCGCTGTTGCTCGTGCTGGGCGTTCTAATGCTTGTACTACCCGGACAGGGACTGCTGACCTTGTCAGTGGGCATTATGCTGTTGAATTTTCCGGGAAAATACCGTCTCGAACGCTGGCTGGTGAGTCGGCCGCCCGTATTGAATACTCTGAATTGGATCCGCCACAAAAAACATCGCCCACCACTGCGAAACCCCAGATCACCCACTATTGAGAACGAATAGTCTGTATTGCGCCGCGCGTGAATGCGAAAAGGGTTAACAGATCACCGCCTGCATTTACATCACCAGGAGCCCATGGTACAAACTCTACGAAGAGCGTGATTGTACCAGCAAGGTTCACCCTTGGGCACCTAAAGTCGTGGTTTCCCCTGCTCCGACTCTTGCCCCAACAAAAAGCGCGCCACTGGAACTATGGCCGCACAAATACTCACGAAAAGGAATCCATAGTGGACACCAACTACGTTACCACCTACGGAATCGGGTTTCTCGAATTTACTGGAAGACGCCCCCACCTACTCAGAGATTTGTTTCAACAAATGGAGCTTCAGGAGCACAAGAGTCGTTTGCGAGAAGGGGTAACCCTTCACACCGCAGGTAATATCCACTTCATCTCCAACCCCTCATCTGGAGGCAGCGCCGAGCGCTTCAGAGACGTACACGAGCGGGGGGCTTCGGCCATTGGGCTATTGGTTGAGAATTCTGCCCAAGCGCTGGAGCAGGTTATGCGCCTGGGCGCCGAACCCGTACAGACACGCGACTACGATATTCCTGCCATCAAAGGCGTGGGGAATTCGCTTATTTATCTGGTGGATGCCGATCATCAGGCTGATCTTTTTTCGGAGTTTGGTTTTTTTGGTTCTAGCATCGACAACGTTAATCAACTCGTGCGCATCGATCACCTAACCCACAATTTACGTGAAGGCGGCATCGAAAAGTTCAAACAGTTCTACGGCAAACTGTTCGGTTTTAAAAGTGTAAGATCGTTCGACATCGAAGGTAAAAAAACCGGTCTTTACAGCGAGGTCATCTCCAGCCCATGTGGCCGGGTTGT
Source organism: Marinimicrobium hydrolyticum (assembly GCF_030848505.1). Taxonomy (GTDB): domain Bacteria; phylum Pseudomonadota; class Gammaproteobacteria; order Pseudomonadales; family Cellvibrionaceae; genus JAVDDU01. The sequence continues at coordinate 621,044 of NZ_JAVDDU010000002.1, forward strand.
GATTCCCCTGAACGAAACCAAAGATGACAAATCGCAGATTGCTGAGTTTATTCGCGACTATAACGGAGAGGGAATACAACATATTGCCCTGCATTCGGCCAACCTTTATGAAACCGTGGCAAATTTGTCCCACAACGGCATCGAATTTCAGGACACCCCGGACACTTACTACGACATGCTCAACGACCGACTACCCGATCACGGAGAAGAAGTGGAAAAGCTGCGCAATAGTCGCATCCTCATCGATGGAGGCGAGCGTCAAGGCGGTGGCTTTTTACTGCAAATTTTTACCAAAAATAGCATAGGTCCGATTTTCTTCGAGTACATTCAAAGAAAAGGCAACGAAGGTTTTGGCGAGGGCAACTTTCAGGCTCTATTTGAATCCATTGAGTTGGATCAGGAGCAGCGCGGAGTCATCTAGCTGCTAGAAAGGCTCGTGGTGACACCATCGACATGTACCGACAAAGCCTCCGGCTCTGGATCTAGTCCGTCCAAAAAGCGTACAAGTTTGGTGGCAACCACTTCGGTCATATTTTCCAACTGACTGGCAAACACCGGCGTATGACTGATGTCCGCCAAAAAATCCACCTGTGAATATTCCGCATCCACCAGCTCCGGAAACGCCTTTTTTAGCTGTTTTGGATGATTGAACACTTCGTGTACCGCGCCCGTGTAAACAAAATGAAGATAGACCTGACGCTTAATCAGGTTAGCCAATATCCGCTTAGACTCGTCATAACTCATATACTGGTATTGCACCAAACTACCGTTCGGTCCGGTCCCGTTCGCGTAGCGGATGGGCTCAAAAAGGCCTAAAAAACGTAACATTCGGCGGTACAATCGGTGCCGTTGCACCCGCCAGCGATGACCGGACGCGGGGTGAGCAAACGGATCGTACATCAACACCCCCATAACCCGGCGATCAGCTTCCGCATACCGAAAGGCCGCCTCCGCACCTGAACACAGCCCCCCCATCACGACTTGATTGATCCCATACTGCTGGTGCATAAAATCGACCGCCGCTTGAAGCTCCAAAGGCGTCCGCTCGTTCAAGGAATAATCTGAATAACAAGCCCCACTGTCACCAATGCTGTCCAAATCAAAACGCAATACCAGCACACCCTGCTGAGCCAACCTCCTGGCCAGCGTCGTATACAACCTGAACGGTCCGCTTCTGAGCGTTAATCCTGCGGTAACCAGAATACAACACACTGAACGAACAGCGGTTTCTGGTTCCGATACAACGCCCAGAAGAGACGAACTTCGACCAAATTTTACCGGTACTTCCTTCATGTTAATTTACCAGTGAACAAATGGATTCAGACATGCCGACATCGGGGAGGATATCTTCCAATGCGGAGATGTCCCACCAATCGCACACAATTTCGTTCGCCACTATGGGCACCTCGGCACTGATATGCTCCGCTAGATCGGCGCGTTGCTCATTACCGGAGTAAATGGTCGCCGCTGTTGGTCGCAGGCGAGATATCGTTTTATGTAAATCCAGGTCACGCAGCTGCGCGATGGTCAGGTGCGAATAAACGAACGCTAGCAACTCTTCGCCTTGAACAGATTTCTGTCGATAGAACAGCGGCAACATGGATCGGTGAGCCTTAGTAAGCCGACGCTGGGCGCGCCTTAGATCTTCTAGGTGCTGGATGCCAGAGAAAATGGGATCCCACAGTACAAGCCGCGAGAAACTCTCTGGCTGCGCCTCAGCCACCTGAGTCATGAGACTCGCACCCAGGCGAACTCCAATACCCACAACCTGACGAACGCCCGCTCGTCGCTTTAACTCACCGACGGCAGAATCAATATTGGCTTTCCAAAGCTCCAAACTGGCTTGAGAGCCCTCCCCAAGGGAATCGCCCATACCAAAAAAATCAAAGCGCATCACGGGAACGCCGCGAGCAATTAGCTGGCGAATTACTTTACGCATCACAAAGTGAGTACGAGTCCATTCGCTGCCGATGGGGGGGCAAATCAAGACGGCAGACTCGGCATGATTCGCCTCTGATGGGTAGTAAAGGCCATACAATTCCGCTTCAGGGCCAAAGTAGAAGGCCTCGCTGTAAGGCTCCTCACGTACAGCGCTTTGTGAGTTGCTCCGACTCGGGGGAACCAAGCCCCGTTGGCGGTCACAGATCGCGGCTAAAACCTGGAGGTTTTCTCGTAGTACATCCATTCCATCCAACGTAACCGCCAATTCCGACTCGACGCGAAGAATGAATTCCATCGCCAAAAGCGAATAGCCACCCAAAAAGAAGAAGTTGTCCTCCCTTCCTACGTCTTCTACACGCAGGAGTTCCATCCATAGTGAGGTTAAAGCAATTTCTGTTTCAGTCTCAGGCGAAAGGGGTTTTGTGGATCGCTGTATTTTATGTGCAGCGGGCTGCGGCAGCGCGAAACGATCGACTTTCATGTTGTGATTGAGAGGCAAGGCCTGCAGGGGAACATAACGGCTGGGAACCATATAGTCCGGCAAAAATCTCGCCAGGTACTCCCGCACGGCCGCCGTGTCTTTTTCAGTTCCCTGGGCAAACACCGGATACGCTACGAGGGTTTTGTCCCCCGGAACCAACTCCCATGCCATCACCACACCATCTTGAACATTCGGGGCCCGACGTAACATGAGTTCGATTTCAGCGAGCTCTACACGCATGCCACGTAACTGCACTTGAAAGTCCCGGCGACCGAGCATTTCCAAGTCGCCCTGCGCATCGAAGCGGCCAATGTCACCCGTAGCGTAAAATCGCCGCCCTTCAAGCCAGCGAAACTTTTCCTGGGTCAGTTCCGGCTTGTTGAGATAGCCTTTCACCAAACCATTTCCGGCAAACCATACCTCACCCACTTGACCCGGGCCGAGAACGCGCTGTTGATCGTCGAGTACTCGGACCTCAACACCTGGAAACGGTTGACCCACAAAGGTCTTGTTAATGGCGCCCGACTCAGGCACTTGGTGCGTGCAGCCCATGCAACTCACTTCGCTGCAACCATAGATGACGTAAACTTCGGCGTTGCGGAAAACCTGACGCAGCTCCTCCAGCAGCTCCGGGGGCACCATATCGCCACCGGAAGAGGCGTGCCGAACATGACCGAATTGGTCAACGTTTTCCACCGTGGTACGGATGAAATTCACCAGACTACGCAGCAGACTCGGCCCTATGTGAAAGAAGGTCACCTCCCGAAAAGTAGCCAGCATGCGGTGCGGATCAAGAATATGGTCCCGGTCCAGCAGCACAAGCCTAGCGCCCGATATCAGCGGCAACATAAGTTCAAACATGCTGATACTGAAACTGTAGCGCGCAACGGAAGGGATGACATCGTGCTCGGTAACACCGTAGCGATCCCGAGCGCTGTACAAGTAGTTGCACAAATTATTGTGGCTGGCGAGCACGCCTTTGGGAGTGCCGGTAGTCCCGGAGGTATAATAAATATAGGCACTATCATCGGGGTGAACGTCTACCCCAGGGTTTTCGGCTGGAAACGACGCCAGCATTTCTTCATCGTCGTCCAGACAAAGCACGGTGCCTTCATGAGCGGGCAACTGACTAGCAAGTTTCGAGCGGGTGATGATGACTTTCGGACGAACGTCATCCAAGATCATTTCAACACGGGCTGGCGGGTGCGTCGGGTCCAAGGGAACGTAGACACCACCGGCCTTTAAAATGCCCAACAGGGTGGTCACAATTTCAAAGCCGGGTTCTAGAAACACGGCTACGGCTGTTTCTCTGCCAATATCGTTGGCAATCAAGAAGCTGGCCAGTCGGTTCGCCTCCCGGTTCACAGCGGCATAGCTCATCTGCCTGTCGCTATAACGCAGAGCCGGTGTCTGAGGGTGCTCTTGGGCGTGCCTTTCAAATACCTTAAATACAGCTTCCATGAATGTGTCTCAGGTGCTACCCACGATCATCGATTATTTGGAATACGGGACACCAAGAGATTTGGCAAGGCATTCGCGCAAGTTCCATTCCCTGTGTATGGCGTACGAGTCTTACTGGCCAGTATAAACGCTCTCGTGCGTAGATGGGCGCACCAAAGCGGGCAAGCATAAAAAAAGAGTAAAAATACTCGGAGTCGGAGTCAAGAGCCTATAAGAAATAGGTACTGCGGCGGTAAATTACCGCCGCGAGGCCTTTAGTGGGAAAAGCGCGTTGCGGGCAAACTGGGGGAGAGGGTTGCCGCACCTTGTTGATCTTCGACAATCCATTTGAGCGACATCGCTTCCAGCGTCGGAAGCTGTTCAAAGAGAGCAAATTGCACGCGCCTCAGACGCGCGGGCTCAGCACACTCGAAGGCGTAATAGGCTTGGAAGTCAGCGTGAGTATTTCCACGGCGGTATTGCGGCAGCAGGGTTTCGGATTCTTTTAGGCGACACTCCGCTTCAGGAGGAAGCAGCAATACTTTTTCGGCCGTATTCAAAAGCGTTTCGGCTTCTTGAATAGCTTGGTGTTGTCTGCCGGTACTGGGTGCGGACTCAAACCCCACCACATCAACACCGGGTAAGACCAGCTCCACATCGAGCCTGTTGCCTTCCAGAACCAAGTTAATTTCACCTCGGCCGTGGACATGGGCGCCGTGCTGACGACGTGGTTCATGGCTGTGATGGTGGTCATGGTCATGGTCATCAGCATGCTCGAAGCCATGCGCCCGATCAATTCCAGGTTCGGCATGACTGTGGCTATGCGAGCCAGAACCTTCACGTTCACAGGCCATGAGTAAGCCGGCGAGAATCACTGGCAATAAAAGCGTCGCGCGACGAATGGCCGATACGGCGGCTGCAGTAGTCATGGTAGCTCTCTGAATCTCAAAGGTTCTAGGGTTCCAACGGGTTGCTGGGTGGAGTGCACACGCTCTTAGGATACAACATCAAAGGTCACCAGCAACCTACGCTCGCCGGCCGCCAGGGCCGGCGAACGATGAATTAAGCCACGGCCCTCATTGTTCTCCCAAAGCTCCCCTTTGAACAACGCCACTTCACCCTCGGCCAGTTGTTGTACGTCAGCGTCGCTCTGCATAAGTCCGGATTCAGCGTCGCTTAAGCCCTTGGCGCCCGCGCCCAACCTGGTTCGGTCGGCACAGTGATTGCTCAACCACTCGCTGCCCGGGCCGCCATAAGTGGTGACCAGACGGACCGGAACCCGGTCCACGTGAAAACGAGGGCACATGGCCGCATCCAGCGTGCTGAGCCGCAGACCGACGTTGCGGCAATCAAAGAGGCAACAGTACATGTCCAACAACCAGTGGATATCATCCGCCAAGGGCTGCACGGCTTTACAGGCACCCAGAATCGATTGATACAGTGCGAAAGGAGACCCTGCTTCCTTGATGGCCAAGGTCCGGCCAGAGTTGAGTAAATTCTGCACACAGGCGTTTAACTCCAGGTCCAGGTCGCGCTGCCAACAGGAGAGGCTCACAGTATCCCGATAAAACTCGGTGAACACGTCTGGTGTGGGCCCGAATGCCCAGTGGTCGGAGGCTTGGTGGTCAAGTTGCTCGGTCAGGCTCATTCGGTTTCCTCTGCCTCCATCCATTGAGGGAAGGGGTCCGGCAGTGTCCGCCAAAGACTTTCTCCAGCCAGCAGTTCCGCATCCGACAATAGGCACTGATCCAGCTGGCGGGTAATGTCCTCTTTACCCAAGCCCTGACCTATGAACACCAGCTCCTGACGCATATCCCCAAAAGGCTCCTGCCACTTCTCCATGATGTAGGCGCGCTGCTCGTCATCGTCCGGCCAATGTTGTTCCGGTACGGCCTTCCAAAACAGACCCGCAGCACCGTGCTGGGCGATGCCGCCCGCCTGACTCCATTGGCCAGCCAACTGCGGCCGCGTGGCGAGCCAAAAAAAGCCCTTTGAGCGTAGGAGTTTGCCGCTCAATTGCGGGTTGTCAAAGAAGTCATGCAACTTTTGGGGATGAAAGGGCCGACGTGCGGTGTAGGTAAAGCTGGAAATCCCATACTCCTCTGTCTCTGGCGTATGCTCTCCACGCATTTCCGCCAGCCAGCCTGGAGCCAGCTGCGCATGTTCAAAATTAAACTTGCCGGTATTTAGAACGGCATCCAGAGGTACTTGGCCCATGGTCATGGGTAGAATCTCCGCACGGGTGTTCAAACTGCGCAATACCGCTTTCAGTTCATCCAACTGGGCCTCACTCAACAGGTCGGTTTTGCTGATCAGCAGAATGTCGCAGAATTCGATTTGATCCACCAACAAGTCGGCCACATTGCGCTCGTCTTCTTCGCCCAGGTGCTCACCAGCCTCTTTCAGCGATTTGGCCTGATGGTAATCGTTTAAGAAATTGGCGCCGTCCACCACCGTGACCATGGTGTCCAGGCGCGCCACTTGTGACAGGGACCGCCCTTGTTCATCTTCAAACGTGAAGGTTTCGGCCACGGGCAGAGGTTCGGAGATGCCGGTGGACTCAATCACCAAGGCGTCAAAGCGCCCTTCTTCCGCCAGACGACTGACCTCCAGAAGTAAATCCTCGCGCAAGGTGCAACATATGCAGCCGTTGCTCATTTCCACCAGTTTTTCCTCGGTGCGGTTGAGCGCACCTTGCACCAAGGCGGCGTCAATGTTGACCTCACTCATGTCGTTCACAATCACCGCGACCTTGCGGTCTTGTCGATTGTTCAAAATGTGATTGAGCAGAGTGGTTTTTCCAGCGCCGAGAAAGCCGGACAGGACGGTAACGGGAAGGGGTTGCATGATTAACCTCGTTGTTTTGCGTAATTGCGTTCTTGCTGTTCTTGCCGATTTTTTTCTTCCACGCACAGCTCGGCGGTGGGCCGCAGCAGCAGCCGAGCCAGGCCTATGGGCTCGCCGGTAACGGCACAATAACCGTAGCTGCCGTCTTCGATGTGGTTAAGCGACTGGTCGATTTTGCGCAGCAGGTAATACTGCCGCTCAGCCAAACGCATGCGCTGGCGGTTTTCCTCCTCGGCGGCCGCGCGATCCAATTCATCGGCTTCAGGCTCGCTGGCTGCTATCGCTTGCTTGATACCTTCTATGGCCTCTTGTGTCTCTTTTTTGAGAGTCAGTAAGCGATTGCGAAAAAACTCTCGCTGGCGCGAATTCATGTACTCAGCTTTGGGCATACGCAACAACTGGCTTTCGCTCAAAGGCGGGAGCTCGCTCATTTTGATAGGCATCCTAATGATCGTTGGACGTTATAACATAACATATCTGGCTTGATTCTCAAGGCTTCTTTCGCGCACAATCTAAAAGAAGTCTTACAAAAAAGGGGTACTTTGGATGGTCAGATCTCTAACACCGATGCGTATTTTTTTGCTCGTTCTGGTCGCATGTGTTGTGATTTTCTCGCTTAGTTTGGTGGATAGGACCCCGCCCCACGTGGCGCCAGTAACCACATACGGTTTTCTATCGGTGGACGGTAACCAAATCGTTGATATGCATGGAGAGCCAGTGGCTCTGGCAGGGCCCAGCCTATTCTGGTCGAACAACAATTGGGGCGGGGAACGCTTCTACAACAGCGGGGTTGTGCACGAGGTGGCCTGGAACTGGAACGCCTCTCTGATTCGCGCCGCCATGGGCGTTGAGGCATCCGGGGGTTATCTGGAAGACAAGGAGAGCAATCTGGCCAGAGTGGAAACGGTGATTGACGCGGCCATTAAGGAAGGTCTTTACGTCATCGTTGACTGGCATTCGCACCGTGCCGAGGAGCACCCAGAAGAGGCCGTAGAGTTTTTTACCCACATCGCCCGGGAATACGGCGAGTTTCCGAACATCATTTACGAAATTTACAATGAACCGCTGGAGGACACCGACTGGTCAGAAACCATTAAACCCTATGCCGAAGAAGTCATTCGAGCCATACGGGCGATAGACCCTCAGAACCTGATTGTGGTGGGAACCCCGTCCTGGTCGCAGGATGTGGACGTCGCCGCCCAGGATCCCATAGTCGGTTTCGAAAACATCGTATACGCCCTGCACTTCTACGCCGGCTCACACGGCCAGGAGCTGCGTGACAAGGCACAAGAGGCGCTGGATCAGGGTCTGGCCTTAATGGTCACCGAGTGGGGCACCGTGAATGCCGATGGTGATGGCCAAATCGCCGCCGAGGAGACGAGCTTGTGGTTGGAGTTCATGCGTGAGAATAACCTGTCTCATGCCAACTGGGCGTTGAATGACAAGGAAGAAGGCGCGTCTATGTTTTACCCTGGCGTCGATACCGACGGCGGCTGGTCCGATGATGACTTTACGGCGTCCGGCGAGTTTGTACGCTCCATTCTTTTAGAGTGGCACGCCGTCGAGTAATCCGTGACGTAACCACACCTGTCTACCCCAGGCAGGTGCGGTTACGACCCGCCGCTTTAGCCTCATAGAGTGCACGATCAGCCCGACCAAAGACCTTCTCTGGTGTATCTCCCTGCTGGAATTCCGCCACCCCCATGCACAGAGTGACAGTCAGCGGCTCCTTGCGATAATGGAAGCTGGTGCTGGCAATAGCGTCTCGTATTGCGTCCAAAGCCTTGTGAGCTTCGGCCGCGCCGGTCTCCGGCATCAAAATAATAAACTCCTCGCCCCCGAATCGACCGATAAAGTCCACCTCTCGCAGCCGTTTTTCGATGGCCTGGCTTAATACTTTCAGCACCCGGTCACCAGCCTGATGACCAAAACGATCGTTGATTTGCTTAAAGTGATCTATATCGCACACAGCCAGGGAAAGCGGGTGACCGTAGCGCTGCCAGCGCTGCGTTTCGTGGCGCACCCGCTCTTCGTACGCCTCCCGGTTGGGAAGCTGAGTCAGGGGATCGTGTAAGGCCTTGTGACGCTGCTCTTTAAGTTTGGCTCGATTCGCCTCGGCGTCCCGCTCCATTAAGGCCACACGCTCGGCGAGGGTGGTGAGCTGCCCGACCAAGCCCTCATCCTGGCGCTCGGCGGCACGAAAATCCGCCAGCGCGGAGCGTATCTGGCTCAGCTGGGTACTCACCTGCTGCTTCAATTGCTGTAGGTCACGTGCGTCCACCACCTGACCTTCCAAGGATTGGCAATTCATCTCCAAAGCGTTTTGAAAGTCGCTCTGTGCACTGTTGCGCGCGGTCTCTTGGGCCACCGCGCCGCCCAGCACCCCAGCTATCTCCGCTAGCTCCGCGTTGACTTGGTCCAGGTACTGCGCGAACACTTCATTAGCCGCCAGCCACGCTTGTTTCAGGAGATCGCGGGATTGCGCCAAGATGGCGGGCAGATCATTTAGGAGAACATCTGAGGTAATGCGCTCGCGCAGTTCTTGTAAGGACTCTGGAGCCACATATTCGGTGTCCACGGCGTCAAGTAACCGCTGCAACACTTCCCCGAGCTCTTCCAGAAGGCCTTCAGATGCGAACTGCGGCGCTGCGCTAGCACCGCGCAAACGCTGGAAAAGCCCGGGGCGCGGGGCTCGAAGTTCCTCCAGAGCGCGCTCCTGCAGTTCGGCCAACTGATCCAGCAAGGCGGGGTAGAGACCAATTTTTTGTGCCCGTGCCGGTAGCCGAGTGAGGTAATGATCTAATTCTCTCTTTAGGCCTCCGGTTAGACCGAGAGATCGCAACCCGGACGCCAAGCGAGTCAGTTCCCGAAGGACGTCAGCGTCAAACTGGTCCTGTTGGCCATCGGCGGCGCGCACGGTCTGATCCAACTGTGTTAACAGATGGTCGGGCACGGCCTCGGCTTCGTTTCTCAGGGCGGCGCGCAGTTGGTCTAAAAAGTTATCCAGCGCAGAGTCCTGGCCGTCCACCAGAAGACTCAGCTGCACCAGGGCGCGGCGCAGGCTACGCTGCTGCTGTTGAGCGTCGCGCTCCACTTGCTCCTGGGCATCTAGTGCCTCTAGGTATTTTTCCCGCCAGCTTATGGCATCGGCACTGAGATTGGTGGCCATGGACTTCCCGGTTTTAGGTTTTTTTGAGTATAGCTGAGGATTCTACCGCCTATTTTCATTGCCCTGAACGAAAAAACCCATCGGCGCTTTAGGCGGCGATGGGTTTTGACACGCAGAAGCGAGCGCTTACTCGTTTTCGGCCCGGATTTTCTCTACCAGAAAGTCCACGATGCGCAACATTTCACTGTGGGTTCCCGCCGAGCCTGCCGTTATGCGGTATTTGCCGTCGACCACGATTTCTGGCGTGCCGCGTATACCGTACTGATTGCGTATACGATTGGTGTCGCGTCTCACGATGCGGGTGACACCCATGGATCCATAGGTTTTCAGCGCTTCTTCTCGGTCAGCGCCATAGCTGGCCAGAAAGTCCGCCCATTGCTCAGGCGTGGTCATCTGTTTGCGCTCTTGATGCACAGCCGTAAAAATGGGCATGTGCACTTCTTCAAAGATTCCCAGTGCCTTGGCGGTGTGTAAGCCCCGAGCGTAGGCTTCCATTGCCGGAGCCCAGACCGCGTGGGCATGCACGAGCACAACATCATCCTTCTGGCGCTCTTCCCAAGCACTCACCAGGGGCGCAAAGGTAAAACAATGGCCGCACAGGTATGAAAAGATTTCCACCACTTCGATTTTGTCCGGATCGCTGGTGGGCACGGGTGTACTCAGTACTTCGTAATGGCGACCAGCCTGGTACTGGGTCGGCGTCTGTTGGGCCATGGCGGCCATAGATAGTGTCAGGACCAACAAGCCCGTCAAAATGCGCATAGCGGCTTTCTCCATTTATTCGATGTGTAGTCGAGCGATTAGCCTACCTAAGAGAGTCATGTGGCGGCGGTAGTTCCCACCAAGCTCTTAACAATGCCACAGCACACTCTCAACAAAAAGGCGACCGAAGTCGCCTTTCGAGAATCCGCGAACGGGCGGACCTTAGTGCAAGCCACCGATATAGTTGGCCACGGCATCAATTTCAGCGTCAGTCATGTTGCGCGCGGTCAGGCGCATCATCATAGTGTCGCCGTCGTTGGTGCGCTCGCCAGAGCGGAAGGCCCGCAGCTGATCGGCAATGTACTCTGGATGCTGGCCACCCAAACGGGGGAAGCCTGCAGGCGGGTTGCCTGAACCATCGGGCGCATGACAGCCCATGCAGGACGGCACACCACTCTCCAGGTTGCCGGCGCGGTAAACCCGCTCACCCAGCTCCAAGGAATCCACGAGCTCACCGGTGTAGATGCGTACTTCTTTTTCCTGAGAACCGGCCAATTGCATGACCTGCTGGTCATAAAAAGCCGCGATATCGGCCAGATCCTGATCGCTCAGATTTCGCATCATGCCGGTCATTTCAGGCACAGCGCGGCCGGTGGTGGCTTTCAGCTCTGGATCAGTTTCCCGGTCCCAAGCGCGAATGTCGCGCAATTGCGCAAGCAGGTAGCGCTCACCAAGTCCAGCAATATGGGGGAATGCGGAGGAGGGGCTGTTCCCATCAGGGCCGTGGCAGGCGGCGCATATAGCGACTTTCTCTGCACCGGCATCCGGATTACCGGCCAGTGCGGCCTGTGCGAGAACCAAAAAGCCCAAGGCGGGCAGCAGATGCTTTACTAATTGTTTCATTGGCTAACCTGTAGTCGCGATTATTTTTCGCCCGGTTGGGTCGGTTCGGGCTACAATCTCCTCCCGGAGCGGCCGGTCATTATCGGTAACCCGAAAACGGCGGCGCCGGGCACCGCGCATTATATTGGATAACACGGCACTTTGCAGGGGTTTATGGACAGCAAAATCGATTTTCGCCAGGCTTATTTCACCCAGAGCGCTCCCAGCATACGGGAGTGCCCGCCCGAGGGCGGCAGCGAGGTGGCCTTTGCGGGACGCTCCAATGCGGGTAAATCCAGCGCCATTAATACGCTCACCGACAACGGCAAGCTGGCCCGCACCAGTAAAACGCCCGGTCGCACGCAGCTAATCAACTATTTTAACCTCAGCGAGCAACAACGCCTGGTGGATCTACCGGGCTATGGCTACGCAAAGGTTGGGCGAAACATGAAAGAAGCTTGGCAGCGCAACCTGTCGGAGTATTTGCATGAGCGCCAGAGCTTGCGGGGGCTGGTGCTCATGATGGACATTCGCCACCCCATGCAGGAATTCGACACCATGATGATAAATTGGGCGGTCGAAGCGGAAATGCCCGTCCACATCCTGCTTACCAAGGCGGACAAGCTAAAGCGGGGGCCGGCCAACAGTACGCTCATGGCGGTACAAAAACAGATGCGTGAATCGGGCGTCTCGGATCTGGTCAGCGCTCAGTGTTTCTCCTCTCTGAAGCGAACGGGCGTGGACGAGCTTAAAGCCAAATTGGAAGCCTGGCTGGCACTGGAAGAACCCAATCAGCCTGAAGATGGTGAGGCGACTACGGAAGCCTAGGACAAAAAAAACCGGCAACCTGGAGAAGTCGCCGGAGTAAAACTGGCGCCCTTGGGGTGGCGCCAGTGAAGCGGAGAAAAAAAGCAAAGTGACTAACACGGGCGTCGCAGCCGGTGTACTTGTGTTGAGCCCCGGGGCGGGAGAAAGTTCCCAGGCGACGTGTCCTGCTAAATTGCAGACAAAAAAAACCCCAACCAAACTGGTCGGGGTTGCTGTCGGGGCCGAGCCTATGGCTCAAGCCTCAATCAGTACCAAGTTACTACTTAGGGGAGAGCTTGCACACACAAAAATTCAATCGCACTAATTCGTATGACTCAGCACCCCTACAAAAGTTCAGCGCCTCAATGAGCTTCATCCCAATTATTTCCTGACCCTGCCTCCACCAGCAGCGGCACTTTGAGTTCGGCAGCGCCGGACATGCGCTCGACGAGCCCCCGACTAACCTCTTCCACTTGCTCCTGCGCCACTTCCAGCACCAGTTCGTCGTGCACCTGCATGACAATTTTGGCATTGAAGTCGCTTTTTTGGAGCCAGCGGTCCACGTCGATCATGGCGGTTTTGATAATATCGGCGGCGGTACCCTGCATGGGCGCGTTAATGGCGGTTCGCTCCGCGCCCTGACGCAGATTGCCGTTGCGGGCATTGATCTCCGGCAGGTACAAACGTCGCCCCATAATGGTTTCCACATAACCCTGCTCATGGGCGCGGGCGCGGGTTTCATCCATATAACGCTGCACACCTGGGTAGCGCTCAAAATACCGATCAATGTATTGCTGTGCTTCCTGGCGCCCTAAACGAAGCTGACGCGCCAACCCAAAGGCGGACATGCCGTAAATCAATCCAAAATTGATGGCCTTGGCGCTGCGGCGCATTTCCGGACTCACGGCGTCCAGGTCCACACCAAACACCTCAGCGGCGGTCGCACGGTGTACATCCAACTCCTGCTCAAAGGCCTGCAGCAGGCCTTTGTCTTCGGACAGGTGCGCCATGATTCGCAGTTCGATCTGGGAGTAATCCGCCGCCACTATGCGGCAACCCTCAGGCGCCACAAAAGCTTGGCGAATTCGCCGCCCCTCTTCTGTGCGGATGGGAATATTTTGCAGATTTGGATCACTGGAAGACAAACGGCCGGTGGCGGTCACGGCCTGATGGTAGGAGGTATGGATGCGGCCGGTGGCCGGATTGATCATCAGCGGCAGGCGATCCGTGTAGGTGCTTTTCAATTTACTCAGCCCGCGATACTCCATCAACACCTTGGGCAATGGGTAATCCAGAGCCAACTCCTGAAGCACTTCTTCTGCGGTGGACGGCGCGCCTTTGGGGGTCTTTTTCAGCACAGGCAACTGCAGCTCATCAAACAAAATGGCCCCCAGCTGTTTGGGTGAGCCCAGATTAAAGGGCTGGCCGGCCAGTTCGTGGGCTTGTCGCTCTAAGGCGTCCAGGCGTTCGGCCAACTCCAGGCTGTGCTCCCCCAAACGCTTGGCATCCACCAGGGCGCCATTGCGTTCTATATTCGCAAGCACCGGCACCAACGGTATTTCCAGGTCAGTGAATACTTGCTTCAAGGGCCCGATTTGCTCCAGCTCCGGCCATAGGCGTCGGTGCAGTCGCAAGGTGATGTCCGCGTCTTCGGCGGCGTAAGGGCCGGCCTGATCCAGCTGTATCTGATTGAAGGTCAGTTGTTTTGCGCCCTTGCCGGCGATGGATTCGAAGCTGATGCAACGGTGATCCAAATACTTGAGCGCCAGGCTGTCCATATCATGGCGACTGGCGGTGGAGTTAAGGACGTAAGACTCCAGCATAGTGTCGTAGACAATACCGCGCAGATTCACACCGTGATTCAGCAGCACGTTGCGGTCGTACTTAAGGTTCTGCCCCACCTTGGCTTTGGCGGCGTCCTCCAACACCGGCCTCAACGCACCCAACACTTGCTCTTCGGAAAGCTGCTCCGGCGCGCCCATGTAATCGTGCCCGAAAGGCACGTAGGCGGCGCGCCCCGGCTCTATGGCAAAAGATACCCCCACCACGCGGGCGGCCATGGCATTCAAGCTGGTGGTTTCCGTATCAAAAGCAAACAGCTCGGCTTGCTCCAGGGCTTCTACCCAAGCCGCCAAGTCTTTAGCATCGGTTATGACGTCGTATTGTGTATCGAGCTTTTCCGGTTCTACGGTGGCGGCAGACACGTCCACCTCGTCCCGGTCTGCCAGCTCGTTGACCCAACTTTTGAACTCCATTTCCTGGAACAGCTCCAGGAGCGCTTGCGGGTCCTCCTCACCAAGGGTCAGGTCATCCAGGCCCAACTCCAAAGGTACATCGGTTTTGATGGTCGCCAACTGGTAGGACAGGTAGGCCTGATCGCGATGCTCTTCCAGCTTTTCGGGCATCTTCTTGGCGCCACGAAAACCCAGCTCGCGCACTGCCTCCAAGTCCGCGTAAATATCATCCAAACTGCCCAAGCCCTGTATCAGCGCTTGGGCGGTTTTTTCTCCCACGCCCGGTACCCCAGGAATGTTGTCCGACTTGTCACCCATCAGCGCCAAGTAATCAATCATTCGCTCTGGACCGAACCCGTATTTCTCGCCCACCCCGGCTTCATCCAGGTAACTACCGGTCATGGTATTCACCAGTGACACATGGGAGTTGACCAGCTGAGCCATATCCTTGTCCCCGGTGGATATAACCATATCCCGCCCGGCTTCGGTGGCCTGCCTAGCCAAGGTGCCAATGACGTCGTCCGCCTCAACCCCGTCCACCACCAGCAACGGCAAGCCCATGGCACGCACTATGGCTTTAATGGGCTCCACCTGAGGGCGAAGGTCATCGGGCATGGCCGGGCGCTGGGCTTTGTATTCGGCAAACAATTCGTCCCGAAAGGTTTTCCCTTTGGCATCAAATACTACCGCCAAGGGGCTCTCCGGGTAATCCTTGATCAACCGGCGCAGCATGCTTATGACACCTTTGACCGCGCCCGTGGGCTGGCCCTTGGCGTTGTTGAGGGGCGGAAGTGCGTGGTAGGCACGATAGAGGTAAGAAGATCCATCAACCAGGACCAAGGGGGCGACTTGGGTCATGAGTGTTCTCTAGCAAGAATCGGGAAACTGGCCTTTTGCACTGAAAAGGCGCTTGCGAGGGCCAAGGATACCGCAAATTTGAGCTCGTTAGGCGTGAGGTTCAGTCCACCGCCAAAGTGTTACCTAAGAAACGATCTCGATATTGCTTTCACTCAACCCCATAAAACATTGAACTGTTTAACAATTTTATTTCATTAGCGTAATAAATGTGCAACACCACTAGACTATATTGGCGACTGTTGTTACCATGGGTAACACAAGGTAACAGAACATTCACAGGCTGCTCACCACGCCAAAAAGGAGCGGCCTAAAACGGGGAACACCCACGGAGGGTCTCACCATGAGAAAATTTGGCTTTATCGTAGCGACGATTTTATTCAGCAGTAATGTATTCGCCGAGGGCGCAATTTCTATTCCTCAGCCCAGCCTAGCGATCGCGGTGGCCGAAACTGGCGCCGCTTTAGATCGCCCGGCTCTGGAGCTTCCCGGAATGGAGTCCCTGGCTCACCAGGAAGAGCGTTTTGCAGAGAGCGCCCGTCGGCTCAATGAGGAAATTAGCAATCGTGTAGAACAGCGGTTGCAGGAAAAACTGGAGCAGCAACTCAACTTGGAGTTTTAGGCGTCAACCCCCTAAAACTTTTGACCCCACTTCTCCTTTGCTTAGCCCCGCCGGGATTCCCGCGGGGCTTTTTTGTGGTATTCAGGTGGAATTTGGCGCCCCTATTCCTTAAGTGAATAACCGCCAAACGGCTTTTGGTAAGCGCGTCACAAAACTATGCATTTAATGCACTTTTCTCTGTGCTTTTGCACCCAGTCTCTATACTGAACAGGCACAAAGTAGAAAAACTTAACCCAAACACCCTTTCGTCAAGGTCGACTTTGAGGACACTGCGTGAACATTCCCATCTTCTCCCAAGCGGCAATCTTTCGTTTGCAGCAACTGGCCGGCGCCGTACATAAGCACAGCGGGGTACGCCACAAGTTGTCCGAGCCAAACAACCTGTTGATGCTCTTGCGCTACGCCTCTCAGGCGCCTACGCCCGGCATTGCAATGCAATATCAAGCGTTTATACGCATCCTGAACCGGACCGAAAAAAGTTCTTTGCAAGCCCGCGGCGTACCGTTGGTGGCCTCCATCCCAGCAGAGGCCACAGAGCTAGGGCGCGAGGCAGTCTAAGAACGATTGGGCCATGGTTTCAATCAGCTCAGGGTAGCTGCTGGATCCCATGCCCAGTGGGTCAAGCTCGCCTACCTTTAAGTCCAGGTTTCGCGCCAGTTCGGCAGCCGCCCGAGTGTCATAATAGGGCTCTACGAACAGGCAATGCGCATCCGTCAGGCGCTGGCGCAGCTGATGCATATGCCGAGCGCCAGGTCGCTGCTCGGGGCCGAAGGTGACGTAGCCTATCTGCTTCAAATCGTAGCGTTTGACAAAGTGGGTGTAACCTTCGTGATAGACGGCAAAACCCCGGCCAGACACGGGCTGCAAGCGCCGCTGCAGCTCCTCATCCAATTGATACAATTTTTCCGTCAAACGCTGGGCATTGGCCTGGTACTGACTGGCCCCTTTCGGGTCCAGCTTGGCTAAGCGTGCCGCGAGCGCCTCGGCAATGATCGCGCCGTTGCGAGGGTCCAGCCAAATGTGTGGGTCGCGCTCGTGAAAGTGATCACCGTGATGAACGCCCGCAGCCTCACCGCTTGGCCAGTGAAGCCCTTCCAGCTCTTGCGCTTCGAGAATACGTTCTAGCGGCAAATTGGCCAAAGGGCGCACCAGGAAGGTTTCCATCTCCGGCCCCACCCAAAGGACAAGGTCCGCAGCCCTCAGGCGCCGAATATCCGAAACACGCATAGCATAGTCGTGAGGTGAGGCCGAACCTTCCAGTAGGCTGGTTACCTCACCTGTGCCGCCCATGACTTCTTGGGCAATTAGCTTTAACGGCTTAATGCTGACCAACACCTGAAGTTCGGCGCGAGCGGGCAGCGCAGAGGCAACCATAATAAGCAGTAATAAGAACGACCGCGCCGCAAAGGACGGGAAACTGAGGCGCGACATAGGCAAGGAAGTCTCAAGCGGTTATAGTGAGGCTATACAGTAACATTAGGGTTATAGTATAACATTTTAGCCCTGTAGCAGGAACCCCGCTTTATGCCCCAGAAGCCAGTCGCCTTCCACCGGCACAACCACAGCCACTGCGTTTCGTCCGCACTCGCTGAGGCGCAGGAGCTCTGCACAGAGCGGGGCGCCCGGCTTACGCCGCTCCGCCGCCAGGTACTGGAGTTGGTGTGGCGAAGCCATCGGCCCCTTGGCGCCTACGCCCTGATGGATCTCTTAGCCGAAGAGTCCACCCGGCGCGTCGCGCCACCAACGGTCTATCGGGCTTTGGACTTTCTGCTCGAGCAGGGGCTTATTCATCGAATCAATGGCCTTAATGCTTTTGTGGGTTGCCCCACACCGAATGAGCGCCATCAGAGTCATTTCCTCCTGTGCCGAAGTTGTGGTGTGGCTAAGGAGATGGAGAGTAACGACCTCAGTACGGTTATCCGAAAAACGGCGGAAGTTGACGGCTTTTTAGTGGAAAGCGACTCGCTGGAAGTCAACGGTCTTTGTCCTAGCTGCCGGAGTAGTGATGGTGCCTGAGCTTTTGATTCGCGGCCAGGGCCTGGGCGTGAAACGAGGCGGAAGGGATATCCTCAAAGATGCCGATCTGACTCTCGAAGTCGGGAAAATCGTCACCTTGATAGGTCCCAACGGCGCGGGCAAAACCACGCTGGTGCGGACCATTTTGGGCCTGATGAAACCTGATAGCGGTAGCCTTCAGCGCAAGCCCGGCCTCCGTATTGGCTATATGCCACAAAAAATGCACGTCGATCCCAGCCTTCCCTTATCGGTCGAGCGCTTTTTAACGCTCGGCGGGAAGCCTCGCTTAGCGCTGCCCGAAGTCTTGGCGCTTACCGGAATTGAGCACTTGCACCGCGCCCGGCTGCAAAACCTGTCGGGCGGAGAAACCCAAAGGGTGCTATTGGCCAGAGCTCTGTTGCGTGACCCCGACTTGCTGGTTCTGGATGAGCCCGTGCAGGGCGTGGACGTCAGGGGTCAAGCCGCACTCTACGATCTGATTAACGACATTCGCCATAAACAAGGCTGCGGGGTGCTGCTGGTTTCTCACGATTTGCATCTGGTTATGGCCAATACCGACACGGTGGTGTGCCTCAACCAACATGTCTGCTGCCAAGGTCACCCGGAGGAAGTGACCTCCGACCCCGCGTATCTGGCATTGTTTGGCGGTACGCTTGAGCCGCAAGTGGCCCTGTACACACACCATCATGACCACCATCACGACGCCCACGGCGATATCGTCCCCGAGGACACACGCCCCGATGCCTGATTTTTTACTCTATGCACTTTTATCCGGTCTGGGCGTGGCTGTTGTGGCCGGCCCGCTTGGCGCCTTTGCCGTATGGCGCCGTATGGCGTACTTTGGCGACACCCTGGCGCATTCGGCACTGTTGGGGGTAACGTTTGGGTTGCTGCTGCAGATTAACCTGAATTTCGCTGTCGCCATGGGGTGTTTACTACTGGCTTTGGTGTTGGTCGCGCTGCAACAGAATCGACTGCTCGCGACAGACACATTACTGGGGATTCTGTCCCACTCCACTCTGGCTCTGGGCCTAGTAACTTTGAGCCTGTTTACTGATAGCCGTATTGATTTGCTTGCCTACCTGTTCGGCGACATTCTGTCCGCCAACCGGGCCGACGTGATCACTATTTGGCTGATTAGCCTTGTGGTGGGCGCTCTACTGATCTGGTTATGGCGGCCGCTACTGGCCATTACGGTGCATGAGGAGTTGGCCCAGGTCGAGGGTGTTCGTGTTACGGCGGTGCGCACCGCGTTGATGCTACTGATGGCGCTGGTGATTGCCATAGCCATGAAGGTCGTCGGGGCGCTACTGATTACCGCGCTGTTAATCATTCCCGCTGCCGCTAGCCGGCGCCTGACCCACACACCCGAGCACATGGCCATTGGCGCCAGCCTACTCGGGTGCCTGTCTGTCGGCGGCGGGCTGGCGGCCTCTTTCCTGTGGGACACGCCGGCAGGCCCGTCCATCGTCCTCAGCGCCGCGTTGTTGTTTGTACTTTCGTTGCTGGTACGCCAACCCCGTTAAAAACCCTTGCACGACCACCCCACCTCTATGCGATACTATGCGCCAGCGTCCGATGGCGTAGTTTCGCTTAAATATTCAGCTCATGCATAAAGGATAGTGCTTATGGCCAGCCCCAACATAGTGATTGGCAACGAACTTGTAAACGGAGATTTAGTGTCGGAAAAGCTGCACCAGGATATCGCCTTCCTGGCTAACCGAATTGAACGCCTGAATCGCCAACCCTCCCCCAATCCCCAAGTCATCAAAGTCTATCAGGACATGCTCGATAGCCGTAACGCGGTACTCGACTGGCTGAACCGTGAGCAACGCGTAGGTTGAACGTCACTAAAAGTGCGTTGGGCCTAGACTAGTTATTGGAAATACGAAAAGCTCAGAAGGTCCGCCCGGAGGGGTAAGAGGTTCTGGGTTTATCTCACTAGTAGCTGCTTCGTAAGCAAGCCCAACGGCCGCGCAGGGTGAGTGTTCAGCAAACGTCGTGAACCCATCCGTGGGGACTGCCTCACCGGAGCGCCGGCCGAAAGGTCCCTCTTTTGAGGCTTGCTGAACACTCACCCTGCACGTCCTTAGTAGTCTCAGATACCGAGTTCTTTTCCCCAATCCCTAGCCGCTGTATTCATTGTCTGAGCGCTGAGACGCGCCTTAGAATGGAAAGCTGTTCACGATGGTGCGATAGGCTGTCTGCATGGAGCCAGTGTTAAATGGTGAGGTAAAAATAGCGTGGTAATCGCCTTTGGGGTTAATCAGAGTAATGTGCCCGCTGTGATCCACGGTGTAATCGTCACCCTGAGTTACCTTGGCAAACGCTACGTTTAACTCGTTGGCAAAACGGCGGATGGTCAGAAACTCTCCGGTCACGCCCACAAAATCTTCATGAAAATACGGCACATAATCGGCCAACACCTCAGGGGTATCCCGGGCCGGGTCCAAACTGACCATCAGCACTTGGGTCTGTTCCGCCATGTCGGCGGGCAGCTCATTCACCAAACGGCTGAGATCCACCATAGCCAGGGGGCAAATATCCGGGCAATGGGTAAAACCGAAAAAGATAAACGTCCACTTGCCCTTCAAGTCTTCCCGGGTGAAGCTCTCACCGCGATGATCCACCAACTCAAAGTCCGTGAACCGACGCGGTTGCTCCAGCAGTACCGCGCCCTGCTCCCGCAAGGCCTCCCGATCTACCACGGGGGCGCGGGTGACATTAAACACCAGCATTCCAATGACTAACGCCACCGCCAATATCAGCACCACCACGGTGCGGCGAATACCGCGCTTGCGATCAGCGTCTAAGTGTGGATGGGAGGATTGGTCTTTCTCAGGACTTTCTTGACTCACGGACAACTCCAAACAACATTAACCGCCGCTCAAATAATCGGCGGGCACCGGCAACAAATAATGATCCAGTAACATAACCACAAACAGCGCCATTAAGTAGACGATGGAATACTTGAAGGTATCCATGCCCACCGAGGGCTTTTTGCTGACCAAAAGAACCACCGACCAGTAAATAAACCCCGCGCCCAGCACCAAGGCACCGAGCAGGTACAGCCAGTTCAGCATGCCGGTAATGTAGGGCAGCACCGTCACAAGCACCAGAATCAAGGTGTACAGCAGGATATGCACTTTGGTGTAGTGCTCACCGTGGGTAACCGGCAGCATGGGTATCTCCGCCTTGGCGTACTCGTCCTTACGGTGCACAGCCAGGGCCCAAAAATGCGGAGGTGTCCATGCAAAGATAATCAGCACCAACAACAGTGCATGGCCGTGGATCTCGCCAGTAACGGCGGTCCAACCCAGCAGCGGCGGCGCAGCGCCGGCAATACCACCGATCACAATGTTCTGGGGCGTGGCTCGCTTGAGAAACAGGGTGTACACCACCGCATAACCCAACAAAGAAACCAGAGTCAGTACTGCTGTCAGGGTGTTAATAAACACCACCAACAGAGTCATACCAGCCAAGCCGATCACCAAGGCGAACAGGCCGGCATGCCAGGGGTCTACCCGCCCTGTGGCGACAGGCCGGTTAAACGTGCGCGCCATTTTTTTGTCCACCTGGCGATCCACCAGATGATTGACCGCAGCCGCGGAACCGGCACAGAGCGCGATACCGAGATTGCCGATGATCAGTACATCCAAAGGCACCATGCCTGGCACGGCCAGAAGCATGCCAATGATGGCGGTGAGGATCATCAGCATGACCACCCGGGGCTTGCACAGCTCGTAGTAGTCCCGCCAAGTAGCGGGTGCGGGTGCGAGATGGCTGCTCTCGGTTGCTTTACTCATCAGATGGGGGCCTTAATTTGCCAGCGGTGCACTTAGTGCCGCTGGGCTGTGTAGGTGCGATGGGCGAGGGTTACCAGTGTCAATAACAGTAACGCACCCCCGGCATTGTGGGCAACCGCTACCGCCAGAGGCAGAGACGCCAGGATGTTGGTGACGCCCAAGGCCACTTGCACCGCAAGGACACCGGCAATTATCAACGCCATACGCTGAGGTCTGCGATGCTTAATCTGCCACAGACGCCAACACAGCAGTCCCGCCAGTAGGATCACCACTAGAGCGCCCAAGCGGTGAGTCACGTGAATCGCGGTGCGAGCATCACTTTCCAGCAATCCGCCCAGATAGTTGGGGCCCACGTCCTGAGCGAAATTGAAGCCCTGGCGGAAGTCCATCTCTGGCCACCACTGACCATGGCACTGGGGAAAATCGGTGCATGCCAGAGCCGCATAATTGGCGCTGACCCAGCCGCCCAGGGCAATCTGGGCAACAACAACAATAATCACCAACCACAGCAGCGACGTGATACCGCGCAGGCGTCGTACGCTGTTGGAGGGCATGCGCCACCGGTGGCCTGCGTAACGCTGGCTAAGCAGCCACAGTAATGACAGCGTGGCAAAGCCGCCCAACAAATGCGCCACCACAACCTGCGGCCACAACTTTAGGGTAACCGTCCACATGCCAAACAAGGCTTGCACAATCACCAGGATTAGCAGCCCCAAGGTGAGTTTGCGCGGATAGCTATGCTCCGGGTCGCGGCTAGCCCGCCGCCAAGTGGCGATGGTCAGGCCTAGGATCATCAGGCCCAGAATCCCGGCCGCGTAACGGTGCACCATCTCCGGCCAGGTTTTGTCGTGCTCCACCGGGAATTCAGGAAAGGCAGCCTCGGCGCGAGCTACGGCCTCATCCGATTTAGGCCAGGTTAAATGCCCGTAACAACCGGGCCAGTCTGGGCATCCCAAACCGGCATCCACTAGCCGAGTAAAAGCACCCAGTACAACCACAATAACGCAAAAAGCGGTGGCCGCTAGTGCCCAGCGATACATTTGAGGGGATTTTTTTGTCTCGTTCACGCCGTTTTAGTCCTCGTAGGTTACTTTCAACATGCGTTTGATATCTGTTAGCAGTTGGTTGCCTGAGTGGCCTGGATCATAAGCCATCATCAGGTATCCTGACTGGTCCATCAGATAGTAGTGTCCTTCGGCCACTGGCTCGCTTCCCGCTAAATTTGTTTGACCCAAAAGATCAGACAGGCGGTTTTCGGCTAAACGCATTACCCGCAGGCCCGGATGCTCCTGCTCCAAAAATGTGGCCAAGTTGGCCTCCACTGCTTCGTTCTCTCCCAGCAACAGGAAGCGCTCCATTCTATAGGCGTCGCTCCCCAAACGCACATGCACTTGCCGGGTTAGAAAGAGAGTTTGCTCACACTGGGTATTACAGCCACCAAAGGCGGGCACCAGCAAACGCCAGCGCCGACGTTCACTGCTCAGATCCCACTGCTCTGCCGCACCTTGCTCCACCAGTTGTAGTTGCGCCACCGGTTGGGGGGGCGTTAACAACACACCCTCATTGGCCGTGCCTGAGGGCATGCCGATGCCTGTGTGGTAAACCACCATGGCGGCTACCAAGGGCAAGGCCACTACCAGCATGATGGCAGAGGCCATAATTCGGCCTCGCCACAGAGCCGCCTTGCTAAATTCGCGTGGAGATTCAGAATTCATTCAGTACTCACTTCTTAGATCGGCGGCTGCGCCACCAGGCGAGCACATTACTGTTGGCAAACAAAAACCACACCACCAATGCCGCCGCCATGGCGAACCACTGAAAGGCATAGCCCAGGTGTGTATGGGCGGTCATATTAACCGCCTGCCAGCCGGTTTCAAAGGCTCCCGGACTGGTTTCGGCGATACGAAGGTAGGGCACCGCCAACGGCCGACCCAATTGCTCAGCCATGGCGTCGGTCTCGATCGCCATCACCACTCGGGGCCACTCGCTGGTAAGGCTTGATGCGTCCAGCATGGGATGATGAGAGACAGTCGCCAGTTCAGCGAAGATACTCCTCTCGCCGCGAACCGGTGGCACCGGCGGTAGTTGCTGTCGATCTCCGGTGCCCTGTAGCCAACCTCGGTTGACCAGAATCCAAGTACCATTCTCCAATTGAAACGGAGATACCACTTCGTAACCTACCCGGCCCCGTCGTTGTTTATTGTCGAGCAACCATGTATGTTCGTTGTCGAATTGCCCTCGGGCGATGACCCGCTGAAACGGCTCTAATACCTCTAGGTTGTCGCCGCTCAGCTCAATGGGTGGAGCGCTCTGTCGAGCCGCAAAACTGGCCTCAATGGCGCGCTTTTCTGCCCCTCGGTCCAATTGCCAAAACCCCAAAGTCAGCAACAGCGGCAACGCCAAAGCGGCCACGGCGGTGATTTTCCAGTTGAGACTGAACCGTAATCGGACGGGGCTGGATGGTTCTTGAACGAAGCTCACGGCTTGATACCCTTAACACCGGGTGCGCGGCATAAATCCTGAGCGCACTGTCCAGCATAGACGGACTAACAGAGTATTCCTTTGAAATTAGAGAATGAATATGTGGCTTAAAATCTTAATTGTGGTGTTGTTCATTGGCGTTGTCCTGAGTCTAGGCAGCGGCCTGCGCTTCTTGCTCAAGGACATGGGGGTACCGGAGTCCAAACGCACACTGTACGCATTGGGCGTACGGGTATGTCTGGCGACCGTAATGATGGCGCTCATCTTTTACGGATTTCACAGCGGCATTCTGACCAGCCAAGCACCTTGGGATGCCGGCCCTTAAGGGCACGGATTAAACACGGGCAGGCCGTTAGTCAACGGCCTGCCCGATTGGTTTCTTAACCGAAGATATACACTGCGAAGAACAAGCCTACCCAGACCACATCCACGAAGTGCCAATACCAGCTTGCCGCATCAAAGCCGAAGCTGTCCTCAGACGAGAAGTGGCCCTTAAGCACAGAGCGGAACCACATCACCGCCAGCATGAAGGTACCCAACAGTACGTGCGCACCGTGGAACCCAGTCAGCATAAAGAACGTTGCACCATAGATACCGGTATCGAGCGTCAAACCCATATCTCTGTAGGCGATAACGTACTCCCAGGCCTGCAGAGTCATAAAAATTAACGCCAGAACGATGGTTACGCCCAGCCAGACGTTAAAAGGCTTGCGTGCGTTTTTCTTAATGGCACTGTGCGCGAAGTGACACGTAACACTGGATGCGAGAAGTATCACGGTGTTCCAGAACGGCAACCAAGTCCACAGGGACGCTGCGTCACGGAAGCTCATGCTCTGATCCGGGCCCGTGACGTTAGCAGCATCACCGTGCACAGCCATGTCCGGGGTTACCATGAGCGGCCAATTCGCCTCAAAGCCCGGCCACAATAAAACGTTCTCGGCACCGTGCCCTTCGCCGGCGAGCCAGGGCAAAGCCAGGGTCCGAACGTAAAACAGTGCACCAAAGAAGGCGGCGAAAAACATCACTTCACTGAAAATAAACCAGCCCATGCCCCACACGTAAGAACGCTTTAGCTGGGGGCTGTTCAAGCCCGCAATGTTCTCTCGGATAACAATGGAGAACCAATTCCAGATGACGCCAGCGAAGGCCAAGCCACCCAAGGCAAAAACCATTGGGCCAGTAAGGAGATTTGACAGAGTTTCCGAAGCGGCGCTGACCACGACAAACATGATAATGCCTGCCACGATGGTTAACCGGCGGCTCCAGTCAAACAGTGCAGCCGCAAAAACAAACAACGCCACTGCCACGATCAGCGGGCTGGTGGTTACACCACTCAGCCAGGCCGACGCTCCAAATACCGTAAGAAACATGCCGATACTGGCCAACAGGGGCAGCTTACTCTGTTCCGGTACGTAGTAGTTTCCTTCGCTTGTTGCCATTTTTTAGTCTCCGCGCTACTCAGATGGCGCTACTTATAAAGGTTAAACACTAATTTGTTGCGGCTGCGACTCGGCCCGAATTTCTTTCGGCGGCCGCTCTGCTCGACCCGAACCGATCGGTCACATCAAACAGGGTATAGGAGAGCGTGATGGTGTTTACCGAAGCCGGAATGTCGCGATCCACGATAAAAAGCATGGGCATTTCGGCTCGCTCGCCTGCCGTCAGCGGCTGCTGTTCAAAACAAAAGCACTCGGTTTTGTGGAAATAGTTTGCGGCCATAAAAGGGGTCAGACTCGGGATGGCCTGCCCCACCATGTCACGTTCAGTCGGGTTATACGCGCTGTAATCGATGCGCACCTGTTCACCAGGGTGAACGTGCAAGGTACGCACCTCAGGGCCAAACTCCCAAGGCATGCCATCATTGTTGAAGGCGACAAACTGAACCCTAATGGTGCGACTTGTATCAGCCCCTCGTACATCCACTGCTTCGTAACGACCACCGGTTTTACCGTTCAAACCGGTGATCTCACAAAAGACCTCGTACATCGGCGGCATTATCCAGATGGCAAACACGAACATCCCTGTGGCCAAACCACACAACTTCAAACACAGCGCTGTCAATGGATTACTTGGCATCGGCAGTTTCATGATGGCACCTCTGGACGCGGTTACTTGATCTCAGGTGGCGTACTGAACGTATGGTAAGGCGCGGGAGAAGCTACAGTCCACTCCAGGCCTTCCGAGTTTTCCCAAACCCGGTCAGTCGCTTTTTTACCTCTAAAGATCGTATCCAGCACGATGTACAAGAACAGAATCTGAGAGGCACCAAATATAAAGGCGCCCACACTGGAGATCATGTTCCAGTCCGCGAACATCATGTGGTAATCGGGAATCCGCCGAGGCATACCGGCCAAGCCAGCAAAGTGCATGGGGAAGAAAGTAACGTTCAGGCCCACAAAAGCTACCCAAAAATGCGTCTTACCCAAAATCTCGTTGTACATACGGCCGGTCCACTTAGGCAGCCAGTAGTATACCGCGGCAATAATAGAGAAGAGCGCGCCCGGCACCAGTACATAGTGGAAATGCGCCACTACGAAATAGGTGTCGTGATACTGGAAGTCCGCCGGAGCGATCGCCAGCATAAGACCGGACAAACCACCGATAGTGAACAAAATCACGAACGCGATGGAAAACAGCATGGGCGTCTCGAACGTCATGGCGCCTCGGAACATGGTCGCCACCCAGTTAAACACCTTAACCCCAGTGGGAACGGCAATCAGCATGGTGGCGTACATGAAGAACAACTCGCCCGCGATAGGCATACCCACCGTAAACATGTGGTGCGCCCATACAATAAAGCTGAGGAAGGCGATGGACGCTGAGGCGTAAACCATGGACGAGTAACCGAACAGCGGCTTACGCGCAAAAGTCGGAATAATCGCACTGATAATGCCGAATGCCGGCAGAATCATGATGTACACCTCGGGGTGTCCGAAGAACCAGAAAATGTGCTGGAACAGTACCGGATCACCACCACCAGCGGCATCAAAGAAGCTGGTGCCGAAGTGAATATCCATCAGCATCATGGTGACCAGGCCAGCCAGTACCGGCATAACCGCAATCAAGAGGTAGGCGGTGATCAACCAGGTCCAGACGAACAGCGGCATTTTCATCAGAGTCATGCCGGGCGCACGCATGTTCAAAATGGTGGCCACAATGTTAATGGCCCCCATGATGGAGCTGGCACCCATGATGTGCACAGCAAAAATAAAGAATGTCACACTCTCTGGAGCGTAAGTGGTGGACAGGGGCGCGTAGAAAGTCCAACCGAAGTTGGGCGCACCGCCCGGCATAAACAAAGTGGACAGGAGCATGAAGAATGCGAAAGGCAGAATCCAGAAACTCCAGTTGTTCATGCGCGGCAGAGCCATATCCGGAGCACCGATCATCATCGGCAACATCCAGTTGGCCAGACCGACAAACGCCGGCATGATTGCCCCGAACACCATGATCAACCCGTGCAGGGTGGTCATTTGGTTGAAGAAGTTGGGGTCGACAATTTGCATGCCGGGTTCAAACAGCTCAGCGCGAATTACCAACGCGAATATACCGCCGATAATAAACATGGCGAAGCTGAACCAGAGGTACATGCTGCCGATGTCTTTGTGGTTGGTGGTGAACAACCAGCGGCTTAAACCTTTTGCGGGACCGTGTGCCATTGCGAGTAAGCCTCCTAGTCGTTCTGCTTGAAGTTAAAGACATCTATGGGCTGGACCGAATCGCCCATATTGTTACCCCAAGCATTACGCTGATAGGTCACAACAGCCGCGATATCGACCTCGCTCAACTGGTCACCGAAAGCTTGCATTGCAGTACCTCTCGAACCATTTACAACGATATTTAGGTGGTCTTCGACCGGCCCAACGGCCATGCCGCCGATCAGGGCAGGGAAGATCCCGGAAACGCCGGTACCGTCTGGTCTGTGACAAGCCGCACACCACTGGGTATGCACTTGCCGCCCACGGTCATACAGCTCTTCGAATTCGAAAGTTTGCTCAGTCAACTGACGTACAGCTTCCTGTTCGGCACGCTTTTCTTGCAGCCACGCCTGATACTCTTCTTTAGGCAAAGCCTCAACCACGATGGGCATGAACGCGTGGTCGCGCCCACACAGCTCAGCGCACTGGCCGCGGTAAATACCGGGCTCTTCGACAATAGCCCAGGACTCATTGATAAAACCGGGGATAGCGTCTTTCTTGACACCGAACGCGGGCACCCACCAAGAGTGGATAACGTCAGCGGCAGTAATCAGGAAACGCACTTTGGTATCTACCGGGATAACCAACGGCTCATCCACTTCCAGCAAATAGTGCGGACCAAAAGGCTCGAAGCCTTCGATTTGATCACGCGGGGTGCTCATATTGCTGAAGAAGCTGAGGTCTTCATCCAGGTAGTCGTAGCGCCAACGCCATTGATAGCCGGTGATCACCACATCGATCTCGGCTTCAGAGGCGTCGTACAAATTGATCAGCGATTTGGTGGCGGGGAAGGCCATGGCGATGAGAATGGCCAGGGGGATTGCCGTCCAGACGATTTCCAGCGCTGTGCTCTCATGGAAGTTGGCCGCTTTCACGCCACGGGACTTACGGTGCATGATCATGCTGTAGAGCATAATTCCAAACACCACCACGGAGATGGCCACACACCACCAAAACATCTGCATGTGAAGGCCGTAGATTTCGCGGCTAACCGGGGTTACGCCCTCGACCATATTGAACTTCCACCGCTCAACCTCTTCTGCCATGGCCTGATAGCTGGTCATCAGAACTGCAGGGGCAAGCAGCCAGGCCCAAAGCCTACGCGCTCGTTTTAACATCGCCCTTTTTCTCCGTGTAGCCAATTGATGCTTTTTTTACTTCGAGGATCGCAACATTGGTTAAAAATGCCGAAAATCGCTCAACCCAGGAAAAAACGACGATCGTGTGCTCAGCCGCAGCCCCAACCGGCCCAATTCCGTAAGAATCGCCCGCACCTCTGCCGCGCTAGACAGCGCTTTTTACCAGGGGCAGGGGTACCAACGGAAACGCGTTCGGCGGGGTACGGCCAGTTCGACTGTGGCAAATCGTCGCAAATACAGGCGCGTAGGAGGCCACAATGGCACCAAAAAGTCAACGTCTTTGTCCTAGCCCCCGCCCTGGACGGGGCGCTTTATGCGCGGCCCAGAGCGCTTTAAACTGGCGCCTCGCGGGGTTCCAAAAACCTCAGGGATCCAGCACAACCAGAAGCCCTACCTCATGATTTCTAGATCCCGCCGCACCCATCGACAAATCTGGCAGTTGGCCTGGCCCATGATGCTGACCAACTTGTCTGTGCCCCTGCTGGGCGCTGTGGATACCGCCATTCTCGGCCACCTGCCCAGCCCGGTGTACCTCGCGGCGGCAACGCTCGGGGCCAGCTTGGTTACCCTGCTCCTATGGTCGTTCGGCTTTCTGCGCATGGGCACCACCAGTTTGGTGGCTCGGGCCTATGGCCGGGAAGATCACGACAACAGCCGGCTGATCCTCGCCCAGAGCGCTGTACTGGGCCTGTTGCTGGGTGTTTCCTTGGCGGTACTGGGGCGCTTACTGACCCCCGTAGCTCTGGCCTGGATTAACCCAAGTGAAGAAGTGGCAACGCTGGCTCAAAGTTACGCCGAGATTCGCTTGCTGGGTGCTCCTGCGGTATTGCTCACCTATGCCCTAGTGGGCTGGTTTATCGGCCAACAGGACACGCGTCGACCGCTGGTGATTCTCGTTTCCACCAACCTGCTGAACATCGTTTTGGATGGCGTTTTTATATGGGGGCTCGGCCTGAACAGCGATGGCGCGGCCATGGCCAGCGTGGTGGCGGAATACGCTGGTTTGGCTCTGGGCTTATGGCTGCTTTGTAAACGTCTTAAGGGGATGGGCGGCCGCCTCGCCACCAAACACTTAACTCGGCCGGCCACTTATCTTCCGCTGCTGCAGGTCAATCGCCATTTGTTTGTGCGCACCTTGTGCCTATTAGCCGTGTTCGTATTTTTTGCCGCTCAAGGGGCACGCTTGGGTGATCAAGTTCTTGCGGCCAACGCCATACTGCTGCAGTTTGTGCTGCTCACATCTCACGCCCTGGATGGTTTTGCCCATGCCGCCGAAGCTTTAAGCGGGCGCGCCATAGGCGCTGGACGGCGAGCGGAGTTTTTCCGAATATGCCGAGCCAGCACCATTTGGGCCTTGGGGATGGCGGTTTTGGTGAGCTTAACGTTTTTCCTGGGGCAAGCTTGGCTTTTGACGTTATTCACCGAGCTGGAGTCGGTTCTCGAGTTGGCGAGCCAGTATTATCTCTGGGTGTGCCTCTTGCCTCTGGTCGCGGTGTGGGCGTACCAATTGGATGGATTGTTTTTGGGCAGCGGGAAGACCGCCGCCATGCAATACGCCATGTTGATTTCGGCCGGGCTGGTTTTTCTGCCCCTCTGGTGGTTAACCCGAGGCTGGGGAAACCAAGGACTCTGGCTAACGTTTACTGTCTTCAATGGTGCCCGAGGGTTGCTGATGGGCGCTATCTTTCTGCACTACAGCCGGGCGAAAACCTGGGTTCCGGCTCACCCTTTTGTCGAATGCGACGCCACCCCTATGATAAAACGTTCTTAAAGCCAGCTTGTAATTACCAACTTTTGAATTAAGTTTAAAGAGTAGATGGCGCGATTGCCGCCATCCTCAACCTTAAACCCAGCAGGCTTTTGGCTAGGTTTTTGTTCCGTTCGTTCAGAACAACACCAGCCACCCAGCGGGCTTCATGCGGATATACCGCAGAGGACATGCCTATCATGAGCCTTCAACAGCTCGCCGACATCGAGGCTCTGATTCAAAAAGCCAAGGCGCGCGATTTTGAAAATGACAAACTGACGAAGGTACTGGAAGCTCGTGCCCAGCATTTGCACGGCGCGATTAAGTTGCCTGCCGACAAATCGGTTCAGGCTCTGCGTGCTTTCGTGATTCGCTACATCGAACGGGTACCCGCTTTCATCGATGCCATTGATCACATCAGCCGCGAAGCGGGCATCGATGAACCGGTCACGCCACTGCTGAATATCGCCTGCGACTATTTTCTCTCGCCACCGGATTTAATCAATGGACGCAGCCAACTGGAAGCGCTGCTTGATGAAGCCTATCTGGCACACCGGTTATTGGAGGAAGTGAATGACCGTTTTATGGGTTATTGTGGTATTCCCCTGGCGCCCATGGACAGCACGCGCGCCAATGTAATCGCTCATGAGCTTATCGGCGAACCTTTCGCCAATGAACTGGATCAGGCGGTGCTGTTTTCTGCCGAGTTACTGTTGAATGAATACAGCTTCAAGAGTGAAAGCTTTCAGCGCTACATCGCACTGCACAAAGATCGGGGCTGGTCTGAGGAGATTCGTCGCTGGCCATGCCTGGAGAGTGACCTGGACATTGATATCCGCTTTGAGGAATAGCGGCAGAAACCGCCCCGTTAGAATTTCGCCTTAAGCCTGCTTTTCCAACCAAGCAATAACCTCGGTAGGGTTCAGGTGAGGAGGGAAGACTGGGTAGTAGACCTTGCGAATTACTCCGTCCTTCAATACCAGTGTGACCCGCTTAATCAGACGCGCAAAATCGTGCTCAAAGGTGGGCAGCTTCAAAGCCCCGGCCAGCGCCAGATTGCTGTCGTTCAAAAGCTCGAAGGGCAAATGTAACCGCTGCGCGGCTTCTTTCTGCTCGTCAAAAGGCTGTGAACTGACGCCAAATACGGTGGCACCCAAACGCCGCAACTCAAGGTGGCGATCTCGGAACGCACAACACTCCGTGGTGCAGCCACGCGCCCCCGGAATCTTATTCCAGCCCAGCATGGGTGGCTGATCGGGGTTGCCGGTCATCGGATAAAAGTACGCCACCACCCAACCCTTCTCGGCACTCAAATCCACGGTGGATCCGCCGGTGCTTGGCAACGCGACCGAAGGCAACCGACTGCCGGTGAGATGATCGCAGGCACCGTCGTCTTCTGGTACCGGCAAATCCGGCGGCAGCATGTAAAGATTTTTCGCCATAAAATAAACTCCCTGTTGAATAATAGCCCCGAAAAACGTGCCATCCGGGCATCGTTACTGGAGACGTTTCAATTCTAACCCTGGATTGCGACAGGGCGCCAGTGCTCTACATTCGCTGTGGCCTATTGCTACCACATGAGATCGTCAGGGATCACGTAATCTTTGTATGGGTCGTCCGCTTCCTCGACGGCACTCTCTGCTTTGACGTTCGCGACGACCACCCTGCCCTCGCCCCTCACGGCAATTTTATCCGCAACGATGCGGGGCACCAGTTCATAGTCTTCCCCGAGCCGCACTATGGCCAATTGGCCACGAATGATCTGCTGTTGTACGGCCGGTGAAACGCGTATTTTTTTGATGCGTTTGTCGTCGGTGAAGTTGTACTCCACAGTATCACCGCCGGAGTTTTTGGGCTGGCGATGATTGAGAATCAATTGTTTGATTTGTGCCTCTACTGCTTTACGCTCCAGTTCTTCCTGGCGCTGGCGGTTTAACTCCCGGTCGCGTTCGGCTTTTTGCGCCCGCACTTGTTGAGCCGACTGTTTAAGCTCGTCCACCTCCGGCTCGCCGGACCGGCGTGCTTGTTTGTTTTTCTTGCGCTTTTCCTTACTGACCTGCTTTGCTTGCTTGGCGTCAACCAAGCCCGCTTTTAGCAACTGATCTTGCAGCGTAGGCATAAAAGATTACCTCAAATTTCTTGCGGGTTAATGCGCATGATTCAGATCTCAATAGCCGCGGATTTTAAGGCCTCTTCGCGCAGGTCGTTCAGATCCGCATCAAAACGTGCCAGCCAGTGCCGAAAGGTTCGACGCCAGGCGGCCCGCTGGTTGCCACGCGTATTTCGTGCTGAAGCATCCACCGTGGTGGTATTGCCAAAAGCGGTCATGCCAAAGCTGCGCGGCGAAACCCGTACCGCGTCTTCAAGCACGGCCACCAACTCACCGCTTTGGGAGTCCGCCAGCACCACTTCAATGCGTAGGTCGCCAAAAGAGGTGACCGTAAAATCGCCCACCGTACCGCCGCCCATGGCATCAAGCCGGGGAGTGTGCGGGCGATAGCTCTTCAAACGGAACTCCACGGCCAGCACGTTAGGACCACCCGTATTGGTCAAATCAAACGTCCGGCCCTGAGCAAAAAGATGCGCCGCCAACTCATCAAACGAGCTTACGTAAGGCAGCATGTCTTCATAGGTTGAACCGCCCCAGCTCCGGTTAATTTCCTGGTCGGTAGAGCGCAGTATTAACATTCCATCCAACTGCAGAGGAAACAGTAATAGTTTGTCGTATTTTGCGAAGGCGTCCCTATCTGGCACCACAAACCGGTGAAATCGCCGGTCATTCAACTGGTAGTAGGTCTGATCCGCACCTTCTACATACACAGGTGTGTCGGGCGCAGCAGCGCACCCTAGCAACAACAGGAGGGCTAAAAGCGAAGGAAAAAAAACTTTCATGGCAGTTCTCTGAGTATACGGGTAATGATGAGGTGTAAAACCTGAGCAACTACTGAACGTTGAGTATAGCAAGGACACCTACCTTAGCGCGCCACCCGCATCACAAGGTTACTAGGAGGAGGCGCCCTTTTTAACCTGCAGCCGATCATCGTCGGTTTGCGCCACCACGACCACCTGATCGCCGTGGCGCAGAGGCTCAGTGGTTTCGGCGAGCCAGCGCCGATCGTTGATCAACACATAGCCAGTGCGATCGAAACTCACCATGGCCTCGCCGGTTTTACCCACCAAGCTTTTGTTTTTGGCCTTGGCGCCGCTTTTGCCCAACGCGTAGCTGATCAGGAACGAGCCCAGAAGAATAGCCGCACTGACGCCGACACTAACCGACAACACCATCTCCTGGTGCTCCTGGTCGGCGGGCATATCGAACAAATTGAGGCTACCGATAATGAACGCGGCGGCACCCCCAATCCCCAGGACGCCAAAACCGGAGACAAAATACTCCGCCACCATCAAACCCAAACCGAGGAACAGCAGCATCAGAAAGCCGATGTGCACCGGTAGCGTCTGCACCCCCATTAACCCCAGAATCATCGCGATGACGCCCACGACGCCGGGCACCATCAAACCGGGGTTCAGCAGCTCAATGTACAGAGCCAACATGCCCAGAGAAATCAGCAGGTGGGCAATTTGCGGGTGCGCAATAATGTCCATTAGCCGGTCCATCAGCCGGGGAGAAACGGTGTAGATGTCCCGCCCCTCTAGGCTGAGCGCAAGCGACTCGCCTTTGAATTGAAACTCCCGACCTTCCAGGGCACTCATCAGAGCCGACGCATCGGGTATCACCAAATCGATTACCTGGTGCTCCAACGCCTCATCGGCGGTCAGGCTTTCCGCCTCGGTGACAAAACGCTCGGCGGTGTCCGCATCTCGGCCTCGGTTTTTGGCGATGGAGCGCATAAACGCCCGAGTGTCGTTCAGCACCTTTTGCGCCATGGTGCTATCAATGTCCTGCCCGTCGCCGGCCACCGGAGATGAAGCGCCCACAGTGGTGCCGTCGTTCATCACCGCCACATGCGTGGAGAGTAGGATAAAGGCGCCGGCCGAGGTGGCACCAGCTCCCGCCGGGCCCACATAGCCAATCACCGGCACACCGGATTCGGAAATGGCAGCCACCATATCGCGGGTACTACTGAGCAAACCACCGGGGGTATTGATGCGCACCACCAGCGCTTCCGCCCCTTCCGTTTCCGCGCGCTCAATGGCGTGGCGCAGTAACCCCAATGAGCCGGGGTTAATCACGCCCTTGATGTCCACCTGATACACGGGCGCGGGCCCAGCATCCACCTGCCCCTCGGCCAGGCCCATAAGGCCGGCCAAAAGAACAAGCACAAAACCGCCCAGGCGCAGTAAGCGCCAGTTGGGTGGAGCGGTTTTGGCAGCGGACAGATCGCGCATTAGGAAGCTGTTTTATCGTCGATGGCAAGGTCTAGCTCTGACAACAGACGGCCCATGTTGGTGAGGTCGGCCGGGAAAATTACTTTCGTGTGCGCATCGGCCAGGTGGCCGATGTTATCGATGAATTTTTCCGACAAGTTAAGTTTGATCGCCTCTTCGCCGCCAGGTTGCACTACGGCGTTACCAATTTTTTCGATGGAGTTAGCGGTAGCGGTGGCCAGGGCCAGAATTTCCGACGCGCGACCTTCTGCTTCGTTAACCAAACGTTGGCGTTCACCTTCGGACAGGTTAATCAGCTCGCGCATGGTACCTTCAGAGGTATTGATACGGCTTTGCTTGTCACCCTCGGCCCGGGCCAGAATGGCGCGTCTTTC
The DNA here is from genome assembly GCF_030848505.1 of Marinimicrobium hydrolyticum. GTDB lineage: Bacteria > Pseudomonadota > Gammaproteobacteria > Pseudomonadales > Cellvibrionaceae > JAVDDU01. Next base: position 656,632 of record NZ_JAVDDU010000002.1, read on the forward strand.
CCGCTCAGCGGTTACCTGCTTCTCCATGGCATCTTGCACCCGAGCGGGCGGTTTGATGTTGCGGATTTCGTAACGGTGCACGTGCACACCCCAAGCGGCACCCGCTTCGTTCAGGGTATCCACCACGGCCTGGCTGATCATGTCCCGCTCTTCGAAGGTTTTATCCATATCGAGGGTACCGATCACCGAGCGCGTAGTGGTCTGCGCTAGCTGCATGGCGGCAAAACGGTAGTCAGTCACACCATAGGTGGCTTTCACCGGATCGGAAACCGACATGTAGATGACGCCGTCTACTTCCACCTGAACTTCGTCCATGGAGAAACATTCTTGCGGCGGCACATCAATGGTTTCTTCGCGCAGATCCTGCAGAGCCGTCACTTTGTCGATAAACGGCATCAGAACGTGAAAGCCGGGCCCTAGGGTGGCATGGTATTTCCCCAAGCGCTCAACAATGAGCGTGGTGCGCGTGGACACAATACGGATGGACGCAAACAGCTGGGAGATAATGGTGAGGAAAATAATGCCCCACACCGCCAGGTTAAACAGATCAAATGGATTCAAATCGTTCATTTGGACACTCCTTTCGCCGCGCCGCTACCGATATTCTGGTTCAGGGCCGTCAGTATGCCTTTGATGTGCGCCAGATCGGTGGGCAGCACGGAGACGTCGGCGCCTTTAAGCACCTCGCCGGTACGGCCCACAAAATCTTCTACCAGACGCATTTTCACGGCGTAATCGCCACCTGGCTTCTTAATAGCCTGGGCTACTTTCTGCAAACCTTCAGCCGAGGCTTCGGCGAGAATCTCGATTTCGCTGGCGCGGCCTTTGGCTTCATTGATGCGTTTTTGCTTTTCACCTTCGGAGATATTGATGGCTTCCTGACGGTGCCCCTCGGAAACCAGGATTTTGGATTCTTTGGCCGCTGTGGCTAGGGTGATGTCAGCGCGCTTTTCCCGCTCCGCTTCCATTTGTTTTTCCAAGGTGTGCACTACCTGCGCCGAGGGCGATATGTTTTTAATTTCGTAGCGCAGCACTTTAATGCCCCAAGGATCCGACGCTTTGTCGATTTCGCGCACAATGGCTTCGTTGAGCTTATCGCGCTCAGAGAAGGTATCGCCCAGCGTCAGCTTGCCGATTTCCGAACGCATGGTGGTTTGCGCCAAGTTCACGCTCGCCATTTTGTAATCGCCAATGCCGTAACTGGCACGCTTGGCGTCCATGACTTTTAGATACACCAGACCATCCACGGCTACCTGAATGTTGTCGCGGGTGATACAGCTCTGGGCGGGAATATCGAATACTTGCTCGCGGATCTCGTGCCGGTAGGCCACTTTATCCAAGAATGGCACTATGACGTGAAAGCCCGGCTCCAACACACGGCGAAAGTTGCCAAAGCGCTCTAGAACACACGCTTGGCGCATGGGAACGATGATCATCAGTTTCAACAAGATGATACCGGTCACCAAAACAAAAATGGTAAATGCGGTTAACATGAAAACTCCTTAAGAATGGACAAAACGGTTTGTACTTTTAATGAGTATGCTGCTCGTCGGGGGCTACCGGGGGGTCAACCGGCTCAACCAGCCATACGAGATTTTCTCGCAACACTACACGGACTTGTGTACCGGCCTCGACTTCCAGGTCCGGCTGGTGGCAACGGGCCGCCCAGGTGCTGCCTCGAAAATTGATACGCCCCTCCCCTTGCGCGGGTATACGCTCGGCCACCACCGCTACTTGATCGTAGGCATCCAGGTCTTCATCGGTTTTGCCGCGCTCCACCTGAGCGGGAATCAGCTTTTGAACCAGACCACGCAAAGCGAACACCAACACCAGTGAACCGATAAACCAGACGGTAAATGCCTGTAACCAGCCATCGATCACGCCGGTGTAGAGCAAGAAAGAGACGAGAACTGCGCCGATACCCAGAAATATGACTATGCCGCCTGGAATCACTAATTCCAGAAGCATGAGTACGGCACCGGCGATAAACCAGAGGGCGAAGAGATCGTAATCCTGGAACATAGGGGCAAACATCCTTTACAAGCACCGGCCAGCCAAGATACTCCGGCTCTGGCGCAAAATCCAGTGCGCATCACCCCCTAATCTAGACCTGCGCCCAACTGTGGCCCTCAGAAACCAGCCAAATGGGGCGGGTCCGCCTTTGACCTGTGCCCTCCGCAGCCTATACAGTAAATTCGTAACCACGGGAAAAGGAGCCGTGATGGACAACCCCAGCGACAATCAACGACACCAATGGCTCACGCAGCTGAGCGACCCCAAGCGTGGAGTGCCGTCGTGGTTGAAATGGAGCTACACCGCCATGGTGGTGGTGATCGTACCCATTTACTGGCGCGACCTTGGCCCCGCCAACCTTTTGTGGTTCTCCGATATTGCCCTGATCGTATTAGCGTTTGCCCTGTGGCTGCAAAGCCGGCTGCTGGCCAGCACCATGGCCGTGGGCGTGCTGTTTCTGGAATTGGTTTGGGTTCTAGATTTTTTGACGCTGGGGAATGTGATTGGCGTTGCGGCCTATATGTTTAGCCCCGACACGGAGACTCATATACGCTTTTTGTCCGGGCTATTCCACTTGGCATTACCGCCGGTGATGCTGTTTATGCTGATTCGATTTGGGTATGACCCTCGAGCCCTGCGGCTGCAAATTGTTATCGCCGTTGTGGCTATCCCATTAAGCTATTGGTTCGGCACCCCTGAAAGCAATATCAATTGGTCCTACGGACCAGGCCGCCCGCAGGACTTAGTGCACCCGTGGCTGTATTTGATGGCGCTGATGGTGGTGATGATCACCGCCATCTATCTGCCGTCCCACTGGGTGCTGAAGCGGTTATTCGGCGGAAAAAATGGCGGCCTTTCCAAGTCATAGTCCAACAGTATGAAGACCCGTCGCCATGGGCTGCGGCTAGCAGCCATTTATTGGTCTATCACGCTTAGCCCAAGCACACCCCAGATGCATATTACTGCAACAAAATTGATTGTAAATATCGCGCCCCGAAGGCGGACATTCGTAGTACAGATTTGTACTGCACTATGGATTACACGGCCAAACACAAACAACCAGGCGAACCACACATGTATTGGCTGATACAATTCCGGGCGCGCAATAAGAATGATGGACGCGGCGTAAAACAATACCGGCCATTCAAACTGATTGGATAGGTTAGCACTTACTCTCTGCTCTATCAGCGCGTAGGGATTACTACCATCGGCATTGGCGCCGACGCCCCACACTTTCGCATAAGCGTCAGCAGAGCATAAAGCATCGCCACCAGTATTACGTGAAGTAGCATGGGGAAGAACAATGAGGTAATCATGAACGTCTCTATTTTTACAATTCACCGAATCTGTAGCTGTGGGCTGGGATAGTTTATCGCTCGTGCGACACAGTCGTACCGCGCGGAAGCCACGCCATCGGATACGTGGTATCAAGCTTCTTCAAGCCCTTCGCTTCAAGGATGGGGCGGCTCATCGGCGCCGCGTCCACGGCTACCCACCTGACACCCTTCACAAGAGCATCGCTCAGTCTCTTATGAAGTAGCTGAGAATAGATACCGCGCCCACGAAAGGCAGGAAGGACGGACCCGCCGTGCAGCTCAGCGAACTGGGCGCCCGGTGGATATTCAATCCAACCGGCGCCCACCAACCTCTCATTGTCATAAGCTCCATAGAAGGTGCCATGATTCCATATGGAGAGAAGCTGATCAAAAAGCCACGAAAAGGACCTATCCCAAATAGTTTCCTGGAGATCCACAACTTCATTCAGCTCGTTAGTGTGTTCGATTCGCCGCACCATGATCCCGCCAAGCTCCGAAACCACAGCCGGCCGATGCTCACTGGTGTCATAGACCATCAGAGATTCTGCTTCGCCTTCTTGGAACCCTGCCTCAATTAATTTATCTCTTAAGCAAGCCGGCTCATCCGAATCATAGACTTTCCACTCGAAGCCGATATTCATCCCGTCAAAGTGCGCGATGTGACGCTGAATTTCCTCATCCAACAGTTGATGAGGAATATTCGCAAAACAAACCAGGCCCTCAACATTCTGAGACAAAGGACTGTATCGAACGACTGTACCTAAGTCTTCCCGGAGAAAATCAGACATCTCCATCAAACGTCGTTCAGTGCGGTAGCTCTCAGTTAGTAACATAGCGTTGGGCCTACATTCCGTGGCTTTAACTCACTTTAGCGTTGCCATACATGAAACTTTTTTTGAGGAGTCTTTCAAGCCTTCCAGTTGCTCAAGTGCATAGGGCTCAGGCACTGGAGAAAGCGCAAAGTTAAAACTCACATTGGTCATCACTGCGGCCCCGATGGGAATCGCGCTAACGCCCCTTAGTGCTGAGTTATACTCCACATAGTAAACCTCACCTTCTTCTAGTATTGCTTCGCTACTCAAGGTTTTCCCGTCGAGGTGTGGAATACTGATAACGTGCTTGCCCGGATCCAACAGAACCTCTAAGAAGCCTCCATTCCCCAGGACTCCAACAGGCTCACCATTCACCCTGACCGTGTAGCACGACCCGCCGTCCGTGAACTGCTTTTTCCGAAAAATAACGATACTGCTTTTGCCATCCAATGCTTGAGTCTGAACGTCCTTATATAGGTCTCCTTGCGCTGCACAACCACAAATTACAACAACCAACAAAACCAAGATACATTTCATTACTTGCTTCCTGTAAACCGCTCCCCACTGGGGACCGCCGCGCATCTGATGGGGGCCGCTGTCATAGCCGGGACTGTATGAATACCTCGTTCAAGGATCGGTTGTTCCCGTAGCGGCGACTGCCACCAAGAACAGTCCCCTGAACCAGCTGAGCATAGCATGCCGTAAGGGGCGCAAGAAGCGTAAAGATTGCGATCAGAGCGCACCCTATTGCGGGCTATGGTTGGCCGCAGGAGCCAGGCGCATCACCGGGTCCCCCACTGTCATGCGGCCGCTTTGGATGATTTTGGCGCAGAGCCCACCGTAGCCAAACATCGATGCTGCGCCGCCGGGGCCCAGCGCTTCGTTCATGCGGGAACAGGGGTGACAGAGGGCGGTGGTTTCCAACACAACATCACCTATCTGCAACCGTTGATGGCGCAGTAGATTCATGTTCATACCCGAAATCACCAGGTTGCGCCGCAAGAGTGCCGGGTCGATGCTGGAGTGACCCGTATGGCGACAAATCGCTTCGATAAACTCGCTGCTAATCATGGTTACCTGGCGGGCTGAACCAGGAGTCTTTGTCATGCGATGATCCCCGTCCAACCCAAGACCTTCTACCGCAAAGGCACTTTCTACCACCTCCACAACGCCGCGCCTTTCACTGCGCAAACCGATCCATTCGAGCCGGCCCTCTGGCAGGCTTTGGCACAACTTTTCGAGTAGACGGGATTGAGCTTTCATAGCTTAGATCTCTGTGGTACTGCCGCGCTCAAATATCAGAGCCGCAATTGTTTTGCGTGAACTAGACCTGTCTAGAACAACTTAATATCAAGCCATATGATAACCGCAATTATTCCCATGCACCCAAAACCCCATGCGCCAACGTACGCGAGATTTTCCCAGTTCAATGGCTTGGGGTTTTTCAGCATGTTCTTTCCGAATAAAGAACCGATGAGCACTGGCCAAAAAACAAGAAAGGCATAACCGTAGAATGTCGTAGGGTGGTACAGCTCTTCTAGCGCACCTCTAATCAGAGCAAAAAATAGGTAATCGGCCACTATTGCCAAAACAAGAAACACAACCGCAATCAGTGATACAGCTGCGCTCACACGCTGCCCTGGATAGGACCTTATGCCTAAAACCGTTACGTACGCCCATAAAACTGGATTCACCGTCAGCATAATGGTCATCCCTAAGATAGGGCTGTAGCTCCATGGATACCATAGGATGAGATTCGATGCCCAATACGCGGCAAACGCTAAAGCTATTACATACCAAATCCATATTTTCAAAGGCGGCTCTCCAATTATCTACTGTTATTATTGAACGTCACCAACCGACGCGGATCACGAACGTTCGGCCAGCTATTTGTTCGATGCTTATCGCTTACTGCATTCAATCCGCTTCTTGTAGTTACTTTTCCATGCTAGTTAACCGTTGGTAACGAGCCACGTTGAATGCTCCCATGATTTTTAAATCTACAAAGGCGAAGCCGCACTTCTGGTAAAATCGATGGAGTTCCGGGCGGTCATCACAGTCCAAGCGAAGCCAGTTCAGGCCCCTAGCAATGGCCTCTTGCAGAACTTTTGAGATAGCCATTCTTCCGTTCCCTTTGCCCTGCAACGCCGGATCCAACGCGAGTTTGTGCACGAACAAACTGTCATTGTTCGTGATTTCAGGCCAAAACATCGGATCGGACTCTTGAAGGAATGCTAAACCAATTCGCTGATTATTCAGGGTTAAGAAGTGAAGCTCTTCCAAGCGATAGGCCTCCTTCAGGCCCTGAGTTGACACTTGCTCCAACGTCCATAAAGGCTTTTCAAGCAGCGCTAGTCGATTTACCACTCGACTCAATAGTTCTGAAGCACTCGCCCAGTCACTGCTGCTTGTAGCTTTCACCAATTCCATGGAGTATATCCCCGCCAACATTGCTGAACCAGGCGCGCGTCTACTGCCCACTTGACGCGGCCAAAAGGCATGACGAACTGGTTCGGCTGAGGTGCAGCGGAATCCCGCTGCGAACGCGAAGGAAACATCCCGCGAGAAGCGGGGCACGGCACTAGTCGCGAGCTAAAGTAGCTTCTCGCTTCACCACGTGCCGCAGATAGAGTGATTGCCCCAGGGTAGCGAAATTGGATGCAGCCCAATAAATGCCGATAGCGGATGGAAAGCTCACCAGTACAAACACCGAGATGGCCACTGGTATCAGAAATATCAGCAAGGAAGCCTGTTCCGCGCTGCCGGGCATCAAAAGCATACCGGCGAACATCAAAGCGCCTACCGCCAAGGCCAAAATGACGTCGGGCTTCGCCAGGTTGGTGATCCAGAGGAACTTGGAGCTGAAGGTCATATTCTTAAGGGTGTGAAACAGACCCAAGCCGAGGACGCCCTGACTACCGATATTGAAGACCATGCTCTTGCCCAGAAATTTGATGCCTCTTTTCTTATACAACGCCATGGTTCTCTTGGCGAGTTCGGGAGGATTGTCTTTATAGACTTCCTTCAGCCGCTCGATTTCCGGCTTGGCACTGCGAATGGCCGCTTGATTCTGGTACGTGTCGTACGCCGCCCTGAAGGAGAGCGGCATCAAAGCCAGCCGCGCGAGCAAAGTGAACGCAATGATGGCAAGGGCTTCGGACAGTCCGAGCTGGGTAGAAAGCAGGGTAATCCCGTACTCCAAAAGAGCGGTCCAGGCAGTCCATATATCCATGGGTATCTCCATTTAATTGTCGTATTATTCACCGTTCTTGCCGAGACACCCCGACGCCAAGCTATCTAAATTAATCCTCCGGGGGGTGAATATCAAGGCCTTGGGCCGGCGCTCATCCAAGCTAGACCTAGGAGCAGGTCAATAAATTGATCCGCTTTGCTCGGAGCGGGTCTTAGCTCCCGCTCCAGTTATCGCTCTGTTGGCCTAGTTATGCCCTATTTTGGATCAACTGAGACTCCAACCCTTTTAAGTCACCGAGCACCCAAACATCCGATATCTTGTCCATTTCGAACGTGAATAATGCACACGCAAGCCAGCTTAGCTGGTTGTGAGTCGGAAGATGCCCCATAAACTCATGTTGATGAACTCCGGTAAACGTCACTTTTGCAAAAACTTTATTGCCTTCAGAAACGAGCTCCTCGATGATGCATCGGTAATCGCTTAGAGCACCATGCACCATATCAACATACTCGGCGAACCCATCATAGCCGTGGGCCTGCTGACCTAACGACCCACGAAACGTAAACCCCTCATGCAGCACTTCCGGAATCACCTTCTTATCATATGCGTTCCATATATCTTCGTAGAAGCGACGCACTTGCTCTTTCTTCACAGTCACTCCTTTTTCGTCATCGCGTCTGGAATTGGCGAGGCGGTGCCATCGAGAACTCGCATAACAAACTTCTCTTTAGCATCACGATACTCCGCCATTGACTTTCCTTCATATCGTCGCTTCAGGTTGTCGTACTCACGGCGAAGAGGCTCCGATGCGATTAAACGATCCCGAAACAGATACTGGATATCACCACTACCGCCCCTGACGGTTAGATGAATTCCTACATGGGGATCGCTACTGTAATCTTCGAATGAGATAGCATCTTCGGCTGTAAATCCACCGTGATTAACATCGTATAACTGAAACAACTTATCCTTAGCAGCAGAATATTCAGACTTTCCGATACGAACCTGAATATCGAGATCGCCCTTGGTTAGGGATCCAGGTATGGCTGTACTTCCAACGTGCTCAATCTCAGAGTTTGGCACCATGGCTTGCAGCTCGTTTCGCAGCTCTTCGAACCGCTTTTCTATTCTCAACCTGAAATACTTTTCAGGCGAGAAAGATACAGTTTCGTCGTTCAACTGGCTCATGACTGACAATGAATCTCCGTTGGCGAAAAACGCCCGGTTATTAGGCGGATTTGTCGCCCTGAAAGTGGGTACGAGTTAAGTCGCTGGTGCCGTTTGTTACTCATACTTTCCGGACCCAATCTTATTAACGGCATATAGCTTAGACGAATACCGTTGCGACAAAAGGCTAAGCGTACTTATCAATGCCAACAGTTGAGCATAGCCATTGTGGGGCACCATGAGAAGCGCCACAAGAGCAAATAGCGTAACCGCGACTAGCAATCCTGTCAGCACATTTGATGTGTGACTGCGCCCGAGCAGAACCCCGCATTCCCGACATCTAAGAAGCGATACTTGATTAAAGAAGAGCTTCTTTCGTATGCCAATATGTACGTTGCAGTTTGGACATCGACTCATTTTTCCCTCGTGTAACGACTCCAGCGACAGCGGCCATGAAAGTGCGAAGCTTCATTTGGTCGTCCACCACATGAAGTATGCGATGCGATCTAACCGATGACACGAATATCCTCAAGGTCTACAGATCGTGAAAGTGCCGTTTTATACTTGATCAAATCTTCCTTCAACATAACATGCAACTCAAGGCCGAGCAGGTGCACAGTATTATAGCGAGAAAAATCTATGTTCAGCGGAATCCAGGTCTGACTACCCGCATCAAGAATTTTCGAACCGTCAGCGTTGCCCACCTCTACTTTGATTCCATCATACTGGAACTGGACGTAGGTCAGATCCCATCCTTCCTCTCGGTAGTGATCGGAGGCCTTGGATATATAATCCTCGCCGGCCTGCACCACGCACTGAAAATGTTCGCCGGGAACGAAAAGATCAATATCGTTCAACTCACGCGTAGAACCGTACCCCTTTGCTGCAAGGCCGCCGCAGATTAGATATGGGATGCTTCGATCACCCAGTAATCCCACGATCCATTGGGCTGCCTTTTGATGCATGCATACTCCTTTCGAGAATTCTGGGCTTGTTTTTCGTCACGAAAGAATTTTAACGTTGCGCTCTACTTAAAAAACGTTCAGCACCGCGGATGCAATGCTGAAACGATCTGCTATGTTCTTTTAGGCTCTAGAGGTTCATACCAAATGCCATATTTATCTCCCTTCCAAACCAGAAAGTAAAATAGATATGCAGTAAAAAGCATGCATAAACCGCCAGCTAACGCAGCCTGATTTACGAAACCCAAAGCACAAAATGTAAACCCACTGGCATGAGCTAGAACCTCTACTCTTTTAGCTGTAGCCCTAGTGGGGCGGAAATCTAGAAAGTTAAAGAAAAACCAACATTTAACCCAAAATGGCAAGCTGTGCCAGTTGTCCGTATTTTTGTCCATCATAAATATCTCCTGGTTTAAGGTTGAAACATCAACTTCAAGCACAGACGCAAGACATTTAAGAGACTCTAAGCTAGGTTTATGACCGCTTTCTATCCTTTGAATGGTTCTAACATTCAAACCAGACATCAAAGCCAATTGCTCTTGGGATAGATGGCGACTAATACGTAACTGTTTAAGAATCATCTAAATACTCCAACGTAAGTGAACCATGAGTATTCATAGATTCTTACGGTGTCGGGTACGAATTTCGCCCGACAGCTACCCGACAATGTTGCTTTTTGCGCCACACTCAAATGACGCTGAGCTTACCGGTGCGAAGTCAGGGAATCCGGGGAGATATTATGTTTGTGGATCTTTATGTTTTTAAAAAACTTGGAGTTTGCTAGATCGGCCGCTTGCCATGTAAAGAAAATGGCTGCCAAGAGAGATCCTACAAACTTTGCGTTCAAAAGCGAGCGAGCCTCATTTCCTACCATAAGCAAGGCTACTTGCCCTCCCACGACATAGGCCGCAATTGCGGCTAGGGCCGAGCATAAGACAATTTTGACGACATCTTTCATTTACATACTCCTTGTGGTGGTATTCCTCTAGAGACACTATATTGTACTTCAGGCGCGCTGCTCCTTGGTGCTGCCACGAGTCCTTCTGTTAGTAGGACTGAGACTATAAACCCTCCTAACCAAAAGTTCAGCCGTTTGGTTACCGCATTGCCTGAAATGCACTCATAACCCGATTTAATTGTAAGCACCCAAATCTGTACCCTCAACGGCGCACACTGCTTTCACGGTCTCTCGCTTAGCGAGGCGTCTAAGATAAGCGCCCAGGTTGGGATATGATAGGGGCGGCCGGCTAAAACCACTACCCCAGTGGGCTAGCATGAAAAGAAAGTAATCACATACGGATACATTGCTACCTATAAGAAATTCACGGCCTTCAAGGGCTTCGTCTAGGAATGAATACATTTCGGCTACCCGCGATTCTTGCGCTGCAACAATCGCCAACTCTCCCGCAGTATCGGTGGTGTGCTTGGCAGGGTAGAAATAGATCATCAGTTCAGGCTGCAAAGTGGTAGTTAAATATGCAAGCCATTGATGAAACTTGGGTCGATCAGGGTTGCCTATAGCTGGAATGAGGTTTGCGTGAGGGTTCTGATCGCATAGATGCAGGCAAATGGCTGCACTTTCAAAGAGCGATAGGTCACCATCTACGAGAGTTGGTATACGTCCGGTAGGATTAAGTTTCAGGTAGCTTTCAGACTTTTGTTCGTTAGTTTTCCTGTCGACCAGCACCAGCTCATACTCAACCTTCATGTGGTGAAGTACCATATGCGGTGCCCAGCTAGCATTGCGTGGGAAATAAAACAACTTGTACATGTGACTTCCTAGTTCCTATTTAAAATGCGACGCTCCAGCGCGGCGAGGCCGTCGGATGTAAATACTTCAACGAACAGCCTACAGTTATCAGAAATTTTCAGCCAACTAATTCAATCTCTAGACTACCCAATAGCCTGATAGCTTCAAATCGGTCAAACTTTGCTTTCTTAAGCTTATTTGTGAAAAAAGGCATCCTTATATGTCGCTGTTTTTGAGAAAATTGTAGGGATTTTTTCGATTTCCTGAGTATTCCATATTTGAACATACTGCTGAATCAAGTTAGTCATATATACCTCTCTGTATTCTGAATTTAGCGCCTAGTCCAAGACCACTTCGAACGAGTTGATCCAAGTGATGCCCGAACCACTCATTATCTCATTGCCAAGCTCTAGGTCGGAGACGTACAGATTCTCAGATACTATTTGGTGCTCCACTGCGTACTCAAGCAATTTCAATAGTCTCAAGGTTGTACTCATCGACTGCTCCTTTGATCGATAGGTGACGTAAGTCCATCGGTTGTCGTTCATGCCTGACGCATCTTTCCAATCTCTGTCCACCCAGACTTCCCACCAATCACCGTCGATTTCAATTTCAGCGGTTTTCGTTCCCGCAGGATCGAAATGCCCCTCCGTGGAGTAGCTCCAAATCATTATCTCGGCAGCGATTACTGAGGGGTTGGGCTCGCCTCCTTTGATAGGCTCTGTTGTGAGCCACACCGATGCCGCCAGATTGTGGTCACCATTGGTGACTGTTTCTACGTCAAAATCCAGCTCGAACCTTTGCAAGGACGATATTCTCTTAGGGAATCTTTCGTCGAATCTAGGTTCTGGGTCCCAAGGGGAAGACCCCACCTTTATCTGAGGGTAGGCGTATATGACGCGTTTCCCTTCCGGCCAACTCCAAGACCATCCATACTGAATGGATCCATCGACTTCTCTTGATTCTAAACACTGGACTCCGTCACCACTTTCATCGGCGTGCTTATTCCACACGTTGTTATATAGTACTCCGTGCTTTATCTCTAATGATTGATAGTCTTCACACCCCACAACAATCGAGTCCGGCTTATTCCACGATGATGACTCAGGAGCACTGCGCCCACAAGAAGACAGCAGTAACACCGCAACGAAAAGTAATACCCTCATACTCATTCCTTTTTTAGATCGCTAAGGTCTAGCTCACCGACGCGCCGCTTTTTGCGCGCCCGGTGGAACTACGTGTTAGATGCCCTGTGGACCACAGAACCATAACTAACCCGAAAACTACAAACGGTAAACTCAGGAGTTGGCCAACACTGAAGAATTGACCAGATTCATATGCAGCCTGTGGAACTTTGTAGAATTCAACAAAAATGCGCGCAGTGAATACGAGCACAAGGAAGATTGCGAACAACAAGCCGTGTGGTGTGCGCTGTCGCAAACGCCAGTAGATGGTCAGCAATATGAAGCAGGTGATTAAATAGGCCGCTGCCTCGTACAATTGTGCCGGGTGGCGGGGTAACCCGTCGACCGCCTCAAATATAACTCCCCAACCGCTCATTGTAGGTATACCAACGATCTCTGAGTTGAGAAAGTTAGCAATCCGCACAAACACAGCTCCTAGCGCTGCGGGGATGCTTGCTCGATCAATGAGCCAGAGAAACGATACCTTAGGTCGTAGCGTACGCGCCCCTAACCAGAGGCCGAGAAGTATTCCCCCAGCCCCTCCATGGCTAGCGAGACCCCCTTCCCAAATGCGAAGAATTGCCAACGGGTCTGATAGGTAGTAATGCGGATCATAGAACAAGCAATGGACCAGGCGTGCGCCTGCGATAGCTCCTACCAGCGCATACAACGAAAGGCGTTCTGCATTTCCCGGTGGCACTCCTTCAAACTTGAAAAGTCGGGCCAGCACCACTTGTCCAGCAAGAAA